>CAWDRY010000035.1:0-158969 GCA_963804745.1 uncultured Gemmataceae bacterium
ACAGCCAGCAATCTATAACTCATTGATAAATAAGCAGATGTGTCTAGCATGCCCCCGCCGCAAAGCCTCGATTTGTGGCATGGTTCAAAACCGGGTAACAACTGTGGCGGCAAGTTTCCTAACTTGCCGGCTGTGAGACCCGGCAAGTTGAAAACTTGCCGCCACAATCGTGTTACCCCGAAAACAGCAGGATTGAACCAGGCCCGTTTTGTGGCAATATGAGGCAACGAAAATGCAAGAATCCCCAATGTTTCTGCGTCGTTTTGAGGTGCCACCCGGCGATTTCGGGAATTCTTGGGCGAAAAGGGGCCGGTTTCCAGGGTGGGTTTGCGAATATCCAGGTTTTTACCACGCCAAACCGTTGCCAACACCCCCTCTGCAACGTGCTGTCACGCCGCCAAAACCTGTCCCGCGATCTACTTCGTATCGGACGAGCTTTCCGGCGTTTGCTTGGGCTGACTGGGAGCAGATGCCGTGAAATTAATCCCATACTGCTCGCCCGGACGAACAGTTAGTTGGCGTGTTTCGTTGTAAATCTGGCCGCCTTCCTGCCATTGCGCCTTGATTTCATAGGTGTACTCCTTGCCTGGCTTGAGCGTGGGAGACACGAACGGTCGCATCGTACCTTTTTGTGCCGTCTTCACGCCGTTGATCCACACGTCCGCATTGGCGTCGGGAACGCGGATGCCAAGGTACACGACGTTTGGATCGAGTACCGGCCTCGGAGCAACAGAGGCAGATGGAACCACGTAATCAGGTTCATACAAGTAGTAGGGAGCGTAGTAGGGGTAATCACCGTAGTACCAGGGCCAGTAGTCTGGGCCGAAGCCGAAGCCAAAGAAGAAATCAACGTCGCCGCGACGATGATCAAAGTCTCCATGATGATGGGTGGTGCTGGGATGAACGGTACTCGGATGAACGGTACTCGGACGAGTACCTCCCGGAGGTGATCCACCTCCGCTCCCTTTCCCACCGCTTCCGCCTTTCCCCGCATACGCCACACCGGCAGGCAGCAGTAGCAAAGCCGCCGCGATTGCCAGAAACGCAAGTCCCTTGACATGATGCCTTAACATGGTTGCTATCCCCCTTCTTTTTGTGCGAGCCGCATTTGGCAGGCGAGCCGAGCAGCGTAAGCTGCCGGGTGATGACCCCCATCACCGAGCTTACGCTGCTCGGCTCGCCCATGCTGTCAATTCAGGTGAGTCGGACCACCAGTATTATTATAGCATTGATAAATGCCCTGTAGAGCTTTTTCGCGCTGAACCAGCCGGAAGAATCAACTAATCATGCAGCTCCTTCTTCCTTCTTCCTTCTTCGTTCTTAGAGTCTGTCCGGGAAGGCTCCCCTCGCCCCGGTACTCCGGGGAGAGGGGTTGGGGGTGAGGGGGTTTTCTTTGGAATCTATGCCCCCTCACCCCAACCCCTCTCCCCCGAAGCGGGGGCGAGGGGCTTTCCGGACAGACCCTTAATTAGGCGCCGCGGGCTGCCCGGCGGATCGAAGTAAGGACATCGCTGCATCCACATCTCTCGCGGCATAACCTGCCTTCATGAGCCACGCCCGCGCCAGGGCTTGTGGGTCGGTCGCTGCGGCTCCACGGGCAGGCTGCTCCTTGCCATACTTGGCCATTTCCGCTTGCCGCATCATGCCGGCGCCGCCGTAGAGATCGCTCGTCTGATTGCCGATGCGCACCTCGATGGGAGGCAGCTTTTCGGGCATATGAGTCCATCGGCCATCTGCCGATTCCCATTCCGACAGCATCTTACCCAGCTCCAAACTCAAAACCGCGGCCAGCTCGCCGTCCGATGCACATTGCCGGACCAGACCGTCCGAAATGACCACCTGGCTGGCGCCCTGGTGGGATATCTCAGGGTGGGGAAGCGCAACCGTGATAAAGGCCGGCCGGATGGCGATATCTGGATTGGCCTTGAAAAGCTTCGCGCTTACGGCAAGCACCTGGTTCGAGAATTCATCACCCGCGGGAGTGTAGGACACCTTGGCAGGCGGCGGCCCCTCACACCTACCCCTCTCCCCCGCTACGGGGGAGAGGGGTAGGTGTGAGGGGCCGCTGGTGACATCTCCGAAGGGGTTTACCGGTACCAGGGACATTCCCTTGTTCTGGACACTGCCCGGCGTTCCCTGTTCCAGAGTGAATTCGCTCCACGGAGGACAGCCGGTCAGAAAAAGGCAGATCGGCGCCAGGACCACTGCGACAAGCTTCATGGCAACACCTCGTTGTTTGGCTCCGGCGAGATGCCGGGGATAAAGACAAAGGGCGGGGAATGTAGCGTAGTTGAGTGGTTCTGTCCAGCGGAGTTTTGCGTTGGTGAGTGGTGAGTGGTGAGTGGTGAGTAAGTGAGTGGTCCACAGACACCACTCACCACTCACCACTCACCACTCACCACTTTGAGATGATGGATAATCCGGTCGGCGAACTCGGAACTGCTCGCCCCCGCTTCAGCCCCGTAGCCGGAGAACTGCCGGGCGATGTCGTAAGTGACGTACAGCTTGCCGCCCGGGCCGCGACTGGCTATCTCCTCACTCTCGCCGAGGGTAGCTTCCAGGCCGCGATTGACAAGCTGGGCGGCCTCTCCCCAACCCATGTGTTCCAGCAGCATCACACCGGACAGCAACACGGCGCCGGGATTGGCCATGTTCTTGCCTGTGTACTTCGGGGCCGTGCCGTGCGTGGCCTCGAACATGGCGGCGCGGTCGCCGATGTTCGCCCCGGCAGCGAGGCCAAGGCCGCCCGTCATTGCCGCAGCAGCGTCCGAGAGATAGTCGCCGTTCAGGTTTGGCGTGGCGACGACGCTGTACTCGTCGGGCCGTAGCTGAATCTGCTGGAACATGCTGTCGGCGATGCGGTCGTTGATAATGACTCGTCCACTAACCTTGCCCGGCTTGGCCCCGCCGCGCAGAGCCGAGGCCTTCTCATCCCATAGTTCCTGTTCGGTGATAATGTGATCACGGAACTCCTGCTTGGCGATCTCGTAGCCCCAGTCCTTGAACGCGCCTTCCGTGAATTTCATGATGTTGCCCTTGTGCATGAGCGTCACACTCGGCAATTTCTTGTCGATGGCGTACTGAATGGCCATGCGCACCAGCCTTTTGGTTCCTTCCGGGCTGATCGGCTTGATGCCAATGCCCGACGAGGGCAAAACGTTGTAGCCCAACTCCTTGAGCAGGTTGATGACCTGGCGGGCCTTGTCGCTATTGCTCTTGAACTCGATCCCGCAGTAAACGTCTTCCGTGTTCTCACGAAAGATCACCATGTGTACCTTGTCGGCCCGCTTGTTGGGTGCTTCCACGCCGCGGTAGTAGCGAACCGGCCGGACGCAAGCATAAAGGTCGAAGCGGATGCGCAGGTAAACATTGATGCTGCGGAACCCGCCGCCGATGGGAGTGGTCAACGGTCCCTTGAGACCGAGACTGTAGAACTCGAAGGCCTTGAGCGTATCATCGGGCAGGTAAAGCCGCCGCTGTTCCTCTTCGCTCAACCCGCCGACCTGTTCGTCCTTGACCTGGGGATAATACATCTCCCGGGCCACGTCGCCTGCGTAAATGTCGAACCAGTGGATGTGGCGCTTGCCCTTGTACGCCTTCTGCACCGCCGCGTCGAGGACGCGGACAGCACACGCTGTTATGCCAGGGACCGCCCCCACGTCCCTGCCGATGCCGTCGCCACGGAGCAGACAGACGATCGGATCATCGGGAATGCGCCACCCACCTGACGCGACGATGATGCGTGTTCCTTGCTTGGGGGCGCTGAGCATTTCGTAAACGGGTGAGGCCATACCCAAAATCCTTGCAGACCAAGAGACAACAACTTCCAACCCGCCGTAAGGCGGGCGGCGGATGATAATATACCCCCCTCACCCCAACCCCTCTCCCCCGCTGCGGGGGAGAGGGGTTGGGGTGAGGGGGACACCATCACTTGCCGCACGCCTAAAGACATTGAGTGAAGTATACGGGAGAAATGCTCAAAAGGACATTCACCGACGATGAGCAATTTCGTAGACTAGCTTTGCTGATCTTGCCAGACTTCGGCATGCCGTTAAAATGGTAAAGGATGACGGTTTCAGACTGGCTTCCGGCGCCGGCAGGTTTGTTTGAGCCCCTTTAGCTCAATTGGCAGAGCAACTGACTCTTAATCAGTAGGTTGAGCGTTCAAGTCGCTCAAGGGGCACTAGCGCAGAACATCGTCCCCGCCGTAATGAAACGCTCAATCAAGCCATCAGGCGGCTGGCCTTGCAATCTGCAAATGCTCTGAAGATATCCCTCTTTTCATTGAGCGGAGTTAGTATCGGCCTGAGTCAGCGGGCTACTCCTTACCCCAACACAGAGCAGTTCATCGCGCCTGGGCATAGAGAACCGTTTCTTCCAGATGGATCGTGTAATGATCCAGATAAAATCGGTAACCGGCCTCAATCTGTCGAATCAGGCCTGGGATCTGGAACAAGTCGTGAGGCCGGTGATACAACGAAATTGCAAGATTGGGCTTGAAGCGCTTCAAAGTGTCCTGCGCTCCTTGCAGCGCAGCCAGTTCCGAGCCTTCAATATCCATCTTGATAAAATCGACCCTCTCAAGGTGATTGCCAGCAACAAAATGATCGATGGAGCGAGACTCCACTGTTCGGCCCGTTTCCTGGCCGCTCAGATGGCTGGCCGGCCCCATCGTGTGGTAGGGGATCCGTAGGTTGCTCTCACTGCCCAGCGCATTTTCAACAATCGTGATTACTTCGGAGCAGGGCACACAGGATGCCAGATTTTCACGGAAGATGAGCAGATTTTCAGGCACAAACTCAAAGGAGAAGACTTTCCCCGACGCGCCGACACTCGACGCAAACTCGATGGCTGCATCGCCCCAGCACCCGCCGCCGTCGATCACTACGTCCCCGTGTTCTGGCTGGATCCGGATACCATTGCGCTGGTAATAATACTGGCCGATGAGGAGCATAAGGATATACAGCGGATGAGTGATCAGGCGCAGTTCCTGGTTTTGCGGCAGCGCATAGAGGTTCAGGTCACCCATCGACGACTTGGCGACGTTTGCTTTACGCAAGAACCGGGAGTCAATCGTCCGGTATTCCTGCCAGAATTGTTCGGTGTTCAAGGGGAGTTTGACATGGCCGTAGCCGAGCACTCGATACGCTAGGAGGTTCAGCAGCAGACCCCGGGAGTAATCATCTTCCAGGGCGCCGTGCAGCCACTCAAATTGAGACAAGTTGTTGATAATATCAATGAAACCCTGCGTGGAGTGATCCGGATCCCAGAGGATCCGGCCTGGGGTGTTTGCAACCGGGTTTGGGCCGAAACGCAAATAATCCCAGTTTTCGCTGTGATACTCGTGCGCTTTCTGGAGAATCTCTTTGATTACTTGGTAGGAAAAGGTCGTCATGCGTATCTTTTCTTTCGTTTCGGTCCCGGCTTCAGCCGATGCAGTACACGACCCACAAGTCCTTCCACATGGCGCAAGAACGTGTCGCTGCCGAGCGGGCGACCGTGTCCCTTCGTGCCGACGATTTTAACCTGCCAGACGGCACACCACTCTGCCATCAGAAGGCTGGCCATGCTGGTCAACATAGGCGAGGTTATCAAGAAAGTCAAGAATTAAGTGGGGTGTCCTCCGAACCTTGGTGTCCCAGGAAGCACCCTGCCTTGGTTCAGAAATACGGTCATGGTTTTCGAAGAAAACAAACCACCCACGATCAAGGGTAGCCAAACACGGCTGGATCTACTAAAATCCCTGGCATGTATCAGGGTTTTTTTATCAACCTCGACCGAAATGAGGATAGACGCCAATCGCTGATGAGGCACCTGACCGAAATTGGCGGGGCAGATCGATATCGGCGTTTCCAGGCGGTCGATGGCAAAGCGATCGCTCATGAGCATACCACGAGGCTCTCTCCAGGCGAACTCGGCTGCTGGCTGAGCCATGTAAATCTTCTGCGTGCTAACTTTTCCTCGAACATGCACCTGCATGTCATCGAGGACGATACGGTCTTTGCCAAAGGTGCGCCGTCGCTGTTCGAGAGTTTTCTGAAGGTCGCCGATGAACAGCTCAAAGGCTGGGACCTTATCTTTCCCGACATTTGGATCCCCACGGATTCCGCCATTTTTTACGACTTTTTCGGTAAGATGCGGCTCTTTCAAGAAAAAGGCCAGTACTCGTTCGCCAATCTTGCCCGGATCCCGTTTGCAGCTATGAGTTCGTATTTTGTCAACAAGTTGTCCATCGCCAAACTCGCCAACCTGCTCTCGGGAAAATGGACCAGTGGAGTGCCGGTCGATCTCTACCTGCGATCCCTCGTGAATCAGGGGGCGGTGAATGCTTACGCGACTCTGCCGTTCTTGACGTCCGTTTCTAGCGAAGGTCTGAAGTCGGATATTCGCGGTAACCTGAATCATTCCCGCAGAATCTTTGACGTTTATCGCCGAGCATTCTTCAGAGACGCGGATATCCCATCACTCACCGCCGAGATGCAGAAATTGATCAAAGGGGCCACGGTCCCGCCTCTCGTTAACTTCTATCTCAATGCGGTGCTTTACTCACTTAGCGAGCAGTATGTGCCTTTTTGATGCGCGGATGCGGGCAAAAGCCAATTGCAAGTATACCATGTGAACAGCCCGAAGTCAAAAATAAGCGATAAAAGCTATCGTGTCAGGGTTTAATACCTCCGGACACGCCCTCAATTCCGTAAGTGCCTGGACCACAATGACATACGGCAAACAGCCTGCCCGTGGAATGGCCGCTTTAGTGGACAAATGTGGCCACGCCAATGCCCCCTTTTTTTTTAAAATATTTGCCGCCGCAACCGCCGTATTCCGGATAGCGTAGGGCCGTGGCATAGGCCGTCAGTCTGCTTTGACAGGAAGGCCAAGCAGTGTTCGCGCTTCCGTACGCACCCGCTCCGCCCAACGCAGGGCGGCGGCGGACTGGCGCTTCGTGGCGTCCTCTCCGGGATACCGTATCCCAACGGCAAACCGAGTCAAGAATTTCAGGCCGCGCTGAAGGGTGCGCAAGCCGGGGTAGTGGGGGAGCAACTTCTGCTTTTTTCACCCATGACGCCGTCAGCTTTTTCATAAAGCACTTTTCCTCTGGTGACGATCTCACGGAGAAACGAATCCCCTTCCTCCAGGCGCCACTTCATGTTCCTCGGCGTGCGGACAATAAGGTCGAGCGGAAATGGAGGATCGAGGGCACGATCGATTCGCAGGGCCTGGTCTATCTGGTTCCGTGCCGGCATGATAACAAGGATATCCACATCGCTATCGGCGTGCGGCGTGCCATACGCATGTGATCCGAACAGGATTATCTTGTCCGGCTGAAAGAGCTCGGCGAGCTGCCGGGCGAATCGGCGAATCAGCCGCATGGGAACCTCGGCACCGCGATACCAGCGGGGCACCGAGGCCTGCAGAACAGTACGTCGCTTGACGGTCATGCAGCTATTGTACTTCATACGTCGTTTGCTGCCAACGGGAACGATGCGGCAATGTCACACCAAAGTAGAAATGTCCTCCTTTTGCCCCAGATAGAAATGTCCGGTGTCGCTACCAGTCATTTCTTCGGCAGACCTTGACGCCAGGGATGGTCAGGGCCAGGGCGATACGAGCCCGAGGGGCCAGGGAGCGGTGCGGCGGCCGGAGCGCAGGGCGAGCGCAGCGAGCCCGGAGCGGAGGCCGCCGCACCGCTCCCTGGCCGAGGCTCGTCTCGCGGTTCTGCATTCGCCACGATCTCGTGGTAAGCTAGGTAACGTTCCCCAAAGCGAATCGCCATCGTCCTGTCACGACGCTCCTCAATAATCACCCGGCCACCCCGCAAGCCCGGCAGCGCCGGCTTGTGCAGTTGATACCAGCGGTTGTGCAAACGAATCGTGTAGTCGTTGGTCACCACGCGTTTCGTCTGCACGCTCAGAATGGCCGGCAAGAAATACTGCCGTCCCAAGGCGCGGTGGGCATCCAAGCCATCAGCCGCTGGTACTGCAAAACGCCGGTTGTATTCCGGAACCAGCGTGTGGCGAACGAACTCGTTCGCTGCTGCCTCGGGTCGTCACCTTGGCCAAACGCATCTCCTTCACCCAGCGATCCTGGGCTACTTCAAAAAAGCGCTCGATCCGTCCCTTGGCCTGCGGGCTGTGGGCCAGGATCAATTCGATGTCCAGCTCCGCCATGGCCCGGCCAAACTGCGTCAGTCCTGCGGCGGCTTGTCCCTTACTTTGCCACTGAAAAACGCTGTCTCTGTCCGTGTAAAACGCCCACGGCCGGCCTTGGCGCCGCAGCCAGCGTTCCGTCATGTCCATGTACGCTTCGACCGTTTCACCTTCGTAATACCCTGCGTCGATCCGACTCGTGGCATCGTCGATCAGCGCCACCAAAACCATCTCTTCACCACGCCCTTCCAGCCAGTCGTGCAGCAAGGTGTCCATCTGAATCAACTCGCCAAAACAACGCCGGCGCGGCCGCCGACTCCGATGCACGTCACGCCGCCGCTTGCGCTCCCATAGCCCCTCCGCCAGCAGCCATTGCCGTAAGGTCTCGACCGACACCTGCAGCCCCTGCGCCGCCAACTTTTCGCTCGCCAGCGTCGGCCCGAAGTCCGCGTAACACTTTTGATAGGTCTTCAGCACCTTGCCGCGAAGCTCCTCGTCCAGTCGCCGGTTGGACAGTCGGCCGCGCAGCCCATGCACCAAGGCCTGGTCGCCTTCCTCCTCCAAGCGTAGTGCCAAGCGGCGCACATGCCGCGCTGTCAGATCCAACAGCCGCGCCGCCTCGGCTTGGCTGCGCTTGCCATCCACGACTGTTTGCAAAACTTTCAAAACATCGCGCTCACGCTGACTCATAGTAATCCGGTCTTCGAACCCTTTCATGAGAACTGCCCTCCTTGACACGATTTGCCAAAGAGGACATTTCTACCTTGTTAAGACCGGACATTTCTATTTTGGTTTGACACGGGAACGATGCGGCAACGGCAGCACCAGCCGTCAGAGGTCAGAACTCAAAGGTCGGTAGTCAACAACCTGAAGGCAGTGTACAGTAAACAAGCATGGCTGCAAACCTCACCCCCCAATACCTGGAAGCCGAAGCCGAGTACAAAAAGGCGAAGACGGCCGAAGAACGCCTGGAATGTCTGAAGAAGATGTACTCTCTGCTGCCCAAGCACAAGGCGTTCGGAGAAGCTTCAGGCAGAGTTGAAGACGAAAATCAGCAATGCCCGCGACGAAGTGGAACAGGAACGGAGAAGCCCCAAGAAGGCGAGTGTCAGTTACAAGATACCGAAACAGGGGGCCGGGCAGTATGTCATCCTCGGCGCTCCCAATACGGGCAAGAGCCTGCTGCTGGCCCGGCTGACACGGGCCACGCCGGAGGTGGCACCCTATCCCTTCACGACCCGCGAGCCTTACGCCGGCATGATGGAATGGGAAGATGCCCGTGTGCAACTGATCGACACGCCGCCGATCACCGCTGATTACCTGGAAAGCTACCTGTCGAGCATGGTCCGTGCGGCAGATGCGGCTCTCTTGCTGGTGGATCTGGGTGACGACGATGGGCCGTTTGCCGCCCAGGCGGTGATTGACCGGCTGGCGCAGACGAAGACGATCCTGGTGGGAGAACCTCCGAAGGCTGTCGAAGATGAGGGCATGCACCACACGAAAACTCTCCTGGTGGCTAACAAGATCGACCTGCCCGGCGCCGCCGACCGCCTGGAAGTGGTGCGCGCATTGTTCGGCTCACACTTTCCCATTCACGTTGTTGCCGCGGAGCCTAGAACAGGACTGGAAGAGCTGCGCACAGCCATTTATCGCTTTCTGAATGTGATCCGCGTATATAGCAAGAAGCCGGGCAAGCCGGCCGATCTTGATTCACCGTTCACCTGCCCGGCGGGCAGCACTCTCTTTGAGCTGGCGGCACTGGTGCATCGCGATTTTGCCGAGAAGCTCAAATCGGCCCGGATATGGGGCACCGGGGTTTACGATGGGCAGATGGTGACACGCGATCACGTGCTGCATGATAAGGATATCGTCGAATTGCACGTATAGCCGTTTAGCCGCGACCGCATACCAGCCCGCGGCGCCAGCAAGGGCTACGGCTGGCCCTTGCTGGCGCCGCGGGCTGGTATAGAACGCGGGCTGGTCGTGTCCAAACAAAGAAGCCTTTTCTTCTGGCCCGCGTGCTTTACAATGGTCATTCGGTCAAGCGAGAAGCTGCCAATGGGCATAACCTATATCGTTCGACACGGTTTCATGCGCTTCTGGGGGAATTCGTCGCCGAGGAAAACGCTTCCTTTCCCCGCGGGACACGGGTCGTGGTGCGCACGGAACGGGGGATGGAGGCGGGGGAAGTGCTGTCGGAGGCGATCCCGCTAGCGCTGCAAATGATTGCTGAACCGACGAAAGGCAAAATGATCCGTGTGTTTACCCCGGAGGACGAGGCGACGGCGGACCGCTTGCGCGAAGCTGAATGCAGGGAATTCGACGCCTGCCGGAACTTCATCAGCCAGCGCAAGTTACAGATGGAACTCGTCGATGTCGAACATCTGTTCGGCAGCGAGCCGCATTGTCTTTTACTTCCTGGCGGATAATCGCGTGGACTTCCGCGAACTGGTCAAGGACCTGGCCCGCGAGTTCCAGACGCGCATCGAGCTGCGGCAGATCGGCGTCCGCGACGAGGCCAAGCTGCTGGCGGACTACGGCGACTGCGGCAAGCCCATCTGCTGCAACACGCACATGGTTACCATGCCGCCCGTATCGATGAAGATGGCCAAGTTGCAGAAATCCACCCTCGATCCGTCGAAAATTTCCGGCCGTTGCAGCCGCCTCAAGTGTTGCCTGCGCTTCGAGCAGGACATATATGAAGAGTTTCAGGAGCAGTTGCCGCTTTTGGGCACGCGTATCCTGACGCAGAAAGGCCAGGGGAAAGTACTGGCTCACGAAGTGCTGGCCCGGCGGCTATTGGTTGAATTTGAGGATGGCCGCCGCATCCCGGTGGCCGTGAATGAAATATTGACCAAACTAAAGTGAAGAAGTGAGTGGTGAGTGGTGAGTGGTAGCGGAAGTGACCGCCTCTTCCTCTCTACCACTCACCACTCACCACTCACCACTCACCAGTTGACCATGATGCACCATCCCAAACTCGCCGAGATTGTTCGGCGGGACCCGCGTTACGCCTACGAAGCTTATGAGTTTGTCTTCGCCGCACTGGCGCATACTCAACAGCTGCTGGGCCGTGTGCCGCAGGGGGGTGTCACGAGCGCGGGCGAGCCGCAATATCACGTCAAGGGGCCTGATCTGCTGCGCGGAGTTTGTGACCTGGCGTTGCGTGAGTTCGGCCTGATGGCCCGCACCGTCTTTCATCGCTGGGGCATCGAACGCACGGACGATTTCGGCGAGATCGTCTTCAACCTCGTCGAAGCCAGCCTCATGAGCAAGACCGATCAGGACACCCGGCAAGACTTTCACGCGCTCTTCGATCTGAATCGGGCACTGGTTGACGGTTACCGCATCGAGGTTGAGACGGAATAAACGCATGCAGCGTGCTAAACTGCTCCTGGTGATTGCGGCCGTGCTGTTCGCCGGCTGGCTCGGCTGGCTGGCCTACCTCGCCCTGACAAGCGCTAACCCCATCGTGCTGTCGCGGCCGCAGTTTCTGGTCTCCACGCTGGACGTGATCGCCAAAGTGGAAGAAGATGAAGCAGGCAATGCACTCCCCCGCATTACCGAGCCAGATGAAGGCAAGGATCGCTGGATCGGACGACCCATACAAGTTGTGGACCTGCCCGAGTTGGGCAAGAAACAAGGCTGGAAGGGCGCGGGCGACTACATTCTACCCTTGCAAAGCGACGGCGAGTATTACTGGGTGGCTCGCATTCCGGCTTCCCCTGGCTATCCTGTTCGCTCCAGGGAGGAGGAGTTCGGCAGGCGAGTACATCTCGTGGGGGAAAGCATGGCGGCGCAGAACCTCGCGCCGGCAGGTGTACCGATCTCTCCGTTCATCCACATGGATGCCGCCGGCGGTGTGGCTGTGACCAGCTTCGTCGCCGACTCGCGCCGCATCTATCCACTCACCAAAGAGACGCGAAAACAACTGGATAATATGCCCAAGTCACAGGCACCGTGAAATCCGAGTGATTTTGAGTTTCAGCGCCGAGCGCCAGGACGAGTGCGGCGGCGGCCATGAGCAAGGCCAGAATCATGGGGATGTGAAGGGCTGTTTGGACTCTTCGCCGCCGCGCAAAAGCGCCGATCAGGGGCGGCAGCAACAGGCTGCCCGTGGCGCCAATGGCAAACATGGCCCCGTAGGCGGTGCCTGGTTGCTGTTTCAGCCTGCTGTCCTGAAAAATGATGCCTACGAGGGTGGGAAAGATCGGCCCCAGGCAAGCGCCCAGGCCAAGCAGTCCGAGTGCCGCTCTGATCCGGCTGGGCGCCTGCGCCAGGTTCCCTAGAAAAATCGCCGCCAGCAGCCCAAGGACAAGGATCAGCCAGGGATTACCCCATGTCGGCGGAATGTCGTGATGCTGGAAGTAGTAGGTTGCTAGCCGAGCGAGCAAGAAGGTCAACCAGAATCCGGACAGGAGCCAGACCGCACGCCGTTCGCGAAAACCCATGTTGGTCAGTAGAGTAGTTGTCCAGGTGCCGAGGGCGCCCTCAATGGGGCCGTAGAACAAGAACACAATGCCGGCCAGCCAAACCTGGTTGTTGGCGAGCACCTGGTGCAGATCACTGTGAGCCGGCGGCTGCTGCCCCAGGTCGCAACCAGCGGCGATGATTGCCGGGACCAGGCAGACAAGTGCCAGCAGCCCCAGCGTGCGGCGGAATTCGACGGCGCAAGAGCAGCTCTGTCAGGGACGGCGTGAGCAACGCTCCCAGGGCAAAAAACACGTTCCCGAAGTTGAGCGCGGCTACAGGCCGGCCGGGATCGAATGCCTGTGGCATGAGGACCATGCTTGCCGTGCTGATGCAGGCGCCGCCCAGACCAGCGCCCAGGATGGCCGCGACCACCCATGAATACGTCGATCGCAAGCTCAGGCCGAAGATCGCCAGGGATGTCAGGATCGACCCGAGGATGAGCATGAGACGCACGCTCAAGGTATCGATGAGAATGCCGCTCAGCAACATCATGGGTATCAAGGCGAGGTTCAGGGCCGCCAGCAATGCCCCCATGTGGAACTCCCCAATCTGCGACCGCTTCGCCAGGCTGAGCTTGATGCTGCCGAGGAGCGAAAGCAGCATGCCAAAGACGAAAGCGCCCGAGATGGTGGCGGCCTGCAAACCAGTCATGGAACCACCTTTGAGTGAGGCAGATGCCTGCGGGCGTAACCATTAGCATAGAGCTTTTCCGCTCCATCGGCGTTCGCCAACCGGTGAGGTAGCATCACGAGGCCCTCTTGAGACCACGCAGGCCGAACTTTTCTGACGGGGAGGTGTCCGATATTGGGAAGGTTTGGGCGTGCGGCTGCGGCAACCTTACCCTCGCTTGCGCGTCGGGCTAACAACCTGACGTTAGCCCGACGTGCAAGCGAGGGTAAGGTTTCACTTGTCCTTCGCCTTAAGGCCGGAGCAGGGAATTGTCCGTGGCAGACTGCGGGATGTGGCTCGTGGCGGGAATTTCGACTTGCAACACTTGTGCCATCTACCTATACTTACCCTTTCCACGCAATGGCATTTGCTAGCGTAGCTCAACGGCAGAGCACTGGTTTTGTAAACCAGTGGTTGTGGGTTCAAATCCCACCGCTAGCTTCGGGTTGCTGGAGTCTCCAAAATAATGGGGGTTGCCCCGGACCGCCCTCTTGAATAGGAAATCCTTGCCTGCACTCTGGTTAGTACAGAGTTGCGCTGTAGAATCAATATACTTATCGTGGGGCCAGGGGATCAGCCGGCAACCTGCGAATGAATGCTCCGCACAGTGCTCCAGGGAGGAACGAAGCACATTGTTCGGATGATCACGGCGGGCAGGTGGCTGAGCGGCCAAAAGCACCAGACTGTAAATCTGGCGGACTCCGTCCTACGGGGGTTCGAATCCCTCCCTGCCCAAACGAAAGGATGAAGGAAAAAGGATGAAGGATGAAAAAGACGGGGATGAGTGATTGTTTGGTTCATCCTTCATCCTTTTGCCTTCATCCTTGTGGGTGCGGGTGTAGCTCAATGGTAGAGCACCTGCCTTCCAAGCAGGTCGTTGGGAGTTCAATTCTCCTCACCCGCTTCGGCGCGATCTGGTTTGACCGCGAACCGGCAGGCAAACGCGGGGGCGAATGAACTTTGGGTCAAGGCGCTGCTGTAGCTCAGCGGTAGAGCGCTTCCTTGGTAAGGACGAGGTCCTGGGTTCAATCCCCAGCAGCAGCTTTTGGGTATGGAAGCATGACTAATTCTTGTGTTTCCAGGCCGGGGCGGCCTGGATCGTTGGACTTTGAAACAGCGGAGGAATGATGGCTAAGGAAGCATTTGCGCGGACCAAGCCGCACGTCAACGTCGGCACCATTGGACACATCGATCACGGCAAGACGACGCTGACAGCGGCGCTCGTCATGCGCTCGGCAATCAAGAACAAGATCACTACCTTCAAGGGCAAGGCGATCAACGACCCGGCGGCTGACGTGTACAAGCAGATCGCCAAGGGCGGCACCGACCGCGACGCCCTGAAGACCGTGACCATTGCCGTGGCTCACGTCGAATATGAGACGCCGAACCGGCACTATGCTCACATCGACTGCCCCGGGCACGCCGACTACATCAAGAACATGATCACCGGCGCTGCCCAGATGGACGGGGCCATTCTCGTCGTGGCCGCCAACGACGGGCCGATGCCCCAGACCCGCGAGCACCTTCTGCTGGCCCGCCAGGTGAACGTGCCGTTCATCGTCGTGTTTCTCAACAAGGTTGACACGGTGGACGATCCCGAGCTGATCGAACTGGTTGAACTGGAGATGCGCGAACTGCTTTCGAAGTACGAGTTCCCGGGCGACGTAATCCCGATCGTGCGCGGCAACGCCCTGGCCGCCATGCAGTCGGCCGGCAAGGACGACGCGGCTTGCAAGTGCATCGACGAGCTGCTCAGTGCCCTGGACAGCTACATCCCCAACCCGCTGCGCGAGGAGGACAAGCCGTTCCTGATGAGCATCGAGGATGTGTTCTCAATCAAGGGCCGCGGCACGGTGGGCACCGGACGTATCGAGCGCGGCAAGGTCAAGGTCGGTGACGAAGTGGAGATCGTCGGCCTGATGAAGGCGCCGCGCAAGACCGTCGTTACCGGCGTCGAAATGTTCAACAAGCCGCTGGATTTCGGCATGGCCGGCGACAACGTCGGCGTTTTGCTCCGCGGTGTTGACCGCACCGACCTGGAACGCGGCCAGGTGCTGGCCAAGCCAAGCTCGATCACTCCGCATACCAAATTCGAGGCCAACATTTATGTGCTGAGCAAGGACGAAGGCGGCCGGCACACGCCGTTCTTCACGGGTTACAAGCCGCAGTTCTACTTCCGCACCACGGACGTGACCGGGTCGATTGCTCTGCCCGCCGGAGTGGAGATGTGCATGCCGGGCGACAACGTCAAGGTGAACGTCGAATTGCTGCCCGACATGCCAATCGCCATGGATGAAAACCTTCGTTTCGCCATCCGCGAGGGTGGTAAGACCGTCGGCTCCGGCGTCGTCACCAAGATTCTGGCGTGAGAGCGCTTGCATCCTCCATGAAACAGATTAGCGACGCTTCGCAGAAGCGTTGGTTGGCAAAACGCTTCTGCGAAGCGTCGCTAATCTGTTAGCCTTTTTGCCGAAAGGGAAAGCGAACATGCGTGAATATGTTTGGCTTGAGTGCAGCGTTTGCGGCAATCGCAACTACCGCACCCAGAAAGAAACCCGGGCGCGGACCGCCTGGAACTGAAGAAATTCTGCCGCAAGGAGCGCAAGCACACGGTTCACAAGGAATCGCGTAAGAAATAATGATGAAGGATGAAGGATGAAAAAGACAAGGCTCCGTTGGTCTGGTTTCATCCTTCATCCTTTCCCGAAGGGGTGTAGCTCAATTGGCAGAGCAGCCGTCTCCAAAGCGGCAGGTTGAGCGTTCGACTCGCTCCGCCCCTGTTGCAGATTTTCGATTGCCGATTTTCAATTGAATATTGGCCGGCCAATGAGTGGTGGGCATTGTCAATCGAAAATCTAAGATCAAAGGAATTGATATGGCGGTGGCCGTTAAGAACACCCCCGAAACCACCTCTTCCAGCGCATTCGACCGGCTACCGATAGCCAGCCTGGTGGGTGCATTCTATGTCCTGCTGGGACTGGGAATTGCTTTTAATGCAATCCCGCTGCTGTGGAAGAGCTGGATCATTCCCACGGTGAAACTTGGGATTGTAATCAATGACATTGATATTTCGCTGGTCGCGTTTGTCATTGTCGCCCTTGCCGGGCTGGCCTACCTCGGTGTGCTACTGCTCGGAGCCGATGCGGCTAAAGGCGCAGCGCGCGGGGATATTTGCCGGCTTTGCGGCAACCCTGGTGCTCGGTTTTCTGACGTCGGGTATCGGCTTTGCGCTGGAGAGCTGGATCTTCAAAGATGGCATCTTTGGTAGCTCCGGCGAGTTGGTTGGCGGAATCATCACAGGAGTCCTCGGCCTGGTGCTTTTGGTCGTGGCAGGACGATTCTTCTTCCAGCCCGGTTTCCAGAATTGGCTGATCCGGTTGGAAGAGCAGGGGTGGTTCAGTTTCACCGCTTACAAGCGCAGTCAGGGCCAGCGCGTTCGCCGCGGCACCATTGCGGGCATCCTCGCCCTCGCGGGCTGCGGCGTCTACATCATGGCGACTCACGGCAGCCTGGGGAGCGGTGGAGACTGGTACGTGTCGGTTCCCTTCACGGGCAAGGTGCGCGTGGATGAACAAAATGTCGGGGACCGGATCGACCTGCAGAACAAACTGACTTCGTACAAGATCACGGATCAGTCGCTGGACGCCTTCCGTGCCGCGCAGGTGCCGGAAGAAGAAGTGCTGTCGAAGATTCGAACACTAAAGGACCAGGAGTTCGGGGATGAAAAACAACTCCTGGATAGTCTTGAGAAGATGTTGGACAAGCGTGAGTTCGACCTGTACAAGGACCAGGTGTTGAAGCATGCCAAAGAGAAAAAAAGCCTTGTCCTCGATCGGTTCGAGCTGCGCGACAGCAATGCCGCATTCAAACAAGAATATGTCAAGATCGATAAACAAGGTGACCCGGCGTTGGTGCAGGATTACCATTTCGGATCTGGTGAGGTTCGAACCAAAAAGGAGTTCGACGAAGCAATAAAGAAAGCCCAGCCCGACAAGCAGCCTACGACCCAAAACCTGGTGCTGCCGCCAGGCAAGCCCGAGTATCAGCGGGCGACACTGCTTCCCGCCGTCTGGATCAGTTTGCCGATCCTGCTCGCGCTGCTGACGCTGTGGTTCGCCTGGCGTATCGTGAACATGCCGACGTTCGCCGACTTCCTCATCGCTACGGACGCGGAACTGTACAAGGTATCGTGGACGACCCGGCCACGTTTGGTGCAGGATACCATTGTGGTACTGATCACCGTTGTCTTGCTCGCGGTGTTCTTGCTTGTCGCCGACGTGAGCTGGAGCTGGGTCCTGCAGAAGATCGGCGTGATCCAGCCGGGCAAGTCAACTGCCACGCAATTGGATAAGTCGAGGTGGTGAAGCAAGCTTTCGCCCCAGGTGAGGAACGTATTGTGCAGGGCTGATGCCATGATAGACGAAGCCACAACTGTTGAAACACTGGCCTCTGCTGCCGCGGGTGGCGAAGCCGCGGAAACGCCGTCTCCAGACCCAGGCACGCCCAGGGATGAATCCACAGACTCGGGAGAAAAGAACGGTGGGGCAGGGCAGCCGCCGCCTGGATCGGACGAGACGCTATCCAACGCCGGCGAGCCGCCTCCCGAACCCAGCAAAAAGCCCAGTGAGCCGCCTCCCGAACCCAGCAAAAAGCACTGGTATGTGGTCAAGGTTCAAAGCGGGCGGGAGGAATCGATCAAGGAAGCCATCGAGCGCCGGGTGAAGATTGAAGGATTGGAAGAATTCTTCGGTCAGATCATCATCCCGATGGAGAAAGTCACGGAAATGGTGCGCGGCAAGCGGGTGGTCAAGGAGCGCAAGCTCTATCCGGGTTACCTGATGGTCGAAGTGGAATACAACGACCGTATTCTGTACCTGTTCCGCGAAACTTCCGGCGTGGGCGACTTCGTGGGCGGCAGCATCAGCCGCGCGCCGCCGCCCATGTCGCCGAAGGAAGTGGAACGCATGCTCGGCCAGCAGGGCGCGACGGGAGTCACCGACGTGAAGCCCAAACCCCAATTTGACCGCGGTGACCGGCTCAAGGTCAGGGACGGCACCTTCGCCGGGATGGAAGGCGAGGTCAAGGAAATACTGGAGGCCAAGGGCCTGGTTCGCGTGGAGCTGACGATCTTCGGCCGGCCGGTGCCGGTCGAGTTGGAATACTGGCAGGTGGAGCACGTTTGAGGTTTTTCGTTTAGCCGCGACCCGAAGGGGAGCGTGGGAGGTGCTCGCGTTCTTCGGGTCGCCGCTAAACGATCAGAATATTGGACGACAGCAATGGCAAAACAAATGACAGCCCAGATTCGGTTGCAGGTGACAGGCGGCCAGGCGACGCCGGCGCCGCCCGTCGGGCCGGCACTGGGGCAGCATGGCGTCAACATCGGGCAGTTTGTGTCGCAGTTCAACGACCGGACCAAGGACATGCGCGGCATTACCGTGCCTGTCTTGATCACGGTCTTCAGCGACCGCAGTTTTGAGTTCATCGTCAAGAGTCCGCCCGCCGCTGTGCTGTTGAAGCAGGCCGCCGGGATTCCGCTGGAGAAGAAGAAGGGTGGCAAGGTCATTCCCGCCGAGGAAAAGACGAAACAAAGCGGCAAGTACAAGGGCTTCAAGGTTACCGAGGCGCAGGTACGCGAAATCGCTCAGAGGAAGCTGCAGGACCTCAACGCCAGCGATATGGACCATGCGGCCCGGATCATCGCCGGTACGGCCCGAAGCCTGGGTATAGCCGTCGAAGGATGATTTCCATAGCTTAATAGGCTGTGACATTTTGGCGCCCCTGCGTGTGGCACGCCCCTGAGTACGGGAAGATCGAGAACTGGACATCATGGCCAACAAGCAAGCCGCTAATCCGGATAGCCTCGCCGAGGCAACTGTTGCAGCACCGGCCGCCGAAACGAAAGCGCCGGCCGAGGCAACTGCTGCAGCACCGGCCGCCGAAACGAAAGCGCCGGCCGGCGAACCGAAAAAGCGCAAGGAGCCTAGGGAACCCAAAGCGAAGGCTCCCAAGGCCAAGACCGAGCCGGCTGCTCCTCCGGCCGAGAGTCCGCCACCGGCAGTGGCCGAAAAGCCAGTTGCCCCGGCGCCAGCCGCTGTCCCGTCGGCCGGCGGCCGACCAGGAAGAAAGGCAAACGCCCCGGCGTCGGCCCGCGGCGAGGCAAGAAACTGCGCAACCAACTGAAAAGCATCGAGCAGAAGATTGAGAAGGAAGGTCCGGCGCCCTTGAAGCGAGCCGTCGCACTGCTCAAGCAGATCAAGCGTGCCAAGTTTGACGAGACGGTCGAGATACACATGTCGCTCGGCGTGGACACGTCGCAAAGTGATCAACTGGTACGCGGCACGGTGGCCTTGCCGCACGGCATCGGCAAGTCGGTCCGTGTGCTGGTTTTCTGTCAGGGAGACAATGTCGCCAAGGCCAAGGAGGCCGGAGCGGACTACGCCGGCAGCGATGAGTTCATCAAGAAGATTCAACAGGAATCCTGGCTCGATTTCGACGTTGCGTTGGCGACGCAGGACATGATGGGCCAGGTCAGCCGGCTGGGCAAGACACTTGGCCCGCGCGGACTCATGCCGACCCCCAAGGCCGGGACGGTTATCACGGCTGGCGGCGACGTGGCCGCAGCCGTGAAAGAGTTCAAGGCCGGCAAGGTCGAGTATCGGGCCGACAAGGGCGGCAACGTCCACGCCGGCGTTGGCAAGATGAGCTTTGACGACGATAAACTGGTGGACAACATCAACGCCTTCGTCGAACAGGTGCGCAATGCCAAGCCCGCAGCTGTGAAGGGCAACTATGTAAAGTCGATCACGGTCGCGGCAACGATGACACCGGGGATTCCGGTGACCGTGTGATTGGTTAGCGACGCTTCGCAGAAGCGTCCGGGCCCGCAACGCTTCTGCGAAGCGTCGCTAAACCTGGAACAACGAGTGGTGCCATGAGCAAGCAAATCAAACAAATGGAAATGGACGCCGTCAAAGAGACGTTCAAGGACGTTCGCGACATGGTCGTGCTGAGCATCACCGGGGGGGTCGATTGCCCTCTGGATAATCGTGTTCGCCACACCCTGCGGAAGAAGAACATCCGTTTGCAGGTGATCAAGAACAGCCTGGCGCGTCGCGTGTTCAGCGACCTGGGGTTGAAAATCGGCGACAACTCGCGTTTCTGGCAAGGTCCGAGCGTCGTCGCCTGGGCGCGAGCAGCCTGAAGGACTTGAGTCTGGCGCTGGATCTCGAACTCAAGGGCATCTTCAAAAAACAGGCCCAGCTCAAGGACTGGATCACGGTCAAGAGCGCCGTGGCGGACGGCCAGGAGATCACCTTCGCGCAGCGTCAAGATGCCGACGAAGGCGGAGGCTATCGGCCGCGTCATCGGCCTGGCGCTTAGCCCGGCCAGCCGGCTGCTGAGCCAGATTCTGGGGCCGGCGTCGCGGCTGGCTGCTCAGATCAAGACGGTTTCGGAAAAGACGGCGGAAGGGGCTGCCGCGGAAACGGTTTCGGAAAAGACGGCGGAAGCTGCACCTGGAGAACCAGCGGCGGCAGCAACATCCTGATGAAATACTGCCGAGCTCGCAGCGTCAGCAAGGGACTCACCCTTGCTGATGCTGCGGGCTCGGGAGGGAACTGATTTGGCTATTACGCAAGACGCTGCCATGCTTCGGCAGCACTGCATCGAGAAAGGATAATGTCCAATGGCTGAGGGTAATGGTCGCACCTGGTCGCCTGAGATTACGGACCTGGGCGACAAAATTGTAGCGCTGACGGTCGCCAAGGCGGTGGAGCTTGGCGACTACATGGAGGAAGTCCACAAGATCAAACCGGCGGCGGGGGGCGTGGCGGTGATGGCCGGACCGGCCGCAGCCGGTCCGGCTGAAGAGAAGCCGGCCGCGAAGACCGAGTTCACGGTCTCACTCGACGGCTTCGACGCGGCCAAGAAGATCAACGTCATTAAGGTCGTGCGTGAGATCACCGGCCTGGGCCTCAAGGAGGCCAAGGACCTGGTTGAAGGCGCGCCGAAGCCGGTCAAGGAAAACGTATCCAAGGAAGAGGCTGAAACCATCAAGAAGAAGCTGGAAGATGGCGGGGCCAAGGTGTCGCTCAAGTAAGTTCAGGGAAGAGGCGCGGCGGCCAGACGGTGTGAAATCGGACGCACAGCGTCATGGGCCGGCAGGCAGTTACTATTGTCGAACGCGGTGGATATCAGCGTGCCAAACGTCAGCCAATCCCCTTGCACCCGGCTGCGCGAGTGCGTGGACTGCGCCTTTCGGCTGAGCTTGGTCACGGTTTTAGCGTAACCTTCTTGGGGCGTGCCGCTGGGGGATCAGCGGTGTTCCCTGCAACAAGCCCTTTTCAATCAACGGAACCCAACCAGAACAAGACACGACGGCGTGGCCGAGACGTCGGCGCGGCGGTGAGATATTGTCACCAGCCGTGCCGCTGCCCGTTTCGTCGTTTCGCTTTGGGAGGAGCACGAATTATGCCCATCCCGGCACAACGCAGGATTCTTCCGGAAAATGTTCGCAACTTCAGTCGCTGCGGCGATACCTCCGAGGTGCCGCCGTTGACCGACATTCAGACGCACTCCTACGAGCGCTTCTTGCAGCTCGATGTGCCGCCCGAGAAGCGGCAACCAATCGGGCTGGAAGGCGTGCTGCGCGAGATTTTCCCCATCGAGAGCTACGACAAGACCCTGAGCTTGCAGTACCTCCGTTATGAGCTGGGCAAACCGCGCTACGGCCCGGACGAGTGCCGCCAGTTGCGCCTCACCTACGGCCGGCCCTTCCGCGTCTGGCTGCGCCTCAACAAGGAACAGCCGGTCGAGGAGGAGGTCTATCTCGGCGACATGCCGATCATGATCGGCGGCGGCGAGTTCATCATCAACGGCGCCGAGCGCGTCGTGGTCAGCCAGCTCCATCGCTCCCCCGGCGTCGATTTCGTCGTCGAGACCGAGGCCGGCGAACGCAAGCTGCACAGTTGCCGCATCATCCCCGAACGCGGCAGCTGGATAGAAGTCAACGTCACCAAGAAGGAAGCCCTTGGCGTGCGCATCGACCAGAGCGGCAAGTTTTCGGCCATGACGCTGCTGCGCGCAATGGACCCGATCTATTCGACCGATGCCGACATTCTCAAGGCGTTCTATCCGGTGGAAGACGTGAAAACGACGCCGGCCAACCGCACCAGGCTCGAGGGAGCACGAGTCGGTCGGCGACCTCATCGACCCGGAAACCGGCGAGGTCTACCTCGACAGCGGCGAAACGTTGGGCAAAGAGCATGTTGACAAGATTTACGCCTGCACGCTGAAGGAAGTGACCGTCCTGGTCAAGCCCAAGGATGAACTCATCCTCACGTCACTCAACGAAGACCCGACCTCGACCCACGAGGAGGCCCTGCTCAAGATCTATCAGCGCCTCCGGCCCGGCAATCCGCCGCAGCTCGAAAAGGCCAAGGAGCTGTTCCGCGAGAAGTTTCTGGATCCCAACCGCTATCGCCTGGGCAAGGTCGGCCGGTTCCGCATCAACCGCAAGTTCCAGCAGGACATCCCCGAGACCGAGATGACCTTGCATGCCGCTCGATTACCTCAACGCCATCCGCTACGTGTTGCGTTTGCGCCGGCGAAAGCGGCGTCCACATCGACGACATCGATCACCTGGGCAATCGGCGCGTGCGGACCATCGACGAGCTGGCAGCCGACGAATTACGCAAGGGCTTCCTCAAGCTGCGCCGGACGGTACAGGAACGCATGAGCATCCGCGACCAGCAGGACATGACGCCGCGCACTCTCATCAATCCCAAGAGCATCTCGGCGGCGATCGAATATTTCTTCGGCCGCGGCGAGCTGAGCCAGGTCGTGGACCAGACCAATCCGCTTGTCGCAGCTCACCCACGAACGCCGCCTGTCGGCCCTGGGCCCCGGCGGTCTTAACCGCAAGCGCGCCGGGTTTGATGTGCGCGACGTACACATTTCGCACTACGGCCGCATTTGCCCCATCGAGACGCCGGAAGGCACCAATATCGGTCTGATCTCCCATTTGAGCATCTACGCTGGAGTGGACGAATACGGCTTCCTCATCACGCCGTACCGCGCCGTGCAAAACGCAAGCTCACCGACAGCGTTCGCCAGTTGCGCGCCGACGAGGAATCGCTTGCTCACCTGGCGCCTGCCGACACGCAGGCAGAAGGTCACAAAATAGCCGCCGACCGCGTCATCGCTCGGTTCGGAGGCGATTTCGGCTACATCAATACCGACCAGGTACAGTACATCGACATTTCTCCCAAGCAGATGGTTGGGGTATCGGCGGGCCTGATCCCGTTCCTGGAACACGACGACGCCAATCGGGCTCTCATGGGTTCCGAACATGCAGCGCCAGGCGGTGCCGCTCCTGGTCACCGAGCCGGCCCTCGTGGCGACCGGCATGGAAAAAGACGTGGCCAACAACAGCGGCATGGTCGTCCGGGCCGAGAAAGCCGGCACCGTGACCCATGTCGATGCCCGCGGTATCCGGATCGACGAACGAGACTACCCGCTGCGCAAGTTCACCGGTCTCAACGAGCACACGTGTCTCGAACCAGAAACCGATCGTGAAGCTCGGCCAGAAGGTCAAGAAGGGCCAGATCATCGCCGACGGTGCCGCGACCTTCAACGGTGAGCTGTCGCTGGGCCGCAACGTCCTCGTGGCCTTCATGGCCTGGGACGGTTACAACTTCGAGGACGCCATCATCATCAGCGAGAAGCTCGTCAAGGAAGATACTTACACCTCGATCCACATCGAGGAGTTCGAGATTGAAATCCGCGAGACGAAGCTGGGCAAGGAAGAGTTCACGCGCGACATCCCGAATGTTGCACCCAAGGCGCTGGCCAACCTCGACGAATACGGCATCGTCCGCGTCGGCACTTTTGTCCTTCCGGGCGACGTCCTCGTGGGCAAGGTGTCGCCGAAGTCAAAAAGCGAACTGACACCGGAAGAGAAGCTGCTGCACGCCATCTTCGGCCGGGCCGGCGAGGACGTCAAGAACGACAGCCTGGAAGTGCCGTCCGGCATCGAGGGCGTTGTCATCGAAACGCAGCGTTTCAGCAGGCGGGCGAGCATGACCGAGGAAGAACGCAAGGCCCTCGACAAGGAACACAAGGAGCTGGAGAGCAAACACAACAAACTGATAGCCGACCAGTTCCGGACCATGATTGCCGAGTTGGCCGCGGTACTCGACAAGAAAGAACTGAAGGACCCGAACAGCAACAGGGTGCTGGCCGGTGACAACGAAGACAAGCCGGTGGTGGAGCAGGCAGTCAGCTTCAAACTTGACAGTCTGGATATTCGCAGTCCGGAACGGCAAAAGCAGTGTGCCGAGATTTACACCCGCCACCGCGAGAGGCTCGATTTCCTGCTCGACGACAAGGAGCACAAGCTGAACTCGCTCAAGCGCGGCGATGAGCTGCCGAGCGGCGTGCAACAAATGGTGAAGGTCTACGTGGCCACCAAGCGGCAGATTTCCGTCGGTGACAAGATGGCCGGCCGCCACGGCAACAAGGGCGTCATCTCCAAGATCCTCCCCGAAGAGGACATGCCGCACCTGGCCGACGGCACGCCCGTGGACATCCTGCTCAACCCGCTCGGCGTGCCCAGTCGTATGAATGTGGGGCAGATTCTTGAGACACATCTGGGCTGGGCGGCTCAGCGTCTCGGCTTCAGGGCCGTCACGCCCGTGTTCGACGGCGCCAGCGAAGAAGAGCTTCGCAAGGCGCTCGAAGGAGGCCGGCATTCCGGAGAGCGGCAAGAGCTTCCTCTACGACGGCCGCACCGGCGAACGCTTCGAACAGCCTGTGACGGTCGGCTTCATCTACATGTTGAAGCTGCACCATCTGGTGGACGACAAGGTCCACGCGCGGGCGACGGGGCCGTACTCGCTGATCACGCAGCAGCCGCTGGGCGGCAAGGCGCGGTTTGGCGGCCAGCGCTTCGGAGAAATGGAAGTGTGGGCACTGGAAGCGTATGGTGCCGCGTACATCCTGCAGGAGCTGCTCACGGTGAAGTCGGACGACGTGGAAGGACGCACGAAGATTTACGAGTCGATGGTCAAGGGGGAGAACACGCTGGAAGCGGGTACGCCGGCGAGCTTTGATGTGTTGACGAACGAGATTCGTGGACTTGGACTCAATATGCAGTTGGAGAAGAAGCGGATTTGATGGAGGTCCGCGCGCCTCATGAAATTCTTTAACATCGTGCATCATGATGGCGCAATCCAGGTGCGAATTGATGATAATGGGTGCGCGATTATTACTGTCGACAACATCAATGATCACGCGATCGTAGATATGGCGATCATTCGGGCTTTCCGGGAAGGGGCGAAATCCGGAACGCTTTTTACTGGAGAAGTGGTGAACGATCGGATTGCTCGCATGCACTTGAAGCGAGTGGAACGAGGCACGCACGTGGTTGGATGGCCAGGTTACTCGTTTGGCCGACGGTGTTGATGGTCCCCAATTCCGGATTGATTGGGAGATCTTTCCGCAGATCACTGAACGAGGTCATTATGAGTGAAAAATTTGACAATCTGCGAAAACTTGCACCAATCCTTAACGGATTGCAATTCGATCCAAATGCGCGACTCAATTACGAACTGATGTCCGATTCCTTGATGTGGTCGGACGAGTTCCCCACTCCGTGCAGAAAGAGATGAATTGGACACGAATTGCTTGCGCGGCGTATTTCGGTTTCGGACGACGTTAATGCTCGGAAAACCGGAGGAAAGATTTCGGTCGGGCTGGGAGTTATTGCAATCTCTCTGCCCCAACTGGCCGGGCTTCTTGCCAGATGCCGGCAACCAGACGCGGTCCGAATCCGGTTTTATGAGGAATCGAGGGCCAAGCTGATCGCCGCTTGGGAAGAGCTGGACGAGAGATATGAAAGACAGAAGTCGAAGCGGCTAAGAAACCAGCACCAGCTGTGTGATCCGCGAGCGAGCCTGCATTAGACTACGAATTTGCATTCCACACTTGACCCTGTTTGGGGGAGATCACGAATGAGTACCGGTGAAATCAACTATGACCGTATTAACGACTACGGTGCCGTGCGCATCAGCCTGGCGAGTCCGCACGACATCCGCAGTTGGTCCTTCGGCGAGGTCAAAAAGCCGGAGACGATCAACTACCGCACCTATCGTCCTGAAAAGGACGGCCTCTTCTGTGAACGAATCTTCGGTCCGGAGAAGGACTGGGAATGCGCCTGCGGCAAGTACCGTGGCATGAAGTACAAAGGGATGATCTGCGACCGCTGCGGTGTCAAGGTCACGCATAGCCGGGTGCGCCGCAAACGCATGGGCCACATCGAATTGGCGGCGCCGGTCGTCCATATCTGGTTTTTCAAGGCCATGCCCAGCCGGCTCGGCACATTGCTCGACATGAAGACGACCAGCCTGGAGAAGGTTATTTACTTCCAGGACTACGTCGTGACCGATCCGGGTGACACTCCGCTCAAGGAACGCCAGCTCCTTACCGAAGACGATTTCCGCAAGGCCCGCGAGACCTACGGCGATGCGTTCGATGCCGAGATGGGCGCGGAAGCCGTCAAGAAATTGCTCGAGCGCCTCAACCTCGTCACCCTGTCGCAGGAGTTGCGCAACGAGTTGGCCGTGCTCAGCGCCAAGGAAAAGCCTTCCAAGCAAAAGCAGCGCGACCTGGTCAAACGGCTCAAGGTGGTCGAATCGCTGCGCGACAGCGGCATCGGCGGTCCCCAGAACAAACCCGAGTGGATGGTCATGGAGTGCATCCCGGTCATCCCGCCCGACCTGCGCCCGCTCGTCCTGCTCGACTCCGGCAATTTCGCCACCAGCGACCTGAACGACCTCTACCGACGCATCATCAACCGCAACAACCGTCTCAAGAAGCTGGTCGATCTCAACGCCCCCGAAGTCATCATCCGCAACGAAAAGCGCATGCTCCAGCAATCGGTCGATGCCTTGTTCGACAACAATCGCTGCAAACGGCCGGTGCTCGGCTCCAGCAATCGGCCGCTCAAGTCGCTCACCGACATGATTAAGGGCAAGCAGGGTCGCTTCCGCGAAAATCTGCTCGGCAAGCGCGTCGATTACTCGGCCCGGTCGGTGATCGTCGTCGGTCCGGAACTCCGGCTGCACCAGTGCGGTCTGCCCAAGAAAATCGCCTTGGAGCTGTTCCAGCCTTTCATCATCCGCCGGCTCAAGGAACTGGGCCATGCCGACACGATCAAATCGGCCAAGAAGATGCTCGAACGCAAGGACGACACCGTCTGGGACATCCTCGAAGAAGTCATCAAGAACCACCCGGTCCTGCTCAACCGGGCGCCGACGCTCCATCGCATGGGCATTCAAGCGTTCGAACCGGTGCTGATTGAAGGCAACGCCATTCGCATCCATCCATTGGTGTGCAAGGGCTTCAACGCCGACTTCGACGGCGACCAGATGGCCGTCCACCTGCCGCTCTCCATCGAGGCCCAGGTCGAGGCGACGGTGCTGATGATGTCCACGAACAACATCTTCAGCCCGGCCAACGGCCAGCCGATCATCAGTCCCAGTCAGGACATTGTCATGGGCTGCTACTACCTGACGGCCACCCGCGGCGAGCAGGGTGAAGCCAGCGAGGCGGGCGAAGGGATGATCTTTGCCAACGTCGCGGAATTATTCCTGGCCTTCGCCCAGAAGAAGGTCGGCGTCCACGCCCACATTCAGGTGCGCCTGCCGATCGAGAAGCACGTCATCAGTGAGGTTCGTTTCGATAAGGACAAGACCCGCGTTGAGGAAATTCAGCGCAAGCCGAACGGCCTGGTCATCACCACCGTGGGCCGCGTGCTCTTCAACGATATTCTCAAACCGCACATGGCTTTCTACGACCTGCCCATGTCCGGCAAACATCTGAGCCGGATCATCGCCGACTGCTACCAGTCGCTGGGCCGGCGTGAAACCATCGACCTGCTGGATCGCATGAAGGAACTGGGCTTCCGCGAATCGACCCGCAGCGGCCTGAGTTTCGCCACCGACGACCTCAAGACTCCCGGCAACAAGGAACAGGTCATCAAGAATACGGAGAAAGAGGTCGAGAAGGTCCAGCGCAACTACCAGAAGGGGGCCATCACCGACCTGGAGCGTTACAACCAGGTCATCGACCTGTGGACGCATGCCCGCGATGAGATCACCAAACAGATGATGTTCGACCTGCAGCATGACCGGCGCGAGGGCAAGCCCTACCTCAATCCGATCTTTCTGATGGCTCACTCCGGCGCCCGCGGCGGCATCGAGCAGATCCGTCAGCTTGCCGGCATGCGCGGTCTGATGGCCAAGCCGTCGGGCCAGATCATCGAGACGCCGATCAAGGCCAACTTCCGCGAGGGTCTGAGCGTGCTGGAGTATTTCAGCTCCACGCACGGCGCCCGCAAGGGCCTGGCCGACACGGCCCTCAAGACGGCCGACTCCGGTTACCTGACGCGCAAACTGGCCGACGTCGCCCAGAACGTCGTCATCACGATGCACGACTGCGAGAGCACGCAGGGCGTCCCCAAGGGAGTGGTCTACAAGGGTGAGGAAATCGAGCGCTCGTTGAGCGAATCGATCCGCGGCCGGGTGAGCCGGAACACCATCACGACCATCACCGGCGACCTGATCGTGCGCGAGAATGAGATGATCTCATGGGACCAGTCGCGCAAGATTGAGCTGCTGGGCGTGGACAAAATCCTGGTGCGCAGCCCGATGACGTGCCAGGCGCCGCTGGGCGTGTGCCGGTCATGCTACGGGATGGACCTGTCCACGGGCACGATGGTGGAAGAAGGGATGGCCGTCGGCATCATTGCGGCCCAGTCGATCGGCGAACCGGGCACGCAACTCACGATGCGCACATTCCATATCGGCGGCGTGGCCAAACGTGCCGTTGAGGAGAGCGAAATCAAGGCCCGCAAGGCCGGCGCTGTC
This sequence comes from uncultured Gemmataceae bacterium, assembly GCA_963804745.1. Classification (GTDB taxonomy): domain Bacteria; phylum Planctomycetota; class Planctomycetia; order Gemmatales; family Gemmataceae; genus CAWDRY01. The sequence continues at coordinate 29,216 of CAWDRY010000035.1, forward strand.
AAGTACGAGCGCATCACTGCGGTCGTCAACGACAAGAATGAGCGTGTGGCGCTCACGCGCAACGGCGAGGTCTCCATTCTCGGCCCCAAGGACCGCATCCTGGAAACGTTCTCCGTGCCGAATGGAGCCATCCTCCTTATCGAGGAAGGTGAACAGGCCCAGCCCGGCCAGGTGCTGTGCCGCTGGGACCCGCACATGACGCCGATCCTGGCGGAAGTGGGCGGCAAGGTCCGCTTCGACGAAATTGTCGAGGGCGAAACCCTGCGCAAGGAGCGCGACGCCGGCGGTGCTGAGCGCTACGTAATCATGGAGCACAAGGGCGACCTGCACCCGCAGATCATCGTCGAGGATGATCGTGGCCAGAGCATGGCATTCTATTACATGCCCGAAAAGGCCCATCTCGAGGTTCGCGAAGGCCAGAAGGTATCAGCCGGCATGCTGCTGGCCAAGACGCCGCGGGAAGTGACCGGGACACAGGACATCACCGGCGGTCTGCCGCGCGTCACGGAAATCTTCGAGGCGCGCCGGCCGCGCGATCCCGCCGTCATGGCCGAGGTGGCCGGCATCGTCCACCTGGGCGAGAAACGGCGCGGCAAGCGTGCCATCGGCATCCAGCCGGTTGATGAGGACGGCCACCAGATCGGAGAAGAACGCGAACACCTGGTGCCGCACGGCAAGATTTTGCGCGTCCACACGGGCGATTACGTCAAGGAAGGCGATCCGCTGGTGGTCGGCCCGCTTGTGCCGCACGACATTCTCCGCATCAGTGGCATCGAGGCGGTACAGAGCTACCTGGTTCGTGAGGTCCAGAGCGTTTACCGCAGCCAGCGCGTTGATATCGACGACAAGCACATCGAGATCATCGTGTCGCAGATGCTCCGCAAAGTGAAAGTGGAAACAATGGGTGACACCGGGTTGCTGCCAGGCTCGGTCATCGACAAGTTCGCCTTCCGCATGGTGAACGATCGGCTCAAGGAGTGCGTCAAGATCAAGGATGCGGGCGACTCGAAGTTCGAGGCCGGCAAAATCGTCAGCAAGGAAGCCTTCGACGAGGAGCGCAGCCGGCTCGACGCCGAGGGCAAGCGCCCGCCCAGTTATGTGCCCCCCACGCTAGCGACGTGCAGCACGCAGTTGCTGGGCATTACCAAGGCCGCCGTGCAGTCGGACAGCTTCATCTCCGCTGCCAGCTTCCAGGAAACGACCAAGGTGCTGACCGAGGCCGCGCTGGCCGGCAAGGTGGATTACCTCGTCGGTCTCAAAGAGAACGTGATCCTGGGGCACCTGGTGCCGGCTGGTACCGGTTTTCACACTCATCAGGATGCCGAAGTCAAACTCAACATGCCGCTGCCAGAAGTGGAAGCCCCGGTGGAGGCAGGTGTCACGGAACCCGTGCCAGCTGAATTGGAAGCGGCTGGAGCAACGGAATGAACTTGCAACCTTGTTTAGCCGCGACCCGCAGGGGAGCGCGGGCTTGCAACCTTGTTTAGCCGCGACCCGCAGGGGAGCGCGGGCTTGCAACCTTGTTTAGCCGCGACCCGCAGGGGAGCGCGGGCAGCGTGCTCCCCTTCGGGTCGCGGCTAAACAATTAGTTATCTCTTGACCATCGTGCATCGCCCCAATACGGTAATAGTTTTCCGGAACGTTCTTACCGAAGTGGAGAACAGTGAATGCCGACGATCAATCAGTTGGTGCGCAAGCCGCGCCGCCAACAGTATCGCAGACCGAAACACCCGGCCTTGCACGGCTGCCCCCAGAAGAAGGGCGTATGCCTGCAGGTCAAGATCATGACGCCGAAAAAGCCGAACTCGGCCCTCCGCAAGGTGGCCCGCGTGCGCCTGTCGAACGGCGTGGAAGTGACTGCCTACATTCCCGGTGAGGGCCACAACTTGCAGGAGCACTCCATCGTGCTCGTTCGCGGCGGCCGTGTCCGCGATCTGCCCGGTGTGCGCTACCACATCATCCGCGGTGTGCTCGACTCGCAAGGAGTCGCCGACCGCAAGCAAGCCCGCTCCAAGTACGGAGCCAAACGCGAAGGCAAGTAATAGCGCCGCGTCAGGCACGGCCTGAAAACCGTGCCTCGGCGCGGCAGTCCAGTTACTTGGTTGTGCGGGATTCGCGGACGGCCTGTCTCGGATGGCTTTGATCTTACCGGGGAGTGATGCACATGATGGAACTGCAAGTGGACCTGGATTTCGAGTGCTGCGACTGTGAACTTTCGGTGTCGGCTACCGTAAAGTGCCAGGGCAAAGGTCTGCTTGCGTTTCGCCCCGTGGCAGCGGTCAAGATTCGTTGTCCGCATTGCGGATTTGTGAATCAACTGTGTTTCGAGCCAAATGGCACGATTCGGGCCGTGATGCCTTACGCCAGCCCTTACCTGGTTCCGGAACCGTCGCTAAACTAGATCTGGGCGAGCGTGAGGCGTCAGCCGCTCGATTGAGTGTGATAATCGTGGGGTTAACGCCCCTGCTCGCCGAGAGAAGAACAGGACTCACCTATGGGAAAACGTACTGCCAGCGCCGAGACGCTCAAGCCGGATCCGCGCTTCAATTCCAAGCTCGCCAGCAAGTTCATCAACTGCCTCATGTGGCAGGGCAAGAAGGGGACCGCGCAGCGGATCTTCTACGACGCCCTGGAACAGATCAAGAAACGTATGCCCGACGTTGAGCCGATCGAAGTCTTCACTCAGGCCGTCGAGAATGTCAAACCGACCGTCGAGGTGCGCTTCAAGCGCGTTGGCGGTGCGACCTACCAGGTGCCGATGCAGGTCAACAGGACCCGGCAACAAAGCCTGTCCATCCGCTGGATCATCGGAGCGGCCCGCGGCAAGGCTGGCCGGCCCATGTTCCTGCGCCTGGCCGACGAACTCATGGCCGCCTACCGCCGCGAGGGCGAAGCCATGACCAAGCGCGAAAACACCATCAAGATGGCGGAGTCGAACAAGGCCTTTGCTCACTTCGCGTGGTAGAATCCATCGAAAATCCGAAATCCGAACCTCGAAATCCGAAACAAATTCAAAATCTGAAATCGCAATGCTCAAAACCGGACCAAGGGTTTTTTTGATTTTCTGATTTGGCGATTTGAATTTGTTTCGGATTTCGGATTTCGAGTTTTCGGATTTTCATTCTTATGGCTACTCAGCACTCGGCACTCGGCACTCGGCACCTGGCAAATGTTCGCAACATCGGCATCATTGCTCACATCGACGCCGGCAAGACGACGACCACCGACCACGTTCTCTACTTTGCCGGGGCCAAACACAAACTCGGCTCGGTGGATGCCGGCACCACCGAGACGGACTATGATCCCGAAGAGCAAGAACGCGGCATAACCATCTACAGCGCTTGCATCCCTTTCACCTGGCAAGACTGCAACGTTAATCTAATCGACACGCCCGGACACGTGGATTTCACCGCGGAGGTCGAGCGCTCCCTGCGAGTGCTGGACGGCTGTGTTGTCGTTTTCGACGCTCAAAAAGGCGTCGAGGCCCAGTCCGAAACGGTCTGGCGTCAGGCCGACAAGTACAACGTGCCAAGGCTCGTTTTCGTCAACAAGATGGACGTGGTGGGCGCCAACTTCCCGAATGTTCTGGACGAGATCCGCGAGCGCCTCGAAGGCCGTCCCGTTGCCTTGACCATTCCCATCGGCAGCGGCTCGATCAAGGATAGCCCGACGCCTTTTCGCGGCGTCATCGACCTGATCGCGATGAAAGCCTTGTTCTTCGACCCGAAGACCGAGGGCAAGACCTTTCGCAGCGAACCTATCCCCGCCGAGATGGCAGCCGAGGCCCAAAGCTGGCGCGAGCAGCTCTTCAACGTGCTGACCGAACGGGACGAGAAGGACCTCGTTACCAGCGCGCTGCTCGAAGGCAAAGAGGTCTCCGCTGATGCCGTCCGGCAGCTCCTGCGCGACCAGACGCTCCAGCGGCACATCCAGCCGGTCCTGTGCGGATCCGGACGCGAGCACATCGGCATTCAGCCGCTCATGGACGCGGTGACATATTACCTGCCCAGCCCGCTCGACCGCCCTCCAGTAGCCGGCACCAACCCGAAAAAGCCAGACAAGCAGGAAAAACGCAAACCCGACCCGAAGGAGCCTCTTTGCGCCCTGGTCTTCAAGGTCGTGGCAGACAATCATGGCGACATCTTCTTTCTGCGTGTTTACTCCGGCACGCTCAAGTTGCAAAGCCGCGTCTACAATCCCGGCAAGGACGTGAAGGAACTTGTCAGCAAGCTCTATCACATCCACGCCGACCCCAAACGAGGGCGCGAAGAAATCCCCACCGCCCCCGCCGGCGACATCGTCGCTCTGGTCGGTCTGCGCGATTCCGTGACTGGAGACACGCTTTGCGATGCACAACAGCCGATCTTGCTGGAATCGATCAAGTTCGCTGAAGCGGTCGTTAGCCGTTCCGTGGAGCCGGAGTCTTCGGCCGACAAGGACAAGCTGACCGGGACGCTCAACGCTCTCAAGCGCGAGGACCCCACCTTCACCTGGAAGCTCGACCCGGAGACAGGGCAGACGCTCATGAGCGGCATGGGCGTGCTGCACCTGGAAATCAAGCAGCACCGCATGGAACGCGACTTCGGCCTGAAGATCCGCGTCGGCAAGCCGCGCGTCAGTTATCGTGAGACCCTGAAACACCCGCGCCGAGAAAAGGGATCGGTACCCCGGCTGGAGACGTATGTGGATGTCTGTTTCGAGCCGGTGCCGACGGCTACCATCAGTACACCCGAGGTGCGGGAATCCACGGAATTCCCGGATATTCCCAGGCTGCTTCGTGAAGCGGCGCTGCAAGGCGTGCGCGGCGCGCTGCAATCGGGAGAACTCGGCTACCCCGTCATCAACGTCCGGGCCACCATCGAAGGTTACTCCGTCAATCCCGAACTTTCGACGGAGATTGCCATGCAGGGAGCCGGTACCAACGCAGTTCACAAGGCTTTGCGCAACAACATAGTTCTCCTTGAACCAGTGATGCATCTGGAAGTAACGGTCCCGGAAGAGCATCTCGGCCCGGTAACTGCCGATTTGAATGCCCGGCGTGCCGAGATCACGCAGGTGATCGCCCGCGGCAACCTGCGTGTCATCGAAGCCGTTGTGCCGCTCAGACGCATGTTCGACTATGCCGACAGGGTTCGCAGCCTGAGCCAGGGGAGAGCGGGCTACACGATGGAGCCGCACTCGTATGCACCGGCTCCGGAAGATGCGGAAGGGTTCAACTGGTAGATAGATGCGATCACAGATCGGTCAGCGTGTAGTCGGCAATGATCAGGACATGTCCCAGCACACCCACAGGAGCAATTCTGATATAATCAGTCGCTGAAGGAAGGAGTTATCCATGAGCACTGTTCAGGTTCTACGCACGGACCAGAGTTGGATCGCAAAAGACACCCGCCGTCTGTGGCGGGCGTGCCTGTGTTCGCACCACGCGGATGCCGGTTTGGTCTTTGGTACGGTCGCGCAGACTGGGCCTGTCAGACGAGGAATTGCGGAACCGCTTTGTCGTACCCCTGACCCAGGCCGACCTTGATGCGGCCTGGGCGTATTATGAACAGAACCGCGAGGAGATTGATCGCGACATTCGCGAAAACGAGGAACGCTGAAGCATGGCCCGCTTCTATGCCAACGAAAATTTCGACTATGCGATTGTCGATGATCTGAGGAATCTCGGCCACGAGGTGCTGACCGCTCAGCAGGCAGGCCAAGCCGGCCAGAAGATTCCCAACGCTGACGTTCTGGCCTTTGCTATCTCCCAGGGCGCGCCGTGCTAACCTTCAACCGTTGGGATTACATCAAATTGCACCGGCAGGTCCAATCTCATTGCGGCATCGTCGTTTGCACCGACGACAAGGACACTGCCGCCCTCGCCGCTCGAATCCATCAAGCCATCGTCAACGTGCCGTCTCTGGACAACCACTTGCTGCGCATCAATCTGCCACACGTCCCGTGACCCGACAAGCACCCTTCTTTAACTGAAACAACAACGTGGTTGCGCTCGTCCAGTGGTCGCCTGGAGCGGCTCGGCAGGGGTGGTTGGCAACGATTCTACACGGTAAAAACCAGCAAGTCGTGAAACCGACCTGTTAAAACTGCCTTCTATCGCCTTAAAACACCCAAAATCGCCGGAAGCCCCTCCAAATACATGCGAAAACATTGGGAATTCAAGCGCTTTTGTGGCCTGTCGTTGCCACAAAACAGCGTCTTTGCGAAGGGTCGATTTCCGTATCCTATTCGCTCAAAAAGACTTGTAGAATCTGACCGTTGCCAGGTGGGGAAATGGTGGCAACGATGCTTTCTTGGCACGTCGTTCAGAGCGGCGCAAACGCTTCGGAGGTAGGATAATCAATGGCGTAGCTGACCGCGTTGACAAGGCCGGTCGTTATGGTAGTCTGAATAACATGAACTTCGTGCGATCCGTTCCGGAGTTCCGGGAGCCGCATGATGAACAGTGACGACCCAGAGCGTGCGCTGCACGCATTTACCGCACGCCCGCGTTTCCGGCCCTTTGTCATCGAGTTCCACGTCTTTTCTCAATTCTATGATTGGCGATAATAACGTGGAAAATGGAGGGCGTTGTCATGGTCCACAGCACAATTGAAGGCATACTCCAACCCAACGGCCACCTGGAATTGCCGCAGGGCAAGATTCCCTCTCATCCGGTTCGAGTGCTGGTTACTATTCTGGAAGAAAGCGAAGCGGAGGCGTTGACGAACATCGGCGATTACCTCGATTGCCTCACGGATTACGAAGAGCGTTTGGCGCGAGGAGAGATTCAGTGGCGGTGACACGAGGAGAGATATGGCGGGCCGATTTGTACCCAGCGGCGAGGGGGGCTTGACTCAAGACTCTGTAACCTTGTGTGAGCAGATTCGAGTCATTGACAAGATCCGCCTTATGGCGCAGTTGGGCAGCCTGTCAGCCTGCACGGATGCAGGAAGGCGACGATGCCCTGAGGGTAATCCTGGATTTGTGAGACAAAATTGGGGGACGCGGCATGAAAACCGAAGAATGTGAAGCACGTCCGTAATTCAGACATCGTTGTTTGATGGAAGGTACCGGACCCCAGGCCCTCCGCCGAAGGGGGAATTGCCTACAACAGCTTGAATCGCTAATCTCGTCTCAGGGTCACTGCTGTGAACTGTATGGCGGTTGAGATCCGGAAGGAATGCTCATCATGAGCGAGCAAGACATCTCCTTAAAAACGGTGTACGAACTGCGTGTCGATCCTTCGGACAAGCCGATCCGCTATCGGATTGCCGCCTATCAGCGTGGCTACCGGTGGACGCACCAACAAGTGACGCAGTTGCTGGATGACATGAGGGAGTTCACTCGGCGGGAGAACCCGCAGCCGGAAGACTTCTACTGTCTGCAGCCCCTCGTTCTCAAGCCGAATGTGGACAGCGTATACGAGGTCGTGGACGGCCAGCAGCGTCTTACGACACTCCTGCTCATCTTGCGGCACTTCAATCAGCGGGCTGCCGCGCGATACCAGCAGAAACTCTACACGCTCGAGTACGAGACCCGCCCCGATCTCCTAGCGTTTTTGGAGGATCCCTCCAACGAGCGGGCAGCGTCCAATGTTGACTTTTTCCACATCGGTGAGGCGATAAAGACGATTGAGGACTGGTTTGCTAAGAGAGACAACGAGGTCGATGCAATAAAGATCGCGTTTCTCAACCAGGCGAAGGTAATCTGGTTCCTCCTTTCCCCCGCCGAAAATGCGGTCGAAGCCTTCACCCGTCTGAACGTCGGTAAGATTCCGCTTGACGAACGATGAGCTGATCCGCGCCTTGTTCCTTCGGCGCACCAAGGGTGGGCAAGCGGAAGCGCGTCGCCTACGCATCGCCTATGAGTGGGACCTCCTGGGAAAGTACCTCCAGCGAAACGACTTCTGGCACTTCCTGAGCAACGAAACAGAACAACGCGGCAACCGGATCCGCTATCTATTCGATCTCGTTGCCCGTGCCCAGGGAATGCCCGAAAGCTCTGATCGTTATGCCACCTTCTACCATTACAGCGAGCGGCTCAACGGCAAGGACAGCGATCCCGACCAGGAATGGCTCGCCATAAAAAAGCGGTATATGCTGTTGGAAGAGTGGTTTGAGGACCGCCAGCTCTATCATCTGGTGGGCTTCCTTATTTGGGAAGATACGGATCTGAATGAACTCATCGCGCTCGCCGAAGACACCACGAAAAAGGACTTCAAGCATAATTGGACAGCGCCACTTTTTCTTCGTCCAATGACGGAAGTCACACGTAGATATAGATAATAGCATAGCCGATCAGGTTGGCGATCGTGGTATGCAGGTTTTGATGCGGTCGGCATCAATGCCCAGGGAGTGTAGTAGTGCCTTGCGCGTTTTCGTGTGGGATCGCCGCGCTTGGGCATTGCGACGTTGGTAGTACTGCTGCTTGACCAACTCTCGTTGGTATCGCGCATACTCTTGTCAGTTGCCCCTGAGCCGTCTCCAACCAGATGTTCATGGCTCGTCGCACTTGTTCTATCGTCAGGTGTTCCAGCGGGTCGTCGTGCGTTGTGGCGGCCTCGAATTTCTGACGCATGCGGGCGCAAAACAGATGGGTCAGTTGTGTCAGGTGAAAGTGCCGGTGCAGGCAACGCCAGCCGCGAACCTCGTAATGGTCCAAACCCAGTTCCTCTTTGGCCTGGCGAAAGCAGCTTTCCACCGACCAGCGCCCAAAAGCAACACGCAGCAACCGCCGCAGGGAGATGCCATGCTCCCCTGGCACACGGTTCGACACGAAGTACTTCACTTCCTTGGTCAACACGTTGCGTGCGACGATCAAGCAGTGCCGGCGCATCGGCAAGCCATTGGGCCCCTTCCGCCAGAACACCGCCCATTTCACTTCCCAGACTTCGGGGCCGTGCTCGGTGTCCTTGATGCGGTAACGCTGCCACTTCTGCTTGCGGAAGACGGGTGAATAGCGGGCCAGTTTTTGCACTTCGCTGGTGCGGCGGCCACGCGCCGCTAGCCGCGGATAGTTTTTCTTGCGGCCCCGCCGCCGCGACCGGCCCTTCCGGAGCACCCGCGGCTTTTTCATCCAGCCGTGGAAGTTCACTGGTACTTCCCCCACGAATACCTGTCCACGCTGTTCGAGGCCATCCAGAAACGCCGTGTCGCGGCCGTAGCCTTCGTCAAACGTCCAGGCCTGGACGCGCACACCGTTAGCCAGCGCACGGTCGATCAGTTCCAAGGCGATTTGCGGCTTGGTACGGAACACGACATAGTCGGGGATGTAGTTTTTTTTCGGCGCACTGGGTCGTCGGCCCAGTCATGGGGCAGATAGACTTCGCTGTCGAGCAGACACTGAAAGCCGGGGCTGCTGTAGCTCACATGCACGCCAACGACGCCGTTGTCGACCTTGCCACAACTGCCCAGCCACTGCCGCGCGGCACCGACCGTATGCACACCGCTCTTGGCCGTTCCCGATTCGTCAAGGCAACCGACCGCCTCAGGATGAGCATGTTCGCGAGCGACCAACCGCTGGCAGTCGTCGCGGACACCCCTCTCATCCCACTTGATCGATTCCACGAAACGCTGTAGAGTGCGTGGCGCCTTGCCAAACTCCAGGGCGATGGCCTCGACGTTTTTGCGTTGCAAATCCGAGAGCAAACCTTGGACATAGATTCGCAACAAGACGAAGCCGGGGCGGCTGCGGAAGTGGCCAACGAAAAGAGCGAGAAACTTGACCAACTCCTTGCCGAGGCTGGCAATCTGCTTGAGTGTCATCCTGACGATCCTCCGTGACATTTCTCCAGGAATTCGAGAACACGGAGGATCGTCTATTTCTGCTCGCTAACGCAAGCACAACTTCCTGCTCCAGCAGCACTTGAGTATCATTCATTCAAGAAAGTGGCGCTGTCCAAATAAGCTGGCGCAAAAATCTTCTGCCTCCTGATTGGGTCTGACGACCTTGCAGCGCTCAGTGCCGAAGAACTTGAGGAACAGATCACCGACCGAGTAGATGATTTGCAGTACGGTCCCAACAGCCAAAAGATTCGCTCGTTTCTTCTCCTCTTCAATCTGGCAACACTCCTCCAGAACACAAAATCCAACATGCGCTTCCAGTTTGACAGCTTCAAAACAGAGAACTGGCATATCGAGCATGTGCGATCTATTGCGCCGGATAATCTCCCTGGACGAACGGCACGAATCGACTGGTTGCGGCATTGTGTGGGTTATTTCCAATCAACTGGTGAAGAGCCGGAACTCCAGGCTGAGATCCAGCAGTTCATCGACCTGCCCGTCGTTCAGGCAACTGACGCCGTTTTCGAGGCCCTGTACGAGAAGGTCCTGAAAGCCTTCCACGAGGCCGACGGCGATCCGGACCATAGTGTGGCGAACCTAGTGCTCCTCGATCGCGCGACTAATACGAGTTACAAGAATGCGCCCTTTGCCGTTAAACGGGGTCGGGTGTTATCGCTCGATCGTGACGGAATATTCGTACCTCTGTGTACGCGGAATGTCTTTTTGAAGGTCTACAACGCACGCGTCGATCACACCATGTTCTGGACGCTGGCGGACAAGCAGGGCTACCGGCAGGCGATCATCGAGATCCTCTACACGTTTTTCAAAGGAGCGTGGATCGATGAGTGACACGAACCATACGAAGACATTTTCCGCGCTACTCCAAGAACGCCGGCAGGTCGTGATGCCGCAGATACAACGGGATTATGCCCAGGGAAGGGACTCGGAGCGGGAAGTTAGAGAGAGCTTCCTCAGCGCGCTGTACGAAGCACTTTCACTACCTGCAGGAGACCAGCGGCTGCCCCTCAACCTGGACTTCATTTATGGAAGCATGGAGGACGGGGACGACAAGTCCTTTCTTCCACTTGACGGACAGCAACGTCTCACAACGCTGTTCCTTCTCCACTGGTATCTGGCGTGGCGGGACAAGTTGCTTCCGCAGTTCCGGAACCTAGTTTGGGATGGAAAGCACTCCCGTTTTTCGTACCAGGTTCGTCCGAACAGCACGGAGTTTTTTGACGCACTGGTGAAGTTCGAGCCTGCCTCCGAGGCGGAACATGTGCCCTCCGTAAAGAAATTGATTGAGGACCAGCCGTGGTTCTTTCTCTACTGGAGGCTTGATCCGACTATCCAGTCTGCGCCTCACCATGCTCGACGCCATTCACGCACGCTTCCGGGATACGACTGGGTTATACGCCCGGCTCGTGGACCAAGCTCATCCGGTCATTACGTTTCAGCTGCTCCAGTTGGAGCATTTCGGTCTTACAGACGACTTGTACATCAAGATGAACGCGCGGGGCAAACCGCTCACAGTGTTCGAGACTTTCAAGGCACGCTTTGAAGAACACCTCAAGACTTTGTACCCGACTGACCATCGCCAGATTGATGGCAGGGATGTCAGCGTGCCGATGTTCTTCGCCATGCGGATGGACACGCGGTGGACAGACTTCTTCTGGAGCCACAGGGACGAAACAAGCGATACGTTCGATGACGCGGTCATGAATCTGCTCTGGGCTCTCGTCCGTGTCAGTCTGGATCCGGATAGCGCCTCGTTCACTCAAGACACAATGCAGCTAAGGAACCGGCACGTCAGTGTGAGCTTTACCATGTTCCACGATCACGGCTGGCTGACGCGAACTTTCGCGTGCAGACTCATGTGTCTCCTTGAGACCTGGAGCACGACCGGCAGCGGGTTCACGCGGCAGCTGCCGAGTGGCGCTACTTTGATGAGCTGGAGTTTTTCCAGAATGCGATCAAAAATCCTGCGGCACTGGAATACGTGGCCTTGGTGCAGTTCGCGGCTTTTGTCTCGTACTTGGAGTGCGATGTCGGTGCCGTTAATGCAAACGAGTTGCAGGAATGGGCGAGGGTGGTCTTCAACCTCAGTTTAAATAGCGGCATCGACCGTCCGGAGGACTACGGCCGAGCGCTGTCCGGCATCCAAGCGATCCTGTCTCACCGCAAGCAGATCCTTGAGAGCTTGGCGACAACGGAGATCGACCTTTCGGGTTTTAGCCCCCAGCAGCTGCGGGAGGAAATCCTCAAGGCCAGACTCATTCTCGCTGACCCGGGCTGGAGACCACGAATCGAGGCCGCCGAATCGCATGGGTACTTCCGAGGGCAGATCGACTTCCTCTTGGATTTCGCTGGCGTCTGCAACGAGGCTGAGGAAGTGCCGGTTGATGAATGGGCAACTGACGTGCATGCCGACCTGAAGGTCCGCTTCGACGATTACCTCGCGAAGGCACAGAGGATGTTCGGCCCAGCCGGGTTGCAGAGCTTAACTTTGCCGGGGAAGCCGTATCTGTGGGAGCGGGCCCTTCTTGTTTGCGGCGACTATCTGAGTACCAACGGCACCAACTACTCATTCCTCACAAGCCCCGCAAGTAACTGGGACAGTTGGAAGCGTTATCTGCGGGGTGACTCGTCCGGTCATTCTGCAAGGCGGCGGCATCTGAAGGCGCTGTGGGATCGCATTGATGTGAAGACGGACATTGCACCACAACTGGATGAGATCATCTGCGGGAGATCCGAGCTGGAAGCATGGTGCGAAGCAGTGGTCAAGCATCCGCAAGTGATCACGTACTGCGAACAGCGAGAGATTCGCAAGAGAGCAAACGTCGAAGAGATCTATCTCCTAAAAAAGAAACAGATGAACGGTACCCACGCTGAGTTGTTCAGCTTGGGGTTGCACCAAGAGTTGAGCAACGGAGCTGCTGCCACAGGTCTTCTCCCACTCGTGCTTCAGCCCTACCAATCGGTGGCGACGACAGACTTTGAGCCTCATATTATCCTGAGGTATAGCTTGCCCGACAGCAACGTTGCATTTGTTATCATATCTACCGAGGGCAAGTTTCGCATCAGCGTAAGTCGGGCCTCGCTGGAACAGCATCCAGATGTGGAATCGATGCTCCGTGACGTGATGAGATTTAGTGAGAGTCAAACCCTGCTGGTTCGTCTTTGTCCCCGGGATGAGATTCATGACGTACTGCACTCACTGGCACGCGGCCTAGCAGAACGTGACGAAAACACGGCCAAGTTGTCATAGCGTACTCCACAACGGCAGGGAAAGCCGCGAGTTGCCGCAAGCTCGTGGGAATTAATCGTCCAGACTTGGGGCGTTGCACATGGTTTCTGATAACCCGCTGATGAACATGACGCCGGAGAAGTTCGAGAAGTACGTCCGTGGCATCGTGAGGCGAGAGAAGATGGCACTTAAGGAATTCTCCGTCACTCATCTGGAACTGATCGAAGGCATGGACGGCGAGTATAAGATGGACATCATTGCGACTTTCGTCGCCATCGGCGAGGCGTTGTTCCGGGTCCTGATCGAGTGTAAGCGGTACTCCAAATCCATCGAGCGAGACATCGTCATGGTGCTCGAGCAGAAGCTTCAGTCCACCGGCTCGCAGAAAGGCATGATCTTTTCTACCTCACCTTTCCAGAGCGGGGCCATTGAGTTCGCAACGGCGCATGGCATTGCGCTGGTCCAGGTCCACTGGATGAAGAAGCATGTTTTCGTAACAAACGAGCGGGGTCCGGCGCCGCCCGAGCCTTCCGAAGAAGATAAGCTCTTGGATGCTTGGACTGCTGAACTCGTGACCCACGTTGGGTCGCATTCCTACCCGTACCTTGCCCGGCCGGATGTCTACCCAGGCGAAAATCTGAAGGCCTACCTCGGGCTTTAGCCAGATGGCGAAATAGTGATGGCGCTGCGGTGAGCGCCAGTGCCATTTTGGTCACGTGGACATTACGTCCGGTCAGGTTGCTCCTTCCTGGATTTTGCGTGCGCCGGTCCCATCGTATCTTTACTTCGAGCAGTGTGTGTCGAACCTGGCCTCAGCTCAAATGTAGAGGCACCTTCCCTGCTCGCTACACTCGATGCAGGAGGCTCTCTTGTGCCCCCACTGACTGTTTGTGCGCGCCCGTCCTCTCGCGTATGATTCCGCCCTTGTCCCGACCGGACAAGGAAATTTGAGCATCGTTTTTTCACATCACCGTTTCCCTGCAACCAATGAAAGGAACAGCCATGCCGATGTCGCCGGCCCTCAAGCATTTCCTGTCCTGACTCACCGTAGCGGAGCGCGTCCCCCTCCCCGCGAGTGAGGAATGGAAGGAACACGTCGCTCGCATCTCGGTCCCCGGCCGTATCGCCGAGGTGACCAGGGAGCACTATTTCTACTGGCTCGAAGTCCTGCCCCCGCACTTCCAGAGCGGCAGCCTCTTCGCCTTCGCCGAAGGCGCGGAGCCGTTCCGCCTCTTCTGGCAGGACAAGGACGGCAGCTGCTGGATGCGGCAACTCACCTGGCACGAGACGCAGTCGTTCGGCCGACTCGCCCAGATTTCACTTCCCCACTAACCCCGGGGCAGTGTACGGAACCGCAGAGCGAGCTGTCCGGTGGAACGAACTATCCGGTGGAGCGAGCTGTCCGGAACCATTCTGCCCACAACAACCCGCCCACCCTGCTGCCACGTCATTTCCCGACCGATTGCACCTCCATCGCCAGCCCAATCGCTTCGCCGTGATCGTTCGGCACTCCAGGTAGACGCCTCTCACCCTTGCTCGCCTTGTGCCCAGTCGTGAAGCGTGACGAAATCCTGAACGGCGATCTCCCTGCTGACAACCCAGACATCCTGGCTCCTCGGAAGCCGCCGGATAAGCCTCTGCCGACAGGCCTCTGCCTCCCCTTCTGTTGCGAACCGAAGTTGAAGAACTCCTGGACCAAACAGCCTGGACGCCCCTTCGGCCAGCATCGCGTTTTGGCATTCCTCAAAGGTCACCGGATCAACCTTGCGCAGCGCGGTGCCAACCTGGTAGGGGAGCATTCCAGCCGCGGTCGCCTCGGGGACCGTTAGTCCACTTGCAAGCGCCACCTTGTTGCGGGAGGCAGTTCCCTCAGCCATCTCGTAGGCGCGGAGGATCACTGCGGTGCGTTCATCCTGCGGCGTGCGGTCCCATTCATCCCAGATCACCGTGACACGCAGCCGGTCGGGACGCAATTCGTGCTCGTAGACCAGCGGTTGACCGGACTCCCGGCCGTTTTTCAATTCCCCTGCGAGCTTCTCCGCGAGGCTGCCGTTTGTGAATCGTGGCTGCTCCGGTCCAATTCTTTTTCGCGGCATGGCAAAACCCTCATAAGGTATCCGAATTTACCACAAACCATTCCGTGGCTTCCCGGACTTGCGTTACCTCGTACAGGTAGGCGACGTTCTTGTGATAACGCAACGTCTCGCTCCAGTGCTGGCCAACGTGCTGTCCATGTTTTTGCACTTCCGCCTCGAAGAAAGGGGGATAAGGCACGCCTAACGAAATCCGTTCCGCCACGAGTAGTTCAGCCCAGGCTTGAATATTATGCCCTTGGCCCGCGAAGGGCCACGCAATGTGGAAGGTATTTCGACCCCTACTTATGGCAGGGTGGAGATGCCCAGCCCATGTAACTACGTTTGTTTCCGCGAGTCCGATCACCGAGAAATAAGCTGCCTTCAGGAGCATCTCAACACAATATCCCCAAATGTAAATGGCGCCCGTCCGCCTTCCGCTCGCTGCCAATGCCATGGCGTCATCAAATCGCTGCCGAGCAGATGCCCGAAATTCACGAATGGACTCCGGTTGCCAACGATCAGGCAGTTTCCTTGGCATCTTCCGATCCTCGCCTCAGCCACATCGGCCCTGTGCTTTATTCTACTCAGAAAGTGCGAACGAGGAAACATAGGCTCCGAGGGAGAGGGTCATTCTTTGTTCCTGGAGGAACGGAGAAGGACCCCAGCCGCCCCTCGATATGAGAGGATGGAGAAGGAAAGCCAGGCAAGTTCGAGGTAACGCGACACCAGCCCGATGGCTATTGCCAGCGAAAGCCGGAATCGAACGAGAACGTGATCGCCATCCCGTTCAGCGCATTTCCAATCTGTAGTCGGGATTGTCTGTTCGGTCGATTTGCTTCGTGAGGCGGAACGATTTGCCGAACACGGCGGACTTCAACCAACCGGCCTGATTGCGGACGGCAGCGTACCCTTTGGCCGTGCGACGGAGGATGTTGAATGTCGGCTCGCCACGCGAATCTACGAGCCAATATTCTGCGATGCCGGCTTGCCAGTACAGGTCTCGCAAGATCACTGTGTCCTTGTTTACAGAACTCCGGCTGATAACTTCCAGAATCATGTCGGGAGTGCCTTCGACTTCAAGGGAATCCAGGCCTTTCTTCAGTCGGATGGCGCCCGATTGAAGGCTTTTGTGGAAAAAGAACATTCCGTCGGGCTCGGTGGAGAGCCCAATGATAGCATTTGTAAGTAAAACACCATCTGGGAGGTAGCGGCCAATTGCATTGTGTTGAGCCAGCAGGGTCAGGACGGCTGAGATTTGCCCCTTGAGGATGCCATGTATCACTTTTCCCATGCTCACGTCCACCCAAACATCATTGTTTAACCAAGAAAACCGGCCGTATTCCGGGAACTCGTCGGAGCACGCCCAGCGACGGAACGAGTCATGGTCCACAACCCAGACGGGAATGAGAACTTCTTCTCCAGTCGGCGTAGCAACCTGGCTCATGACATCTTCTCGCTTTCTGGCAGACATTGAGTATGCAGCATATCCTACCATCTGATGGGTGACGTAGGCAACGCTTGCCAATAATCCAACCTGCTTGCTGGTCCCATTTTGGCAATTTCAATCTTCAAACCGCAAATCTCTTTCAACCCCCTCTTGACATCCTGCCACGCCACAACTATCTTAGCTCTTTCGACTTGGAATTCCCTGGACGCAGCGACGCGAGGAGGATTGGTTTTGGCGGGTTTCTCGAGCGAGCGCATCCGGATTCGGATGGAAGCATACGACCACGAGGTCCTGGACCGCACGGCCCACGAAATAGTGGATACGGCCCAGCGGACCGGCGCGGAAGTACATGGTCCGATACCGTTGCCGACACGGATTGAACGATACACGGTGTTGCGCAGTCCGCACATCGACCGCAAGTCTCGTGAGCAGTTCGAGATCCGCACCCACAAGCGATTGATCAATATCCTGCAGCCGACAGGCAAGACCATTGAGGCCCTCAACAAAGGGTTGAGTTTGCCTCCCGGCGTGGATATCAAGATTCGCGTGCTCGCTGCGACTGCTGGCTGAGCACGATTGGGTTTGCCGACTAGTATCGACCTCTGAGTTCCCGCCGGCCTAGGCTTCGGTCGTCGGATCGAAGCTGGCAAGATTCCAAGCATACTTGTTACTCGTGACCTCCGGCTCTCCTGAGAGGATGAGAGCTGCGGAGGTCTATTCCCTTCAAGGGGCCGAGCAACATGATGGCTGGTCTGTAACAAATTGTGGCGGCGAGTTTTCAACTTGCCGTTTGTTCGGGCAAGTTGGAAACTCGCCGCCACATTGCTGTGAGAGCTTGTAAGGAAAGTGAATCATGTTGACACTGAACGTCTACAACCGGCAAGGTGACGCTGTCGGCACGGTGGAAGTGGACCCCGAGGAATTTGGGGGCGAGATCAATCGACAGCTGCTGCACGATGCGGTCCTCATGCACCTGGCCAATCAGCGTGCCGGCACACACTCGACCTTGCGGCGCGGCGAAGTGGAGGGGAGCACAAAGAAGTTGTTCCGCCAGAAAGGCACCGGCAACGCCCGCGTCGGCACACGGCGAACCAATAAACGCAAGGGTGGTGGCACGGCCAAGGGACCCAAGCCGCGCAACTATGAGTATCATCTGCCCAGGAAGGCCGTGCAAGCCGCAACGCGCATGGCGATCCTGAGCAAGTTCCAGGATCAAGAAGCCCTGATCATCGACGACCTGACCCTGGCGGAAGCCAAGACTAAGCAGATGGCGGGCATCTTCAAAGCATTGAAATTGCAAGGAACAACCTGCCTGCTGGGCACCGCGGGCCTGGATGACAAGGTGTACAAAGCCGCCCGTAACATTCCGGGCGTGGAAATCATGCCGGCGGCGCAGTTCAACGCCTATAGCGTGCTCCGGCCCAAGCGGCTGCTGCTGACACGCGCAGCCCTGGAAGAGCTACGAAAGGGCACGAACAAACAAGGTTAGCGACGCTTCGCAGAAGCGTTTTGCAAACGACGCTTCGCAGAAGCGTTTCGCAGATGGAGCAGATACGATGGCAACCGTTGCCAAAAAAGAGCCGACCCGTGGCCCGAAGCTGGAACCGGAGCAGATTATTCTCCGGCCGCTGATCACCGAAAAGGGGACGCATCAGTTCACCCACCACAACGCTTATCCCTTTGAGGTCAACCTCTGGGCGAACAAGGACCAGATCAGGGCGGCGGTCGAGGAACTGTTCGGCGTGCGCGTGTTGAAAGTTCGCACGCAGCAACGATTGGGCAAGCAGCGGCGGTTTCACTATAAATTCGGCCGGCTGGCTAATTGGAAGAAGGCCATTGTCACGCTGCATGCCGAGGATCGGATCGAGTTCTTCTAGGAGTGAGCGAGCCGCCGGCCCGCCCACCTCATGTAGGCCCCGGCGGGCGGCCAAACGGCGGGGGTAAACCCCGCCGCTCGCCGTTGCGGCCAAACGGCGGGGGTAAACCCCGCCGCTCGCCGTTGTTGGTGGGACCAAGGATAGCGCATATGGGCATTCGCGAATACAAACCGACAACCGCCGGCCGCCGTCAAGGCTCGGTGAGCGATTTCTCCGAACTGAGCGACCGCAAGAAAAGTCCGGAGAAGTCGCTGCTGCGACCTCACCCCAAAAAGGGAGGCCGGAACAATCAGGGCATCGTCTGCACGCGCTTCCGTGGCGGCGGCCACAAACGCATGTATCGCGTCGTTGATTTCAAGCGCACCAAGGATAATGTGCCGGCGACGGTTGTGGCCATTGAATACGATCCGAACCGAACCTCGCGCATCGCCCTGATCGAGTACGCGGACGGCGAACGGACCTACATCCTGGCCCCAGAGGGCCTGAAGGCGGGCGACAAGATCATGAGCGGCGAAGAATGCGAGCCGCGCGTCGGCAACTGCATGCCGCTGCGGCGCATCCCTCTGGGCATGGCGGTTCATAATCTGGAGATGCAGCCAGGGCACGGCGGCCAGGTTTGCCGGAGCGCCGGGACCAGCGCGACCCTGACAGCTCGGGAAGGGCGGTGGGCGCAGATCACGCTCCCTTCCGGCGAAGTGCGCCGCGTCAGCTCGGAATGCCGGGCAACGATTGGAATGATCGGCAATACCGACCACATGAACGTGAGCCTGGGCAAGGCTGGCCGGAAACGCTGGATGGGCCGGAAACCGCACAACCGCGGGACCTCGATGAATCCGGTGTCGCATCCGATGGGCGGCGGCGAAGGCCGCACCGCCGGAGGACGCGATCCTTGTAGTCCGACTGGGGTCCTGGCCAAGGGCGGCAAGACCAGAAAAAAACGCAAACCGTCCAATGCGGCGATCATTCGCCGCAGACGGCCCGGTCCTCACTATGCTCCGAAGTGACAGCTAGGCGATGGATGAAATATCCATAGAATGAGTAATTCGCCGGTTGGCGCCCCAGAAGCGACATGACGAGCGAAGCAGGGTGACAGGGAGTTCTGCATGCCAGTGTGCAGTTCGGCAGTACACTGGCCCGAAGCGTTAGCGAGGGCGGACGCTTCCCTCGCTAACGCTTCGGGCCAGTGTTGTGGTAACGAACCGAGGATTCATGAGTAGATCACTGAAAAAAGGGCCGCATGTAGATCTTCGCTTGCTGGCGAAGGTGGAACGGCAAGAAGGCCGCGGCAGTCATCGCGAACCGATCAAGACCTGGTCGCGCGATTGCACGATTGTGCCCGACTTCATCGGCCACACCTTCTTGATCCACAACGGCAAGCAGTTCATGAAACTGTTCGTCACGGAGGACATGGTCGGCCACAAACTGGGTGAATTCGCTCCGACGCGAGTGTTCAAGGGGCATAGCGGCGGCAGGGCCAAAGCGGCAGCGGCGGCAGCAGCAGCAGCAGGTGCCCCGCCTGCGGCCGCCGCCAAGTGAAGCACGATCCCGGGGTGGAGCAGTGGTAGCTCGCCAGGCTCATAACCTGGAGGTCGCAGGTTCAAATCCTGCCCCCGGAACTGGAAGGTGAGGAAGTTATGCAATACCAGGCCAGCCATCGCTACGCCGATATGTCGGTTCGCAAGCTGCGCTTGTTCGCCGACCTGATACGCGGCCGGTCGGCTGACGAAGCCCTGGAACTGCTGCGTTTCCTCCCCAACAAGGGTGCCCGCCTCGTGGAGCAGGTCGTGAAGAGTGCCCTGGGCAACGCGGAGGATAAGGGGGCTCGCAACATCGACGAACTGGTTGTTTCCGAGTCGCGCATCGATGGCGGCCCTATTATGAAGCGCATCATGCCGCGAGCGCGCGGCACGGCGTATCCGATCAAACGCCGTTTCTCTCATATTCGGGTGACGTTGTCGGATGAGGAGTGACGTATGGGTCAAAAAGTCCGCCCCACCGGTTTCCGAACCGGAATCATGATCGATTGGCAGAGCAACTGGTACGCCAACAAGCAGGATTTTTCCGAACTGTTGGTTGAGGATCAGAAGATCCGCAAGTTCATAAAGAAACGGTACGGCGGCTCTGGTATCTCCAGGATCAAGATTGATCGGACCCGCGAAAAGGTCACGGTCTACATCCATTCGGCGCCGTGGGCATGATCATCGGCAAGAAGGGGCAGGAGGTCGACAAGCTCACCAAGGACCTGGAGGACCTCTGCCACCGGCATGTCGAAATCAAGACAATGGAGGTGAACCGGCCCGAAGTTGATCCTCAGCTCGTGGCCGAGGACATCGCCGAACAACTGGAAAAGCGGGCCAGCTTTCGCCGAACCATGAAGCGGTCCATCGACCAGACGATGGAAGCGGGCGCCAAGGGTGTTCGCGTGCAGTTGGCCGGGCGCCTCGGCGGCGCGGAAATGGCCCGGACCGAGAGCGCCATGCAAGGCAGTATTCCGCTGTCCACCCTGCGGGCGCGAATCGAGTACGGGTTCACTGAGGCCAAGACTGCCCAGGGACACATTGGCATAAAAGTATGGATCAATAACGGCGACTACCTGGACGCCAAGGAGAATGACGATGCCGCTCATGCCCAAGCGGGTAAAGTTTCGAAAAAGCCAGCGCGGCAAGGTAAAAGGTAACGCCAATCGTGGCAACACGGTCACGTTTGGCGACTTTGGCTTGCAAGCGCTGGAAGGCGGCTGGCTAAGCGCCGAGGCCATCGAGGCCGGGCGCATCACCGCCACGCACTCGGTGCGCGGCGAGGGCCGGTTGTACATTCGGGTCTTCCCGCACAAGTCGATCACGGCCATCCCCGCTGAAACCCGCATGGGTAAGGGCAAGGGCGAGCCGGAATACTGGGCCGCGGTCGTCAAGCCGGGCATGGTTCTCTTTGAGATCGGCGGTCTGCCCGAAGCAACCGCGCGCGATTGCCTGGCGCGTGTCGCCTACAAGATGCCGTTCCGCTGCCGGCTGGTGGCGCGGCGGCCAAGCATTTAGGAAAACTCGAAATCCGAAGTGTGAGACACATGAAACCAGTCGAATACCGTGGCATGAACGATGAGCAACTGGAGCTGTCGAGGAAAGAGGTGGTCAAAAACCTCTTCCACCTCCGCTTCCAGTCCGCCACCGAGCGCCTGGAGACACCAAGCGAAATGCGCAAGGCCAAGCAGGAATTGGCCAGAATCATGACGATTCAGCGTGAACGGCAGCTGGCTACGCAAAAGAAATGATGCTGAGGGGAACGGATACGCATGGCCGAACAACAAGAACGCGGACACCGGCGCACAGCCGTCGGCGTGGTCACCAGTGACAAGATGAACAAGACCAGGCGCGTGGAAATCCCCCGGCTGGTCAAGCACGCCCGGTATGGAAAGTACATCCGCCGGCGAACCATCTGTCACGTTCACGACGAGAAAAACGAATCGCGCCGCGGAGACACGGTGGAGATCATGGAAACCCGGCCGCTTTCCAAAACCAAGAATTGGCGGCTCTTTCGGATTGTGGCCAAGGCGCCCGTGGCGCTGCCCCCTGTAGAGCCATCGGCGGATGTGCCCAGTCCGGAACCTGCGCCGCCGGGATGATTGGCAAGTTGAATTACTGGTCGGGTTGGGAGTCGGGAAGGAAGGTTGGCGATGATTCAGATGTACACGTTCCTGGACGTGGCGGACAATACCGGAGCCAAGGAGTGCATGTGCATCAAGGTGCTGGGCGGCAGCCGGCGGCGCTATGCCGGCCTGGGCGACGTGATCGTGGCCAGCGTCAAGAAGGCACTCCCCGGCGTCGAGGTCAAGAAGGGCGATGTGGTCAAGGGTGTCATCGTTCGTACCCGGAAAGCAACGCGCCGCGCTGACGGCAGCTACGTTCGCTTCGATCGCAATGCCCTGGTGCTCATTGACAACGAGTTGAACCCGCGCGGCACTCGTATCTTTGGAGCTGTTGCCCGTGAGTTGCGCGAACGCGGGTTTGTGAAAATTGTCAGTCTCGCCGCTGAAGTGGTCTGAGTTGATCGGGTTGAATCCATGCATATTCGCAAAGATGATCAGGTGGAAGTGATTGCCGGCGATGACGCCGAGAAGGGCCGCGCGCGCCGCGTCTTGCGCGTCCTGGCGGCTGAAGACAAGGTGGTGGTCGAGGGTGTCAACCGCGTCTACAAGCACCTTAAGCCCGGCCGCCGCAATCCCCAGGGCGGCCGCCTATCGAAGGAGATGCCCATCGACGCCTCCAACGTCCTGGTCTACTGCTCGACGTGCCGTCGAGGAGTGCGCATCGGCCGCCGTTACGCCGCCGACGGTCGCAAGGAACGGTTCTGCAAGAAATGCAAGAACAGCCTCGGAACATTGAGCAAGGCACGCCAGGCTTACGCACAAAAGTGATACAGAGGGAGTCATGGCTCGGTTACAGGAACGGTATCAGAAGGAAATTGCTCCACGGCTGGCGGAGAAACTGGGTCGAAAGAACCCCAACAGCTTGCCGCGCCTGAAAAAAATCGTCGTGAATATGGGCGTGGGCAAGGCCTTGCAGGACAAGAACCGGATGGAGCAGTCCGCCGAGCAGCTTACCCTGATTACCGGACAGAAGGCGCTCATCACCAAGGCAAAGAAGGCCGTCAGCGGCTTCCGTCTGCGCGAAGGCAACGAGATCGGTTGCAAGGTCACGCTGCGCGGCCGGCGCATGTATGAGTTCCTCGATCGGCTCATCAGCATTGCCTTGCCTCGTATTCGCGATTTCCGCGGGGTCAACCCGAAAAGCTTCGACGGGCAAGGCAACTATAGCCTCGGGCTTGCCGAGCAAATGGTCTTCCCCGAGATCGATCCCGACAAGGTCACCTTCACGCAGGGGATGGACGTGACCTTCGTGACGAGCACCCGCAATGACGACGAGGCCCGCGAATTGCTCCGTGGTTTTGGCATGCCGTTCCGGGAGGCGTAAAACCTTACCAAACTTTTGATGTCTCAGAGACTTCGGAAGTTTCCAGAGGTGAATGGAATTTATGAGCACTGAAGCGAAATACGTGAAGTTCAGACGCCAGCTCAGCCAGCTTGAAGCGAACAAGCGGCAGCCCGAAAAGGTAAAGATGCGGCCGCGCGACAAGATCCGCCTGCGCCTGCGCTGCAAGTTGTGCGGCCGGCCCCGCGCCGTGTACCGGAAGTTCGGCATCTGCCGGATTTGTTTCCGCAACATGGCCAGCGATGGCCTCATCCCCGGTGTCAAGAAAGCGAGTTGGTGAGGAGAACGACAACCATGATGACCGATTCACTGGCCGACATGCTGACGCGCATCCGCAACGCCAACCGGATCGAACGGCCCGCCGTGGACATGCCCTGGACGCGGCTGAAACAAAATGTGGCCCAGGTGCTCAAGGAAGAAGGCTTTGTCCTCGACTATCACGTGGGGTACCTGACTACCAGCGCGGACGGCCATTCTGCCTTTGAGCCTGCGACCGATCTCAGCAAGCCCAAGGCAGTGCTGCGCGTCTACCTGAAGTATGGTCCGGACGGTGAGAAAGTCATCAGGCATATTGGGCGTGCCAGCCGGCCGGGGCGGCGGCTCTATCGCCGCCATGCGCAGCTCGCACCCGTGCTCGACGGTCTGGGTATCGCTATCCTCAGCACCAGCAAGGGGATCATCAGCGACCGCCGGGCGCGTACCGAGAAGCTCGGCGGCGAGTTGCTCTGCACCGTCTGGTAAGGAGGGAGACCATCCCATGTCACGTATCGGCAAACAACCCATTGTCATCCCCGCCGGAGTGAAGGTGAAGGTGGCGGAAGGCAAGGTGTGGATCGAAGGGCCGAAAGGCAAGCTCGAACAGCCCTTCCACCGCAACATGCGCGTGGAGTTCGACGAGGGCGCCAAGGTCATCCGCGTCGCCCGGCCTGACGACGAACGCCTGAACCGCGCCTTGCACGGTTTGACGCGCAGCTTGATCGCGAACATGGTCGAGGGAGTTACCCGGGGCTACGAGAAGAAGTTGAAGATCGAAGGCATCGGCTACCAGGCGCGCATGGACAAGAAAAACCTCGTTCTGACGGTCGGTTTTGCCAACGCCGTGGAGATGGCGACCCCCGACGGCGTGGCCGTGGAATTGCCCGATCCGACCACCATTGTGATCCGAGGCGCCGACAAGCAAAAAGTGGGACAGTTCGCTGCCGAGGTTCGCCGCACCCGGCCGCCGGAACCGTACAAGGGCAAGGGTATTCGCTACGAAAACGAACAGGTCCGCCGCAAGGAAGGCAAGTCCTTCACCAGCGGCTCCCAGTAGCATCGTTTAGCCGCGACCCGAAGGGGAGCGCGTTCATCGTTTAGCCGCGACCCGAAGGGGAGCGCGTTCATCGTTTAGCCGCGACCCGCAGGGGAGCGCGGGGATGGTTACCGTCATGAATCATCAAAAAGCAAAATGTGTTCAACAACTGCGCCGGCGGCACCATGTGCGCCGGAATATTACCGGCACCGCGGAGCGGCCGCGCCTCAGCGTTTTTCGCAGCTCCAAGCACATTTACGCCCAGTTGATCGACGATCTCAACGGCGTGACCTTGGCTACTGCCAGCAGCATGTCTGCCGATTTGAAAAACGCCGTAAAGTACGGAGGCAACGTCAAGGCGGCAGCGGCAATCGGCAAGGTGCTCGCGGAAACCGCCAAGAACAAGGGGATCAGCAAGGCAGCCTTTGACCGCGGACATTACAAATATCACGGACGTGTCAAGGCGTTGGCCGATGCGGCCCGTGAAGGCGGATTGCAGTTCTAGCGTTTAGCGACGCTTCGCAGAAGCGTGTCGATGGCGAACGGACCGCCAGGAGAATGAGCAATGGCAAGAGACCGTGACCGTGACCGTGACCGCGACTCGAACCAGGAGGGCCTGGAAGACCGTGTCGTGAAGATCCGTCGTTGCGCCGCTGTGGTCAAGGGCGGCCGCCGCTTCAGTTTCAATGCGCTGGTCGTGATCGGCGACAGGCATGGCCGGGTGGCCTGCGGCTATGGCAAGGCCAATGAAGTGCCCCCAGCCGTCGAGAAGGCCACCAAGGACGCCCAGGAAACACTCAAGCGGCAGAGGCGTGTTTCCCTCAAGGGTGATACCATCCCCCACCGCGTGATCGGCCGTTACGGCGGCAGCCGCGTCATCATGGTGCCGGCGGGGCAGGGCACAGGCGTCAAGGCCGGTCCGGGCGTGCGCGACGTTCTTGAAGTCTGCGGCGTTCGCAACATCCTGACCAAGGTTCATGGCAGCTCGAACCCCATTAACCTGGTCAAGGCAACCATTCACGGCCTTCTGGAGCTGCGGACGCGGGAAGAAGTGGCCCGTCTGCGGGGGGTGACTCTCTAATGGATCTTTCGCAAGTTCATCAAGGCGTCCGCAAGCTCAAGCGCAAGAAACGTGTCGGCCGCGGCGTCGGCAGCGGTCACGGCAAGACGGCAACGCGCGGCAGCAAGGGCCAGTGGGCCAGCGCCGGTGCCAAGATGCCGGTAACCACCTTCGAAGGCGGCCAGATGCAGCTCTTCCGCCGCATCCCCAAACGCGGTTTCAGCCATGCCACCTGGGACCGGCATTACCTGGTCGTCAACGTCGGCGAGCTGGACAGTGTTTTTGAGGATGGGGCCACGGTGGATCACGAAGCGTTACGCAAGGCCGGTCTTGCCAACGGCCCGGCGGATGGGGTCCGCATCCTCGGTACCGGAGAGCTGACCAAGCGGTTCGTCGTTCGCGCCCACCACTTCTCGAAGTCGGCCGCCGAGAAAATCACCGCCCGTGGCGGCAGCACGGAAGTAATTCCGCTGCCCAGGAAACCCAAGAAGAACAAGATGAAGCCAAGGCCGCCCAAGTAATCACGTTTAGCCGCGACCCGCAGGGGAGCGCGTTAAACCGCCCGCCCAGGTAATCACGTTTAGCCGCGACCCGCAGGGGAGCGCGTTTAAACCGCCCGCCCAGGGAGGAGATCATGAGCAAGATCAAGGCGATCCTTTCCATACCAGAGCTGCGGCAGAAGATACTTATCACTTTGCTCTTCCTGGCCATCTACCGCATTGGCTTCTTCATTCCTCTGCCGTTCCTCAACCAGGAAGAGATGCACCTGCGGAGCCAGCAGCAAGGCGGCCTCGGTCAGCTTCTCGGCTTCGTGTCGATGCTGGGCGGCGGCAATCTGAACAACAGCACCATATTCGCGCTCGGCATCATGCCCTACATTTCCTCCTCGATTATTTTCCAGCTCCTGGCCAGCGTTTATCCGCCGCTCGAAAAACTCCAGAAGGAAGGCGAGAGCGGGCGGAAGAAGATCAACGAGTACACGCGCTACGCGACAGTAGTCATCTGTATTTTCCAGGCTATCATCGCCATGAATGCGCTCACGGCATCAGCGGGGACGGCGGGGGGGGGTCGCCTGATCCTGACAGGCTATGATGGTTGGTTCTACTACCTCCCGGCCGTCCTGACGATGACCGCTGGGACGATTTTCATGATGTGGCTGGGCGAACAGATCGACGAGTACGGCGTCGGCAACGGCATCAGTCTCATCATCATGGCCGGCATTGTCTCGCGCATCCCCGACGCCACTCGACTCCTCATATGGGACCCCGCCGCCAACGCCGGCAAGGGAGGGTTCAAGCAGTCCATCCTGTCGCTCGGCGGCAGCAGCGGACATGACGTGGGCTTCGAAAAACTGGTCGTGTTGATGGTCCTGTTCGTGGCCGTGGTCCTCGGTATCATCTACATCACCAAGGGGCAGCGGCGGATCCCGACCCAGTCGGCCAAGCACGTTCGCGGCAGGCGCACCTTCGGCGGCACACGCCAGTATTTGCCGCTCAAGCTCAACCAGGCGGGCGTCATGCCGGTGATCTTTGCCAGCAGCTTGCTGATCCTGCCCACCTTTCTCTTCCGCATCCCGGTCATCCAAAGCTCGGCCGTGGGGGGCTGGCTTGCGGGCAGTTTCGAGAGGCAAGGTTATATCTACAACCTGTTTTACATCGCCCTGATTTACTTCTTCTGCTACTTCTGGACGGCCATCATCTTCAACCCCAAGGACATGGCCAACAACCTGAAGGACTACGGCAGCTTCATCCCCGGCTACAGGCCCGGCAAGCGCACCGCCGAGTATCTCGAGCGGGTGATGATGCGCATCACCTACATCGGCTCCGCCTTCCTGGCCGTGGTGGCTGTTATTCCCAGTGTGATTTCGTCGCAGATGGGCGTGGACTATCGAGTCGCCACCTTTTACGGCGGCACTGGACTTCTGATCGTGGTCAGTGTGGCTCTCGATCTCGTGCAGAAAATCAACAGCCATCTGGTCATGCGCAACTACCCGGGGTTGACCGATGACTAATAATTTGCAATTTTCGAGGTAACCATGCGTTTGATCCTCATCGGGCCGCCAGGCAGCGGCAAGGGCACTCAGGCGAAGTTGCTCTGTGAAAAGTTGGGACTCGCCTACGTAGGCACCGGCGACATCCTCCGGGATGCCGTTCGGCTGGGCACCCCCGCCGGGCGCTTGGCCGAACCTTATGTCACCGCCGGCAAGCTGGTCCCCGACGCGCTGGTGAACGATTTGGTCAATGACCGGTTCCGCCGCGAGGATCGGCCGGATCGCTTTGTCATGGACGGCTACCCCCGAACACTGGCACAGGCAGCCGCGTTCGATCAGGTGCTGCGGCAACAATCTCTCGAACGTCCAGTCCGTGATCCTCCTGTTCGTCGATGACGGCAAGATCGTTCATCGGCTGAGCGGCCGGTGGACTTGCCCAGGCTGCAAGGCCACCTATCACACGACCACGAAGCCGCCACGACTGTCTGGAGTTTGTGATGACTGTGGGGCTGCTCTGATACAACGAACCGACGACAAGGAAGCAACGATTCGCCAACGGTTGCAAACGTATCACCGCAATACGGAAGAGTTGATTCCCCACTATCGCTCACAGGGCTTGCTCTGCGAGGTGGCGGGCGCCTCCGGTATTGAAGAGGTTTATGCCAACATCATACAGGCGTTGCACCTGCGGACGAAATCCCCGTGCTAAGACGATTTTTCAACCATCCCCCGGAACTGAAGTCCCTCCGTGAAATCGGCCTGATGCGCGAATCCGGCAAGATCGTGGCCGAGGCCTTGCGCCTGTGCCGCGCGATGGCCAAACCAGGTGTGCGCACCCTCGACATCAATCAGGCGGTCGAAAAACTGTACGCGCGCTATGGGGCCATTCCGCTTTTCAAAGATTATCCGGGTCAGAAGGTGCCTTTCCCCGCCGTGACCTGTATCTCGCTCAACGAGCAGGTGGTTCACGGCATACCCGGCCAGCGCGTCATCCGCGACGGCAACCTGGTCAAGATCGACACCGCCTGCAAGCTGAACGGCTGGTGCGCCGATGCGGCCACGACCATCATCGTCGGCGCCGTCCGCCCCGAGTGGCGCCGGCTCGTCGCTGTTGCCGATCAGGTGCTGCGCATTGCCGTCATCGAGCTGGGCAAGCGCAAGTGGTGGACGGAGGTGGCAGCACAGATGCAGCAGTACGCCGAGCGCACCGGTTTCTCGGTCGTGGATCAATATGTCGGTCACGGCATCGGCCGAATCATGCACGAGAACCCGCAGGTGCCTAATTTTGTCAATAGCGACGTGCGCAAACATAACTTTCGCCTGGAAGAAGGTCTGGTGCTGGCCGTCGAGCCGATGGTGAACATGGGCCGGCCCGATGTCAATGTCCTCCGGGACCACTGGACTGTGGTGACCCGCGACGGCTTGCCCAGCGCCCACGTTGAGCATACATTGGCCATCACGCGAGAGGGCATCAAGGTGTTGACCGCTGACGAGGAGCCTGCTCCCCTGGTCGCAGAACCACAGGTAGCCGTTCCCGTTTAGCCGCGACCCGTTTAGCCGCGACCCGTTTAGCCGCGACCCGTTTAGCCGCGACCCGAAGGGGAGCGCGGGAGCCATCCCGCCCTCCCCTTCAGATCGCGGCTAACCAGTTTGACAAACACCAATTTTTCCCCCTTGCGGGTTTTGCCCTACATTGCTAAAAAGATTGTTTCTCTCAGGCAGCAAGCAGAATCGTGCCAGGGGGTGGGTTGAAACATGAAAGTTCGAGCCAGCGTGAAACGCATCTGTGAAAACTGTAAGCTGATTCGCCGGCGGGGACGGCTGTACGTCATATGTACTAATCCGCGGCACAAGCAACGTCAGGGATAGCAAGGAGATCAGATCATGCCGCGTATTCTGGGTGTGGACATTCCGAATGACAAGCCGATGCACATCTCCCTGCGTTACATTTACGGCATCGGTCCGACACTGGCACTGCGGTTGTGCGAGCAAGCGCACATCGATCCCCAGCGGCGGGCCAAGGAAATGACCGACGAGGAAATTGCTCGGCTGGCGAACATCCTCGACCGGGAGTACACGGTCGAAGGCCCGCTGCGCCGGCAAGTCCAGCAAAACATCGCGCGTTTGAAGGACATCGGCTGTTATCGGGGAACTCGTCATCGCCGTAGCTTACCGGTTCGCGGCCAGCGTACCCGTACCAACGCCAGGACCCGCAAAGGCCCGCGCAAAACCGTTGCCGGCAAGAAGGGCGTCAAGGAAATGCGCGGCTAATTACGTTTAGCCGCGACCCGCAGGGGAGCGATTTATTGCGGCTAATTACGTCTAGCCGCGACCCGCAGGGGAGCGATTTATTGCGGCTAATTACGTCTAGCCGCGACCCGCAGGGGAGCGATTTATTGCGGCTAATTACGTTTAGCCGCGACCCGCAGGGGAGCGATTTTTTCACGCGGGTCACAGCTGAACGATGTGGAGTGAAATTGTGGCCAAGAGCAAGAAACGCAAAGCCCGGCGCAACGTGAGCCGTGGCGTCGCCCACATCAAGGCGACGTTTAACAATACGATTGTCACCATCACCGACACCAACGGCGACACGCTCTGTTACGCCTCCGCCGGAACGGTCGGCTTCAAGGGCAGCCGTAAGAGCACGCCGTTCGCCGCCCAGCGCACGGCCGAGGTTGCGGCCGACCGGGCCTCCAAGTTCGGATTGAAGGAAGTGGAAGTGCGCAGTCAAAGGCCCCGGCTCGGGCCGCGAGTCGGCCATTACGGCGCTGCAAGCCGCCGGTCTCATGGTCAAGGCAATCGAAGACGTCACGCCGTTGCCGCATAACGGTTGCCGGCCGCCCAAGAGACGCCGCGTTTGAGATTGCAGGAAATGACAACCTCCTAAAGTACAGAAACGAAACCATGGCAAGACATCTCGATTCCAAATGCAAGCTCTGCCGGCGCGAGGGCCTCAAGCTCTTCCTGAAAGGCAGCCGCTGTGATAGTCCCAAGTGTGCCATCGAGCGGGGCAGGGTGGCGCCTGGCATGCACGGCTACCGCCGCGGCAAGTCCAGTGAATTCGGCATCCGCCTGCGCGAGAAGCAGAAGCTGAAACGGTTCTACGGCGTTCTGGAACGGCAGTTCCGGCGCTATTTCGAGTTGGCCTCACGCTCGCCGGAAAATACGGGAGAGATGTTGCTCAGCATCATGGAGCGGCGTCTGGACAACATCATTCATCGGTTGGGTTTCGCTCCCAATCGAGCCAGTGCCCGGCAACTTGTTTCGCACGGTCATGTTTTGCTTAACGGCAAGATGTGCAATATCCCCAGCCTGCTGGTGAAACCTGGTAATACGATTGCCGTCAAGAATAACCCCAGGAGTTTGGAACTGGTCAAGCTGTTCCTGCAAGAAAGCCCGCCGCCCGTTCCCGACTACCTCGAACGCAGCAGCACCGAACCGCCCGAAGGGCGCTTGCTGCGCATGCCCACGCGAGCCGACGTGGACCCGCGAATTCAGGACATTCGGGAACAGTTGATTATCGAAGTCAGTGCGCGTTAGGAGTTTGTAGGGCAGGTTTCCCCAGCCTGCTTCAAAAGTTCAAAGCAGGCTGGATGCCTGCCCCACTGTTAGGAGATGGTGTCTTATGCGTATCCGATGGCGTGGCCTGGAATTGCCCAATCGCGTTGTCAGCGACCGCAGTACGCTGACCGACACTTACGCCCGGTTCAGTGCCGAGCCGTTCGAGCGCGGCTTCGGCGTGACCGTTGGCAACAGTTTGCGCCGCATCCTTCTCTCCACCCTCGAAGGCAGCGCCGTGACGAAAGTGAAAATCCAGGGAGTGCAACACGAGATCAGCACCATCCCCGGCGTGGTCGAAGACGTCACCGACATCATCCTCAACATCAAGAGTTTGGTAGTGAAGAATGCCAGCGAGTTGCCGCGCTCCCTGCGCATCGACCGTCACGAGCGCGGCGTGGTCAAGGCGGCGGACATCATCACCGACGAGGCCGTCCAGATCATCAATCCTGAGCACATCATCGCGACGCTCACCGATGACGTCCCCTTTGTGGTCGAAATGACAGTGGAGAACGGTCGCGGTTATCGCACTGCCGACGAGAATGCCGGCCAGGAGCGCGAGGTCGGCGTGATTCCGGTTGATTCCAGCTTCTCGCCGGTGGTCCGCGTCAAGTACGAGATCGAAGACACGCGCGTCGGCCAGAAAACGAACTATGACAAGCTGCTGATGGAGATCTGGACAAACGGCACCCTCACTCCGCAAATGGCCCTGGTCGAAGGGGCCAAAATCCTGCGCAAGCACCTCAATCCCTTCATCCAGTACGCCGAGCCTGGCCCCGAAATTGCCGTCGAGGAAAAGCTGGAGATAGGCGCGCCCGGCGAGCAAATCGATCATGAATTGGAACGCAAGCTCAACATGAGCCTCGCGGAGCTGGAATTATCGGTCCGGGCCACGAACTGCCTGGAATCGGAAGGAATCACCACCGTCCGCGATTTGGTGATCCGCAGCGACGAGGAGCTGCTGGAAGTGCGGAATTTCGGCGAAACAACGTTGAAGGAAGTCAAAGCCAAGCTGACCGAGCGCGGCTTGCAACTAGGTCTGAAACTGCCGGCCTCGGCACGGCGCTGAAACATCGTTTAGCCGCGACCCGCAGGGGAGCGCTGGGTACTAAACGAGGAAGAATATCAACAACGAATAGCGAACTACCATGCGACACCTGAAAGCTGGCCGCAAGCTCGGCCGAAACGCGACCCATCGCCTGGCGCTGATGCGCAATCTGGCAAAGGCATTGATCGAGCATGAGCGGATTGTGACCACCGTGGAAAAGGCCAAGGAGGGTCGCCGTTTCATCGAGAAACTGATAACGCTGGCCAAGAAGAACACCCTGCACGCTCGCCGCCTTGTCATTGCCGAGCTTCACGACCGGGAAACCGTCACGAAACTGTTCAAAGAAATTGGCCCAAGGTTCAAAGATCGCCAGGGCGGCTATACGCGGATCGTCAAGCGCCACAATCGCCGTCTGGGCGACGGCGGCGTCACCGCCTTCCTGGAGCTGCTCAAGGAAGGTGAAACCAAGGTTCGTGCCAAAGCCCCCACTGAGCCACGAGTGGAAGACCAGCCAGCTGCTCCCGAGAACACCTCTCCTACTCCACCTCCGGAGAGTTCACCGCCTCCTGTCGCTGAGAACAAAGAATCCAATCCGCCGGCAGAAAATCCACCGAGCAGCCCCACTTGACCGGCAACCACCATCTCAGTATCCTCCCGTCCCGCGTGGGGCCTTTTGTCATGTATCGGCCCAGTCCTATGGAAGGGGAGAGAAGCATGGGTGCTTGGCGAATTCTGGCTAGTTTGGTGATCTTGTTGGCGGCGGCCTCATTCGGCCAGGCGCAGACCTATTCACTGGCCGAGCCAATCAAGAAAGACGATTGCTTTCGCATCCATCTGGAGATGAGCCTGACGGGTGAGATGCAGGTGTACAAGGAAGGCAAACCTGTGCCCCTGAAGCTGACCGCGACAGCCACCCACCAGTTTCCGGAACGGATTCTGAGCCTGGGTTCGGCTGGGCTGCCGGACAAGTCGGCACGCAGCTATGAGGCCGCCAAGGCCATCGTCACCGTGCAGGACGACCGGACCGAGCGCACCCTTGCCCCCGAGCACCGTTTCATGGTGGCCCGGCGCACGAAGGACCAGCTCCTTCTTTACAGTCCGGCCGGCCAGCTCAGCCGCGAAGAGCTGGAACTTACCAGCGAACACTTTGACACCCTCACGCTGACGGGGTTATTGCCGGGGCGAGCCGTTGCCGTCGGTGACACGTGGAAGGTCGCCAATTCCGTCGCCCAGGCCCTGTGCTGCTTTGAGGGTTTGACCGAACAGGACCTCACGTGCAAGCTGGAAGAAGTCAAGGACAAGGTGGCACGTGTCTCTGTCAAGGGCATTGCCAACGGCATCGATGTGGGTGCCCAGGTCAAGTTGACGATTCAGGCCACGTACCACTTCGACCTCACCTCCAGCAGACTGACATGGTTGGAATGGAAAACCAACGACAAGCGTGATCAAGGCCCCGTCAATCCCGCGACATCGGTTGAATCCACTACGACACTGAAACGAACCGCCGAGGACGCCCAATCCATCGCCAACGTGGCTCTGTTCAAGATTCCGGAAGACGAACAGACACTTGCGCCCCTGCTCCAGCTGATGTACCGCGATCCTAAGTCGCGTTTTGAGTTGCTCTACAATCGCGACTGGCATGTCGTCGGCCAGACCGAAGATCACCTGGTCATGCGTCTCATGGATCGCGGGGACTTTGTGGCCCAGGTCACGGTCACCAACTGGAAGAAAGCCGAAAAGGGCAAGCACGCTACCCCTGAAGAATGCAGGGAAGCGCTGGCCAACATCCCGGGCTGGGAACAAGAAAAAGAGTTGCAGGCAGGAGAAATCAAGGGCGACGAGGGCCGCTGGACATACCGCATCTCCGCCCTGGGCCGTCTGGAGGGAACTGCGGTCGTGCAAAATTATTACCTGGTAGCCGGCCCTGACGGGGATCAGCTGGTCTTGCTCTTCTTGATGACGCCCCGGCAAGCCGAGCGCCTGGGCAGCCGCGACCTGTCGCTGGTCGGCAGCCTCGATTTTCCGGCCGGAAAATAATTTTTCGCCTTGACACGGAATGCCAAACCTGAGACGGATGAATGTGGGCGAACTGTACTCGCGGACCGGCTTTCAGCCGGTTTCATGATCTTATCGTAGGCTCGGCGGCCGGTTCTCGCCACCAGCCGTCGGTCTGGCTCAAGGGAGGGTCACCCGTTCATGGTACACGTTACGTGTGATCTCTGCGGCAAGGAACTGCTGCAGGGAGACGACAGCCGCTACGTCGTCAAGATAGAAATCTTCGCCGCCCACGATCCCGCGGAGATCACCGAGGCGGACCTCGACGAGGACCACATGGAAGCCGTCGGCCAATTGCTGCGCGAGATGGAAGACACCCTCGCGGACGACGGCGGTATCGAGCCATGTGTCCACAATTTCCGCTACGACCTCTGCTCCGAATGCCGTACCCGTTTCGTGCGCGACCCGCTGGGCAAAGACGCCGCGCAGAAGTTCGATTTCAGCGAAAACTAAAGGGCATGTTAACCCGCGTTAGCGACGCAGCGGAGAAGCGTACAGGCCCCACGCTTCTCCGCTGCGTCGCTAACGCGGCTATTAAACGCCGATTCCCGCGAAGCGAAAGTCACCTGGATTATTTGTCGTGGCTGTGCCCGGCATGATCCTCCTTGAAATCGCCCGCGTAGGATTTGCCATTCACCTCACCGGTGATTGTTCCGGCGAACTCCTGAACGACGCCGAGCTTCTCATGCTTCCCCACGAAGCATGATGCGGTGCCCGTCGGGTCGCCGTTTTGCGGCTCCGGCTTCAACTCTACCTGAAACGTTGGGTCCTTGATGGACAACATAATCTTGCCGGCTTTGACAGGAGCTGGTTTTTTCGATCAGGCCCGAGAATGTAGACGCGAG
Organism: uncultured Gemmataceae bacterium; assembly: GCA_963804745.1. GTDB lineage: Bacteria > Planctomycetota > Planctomycetia > Gemmatales > Gemmataceae > CAWDRY01. The sequence continues at coordinate 64,458 of CAWDRY010000035.1, forward strand.
CCTCTTTCTTCTCGTGGTTTACCGTGAATTCCGCATGGAATTCAGCATCGCCCCATTCCGCCAAGGCCCCATTGTGTGGTCCTTCTTCGGGATGTTCGTGCTTGTGAACCTTCTCGCTGACCTGCGTTCCCTTCTGGGTACCGGTCTTTCCCGAGTCCGAACAGCCTACCACCAGCACCAGGGCCGTGGTCAGGAACAGACCGAGAGCGATGGTGTAGAGTCTCGTCATTGCATTTCCTCCTGAAATAGAGTGGTGTTTGGTCGTATCTTGCTTGCCCGATTCCGAACCTCGCGGTGGTGCTTCAACCAGGTGTGCTTGCCATCACCTGCCCGTCGTTTTCATCCTTTTGAATCAGGTGTACGGCATCCTTCCCGCTGAACCTCCAGAACAATCCTGGATGGATCAGGAACTCGCAGAAGGTCGAGGTCACCAGCCCGCCCAGGATCACGGTGGCTACCGGGTACAGAATCTCCCGTCCCGGCTGTCGCCCTGCCAGCACCAGCGGCACCAAGCCGAGACCCGCCGTCAACGCCGTCATCAGAACCGGCGACAACCGTTCCAGGCTCCCGCGCAGGATCATCTCCCTGGTGAACCCTTCCCCTTCTTCTTTCATCAGGTGGAAGTAGTGGGTCACCAGCAAGATGCCGTTGCGGACCGCGATGCCGCCCAGCGATATGAAGCCTACCATGCTGGCCACCGTAAGCGACTGGCCCGTCAGCACAAGGGCAAGCACGCCGCCCACGAACGCGGTCGGCAATGCGTTGAGGATCTGGAGTACCACTCTTACGGATGGGTACAGCATCATCAAGACGACGAAAACACCGATCAAGGCCACGCCCGCGAGCACGATGATCAGGCCGGTGGCTCGCCGCTGACTCTCGAACTGGCCGCCGTATTCGATAAAGTATCCTTCCGGAAGACGCACCTGTTCCCGGACTCGGCCCTGAATGTCGTTGACCACACCGGCCAGGTCACGCCCCTGGGCATTGCAGCGGATCACCAGCCTCCGGCGGGCGTTCTCACGGTTGATCCCGTTGGGACCACTTCCATCCTCAATGTCAGCCAGATCGCTTAGCTTGAGCTGCCCTCGGCCGCCCGGGAGATCAATCCGCAACTCTCCCAGCTGGGTATCATCAGTTCGGTAGGCATCCTCCAGGCGAAGAACGATGTCGAACCGTCGCTGCCCGTCCACGACCTTGGAGATAGGCTCTCCGTGAAGGGCGGTCTGAACGAACTCGGCGACGTAGGCCCGATTGACACCGTGGAAAGCCAGGTCATCAGGCCGAAGCCGGATATGCAGTTCGTCGGCTTGCCGCAAAGGCTCAACCACGGGTGGCGTGATGCCGGGCACGTCGGCAATCGCGGCTTTGACTCTTTCGGCCGTCGTTCGTAGCGTTTCCAGGTCGTCGCCGTACACCTTGATGGCAATCTGAGCCGCCACGCCGGAAAGCATGTGGCTTATGGAGTGAGCGAGGGGCTGCTCCGCTTCAATCTCGACTCCTGGCAACTCCTTCCTCAAGTCTTCGAGCAATTGCTTGAGGATCGCTTCCCGCGACCGTCCGCTCTCGGGGTTGATGCTGAGGATGTACTCGCTGGCCGAAACCGGCATGGCGTGTTCATCCATCTCGGCCCGCCCGGTGCGGCGAACGAAGGAGAGGATCTCTCCCCGGGGCTTATCCTCTGTCTTCTGCATTTCACGGAATTTACGGTCGACGACCGCGGCTGTATCCAGGGACGCCTGCAACGTGCAACCTGGTGGCAACCAGACATTGACCTGAACGCTGCCCTCATCGAAGGGCGGCAGGAAGTCAGCCCCAAGCCGGGTGAGCTGCCACGCGCCAAGCCCCACCATGACCCATGTCAAGGCCAGGAGCCACCCCGGCCGGGCCATGCTGAACCGAATAAGGTAACTCGCCATCCACTTCAAGCCCCTTACCAGGAACCCGTCCTGCCGGGCGTGGGCGGCACGCGATTGCGGCAGCAGGTAGTAGGAGAGCACCGGGGTCACTGTCAGGGACACAGCCAGCGATGCCAGGATGGAGGTGATGTAGGCGATCCCGAGAGGGGCAAAGAGGCGACCTTCCACCCCCGACAGGAAAAAGAGCGGCAGGAAGACAAGAATCACCACCGCGGTGCCGAAGACAATGGCCCGGCGAATTTCCGAACTCGCCTCGAAGACCACGCGGAGGGCTGATCTTGGAGTCACAAGGGAGTTGTTCTCCCGTAGACGCCGGAAGATGTTTTCCACGTCCACGATGGCGTCATCAACCAGTTCGCCCATCGCCACCGCAATGCCGCCCAGGGTCATCACGTTGATCGACAGGTTCGTGCCCGATAGTGTGCTTACCAGCCGGAACACCACCGTGGTTATCACCAGGGACAGCGGGATCGCGGTCAGGGTGATGAAAGTGGTCCGGAAGTTCAGCAGGAACAGGAACAGGACAGCAAGGACGAGTACGGCCCCGATGATCAAGGCTTCTCCGACATTGCGAATGCCGCGGTCAATGAAGTTCTTGAGCTGGAACAGGTCCGGCTCGATGACTATGTTCGCCGGTAGTGAATCTTCTACTTCCCGTAGCGCCGTCACGATCTCGTCTGTCACCAAGCGCGTATCGCCGTGGGGTTGCTTGGCAACCGTGAGTACCACGCCGGGCTGGCCATTGATCCCGCCATCCCCCCTTTTGATTTGCGATCCCACCGTGACCCTCGCCACCTGTTCGAGGAGAATGGTCCGTTGCGACGTGGTTTTCACCACCACCTTCCGGAGGTCATCGAGCACCTTGTCTGAGGTCGGGCCGAGGCGTCCCAGGACCCGAATGGGCTTCTCCGTGTCCCCCTTGACCGCAAAACCACCCGAGGAGTTGATATTGCTGTCCTTGAGGGCCTTCTCGATATCCTGCAAAGACACACCGTACTCGATCAATGCTGCGGGATCGGCAAGGACGTGATACTGCTGTCGGTCGCCACCTTGCACAAAGACCTCGGCCACACCAGGGATTTTCAGCAGCCGAGGCCGGATTACCCAGTCGGCATGAGTCCGCATGGCTCGCCGCTGTTCATCCACCGAGGGGAACAGCACCTCGTGGGACTTGCCTTCAAGGACGACAACGGCTTTCCGCCCCTCACCCCTGCCCCTCTCCCCTGCAACAGGGGAGAGGGGTTGGGGTGAGGGGGCGACGGCATTAACGGCTGGGACCCACTCCACTCGCTGTGCGGCGATGGCTTGCCATTCCTGGGGTCGATGGCGATCCGTCGGCCGCCACACCGCAAGGCGGGGTTGGCCTTCCCCGGTCGCCAGGAGTTCTGCCAGATCGCCCGTCTTGCCGACTGCTGCCAAATCTCCGCCTCCCGGACCCCGTTGCGGGTGCAGGCCGGCAATCACAATTTGCCCCAGGAGAGAACTGGTGGGAGCAATCTGCGGGCGGATCCCCTCCGGCAGCACGCTAGCCGCCACCGAGAGTCGCTCCTGAACTGTTTGCCGGGCACCTCGGATCTCCGTGTTCCAGCCGAACTCCACGTAAAGGACGTTGAGCCCCGTGACCGACTGGCTCCGCACCGCCTGCACCCCGCTGGCACCCAGTAGAGACGTCTCGATGGGCTGGCTAACAAGCGTTTCCACTTCTTCCGCAGCCAGTCCAGGACACTCCGTGAGAATGACCACCCGCGGGCGGTCCAGATCAGGGAACACATCGACAAGGAGTTGGCTCGACAGGTAACCGCCGTATACCAGCAGCAGCAAACTGACCAGGACGACGAGCATGCGGTATCGCAGTGAAAGGCGAATGACGGCATCAAGCATGAACCGGCCTCCTCTTAGTGAGCGTGACCATGGTCACAAGATTGCCCGCCCTCGGACTGCTGGGCTTTCAGCACTCGATTGAGAGATGTGGCACTGTTGGTGGCAACATGCACCCCGATGGCAACACTCCCATCGTTGGCCAGGACAATCTGAAAGCGATCTTCATACAGGACCCGAACGGGGACGCGATCGAACACGTCTCCATTCTGGCGGAAGACATAAGCCTCTGGCCCTTCCCGTACCACCGCTCCAGCAGGCAGAACGATGACCCTCTTGAGTTGCTCGATCGGGACTTTCAGGCGGACCTGTTGGCCGGGTCGGAATCGCCAGAGCAGAAACGTCCTTCCTTCCTTCTTGTAAGCGCGTGACTGATTCTCTAACGGGACGTAGAAGGCAAAAGTACGACTAACCGGGTCGATAGCATTGGCCAGATGGCGGATATGGAGTATTTGTCCCAGCGAGGGCCAGGAAGCGGCTTCTTCCTCGGGAAACTCGGCCTCGACAGGCCACTTCTTTTCCGCCGCCTGCTCCAGGAACCCGGCCTCCTTCTTGAAACCGCGACCCTCTATGTACAGCAGACTGTGGTTTGACAGGACCGCAAGTAATTGACCCGCCTCAACTTGCTGGCCCAACTGAACCTTTAACTCTTGCACCTCGAATTCAAAAGCAGGCTCTGAGGAAACGTCGTGGCTGCCGTTCTCCTGGCCGACCAACAGGACCTTCTGCTCCGGATATGAAGCCGTTGCCCCGATAGTCAATTCCTTGACATAGGTTCCTGCCACGACACGATCTATTTGCTCAGGCGTCAATCCTCGAACTGCGAGGTCCTGACGGCAGGCCCTCACGAGAGCTTCCTGCCGCCGTTCCTGGTTGTCCAGATCCAGTATTGTGGCTGCGGGCACCGCTCCCATGTGAGCGGCATCCGCCAGACGAGTTTTTCTTTCCCGGAGGAGTGCGATTTCCTGGGACGCCTTGAACAGTTCGGTCTGCATATTGAGGACATGCTCGCTGCTGAGCCGCAATGCGAACAGAGCATCGCCAGGCTTGATGGTACTACCTGGAATAGCGCTGATCCGGGTGATTACACCTGCTGCTGGGGCCGTGATACCACAGTCGGATTGGCCAGGCCGTTCCACGACAACCCCCGGCACATGGACTGTTCGCCAATGGTCCTGTACCTCGACCGGCCGGACCACCAGCCGAAGATTAGCGCGCGCCTGGGGAGAGAGTCTCACACGGCCAGGGCTCCCATGGTCCTGGTGTCCCTTTTCGGCTTTCTCCGCATGGTCTTCGTGAGTACAGGGCGACAGCCACCGCTCCCGCGTACAGTACACGGCGACACTCACTGCTGTCACCAGGACCGCGCCAGCCACGGCCCAAAGAGATCGAGGCATCCGCATGATTGTTCTCCATCACTAAGGTTGGGGGCAAGACATCGCTGGGGGAACCGTTGCGACGGGCCATTCGTCTTCCAGTAACAGGCCGGCAATCTCACTCGCCGACTGCCACATCTCGCCGAGGGTGCGGTTATACTCCAGGTCGGCCTGAGCAACTGTCCTTTGGGCCTCTAGCACCTTGAGGTACTCGGACTGGCCGATCTGGTAAGCCGTCATCGAAAGTTGATAGGTCTCCCTGGCTCTGGGGAGGATCGCCGTGCGGTAGTGATCGGCACGCTGCTTGGCGGCGGCGTAAGCACGGAACGCCCCCGCAAGCCGCCCTACCAGTTCATTCTCGACCTGGCAGACATTCTGGACTGCTTCCCCCACCCGAGCCTGGGCAGCAGCAATGTTGCCCTGGTTACGGTTCCAGAGGGGCAGCGGCACAGTCACCGTGACGACCCAATCATCGGATCGGTTCTGGTTCTGGCGGAGGTAGCCAGCCCCGATATTGACATTCGGTATCGGTTCGGCCTGGGCACGGCGGAGAAGCAGGTTGGTCCGGTCTACCTCCACCTTGGCGGAGAGCAACTCGGGGTGGGTTTCCAGCATACACCGCCTGGCCTTGTCGAAATCGTACTCGGGAACAGGTTGTTCGAGCGAGCCGGTCAGGGTGGCATAGGGTAGTGCCGGGACACCGACGCCGGCTACCAGGCGGCGAAAGGCCAGGGGGAGTTCCCGTTGCGTGGCTTCCCGCTCAGCCCGGTAACGTTCCACCTCGATCTCCATCTGGATCAGGTCAAGGCGGGCCGCCTGCTTGGCTTTCAACAGTTCTTTCGTCGTCTCCACTGACCGCTCGGCCAGCTTGAGCAACTCGTCAAGGAGTTTCAGGCGTCGGGAAAGCGTAAGGACCTCAAAGTAGCCTTGCCGCACGGCCGTGAAGCGGTTGTACCGTTCTGCGAGCACGGCCAGGGTCGCCTGATCGACCTCCCGGAGCGCTGCCGCCCGGCTCAGCTTCAACTTTCCGGCCGTGACGATCTCCTGGCTCACGAGGGGTGCGGTCCAGATACCGCCCGGTCCTGCTCGGTCCCCCAGTTCGGCGCCACTGACCTCGACAGTCGGGTTCGGATAAAGCCCGGCCTGGACAGCTCGGCCCCGAGCGGCTTCAACAGCAAAGGCGGCTCTGGCGATCCGGGGGTTTCGTTCCTCGGTCAATTGCACGAGATCTCGAAGCCCGAGTGCCAGAGATGGAATCTCGGGGGCAGTCATTGGTGCCGTCGGCCACGAGAGAGATTGAGCGGCCTCCGACAGGGTGAAAATGCCTTCCGAAAATACGCCTGCGGTCGCGAGAAAGCCAATCATCATTGGCCTGAAGATGACTCGTATACCCATAAGATATCTCCCGGCCCGTTCAGCGGGCCTCTTGGGGGACCGACGTGGTGAGTTGGTGACTGTGGACCACTCACCACTCACCACTCCACCACTAACTATTCGCGAAACGTGTGTCTGGAAGAGAATGGCTAAATGAGAAGGGGTTGCATCTGCAAGAAAAGAGGACGGCCGGATAGGATGGGTTCGTCGGGGGTATACATCTCCACTACGTCCAGGGCAGGCATCGGCACCCCGACATACATCCAGGTTCCTGTGACCAGTTGGACTGGCGAATAGAGTTCAGCCAGATTGCTGGAGAGGTACAGGGCATGGCAGTCATGATTGTGGACGGGGAGTGAGGTCGCAGCGGACTTCTCAGTCGAGGAGGTTTCGACCGCTGAATCATGCCCTCCGCAATCATGAAGAGGGATCAAGGCACAGCTATGGATGTGTGGAGTTGACCCATTGGGGAGAGGCCGGCCACCATGCCCCGAGTGGCAATGGCACTGCATCGGCTGCATGACCAGCAGTTGCAGGGTCAAGACCAGGCAGAACCAACGATAAATCAACATATATCTATTATCGCCAAACTCCTCTGCAGAGTTTATCGAACCTCCGGGATCAAATCAAGACAGGGGTTCACGCGTCGGTTGAGTTCTGGCAATTTACGTATGTCTGGATAACGCACGAATTCCCGCACAAGGTCCTGGGCCGACCTGCGCAGCCCGGTTCGTGCCAGCTTCATACAATACCCAACAAGAAAAAGTCGCTCTTTGATCACACGACACAATCCCGATTCGCCTCCAACGGAGAACATTCCCATGCGCTATCGAAAGTTCGGCCGCACCGGCTGGCAGGTCAGCGAAGTCGGTTACGGTATGTGGGGTCTGGCCGGCTGGACCGGCTCGGACGATGACACGTTGCGCCAGGCACTTCAGCTTGCCGTCGATCTGGGGTGTAATTTCTTCGATACCGCCTGGGCTTATGGAGATGGACACAGCGAACGTTTCCTGGGCGAGCTTCTTCGCGCCAATTCGGGGAAGAAGCTGTACACGGCCACCAAGATCCCACCTAAGAACCGGCAGTGGCCCACCCGTCGTGGCGACCCGCTCGTCAATGTTTTCCCGCCCGACTACATCCGCGAGTACACCGAGAAGAGCCTGGCCAACCTGAAGCAGCCGGCCGTCGATCTCATGCAATTCCATGTCTGGGAAGACGACTGGGCCGAAGACAAGAGTTGGCAACGGGCCGTGGACGACCTCAAACGGCAGAAACTCGTCAAGGCCGTCGGCGTTAGCATCAATCGCTGGGAACCCTGGAATGCGCTGCGCACAGTACGAACAGGGCTGATTGATAGCGTCCAGGTGATTTACAACATCTTCGATCAGGCTCCCGAGGATGAATTGTTTCCCCTGTGCCGCGAACGGGGCATCGGCGTCATCGCGCGTGTCCCTTTCGACGAAGGGACATTGACCGGCACGCTCACGAAAGAAACCCGCTGGCCGGCCAATGACTGGCGCAATTCCTATTTCGTACACGAGAACCTGATCCCCAGCGTCGAGCGCTGCCGATGCGCTCAAGCCGCTGGTCCCGGCGGGAACGACCATGCCGGAGATGGCCCTGCGCTTCATTCTTGCCAACCCGGACGTTGGCACGATCATCCCCGGTATGGCGCAAGGCGGCCCATGTCCGTGCCAACCTCGGCGCCAGTAATGCCGGTCCCCTGTCGGCCGAGCTTTTCGCCAAACTCCGCAAGCACCGCTGGGACCGCCAGCCGACAAAATGGTCGCAGTAGTGGCTTCCTGCGCTGGTCGGGATACAATTCCCAAGATCAAGCCGGTATTGTGACCGGTAACATCCATTCATGTTCCATACATCAGAAAGGGGCCGCCAGTGTCCACTCCCACTCCCGCTCTTCTGCCGGAAGTTTCCAAGGTCAAGCTTTCGGTAGTGAAAGGTCTCCTGCGCCGGCAAGAGCTACGCCGTCAAGCAAGGAGTCACTTATATCGGTCGCAAAGGTCCCCATCAGATTGACGTGGATCTGAGCGAGCAGGAAAGCCCCGGCGTGGCGGTGGCCGTCAACCGCTTCGCCCTGATCTGGTTCGACAAGAACGGCCTGGCCATCGCCGACACCGGCCGCGGCGTCACCAACCTCAACGGCGCCCGCATCCCGTCCGGCAAGCGCTTCCCGCTCAAGGGCGACGACACGCTCCAGTTCGGCAAGACGCTGATCCAGGTAAAGGTAACCGTGAAGAAGAGAACCGGCGTGCAGAAGTAGGATGAGGCAATGTCGGCTGGCTACTCGGAGACACAGCTGACGAAAAAGCCAACAGCCCGCAATGCCAGATTGTTGCTCCTGGCGCTGCGGGCTGTTGTTTCAGTGTACTAACCGGCACCCGTTCAAGCCGTCGGATCGGTCGTTACTTAATCAAGCATTTGGGGGACGGCCCTGAAAAGGAGCCGAGGCCACCCAAGATCGTATGTGCCGAAATCCTATTCGCTTACGGGGTCCGGCATTCTGGGGTCGGTGGAGTATCGACGGTACGCCTCCTTGGTTAGGAGCCTTGGGAGCCGTCACGCCGGCAGGATTGGTGGTTACTTATCAGGTTTCTTGGAGGCTATTCCGGGTCGAACACCGGGGCCACCCAAGACAGTAAATGGCGAAATCCAGCCGGGCAACTAACTCCCTTTACCAGTACCAACTTCTTCTACCTTCTTTTATATAGCTCGCCCGATGGTTCTGTCAAGTCCCCACCTCTAAACTCGCACTAACCGGTCCTCAGCAGTTACCCAGCGGCAGGCAGCGACGCAAACCATGCGCAAACAAGACGTTCCAGCGAAATCGCCTCTCATCAAAAACTGAAAACCTCTTCGCCTGCTATCCTCCCATGTGTATAATCACGCCATAACATAGCCAACCAGGAAGCATCGCCCGCAGGCCAGGAGAAGATCATGAAAACGTCCGTCAAGGTTGCCCTACTTATGGGAATGGCCTCGTGGCTGGTAGTCGATTGTTGCACGGGGCCTCTCCAGGCGAAAATTCCAGGTCCCATTCCGGTCGCGGGAAGGATATACGCCATTGATGTGAAGACCGGGCAGTCGAAGGAGCTTTTCAAGGCCGAGAACACCTCGTTGACCTCCCCTGCCGTTCATGGGGGAGTTCTTTACGTTGGAAGGGACGCAACGCTGTGCGCACTCGACGCACAAACCGGGCGGGAACTATGGACTCACAAGGCAGCCAAGACGGTGTATGTAGCAAAGCCCACTGAGGAGGCAGTCTTTTGCGGCGCCGGCAGCAACCCTGTATGCGCTGGACCCCAAAACGGGCAAGGTCCAGTGGACCTTTGAGTCCTTCGGTGCTGTCAGCAACCTGGTGCTCACCGAAGATCTGGTGCTCTTTCATTTCCATGAGGGTTTGAGTGCGGTAGACCGGAAAACCGGCAAGGAACGCTGGCAAATACCGATCCCTGGGGATTCGCTCGTCTTATCGCGCAGGAAAAGAGTTGATGTGCGCGTGGAAGGCGGACGAAGCCCACGTCGTGAACCTGAAGACAGGGCGGGTTCTATGGCAGGCCGGTTCGGATTGGAAATCTGCTGGCGAGCCAGGCCGCTACCCGACGAATGCCTTGGCCAACAGCAATGCCCTCTTTCGGATTGTTCACGGAGCCGGTCCTGCTGACCAGGTGAGGATTGAAGCGTTGGATCTCGCCACTCGAAAGCAACTGTGGCAAAGCCAACTGGATGCCAAGCTCGGGTACTATTCATTGCTGAGCGAACTGGGAGGGAAACTGTTCTTACGTAGCAGGGGCAGGCTCTGGGTGATGGACGCCGCCAACGGTCGATTGCAGTGGCAGTTCAACACTGGCGCTGATCCCTCGTTCTCGGAGTTCAGAACTCCACTGGCTGATGAGGCCACCGTGTATGTGTGCGACTGGAATGGCACCGTATGGGCTTTGGACGCCAAGACGGGGCCGTTACGGTGGCGAAATGACGGCTCACAACCTGCCCCCGGCCGAGCCTTCGTGAGTGAGAACCCGACGCTCGACGGCGGAGTGATCTACCTGACCGTCAATGAAACGCAACGGTGGCCTGGGTAAGTCGCCAGGGAAAAAGCAGCAGAGTCCCAGAACAGTTACACAGCATGCGGACCAGCCAGATCATGCGGCTCGCCCACTTGCACGGACCGACTGTCGATTCGATGGCGTAGGGCTTTCGCCGAGATGACAAGACCATGCCAAAGGATTCAACACTTTTCGGTTCAACGATCTGGTAACGTGGGGGGCGCATCAAGGATTGATAGGGGCAATCGGGGCGACCACGACTCGCACTTCATTGCCGTTGACAATCGTATTGCGCATGTCAGAATAGTGGCATGATCACCATCGAAAGCAACCTGATTCCCCCAGATGTCTTGGCCGACATGGAGAGGGCCATGCAACTAGCTCTCTCTAGCACTCATGATCCGGAATTCGAGCGCCGAATCCAGGACCATGCCGAGCAAATTCGCCAAGAGGTTCGCCGCAAGCACGGCCTGCTTGATATCGGCGTTCCGGCCATCCGCGAGCTTCGTGACAGTTACTGCGAAACAGCTCCCTCAACGGGCAACCATTCGCTGTAACTCCCTCGCCATGCGTGCGAATACTTCACCCCAGTCGCCCAACTGCTGCTGCCGGAACAGACGCATCGTCGGATACCAGAGACTGTCAGCGCGCTCCAGAAGCCAGCGCCACTCCGGCACCGTGCCGAGCGCTACCCATACCGGTACGCCCAGGGTGCCTGCGCAATGCACTACCGCTGTATCCGCGCTGATGACCAGGTTGAGGTTCTTCATGACGGCCGCCGTGTCCATGAAGGTTCCCAGCCGGCTGCCCAGGTCGGTCACATGGAACAGTCCCTGTACCTCCGCAAGCTGCTCGGTACCCACCCCTTTTTGCAGGCTGAATAGATGCACTCCTGGAATCTGCGCCAGCGGCGCAAACTGCCGCAGCGGGATGGAGCGATGAACGTCCAGCCGATGCGTTGGATTGCCCTGCCAGGTGATACCAATCTTAAGCAGTGGTGAGTGGTGAGTGGTGAGTGGTGAGTGGTGAGTGGTGAGTGGTGAGTGGTGAGTGGTGAGTGGTGAGTGGTGAGCCGGTGTGGTGGTAAGATTCACGACATCTGTCTCCCTGTCTCCTTGTCTCCCTGTCTCCTTGTCTCCCTGTCTCCTTGTCTCCTTGTCTCCTTGTCTCCCTTCCACCACCTCACCACCCCACCATTCCACCAGTTCTGGGTCGGCGAACAGGTAGGGAATATCCGCCGGGATGGTAGCGCGTGTGGTCCCCAGGATGCGCGGCAGACTTAGCAGTGGAGCATAGACGTTGAAAGGGGGCAGGGCCGAACCCCAGGGCGCCAGAGCATCGATCCCGGGACAGGAAGCGACGAGTTGGAGCAACGGCGCGTGACATTCCACAATCACGCGGCCGCCGCGCTGCTTGACCAGTGGTGCGTAGCGCACGAATTGAAGCATGTCGCCCAGTCCTTGTTCGGCGTGCAACAGGATCGTTCGTCCGTCAAGAGCCGAGCCGTCCCACAGAGGCTGAGGAAACGAGCGCTTCAAGTCGGCAAACTGTCTGCACTCCAGGCGCCATTCGTACTCGGACCAGCCGCGCTCGAAGTCGCCCCCCAGCAGCCAGGTCAAGGCTCGTCTCCGGTGCGCCTCGGCATAATTGGCATCCAGCCGCAGCGCCTGCTCAAAACAGGCCAGGGCTTGGTCCAGGTCGCCCTGCATGGCGTAGGCATCCCCCAGGTCGCAGTGCGCCTGCGGCAGATGCGGCATGAACTGCACGGCCAGCTTCCACATTGCCAGGTCGGTGCGCTGCAAGTCGCCGCGCCTCGGCGTGGTCCGGATTGCAGCGCAGGGTCTGGTCAAAGCTCGCCACGGCCTCGGCGGGCTTGTTTTGACTCAGCAGGATGAGACCGAGAGCGTTATGGGCCTCGGCATGAAGCGGGTCTTCTTGCAGGAGCTGCCGATAGAGTTGCTCCGCCCCGGACAGGTTGCCGGTCTGGTGATGTTGCTGTGCCAGGGTGAATGTCTCGGAGATGCTTGTCATGATGGATTTTGTACGCAACGCCAGCAGCATTGGCTCGGAAATTGGCAGATCGGAATGGCCCGCGGAGCAAGACCACGTAGACTGCGACTGGCCACCAAGGGTGATCCCCGGCGGTACACGGCGAGTGGTCATTGTGGAGTGCCAAGCAGTGGGCGACGAGAAGTAGCAGTTATGTCACCTCAGCGGTGCTCGTACATCACGACATCAACCTCGATGTTGCCGCGCTGGTTCACAACGGCGTTCGCGTGGAAGTAGCCGGTGACTCCGCCCGCACTATAATCAAAGTCGAAGCCGGAGACGGTACCCCACTGACCCTGCCCCTGGATTCGCCCGCCCATCGCGGTAAGCTCTTGGCGAACATGCCCCTGGTACGTTTCCATGAGCCTATCCCGGACGGCTTCACCCCCGGCGAGTTCAACCATGGAGCGCTTGTAGCTGCGGAGACCGCCCAGCGCTTTGCTGGTCTCGCCGCCGAACACCTTCAGTCCCTCGCCCTCGGCGATCTTCCCAAAGTGTTCGCGGGGGTCATGCCCCCGAAAGAAAGGCGTGGTGCCTCCGCTGCTCCCTTTGTTGCAGCCGCTGGCGGCGAGGACGAGCACCAGAAAACCCCCGATGATGAAGAGGTGTCGTAAACATCTTCTCGGCTTACCTGTAGATATCTTGAACGCACACGCCGCACCAAGAAGGATGCGCTTCATGAAGATGACCTTTCGGTAAATGGCTCCGCGGTTGCGAACGACATGGGGGAAACCCCACAATGATTGTATGCGCACCCAGGGAGTTTCGACAGTTGCTGGGCAAGGGGCTCCACCTTTTCCTCTTCCGTACACTTGGTCCAATGAGTAAGATAAATGGTCCTAATAGTAAATGGAGTTCTCAACCTTGGAAACCTTTGATCGTATTACGAGTGATCCGGCTCGGCTGAACGGGGAGCCGTGCATCCGCAACATGCGCTTGACCGTTCGACGGGTCCTTCTGGTCCATCATTCAATGTGCCACAGTTGCCGGCACCGGGGTAACCACGTGCTTGCCGGAACGGATGGCGTCGATCAGTTCCTGTAACGCATTTTCAAAGCGGCGAAACGAGCGCAAGTCGCGCTTGCGAATCGTTTCCAGGTCCACCATCTGGGTCAAATGTTTCTGGTCGGTTGATGGCTTGTAGCCATTGTGCATGTTCCGTGACAACCAGCCTTTGGCGTTACGCGGCTGCTCCTCCAGGTCCCCCGAAGGAGCAACAACACCCGGCTTGACGCCTTTGCGGCTGTCGGGAAGTGTTCTGCCTGCCAGTGATTCAACGCCGGCAACCAGCCAGGTCTCAAATTCCTTCACGGCAAAGACAGTTGCCACCGAGAACTGAGAGCCTGCGCCGGCATGGCGAGCGAGCTTGGAGAGTTCCCATGCCTTGCTTTTGGCGCAGAACATTCCCTGACTCTTGATGTCACCGTCGAGCAGAAGGAGAACGCCTCCAAGTGGTCGATGGTCTACTGCCGCGGCTCTCAGATAGCGAATCCACTCCTTACCGTTGTTCTTGAGGAGCAATCCCCAACCTTTTATGCGAAACGGGTTGGGATCCAAGGCCACCGAAGACCACTGATTCGATTCGGTTAGAATGCGCTTGACCAGAATTGGGGCAGCATTGACGTCCCCCCGTCCCTCGACGAATAACACCAGCTTTTTTCGCTGTGGCGACATGGACTATTAGCCTTCCGATGCTGCGGTCGCGAGCCGTGCCGTATCGACCGTAATGAGTTCACCTGGATGCAACAGTTGCTCGCGGATCGCTTCCACCTGTTCCGGCGCAACGGGGCCAATCTTAGTTAAGTAATTCTCCATCTCCACGACTCGTAATTGCTCCGGCTCGAAGTGGTCGAGCAACTCCGGGCTGTGTGTGGTCAGAACAATTTGACCACGGCCAGCATCTGGACATGCCTTGAATTGGTCTGCCAGTACGGCCAAGGCGCCCGGGTGGATTCCCTTCTCAGGTTCTTCAAAAAGCACTACTTGCTTGGGCGGGTACTGGTACAGAGCGATCAAATGAGCGAGCAGTCTGCGGAATCCCTCCGACTCATAAACCAGTTCCAGCGGCAAAAGACGATCCCCGACCTCATGACTAACCATCACCTTCTCACGCTTCGGCATGTCGAGTTCAACGCTCTTGATCGATGAATTGAGTTGTCTCAGGGCCGCAACCATCTCCCGCTCATGATCCCAGGCTTGTGGATTGGTATCGATCGCGACTAGCGTTTGCAAAAAGTTCTCGCCCTTTTCCGAGAATCCTGTTTGTTGAGAGGAACTGTATCCGGACCGGAGAAGGACTTCATCAGGGAATGCGTAGAACCCTAGCCCGCTACTCAGTAATGATTGCGCCCTGCTAATTTCACGTACGCCGGTCACCCCTCCTAGCATCAATTGGTTGAGTGTGGGTGGAGGCGGGGTGACGACAGCCGGGGGCCGAATCCAGTTAGTTGGATTTCGATGAAACAATGCTCGCTCGCCCAAGATGAGCTTCTCCTCATCTATCAAGAAAGACTGGGTAGGGTGTTTTCGAATGGCGTAGTCGTATTGATACTCTTCGACTATTCCGGGACCGGAAAAGCGCACAGAGAACGATACCTTCACAGGATCAGCCGCTGTCGCGGGAATGATCCTCTGCCAGCCGCCCAGATTATTGCTTGCGATTTCACCGTTTCGAGAACTTACGCAATCACGCAAGAATTGGAGGGCGTCAAAGAAATTGCTTTTTCCGGTGCCACTGCGGCCGATGAAGACGGTGACCGGCTCGAAGGAGACGGAAACGTCGCCCAGGCTCTTGAAATTAGTGATACGGACATGTTTTATCATGATTTTCTTTCCGAAAGCGCTCTTGAACAGTTTGGTTAATGGATTCTAAAGCCGAATCACGGGGCGGTCCAGTCCTGGCCCCATCGTGTCAGGGCTTGATACAATCCACCGTCACTAACTTTGCTGCATCCGGATAATTCGTCGGCACTCCCGGCGCCGTCGCCGCCTCCCCTTTCTCAATCCGCTCGGCCACTTCCAGATTCAACGCCAGCAGTTGGGCGAGCAAATCTTTCTTCGGTGAGAAACCGTAGGCGTCGAGCACGGCGGCATCGAGGGCGGCGTGGGCGTCCTTGAGTGGATTCTGGCCGGGCAGTTCCAGCGTGCGATAGACGGCGCGGAGACCGCCTTTGATCTTAGACAATGCCTCGGCGCGCAGTCGGCGCACTTCCCGGCCTGCTTCTGCAACGGCGTTGATTTGCTTCACGGTCGGCGATTGCGGCCAGGGGAAGGTGTCGAAAACGGATTCAGGTGTGTAGCGAAATCGTTCGGTCAGCTTCGAGCATTTCGCGACGAACCATTGCCAATGGGCGTTGGATTGGAGGATGCCAAAGCTATAGTCGTCAGCGAAGGCGAAACTTTGGACCAGATTGCTCGGTCGGACATCCTTCGACAGAAAAACGAAGATCGGACGTTTGGTGACGAGGGAACAGACTACGTATCGAGGCAGTTTCTCGATTGCCTGCACCGTGTTTGGAACACATCGACGCAATTGCCACCAGGTGTCGAGGCGAGCAACGAGTTGACGTTTTTCGATTCTTTGGTCGAGCGGCTCATCTTTATCAGAATCCTTCTGAACCGTGACCTCTTCGATTCGTTGCATCTGGGGCAATACTGTCCGCTTGACGTGCTCGAATGCCGCGTTGAACTCCGTTGCCTGGATAATCGTCAACCGCTGAAAGTCAATCAGCCAGCGTTCGGGTGTACCATCGCCTGTAAGCAATTCTCGCCCTGTGAGATAAGGTTTGACAACGGCAGCGGACTTCGTGTCTTTTGCAATTAGGGAGTGAGCCTCTGAATGCGTGAGAAGGAAACCCATGTTACCTGGTTCCAACCCTCTGAAAATGCGTTGGGGATCTTGATTGCAGGTCAAAACCTTGGCGACGCTCATGTCAGCTTGATCCGACAGCGCTGAGTTAATGCGTTCGCATTCGCGATAAGTCAACTCGTACTCTTTTGCTGCCGGCCCGTTGCCGCGCCTACGAAGCTTCTTGCCTTCCGATGGTGAAAGCAATTTGTACCAAAGTCGGCGCTTGCCTGGAAAAAGTTCGGCCTTGCGGCTCTTTGCCCAGTTAGCAATGGAAACGTGGACATTGGCCTCGCCCGACCAAGGCTGGTTGTCCACGGCTTCGAGGATTGTGCCCGTCTTTACGATGTAGTCCAAACCACCAACACGGGACTGGTTGTTGCGGACGTTCTGCGTGCCGACAAGCCCGGCGCGGCCTGCCACCGGATCATCCGGCGAACATTCGGGAAGGAGATCATTTGCTTTGCGGAACCAATAGACGCAATAGTCGGCCAGACCCGGTACGTCCGGGTACGCTGTGCGAACAGCGTTGACGTAATCGTTACCGCGCTCCGGCTTAAGATGCTTGCGCCCAGAAACGGCGGATTGCCGATAATCACGTCGGCGATCGGCCAAGGCGTCGGGTTGCCGAGCGAGTCGATCAAGGCATCGCCGGCGATGAAGTTGGCGTCGAGGTTGTCCAACGGCAAGGCCGGCTCGGTTACGTGCAGCTCATCAATCGCCAGCTTGCGGGCGATCATCATGGTGACTTTGGCCAGTTCCACGGCAAACGAATTGATGTCCATGCCGTAAAACTGCCGCGCGGTCACAAAGCCAAGCAGCTTTTGCGTTGGGTCAACCCTTTTCGAGAACTCCTGGAAGCGCTCGAAGATTCGGGCTTCGAGCCGCTTCAGCTCACGGTAGGCGATGTAGAGGAAGTTGCCGGAGCCGCAGGCGGGGTCGAGTACGGTGAAGTGCTGCATCCGTTCCCAAAGCCGGTGCAGAGCAGGCAAGGTCTCGGCATTTTCAATCCGTTCGCGCCAGGGTTCGACGATGGTCGGCCCGACAATCTTCATGATGTCCGTCGGGTGCGTGAAGTGAGCGCCGTAGGCATGGCGTTCCTTCTGCTCAACGGAATGCTCGAAGAGCGTGCCGAAGATTTCCGGCCTGACCTTGGACCAGTCGGCCTTGGCGGCCTGTCGAAGTTGGCTGATTTCGTCGGGATACAGTTCGAGCCGCGCGGGTTGAGCGAACAGGCCGCCGTTGAAGTAGTCAACTCCCTTGAATCGCCCTCCCCCTGTCTCACCCGGCGTATTCATCTCGACGAACAAGCCGCCCAGCAAATCGTAACTGTCTCTCGGTTCCTTGCATTCTTCCAGCAGTTGAACGACCAGATACTTCTCCAGCAGGCCGATGTCTTCGGCGAACAGGGCCACGAGGATTTGCAAGATGAAATGCTGAGCCAGGCCGCGGTCCACTTTGCGGGTTATCAGTTTGTTGAAGCAGACCGCCAGGCGGTCGGCGGCTTGCCGGGTAACCTCTTCGTGATGATTGCCAAACGTCGGCTTCTCCGGGCTGCGAAAGAGAAACGCCAGAGGTCCCCAACGGTTGAGCAGCTCGGTGATCTTCACCTGATCGACCGGCGTGTCCATCTGGGTTTCGAAGTCGTAGATCCAAAACTCATCGAAGTTGCACAATACGACATAACGCGGCCGTCCGGGTACAAGGCGAGTCCAGTAGTCAAATGCCTGGCGGTAGTGCCGCGTGAGGTCTTCACCCCGTTTCTTCATTTCGATGAGAACGACCGGCTTCCAGACCAGATCGGCGAAGGCGGTGCCGCCCATGTCCTGCTTTTTGATGCGCATCTCCAGGGTGGCTCCCGCCTCCTTGACGCCTTTGTGACCGAAGCCGATAAACAACCGATCGAGGAAGATTTGTGCCTCACCCTTTTCATCGCCGGTGATGTGCTTGGCGACCCAGTCCGTGAATTCAATAAGCCGTTGTTGACGAAGGGGTTGCATGGGGAAAGTATCTTGAAAAAACGAGTTGGCGCGAAGGGGAATCTAAGGCGGGCGCGTCATTGGGACAGGAGAAACGGTGTACTTATGGCTCATCATCCTTGAATCCGACCATCCCTACCCCCAGCACACCAACCCCGGCTCAAACGGGCTCGCCAACTCCTGATGCCGCGGCAGCACGCGCACCGCGAAACCGTGCTGGCCGCTGCTGCGGCAGGGGATCGTGCCCTGGAACAGCCACGTGCTGCCTTCATGAGTGCCGTTGTGGCTCATCGGCACCGTCCGCGGGTTGGGTATCTCGCCCAGCGAGTCAACCAGGCCGTGGAAGAGTTGCACTTCCACATCTTGCGGCGAGAACGAACCCAGGTTGACGCGCGCCTGGACCTGCATCTCCGTGCCGACGTGCATCGGCTCGGCGCCGCCGGTCTCGACAGCCTCGACTTTGACCTGCTGCCAGCCGCGTAGCAGGCTCTTGCGCCATTGGGCCAGCTCGTTCGCCTTCTTCATGCCGTCGCCGGCCAGGAGGGCGAACCGCTGCACCGACGGCCAGTAGCATTTCTCCACGTATTCCTGCACCATCCGGCTGGTGTTGAAGATCGGACAGATCGTGCTCATCGACCGCTTCATCATCTTCAGCCAGCCGCGGGGCAGGCCGTCGCTGGTTCGAGTGTAGAAGAGCGGCACGATTTCCTGTTCGAGCAGGTCGTAAATGGCCCGGCTCTCAACGTCGTCCTGGTAGGTCGAGATCGGTGTACTCCTCGCCGGCGCCGATGGCCCAGCCGTTGTCCTGGGAATAGGCTTCCACCCACCAGCCGTCGAGGATGCTGAGGTTGAGCCCGCCGTTGCAGCACACCTTCATGCCGCTGGTGCCGGAGGCTTCGAGCGGCCGGCGCGGGTTGTTGAGCCAGACATCGACGCCCTGCACCAGGTAGCGGGCCAGGTTCATGTCGTAGTCTTCGAGGAAGACGATGC
Organism: uncultured Gemmataceae bacterium; assembly: GCA_963804745.1. GTDB lineage: Bacteria > Planctomycetota > Planctomycetia > Gemmatales > Gemmataceae > CAWDRY01. The sequence goes on from CAWDRY010000035.1 coordinate 83,931, forward strand.
GGCGGCGGAACTCGGGCCGGCGGGCGACGTGCAGAATTTCGGCGATCAGCTCCTTGCCGCCGTGGTCGCGCGGATGGGCCTTGCCGGCGAAGACGATCTGCACCGGACGGTCCTTGTTGTTGATGATCGCTGTCAGCCGATCGAGGTTGCGGAAGATCAGCGTGCCGCGCTTGTAGGTGGCGAACCGGCGGGCGAAACCGATGGTCAGCGCCTCGGGATCGAGCACCTCGTCGGCGCGGGCGATCTCGGCGGGCGGAGCGCCGCGGTTCTTGAGCTGGTTCCTGAGCCGGTCGGCGGGCAAAGGCCACCAACCGTTCCCGGCGGCGCTCGTGCGTGCGCCACAGCTCGGCATCGGGGATGTTTTCGACCCGCTTCCAGATGCTGTGATCGGCCGGCTGCTGTTCCCACTGAACGCCCAGATAGCGCTCATAGAGCTGGATCATGTCCGGCGACACCCAGGTGCGGGTGTGGACGCCGTTGGTGATCGAGCCGATGGGGATCTCGCTTTCGGGCAGATCGGGCCAGATGGCCCGCCACATGCTTCCGCGACACCTGGCCGTGCAGCTTGCTGACGCCGTTGGTCGTGTGTGCCAGACGGATGGCCAGGACGGTCATGCAGAACGGTTCGTTGGGGTCGCGCGGGTTCTGCCGGCCCAGGCCGAGGAAGTCGTTGCGGTCGATCTTGAGCTGCGGCAGGATCGTCGAGAAGTATTGCTCGATGAGCTGCGGGGCGAAGATGTCGTTGCCGGCCGGCACGGGCGTATGCGTGGTGAAGCAATTGCCCGCCGTCACAGCTTCGCGGGCAGCGGCGAAATCGAGACGGTTCTCTTCCATCAAGCACGCGGATGCGCTCGATGCCGAGAAAGGCGGAGTGGCCCTCGTTCATGTGGCAGACGGTGGGCGTGCTTGCCCAGAGCGCGCAGAGCGCGGATGCCGCCGATGCCCAGGATCATCTCCTGACGGATGCGCATGTCCTGGTCGCCGCCGTAGAGCCGGCCGGTGATCTGCCGGTCTTCCGGGCTGTTCTGCGGGATGTTGGTGTCGAGCAAGTAAAGCGGCACCCGGCCGACCTGGATGCGCCAGATGCGCGCCCAGACCTCGCGGCCGGGCATGGACACGCTAGATCAGCCAGGGCGAACCGTCGGCCTTGGTTTCGGGAACGAGCGGCAGGTTAAAGAAATCGTTCTCCGGATAACGTTCCTGCTGCCAGCCGTCCACGTTGAGGTATTGCCGGAAGTAGCCTTCGCGATACATCAGGCCGATGCCGATGAGCGGGATGCCCAGGTCGCTGGCGGCCTTGAGATGATCGCCGGCCAGGACGCCCAGGCCGCCGGAGTAGGTCGGTACGCTCTCGTGAAGGCCGAACTCGGCGGAGAAGTAAGCGATGCGGCATGGCCTGGTCGGATCGCCGAGGCTGTGCGCCATAGGTTTCCTGGAACCAGGTGGCAGCGCTCATGTAATTATCGAACGCTTCCTCGACGCGGTCCATGTGGGCCAGGAAGCCGTCGTCGTGCAGCAGCTGTTCCAGCCGGGTCTGGTCGATGGCCCCCAGCAGCTTGACCGGGCTGGTCTCGACCGATGTGGAAGAGATCGGCATCGATACGGCGGAACAGGGCCACGGCCTCGTGGTTCCAGCACCACCACATGTTGTAAGCCAGCTTGTGCAAAGGCTGCAAGCGCTCGGGCAGATGCGGCAGCACGGTGAATGTACGAAGTGAACGGCCAGGCATCACTACCTCTCCAGCCGGCACATCCCGTGACCCGTGGGCGGCCGGCGCGGGTTGGCCGTCTTTAAGCAAGTCTCATACCTTGTTGTGACAATCAAAACTCTCCGATGCCGTAGCATACCGTGAAACGGTAGAAATTCAATCGTGTTTTCTCCAGCTTAACGATTCTAACATTTTGCCGATGGTCCGAAAGTGCCGGATATGACGATCAGGGACCCTGATGCAGGTCACAAATGGTCCCCTTGACGGAAAAGACGCGAGGCGAATAAGATACTTGAGCATAGAGCCGTTGCCGAAGTGGCGGAATTGGCAGACGCGCCAGGTTCAGGACCTGGTGCCCGTTCAGGGCGTGCAGGTTCAAGTCCTGTCTTCGGCACTTTGCAGCACAAGGTTCGGCAATTCTCCGAGCCTGAAGCGTTAGCGAAGATCAATTGTAGTTCTTCGCTTACGCTTCAGGCTCAGACCTCTTCATTGTCTATAAACAAAAAAAGATCGGAAGCCTTTGCATCCGGTGTTGTCGCCCATCAACACCGGAGTCGAAATGCTTCCGATCAATTATTATTATACAAGGGCCGATTGTGATTGCAAGCCCCCGCGCTCTTTTTTTCTCGATTCCTCATCAATCCGGATACCAGTAACTCGGCGCCTTCCCCGCTGGCGCGGCCGGCATCGGCATCTGCATCTGCATCTGCATCTGTGGTGGATAGCTCACGGTCGACGGCAGCGGGGCCGGCGCCGGCGTCTGTGATGGATAACTCACGGTCTGGAAGGATGTCGGTTTGATCTGTTCAATCGGTCCAGGTCCGGGCACAGGCTCCTTGGACGGCGCTTCCGTGGGCTTGGTGGAGGGTACCGGCGGCACCGTGCCACCGGTCGGCTCCGGCGCCGGCGTCTGCGGTTGCGGATACGCGGACGATGCTCCGTAGCCGCTCTGTTGCGGATAACCCGGTTGCTGGGGGTAGCCTGCCTGGTAACCTGCGGGCGTCGGGCTGGTGTAGCCAGGGTAGGGGAAAGGACCGCCCGTGCCATGCACGGCGCCACACGTTGGACAACGACTGTAGCCACCGTCCTGCGGGCCGCCCGGACCGGCGCTGGCCATCATGCCCGGCACTGGTACCCGCCCATGGGTGGTTGTCCGTAATAGCCATAGCCGCCGCCGGGAGCCGGCGCGTAACCGCTGCCCGCCTGTCCGTAACCGCAGGGCATCTGTCCGCCGCCGGGAGCCGGCGCGTAACCGCTGCCCGCCTGCCCGTAACCGCAGGGCATCTGTCCGCCGCCAGACATGCCGCAGCCTCCGGACCCGTAGCCGCACGAGGAACCGCCCTGTCCGGTGTTGCCCATTTGCGGGCAACATTGCTGTTGAGAAGACGTATTTGAAAAGCCGCAAAAGAAGCAGCAAGAGATGCAGAAACAACCCTGGCAGCATTGCTGCAAACCAGTGACCAGGGACAGCGCCAGCAGGCTGGCCGGCAGAATCCTCTTCATGCGCGTTCTCCTCGTAACACGTTTCCGGTTGCATGCCGCCTCTCGGCGCGCATGCGTTTCAGCGCTGGTCACAATTTATCATTCCCCACAGCACCACGCCGGGCCATGAGAAAATGCGCCGACGGGGACAAGGAAACGGGTCGAATGACCTATTCCACCGCACCGCCGGGGAACCCGGAGAAAAACTCGTATTTGCTTCAAGCCACGTTCTGCTCGTGGCAGGCGCTTCCGCTAGAGGTGGAAAAGCTACGCGGACATAAGCGGAAGTCCGAAAGAATCGCAGGATAGGGTGACGGACTGTCGAGAGATGCCGGATGTGCAAGTTATCAGGCTAATCAGCTCTTTAGGCGAAGGACACGTGAAAGCCCACCCTCGCTTGCGCTTCGGGCTAACGTTCTGCCGTTAGCCCGACGCGCAAGCGAGGGTGAATTTACTGCTGCTGCTCACCTTACTTGCCAGGCCATACCTCTCTCCAGTATCATCCAGGGAGAGATCCATAATACCGCGAGAGCCACAACCATGATTCGTCATCTGACTGTCCTGGCCGCCGTTCTTCTCATCATCGCCGGCGCCGACGCCGCGGATGCGAAGAAAGTCATCATCCGTTGGCACGGCCAATCTTTCTTCGACATCGAAACCAGCAAGGGAACCCGCATCGTCACCGATCCGCACGCCATCGAAGCCTATGGCAGGCAAACGGCGACCGCCGATCTTGTGCTCGTCAGCCATCTGCACAACGATCACACGCAGCTCGGCGTTATCCAAAGGCGAGAAAAGGGTCCGGAACCGAAAGTCATGTGGGGTCTGGTCAAGGACAGCAGAAACCGCGGCGACTGGAACCGCTTCGACGAGGACTTCAAGGACGTCCACATTCGCACGGTCAGCGTTTATCACGACAACATGGGCGGCCTGGAACGCGGCAAGAACACGGTGTTCATTATCCAGGTGGATGGGCTGAACATCGTCCATCTCGGCGACCTGGGCCATCAGCTCAGCGAGCTGCAAGTCAAGAACATCGGTCCAGTGGACGTGCTGATGATTCCGGTGGGAGGCGTCTACACCCTCAACGGCAGCGAGGCGAAAAAGGTCGTGGCCCAGCTCAAGCCCCGGCAGTACATTCTGCCCATGCACTACGGCACCAAGGTGTACGACGATCTGCTGCCGGCCAATGAGTTTCTGGACGGCCAGAAACCGGGCACGGTCAAGCTGTATCCGGAAACAAACAAGCTGGAAGTTGAACCCGGCTTCAAACCAGCCGACCCGCTCATCGCAGTGCTGGGGTGGACGGAGGGCACCGAGAAGAAAGACAAGTGATCTTGGATCCGCATTTCTCAACACAAAGGCACAAAGATCACAAAGAAGAAGGCCAAATCGAGGATGGAGGATAGAGGATTGAGAATCGACCTGTCTTTCCATCCTCCATCCTCCATCCTCCATCCTCTGACTTTCTTCTTTGTGTTCTCTGTGTCTTTGTGTTGAGAAATTGAGGCTCAAATCGAAGCATCACTTCGATTGCACAATCTCAATCGCAAACTGAGCGCTGTGGCGCACGTCGCGGTCGCTGTCGCTGAGGGCGGCCTTCTTCAAGGCCGGCAAGGCTCGCGACGAACCGATCAGGCCTAATGCCCGGGCAGCTGCCTCACGAACGGTGGGGCTGGCGTCGCCGGCCAGAGTGGCCGCCAGCGGATCGACGGCGTTCGAAGCCTTGGAACGGCCCAGATGCGTCACAGCATCCAGCCGAACCTGTTCGCTGGGGTCCGAGAGAGCCGCCAGGTACGGACCGACCTGCACCGGCGGAGAATCGGGAGCGGGCATCACTTCCGGCGACACAGTTCTTGTAAACCGGCGGTACTTCCCGAATCACCGTTGGCGACTCCACGATGATCGGCGCCGGCTCGACGATGACTGGTTGATAATGACGGTAGTAGGGGTAATACAAGGGCAGGCCGATGCCAATGCGAACGCCCCAGCCTGCTTGTGCTGGCGTTGCTGCAAGCCCCAACACCGTCAGGGCAACCAGGGCAAAAATGGTTCTGATTCTCATGGTAAATCTCCTCTCATCTACATTTTTTGCTCACCACACATTCCTAAGATCGGCACTTTCACGGAAACGGCATTATGAAACATCCGTCCTGCAAACCTGTACGGGGCTTCGCGATTATGCCGACCAGCTGAAAGCGGTCAAGCCCACTCATGCCCGCTGCTCCCGCTTGCAGTTTCGCGCTTTTCGAGCATGAGAAATCGCTCTTACTAACACTCTGTTCACTGGCAGTACACCATGCCGGCTTCATAAGCTGGGAACAACGGCCCGCGTCACCCGGAATGGGATCAGGCGGCGCGTGGTGCCGGTAATCCTGTGACACTGCGAAAGGTGGTGACAATGGATTGATTCTCGGTGTCAGTGGGAGTAACTGGACCGACCCGGGGGGTGCAGTACACGGCTCGGCCCACCTTCTGCTCAAGGAGGCTCCCCAAAGAGCTGGTCTCTGACCGGCTTTTCTTCTGGTTGCCCGCGATCCCGAAAAGTGATTCGTTCTGTTTAACAGGACAAGAGAGGTCACTCGGAGAAATCGGGCGCGGCAGCCAGTCCGCGGGGTCTGGGAAACCCCGTGTCCGACCCCGGTGCTGCCGGCAGGCAACCCCCGCTTGCTGGTGACACCGAGGTCGCTTTTTCTCATCCACCCGCCTGCCTTGACCACTATCCTGCAATCGCTTACAAGCACGCCGCCGAGCGCTCAATGACCCTGAGCCATAGAGTACCACGTCCTTTTTCCCTGGTTTCTGTAAGGAGGAACCTAATGAGAACTTCGCTTCTTCTGGCAGCTGTCATATTGATAGCAAGCGGCAGCCAAACCCTGCTTGCTGGCGACGCGCCGCCGGTCCCAAAGCAGTTCTGCATCATTATTCGTGCCTTTGAGGGTGATCCCCTCGGTAGTGTTGCGTTTGGCACGCAAAAGTGCCTCGTAAGCACAAAGATCACAGTGATGGAAGATCGCGACTACAGTCTTCTCTCTGGTGATGCCTCCCAGGTTTCTGCCGACCCTCTAGAGCTGCTGCACATTCCCGTCGGCCTCACTGTCAGAGCCAAAGTCCGCTGCGTGAAGGCCGGGAAAGTTCAGCTCGATGTGACTATCACCAACACCACGAAAGATACTCGAACGAAGGATCGCACACAATTTCACAGCGACAGCCTGCGAACTTTTACCACAGCCCAACTGCGGGAAGTTGTGAAACTTCGCGGTCCCAACGCGACCCTCGACCAGCACCAGTGGGTCGAGTTGTCCGTCGAAGAGATTGATCCATGGCCGTTCATTCTTATACTCGGTTCTTTTTTCAGATAATCCGTTGCTTCCCCGGCTGAACAAGGCGCGTTCAGAAGCCGTGCTCGTTCCACTCGGAGTTTTTGTCATGCGGTCAAGGTTGGCCCCGTGCTTGCTGCTCGGACTCGCCATGGCCTGGCCCGCCATCGCCGCGCCGGGAGATGCTCCGCCTACTGTCACAGCGAGCGCTCCCCGCCCCGTCCGCTTTGACACCACCGACCATATCCAGCTGCACGGCACCTTCTATTCCAGTTCTCAGGGCAAGAATGCTCCCTGCGCCTTGCTTCTGCACAAGATCGGCGGCAACAGCCAGCAAGAAGGCTGGGATATGCTGGCAACCGAGTTACAGCGCAACGGCTTCGCCGTCCTGCGTTTCGACTTCCGCGGCCACGGCAACAGCATCATCGTCCAGCCCGGCTTCTGGCAGCAACCGGCACATCGACAGACTGCGAACGCTCCGCTCCGACAACATTATCAGCTTCAGGGATTTCACGCCGGCCTACTATCCGCTGCTCGCCAACGACATCGCCGCTGCCCGGCTCTTTCTGGACCGCATGAACGACGCCGGCGAGTGCAATTCGGCCAATCTGCTCATTATCGGCGCGGAGGATGGAGCAGCGCTGGCCGCCTTGTGGCTGGCATCGGAATGGCACCGCCACCGCATCCTTGACGCGCGCTGGGTGGACCCAGCCCCACAAGGCAAGGATGTCATGGGCGCCGTCTGGCTCAGCATCACGCCCGGACTCGGCACCGATCCCAACCTGGGCAGCAAGCAGACGCCGGTGGTGAACTGGTTAGCCGAAGCAGGCCGCGACCACAACGTGCCGATGGTCTTCTTTTACGGCGAGGCCGATACAGCTGCCGCCAATTTCGCCCACCGTTGTCTCAAGGAATTGAAAGCCGGCAGCACAACGAACCTCACCAGCGACGTGTCTGTGGCCAATGCCGGGAAACTGGCCGGGCAGCAGTTGCTCGACAAGGGGTTGACGGTCCGGTCCCATGACAAGGATGCACCGGCGCCGACCTGGATTGTGGAATATGCCAGCCAACTCAGGAGAGAACGTTCGTGGGCCAACTGGGACCGGCGTGAGCCGGACAAGGCGGATTGGTTGTGGAAGTTTCCAGGACGAGATGTGCCGGGCAAAGGCTTGCTGCCGGTTGAGATGATGGGGGAACGGTGAACGCGGGGAAGGTTGCCAAGCTTCGTACTTGATAAACCTCAATTTCTCAACACAAAGACACAAAGATCACAAAGAAGATGCGCCAAATCGAGGATGGAGGATAGAAGAGGATTGAGAATCGACCTGTCTTTCCATCCTCCATCCTCCATCCTCTGACTTTCTTCTTTGTGTCCTTTGTGTCTTTGTGTTGAAAATTCCGGGCGAACCTCTCACCCGCGCGGATGATACTTGCTATGCACCGCCTTCAGCCTCTCCCGATCAACATGCGTGTACCGCTGCGTCGTCCGAATGTTGGCATGCCCGAGCAGTTCCTGCACCGTGCGCAGATCGGCGTTGCCGGCGAGCATGTGCGTGGCGAAACTGTGCCGTAGCGTGTGCGGGCTGACCTTGGCATTGAGGCCGGCGCGCTGTACGTACTTCTTGACGAGAATCCAGAGCATTTCCCGCGTCAGCAGCCTTGCCGCCGCGGCTGACGAACACCCACGGTGCATCCGCCGCCGTCCTGGTCAGCTTGGGCCGTTGCTCTTCCAGATAGGCACGCAACGCTTCCACCGCCTTGCGGCCCAGCGGTATCACCCGTTGCTTGTTCCCTTTACCCAAACATTTGCAGAAACTCGAGTCGATGTACAAATCCTGTAACTTCAGCCCGACCACCTCCGACGCCCGGCTGCCGGTGGCGTACAGCGTCTCCAGCAAGGCACGGTCGCGCAGGAAAAAGCGGTCGGTCATCAGTGGCGCCGCCAGCAGTTTCTCGACACTTTGCGGGCTGAGCACCTGCGGAATCCGGTCCCACAGCGTCGGCGAGCTGAGCAGGTCGATCGTCGATTCGGTGGTGCGTTCCTCAAGCCGCAGAAAGCGGAAGAACATCTTCAAGGCGACGAGGTTCCGGGCCACGCTGGGCGGCGCCAGTCCGTCATCCCGCAAATGACTGAGATAATTCCCCAGCTCGCGCACACTCGGCTTGAGATAATTGCCCAACCCGCTCTCCGCTACCCAGGCCGCGAATCGATCCAGGTCCCTGCCGTAGGCCAGAACCGTATTTACCGCCATGCCGCGCTCGGCGCGCAAGTAGTTCTGAAAAGCGGAAACATCACTGGCAAGCGTGGAATGCTCACCGGGAGCATCGAAGGGCATGGCATGACCCCAAAGGATGAAGGATGAAGGATGAAGGATGAGTCCGAGCCCGCAGCGTAAGCAAGGTTAGTCACCACCCTTGCTTACGCTGCGGGCTCGGACAGGATTCATCCTTTATCGGAACGATGACGAATAATAGATGAATAAAACGATTCATCCTTCATCCTTCATCCTTCATCCTTAATCAGCGCCTCCCGCAAACTCGCCCTCAACCGCTCCAGCGCCCGCGCCCGATGACTCAGCGCATGTTTGACTCGCGAACTCAACTCGCCGAAGGTGCGGTGATACTCCGGAATCAAAAACAGCGGATCGTACCCGAACCCGCCGCTGCCGTGATATTCCCGAACAATCACCCCATGACACCGCCCCTCGGTCACCGCCTTCACCTCCCCCCGCGGATCGGCCAGCGCAGCCGTACACACATAGTAAGCCACCCGCCTATCATCCTGCAGCGGCGCCAACTCCGCCAGCAACCGAGCATTGTTCGCCGCATCGTCCCCCTGTTTGCCGGCGTAGCGAGCCGAGTAAACCCCCGGCCTACCGTTGAGCGCGGGTACCACCAAACCGCTGTCCTCGGCCAGCACCCACTGCCCCAGCGCCTTCGCCAACTCGCTCGCCTTCTTGCGAGCATTCGCCTCAAACGTCGCACCGTCCTCTTCCACGTCCGGCGCATCCGGATAGCGGGTCAAATCATGAATCTCCAGACCGAGACCGGCGAGAATCTCGACGATCTCTTCGCGCTTCTTGGCATTGCGAGTTCCGACGACAAGAATCGGCGGCATGATCAGTTTCCCTCCAACACAGTCTGGCGAGCGGCGGGGTTTATCCCCGCCGTGTAGCCCGCCGGGATAAACCCGGCGGCTCGCCAATTCTAATCGACTAATGACTGACTGTCGCCCGATAGAATACGTTTTTGGGAACAGCCATGCAACCACATCGTCGAGTTCCGCATCCTGCACCGCACGCTTCTGGAGACCGATGAGGAAGAGATCGTCGCCCTGCTGCGCTCCTTCCATCTGGAAAGTGTTTGCTGAAGACGGATGTGTGAAGGCAGCGGTTTTCGAGGTGTCCGTGGCAACGGTTTGACCCGATAAAAACCAGGGAAGTCACAAACCGGTCTGTGAAACTTGCCTTTTTTCGCCTCGAAAACCCTGAAAAGGCTGGAGGCACTGCAAAACGCTGAAGATTTACAGGGATTTCACGCAGTTTTCTTGCCACTTGTTGCCGCAAATCAATGTTTTGAGCTGCATCTCATATTACATAACTTATTTGTATATGGTCACTTGTGACAATTCGCCGTTGCCAGGGTGGGAAATGTCGGCAACGGTGATTTTCGGTGATTTCACGGAATCGATGTAAGTTGCATATTGGTAAGCACTTGCACAAATCGCGCATTCGCATGGCAAGAGACTTGATCCAGTCCCACAAGTGCCGGAGAGGATGGAGGATCGAGGATGGCGGGAGGAGGGATCGGGAAGGATGAGGAATTGATTCCATCCTCCATCCTCCATCCTCATTGCAAACCACCAGGTTCGGTTCGGCCAAGGTACGGGCTAGGTTTACCTTTCTCAGAACCTCGATTGCTCGAGCAATCTGTCCGTCATCAACCACAAAAAGCTGTTTGCCCACACCAAGGCAGCGGAGGGCGGTTTTGTTGACCTCCGCCACGGTGACTTTCAACAGGATTTACTTTTCGCCGGGAATGCGCAACAGATTGATGAGGTTGCCAGCACCGGATACGATGTAGTCATTCGCATTGATCGGATGATCAGGATTCATCCCGGTCGTAGAATTCGGACGGACTGGGATAAGATCCACAGCGCTGGCCCGGATGACCTGCAGAATCTTGGTTGCCTCGACGGGATCCTTGACCTGGCCGCTGACGATCAGCTTGTCGCCTACGAGTTCAAGACAGACCAGAGAGTCAGGGAAGATCTGATTGATCTGGTTCTCCAGATCCTTAAGCGTCGATTTCCGATGAGGACCGCTGACATCCTGTGGGAACACGTTGACCCTGTAACTGAGAACGGTCTGCTTGGCCGTGTCGTGGCGGTCGCCGACCCACAGTTTCAAAACAGTGCTGCCTTCGCGACGCCCTTCCAGCGACAACTCGCGGGGATCGTTCTTGAGAATGCTGTAGCCCAGGACAGTCTCGTCGGCGATTTGAATACGGAAAGGCCCTTCCTTGAAAGTGAGCAACCGCGGCTGCCCCAGGATTACGCCAAAAGAGTGTTCGGTGACCCTGGGAGAGCCATCCTTTGCCTGACTGCCGACTGTGCTGCTCTCCAGGGCCATGTCTATGGCCTCGCGCAGTGACAGATACCGCGGCGCGCGCTTCGTGTCATCCACAGTAGTGGATGATGGCATGTCTTGCTGATTGCGTGCATCATAGGCAGGCTGCCCAGGTAGCTTGGCCACAGGCGAACTCTGAAGGCCGGCCAGAATGAGCAAGGCCGAGGATAGACTGGACAGAAAGTAATCGGACATAAGCGAATCCCTCCGGGGATTGATCAGCCGTTCCAGAAATTGCTTTGCGAAGGCGGGCCCACTGCTTACTGCACCACGAACTCTTCGAAGAGCACGTCGCGGATTCGTTTGGTGCCGTCCGGGAAGAGCATGCTGTTGAATTGATCTTGAATCTCGCGTTCGGAGACGATTGATTCCCGGAGTCGCCTCTGACTTCTTTCAGAGATTGATCTGATAGATACGTGAGAAGCCAGTTCTTCAGGATGGGCTTGTTTTTCTGGACCAGTTCGGTGATCGGCTTCTCTTGTTGAATGTCAACCACGAGGATGAGCTTTACCCGCAGATAACGGGTTAGCCGGGCCTCATTGAGGTTGACGACCACTTCACCGAACGGGACAAAAGCATTTTTCGGATCGGCTGCCAGTTTCCCTTGACCCGATTCCGCGCCTTCTCTGTGGCCGCTAGCCTGGTCGGTTTCCGGAGTGTCGAACGGTAAGCAACCGAGCGGGACATAGTCCTTGCAGACATAGGTCACATGGGCCTGCAGGAAAGCGAGCAGATCACTGATCTGCTCATGGACCTCCGGCGTTTGGTTAATGACCAGCGTGTTGCCCAGCGGATAATACTCCATCGTTGCGCAGCCGCCCATATCAGACCAGCTCGCTGGTGCAACCGTGTTCACGATTAGTTTCATAAGACTCTTTTCCGGCGTCTCTTCCTTTTTTTCCCGTGGGTCTTTAGTCCGATCCACGATGGGAGTGATGAGATCGGTCACACTGTAGCACTTCGTGATCTGTTTGCCTTTGGCGGCGTTTTCCGTGGTGACGATCACGACCTCATCCTTGATAACATAGGTAAGCCCGGACTGCCGCAACAGGAAGTTCAGTACCGACTTGAGCGACACTTGCTCCAAGTTGCACGACAGGAACGGCCGGGTCAGGTGGATGCCACACTTTTCGATTGCCTGCTTGTCGAACTCGATGTTGATGCCGTACTGGGCACGCAGATCGTCCACCAACTGTTCCAGGGTCGCGTTCGCGAACTTCACGGTCGTCGGCATGCTCAACAGGTCTTCAAGGGATAACTTCATGTAGGTGGGGGTGGGGGTGGCACTTGAGCAGCTAATTGAAGGCATCTGTCGGCAGCTACTCACCCTGGCCATCTTAATAGCGGCAGCGGCAGCTACGTTGTCCTGATCAAGCTTGAGAACCTGCGCAGCGCACGCCTCGGCCTCAACGTACTTGCCTTCCTTGTACGCTGCATGGAATTTGGCCATCAACTCAGCGACCTTCTTACTCTTGGCCGCTGGGGCTGTCTCTGCAGAGTCCATCGGGCACATAAATTCCGGCGTCACCAGCACGACCAGGTTCGACTCACCGAAGTTCGATGGGCGGAATAACATGCTCGCTGTGCTATCGTATGCCGGCTCACACGGAAGAGCATGTGACATGACAAATGTCTGGCCGGCACGCATCTCGACCGTGGTGTGGATTCTTTGCTCCTCGCGGCCGGGCACGATGGTGCCATGAATATTTGTCCCGGAAGCAAGGAAGAGGACGCTGTTCTCGCTTTCGAACTCCAGGCGAATGCGGTCTTTCTCGATAATGCTGGCGACGCATTTCAGTTCCAGCCCGAACGGCTCGGATTGATAGTCGGTCCGACCAAGCCCAGCCGGAACCGGCACGGGGACTTCGCCACCCATCCGGAAACAGGCAGCTTGGCCGTCGAAGACACCGAGCTTTGGCTCGGCCAGCACGTGGGCGAGGTTCAGTCGTGCGCAGGATATGGATTGCCAGAGGGAAGCGTCCGTCATCGATCCCCCAGAACAGGTTGGTAGATTGTTGGGATTGAACGCCCGGAGTCCCAAGCAGGGACGGTCCAGCGTCTTGCGGGTGGACCTGGTTTGTCGACTCTTGAGGTCGGCAGAGCCAGCGGGCAGCGGTCCGGTTGACTTCCGCCACCGTGACCTTCAGCATGATCTGCTTTTCCTTATCAGACTGCTGAGCAGCCTGCCCCTGGGCTTGCTGGTCTTTCTCCTGGGCATCCGCCGCCGGCTCCGGTGCCCTGGCCACCGGCGAACTCGACAACCCGGCGAGCATGAGCAAGGCCGAGGATAGACTGGACAGAAAGTAAGCGGACATAAGCGAATCCCTCCCTGGATAGATGCTCGAAATCGACACCAATTTCACCGCGATCCGGAAGCCCGAGCGACCGGAGGAGCCGTCTTTGCGGGTTCCTGCTCACTGTCGTTGACGATCCTTGCCGTCGCCATCACTAACAAGACTTCCCAGTCATATTCAACATGAGTGAACAGGCCGCCGACGTATGGAATCTTGCTCAGCATGGCCGGCCCGGATTCGATGCGGTTTTCCGATAGCCGTCTCGGGCCGGCGATCAGCAGCGTGCCGCCGTCGGGCAGGGTTGCCGAGGCCTGTACGTTGATCGTGTTGAAGGCCGGCTGCTGGATGTAGTTGGTGAACGTGATCGGTTTACCATCGTCGAAACCATCAGACGACGGCGCGATTGCCGCAGTAATCGGGAACACCGGAACCTTCGCCGAGGTCATGCTCGTCAGTATATGCTGGATCGCTAGAGACACCGAGCGACGATCCGAGGATATGACTCCCTGAACGGTCAATGTCATGCCGGTAGGAAGGTCCTGATTCTGGGGCTTGAACACCGGCCGGCCATTCTCTTGACCCATTTCGAAATTGGTAACGAACAACTGATGATCTTGCATGGCGACCGTCGCGGTCTCGCCGTTGAAGAGGGTCAGATGGGGCGTTTGCGTGATCTTGGTTCGACGATCTCCCTGAACAGCCGCCAACAAGAGGTAGACCTGGATGTCGCTCAATATCGCCTGCGGACTTTTTCCTTTATTTTTGATAGCTGCGGAGAAGTCCAGACCAATCCTTTCGAAAAAGCACTCAGGTACACTAATGAATCTCACCTCGACGCTTACCGTCTGTCCTCGCTCCCTGCGCAAGAAGGCCAATAAGTCAGCTATCTTCGCATGAGCCTCCGGCGTTTGGTGGATGAGCAGGGTATTGCCTAACGGAACGTATTCGATCTTGGCTGGGCCGCCCGCATTGGTCCAACTCTGTGGTGCGATGGTGCTGGTGATCAGTTTGATGAGCTGAGCTTCGGTGGTGTTCAGTGGTGTCTGTTTGGTCAGGGCGGTGCCGCCACTCTTGGATGAACTGGCGCTTTCCGACATTGGAAAGTCACCCCGGGGAACGATGAGATCGAATACACTGTAAACTTTGGCGACCAGGTTGGCTCCGTAGGCACTCTTGGGGGTGACCGCCACGGCTTCATTGTTCGTCGAACCATCCAGCTGAGGCGGCTCTCCAGCCGCCTTCGCCACCGGAGAACTGAGCAGCCCCGCCAACAGCAGCATGGCCCACGACGGCACCTTGGAACGGCAATGAGTCAGCATGAGCGAGTCCCTCCTTGGAATAGGATGTTCGGGTAATTGAACCAATGGAAACGAGCCTGGGAAGATGACGAAGGATGTCAAATCATGGAGGGAAGCGTGTATAGCTCTTTTTCCAAGCCGGTCAACGCGAATATTTCTGGCCGTCATCATCGAGAGAGCCAAATCGTTCGATCAAGTCGGGAGTGAAGTATTTCATGCTGGTATCCGAAGAGGCCGTTTCATCAGCAGCGCGACCGTGCCGTACTCCGTTCCTGTCAAGTCGTGCAACTCATGTTCAATATCCTCAAGTTCCCCCAGCTTGCTGGTCCAACGGCCATCGGGCAATTGTCGGGCTGCATGTGTCGGATAATCATCTTCATCAGCAAACAGCGCGATCTTCTCGAAGTCAGGCTCGACTTCCTTCTGGCGCAGACGGTATAACCAAGCGTCGCGAAGGCTTCCTGAAAAGAGGCCACGGTCTCTTCTTTCGACACGCCTGCGGGCCAGGTGTCTCTGTCATCATCGCTCGGCCACCAGCACGTCCGCGTATCTCCTGCAGCCCAGGCAATGCAGTTGTATCTTTTGTCCCTGGGACTGGTTATGCGGTAAGCGGTGCCTCGGAGGCCGGGAAAGATCTTTTCAAGGTCGTTTACCATTGGTAGCCGTTCTCTCTACCCCACCGTAGCCACGCCTCAGTGACCTTGTCGACCTTCCCCCGATCCTCCGAAGGAACCGGGTCAGCCCCAGTTATCACCTTCAAAGCCCAAAACCAGTGATTTCCGTTCTGTTCCAGGTCGCGTAGTAACAACGGCACGACCTCGGAACCCATCGCGATGATCTCCTGGTAGGCAGGGTGGTTGTTCCGCTTGCTGCTGGAGGAATGATGGGCAACCGCCTTGTGCCAGGTGGCCGCCAGCCGCCGGAATTTCTCGGTGATGGTTTCCGTCGGTTGTGATGGAGGTGACTTTGTGACGGGAATTGTCGCCATGCGTTTCTCCTCTACGCTGTGATGAGTGAACCCAGTGGGGTTTGCCCTGCCAGCCTGATCGCCCGGCCAGCTTGCGGACTTATCCATTGTAGCAGATGTTGTTTCTCCCGATAAAGCAACAATATGTGGTACCGCGCTTTTCTATATGGTAAACTTGCAAAAACCTTGCTCCTCCAACCCTTGTATTCAAAAGGAGAGACAACAAGTGGCAGCACCTCTTACGCTCAACGAACGTGCCAACCGGCTGGCGGACTACATGGCATCGACCGCGGCGGCTCTGCGGATCACCGTGCAGCAGACTGCCGGGGCGGCGCATCATCGACTGCGGCGTGCAAACCGAAGGCGGCCTGCAAGCCGGGCTGGGACTGGCCCGCATCTGTCTCGCCGGACAGGCGGAAGTGTCGCTGGTACACGGCGAGGCCGGCGGCTTGCCGTGTCCGCACGTGACCGTGATGACCGACCATCCCGTACTGGCCTGCATGGCTTCGCAGTACGCCGGCTGGCAAATCTCGGTCGGCAAGTTCTTTGCCATGGCGTCCGGTCCCATACGGGCGGCTTATGGCAAGGAGGAGCTGTTCAGCGGCATCCCCGGCCGTGAGCAAGCGCCGCTGGCCGTCGGCGTGCTGGAAAGCCGGGAACTCCCCGGCGATGCTGTCGTCGATTACCTGAGCAAGCAGCTCAACTTGCCGGCCAATAAGCTGACCTTGCTCGTCGCGCCGGCGACGAGCCTGGCAGGTAACCTGCAAGTCGTGGCCCGCTCGCTGGAGGCGGCTTTGCACAAGATGCACGAACTGAAGTTCGACCTGAAACAGGTAATCTCCGGCTTCGGCACCGCCCCGCTGCCGCCGGTGGCTAACGACGAGCTGCACGCCATCGGCCGAACCAACGATGCCATCCTCTACGGCGGCCGAGTCACCCTGTGGGTCCGGGCGAAGGACGAGCAACTGGCGGAGGTCGGGCCGAAAATACCCTCCTGTTCTTCGCCGGATTTCGGCGCCCCGTTCGCGGAGATTTTCGCCCGGTACGGAAATGACTTCTACAAGATCGATCCGCTGCTTTTCAGCCCGGCGAACGTGGTGTTCCACAACCTCAACAGCGGCAAGACGCTCACTTTTGGCAAGATAGAGCCGGAGGTGCTGAAGCGGTCGTTTTGCGGTGGGTGAACCATGCGGATTGCACTCCTGGCCGGCGGCGACGGTTGGCACGTTCGCGATTTGCAACGTGCGGCGACTCTCTTGAACCATGAAGCCGTCCCCGTTGATTTCCGCCGTGTCCTGGCCGGCGTGGCACCGCAGGCCGATGCCCTGGCGGGCTACGACAGGGTGCTCGTGCGCACCATGCCGCCGGGATCGCTCGAGCAAGTAGTATTTCGCATGGACGTATTGCACCGCGTGCAGGCTCGCGGCGTGCCGGTGCTGAATCCGCCCTGCTGCCGTGGAAACATGCGTCGACAAGTTCCTCGCCAGCGCTCGGCTCGAAGCCGCCGGGCTGCGCGTGCCGCCGACCGTGGTGTGCCAGCATGCCGATGTGGCTCTGGAAGCGTTCACGGCCCTGGGCGGCGACGTGATCGTCAAGCCGCTCTTCGGCTCCGAGGGCCGTGGCATGGTGCGGGTCAGCGATCCGGAACTGGCCTGGCGAACGTTTCGTACTTTGGAACGATTGCAGAGTGTACACTATCTGCAACAATTCATTCCACATGCCGGCTGCGACCTGCGCGTTTTCGTCGTCGGCGGGCGGGTGCTGGCGGCGATGCGGCGACGCGCCAACGGCGGCTGGCGAACCAACGTGGCCCAGGGCGGCAAGGCCGAATCAGTCAAGCTTACCTTGGAACAAGAACGACTGGCCTTGAAAGCCGCCGTGGCCGTCGGCGCGCCCGTGGCGGGCGTGGACTTGCTGCCGGGATCGGATGGTGAGTTGTACGTTCTCGAGGTCAACGCCGTACCCGGCTGGCGGGCGCTGGCCCCGGTGACGGGCGTGGATGTGGCGGCGGTATTGATAAATTTCTTGGTGAGTGGTGAGTGGTGAGTGGTGAAGAAGATCGAAGATGGAGGATCGAGAATGGAGGATGGAAGCCGAGCCCACTGTGCTCTTTGATCTTCCATCCCGTCTCCTATTCCACCAGCACATCGGACGCAAGGAGTTGATCCAGCGAGTACGGACACTCCGGCGGGAAGGTTTCACGAGAGAGGTCGGTCTCGGCGGCAGCTCGCTCCACGGCCTCGGCGTATGCATCCGCCAACACCGCCTCCGCATGGTTACGCAACACGCCACGCCGTGCCAACCGCTCTAGTTCGTGGCGCTGTTCAATAATCGTGCCACGCCAGCTCCCCGAACGCCGCTCGGGCTGGTGCGTCCATTTCAGCAGATGGACGAGAAGGGTGGCCAGCCGGCTTTCCAGTTCACGACGGTCACGGCGTGCCATATCGGTCAAGTACTCCTTTAGGCTCTGGTAGTCCAATTCTTCGCAGCGGCCCTCCTGGATCAGTTCGGACATGGCTTCTAGCCAAGCCGTTTCATCCATCTCGTAAAGCTCGTGAAGAGCATCGGGTGCTTGTAAAATCATCACGACCCTCCTTCTTTTCAATGCCGATACGCCCGCGACACCCGCGTGTCGGAGCGGTATTCCCAGACTTGCTTGCCCGCGGCATCGAACTCGATGGCGCGCATCTGATTCATGGAGGTCACTAGCGTGTTGCCGTTGGGCAGGCGCGTTGCCACGATGGGCTGCTCGACCGCCAGCTCGGCCACGGAACGGCCCTTGGTGTCGTATTCAACCACCTTGTTGTTATACATCTCCGGGACAAGGACGTGGCCGTTGGGCAACACGTCGATCTTGCCGCCATAGGTCCGAACATCGACCCGGAAGCCATGCACCTCCTTGCCGGAAGCGTCGAGCCGCAGGAACTTCTGTGTCGGTGCCGCGACGCCGTTCTCCTGCGTGGACGTAATACAGGCGATGTCGCCGTTGGCCAGTTTCTGGGCGCGCATGAATTGTTCGCCATCCGGCGGATTGCGTGTCCAGACCTCCTTGCCGGTCTTGTCCAATTCGATCAACCTGGTTTTCGTGCCGATGAAGGTGTTGCCGTTGGACAGGCGCTGCGCTTGCAGAGGCTCCGGAACATCAGTTTTTTCCCAAACAGCCACGCCCTTGCGGTCGCGCTCCGTGACGCGGCCGAGCACGACGCCAGGCGCGCCATGTTCGACCACCAGGACATGCTGGTCCGGCAAGACCTGAACGTCAAGCGGGAACTGCAAACCGTCGATTTGCCAGACCACCCTGTTGTTCGTGTCGAGATCAGCCAAACGGCCCATGTCAAGCAGCACGACCAGGGTGTGACCAAGGAACCGAGGGCGTTTTTGCAGCTTGTCGAGATCGGCTTTCGCTTCGTTGTCCTTCCACCAGGCCGCCCAGGCATCGCGATATTTACGCCGGCCGGCCTGATCGTTGCCCGGCGTCACCGTGGGCGCCTGGTTCTCCGCCAGACAATAGAGGATATCCTCCGCCTGGGCACGCGGCGCCGGGGAGAGGTCGGCCAGCAAGTCGATGAGAACAGGAACAGCTTCCTTGTCCTTCAAATAGGCCAGGGCCATCGCTACCCGGAGGCGAACTTCTGCTTCAGGATCCTGAAGCAACTTGTGGAACGCTGCCCGATGCTCGGCCGCGCCGGAGGCGGCGAGAGCTTCCGCGGCGAATGCGCGCCGGAGCGGGAACTTATCCGTCAGCGCTGTAACAAGGGCCGGCTCCGGTTTGCCGTCGCGGACGGCCACACCGGCCAGGGCAATCCGCACCTCCTCGGCCACCGCATCGTTGTCGGCGAAGGGCAAGAACGCCAGCAAAACCTCAACCGCCCCGGCAGGCTTGCGCCGCCGACAAGCCGGACCGCCGCCGCCGCCACGGGCGCCGCTGTGCCGCTATCGATCTGACGCAGGCAGTCCTCGGCACGGCGGACCACTTCCTGATCCTGATCCTTGGTCGCCTGGCGCAGCGCCGGTACAGCCACGGTCCCCAAAGCGAGGAGCCGGGTTGAGGCGTTTTCCCGTGTCTGATAAGAATCGTCGCCCAGTTGGCGGATCAATGCTTTGATCTTGTCCGGATCGGTGTCGAGCGTTCGCTTACGGAAGTAGTCCAGCAAACCAGGACCGTCCGTGGCCACATTGGCGGCTTTCAGCACATCCTCATCGGATGCGCTGTTCTCCACCCGCGGCTGTGGCGGCGGCAGGCCGGGCGGCTGTCCACCGGGCGGCGGCTGGGCGGCGCTCCAGGAGCTCAACAGAAAGCAGACGACGAATGTTCCTGCCCATCGACTTCGGTTCATGAGAGACTCCCATCTCTTTCTGTCAAGGCGAGCGGCGGTAGTCAGTTTTCCTTCGCTTGCGCGTCAGGCTTGTGTGGGATACAAGCCTGAGGCGGCAAGCGAAGGTACAACTTTCACTGGCCGCTCGCCTTCCTCAGCGCCGCAGCGCACGATACGGGCGTCCGTTGCTGGTCTTGTGTTCCCAGACGACCTTGCCCCCGCGGTCCAGCTCGACCAACTGCCCGGGGCCCTGGCAGGCGACCAGGGTATTGCCGTTCGGTAGCCTGACCGCAGAGGTCGGCTGCTGCACAGTTGCTTCCCATACAATCTTACCGTCGCCGTCGTATTCCACCACCTTGTTGTTGTTGATCTGGGCGATGAGCACGCGGCCGTTGGGCAGCGCGTCCATGCCGTTGTATGTGATCGGACCAGCGGCAAAGCTCTTCGTTTCCTTGCCGGTGGCATCCAGCCAGACGCACGTCCCCACGTTCAGGACGCAAACCATGCGGCCGTCGCGCAGGCGCCGGCCGGCCATGATGTCGTGGCCGGGCCGGTTGTAGGTGACCACTTCCTTGCCGGTCCGATCCACTTCAAGCATAAGGTTGCGCGAGACGATGAAGGTGTTGCCGTTGGCCAGGCGCTGTGCGGAGATCGGCGTGTTGGCCTGTCTCTGCCAGAGGATCTCGTTCTTCAAGTTGCGCTCGGTGACGCACGCACCGTGGAACTCGGCGATGAGCACTCGATCACCGGGGAGCACCTGGGCATCGAATGGGTAGCGGAGTCCGGTCAGTTGCCAGCGTTCCTTGCCGTTGCTGCCGATCTCGACAACCATGGCGGCTTCGGGCATGACGATGAGCGTGTAGCCGAGCAGCCGGCGCGCGCTGCTAGCGGCCAGATCGATCTTGTCTCCCTGCTCGCGCCACCAGGCTGTCCAGGCGTCGCGGCACTTTTTCCGTTCGGCTTCTTCCTTGCCCAGCGCGACGGTAGGGGCCTGAGTACCGGCCAGCAGGCGCAGATAATCCTCCGCCTGTCCCGCCTGCTCCAGCGGTAGTTCGGCTAGGAAACCGATCAAGGCAGGAATGGCATCTTTGTTGCGCGCGCCTGCCAGAGCGAGCGCGATGCGCAAACGGATAGCCGGCTCCGAATCCTGCAGCAGCTTGGCAATCGCCGCGAACTGGTCGCGAGCGTCTGCCTGACAGAGGGCCTCGGCAGCGATGATCCGGCGCAGAGGCAGCTTGTCTTCAAGGCCGCGGACCAGTACGGGATCAGCTTTACCGTCAGTGAGGGCCAGGGCGGTCAAGGTTGTCTGGAGTTCGTCGCGAAGTCCTTCCTCATCCGCAAAGGGCGCCCAGGCCATGAGCACCTCGGTTGCATGGGCGGGCTTGCGCAGGGCGATGAGATGGAAGGTCGCGGGCACCAGCGAGGCCGCCTTCCCCTTGTCGATGACCTGCAAGCAGCGCCGGCGCGGAAGCTCACTTCTGGATCCGGATCGTTGACGGCCTGGCGGAGCATGGCAGCCACCGCCGCACCCCGGCTCTGGAGGTCGGTCAGGGCCTTTTCCCTGGCCTCGAACGATTCATTGCCCAGTTGCTTGATCAGCTCCTGCACCTTCTCCCGGTCGGCGTCGGTCAGGGTACGTTTGCGGAATTCGTCGAGGAGCGTCGCCGTTTTCATGTCTCCCCACCACGATGTCCACGCCGCCCGGCACGCTCGCCGGGCAACCTGGTCGGTGCCCAGCGCGATCTTGGGGCCGGTTTCACCGAACAGGTTCATCAGGTAGTTCTCTGCCTGTCTAGCCTGAGAAGGAGGCAGCTCTTCCAGCAAGGCGATCAACGCGGTGACGGCCTTCTCCTCGCAGAGGTCGGCCAGAACGATGGCGATGCGCAAGCGAACGGCCGGCTTGGGATCCTGGAGCAGTTTCGCGATCGTTTCTTTGGCCTGTCCGTTGCTGGCCCGGCACAACGCCTCGGCCGCAACCGCCCGGCGGATGGGGACCTTGTCCTCCAGCGCGGCGAGCACGATGGGATTCGCCTTGCCGTCGCTCCAGGCCAGAGTGGTCAGAGCAGCGCGCAACTTCATCCACGACGCTGTCATCGTCGGCAAACGGCAGATAGGCCAGCAGCACCTCCGTGGCGCCGGCCGGCTTGCGCACAACGAGCAACCGGATCGCAGCGGCTGGAATCGCGTTCGCGGAACTACCTTCGATCTGTTGCAGGCAACGCTGCGCACGCCCGGCAACTTCCTGATCGTCGGGATCCTTGACCGCCTGCCGCAGCAGCGGAATGGCAGCCGATCCCACGGCTACCAACTCGCCGGTAGCCTTGTCACGCGCTTCGGGCGTTTTGTCCCCCAGTTGGGCGATGAGCGCCGCCACCTTGTCGCCGCTCGTCTCAGGCTGCGAGCGCTTGCGGAAGAATTCCAGGAGCGTCGCGCCGTCCGGCACCAGGCCGGCCACGCGCAGGGTTTGTTCGTCGGCCTGAGTGTTGTCGGCATCGGCAGCCGAGGCGGCGCCCCCCAAAGCCAGGAGCATTCCAACGGTACACAGCAGTGGAAGAATACGCAGGTGCATGACAAAGTTCTCTCTATAAAACAGACGAGGGATGGTTGGTTGTCGGATGTACACTCCGCCGGCATAGTTGGACAATCCATCTTGGCCGGGGCAATGGTTATGATGATAAACGATAGTGCGCGTTGCCGGGAGAGGAATTTGGAAAATATCTGGCGTAGCAGGAAACATGCCGATTTCGATGCCGGAATTGGTCACGCCCTTGCTTAACAAGCCAATGTCGGTTAGCATTCGGTTGGCAACATGCACAACCCAGAGGAGTGAACCGATGATCGAGTTAACCAAAGATACTCACTCTTTGACCGATTTCAAGCGAAAAACCAGCAGCCTTGTCAAGCGCATGAAGAAAACGGGACAACCGCTTGTCCTGACTGTGAATGGGAAAGCGGAACTCATCGTTCAGGACAGCGAAGCGTACCAACAACTTTTAGACTCGACAGATCGCAAAGAGGCGATCGAGGGCATTCGCAAGGGTCTGGATGACGTTGAGAAGGGCAGGAGCCAACCCGCGCAGGAAGCATTGGAGGAGATTCGGCGAAAACACAGGATCCCACGAAACCGATGACCTTCTACGTGGAAATGACCGTAACGGCAACAGCCGAAGCGGACGAAGCCTATCTCTGGAAGTTGCAACGATCCGCTGTCAGCGCGGCCAAGTGGTACAATGGCCTCGTTGACGCCATAGATTCGCTGAGTGCCTACCCAGAACGCTGCTCCTTGGCGCCGGAAAGCGAAACTTTTGGCAAAGAAATCCGGCAACTGATGTATGGTAAACGCCAGGGAACTTGGCGAATTCTGTTCGAAGTTCGTGGGGACACAGTTTACGTGCTACACATCCGCCATGGCCGCCAGCAACTCCTGGAGCCATGAACGTGGAAACATTCAAAGAGTTTGGGAAACGTCATCAGTAGATCACCCATGCCGGCCTTCTGATGCGATGAAGGATTACAGCCTGCAAGTCCACGTTGCCCAGTTGGTCCAGGAGAGCGTTCATCGTGTCCCCGGATGCGATGACACTGCAATCCTTGGCGGCCACCCATTTACCAGCGAACTGATGAAGCGTCTCCGTGGGCAAATGACAAAGCCATCGAAAAGTTGGCTCCGACGCCTCGAAGGCCTTCTCTTCGTCAGGGGTAGGAGTCCAGGGTCG
This sequence comes from uncultured Gemmataceae bacterium, assembly GCA_963804745.1. Lineage (GTDB taxonomy): Bacteria > Planctomycetota > Planctomycetia > Gemmatales > Gemmataceae > CAWDRY01. The sequence goes on from CAWDRY010000035.1 coordinate 107,661, forward strand.
GACGACTGGACTACCATTGTAATCCAGAAAACCCTCAGTCATCATCATCATGATCTCCGTCGTTCGCCTCGATCGCCTCTGCAATTTCCTGAGGGTGCTGGCCGTTGTACTCCCAAGCTGCCTCTAAATCTTCCTCAGCCAGCGTAGGGTAACTGTGCAGGAGTTCTGCATCCGTCATCCCCTGCTGTTTCAGCGAAACGAGCAGCCAGACCATTATCCGCGTTTTCCTTATACAGGCATCTCCGCCGCACACGCCCGGCGTTTTGCGGATCAGAGGTTCGCCGTCAGGACCATTGAAAAACACTTGGGAGATTTGAGTTCCTATCATGGGTTCAATCCTCCGATGAATTGCTCTGTCACATGATACCATGCAAACACAAGAAGGGCACCCGGAAAGCAGAAGATGCTTCCCTGGTGCCCTTCATCGTCTCTCATCACTTCAACTCGCCGCCCGTAAGTCCGCCAGCTCTTCCTTCACCGGCGCATAGTGGCTCGGCTCCATGACGAATGACGCCGTGCCGCTCGTGGCGCTGCGCAGGTCGCTGGTGTAGCCGAACAGCGAGGCCAGCGGGACGTAGGCGTGGATCATGCACCGGCCCTTGTCCAGGGCCGCGTTCAGGATCTCGCCGCGGCGCTTGTTCAGGTCGCCGATCAGGTCGCCCATGTAGTTGCCGGGCGCATGCACGACAACATTCATGATCGGCTCCAGCAACGTGATGCCCGCCTTGATCATGGCGTCGCGGGTGCATTCCTTGGCAGCGAGCTTGAAGGCATCCTGCGACGAGTCAACGTCGTGGTACTTGCCGTCGTACAGCGTCGTCTGCATGTCCACGCACTGGAAGCCGTACTTCGCCCCCTTCACCGTCGCCTCGCGGAAGCCATGCTCCACGGACGGGATGTACTCACGGGGGACCACGCCGCCGACGATCTCGTCAATGAAGTAGATGTTGTTCGGGTCCGGAGTTTCGCCTTCTTCCTCCTGGCGCCTGGTCCACTCCTCAACCTGGTCCTTGGTGAGCGGCTCGAAACGCATGCGGATGACGGCGAACTTGCCGCGGCCGCCCGTCTGCTTGATGTAGCGCGTCTCGATGTCCACCGCCCTGGACAGCGTCTGGCGATAGGCCACCATCGGCTTGCCCACCGTGACCTTCACGCCCGGGTTGCGCATGAGCTTCTCGAACCGAGATTTCCAGGTGCAGCTCGCCCATGCCCGAGATGATGAGCTGACTCGTCTCCGGATCGGTCCGGGCCTTCAACGTCGGGTCGTCGCGGACCAGCTTGCCCAGCGCGTCGGCCAGCTTGCCCTCGTCCGTCGAGCGGTCGGGGATGACAGCCTGCGAGATGACCGGCTCGGGGAAGCGGATCTCTTCCAGCGTGATCGGCTCCCTGGTGGCGCACAGCGTGTTGCCCGTGAAAGTCTGTTTCAGGCCCACCACGGCAACGATCTCACCAGGCCCGGCCACTTCCAGCGAGTCGCGGCGGTCGCCCATCATGCGGAAAATGCGCGCGATGCGCTCACTGCGACCGATGGCGGTGTTCAGCACCTCGTCTTTCGGGTGCAGCTCACCCGAGTAGATGCGCAGAAAAACACCAGGTCGCCCGTCGGCTCAGAGATCGTCTTGAATGCCAGCGCTGCGAAAGGCTCCGTGACCTCGGCCTTGCGCTCGATCCTGTCCTTGTCCTTGCTTCTGGGCTTCAGGCCGCTGACCGGCGGGCGGTCGAGCGGCGAAGGCAGGAAGTCAACCACCGCGTCGAGCAGGATCTGCACGCCGTGGAATGTTTTCGCGCTGCCGCAGTAGACCGGCGTCAACTTCATGGACAGGGTGCCGGCGCGGATCGCCCTCGTGAGCACCTCCTCGGACACGTCCTTGCCGTCGAGGATCAGCTCGACGAGGTGATCGTCGGCGTGCGAGGCCGCTTCGAGCAGCTCCGCCCGGTACTGATTCGCCAAGGCCCGGTACTTGTCGGGGATGTCCACCAGCGAATACTTGCGGTGCGTCTCGTCGTCCGGGTCTTTCAGGACGAACTTCATCTTGATGAGGTCGATGATGCCTTCAAACTCGCTCGCTTGCCCGGCCGGGATCGCACAGATCGCCGGTACGGCGCCCAGCTTCTCTCTCATCTGTCTGACGCAGTCGAAGAAGTCCGCGCCCATGCGGTCGAGCTTGTTCACGAAGGCGATGCGCGGCACGCCGTGCTTGTTGGATTGATGCCACACCGTCTCCGACTGCACCTCCACTCCGCCGACGGCACAGAAGACACCGACGGCGCCGTCGAGGACGCGCAGCGACCGCTCGACCTCGGCGGTAAAATCCACGTGGCCGGGGGTATCAATGATGCTGATGCGGTGATCGCCCCAATCGACGCAGACGGCCGCGCTGTTGATGGTGATGCCGCGCTCCCGCTCGGCCGGATCGAAGTCGGTGGTCGTATTGCCGTCATCAACGTCGCCGACCTTGTGCTTGGTGCCGCTGAAATAGAGAATCCGCTCCGTGGTGGTGGTCTTGCCAGCGTCCACGTGTGCGATGATGCCGATGTTCCGCAGTTTTTCGAGCATGGTCGTAGCTGGTGAGTGGTGAGTGGTGAGTGGTGAGTGGTACACTGATTGGCACCACTCACTACTCACCACTCACCACTCACCACTCCAAAAGACAACAATTCTTACGGAGCTGAAAACACGTTCTTCAGCCCATGACACTGAGCACACGGTCTATTATGAAGGATGACCGAGGCTTCCCCAGGTTCGGACCTCGTGCCATCGAATCGGCACAGCGGGAGGAGAGAGGCGGATGCATTCCTGGTGGGAAACGAGCCAGTCTCTCACACTGGTTCCAGGGGCGCACTCCGGAATCAGGACAAATTATTATAGGAGTTGGTGAGGAATTGTCCAGGCGGATGATGAGGGATTGGTGAAAGATGGGAAGGAGCGACTGGTTGGGCTTTTCTGGCTGTTGCGGATTGTTAGCGGCGTCTACAATTAGTCGGTACAGGCAATAAGAGAATTACTCTAGCAGGGGAATAAGCCTATGTCACTGCTTGCAGCGGCAGAACCGATGCCACTTGTCACCGATGCCGATGGCGTCGTGCGCATTGGCAACACGCGCGTGACTCTCGACACTGTAGTTACCGCGTTCCAAGACGGTCTCACGGCGGAGGGAATCGTGGAACAGTATCCATCGCTTCAACTGGGCGAAGTTTACGCCGTGATCGGCTATTACCTCCGCCATCAAACTGAAGTGGATACTTATCTCCAAGAGAGGCAGCGCCACGCTGCCGAGGTGCGCCAGGAGAACGAACGCCGCTTCAATCCCATCGGCGTCAGGGAACGACTTCTGGCCCGCCGGAGTGCATAGGGGTGAAAATGTATGCTTCGGCTGCTTGCTGATGAAAACTTCAACAATGATATTGTCCGTGGCGTCCGCCGTCGCAGACCAACAGTGGATTTGGTTCGTGTCCAGGATGTAAACTTGTCAGAGAAAGATGATCCCGCAATCCTGGAGTGGGCGTCCCAAAATGAGCGAGTAGTCCTTACCCATGATGTAAACACCATGACCGGCCATGCGTATGAACGAGTTCGGGAAGGAAAACGCATGCCCGGCGTCTTCGAGGTTAGCCGGAGTGTCCCGATCGGGGTTGCCATCGAAGAGATCATCCTTCTTGCCGAATGTGGTTTGGAAAATGAATGGGAAGGCCAAGTGCGGTACCTGCCGCTGAAATAGCGGCTGGTGTGATTGGCCGTTCAAAATCGAGGCGTAACCATGCCGTTGCACGATTGGAGCGATGATCGCGGCTGGGAGAGCATGCATTTGCTGTGGCTCAACCAGTTGCTCGACTGGGTACAACCTCGCTTACCCGAGGGGTTCCGTGCCTATCTGGGCGCCGTTCCCACACTGACCATCGACACCACGAACGGCCGGCCCGACCTGAATGTTCGCAAATGGTCCACCGAATCCACGCCGGCCGCTACAAGTGCGGAACCAACTCTGACAGCGCCTGATGAGGAAGCGGTGGCCACATTTACTCTAGACCCGCAACGCGCCGTCCACATTGATTATCATGGACAATTGATTGCCGCGATTGAGTTGATATCGCCGCGCAATAAGGACCGGCCGAGTGCGCGAGCTCGCTATCTGGGACGATACGTTGGCTATCTGCGGCAAGGAATCCACCTGCTGCTCATCGACGTGTTGCCAAAGCCGGCGGGCTTTTCCTTTGCGGACGCCATCGCCTTGGATCTGGGTGTCGCTCAGCCTGCCACTCCAGCTCCTTTTGCAGTCAGCTACCGGGTTGGTGAACCGCTTCCAGATGGAACGCTGCTGGCCTTCTGGCGGCGGCCCCTCCAGGTCGGCCAACCTCTGGCGATCATACAATTGGCGCTAACACCACCCAAACAATCCCAATCGACCTGGAACAGACTTATCAACAGGCCGCCAGGCGCGCTTATTTGGACTGAGCACGGCTGATAAGGCTGAGAAAACTATGTCATACCGTTGCAAGACCTGCGGCCAAATCCACACCGACCTCCCCGACATCGCCGCGGACAAGCCCGATCAGTGGTTTGGCATCCCCGAGAAAGAACGCAAGCGGCGTGTCGAGCTTACTGGCGATACCTGCATCATCGACAATCAAGATTTCTTCATCCGTGGTGTGCTCCAGATCCCCATTCATGACCACGACCAAAAATTCGGCTTCGGCGTCTGGGTGTCGCAGAAGCGCGAGAACTTCTACAAGTATCTGGAGAACTTTGATTCCGACGAGATCGGTCCATTCTTCGGCTGGCTATGCACGCGGATCAAGTATTATCCGGTGGACACCTCGTCTTTGAAAACCATGGCCCATTTTCGCAAGGGGAATCTGCGTCCCTTGATCGAGGTGGAACCGACGGATCATCCCCTGGCGGTCGATCAGCTGGAGGGAATCACGCTGGGGAAGGCGTGGGAGATAGTACATTATTACGGGCCAAGGGGTTAGAATATCAGGAAAAGGGAGTTCCAGACAAAAACACACGTTGACAGCAAGTGTCAGCCCAATGCCCATCAAATAAAGGGAACCTGTTCATGAGCCAGATTTTACAGCTACCCGACCCTATTTATCGCGCTCTTCTGGAAGCCGCGAAGTCAGAGGGCACAACGCCGGAAGCCTGGATTGCCGGCAAACTTTCCTGGCACAATGGAGCACTAACTGCCGAAGAGCGGCAAGCAGCAAACGCCCGGCTGCGTCAGTATACTCAGTAGTTCCAAAACCGCCGAGGCTTCAACTGCTTTACTCCGAAGGAGTTGAACAACATAGCCCAGGGTCGCCGTCCGCGGCGCACCCTGGGGAAGCGGGGTCGCATAATCATGTCCACCCTGAAAGGGTGGGATAACCCGGATGCCTGCTAGTTTATCCCACCCTTTCAGGGTGGCTGAGAGGGGCTCGGTCTAACCCAGGGTGCGCCGCAACGGCGACCCTGGGCTGTGTTACCTTACCCTTTCAGGGTAAACAAGCTGTGATTGCATCCTGTCTTGCCTCAAGTTTGGAACTACTGATACTGTCTCTTTCGGGCAGGCTACCGGCATCGACAACAAGAGCATCAATGCCGACTTGGCCCGTGCATACGGTGATGACCACGCGAAACTCTACCAACACCCATGATCCAATTCCGCTGCTGGTACTGCAACCGCCGTTACGCCAAACCCAAGAGCCAGGTTGGCGAGCGTTTCACCTGTTCCTGTGAACGCCTCCTGCGCGTCCCCAAACGCAGCGGCGGCAACTGCCGGGTCAAGACCATCACCGATTGGATCGTGGAAACCGTTGTCTACAGCTTCGGCAGCGCCTTGCTGGGATTCGGCCTGGCCGTATTGCTTCTGAGCATCTGGCCGATCGGATACAGTGGCTGGGAAGACGGCTTCTACGGCAGTTTTTTCTTCCTTGCAGGCTTCACTTTGGCCGGCTTCCTGCTCGGCTTCTTCGGCGGCGAGCGCGGCATGAACTGGATCGGCCGCAAGATCCGCGACACCGAGAATATCTGATGTCTCGCGTCCTCCGCGGTTAGCAATGCGAGGCAGTGCGCAACACGACCGCAAACGTCGAGGAGTTATCCCCGTTTGCGGTCGTGGTTGATAGCGGGATCGCCTCTTCTCTGGGAGTCGGCCCCACTGTTCCTATTCTATCATGCCGGGCAAGGGCATCTGGCCTTGCCCAGCGACAGAACTTCCGAAGTCTTCGGAGACTTCGGAAGTTTAACCGGTCGAACTACTCGCCCGAGGTTCGGGGAGCTTTCTGTGTTTTCTGCACCTCCGCGATGAGCCGAACCAGAGTCAGCTTGGCGTCGAAACGAAGTTTCAGGGCCTTGCCGCCTTCCAGGGTCACGTGAACCTTGTCACCATCCTTCTCCTTGGCCAGGGCATCCAGGACCGCCTGGGGGAAACCCTTGAAGTCCTTATCGAGAGAAGCCAGGCGCGTCACGGAAGCATCCACGCGGACCGTGGGGCCTTCCCTGGGCTGAGCTGCCAGGGCCTCCTTGAGAGCGTCCAGCCCCTTGTCGCCCAATGCACCCATCACCGCGTCGGATCGGAAAGCGACATAAGCCGGATTATCGCCGAAAAGCCGGCGGAAATCCGCATCGCCGCCTTTCTGAACGTCGATCCGGTGAATCGAGACGGTGCCGGCTTTCTCCGCATCGAGCTTGATAAGGTCCTGTGCCTCTTTGGGGAGACTCTTTACCACATCCTGAAGTCCCTTATCGAGTGCCTTGCCGTCCTTCACTTTTTGGCCGCCGACCACCGTATAGAGCTTGTTTGCCGACGGGCCGCGCAGATCGACCCCACAGTCCAAATCGCCCAGGGACTTGAGTTCCGGTTCCAGCGCCTTCAAGAGCTTGGCGGCCGGTTCGCGCTTGGCGGCGTCTTTCTCCTTCTCCACGCCCTTACGCAATTCTTCCAGCATGAGCGGACCAAAAGCCTTGCTGACGCCTTCGGGATAGACCCCGTGCATCAGCATGTTAAGCGCCGAATCGCGCCCCGCCAACCCGCCGAACACGCTTTTCTCATCCGCTTGCTTGGCAATGCGCGTGGCTAGCTTCGATCCCGTCTTGCCGGTCAGGCTCAGCTCAACGGTCAAGTCATTGGACTTCGCATCGATGTTCACTTGAGCTGCCAACTCGCCGCCCTCCTTGACCAGCGCAACGACCTCGCTGCCAACGGCGTCGAGCAAGGCGCCCTTTACCTTGTGCTGTGCCTCGGTATTGCCCGGGTATTCCTTGTCCTTCTCGTTGGCCAGTATCAGCTCGAGCATCTGAATGCCGATCTGCTTGAGGTTGTCCGGAATCTTGTCGATGCGGATGGAGGCCGAGACGACCGTGGCGGGATCAAGAGTCAGCACCTGCTTGGGGTCGAGCAGCTTGGCCGGATCGAGAGCCGCTGGCACGCCCGCGCCCGTCGCATCGGGCGAGAAATAGGCGTACCTGTTGGCAAAGCGCAGGTAGATGACAACGGGGAGGTCCGCTGTCTTGATGCTGTAAACGTCGTCTTTGCCCTTTTGCGCCTTGTAGTTGAGGTTTGCCAGCAAACCAAGAAAAGCCTCCTGATCGCTGACGGGAACCAGGACGACGCCGGTGCTTTGCTCGGGTTGTGCCGCGATGGAGGCGTACATGCCGAGCGGTCTCTTGGTATCGAGGCCGGCCAGCCCCTTGGACCCTGTCCTGGCCTTCAGCATGTCCTCGAACTGTTTCATCATATCTTCCTGGTCCGCGAGCTTGGCGATGTGTTTCGCATGACCAAGAAGGTGGTCAACGGACTGCAACCGCACCACCACGTCCGGGGTGGCAGCCTGGGGGTCGGCCGCTCTGACGGCAACCGGAGCCGCCACCAAAAACATCACTGCCAACCAGGGGACAAATCGCTTCAACATGGAATAACTCCTTTTCATCAGAAGGAACGCCGCCCGGCCTTTCGATCAGGCAGACGAACCAGCCGCGTGTAGACCACGCGAGAAATACCCTTTATACTCTTTCAATGTGTCAACCTTGCGCGGATTTCACCATGAAACCGCAAGTGCGTTACCGCGGTTCAGTATAGTGATACAGACAAGCAGCGACGATCTAATCCGGAACTTGCATTGCGAAGGGAGAGCAAACCATGAAAAAGAACCTGGGCTGGGTGTTGTCACCCGTGCTGTTGCCATGCCTGTTCGCCTGGACACTGCCGGCGGCGGAACCTGCCGGCGTGGCCGTCACGGCATCCAAGGAACACATCGAGTTCTCCATCGGCAAGGATCTGGTGGCTCGCTATTACATTGCCCCCAGCGTGGCCAAGCCGTACCTCTGGCCGCTCAACGCTCCCGGCGGCGTGCCGGTCACCCGAGCCTGGCCCCTGGAGAAGGGGCAAGCCGGTGAAAGCACCGATCACGTTCACCAGAAGTCGGCCTGGTTCGGCCACGGCAACGTCATTCCCGAAGGCATCGAGCTAAAGGACAAGGTCAAAGGAATCGAAGGCGTCGACTTCTGGAGCGAGGCCAAGGGCCACGGCAATATCGTCTGTACCCAGACCGGCGAACCTAAGCTGGACAAGAACCACGGCCAGATCACGACGCACAACGAATGGCGCACGGCGGACGGTATCAAGATCATCGACGAGACACGGACGATTCACCTGTACGACCTCGGCGGCGCCCGGCTATTCGTATTTGACATCGATCTGCACGCCAGCGTGGCGCCGATCACGTTCGGCGACACCAAAGAAGGTTCCTTCGCCGTCCGCGTCAGCGACGAGATTCGGCAACTCAAGGGCAACGGCAAGCTGGTGAACGCCGAGGGCAAGACCGGCGAGCCGGGCTGCTGGGGTCAGGTCTCGAAGTGGTGCGACTACTCCGGCACCATCGCGGAAAAACCGGTGGGCATCGCCATCTTCGATGATCCGGCGAACCCGGCCCCGGCCTGCTGGCACAGCCGTGGCTACGGCCTGCACGCCGCCAACCCCTTCGGCCGGGAGAAGTCCGGCTTCCCAGCGATGCAAGGCAAGAAGGACCTGGTGAAGCTGGCCAAGGGCGACCACTTCAAGCTGCGTTACGGCTTGCTGGTTCATACCGGCGATGTGAAGGACGGCAAGGTGGCGGAGTATTACCAGAAATTCACGAGTCGATGAACGACGAGCTGGTATCGAGACAGGTAACTTACGTCCAAGCGTCGCATGGTGACCTCCAGTGTTGTAGGTCCTCGCTGCGCAGTTCTCATCTCTCAGTAAGAGAGAGCCGGTTTTTCTTCTCCCCGTCGGCTCGTGTCATAAGCGATGGCCAGATTCACCGAATCCAACCCGGCGAGCCGAGGGGCGTAAGCCCCCGGGTCAAGATTCACCGGCACCACCACCGCTTGCGGTTTCGCGCTGAGATCGGTTGGAATACTCACCACCGGGTCCGGCCCCGTAATCCCCAGCGTCACCCCCGGCAGCGCGGGCACGTTCGCCTGTGTAATCCCCACCGCTTCCCGTGCGAGAGGATCCCCTTCTCCCCATAGCCCGCCGTGCTCGGCACGGTCGCCGTCAAGTTCGCGAAAATAGCGTCGCCACCAGGACCGATGATCAATATTGAGCAACCGCAGCGGAATTCCATCCGTCCCATCAGTCCCATCGGTCCCATCTCCCTCCCCCCAATACCTCACCCACTCCGCCCTAATCGGCACATCCCCCTCCGGAACACACACCAATCAATACGCCCGCGCAAACGACAACGTCCCAATCTCCCGCCGCCGTTCCTCTAATCGTTCGCTCGGCCACTTCTCCGCCCACACCGGCTCTGCACTGTCCGACAATTTGCAATTTTCAATTTATAATTTTCAATTCCCAGAATCGCCCCGTCGGTTCCAGCAAGTTCATCAAGTTCTCGTGAAAGTAACTCTTCACCCGCTCCCGATCCGCCCGGCTGCGAAGCGATTTCACATCGACAATGTCGTCGCACACCAGCAGATCAGCCCGTGTGCAGATCGGCCCGTGTTCCGGTGACGACCGAGCCGATGCCGAGAGCGGCCACACTCGGTCCGATGACATTGATGAGTCACTGGCCGATCGGGCACACTCTGACCCCGCCATCGCTGCTATAAATAGTCTGTCGCCAGAAAGTCATCATTCCGCCATGCTTGCCGGCATGAGCCGGCTATCTCTCAATCACGTATTGGCGAAGAACCTCCGACACCTTCGAGAACAGCAAGGGCTGTCGCAGGAGGGTTTTGCCGCCAAGTGCCGCTTGCACCGCACCTACATTGGAGCCATCGAACGGGGAGAGCGCAACGTCACCCTGAAAACGCTGGAGTTGATTGCCCGCGCCCTCGGGGTCGATCCGCTCGGTTTGCTCAAGGAGTAAGCCTGTGGCGAGTCGAACAAATCGTCGCCAACTGGAGCAAGTTGTCAGAGCCATCAGGGCATCTGGCCTATCCATCTACGATTCCCTGGAGACAAGACCAAACCTGTACCTGGACACCAAGTCGTTGGAGTTTCTCTTGAGCGAAGGACTTACCGGGCTGAAGCTGGACTATCCCATCCGAACTCGGTCGAAGGTTCTGAAAGGCAGCGTTTGCCAACTGCTCGGCTATCCGGTTCCGATCAGCTTCAGGAGGACCACGCCCCGCTTTCCAGGCCAGAACTTTGACACCTACGTTCAAAAGTCGAACAACCTGCAAATCTGGAACGAGAAGGTAGCACCATCCAGGAGATATGTACTCATCCGAGTCAGCGAACAGAACGCGGTCACTGCTGTGCGGGTGGTAACCGGCGAAGTGATCGCAGAACTGGACAGGACGGGCACGTTGACACACAAGTATCAGGCAAAGCCATTGTGATGTGCGCTACGCCGTGTTTTATGGAGTCATCGTGCCATCGGGCGTTCGCCTCGACGCCGTGGTGGTGACAACCGGCGCGGACTTCTTCTCGTTCTTCCAAAAATTCGCGGGCAAGGTGCGCAATGCCAAGCTTCAGATTCCTCTACCTGGCGACTTCTTTCCCCAGACAAAATGATTGCCACACCGCCTCGTCAATTTCCCCTTCCATCCTTGTCACGGTCTCCGATGCCAGTCCCGGCTTGGTGATCTTCGCCAGCAGCTTGGTCAACCGCTGGGCAGCCGGCGACTCTCGACGGGGCAGGGGGAACTCCTTGACGTACTGAGCCATGAACCGGCGTCTGCCCGAATAGAGCTTGTTGTGAAACACTGTGTCGTAGTAACGCGTTATGAACGAAGAGTTGGCGACCGCCAGCATGAGCAAAAGCCACTCGGCGTCCTGTCCCGCCCGCAGGGTGATCCAGTAACAATCGCCATCGACGATGGCCCCGCTCTGGTCGAGAAAGAACCGAGGATTCTCGGCAATGTCCGGATAGACAACCTTGGGTTCGGCCCAATCCGCGGGATGCTGAGGCACCCAGATTTCGTACCATTGGCGTCCGGACTCCACGACGTATTTTCGTCCTGTCAATCTCGCGCGATGCGCTTCCAGGTAAGCACGCGCACGCGGGTACGCATCCAACGGGACCGGTTCACGATGTCCGTGCCGCACACGATGAGGATAGAGAACTCGTCTGCTGCCGGCACGCTCAGGATCGAGACACCACCGTGAAGCATCATCATGGGTGATGATGGGCCGGAGCAGTGCCGCTTCGGGCCGCGCTGCCGCCGGCAAACTGTCCCAATCGTCGCGAATAAAGACAGCATCGGCCGTGGTTTTGATGCCAACCCTTATCTTGCCAACGTCATTGAACGTGCATGCCTGGTAAGCCCGAACGGTCGCCAGCCACTCGCGATTGTCGGCTGTCTCAAGGAACCAGGGTGCTTTGCTATCGTCTGGTATGCTCAGAATACCCCGCTCGATGACAAATGCCCCATCACCCGTGGCGACCATCCCGGAACATCCTTCTTGCAACGCATCCAGGACGGAAGCACCGTTCTTGTCCGCTGTCACCGTGCCAGCGCCACGGCTTTCATAGACACGGTCGAATGTGCATTCGCAAGCTGGTGTTCTACTTCCCTTCTCCGCGACAACGATCACGGGCAGCACGGCAGCCGCGAACAATTTCGTGTCACCCAGATCATAAATTGCCTTGAGATCGAATTGATTACTGAGCAGCCGGCGCAGGGTTGTGCCCGATTGAACGACCAGGAACCGATTGGAAGTCAGCAGCCCCAACGTGCCGCGAGGGCGCAACACGCTGGTCATTGCCTTGACGAACGCATGGTAGAGATCGACTCGCCCGGTCAGCTTGAATTTTCGCGCCAGTTCCTGCGCCCTTTTCGAGCCTAGAACCTGTGTCCGAACGTAGGGCGGGTTCGCGATGACGACATCAAACTGCGGCTTCGCGCCATCTTCCGGCTCACGCGCAAAGAGGCTGGGTTGTTCGTTGTCCGGCTCCAGCTCGACTCCATCCTGCGAAAGGAAGTCGGTAGGATTCAAAATCAGCTCAGCTGAATCGACATTTGCCAGGACCTCTCCAGCCCGCGCCAGGGCGGCAGGGTCTGTTTCATAACCCACCAGAACCAATTTCTTGCGGATTGCTCTTGGGGCAGTCTCCGCACAGGCCCGCAGTAAGGCCCCATCTCCGCAAGCCGGATCAAGCACGCGGATTCTCCCGGCAGCCGGCACAAAGTGCTCCCAGACAGCTTGAGCCAGAAACCTGGCTAGCTGCGGAGGGGTGTAATGTACACCGTTGGCTTTGGTTGGGCTGATACTTCGCAAGCGGGGGTGCTCCTTTCCTTGCAGGAGAGTTGTAGGAGACTTTTTCTGCGCAATCATTCACGTCGCCACCGTTTGACGACCTGTTCAATCGCTGCAGCATCCACAGGACCCTTGGCCCATCCATCCACAAACGGGACGTCATTGGATCGGGGCAGCCGCTCTTTAGGGAGCGTCTGAATCATGATTCTCGCAGGAACTGCGGCTGCCTCGCCAACGAAAACCGCCTCTTGTCGTGAAAGTGAAGGAAGAAGCCGGCTTAACCCAGTCAGGTTGTCAGGCAGGAACTTGCTGACGTACTCTTGATCCGTTGCATTCGTAAGTCGCATGACGATCCATGAGTTGCATTGGGAAAGTACCGTGCGCTCTACATCGGCGGGGCGCTGCGACACCAGCATGATCCCCAGTCCGTACTTTCTCCCTTCCTTCGCGACGCGTCGAATTGCTTTCTGCGCCGACTGATACTCTGCCAGACCTGTATCAGGTACATAGCGATGAGCCTCTTCGCACACCAATAGCACCGGGTTCCGTTGTCGTTCCTCGTGCGTTTGCCAAACCTTGTACTGGAAGAGTAGTCGGCCAATAGCAGCAGTGAGTGGTCCAGCGACTTCGTTCGGTAAACCTGAAATATCCACGACACGAATGTCGGCCTTGGGTTTGCTTTCTATGCGACCGACAAACTGGGCGAGAATCGCAGGGAGGTCGGTATGCTTGGATTCAAGCTCTGACATCATGAACTTCAGCCGCGGATCGCTCCGGAGCACCTTCAACTTGTCGAGGACCGATGCGTAAGGCTTGAAGTCAGACGGAGCCATCGGGTCCCAGTTCCCTTTGTTCACGCGCACCCCTTGCTCCATTCTAATGTGCCTTTCAAACTCTTCCAGGGAGAACGCGTTGGGGGTGTCAGCGTCATACTCGGCGATTCGTGGTCGCCATTTTTCGTGAGTTGGCCTATGATCAGCGGGCTCCACGCTCCCATCGGCTGTGCCTTCCCACTTTTTCGACTTCTCGATCCAGCCGCGGTGGACGAGGCGAGCGTGACCCACAGCCTTGAACACTATGTTGTTTTCGGATGTCGCTTCGCGTTCAGTCTTGCCGACCACGAGTTTCTCGAAACTCCTCGGATGTAAGGAGCCAATATGGAAGTTTAAGTTCCACGTCGCCTCCGCCCTGGGAGTCCGTAGCTTCTTTGTAAGCACGATAAACGGCAGCACGGTCTCCAAACGCTTTCGTGTATTCGCCATGCGGGTCGATGACAACAATTTGTGGGTGGAGTGGCTCAGCGTCCGGTTTCGGTCGATGCTCGAGGACAGCATGAACAATCGCCGCGACGGTTCCCGATTTACCAGCGCCCGTCGAACCCAAGACCGCGCAATGCATGCCAAAGAGCTTGTTCAGGTTCGCGTAGCACGCTGTTCCTTCGGATGCGACGTATGATCCGATTAGGAGCATCGCACCTTGCTCCTCCTTGCGGCTCAACTCCGCCCCTTGATAAAGGTGCTTAACTTCATCCTGGGTCGTTAGGTAAACGGGTTGTCCCGGGAGCGGATAGTGTCGCACGCCTCGACGTAGGTCGAGGGTGCTGGTGGAAAGGAGAACGCCTTCCGCAAAAAGATCCGCATCAATGATGCGGGAGTCCTCATTCAGCGGGACCGGAAGGCGCCCCTCTTCACGCTCCATTTCGGAACGCATTCGCAGCAACCGAACGTATGCAAACAGGATGATACGTCCAAAATGAATCTTAACGATGCTGCCGAACTGCCCGATCAGGTAGACTCTGCCGCGGAAGGTGCGCGTTAGTTCGGAGATGTTTCCATCAAGCTCGATACGGATCGCACTTCCCGAGACTTCGACGATTCGGCCGATCTGCAAGTCAGTGGTGACTGTGAAATCACTCATAGCTTGGCACCAGTTCCGTTGATAAGTACCTGAGTAACGCCGGCAAATGACCACCAATCATGGGGAGCGTCTTCTGGGACTGGACAGAGGTTTTTCATCGAGCCGTGATAAATGCCTCTTTTCCCAGCGACAATGATCCGTTCTCTCCACGGCCCTGTCTTCCCGTTGGATGGGGACAACCATCGGACAATGGGTGCAGGGAGTCCCTCGTTAGAAGGCAGCGCTCCATTGGGTTGCCAAACGAAGGCAAGTACAGTCAGGGGGTTCCCTCGCTGCTTAAGCGCCGCTCGATTTCCTCGTTGATATGCTCGTCTCCGAAACTATAGCCGCAGACAGCGAGTACGCTGTGTTCACGGTACGAGAGCGTAGCGCGAAACTGGGCGAACAGAGCCGCGAATGGATCCCTCTGTGTAACGAGATATTTGGTCGCCTGCGGGTAGATCAGCAGACGGCCGGGGCGGCTCCGGATAAGCAGCGCCCTCACGCAGGCGGACGACAACGTCCTCGTCGCTAGCGTACCAGTCAATGGAGCCATGAAGTTTGTACACACGGGCATCGTAGGCTTCGCTGAACGGCTTAGAATCAATATTGACATGCGTGGAAGGCTCCCAAAACGCCATGGCTCCGCCGTGAAATCCATCGTGCGACCGAACGCGGGCAATTGACAACGCATCCTCAAGCAAAGTGTCGTAATTCGTGGTGAAAAGAGTGACTGGCGGACGCCGTTCAAAACCTGCTCTTCGACTCCTAAAAAGTGCTTCCACGAACTTGCAGTGGTAATCGACCTTCACAATCGGCTTATCGCTGGTTCCAAGCTCTTCCTTCGCCTTGCCGTCCTTCGGTCTGAAGCCCCACTGGGTAATCTCGCGGATTGCGCGTTGAATGCGGTCATGAAGAGTGCGGAGAAAGGCAACGTCACATTTCTGTTTTCCCACAAGAACGGACTTCGTCTTTGATCGCTCAGCCATGGCGAGCAGGTCGCCGATCTGACTCATGATGTGCTCAACGTGCGAATTCTCATCCAAGGTTACCCTAATAGCTTGGAAGGTCTCATGCAACTCGGGTGTTCCGCCGTCCTTCTGCAGCAAAGTCGCCACACGATCCGTCAGCGGAATCATGAGGGGTATGCCTGCATCCTTGCTGATGCCAGCCCCTAGCAGCCAGGATTGACAGGGAATGTTAAGCAAGTCATCAATCTGTTTCCGTGCTTGGTCTGCTTCGTGCGACATGGCTCAGGTACCACCTGCTTTGGTGTATGATTGATGGAACAAAACTCCCATCCTCTCGTAAGAGATTGTCTTATATTCTATTCGCAGGATGTAAATCGCCCATCACCGGGCGGATGGAGAACCCCACATCTGTTAGGACCACGTACCTCACCACACCCTCATCTCCCTCCTCCCCATCATCTCCGCCACCCCGCTCCCCGCCGCATCCAGCAAATCATCATGCTCCCCAAACGGAAACGCACGTCATCTCGTCGAACAACTCCTGCTGACTCCGGTGTACCCGCCCGCTTGCGGTTTCGCGCTCACTATCTCCTCTCAATCGAAACGTCCCATTCTCCACCGGCACACTCAAAGCATACGCCCGGCTCATCCCGCCACGACCGCCCTGTTCCGGTCTCCCCTCTTTTCAGCTATAATTCATTTCGATCTCATGAACGCAAGGAGAACAACCGTGAGCCTTAACGAAGTCATCACCGAAGGCACTCTCAAGCCGGATGGCACGTTGGAATTGGACCATGCCCCGAACCTCGTGCCAGGGCGAGTCACCGTGGTTATGCGGCAAAAATCCGAGGCGACCGGGTCAACCGGGGAAGACTGGTGGCAGTTCATGCAGGATGCCAGGAAAAGGATGCAAGAGGCAGGCTGCCAGTTCATGGACGAAAAGGAGATGAACGCCCACATCGAGTGGTTGCGAGAAGGAGACCGCATTGACGACCTGCTCCGCGATGTGAATGAACAACGCAAAAATACGGAGTAGTCGTGATGCTCATCTACTGCGATAGCGTTATCCTCATGTACTATTTTGACCATACCGGGCCGTTTAACGTTCGCGCAACGAATCGGCTGGCCGCCCTTGCCGCCGCGGGGGATCAGGTCGCCGTCAGCGATCTGGTGCGTTTGGAGTATCGGGTCAAGCCGCTCAAGAATGGTGACGCGACAAAGCTGGCCCTGTTCGATGCTTTCTGCTCTCGGCCCGATATTCACATGGTCGCGATTACGCCGCTGGTGTTTGACCGAGCAACGGCCATCCGGGCGGCACACAATTTCAAGCTAGCCGATTCGTTGCATCTGGCCGCTGCTGTGGAGGCCGGCTGTGACCGCTTTCTCACAAACGACAGCCGTCTATCGGCGTTCACCGACATTCCCGTTGAAGTGTTGCCATGATCGACTAATCATTATTCGTTCACCACACCCGCGGCTCCGGCCGTTGCAACAAATACGCCACCCCGCTCCCCGCCGCATCCAGCAAATCATCATGCTCCCCAAACGGAAACGCAGTCATCTCGTCGAACAGCTCCCGCTGACTCCGGTGTACCCGACCGCTTGCGGTTTCGCGCTCGCCCTCACCTCTCAATCGAAACGTCTCATTCTCCACCGGCACGCTGAAAGCATGCCCCCGGCTCATCTTGTCCTTCGTCTGCACCACCGACTTGACTTTCGCCCCAACCCGAGCCCGCAGCGTAAGCAAGGAGGGATATCCGCAAACGCCGCATTCAACTCGAACAAAATCACCTCCGGCTGCCACCGCTGATCCGTAGCGTCGATCAAGGCCATCAACTCCGGCGTCGTCACTCTCCTCGCCACCGCTTCCAAACAATGAATCTCATTCGTTGGCGAGCGGCGGGGTTCACCCCCGCCGTGGTTCCCATCCGTCCCATCGCTCCCATCGGTCCCATCTCCCTCCACCCAAAATTGCACCCACTCCGCCCGAATTTTTCAATTTTCAATCCCCAGAATCGCCCCGTCGGCTCCAGCAGGTTCATCAAGTTCTCGTGAAAGTAACTCTTCACCCGCTCCCGATCCGCCCGGCTGCGCAGCGACTTCACATCGACAATGTCGTCACACACCAGCAGATCGGCCCGCGTCGCTGGTCGAGAAAGCCTTGCAGCTCGCGGTGCAGCGCCGCCTGGCGAATCGGCCGGCCGGTGCTGTCGGTGCAGCAGAATGCCGCGAAGTCATTGACCGACCGGCTGGCCTGCTGGATTATTTGCCGCAGGCTGGGTGCCAC
This sequence comes from uncultured Gemmataceae bacterium, assembly GCA_963804745.1. Taxonomy (GTDB): domain Bacteria; phylum Planctomycetota; class Planctomycetia; order Gemmatales; family Gemmataceae; genus CAWDRY01. The sequence goes on from CAWDRY010000035.1 coordinate 125,483, forward strand.
GTAGCTCCTCCATTCGCCGCGCAACATATTCATCGAGGAAAGCACGCGCTTGGTCGTCATCGAGGGTCTCCAGAAAAGCGACGTGGGCCGCGTATTTGCTCTCCTGGCGGTCGGTCCGGTCGGCCCTGCGGGCACGGGCTGCCCGGCCGGTCTCCAGGAGGCGGGAGAGAAACTTGCCGGTGTCCTGCCGCAGCTTGTCGTCCTTCGACCGTAACATCTGCTTCAAGGTGCGCCTCCCTTCGCAGCCAAGCTCTTTGATCATCTCCCACTCGTAAACGTCGAAGAGGCGGTCCCAATCGTCGGCATAAAGCGTCGGCCAACGCTTACACGTCCGTGCCGCGCGCCCGACCCGGGCGCGATACTGTCCCACGAGCAACCCGCGGCCCGTAGTTCGGCGGCAATGGTCATCAAACTGTGAATCTCCGGTGTGGGGCTTGGCATGATAATCACCTGGAAGGCGTGAAAGGAGCGCGGCGCCAGCGCACGCCCGAGCGCCAGGCCGATCGTAAAGCAATTGTTCCGTGAAAAGCGACCCTAACATATACATGCGTATAGTCAAGGTCGGTAGCTTAAGAGATAAAAGCACTCGTGTCACTCCTTGAATTGCCCGGCCGCAGCGGTGATCGACACAACTGCTTTCAAGATAGTGAGATGCGGCAGAAAACGTCGCAGAAGTAGTCCGTTTTGGAGTGCCAAATCGTGCCGCGCAGAAAGGCATGTTCTGACCACGGCAGCAGTATTGATCCACTAGCTGGCCGTGATGAAATCCATGAAGCAGATGAGGATGAATTCAGAATGTGATGACGTTTCTTAGCCCAGTAACTCCTTCACCATCTCGCGCTCGTCCTGCAATTCCTTCAACGTGGCCTGGAACTTCTGCTGTCCGAACGCATCGAGCTTCACGCCGTCAACCACCGTCAGGTTGCCTTTGCCGTCGCTCCGGCATGGATAGCCAAACACCAGCCCCGCCGGCACTCCATACTCGCCCTTCGAGATGACCGCGGCGCTCACCCAATCGTTCGCGGGCGTCCGCTGCAACAGACTCTTGACGTGATCGAGAGCTCCGTTGGCCGCCGACAGGGCCGAACTGGAGCCGCGCGCCTTGATGACCGTGACACCCCGGTTCTGGCACTGTGGCACAAAGGTGTTCTCCAGCCAGTTGCGGTCGGTGATGACTTCCGTGGCCGGCTTGCCTTGGATTTTGGCGTTGCTGAAGTCCGGATACTGCGTCTTGCTGTGGTTGCCCCAGATGGTGACCTGTGTCACTTCCTCGTTGGCGACGCCGGCCTTCTTGGCCAGGGCGTTGCGGGCGCGGTTGTGATCGAGCCGGGTCATGGCGGTCCAGCGTTCGTGGGGGATGTCCCGGCCATTGTGATAAGCGACCAGGCAGTTCGTATTGCACGGGTTGCCGACGACCAGGATGCGTACGTCCTTCGCCGCGTTGGCCGCCAGCGCCTTGCCCTGGCCGACGAAGATCTTGCCGTTGATGCCGAGCAGGTCTTTGCGCTCCATGTCCGGCTTGCGCGGGAACGAGCCGACCAGCAGTGCCCAGTTGCAATCCTTGAACGCCTTGTTCGGATCGTCGGTCAGGACCATGTCTTGCAGCGTTGCATAGCTGCAATCGTCCAGTTCCATCGCCACGCTCTCCAGCATCGTCATGGCCGGCGTGATCTCCAGCATTTGCAAGATGATCTTCTGTTTCGGGCCGAACACCGCCCCCGAAGCCAGCCGGCCTAGCAAGGTATAAGCCACCTGTCCCGCCGCACCGGTCACAGCCACGCGAATGATGTTTGCCATGATGAGGTCCTCAGCTTCGTCAGAGATTCATCGAATTTCGGCCGCCGGGAAAGCCGATTTGCTGTCGCCTCTCGACCATTGGCCGGCGTTGCCATAAACTATACCCTATTGTAACAAGCTGGATTGGCTATCGGTTCCGATTGGAAGGCTGATAGCTGAAAGCTAGTGTCTGAAAGCTAGGAGTAATTTCGATGGCAGTTCGTGTAGGTATCAATGGGTTCGGGCGCATTGGGCGTCAGGTTTTCCGCGCACTGGTGGAACAGGGCTTGCTCGGCAAGAGTTTCGATGTCGTGGCGGTCAACGACATCGTGCCGGCGGGCAATCTCGCTTACTTGATGAAGTACGATTCCATCCAGGGCCGTTTTAGCGGCACCGTGACCAGCGAGAAATCGGCCGCGTCGGTCGCCGAGGACGATGTGCTGGTGGTCAACGGCCACAAAATCCAATGTCTGGCCGTCAAGGAAGGCCCTGCCGCCTTACCCTGGAAGAAGCTCGGCGTCGAGTACGTGATCGAATCGACCGGCCTGTTCACCGAGGCGGAAAAAGCCAGGGGGCATCTCACAGCGGGCGCCCGCAAGGTCATCATCTCCGCTCCAGGCAAGGGCGATGATATCACCATCGTCATGGGCGTCAACAATGAGAAATACGACGCTTCGAAACATCACATAATTTCCAACGCGAGCTGCACCACCAACTGCCTGGCGCCCGTCGTGCATGTCTTGTTGAAAGAAGGTTTCGGCATCGAGGAAGGCTTGATGACGACGGTTCACAGCTTCACGGCCACGCAAAAGACCGTGGACGGCCCGTCGAAGAAAGACTGGAAAGGCGGCCGGGCAGCGTCGCTCAACATCATCCCCTCGACCACCGGCGCCGCCAGGGCAGTCGGCATGGTGATTCCTGAAGTCAAGGGCAAGCTCACCGGCATGGCTTTCCGCATCCCAACGCCCACCGTGTCTGTTGTCGATCTGACGGTCCGCACGGTGAAGGAAACCAGCTACAAGGACATTTGTGCCGCCATGAAGAAAGCCAGTGAAACGTACTTGAAGGGCATCCTGGCCTACACCGCCGACGAGGTCGTGTCGAGCGATTTCATCCACGATACCCATTCGAGCATCTTCGACTCCGGCTCCGGCATCGGGTTGAACAGCCGATTCTTCAAGCTGATTAGCTGGTACGACAACGAATGGGGCTATTCCGTCCGTTGTGTCGATTTACTGAGGTTCATGGCCGGCAAAGGCTGAGAAAGGAGTGAAGCATGTCCAAGAAAACTCTCGTCGATTTGACCAACCTGCGCGGCAAGCGCGTCTTGATCCGCGTCGATTTCAATGTGCCGCTCGATGACAAGGGCAATGTCAGCAACGACCGCCGCATTCGCGGGGCTTTGCCGACGTTGCGTCAGTTGCTGGACGCCGGCGCCGCCGTCATTGCCATGAGCCATCTGGGCGATCCCAAGAAAGGACCGCGCCTGAAGATCGACAAGGTCGCGGATCGGCTGCGCGAATTGCTCGGCCGGCCGGTCAAAAAGGTCGATGAAGTCGTCGGCCCCAAGGTTGAGGCGGCCGTGCAAGCTCTCAAGCCGGGCGAGGTGCTCGTCCTCGAAAACGTCCGCTTGCACCCCGGCGAGCAGGCCAAGGATCCCGCCTTCGCCGAGCAACTCGCCGGGCTCGCCGATGTTTATGTCAACGACGCCTTCGGCACCTGCCATCGCAAGGACGCCTCGATGGTCGCGGTCCCCGCCGCCATGAAGAGCAAGCCGCGTGTCGTCGGTCTCCTGGTCGCCAAGGAGCTGGAAATACTGGATCGGCTGCTGTCCGCCCCGCCGCGTCCCGTCGTCGGCATCCTGGGCGGAGCCAAGGTGTCGGACAAGATCGGCTTCATCAAGAGCCTGCTGAGCCGGGTCGATCGTGTCCTCATCGGCGGAGCCATGACCTACACGTTCATGAAAGCTCAGGGCCGCGGCATCGGCAATTCCAAGGCGGAAGCCGACAAACTTGATATGGCTCGTGAATTGCTCGAACTGGGCAAGGGCAAGATCGAGTTGCCGGTCGATCATCTTGTGGTCCAGAGTATCGGCGCCCCGCAGGGAGCGCGGGTGGTTGAAGGTGACATCCCCGACGGCTGGATTGGCGTGGACATCGGCCCGAAAACCGTCGAACGTTACCGCGCGGAGATTGCCAGGGCCGGCACGGTGGTCTGGAACGGCCCACTCGGCAAGTTCGAGGATGAGCCGTACAGCAAGGGCACGCGCTCCATCGCCGAGGCGCTGGCCGCCTCGAAAGGCACCACGATTGTCGGCGGCGGCGAGACAGCCGAGGCGGTCGAGAGGTTGGGGCTGGCTGAAAAGATGACTCACGTCTCCACGGGTGGCGGCGCTTTCCTGGAGTTCGTGGAAGGCAAGCCCTTTTTCGCCCTGGACCAGATCGAGGATCGGCCCGCCAAGTAGTCTTGACGCATTCTCCCGGTCCGGTTGTGATAGTAGACAACTCTCTCGGCGGGCGGGGAAAGTAATCCGGATTTCTCACTGCGGCAGCCCCAGCGCGGCACAGCCGCCAATACTCTAAGGAAGGCAGGAAGACAGGAAAAGAAAAGAGCACAAAAGGTGAAGGTTTCAATGAGACTCGTCAACCGGACGCTCTCGTTGGCTCTTATTTCCTGTCTTCCTGCCTTCCTTAGAGGTTTTGAAATTTAGGCGTGCTCTCTGTGGTGAGAAACTCGGGGGAAAACCGAGATCATGAATCTCTCTCGAATTTCAGGACGTACTCGCATGGCGATGGGGGACCGGCCGAAACGTGGTGTGCCGGAAGGTCTGTGGATCCGCTGTCCGCAATGCAAGGCCACCATCTTCCGCAAGGAAGCCGAGGGCCGCTTCAACGTCTGCCCCGAATGCAGCTACCATTTCTACATGCCGGCCGGCGAACGCATCCGCCAGCTTCTCGACGAGGACAGCTTCGAGGAATGGTTCACCGAACTCCGGCCGCGCGACGCTCTGGAGTTCAAGGACCGCATCTCATACGCCGAACGTCTCAACGCCGAGCAGACCAAGACCGGCATGCCCGACGCCGCCGTGGTCGGCCGGGGTTACATCCGTGGCCGGCCGGTGGCCTTCGGCGTGACCGACTTCGCCTTCATGGCCGGCAGCATGGGCTCGGTCGTCGGCGAGAAACTGACACGGGCCACCGAAGAAGCGACGCGCCTGCAACTCCCCTTGATCTTCGTCAGCGGCTCCGGCGGCGGCGCTCGCATGCAGGAAGGCATCCTGTCACTGATGCAGATGGCAAAAATATCCGCCGCCCTGGGCCGCTATGACAAGGCCGGCGGCTTGTACGTCTCGATCCTGACCAACCCGACGATGGGCGGCGTCGCGGCCAGCTTCGCTCTCCAGGGCGACATCACCTTCGCCGAGCCAGGCGCCCTGATTGGCTTCGCCGGCAAGCGCACCATCTGGAACACGGTGCGTCTGGAACTGCCGGAGGGTTTTCAGACGAGCGAGTTCCTGCTGGAGCACGGCTTCGTTGACCGCATCGTGCCACGAAAGGATTTGCGGACGGAGGTGGCGCGGATTATTGACTATTGTGAGCATTAGCTGGAGAAAAAGATGACAGACACAACCACACGCCAACGGCTAACCGTCGTCGGCGAAGACAGTACATGGCCAGTGCTCATGGTTCCCTACGAACAACTGAATCGGCTTACAGCAGTCCTCGATGCGAACAGCATCCGTTATGAGGTGGATGATGAGGTTCTGTCCATTGATAACGGACCTGAAACTGCGTTCGTCGAGTTCTACAGAGACGAAGATCGGGGAAAGGTTCAACAGCTTCTGGACAGCATTCCCTAGGCCTCGAAGGTGCGAGAAATGGCATTGGCCGACGATATCCGAGAACTCGCAACGCGCAGTTTGGCAGCTCTGGACGCCAGCCACGATTACCACACGTACACGATTCGAGCATGGCGATGGTTACTGCGGGTAACCGTTGAAGTATGAACGTGTGGCGGACTGGTTCGCCTACTTCGAGAAGCTGGCAAAGCTCGGCTGCCCCACTGCCGGCGAAATTGAACACCTTGCCGAAATCAAAGCGTCGCGGGACATCCTGGTACATAACAAAGGCATCGTGAACGCAACCTACGTCTCGAAGGCGGGGAGCCGTGCCAGGTTCAGAGATGGCGAACGGCTGGAAATCCCGGAGCGTTACCATCGGTAGAGCTGGGAGATGATCAAGAAAGTCATCGGTGACGTTTCGGCTGCTGCCGTCAACAAAGCCTAGATGTTGATCGGTTCATGCCGCGAAAGGATTTGCGGACGGAGGTGACGCGGATTATTGATTATCGTGAGCATTAGCCGATGGCCAAGAACTACCAAAAACGCGCTGCTGAATTACTTCGTTTGGCAACCACGTCGCCAAAAATTGAAAGTGAGATGTTGATACGTGCGCTGGCCGACCCGTCTCCCTTGGTCCGTCATGTAGCTGCTGTGGAACTGGCAAGACACAGCCCTGATCAGCTACCCGAAGCATCGATCCTTGAACTGCTCGACACTCTTAGCGATCTGGAGTATTCCAGGAAGCCGACGATTGCAGCAGAATACGAAGAGGTTACTGCAACAGAGGACGACTCGAACGATTTGGGTCAGGACATCGTTCTGGCGATAGCATCATTGCGATGCGGACAAGCGGATTTTGCAATCGGCCGTTTACTGGAGTTTTGGAGCTTCAGAACGCAGTTCTACGAACTGGCGCATGCCTTACTGGCCTTGGGATTCCCGAGAAACAGCCAAGCGCATCAACTCGAAATCTCTGACGGGCGTTCAAGAAGCAATATTGCAGGCACTGGTGAAGAGGGAGGAGATCTGGATCGGGGATGGAGATTTCCCTGGTGTCCTGGAAGCTAGAGGGCTTCCCTCCAATAGGCAAAAAATGCTTCGGTTCCTTGGATATCGTGTAGAATAGCCAGGAGGACAATCCCACGTATCTGAGGTTTTATTAAATGACCGCCGAACAATTGCGAGCCATGCGAGAGGCAAACCCTTTCCGTCCATTTACGATTCATCTAGCCGATGGCCGGACCTTCACCGTCCCTCACCGCGACTTCGTGTCCCAATCTCCGGGCGGACGTACAATCATTGTCTATGGTTCCAACGAGTCTTTCAGCGTGGTGGATCTCTTTCTAGTGACCGAACTGGAGGTCTCATCGCCCGCGGATTCCGGGAGCAACGCTTGAGCGAACCATGAGCCCAATCAATTAACCACTAGCTACCTACCAACTACCGTGAGCGTCTTCTCCAAACTTAAAGGTCTCTTCAGTTCCGGCGGTGGCTCCGGCGCCCGCGTCAACGTCAGCAAGCGCTTCGAGTTGATCGGCCGCGCCGGCCAGGGCAGCATGTCCAAGACCTTCCGCGCCCGCGACCGCGAGCTGGGCCGCATCGTCTGCCTCAAAATCCTCGACAAGGAGAAGACCTCCAAGTTCGAGGCCCGCTTCCCCGGCCTGAATCGTCCGACAGAAGGCGAAATCTGCATGGCCTTGAAGCACAATAACATCGTGACGACCTACGATTACGGCATGACCACCGACAACGAACCGTTCCTGGTCATGGAGCTGGTGGACGGCAAGGGCCTCAACTTCCTCATCGAGACCGGCAGCGACAGCCTCAACGGCAAGCGCATCGACATTCTCGTCCAGATGGCCGAGGGCTTCGAGTACATCCACAAGCACGGCTTCCTGCACCGCGATATTTGCCCGCGCAACATCATGGTTGCCAGAGAAGGCGTCGTGAAGATCATCGACTTCGGCCTGACCATCCCCAACCGCCCCGAGTTCTTGAGGCCCGGCAACCGCACTGGTACGACGAATTATCTCGCTCCCGAGCTGATAAAACGCGCCCCGACCGATCACCGCGTCGATATGTTCGCCTTGGGCCTGACAGCCTATGAGACCATCACCGGACAGTTGCCGTGGGAGAAGGCCGAGTCGATGCAACTTCTCCTCAGCCACATGAACAGCCCCGGCAAGGACCCGTGCGTATTCCGCTCCGACCTTGATCCCGCGATAATCAAGCTTCTCATCAAGTCCGTCGAACGCGCCCCGCACGCCCGCTTCCAGAACCCCACCGAATTCCGGCTCGCTCTCCTGGCACTGCCGGAGAAACACTACTGAAAGTGATGAATGATGAGTGGCTGACTCAGCACTCAGCACTCAGCACTGATTATTGCTGGGCATTGAACTCCCGCCCTATCTGCGTCATAATGACTCCACCCTATGACATGCCAGGTGGGTCTCGGCGCCGGAGACCGGCGCCGGCTCAGGTCCTGTGATCGAACCGAAGACGACCGCAGCGGAGACAGCTTCATGAGTGACCAGAAACGCGGGCACCCCAGTCCGAACCAACTGGCGGCGTTCGTGTCCGGCTTGCCGGCGGAACTGGCCAACCACGCGCGCTATCGCATTCTCGGCTTGCTCGGCGTGGGCGGCATGGGGGCCGTGTACAAGGCCGAGCATCGCGTCATGCAGCGCATGGTCGCGATCAAGGTTATCAACCGTAATCTGATGCAACAGGCGGCCTCCGTCGAGCGTTTCCAGCGCGAAGTCAAGGGAGCCGCCAAACTGTCGCACCCCAATATCGTCACCGCCTACGACACCGAGCAGGCCGGCAACGTGCATTTCCTGGTGATGGAATTTGTCGAGGGGGTCAGCCTCGCCAGGCAAGTCAAGATGCGCGGGCCGATGTCGATCGTTCATGCTTGCCACTTCATCCGCCAGGCCGCGTTGGGTTTGCAGCACGCTCACGAACTCGGCATGGTTCACCGGGACATCAAACCGCACAACCTCATGCTGACGCGCAAGGGTCAAGTCAAAATTCTCGATTTCGGCCTGGCCCGTTTCGCCCGCGAGAGCACGCCTGCCGCCGAGCTGACCCAGGAAGGTGCCGTGGTCGGCACCCCCGATTACATCGCTCCCGAACAGGCGCTGCAGCCGCAAAACGCCGATATTCGAGCCGACATCTACAGCCTCGGTTGCACTATGTACTTCATTTTGACTGGCCAGCCGCCTTTTCTGACCGGCACTTGCATGCAAAAATTGATGGCCCACGCCGAGCGCATGCCGCCGCCAGTACACGAGCTGCGTCCGGAGGTGCCGAAAGACCTGGCTGCCGTCGTCGAGCGCATGATGGCCAAGAATCCGGCAAACCGTTACCAGACGCCGGCGGAGGTGGCCCAGGCACTGGCGCCGTTTATTCGCAAGAGCGGGGTCTCGGCCAACGAGCCGCCGCCAGGTCTCCCTGGAAGTGCTGCCGAACCGGCCCGCAGCGGGAGAAGGTGGTTGCTCGTGGCGGCCGCCGGGCTGCTGCTCGCGGTTTGCCTCACGGTTGGCGGGGTGTGGTTGTACGGCATCCTCACCGCCACGGGAGAGGTCAGCTTCGACAGCGTCGATCCCGGCGTGGAAATCGTTCTTCTGAAAAATGGCCAGGAGTCGGCGCGTCTGGACAGCAAGAGCAAGGAGCCTGTCAAGGTAAGGACCGGCACTTACGACGTGAGTTTGAAAGAAGGCCTATCAGGCTGGCGGTTTGAGCCGCCGCAGTTCACGTTGGAGCGAGACGGACAGATCGCCATCAAGTCTGTTCCCGTCGGTACCGTGACGATTGACAGCAAGGTTCCGGATGCGACGGTGACGATCAAACGTGGCGACACAGTGCTGCACAAGGCCACGGCAGAACGGCAGATCGAATTGGACTCCGGCGACCAGAAGTACGAGATTGAACTGGCGGAACCCAGGGATGGGTTGCAATTGAAAGCGGCGGATGGAAAACTGCTGGGGATGAAGGGCGGTCCATTCATATTGAAGCGTGGCGAGCAAGTCGCATACAGGATCGTTCCCGTGGGCGCCTTGGCCGTCGGCAGCCGATTTCCGGGCGTCGAATTGAAGATCAAGCAGGATGGCAAAGTCGTCCACACGGCGGATCAGAGGATCGAATTGGAAGGGGGTGAATATCAGCTTGAGCTGAGCCGGTCCAGAGAGGGTCTCAAGCTGTCCACGAACAAGGTCACCATCACACGCGGCAAGACGGCAACAGTGGACGTTGCCAGCGATTATGTGCAACTCTTTAGCGGGAAAGACCTGAATGGTTGGAGTATCTATTTGGCGGACAAGACCAACAAATGGGAAGTGAAGGATGGTATCCTCAGCGGCTCAGGAGGTGACGGATACTTACTCAGCAATGGTAACTACGGAAACTTTCAATTCCGTGTCGAGGCGATGATCAACCAGGGCGGCAAGAGCGGTCAATTCTTCCGCACCTCCCGCAAGTCTTTTGAAACCGATAATGCGGACAAGAAGATTCCCCACGGCTACGAGGCTGTACTCTGTCATGGCCAACCGAGTGGGCAGAATACGGGTACTCTGATGTGTCACCGCCCTCCTTCCAATCCACCGCCTCCGGTGCGCAAGAATATCTCAGAAAAGCTAATCGAGCCTGACAAGTGGTTCACCCAGGAAGTGATCGCGGACGGCAACCATATAACTATCAAGATCGCAGGCAAAGTAGTCGTAGACTTGAATGATCAGAGTAACTCTTTCTCAGATGGCGATTTGGCTTTGCAGGTGTATGGTACGGACACCGTCGTCAAATTCCGCAAGATCGAGATCAGGGAACTGCCGTCCGCCTCGAGGTAATTCATCAGAGGCCGGTCTGGTGTCCGCTGTAGTGGTTCGATCTCTCAATTGGCTGAGATGTCTGTCCCTGTACCGATGAACTCGATGTAAATGATTTGAGAAAGGACTACCACCACCAATAGTGAAGTGGACCCCAAAAATCGGCTGGCTCAAGGTGCAGTTGGAGTGGCTTAAAAAAACTGCCCGCAAGCGTGTGCGTCGGCTGATGAGGCAGATGGGGTTGGAGTCAGTGGCTCCCAAGCCGGGCACGACGGTGCTGGCCAAAGCCGTGGCCAGCAACCTTTATCTGCTTGCTCCTCTTCGCGATTCAACCGGCCTCATATTCACACGTCACCCTCGTCGTAATCCCGCCCCGCGGCGTGAAGGCCCCAACCACTTTGCAGCGGCGCGGCCGGCATGCCGCCACGAAATCGTCGAGCAGGCGATTAACGACGTGCTCGTAGAAAATCCCCTGGTTGCGGTAGCGTTGCAAATAGAGTTTGAGGGCCTTCAGCTCCACGCACAGCTCCGCTGGTGTGTAGGTGAAGGTGATGGTGCCGAAATCAGGCTGGCCCGTCTTGGGACAGAGGCTCGTGAACTCCGGACAGACGATCTCGATGGAGTAATCGCGGCCGGGGTACTGGTTGGGAAAGGTTTCCAGTTGCGCGGCGGAAGGCGTGCATGCAGTCGGGAGAACGTCTTGCGTTGACGATTCGCTCATGTGATAATTATAAAGATAGCGGTGTTACCTTACAATGAGGGGTTTGAGCCATGCCACAGCAGGAATTTTCTTACCTAGTCGTTTACGAAAATGATGATGAAACGGGTTATGTGTGTGCGAGTGTTCCGGCTCTGGACCTGGCAAGCCATGGCCGAACGTTTGACGAAGCACGGGCCATGATCCGCGAAGCGCTTGAGGTTCACCTGGAAGGAATGCTCGAAGAAAACATGCCCATTCCGCCCGATGTTCAGGCCTCGGAGCGCATAACGGTTCAGGTGCAAGCGCCCGCTCTTGATGGTGCCAAAGTATGAGAGCGAGCGAGGTCATCCGCATTCTGATCGGTAACGGATTCGTCGAACGGAAGGCCAGAGGACACCGCCAATTCGTCCGTTCCATTCCACCTCCCAAACGTCTTGTCACCGTAGCCTACCATACCGGGGACATCCCCAAGCGCAATCTTCGTAGTATCGCCACACAAGCCGGGAAGAGCCTCGATGAGTTTCGGTGACAAGTAAGGCGGTAGGGACCTGCTACTCAGGAGAGCAGAAAACAAAGAACGGCTTTGCCCCCAGCCTCGCGGCCGGGAAGCAAAGCCGTAAGGTCGGCCACTCGCGCCGTTACTTGAGCAGTTTCGCCACCTCGCTATCCAGGTTGTTGGCCTGGATCGAATGACTGATTACCTTGCCGTCCTTGCCGACCAGGAACATGCTCGGCAAGACCATGATGCCGTAGTGCGTCGCCAGCGGGCTGTCGAGGCCGTTGGCCTGACCGTTGGCCTGGAAGAGATGGATGCCCGGAACCGGCGACTTGCCCAGGAAGCTGACGGCCTCTTCCGCCGTGCTGTCGAGGTTGACGCACACCAGCTCCAGCCCCTTGCTGCCATACGTATTGAGCAGGAACTTGAACTTGGCAAAATCGCCGACGCACTCCCGGTTCCAGCTCGCCCAGTAATAGACGATCACTACCTTGCCCCGCAGATTGATCATATCGAACGGCGCAGCCTGTCCCCAGCACCGGACCGGACAGCTCGAAAAGCTTGCCTTCCGACTCCAGCCTTCTGAGGGCGCCGCCTGCCTTGACGGCCTGCTGCTTTTCGGGGAAGTTCGTAACGATGAGCTGGTACCACTTCTTGGCCTCGGCTTCTTTCGTCAGCATTTCGCTGACCATGCCGGCCTGGAGCATGGCGTCGGGGGTGTCGTCGGCCCTGGGATAGGTCTGCACGAACTTCGTCAACTGATCGAGCCATTCCTGCTGGACTTCGGTGAACTTCTGCGGAGTGGGGGTGTTCTTCAGCTTGTCGGCGTACTCCACCGAAATCCTGCGGAAAACGACGAACCCGGCCAGCTCGTGCCCCGGAGGCAGGCCCTTGACAAACTGGTCCTCGAGACGCAGGAGCCTTTGATACGCGGTCTTGTCAGTGTCCGGACTGCTCTGTGCCGCCGTGCTGAGGCAATCGGCCAGTTGGCGAATCCAGATGGTACGCTCTTCCGGCTTCACCTTGGCAGCGATCTGCTCGATGATGTCGGCACGCTGAAGCTGGTAACGGACCATGTCTGGACTCGGCGTCACACCTTCGGGGGCCTTGGGCGCCAACTTATCGAGGTCGGCCAGTTTGTCCATCAGGGCCTTCAATTCCGGCGGTGGCGGGGGGGGGTGATCGATGTCGTCGTCCGAGCCAATGGAAGGAGCATCGACAATTCGCCAGGCCAGGCCAACCTGGATCATCTCGCCGGTCTGCACCCAAGCGGTCTTGTCGTTGGTCTGGCACATGATGGTGCCGCGAGTATAGTGGATCAGGTCGCGCGGCATGCCGGTCTGCTCGGCCGGCTCGCACTGCGGCGGCGTGGTTTCCAGATGCACCCATTGCGTCTTCTCAACCAGGTTGGGCAGTTGGACGATGGTATCCTGGAACTTGGCAGAAGCTTTGGTTTCCAGCTCGCGGATGCGGGCGACCTGAGCGGCCGGCAAACCCAGTTCCTTGATTTCCGCTTCGGTGATCATCAGTGCGCGCACCCTGGCAATATCCTTGGTGATGAGCGCTTGCAGGATTTCCTGGCTCACTTCTTCGGGAGAGATCATTTTCCAGTAGTCGATCTTGCCGTCCTGGTTCATGTCAATGCCGAACTTCGTGCCGCCGGCATTCATCCAGCGGTACTGGTCGGGCTTACCGCTCAAGGTTGTGGCCGTTTCGCGGTAGACCTCGACGCCTTGCTTGTTGTAGTAGGACCAGATGTCAACTTTCTTATCGCCTTTGGAGTCAAAGAACCGGCGCAGGAGCTGGCCATTTTTGGTGCGTAGGACCCAACCGCTGCCTTTCTTGGTTCCCTTGCCAGGGTCAAGCTCCACAATAAGGTCCTTCTCCTCGTCCGGTGACGGCGTGTAGTAGGGGACGCCAGGTTGTCTGGGGCGAAAGCTGAGCATCTGGGCAACACTCGGCTTATCGTCCACCGCCAACACGGGAAGCGCACATGCTCCCAGAAGGAGGCAGACAACCATCAGTTTCATACTCATGCGTGCCTTCGACATCCATGATCTCCTTTCGTCTTGGTGAGTGGTGAGTGGTGAGTGATAATCTGTCCGAGCCCGCAGCGTAAGCAAGGGTGGTCACCACCCTTGCTTACGCTGCGGGCTCGGATTCACTACTCACCACTCACCACTCACGCTCATACGGTGTATATCTTCGGCAAACGGCACGCCGGTTGTTTACCGCAAGCGCGCGAAAAGTGTCATAGACCGCATATTTGGCAAGCTCGGCGTTACCTCAGTTGGGCGAGCCGAGCAGCGTAAGCTGCCGGGTCATGGAATCACCCGGCAGCTTACGCTGCTCGGCTCGCCCAATCTACAATCTGCTGCTCGGCTCGCCCAATCTGCTGCTCGGCTCGCCCAACCTACCGATCACACCGCATGGAAGGCTTGTGCCGTTTTCCCCGGTTCCAGCGTCTCAGAAGGTTAACTATTTCGCCGCGAACAAGATGGGACCGCCAGGCACGCTGCGTCCCGGCGTTTGCCCAGCTTGACTCATTTTTTCCACATGGCTATAATTCGTCGCACTTGTGTACGCATCCGTGGATCAACCGGAATAATTGTTTCAGCAGGTGTCCCTTGGCGGATGACTCCGAGATCAAACTGGTCAAGGAGGCCAACGATATTGTGGACGTCGTTGGCGCTTATGTGTCCCTGCGCAAGGCAGGGGCGACGTTCAAGGGTCTGTGCCCGTTCCACGACGACCGCCGGCCTTCGTTCGACGTCGATCCGCGCCGGCAGCGCTATCGCTGTTGGTCCTGTGGCAAGAACGGCGATGTCTTCACCTTTATTGAAGAGCACGAACGGGTTGGCTTTCCCGAAGCGTTGGAACTTCTGGCCCGCCGGGCTGGAATAACTTTAGAAAAAAGGGGATCTTCTGCTCAAAATCAAGGCCGCGCCCTTATGCTTGATCTGGTGAAATGGGCGGCGGAGCAATTTCACCTGCTGTCTGCTCGACTCTCCGCTTGCCGAGACCGCCCGCAAATATGTCGGCGAACGGAAACTGACCGGCGAAACGGTGCGTCGTTTCGGCCTGGGTTATGCGCCGGCGGCAGGCGACTGGCTGTTGCAGCGCGCAAGGCAGCGTGGGCTGTCGCTGGAAATGATGGAGACGGTCGGACTGATCGCCAAACGGCAGGAGGGTGACGGCCATTACGACCGCTTCCGCGACCGAGTGATCTTCCCGATCCGCGACGCGCGCGGTCAGACGTTGGGCTTCGGCGGCCGGATATTGCCCACATCACCCAAAGCCAAAGAAGTGGCCAAATACTACAACTCGTCCGAAACGCCCCTCTTTAACAAGAGCGAATGTATCTACGGTCTGGATCAGGCCAGACAGGCAGGGGCGAAGGAAGGCTATCTTGCTGTGGTGGAAGGCTACACCGACGTTCTCATGGCCCATCAGCTCGGCGTGCCGCAAGTAGTGGCGACGATGGGCACGGCGCTGAACGCCCGCCACGTGCAAAACCTGCGGCGGACGGGCGTGGCCCGCGTGGTCCTGGTCTTCGACGCGGACGAAGGCGGCGACACCGGTGTGGACCGGGCTTTGCAGATATTCGTGAGTCACGACGTCGACCTGGCCATCGCCACATTGCCCGAAGGGCTTGACCCATGCGACCTTCTGGTACAACAGGGGCCGGAGCCTTTCCGACTGGCCTTGACAAATGCCGTCGATGCGTTGGAATTCAAATTGAATCGCGTGCTGTCAAGCGAGACAGCCGCGACTGTAGAGGGGCGGCGGCGGGCCGTGGATGCTGCCCTGAACGTCATCGCCCTGGCCCCGGAAATGCCCGGACAGGCCGGTGCGGTCAAACGTGAGTTGATCGTCAGCCGCATTGCTCAGCGATTGGCACTCAAGGAGGAGACGGTATGGGCGCGGTTACGCGAACTCAAAGGAACGATCAAGCGGCGCGACGATCCGGCGCCCTCTCCGCAAGGCAAGCACGAGGACAAGCGGCAGGCACCTGCCGCGGCAGAGGAGCGCGAGTTGCTCGAAGTGCTCCTGGCCGAGCCACGACTGGTGGCGGCCGCGGCTGTAGAGGTTCCCCCAGAGGAGATTCAGCATCCGGGGCTACGGCGCCTGCTCGAAGGGCTCTACCAATTGCAAGCAGAAGGCAGGACGCCCGATCTCGACCTGATGAGGCCGGCAATTGACAACCCGCGGCTCGAATCCGCGGCCCTGGAGATGCAGGAGCGCGGCCTGGCCAATCCCGAACGGGAGGCCTGGCTCGAAAAGATCCTGGCGGAATTCCGGCGACGCCGGAGCCTGCCCCAGCGACAAGAACTCCATAACCAGCTGCACGCGGTCGCCGACCATTCTCAGGCGGTCGAGCTGCTGCGGCGGCTACAGAACCATTCGGCTGACACGGACCCCGGCGCCAGCACGTAGCACAAGCTGACAGTTTGTGCTACTGTGACACCGGGCCTTGAGGTGAGGAGACTCAATATGGAAAAGACGATCGACGAGGGCCTGAAGACTTTGCTCGAATCCGGCAAGGAAAAGGGCTACTTGACGTTCAGTCAGGTCAACGACTACCTGCCCGACGACGCCGTCAATCCCGAGAAGCTCGATCAGCTTCTGCTGCTCCTGGAAGAACAGGGCATCGAATTGATCGACGAATCGGAAGCCGAGGAGCGCGAAGGCGTCCCCGGCAGCGGCGCAGGAAGCGCAGCGGCGAGCTTGACCTTAGCTTCATGGACGAAGAAGAGAGCCGGCGCATCGACGATCCCGTGCGCATGTACCTGACGCAGATGGGATCGATCCCCTTGCTCCGGCGCGAGGAAGAAATCGCCCTGGCCAAGAAAATCGAAGTGACCCGCAAGCGCTTCCGCCGCAAGGTCCTGGAATGCGACGGCGCTTTGCAGCAAGTCGTGGACACCCTCAAGCGCGTCCACATCGGCGAGCTGCCCTTCGATCGCACGGTGAAGATATCGCTCACCGAGAACCTGGAAAAGGACAAGATCATCCAGCGCATGCCCCACAACCTCAAGACGCTGGAACACCTCTTGACCCAGAACCGTGAAGAGTTTCAGAAAATCGTGGATCCGCGGACGCCTGAAGAGGACAAACGCCTGCTCCGCCGCCAGCTCCGCATCCGCCGGCGCAAGGCGGTCACGCTGGTCGAGGAGTTGAGCATCCGCACCCAGAAGGTCCAGCCGCTCATGAAGAAGCTGGAGCAAATCTCACGGCGCATGGACGAGCTGGAGAAGCAAATCGAGGATCTCAAGGGGCTGCGCAGCGCCAAGGAAGATCGGGCCAACCTCGAGAAAGAATTGACCGACTACATGATGACCACGCTGGAAGACCCGGCCAGCCTCCGCAAGCGCGTCGAATTCATCGCAGCTGCGCTTCACCGAGTACGAGCACGCCAAACGCGAGCTGTCGGGCGGCAACCTGCGGCTGGTGGTGACCATCGCCAAGAAGTACCGCAACCGCGGCCTCAGCTTCCTCGATCTGATCCAGGAAGGCAACACCGGCCTGATGCGCGCCGTGGACAAGTACGAATACCGCCGCGGCTACAAGTTCAGCACCTACGCGACGTGGTGGATTCGCCAGGCGATCACGCGGGCCATCGCCGACCAGGCCCGCACGATCCGCATCCCGGTCCACATGATCGAGACGATGAGCCGGCTGCGGAACGTCTCGAAGAAGCTGCTTCAGGAGATGGGCCGCGAGCCGACCATCGAGGAAACGGCCCAGGCCGCCGGCATCAGCATCGAGGAAACGCGCCGCGTGCTCAAGATCAGCCGGCATCCGATCAGCCTCGATCGGCCCGTCGGCGAGAGCGAGGACAGCTACTTCGGCGACTTCATCGAGGACGACGGCGCCGAATCGCCGGTGCAAGCCGCCACGCAGGAAATGCTCAAGGACAAGATCGACCAGGTGCTCAAGACCCTGACCTATCGCGAGCGCGAGATCATCAAGCTGCGCTACGGCCTGGGCGACGGTTACACTTATACGCTGGAGGAGGTCGGCCGCATCTTCAAGGTGACGCGCGAGCGCGTCCGCCAGATCGAGGCCAAGGCCGTACGCAAACTGCAGCATCCGGTCCGCAGCCGCAAGCTCGAGGGCTTCCTCGACGGCAGCCTGCGGCACTGACTCACAAGCCGCCGGTCCTCAAAGGGGCCGGCGGCTTTTTTTGTTTGATTAGTCATTAGTCACTAGTCATTAGTCATTGGGGAAGTCACCTGCTGGAATTCAGGGGCAGGACAATCACGCAAGTCCTAATGACTAATGACTAATGACGTTGGGAGGATAAGTACATGCCTGGGCCGGCTAGCATCTTACGTGAGCTTCATCGACTGCGGCGTCATACCACGAATCTGCAAACCGAAATCGAGCGCGCACCACATCTCATAGAGGCCCAGAAGAGAAAAGTCGCCCGCCAGGAAGAGATCCTGCACGAGACCCAGGAGTCCCTCAAGAAAGTCAAGGTGTCCACGCTGGAAAAGGAAAGCACGCTCAAATCTACCTATCAGCAGATTGCCAAGCACCAGAAACAACTCAATGAGGTCGAGGGCAAAAAACAATACGACGCCTTGCAATCCGAGATCGTCAACGACAGGAAAACCTGTCAGAAGTTGGAGGAGGAAATCCTCGCGGCCATGGCCGACGCCGATGAGAGCGCCGCCAGGCTGCCCGAACTGGAGAAAGCGGTGAAGCAGGCCAGGGAAGAGTGCCGAGTTCGAGAAGGGAGCACAGGCACGCCACGGCGGACTGGTCGAACAGCTCAACCAGGCACTCCAGCAGATCAAGGAAATGGAAGAAACAGTGCCCGAAAGAATCCGGGCGCAGTACGACCGCATGATCATTTCCCATGGCGCGGACGCCCTGTCCGCCGTCAATGGCCGTACCTGCGTGGCCTGCTATACCGAAATCACCGCTCAGAACTATAACGAACTGTTGATGGAGAAGTTCGTGATATGCAAGAGTTGCGGGCGGATGTTGTATTTGCCGGAGTGATTCGGGCCAGCATATAGACGTGCGCTACTTTGCCGAAGTAGAATAATGGTTGGAACCGGATAACATGATCAGGATCGAGATATTGGGCCAGCAACAAAAGTCGGACAAAACTTGATAATCGATCGGAGTACCTGTCATGTCTCAAAATCTGCTCATCTGCATGCAAAGGGGGCAAGCACGCATCCTGGAAAAAGAAGTCGAGGCCTGGAAGGCCGATCAGATTGACGCGGTATTGGCAAGAAAGGTTGAAGAAGTGGTACGCATCTCCCTCGACCTGCCTGAGAGTATGCGGCATGTATGGAATTCCATCTTCGATGGTATTGCTGCCAACCGGATTGAAGACGTGCAGGAGACAGGTGGAGCCTTGCAGGAACTCTTCGATGAACTGCTGAGGGTGGTCGGGCGCTTGCGCCTGGGCCAGTACTCTTGAACAGTCCGGCTACGAGATTGACGGTGCGGCCGAATTACAGGATGCCAGCGAGGCTTTACAGCGCTTGCAGCAACAGATCTTCGAGCACTGGCCGTGGATCAATAACGAGAGGATTGCCGAAGGCAGAGCAGAAATTGGCCGCGGCGAATTCAGAACACCCCAGGAAATCCTCAATGAGCTACAAGGTTCGGATAGCCAGGCATGTGGAACGTAGAATCAACACCTGGGGCTTGCCGGATGAATTGCTTGTCGAAGTACACCTTCGGCTGCGCGATCGTCTGCCCCAAGACCCTACTGGCCTCCTGCATCGGACCCGCAAACCTTTCGACGGGATGGAATACCGCTTTGCGTTGATGGACCTCACCAATCGGTTCTGTGAGCACCTCTGTTTCTTCCACGTGGTCTATGGCCAGAACGAGGAAACGCTTGAAATCGTCAATTGCGGGTATCTGCGCCGCATAGGCGTGTAGCCCTCGTACAATAATCTTGCGCGATTGACCACCGACCAGGGAGCTATGACCATGTGCCTCCTCGCCATTTTTCACCGTGTCGTCGAAGACGCTCACCTCATCGTGGGCACCAACAGGGAAGAAGCCTACGCGCGCGGCGGCGAACCGCCGAAGATTCTGGAAGGCCCGTGCCGTGCCGTGGCTGGTACCGATCCACTCGCCGGCGGCACCTGGCTGGGCGTCAACGAGCACGGCGTTGTCGTGGCGATCACCAATCGTCTCAAGTCGCAAATTCCGGAACAACCGCGCAGCCGGGGTTTGCTGGCGCGCGATCTTCTCGGCTGCCGAACTGCGGCGGCGGCGGTCGATCTGGCGGGGCGTGAACTCGGCCGGCATCGCTACGCCGGGTGCAACATTCTCTGTGCCGACCGGAGTGCTGCCGTCGTCCTTCACGGCGGCGACTGGCTGCGTGTTCGGCCATTGCCGACCGGACTGCACATCCTGACCGCCAACGATATCAACGATGCCAGCGATCGCCGGCTCGGTCATGCTTTATGGTGGCTGGGGGGCGCGAGTACGGGGCCGCCGACTATTGTGTGACAGCCTTGAAAGAACTCTGCGCTCAAACAGGCAACGGCGATCCGCCCATCTGCATTTGCGGCGACAAGGGCGGCACAGTGTCGAGCAGCATCATCGTCATGCGCCCTACTCTGGCGCGCAGCCTGTACTGGCATGCGCAGGGACCGCCCGACCAGACACCGTATGCCGACTATTCCCATCTGTTGCGGCAAATCGCTCCGGTCCCGGCGGCCGGGGAGTGATCCATGTATCCGCACCGTATCCGTCTCCGGGGTCCCTGGGAGTGCCAGGTGCTGGAAAGCAAGCACGACACTGCAAGCGGGTTGGCGCCGCTCCGGCGACGCATGAACATGCCTTGCCGCTGGGATGAAGGCGGATTGCGTGACTTCGCGGGTCGGGCGCGGTTCCGGCGCCGGTTCGGTTATCCAGGCCGAATCGACGACTACGAGCGCGTCTGGCTCACGTTCGCCGGCGTGGACGAGATCGCGGACATATGGCTCAACAGCCAGTTCCTGGGCCGGCACGAAGGGGCATCCGAACCGTTTGACTTCGAGGTGACCACATTGCTCCAGGTACGCAACGAACTGGTCGTTGAGGTAGAGTCATCAAGCACAAACGGCGGCTTGTGGGGCGAAGTGGCCCTGGAGGTGCGCTGCACCGCTTTCCTGCGCGGTATGCAGGGCCAGGATGACCACCGAAGGAAACATACTCGCGACTGCACGTGGCGGGCGAAGTAGTGGGGACGTGCGAACGGCCACTAGAACTGTACGTGCTGCTCGACAACTCGACCGTCCTTTACACGACCGTGGACGCGAAACCAGAGGGGAATCCCTTCGATGTGGTATCCGAAGCGTTGATGCCGGAGAAATGTCAGGGCAATGCTCATGCTGTCCGTGTGGAGTTGGTGAACGTTGCGAGTATTTGGTATTGCGATGAACGGATGATTTAGCAGCAAGCAGATGTCATGTTCGGTTGACGGCCGCGCTCACGATAAAGTAACATGAAATTGTTGGACAGACGCGATCTAGAAATGAAGGAGGTTCCTACATGTCACAAATCGTTGTTGACGCCGGGTTATCGAGCAAGCTGCACGGCATCACTAGTTCAGTGGAATTGTGTGATCCTTCCGGCAATGTGTTGGGCCGGTTTGTTCCCTTAGTGGATATGTCTGAATGGGAACCAATCTCGCCGGACGTGACCGAAGAGGAACTTGACCGACGCGAGCAGTCAAATGAGAGACGCTACACCACCGCAGAAGTACTCGCTCACCTGGAGAAGCTGAAATGATTCGTGTGGATTGGTTGCAATCAGAATTGGACCGAATGACCAATTTCTGGCTGCAAGCGGATTCCGTGTTGCGTCAAGCCATCACCGCTGCCTGCAATACACTTGACCGGCGATTGAGTAGAGATCCCTGGAACGAGGGTGAGTCTCGATCAGGTAGGCGGCGTTTTACTTTCGTCGCCCCTCTTGCCGTGACCTTTCGTATTGAGCCGGATGGCCAAACGGTAACTGTACTTCATGTTCGGCTTTATCAGCCTCGGCGTAAGAAATAGTAAGAACTCGCTGCAATTTTACTCAAACAACGCCTCCACATACGCCTCCGGATCAAACGGCTCCAAATCATCCACTTTCTCGCCGACGCCGATAAACTTCACGGGCAAACCGAGCTTCTGCTTGATGGCGAAGATCGCTCCACCCTTTGCGGTACCGTCGAGTTTTGCCAGAATGATGCCCGTACACTGCACCGTCTTCTTGAACATCTCGGCCTGCGTGATGGCATTCTGGCCCGTTGTCGCGTCAAGCACCAGCAGCACTTCGTGAGGCGCACCGGGGATTTGCTTGCTGACGACACGGTGAATCTTCTCTAACTCGCGCATCAAGTGAGTCTGGGTGTGTAACCGGCCAGCAGTGTCCACAATCAGCACGTCGAAGCCGCGGGCCTTGGCTCTTTCGCAGGCGTCATGCGCCACGCTGGCCGGGTCGCTGCCTTGCTCTTGCTTGACGATCTCACAGCCGATGCGCTGGCTCCAGATAGTTAGTTGTTCCACCGCCGCCGCTCGGAAGGTGTCACAAGCCGCGACCATGACTTTCTTACCGTCCTCTTGAAGGCGGCGGGCCAGCTTGGCAATCGACGTGGTCTTGCCCGAGCCGTTGACGCCGGCAATCATGATGACCATCGGCCCGGACAGGTTCCAACGCAGGCCGGTCTCTCCCGATGTGACCAGCTCCCGGAGCTGCTGCTTGACGAACACTTCCACGTCGCCGGTGATTTCCTTGTCGAGGAACGCCTGCTTGACGCGATTGACGATCTCGGTCGTGGCGGCGCTGCCAACGTCGGCCAGATAGAGCCGTTTCTCCAGTTCGGTCAGAAAGTCGCGATCGACGCGGCCTTTCAACCGAAAAAGCGACGCCACGCCGGTAAAGACGTCGCGGGTCTTGGCCAATCCCTGTTTGAATTTGTTGAATAGGGCACGAAACACCATCTCACACCTCATTGCGAAGCCATCTGTCGTAGTTTGGCCAGTTCGTCCGCGGTTACGCTGCAAGTACCCACTGTCCTGCGCGGCTGGTCCGGGCCGTGACAGTCGCTGCCAGCAGTGACGGCCAGGCCCAGCTCATCGGTCCAGATCCGAAGCTCGTTCGTTCTAGCGGAGCTGAAACCGGGATACATTACCTCCACAGCTCCCAGCCCCATGTCGCGCAGCTCGGCGAGGCTCTCTCGATGGCAATCATAGAAAGGGTGTGCCCAACTCGCAACGCCGCCCGCGCCGCGGACCAGGGCAATCGCCTCGGCAACAGGCAGCCGGACCTTCGGCACCGTCGCCCGGCCGTTATCGCCGAGGTAACGGCTGAATGCTTCGCGCACGGAACCGGTTCGATGCGCCTTGACGAGAAACTCCGCCAGGTGACGCCGGCCCAGAACGCCGGAACCTGCATGTTCGCGCAGCTCCTCCTCATCCAATGCCACACCGCAGCCACGCAAGCGTTCGACCATGTGCCAGAATCGGCCGACTCGATTCTCGCACAGCATTGCCAGTGCGGCCAGCAAGGCGGCATCGTCCAGCCGAATGAAATAACCCAGCAGGTGGAACTCCCGGCCCCGGTACTCCGCCGTGATTTCCACGCCGGGGATCACAGCCAGGCCTGTCCCGGCTGTAGCCGCCTGCGCCGGCGTGATAGCGCTGAGGGTGTCGTGATCGGTGATGGCCACGGCAGCCAATCCGCTCCGCACTGCCAGCTCGACAACTTGCGCCGGCAGATAGCTGCCGTCGCTGTGCGTGGTGTGCAGGTGCAGGTCGGCCCGGCCTGCAACTCGGCTACGGGCCGTGGCTTGACACAGAGCAGTAAAAGGCTGGCGTGCAGGCATGGATTACTCACTTTCCGGGGTTGCTGGGCCCTGGCGAAGCTTGTCAAGAACTCCATTAACGAAAGCAGACGAGTCCGCCGATCCGAAGCGACGTGCCAGTTCGATGGCTTCATCCAGCACCACATTCGGCGGCGTGTAGGACGGATTGTCAATCCGTGCCACATCGGGAGCAAAGAGTAGTTCAAAAGCCCCCATACGCAGCACGTTGCGGTCGACGCCAGCCATGCGTGACAGCCGCCAGTTCTCGGCAACCTCGCCGAGGCGCCGATCAATGTCGGCGAGATGGGCCGTGACACCGTCGTAAAGGCTCAGGCAAAACGTTTCCAGCGCAGCGTCGCGCAGCCGGTCACGGACAAAGCGTTCGAGGGCCGCACGCCCAACGCCTGGGTTGTGGTCGCGCATGTAGAGCAATTGCAAGGCGACTTCACGGGCACGGGTGCGTTTGGTCATGGAGGTATTATAGTGCAGGAAAAGCTAGACGGAACCTGCGTCGCGGGATCACGCATCGATGGCGAGCGGTCATGTGAAGAGTGACTGGTACTTGCTGAATCTTCCAGCCGCTTGCTAGAATGTTTGCAAAGGAGACAGACATGAGTATCCTACTGACCGAAGAACAACGGCAGGTCATCGAGATCCATTCGGAGTCACCGCCCCGACTTATTGATCCCAAGACGAACGAGGCCTACGTTCTGCTACGCGCTGACGTTTATGAACGGGCGAAAGCCCTTTTTGAGGAAGATGAAAACCAGTTGGTGCGTGATATGTACCCTCACATGTGGGAAGTCTTTGGCAAGGACGGCTGGGATGATCCTCCCATGGATGTTTACAACAACTTCGATACTACGAGCAAATCATGAGCGTTCAACGTGGCGATGTCGTGCTGGTTGATCAGCCGTACGCTTCGGGAACGGGAGTGAAGCGGCGTCCGGTGCTCGTCATTCAAAATGACCGCGATAACCAGCGGTTAGTAAACACCATTGTTGCACAGATCACGAGCCTGACGCGGCGGTCATTAGAGCCGACACAGCTTCTCATTGAAGTTTCGACGCCGGATGGCCAAAGCTCGGGGCTGCACGTTGATTCGGTCGTGAACTGTGTCAACCTGTTTACGGTGGATCAGAACAATGTGGTCCGCAAGTTGGGGAGACTGTCTCCAACTCTCATGCGGAAGATCAATGATTGCCTCAAGGTAGCGCTGGAGTTGCCGTAATCTTGACCGAAGCAGTTGACCGGGTTTCGTTCATCCTTCCGGCAACTGCCCCAGCAAATTCACCATCTCAATCGCCGTCATTGCCGCCTCGAAGCCCTTGTTCCCTGACTTGGCCCCCGCCCGGTTGATGGCCTGTTCCAGCGTGTCGCAGGTCAGGATGCCGAAAATCACCGGCACGCCCGTCGCCAGTGCCGCCTGAGCCACGCCCTTGGCCACCTCTCCGGCCACATGGTCGTAATGGTCCGTGTCGCCGCGGATGACCGCGCCCAGGCAGATGACGGCGGCGTACTTGCCGCTCTCGGCCAACCGCCTGGCCACCGGTGGAATCTCGAACGAGCCGGGCACCCGGACAATGTCGATGGCATCCTCCGCAACGCCTTGACGTTTCAGGCCGTCCAGGGCACCGTTGACGAGGTGCTCGACGATGAAGTTGTTGAAACGAGCCGCAACCACGACGAAACGGCCCGACGGTGGCGAGAAATTACCTTCGTAGATCATGGGTTGGTATCCAATTGCAAGAAACTTTAATGCCGTGGACCAGGTCATTGGCCTCCATGAGAAAGTCCACTGGTTCGCGGTAACCAAGAATCCGGCCGACCTCCGTGCCATCCGGCTTCAGAAAGACGAGAACTGGAATAGGTGGCGCTTTATACTTGCGTGCCAGGTCCTTGTGCTTATCCACATCAATCTTGATGGCAACGGTCATGTCGCGGAGCCATGCCTGGACCTTGGGATCTTTCCATGTGCGGTTGTCAAGGTCACGACAGGGCTTGCACCAGGTCGCGTTGAAATCAACCATGACAAGCTTGTCGTCATCCCTCGCTTTGTTCAGCGCCTCATCCAAGGATAGATTATGAAACGCATCGCCGGCTCCCTCGAAACTTGCGGCAGGCCGTCGCGGCGACTTGACGCCGCTACAGGCCGCGAGGATAGCCAGTGCCATCACCCCGCAAAGTCCAATCAGAAACTTTCGAGTACGCATTTTCTTCTATTCCTCTGCGGAGGAGTTTTAGTCATGTATCACGTTCTGGACGACCGGAGTGCGAACTTTCAACTGTTATCAAGAAGCAGGTGTCTTGCCGGCTTTTGTGTTTCTCGATTTCCGGGTGTGCGTCTTCTTTTCAGCGGCGCAATATCTTGCGAACCCATAACAGATCTTCCGCCACTCTGGGGTCATTCAAGGTCTGCGGTTGAAGTTTGGCGATTTGCCGATCCAACCATGGCTCGAATGTCTTTCCGGCGCTTGCGGAGCAAGTGCCGCAGTTCACGTTTTATTTCGCTAGCTTTTTTGACCCCATCATAATGCTCGCTCCAGTATAACAACTGTTCCAACCCTCACCGCGGTGATGGACTGGCATGAGCGGCTTTTGTCATGGGAGAGCCTCCAAGAAATTCCAAAAAAGGCATGATGGCTCCAAGCGTCATCCCTAGGCCAAATTCATGCTCATCAAGAACTCCGCGTTCGTCTTCGTCCGGGCCATGCGGTTGGTGAGCAACTCCATTGCCTCGACCGGGTTCATGTCGCTCAGGACCTTGCGCAGGATGTAGATGCGGCGCAGCTCCTCGGGGTCGAGCAGCAGCTCTTCCTTGCGCGGTGCCGGAGCGGTTCACGTCGATGGCCGGCCAGACGCGCTTGTCCACGAGCCGGCGGTCCAGGTGCAATTCCATGTTGCCGGTGCCCTTGAACTCCTCGAAGATCACTTCGTCCATGCGGCTGCCGGTGTCGATCAGGGCCGTCGCCAGGATCGTCAGGCTGCCGCCTTCCTCGATGTTGCGAGCCGCCCCGAAGAAGCGTTTCGGCTTGTGCAGGGCGTTGGCATCGACGCCGCCGGAGAGGATCTTGCCGGAGTGCGGCACTTCCGTGTTGTAGGCGCGGGCCAGGCGGGTGATGGAATCGAGCAGGATCACCACGTCGGTGCCGAACTCGACCATGCGCTTGGCCTTCTCGATCACCATCTCGCAGACCTGCACGTGCCGGCTGGCCGGCTCGTCGAACGTCGAGCTGATGACCTCGGCGTGCGGCCCCTTGACGGTCCGCTCCATCTCGGTCACTTCCTCGGGCCGCTCGTCGATGAGGAGCACGATGACGTAGCACTCCGGATGGTTGCGGATGACGCTGTTGGCGATCTTCTGCAAGAGGATCGTCTTGCCGGTGCGCGGCGGGGCGACGATCAGGCCGCGCTGGCCCTTGCCGATCGGCGTCACCAGGTCCATGACGCGCATGTTGATCTCTTGCGGATCGGTCTCCAGGATGAGCCGGTCGTCGGGGTGCAACGGCGTCAGATCGTCGAAGACGACTTTCTGCGTCAGGATGTCGGGATCCTGATAATTGATCGCCTCGACGCGCAGCAGGGCGAAGTAGCGTTCGTTTTCCTTCGGAGGCCGAATCTGCCCGGCCACGACGGCGCCGGTGCGCAGTCCGAAGCGGCGAATCTGGCTCGGCGAGATGTAGATGTCGTCGGGGCAGGGGAGGTAATTGTAGTCGGGGCTGCGGAGGAAGCCGAAGCCGTCGGGCAACACTTCGAGAGTGCCCTCGCCGAACATCAGGCCGTTTTGCTTGACCCGTTCCTTGAGGATCTTGAAGATCAGGTCCTGCTTCTTCAAGCCGGTGTAATCGGCCAGCCCTTCCTCCTTGGCGATCTTGAGCAGCTGCGGCATGGTCATCGACTGTAGCTCGCTGATGTGCGTGCTGCCGCGCTTGATCTCCTCATAACGGTTGTTGGTCTCCGCATCGAAACCGCCTTCCTCGGCCGCTTCCTCGCGGGGCAACTCCGCGGTTTCCGTGGCGGTGGCCTCGCCCGAGAACAAAGTTGGGTCCGGCGTCCGGATCTCCTCGTCGCCGTTGCTCGAAGCCGGGTCCGGCCTGGTCCGTGTCCGTGTCCGTGTCCGCGGCACGTTAGTTTCACTACGACTTCTTGTTTCTGCCATGACTATTCATCTCCTTCATAATTTTTAAATCAACTACCATCGTTTTATTTTCAAACGGGGCTTAGCGACGCTTCGCAGAAGCGTCCTCCGGCGAGTCGGGATTGCAACGCTTCTGCGAAGCGTCGCTAACCGCGGTCAGGCCCCATTGACGCAGCAGGTTGTCCACCTGCTCCGCCAACTGTGCCAGCGAACCAGAATTATCCAGCACGTGATCGGCCCAGCCGCGTTTCTCCTCCAGGGACATCTGAGCACTTTCACGCGCTGCCACTTCCTTCTCATTCCAGCCGCGTTGGCCGGCGACGCGCTGCAACCGCAACTCCCGCGGGGCATCGACATAGACCAGCCGATCGCAAATCCGGCTCCAGCCGGTTTCCAGCATGATAGCGGCATCGAGGACGATGAGTGAATAACGCGGATCGCTTCGCGCCGCTTCCATTTCTTCGCGCAGGCGGCGCCCGATCCAGGGGAAGACCAGTGCTTCGAGTGCTCGCCGTTCTCTTTCATCGGCAAAAACAATATCGCCGAGTTTCTTGCGACTTACTTCTCCATGCTCGTCAACCACCTGCCGGCCCCAGCGCTGGACAACCTGAGCGCGAATGTCCGGTTGCCTCAAGGCTTCGTGACCGAATTCATCCGCGGTAATCACCCGGGCGCCTCGTTGAGCAAGCAGTGCGGCCACCCGACTCTTGCCGCTGCCGATGCCGCCGATCAGGCCAATCACGAGGATCGAGGATCGAAGATCGAGGATCGAGGATCGAGGATGGCCCATCTCCTCTGAGTCGTTGGAATGGGGTTCCATGTCAATGTTTCCTCTGCCTCATGCCAATGCTTCACTCTCCTCGACTCTCGATCTTCCATCCTCTATTCTCGATCCTCCATCCTCCACTTCTGACACGTCCAACCAGTTCAAGCCGGCAGCCACATCGACCTTCAGCGGAACTTCCAGCCTCAATGATTGTTCGAGGGCGTCCGCCATCTCTTCGCGGACCAGATGAACCATATCGTCGAACTCATCCGGGGGTACTTCCAGTACGAGTTCGTCATGGACGGTCAACAACAAACGGCTGCGGCGCTCTTCACGGACCAGCCGGCGGTACGTATTCAGCATCGCCAGCTTCATCAAATCGGCGGCGGAGCCTTGAATCTCCATGTTGATCGCTTCACGCTCGGGCTGGTTGCGCTGCTGATACGTCGAATCGGGCCGGATGCCGCTGATGGCACGCCGCCGGCCCAGGATCGTGCTGGCATAACCGCGCCGACGGCAGTTGTTCAGAAGCTCGGTCTGGTAGCCGAGCACCCGCGCATAGCGGCCGAAATACGCATCAATGAACCGGGCAGCCTCATCGCGGCGGATGCCCAGCCGTTGCGCCAGACCGACCGCGCTCATGCCGTAGATCACGCCGAAATTGACCGTCTTGGCCATGCGGCGCATCTCGGGCAGGATCTCGGCTTCGGTCAGCCCAAATATCTGCGCCGCCACGGACGAATGAATGTCCCGGTCTTCCGCGAAGGCCCGCCGCAAAGCCTCGTCGCCGGAAAAGTGTGCCAGCAAACGCAGCTCGATCTGCGAGTAGTCCGCTGTCAGCAGTTGCCAGCCTTCTTCGGGCAAGAAGGCCTGGCGGATTTGCCCACCCTGTTCGGTGCGGATCGGGATATTTTGCAAATTCGGATCGCTGGAGCTGAGCCGGCCCGTGGATGTCACGGTCTGATTGAACGAAGCATGGACACGACCCGTATCCGGGTTCACCAGTGCCGGTAAGGCATCGACATAGGTTCCCTTGAGTTTGGCAACCTCACGGTATTCTATGATCTTTCGGGGCAGCGCGGCCCGGCTGTCGTCCAGTCGGGCTAACTTTTCCAACGTCTCTTGATCGGTGCTTGGCTCTCCCGTGATGCCGGTCTTGCGTTGGGCCGGCAGTTTCAGCTCATCGAAGAGCACCTTGCGAAGCTGCGGAAGCGACGCGATGTTGAACGGATGCCCGGCCAGCGCGTGAATCTCGTGCTCGATCCCGGCCAGTTGCAGTTCCATCTCCTGGCTTAGCCGGCGCAGGAACGGCACATCCAGCCGAATACCGTTGAACTCCAACTCGGCAAGCACTTCGATAAGCGGTATTTCCAGATCATCGTACAGTTGCCGGAGGGGTGGCTTGCCTTCAGCCGCAGTCCGTTCCAGTTCCGGTTCGAGGTGATCACAGAGCCGCCAGGCAACGTCAGCATCTTCACCGGCGTACACGGCGACGCGCGCCGGCGGCACCTCATCCATTCGCTTCTGGTTCTTGCCGCTCTTGCCGATGAGGTCGGTGATGGGAATCGGTTTGTGATTCAAATAGCGAAGCGCTAGTTCATCCATGCCGTGACTGCGCTCGCCCGCGTGCAGCAGATAATCGGCCACCATCGAATCGCCAACGACACCGCACATCTCTACGCCGTTTGCCCGAAGCACCAGCATATCGTACTTGATGTTCTGATTGATCTTGGCCACGCCGGGATCTTCGAGAATGGGCCGCAGCGCATCCAGGGTTTCCTCCGGATCGAGCACCTCTCTGTATCCCCCCCTGCCGCAGGGGGGATACAGAGGGGGCGGGGCCACGCACAGCCAGATACCATGCCTCAGCCGGCTGCCAGCAGATCGCGTAGCCGACAATATCACATCGAAGTGCATCCAGCCCCGTCGTTTCCAGGTCGATGGCGATCCGCTTCTGCTGCCGCAGTTGCTTGTAAAAATCCTGAAACTTTTCCGGCGAATCGATCAGGTGATAGACAGCGTTCCACTCAGGAAGTGGTGAGTGGTGAGTGGTGAGTGGTGAATGGTGAGTGGTGAGTGGTGAGTGGTGATCGCTCGCCTCTGACCTCTGACCTCTGACCTCTGACCTCTGACCTCTGACCTCTGACTCCTGCGCATTGGCGCCGAAGGGGAACAGTTCCTGCTGTACTGGGGTCCTGTTGCTCGGTTCCCCGGCGGACAGTGAGCGCACCTGATCGGCAAAACCGCGGAAGCCCCATTCACGGAAGAGCGCCAGGAGGCGAGAAGCATCCCACCTCTGCAACCGCCAGACTTCCCAGTCCGCTTCCAGCGGAACATTTACGTCCAGCCGCACCAGTTGCCGGCTCTTCTCCAGCAACGGCAGGGCCTGCCGCAAGCTCTCCCAGGTCTTCGGCCCGACCGGCCTCTTCTTCAAGTGCTGAGTGCTGAGTGCTGAGTGCTGAGTTCCAGACCCAGAGTCCTGACCACTGACCACTGACTCCTGACCACTGACCTCTAACGTCTGACCTCTGACCTCTACGTCTGACCACTGACCTCTGACGTCTGACCACTGACCTCTGACGTCTGCACCTCGGCCACGATATTATCCAGCGTTCCATATTCTTGGAGCAGCTTGGCAGCGGTCTTGACGCCGATGCCGGGAACGCCAGGCACATTGTCTACCGAGTCGCCGACCAGCGTTTGCAGGTCTACTACCTGTTCGGGCGTAATGCCCCAGTCGGCCAGCAACTCGGCCCGGCCGAATTCTTGCTTTTTGCGCAGGTTATACATGCGAACACGATCATCGATCAGTTGCCGGTGATCCTTGTCGTTGGTGCAGATGAACACTTCCAGGCCACGTGCGGCTGCCTCTCTGGCGATGGTGGCAATCACGTCGTCCGCCTCGAATCCTTCCAGGCCGAGTACGGGGATACGCATGGCGTCCAGCAGTTCTCGGATCAGCGGAAGCTGAGCCAGCAGATCAGGCGAGATCGGCGCCCGGTGGGCCTTGTACTCGGGGTAAATCTTCTCGCGGAACGTCGGCCCAGCCACGTCGAAGGCGCAGACCAGGTAGTCCGGCTTCCTGTCGGTGCGCAGGAACAGCATGTCGCGGGTGAAGCCGTACAGGGCATTGGACGGCAGTCCCGCTGGAGTGCTCATTTCAGGAATCGCATGAAAGACCTGAAAGATCAGCGAGTGGGCATCAATCAGGAACATGCGTTGTTTGGAAACGCCTGACGACATGACAACGGATACCTGGGGAAATTCTACATGGATAGTACGGGCACGGCGATGCCTGGCGAATGCCTCGAAGATGGAGACATCTGACTGGAAAAACAACGACCGCTACTGGCCAGGAGCGGCTACGAACCGTTCCGGCACGCCTGCGGGTAGATTTAACGGAATGAAGTTACAGGGTTCCTCGCGATGCCTTGCCTGGATCACTCGACCTATTCCTCGCTCAGTCATTGAGGAACAAAGAAGTATCAAGGGAACAGGACGTGAATCAGGTGGAGCGGAGAGGCATAACCACAATTATCGTTATGTAGTCTATGACCGCCAATCTACCCTGTCAAGAGCATTTGTTGCGGCTTTCGCAGATCGTATCTTTCTGCCTGTCTGGTCGAGATTGACCTGCTCCGAGTGCGATGAAAATTAGGGAGGCGTTAAGCAAGCAAATCCCCGGCACGGGCCAGCCCATGAAGTCTTGCTGGTGCTCGATGCGACGACGGGC
This sequence comes from uncultured Gemmataceae bacterium, assembly GCA_963804745.1. Classification (GTDB taxonomy): domain Bacteria; phylum Planctomycetota; class Planctomycetia; order Gemmatales; family Gemmataceae; genus CAWDRY01. Next base: position 157,574 of record CAWDRY010000035.1, read on the forward strand.
CAGAACGCCATCACGCTGGCCGAGATGTTCAAGAAGACGGTGCAGTGTACCGGCATCATCCTGGCCAAGCTGGACGGAACCGCGAAGGGTGGAGCGATCTTCGCCATCAAGCAGAAGCTGGGCTTGCCGGTGAAGTTTATCGGCGTCGGCGAAAAAGTGGATGATCTGGAGCCGTTTGACCCGGAGGCATATGTGGAGGCGTTGTTTGAGTAGGGCGTCAGCGGTCACACAGGTCACAGATTGATTTCACCGGATTGCCCCACATCCGGCGGTAAATCGGCAAGCTGTGCGGGGTCTGTCAGACCAAGGAGACGCAGAAAGCGTTCACGTTCCGCCAGAGCTTGCTCCCGATGTTCGGGACGCACGGGGCGGATGGTGTTATCGCCGGGCCCATCGACAATGAAATTAATGCAGTCTCGGCTGTCAAAGCCTTCGGAAAAGTCGTCATTTGAAGAGGAGTTGACTGTACTCATGATGCGTGCCCTCCCAATACAATCTTGAACTTGCGTTGAGCCACCAATTCGTTGCCTGCAAACAGGATTACTTCATAATATCCCGCATGCGGAAAAGAGCAATCCCTTATGCGAAGGCCAAAGCGAACCTCTTGAAGCGGGTCGGGAAAGCGAAATGTAGTCGAACGCTGATAGACCTCATCCATGGTATCAAGTCCACGTATGAGGACCTGGAGTGCCATCTCGCCTAATCCGTCCGTCAGAATGGAGAATACCTCGAAAGGAAACTGCTCAGATGGAAATCGCTTGACGCTCCGATGCGTGAAGCAATTTACCGGTGTTATATTCCGAGTTCCTTCCTCGATGATGACTTTTTCGCACAGGAACAACCCCATGGCAACCGGCCTCTGGATCATTTTGACCTCCCACAATTTTGGTTAACGGTTTTTTGAGCTTGGCAGGGATAGTTTACGCTTTCGGGATCGGTATTCGTTCACCTCCCCCCCGGCGGCACATACTTCGCCAGCCACGCGAAAATCTCCTTGTGCCAGTACTCACTGTTCTTGGGCTTCTGTACCCAGTGCCCTTCATCCGGGAAGTTTATCATCTTCGACGGCACGCCGAGCCGTTGCAGCGTCGTGAACAACGCAATCCCTCCGCCACCGGCACGCGGAAGTCGAGATCGTTGTGGATGATCAGCATCGGCGTCTTGAAGTCCTTGGCGTAGCGATGCGGCGAGAATTTCTCATAGCTCTCCCGCTTGGCCCAGGGCGGTCCGCCATGCTCCCATTCGTCGAACCACAGTTCATCGGTCAGCGCGTACATGCTATCGAAGTTGTAGACGCCGCAATGCGTGATGAGCGTTTTGAACTTGGTCGTGTGGCCCTGGAACCAGTTCATCATGTAGCCGCCGAAGGATGTGCCGCGGCGGCCATCCGGTCCTT
>CAWDRY010000036.1:0-202281 GCA_963804745.1 uncultured Gemmataceae bacterium
ACCCATTGCGGTCTGGACCCGCTTGACGCTTTGCGCTGTGGTGTAGCTGCCGCAGCGCTAAGGATTGGTCAACTATTGCCGATGCACCTCGATCGTGTCCAACTGGAAGCGCTGGCACGATCAATTCACGTGGCCTGCCTATAGTTTCAGCATCGGCTGCCGTTGCCGCAGAATCACCGGGTCCTGGCCCCGTAGCGTCCGCGGCAGGAAGAGGATCGCCTCCGACTCGCTACGTCAGTCGCCACGCAATCTCGTTGACACACGGTTGCAGGCTGGCATAATCTTAGCGAGGGGCTGCCAATTTCTCTATCTCTCGCCTGAAGGATATGCCATGTCGAACCGCATTCATTCCGTAGGCGCAGGCTTGAGCCTGCGGCTACCGTTACTCGTAGCCGCTGGGCTGGTCATGTTGCTCATGGCGAGCTTTGGCGCCGAGCCAGCCGCGCCGCCGAAGGAAGTGACCAACTCCATCGGCATGAAGCTGGCCCTGATCCCGGCCGGCAAGTTCCTGATGGGCTCGCCGAAGGATGAGGAGGGCCGCTCCTCGAACGAAGAGCAGCACGAAGTGTCGATCACCAAGCCGTTTTACCTGGGCGTCGATGTGGTGACGCAGGCCGAGTACGAGAAAGTCATGGGGAACAACCCCAGTTGGTTCTCCGCCAAGGGCGACGGCAGGGATGATGTCAAGGACATGGACACTGGGCAGTTTCCGGTGGAAAGTGTCTCCTGGGACGATGCCGTGGCTTTCTGCAAGAAGCTGTCGGAGTTGCCGGAAGAGAAGAAGGCGGGGCGGGTTTATCGTCTGCCGACCGAGGCGGAGTGGGAGTATGCCTGCCGGGCCGGCACCAAGACGGTCTTCCACTACGGCGATTCATTGTCGTCCAAGCAGGCCAATTTTGATGGTGGCTTCCCGTATGGAGGAGCCGACAAGGGGCCGTATCTTGCGAGAACGGCGAAGGTCGGCACGTATGCTGCCAATGCTTTCGGTCTGTACGACATGCATGGTAATGTCTGGCAGTGGTGCCAGGATTGGTACACAGACAAGCCGCCGGGAGGTGAAGATCCTGAGGTCACTACAGCGGCCTCGTACCGGGTCGTTCGCGGCGGGAGCTGGTTCTACTACGGCAGGTACTGCCGGTCCGCGCGCCGCAGCAGGGGCGAGCCTGGCAGCCGGCGCAGCGACCTCGGCTTCCGCGTGGCCGCAGTCCAGTCCGGGAGTTGAGCGGGGTTGGGCAAGAGTGGAGCAGGCATGGCAGCTTTTAAATTCAACATTGTCTATGATGAAGAAGTAAGTTCGCACCTTGCCGTGATTGACCGGAAGTATCATGTGCTGATCCAGCAGAGTATTGATGAGCAGTTGCGCCACGAACCTGAAGAAGCCACACGCAATCGCAAACCGCTGCGCCAACCGGCGATAATGGGGGCGACTTGGGAAATTCGCTTCGGGCCTAACAACCGGTTCCGGGTTCTCTATCGGGTGGATGAGCAAAAACGCGTGCGCGTATTGGCGATCGGCGTCAAGGAACGCAACCGCCTGTTGATCGGCGGAAAGGAAATTAACCTATGAAAACTGCTTCTGTCTCAACTTTGCGCTCGAACTTGAGTGAATACCTAAATCAGACTGAGGCTGTGATGGTCACGCAGAGTGGGCAGCCAAAAGCCCTGTTGCTGCCGGTTGCGGCTGGGGATGACCTGGAACGGCTATTCATGGCGAACAATCCCGAGTTGAGCAAGTTGCTGGAGGAAGCCGACCGGCGCATCTCCAGCACGGGGGGCATTCCCCATGACGAGTTCTGGGCGCGAATCAAGCAGGAAACGGTCTCGGGAGGATCGGCATCCCCTAAGCGCGTGCCCAAGGGAAGCTGAAACGCTACGGATTGTCACGCTGGCATCTTGGAGAACACGGTATGTCGAACCGCATTCATTCCGTAGGCGCAGGCTCAAGCCTGCCCCTACCCTCGCTGCTCGCAGCCGCTGGGCTGGTCATGTTGCTTATGGTGAGCTTTGGCGCCGAGCCAGCCGCGCCGCCGAAGGAAGTGACCAACTCCATCGGCATGAAGCTGGCCCTGATCCCGGCCGGCAAGTTCCTGATGGGCTCGCCGAAGGACGAGAAGGATCGTAATACGGACGAGGGGCAGCACGAAGTGTCGATCACCAAGCCTTTTCACCTGGGCGTCTATGTGGTGACGCAGGCCGAGTACGAGAAAGTCATGGGGAACAACCCCAGTTGGTTCTCCGCCAAGGGCAATAACAAAGACAGAGTCAAGGACATGGACACTGGCCAGTTTCCGGTGGAACAGGTCTCCTGGGACGATGCCGTGGCTTTCTGCAAGAAGTTGTCGGAGTTGCCGGAAGAGAAAAAGGCGGGGCTGGTTTATCGACTGCCGACGGAGACCGAGTGGGAATATGCCTGCCGGGCCGGCACCAAGACAGTCTTCCACTACGGCGATTCACTGTCGTCCAAGCAGGCCAACTTTAATGGCAACGAGCCGTATGGCGGAGCCGACAAGGGGCCGTATCTTGAGAGAACGACGAAGGTTGGCACGTATGCTGCCAATGCATTCGGCCTGTACGACATGCATGGTAATGTGATGGAGTGGTGCCAGGACTGGTATGATGCGAACTACTACAAGAACAGTCCCAAGGAAGATCCACCGGGGCCTGCGCAGGCCTCTTCCCGGGTCGTTCGCGGCGGGAGCTGGGGCAGCCACGGCGGGAACTGCCGGTCCGCGCTCCGCGACAGGGACGAGCCTGGCCTCCGGTTCGGCAGCCTCGGCTTCCGCGTGGCCGCAGTCCAGTCCGGGCGTTGAGCCGAGTCAAGTCAAGTTTGAGCGGAGCCTGGAGCGCAGGCCCTTCGTGGCCGAGGGCGGTAGCCCGGCCACGAAGGGCCGAAGCGACAGGCGGAGCGGGTGGTGCTTGGTTTCGGCCAGTTCGCTTTTTCTGGACCAGCAATGATCCGTTACAACTGTCCTCAGTGCAAAACACTCCTCCAGTCAGCTGACAATCAAGCGGGAGCCACTGTCGCTTGTCCCAAGTGCAAAGCACAGATGCGGGTGCCTGCAATAGTTTCATCGTCGGATGGGTCTTCGTGGTTCGTCCTCGACCTGTTCTCACCCCACATGCAGGCGCCTGCGCCTCGCTTCTTTGTTAGGAACCGCTCCCCCGTCAGTCAGCGCCATGATTCGTTACACCTGCCCTCAATGCAAGATGCTGCTCCAATCAGCCGACAAGCAAGCGGGCGCCACTGTCGCTTGTCCCAAGTGCAAAGCACAGATGCGGGTGCCTACGCTGGTTTCAGCGCCGGATGGGTCTTCGTGGTTCGTCCTCGACCTGGTTCATTTGCAGGACCATCGGTAGCAGGCTCGGCACTCCCTATCATGTTGCCCGAATGACAACAACAGTGGAGTTGTCGGCGGCCCCCTTCACGTTAACGAGATTTGTCAGCGCCGCGCGGCCTTTTCGGCAGACATGGCTTTGATCTGGAGCACCTCGCGCAGCTTGTCGTTGGTGACGTGGTTGATAAGACCGTCGGAACAGACCACGATCCAGTCCCCCGGTTTCAAGCTCGCATGATACAGTCCCGGCAGGACGTCGGGCTGGACGCCGATTGCTTGCGTCTGATCGCGTGTCAGCTGGATCAGGCGCCCCTCGTGGAAGTGATACGTTCTGCTGTCGCCGACATGACCGACGACGACGTTGCGGCCGTCGACGTAGACAACTTCGGCGGTGCAGCCCATGATTCGCGAGACGCCGCCGCTGTGAGAATGAGCGTAGACCTGTTTGTTGGCATCCTTGAGAGCGGCCATGATCTGTTTCTTCGTGTACTCGATGTCCAGCGGCTGCCAGTTGTTTGTCGGCGCGGCCTTAACGTCAGCAGGGAGGTTGGACTGCCCCGCGGTGGTATGGAAGGGCTTCTGCTGAGACAGGTTCTTGCGCAGCGCCTGGATGGCCAGGGCCGCCGCCACCTCGCTGGCGGCGTCGCCCTCCGTCCCGCCCGCTACGAAGACCAGCGTCGAGTCCCACATATCGTCTCGGAAGGATTCCACGGAGTGCAGCAACGCAAAGGAGTCTTCGTTGTTGGTAGGCACGATGCCGGTCGTCGTCCAGGCGGCGATTTCCAGCCGGACGAGGTCGAGCGTGCGCCGGCATACATCCAGGTTATGGATCAATTCCGTGAAGCCGGTCGGGTCGATCTTGCCCGCCTTGTCGCTGGGGAACCGCCAGCTGAGATCGCGCACAAACGTCTTGGCCAACAGGCGGTACAGGAACGGATGGATATCGGAGTGCTTTGCCAGGCCGAGCTTGCGGCTGCCCAGTCTCTCGAAGTCGTTTTTCTCATCAAGCTCTCGGCCTTGTTGCAGGGCAAAAACCATTGCTCCGAAACTGTACAGGCCGGCGCAGCATTGGCATCCTTGCTGCGGGCGGCAAGTTCCGGGGCTGTGTACGGCGTATCATGCACTGGCGAGCCTCCCACGTAAGTGGGGGGAGGCAGCGGCAGCGGCAAGACATCGGAGAGATCGTTGAGCCGCGCTTGCTGGTCTGCTCCGATCGTGACGATGCTCGGACGAAGCGCCGCGAGAATAGCGCCGCTTTGATGGAGTTTGTGAAGAGCTTCGGCGATCTGCTGAAGCCAGCCGTAGCGCATGGCCACCGTGGCCGCCGGGCTTATCCAGGCATTCCACAGGGATTGGCCGGCAGGCGCCTCCACGATCAGGTACTCGAAGCCGCCCTCGGCAAAACTATCCAGCCTGGCGGGGAAGGCCGGGTGGTCGATGCCGTCCAACAAGGCTCGTTCCCAACCAATGCTCGGCCACGCCGCGGAATGCCCAGCCTGGGAAAGGGGCGCACGCATGATAATGACCGGCGCGGGGGTAGAGGAGCCGACGGCCCCAAAATCAACGCCTCGATAGCGAGCTACGCCGGACCGTTCGGTCAAGAGATCGCCGAATTGGTAACGGCCCCTTATCCGGCCGGCCACCACCTCGTTCCCACGGTCCGCCGTCGGGCGAGCGGCGGGCTTTACGCCCGCCGTTCCCACGGCGGTGGCGTCATCCCTACGCCTCTCCCCCACGACGGGGGAGAGGCGTAGGGGTGAGGGGGTAGACCGTGGGGACGAGAGGCGGACCACTGGTGCCTCCGCTGGGCGTCGCGCTGGGATGCGCTGGAGGGACTGCGTGAGTTTGGCCAACACCGCGTCGTGGGGATGCAGCCGTGCCGCGCGGGTCAACGATTTCTCTGCCGCCGGCAATTCTTGCCCCGCTGCCTTGGCCGCTGCTACGGCCACGGCCACGGCCACCGATTGCGGCCGCGCCCGCGCCACCTCTTCGAGCACCGAGCCTGCTTCGGCTACGCGCCCCTCAGCGAGCGCCCGTGTACCTTGCTGGAATCCGCTCAAGATCTGCTTGAAGTCGCCCGCATCGACCCCGGCCGTGCGGAGTTCGTCGACATAGTCCGCGATGCCAGCCAGGCGGCGCATGAGCGGCAGTATCTCCTCCAGCGTCCCCGTCGCGTAACCCTGTCCTTGCAGAACACAGCGGTTCTGCTCCTCCAGGCAATCGAAATGCTGGGCCAAATGATCGAGCTTGTGCAAGGCAGTTCGACAGCGCTTGTTAGTCGCCAGTGTCACGCTCACGAGTTGCTTCGCTGCCTCGGGCAGGGTTTCCAGGGTGGCCACCTGGCCGGCGAGCGTCTGCAAGTCGCTGCCGAGAACGTCAAGGATCTGCCCGACCCGTTTCAAGTCTTCCTGGGTAGCTCGTGGCAGCTTCGACTCGTCGAAATCAGGCTGACCCCGGCTCGTCTGAATGGCGCAGTCGAGTACGCCGCTCACAAGTTTCACGACGGCTGGACTGCCCGGCAAAACAGCCTCAAGGACAAGACCAGAGGCGAACTTGATCGAGTCGCCATGGCGCTTGAATAGCGTGATGATCTTTTGTTTTAGAGACATGAGCTTTCGTTCCCGGTGAGGTCGAGAAGAGGATGGAGGATGGAGGATGGAGGATGGAGAATGGAGAATGGAGAATGGAGAATGGAGAATGGAGAATGGAGAAGCGTCGCCAGCTTTTTCTATCCTCTATCCTCCATCCTCTATCCTCTATCCTCCATCTTCGCATCCTTCATCCTTCATCCTTCATCCTTTCTTCACGGCTTGCCCTTGGGCGGTGCGTCATTGAGCTGGAACGACGGCAGCTTATGTCCCAGGTTCTGGGCAAGGTCAACGCGCTTGAGGAAGAGAAGCGCCAGGCAGGTATCGACCATGTCTCTGTGTTGCCAGTAGCGGCCATTTGTCCAGTTGCCCTCCGGCTTCTGGTTGGCCATGAGAAGCTCCGCGCCCCAGGGGTACCAGTCCTTGCCCGCGATGTCCTTCTGCTGGTAGAGGACCGCCACGCGCTCAACCGTCCAGAGGTAGTACAAGTTGCGCATGACTTCGTCCTTCTCGTCCGGCTTGACAATGTGCGTGCTGAGCGCCCTGAGACCGTTCTTGATCATCTCATCATCCATCTTGTCCTTCAACACCTGCTTGGCCGTTGCGCCGGTGGCCTGAGTCCACATATCAGTGGCCATGCCGTAGCCTACTGCCAATCCCAGCAAGCCGACACCCGTCATGGCTTCGTGGCCCCTCTCCTCCTTGTCGTGCCCTCCGTTCTTGTACTTGTAATGCCAGGACCCGTCCTTGTTTTGACTCGTTGCGTAACGCATCACCATCAGAGCGAAGGTTCGATCCATGGGGGGCATGTCGGGGTACACATCCTTGTTCGCCGCCAGCAGGGCGAGGATGGCGAATTGTGTGTTGGAGTTGTCGGTGTAGTCGTCCGGGGTCGTCCGCTTGAGCTTGTCCGGATTGTCCGGAGGTTGGAAAACTGGCAGTTTCCTGATTTTGTCGGGGACCTTATCGGTGGACTCCTTGGGATCCTGGTTGGGATCAACAGGCTTCTGATACTCCATGATCTTCTCGCTCAAAAGCATGTAGGGCGGCCGCTGATAGCGCTCTGATCCGGTGCCGGGGTCTTTTTTTGACGGGGGCTTGTCCGTGCCTTGCATCGGTGCGCCCCGGTACAGAGAAGCATCGGTAGGATCCAGCTGCATGCTTTTCATTAACTCGCTGGGCTTGGGCGTCAGGCGCCGGCCATGCGTGACGAGCGCATTGATCTCGTCGGGGGTCAGTTTCGGTTCACAAAAGTAGCCCCAGCCGCCGGTCCGCTTCTGGGAGGCAATGAGGCGCAAGGCGAAAGTCCGAATCAACTTAGCATCATCAGGGTCCCCATAACCAGCCTCTCTCAATCGGTCCAGGAACAAGATCGCCGTTGCCAAGTTGTAGGTAACATAGAGTTCGTCGGAGTTCTCGTTTGCGCGCACAAACTCGGCTGCTTTCTGAACCGCCGGTTTGATCCTGGGATTGCTCTTGTCGCCGCAGTGCAGCAAGGTTAGCCCCGGCACGGACGCATAGCTCACTTTGAAGTAAATCTCGGGGGGGGGCGGGGGATCCCCCTCATGTTTGGGCCCGCCCGGCTTCTCGCCCGGCTTGCCAGGCCAGGTGCCCGTGTCGGCCGGCTGGAGGTTCAGCAAATATTCTATGCCCTTATCGATCGTCTCGTCGATCCGCTTCTGCATTTCCGGAGAGACCACGACCAGCGGCGCGCTTTCCGACACGGAACCGGTGATTGGCACCTCTATCTCCCGCGGACGCGGGGGCACCAGCGGTATTTTCGTCTTCTCATCGGGGGGAAGCGACCGAATCGCCGGCTTCTTGCCGGGATCAGCTGCAGGCTCGTCCTTGCCCTTTGCCACGACGTTTGTATTCTTGGGATCTTCCTTTCCCACCGCCGCGACCTTGATCGAGTCATCTTGCACCGCAACCTTCACGCCGTCTTGAACCGCAGCAAGCGTTAGCCAGGCGCGTACCGCGTTCTTGGCCTTGTCGTCGGTGTCCGCTCGAGCCAGTGCAGAGCGAAAAAAAGACTCCAGGGCTTTGGTGTCGGTCAGAAACTCGGGTTTGGCTTCGCCTCCTCGCGCTACCACACAAAGATTCGACGAGCGAGCGGCGGGGTTTACCCCCGCCGGAGAAAGGACCGAGAAGAAGATATGCTTCGGAAAGGCCCGAATCACAGCAGCATCCATGATCGGCTCAATCGTGCAGTCCTTCTTTCCCGGCTCGTTCCTGATCTGTTTCTGGGCCTTGTCGATTTCCTCAGCGGTCGGTTGAGGGTTCGTTACGTCGTCAGCTGCGGCAGGAGCCACAATCCTCCAGCCGGCAACGAGCAACAACGCGCTCAAGGCAAGAGTGATTGACAATCTCGTGTTCATGATTCATCCTCCACTGGTCAAGGACTTTTGTTGGGGTTGACATCGCCCGTCGCGCTCAGGAATTTGCCGTCCTTGTCAAATTGGAGCTCAGCATTCCTCTCGCCACTGCCGCCGGACACCACCTGAGCTTTCCCGGTATACTTCTTGGCAACTTCCCCGGCGGGGGCATTCGTGTCTCTCGATTCGGCTCCCGGGTTGTTGCCCACGGGCGGAAAAACAATCGGCATAAGGAGCAGCCCCCCTGCCAGGACAACAACAAGGACCAGGACCACAGCCATGACAACGACTGCTAAGCCCAGCTTACCCCGTCCCTTCTCTTGGATGATAGGCATGGTGCGAGGGTGGGTCCGCTGCTTCATGAGCTTGAAATCTTTCCGTGTCTGGAGGGGCCGCTGCTGGCCTCCGGTAAGCATGCTGCTCTTGCCAGGCATCGTGAAATAGGCGCCACATTTGGGACACTTGACTTTCTGGCCTGCCGTCAGCGACGAGGCGGCTCGAAAGCCCGTGCGACAGTTCGGACAAGCAATCTTGGAAGCTATCATGGTGTCCTGCCTTCCTGCCTCAAAATTACACTCGGAACATACCACCTAATAATATATCGGCGGACCGGAAGGGTCACAAGGGAAAAAGGATGAAAGATGAAGGTGGTGAGTGGTGAGTGGTGAGTGGTGAGTGGTGACCGGCCGGTCTTTACCACTCACCACTCACCACTCACCACTCACTCCGTACTGATTCATCCTTCATCCTTTCTCAATTTCCTCAGTACTTGCACAATCCGTTGGAAGACCTCGTCCCAGTCACCCCAGCACTTCTGCCGGAACAGCCGCATGGTAGGATACCAGGGACTGTCCTCTCGCTGCAACATCCAGGGCCAGTTAGGTACAAAGGGCAGAGCTACCCATACGGGAACGCCCAAGGCACCTGCACAATGAGCGACTGCCGTGTCCACACTGATGACCAGATTGAGTTGTTGCATGACCGCTGCCGTATCCATGAATGCCCCGGAGCCTTGATCGAAGTCGCTACCCAGGTCGGTCACAAAGAATGGTTTCGCGTCATCGGCAAGCTGCTCCGCCCCAGTTCCCTTTTGCAGGCTGATTAAGTGGACTCCTTCCAGCCGCGCCAGTGGAGCAAAGACCGCACGCCCACAGGAGCGCTGCCGGTCGGCCTTGTAGAGAAGGCTTCCTTGCCAGGCGATGCCGATCTTGAAACCCCGCAGGTGGCTCAACTCCTGTCGCCAATGCTCCACGAGATTGGCATCGGCGAACAGGTAGGGCACCTCTGCGGGAATGGTTGACAGGGTAGTTCCAAGAATGCCTGGCAGGCTCAACAGCGGAGCATGAACATCAAAATGCGGCAAGCTGGAACCCTTAGCCACAAGTCGATCCACGCCGGCACAACTCTGCAGAAGGGGGAGTAACGCAGGCTGGCACTCCAGGATGACGGTGCCGCCTCTTCTCTTGACCAGCGGCGCGTAGCGGATGAACTGGATCGTGTCGCCCAGACCCTGCTCGGCGTGCAGCAGGATGATTCTTCCGCCCAAAGGCGAACCTTCCCAAAGAGGCTGGGAGAACGATCGCTTCGAGCTGGGGAAGTCTTTCAACTGCCAGCGCCATTCGTACTCGGGCCAGCCGCGCTCGAAGTCACCTGCCAGGAGCCAGGCTATTGCTCTGTTCCCGTGCGCCTCGGCGTAGTCTGGTTTGAGGCGGAGGGCCTCTTGATACTGCCCCACCGCTGCCGCCAACTGGCCTTGGTCCTTGAGGGCAATGCCCAGGTTATAGTGCGCCTCGGCGTAATCGGGTTTGAGGCGGAGGGCTTCTTGATACCGTGCCACCGCCTCCGTCAACTGACCTTGGTCCGTCAAAGCATTGCCCAGATTGTTGTGCGCCTCGGCGTAGTTGGGTTTGAGGCGGAGGGCCTCTTGATACTGCGCCACCGCTTCCGCCAACTGACCTTGGTCCTGAAGGGCAATGCCCAGGTTATAGTGCGCCTCGGCGTAATCGGGTTTGAGGCGGAGGGCTTCTTGATACTGTGCCACCGCCTCCGTCAACTGACCTTGGTCTGTCAAAGCATTGCCCAGATTGTTGTGCGCCTCGGCGTAGTTGGGTTTGAGGCGGAGGGCTTCTTGATACCGAGCCACCGCCTCCGTCAACTGACCCTGGTCCTTGAGGGCATTGCCCAGGTTGCTGTGCGCTTCGGCGTAGTCGGGTTTGAGGCGGAGGGCCTCTTGATACCGAGCCACCGCTTCCGTCAACTGACCTTGGTCCTTGAGGGCATTGCCCAGGTTGAGGTGCGCTTCAGCGTAGTCGGGTTCGAGGCGGAGGGCTTCTCGACACTGAGCCACCGCTTCCGCCAATCGACCTTGCTCCTTGAGCGCGTTGCCCAGGTTGCTGTGCGCTTCGGCGTAGTCAGGGTTAAGGCGGAGGGCCTCTTGATACCGAGCCACCGCTTCCGCCAACTGGCCTTGCTCCCAGAGAGCATTGCCCAGGTTGTTGTGCGCCTCGGCGAAATCGGGTTTAAGGCGGAGGGCCTCTTGACACTGCGTCACTGCTTCCGCCAACTGGCCTTGCTCCCGCAGAGCAGCGCCCAGGTTGTTGTGTGCTTCGGCATAGTCGGGTTTAATACGTAGGGCCTGTTGATACTGCGTCACTGCTTCCGCCAACTGGCCTTGCTCCCGCAGAGCAGCGCCCAGGTTATTGTGCGCTTCGGCGTAGTCGGGTTTGAGGCGAAGGGCCTGTTGATACTGCATCACTGCTTCCGCCAACTGGCCTTGTGCCCGGAGAACATTGCCCAGGTTGTTGTGCGCCTGGGCGAAGTCGGGCCAGAGCCGCAGCGCCTGCCTGAAGAATGCCGCCGCTTCCTCCAGTTTCCCTTGCATGGCCAGGGCGATAGCACGCTCGTTGTACTGCCGGGCATCGGCGACGCTGGATTCTTCTATGATCGGGTTTACCGCACCTGCTGGTTTCCGCATTTCTGCCGCTTCGCCCAACTGCCTTTGTTTCTGAAATGGTTGTTCCATGAGCATTGCTCCAGCTTCCGAAGTTTCTGAGACCTCGGAAGTCTGAAGGGCCATGTCCTCTGTTCGCTGTGAGTGGGGCAGCAACTTCTTCACTTCTTCCGTGATACGTTGAAAGACCTCATCCCAGTCTCCCCAACGCTTCTGCCGGAATAGACGCATGGTGGGATACCACGGGCTGTCGTCGCGCTCCAGCAGCCAACGCCAGTCTGGAGCGAACGGCAGGGCGACCCAGACAGGAATACCCAGCGTGCCTGCCAGATGAACGACTGCGGTATCGCAAGCAACCACCAGGTCAAGATTCTTAAGAACAGCCGCCGTATACATGAACGACTCGAACCGGCTACCCAGGTCAGTGATAGGGAACCGACCGGCATTCTGTGCGAGTTGTTCGCTGCCCGCACCCTCCTGCAGACTGAAGAGGCGAATGCCTTCCAATCGTGCCAACGGCTCAAAGACCGACAGCGGAATGGAACGCTGTTTGTCTTTCTTGTGGATCGGATTTCCTTGCCAGGTGATGCCGATCTTGAAACCCCGCCCCCTCACCCTACCCTCTCCCCCAGCGGCTGGGGGAGAGGGTAGGGTGAGGGGGCTTAACTCCTGTCGCCAATGCTCAACGAGATTGGCATCGGCGAACAGGTAGGGTACCTCTGCGGGAATGGTTGACAGGGTAGTTCCAAAAACTCCTGGCAGGCTCAACAACGGAGCATGAACATCAAAATGCGGCAAGCTAGAACCCCGAGCCACAAGTCGATCCACGCCGGCACAACTCTGCAGCAGACGGCGTAACGCAGGCGGGCACTCCAGGATGACGGTGCCGCCGCTGCTCTTGACCAGCGGCGCGTAGCGGATGAACTGGATCGTGTCGCCCAGGCCCTGCTCGGCGTGCAGCAGGATGGTTCTTCCGGCCAGCGAAGAACCATCCCAGAGCGGTTGGGAGAAGGATCGCTTCGAACTGGAGAAGTCTTTCGACTGCCAGCGCCATTCGTACTCAGGCCAGCCGCGCTCGAAGTCACCTGCCAGGAGCCAGGCCAGCGCTCTGTTCCAGTGCGCTTCGGCATAGTCGGGTTTGAGGCGGAGGGCCTCTTGATACTGCGCCACCGCTTCCGTCAACTGACCTTGGTCATGGAGCGCAGTGCCCAGATTGTAGTGCGCCTCGGCGTAGTCGGGTTTGAGGCGAATGGCCTCTTGATACTGCGCCACTGCTTCCGCTAGCTGACTTTGCTCCTCAAGGGCAGTGCCCAGGTTGTTGTGCGCTTCGGCGTAGTCGGGTTTGAGGCGGAGGGCCTCTTGATACTGCGCCACTGCTTCCGTTAGCTGACCTTGCTCCTCAAGGGCAGCGCCCAGGTTGTTGTGCGCTTCGGCGAAGTTGGGTCTGAGGCGAATGGCCTTTTGATACTGCGCCACCGCTGCCTCCAACTGACCTTGCTCCTTGAGTGCAAGGCCCAGGTTGTTGTGCGCTTCGGCAATGCCGGGTTTGAGACGGAGAGCTTCTTGAAACTGCGCCACTGCTGCCTCCAACTGACCTTGCTCCTTGAGTGCAAGGCCCAGATTGTTGTGCGCCTCGGCGTAGTCGGGTTTGAGGCGGACGCCTCTTGATACTGCGCCACCGCTTCCGCCAACCGGCCTTGGTCCTGGAGGGCAATGCCCAGGTTGTAGTGAAGAGCAGGATCGGTTGGTCGTATCCGGATCGCCTGGCTGATATACTGGATCGCCAAGTCGGGCCGGCGCCCCTGACCAGCGATCACGCCCAGCAAGTAAAGGGCATTGGCATGGTTTGGATCTGCTTGCAAAATCTGCCGGCAAATCGCCTCGGCTTGCGGCAGGTTGCCCGACTGGTGATACTGCACCGCCACTGCCAGTGCTTCGGGAATGGTTGCCATGAAAACAGTCCTCGTTTAAGAGGTTATGTCTCTTGCTCGCCGTGGACTGGCAGCAACTTTTGCACCTCTTCTGTGATGCGCCGAGTGTACCTTGCGCAGCTCGATGTTCTCCCATCCATTTATGTCGCGCTTACTGCAAACCCGCGTGGCGTATCGCCGGCAGTGTGTATCACCCACATGGTCGCGAACGCCTTCTCGATATTGCGGGCGAACTGTCCGCCGTCGAACAGACTGGACGTCACGCGGCTGGCCTCCAGCCGCCCGCGCAACGCTACCAGTTTCCCGGCGTCCTGCGATAGCTCCAGGGCCAGGGCTTCATAGGCATCGAGGCTGGTCGTGATCAGTTCGAGCAGGCCAAGTGTACGCAACAAACTCCCAGCCACGCGCGATGCAAACGTCTCCCCGGCCAGCGTCAACACCGGGCAGCCCGCCCACAAGGCGTCACTGGCGGTCGTGTGGGCGTTATAAGGGTACGTGTCGAGGAAGAGGTCGGCCAGGCGGTGTCGCGCCAGGTGCTCAGGCCCAGCCAGTTTGGGTGCAAACACGAGCCGTTCCCCGGTCACGCCCCGGGCCTCGGCCTCCCGGCGCAAGTTGGCCGGCGCCCAGCGATTGCCTTCCAGGAGCCAAAGCACGCTCCCGGGAACCGCCTGCATTAGTCGCATCCACACCGAAAACACCTCGGGGGTGATTTTGTAACTGTTGTTGAAACAGCAAAAGACAAACCCTTCTTGCGGCAGTCCACACGCTGCCCGTGTCGGCGTCTGCGCGGCAATTTCGCGCCGGCTGTCGTTGACCTGGTAGCAACCAGG
Organism: uncultured Gemmataceae bacterium; assembly: GCA_963804745.1. Taxonomy (GTDB): domain Bacteria; phylum Planctomycetota; class Planctomycetia; order Gemmatales; family Gemmataceae; genus CAWDRY01. The sequence continues at coordinate 14,010 of CAWDRY010000036.1, forward strand.
CAAATACACCAATTGCTCGGTAAAGAACGGTTGCTGCTCCGGCGGGACGATGAAGTCATCGACGAGGATGTAATCCATGAACGAGGCCCCCATCGTGCCCGGGTAACCGAGGTAGTTGACCTGAAGGGGGGCGGGACGAAGCGCCAGGATTCTCGTGCGGGCATCCCTGGTGTGACCTTTGAGATCGACCAATATGTCCACGCCGTCCTGCTGGATGCGCTGCGCTGATTCCTGGATCGAGGCGTCCCTGATGTCGATAAACCGATCGAAAGCCTGCACCAAGCGCCGCCTCATCGGGCTGCCATCATCCGGGCCGTAGGAATACCCGAAAACCTCAAACCGAGCCCGGTCGTGCTGCTCGAACAATTCTGCAATGAGCATCGCAGTAGCGTGCGTATGGAAGTCGGCCGAAAGGTAGCCAAGCCTGAGCCGCGAGCGGGCAGGGTCGGGCCGTGACAGAAACCCGGTTTCTCCGAGAAACCGGGTTTCTGGCGCAGAAGGAACTGCCGATCTCAGCCGCTGCTTAACCCAGTTGCGTGCGCACCGAAGTTGCAACTCCGCGGTGGTGGAAGTTGGCAAGGCTAAGAATGTGAAGGGTGGCACCGCGTCAGCGGCCACGCCAGTGACAGGGTTAACAGCAACGGCATCGATCAAGCCGCGTGCTCGTTCCCCGAGGTTTTCCCAAATGCAGAGATGCTGAAGTTCATGAACCAACGCCCCTCTGGCAGCCAGGTTGTCGGGTTTGAGGCGGAAAGCCTCTTGATACTGCGCCACCGCTTCCGCTAACTGGCCTTGATCCCTGAGTGCATAGCCCAGGTTGAGGTGCGCCTCGGCGTAGTCGGGTTTAAGGCGGAGCGCCTCTTGATACTGGGCCACCGCTTCCGTCAACTGACCTTGATCCCAGAGTGCATTGCCCAGGTTGTTGTGCGCTTCGGCGAAGTCGGGTTTGAGGCGGAGAGCTTCTTGATACTCTGACACGGCTTCTGCCAATTGACCTTGGTCCCGAAGGACATTGCCCAGATTATTGTGCGCCATGGCGTAATCGGGGTTGAGGCGGAGGGCTTCTTGATACTGCGCCACCGCCTCTGCCAACTGACCTTGTTCCCTGAGTGCATTGCCCAGGTTGAGGTGCGCCTCGGCGTAATCGGGTTTGAGGCGGAAAGCCTCTTGATACTGGGCCACCGCTTCCGCCAACTGACCTTGATCCTTCAGGGCAACGCCCAGGTTGCTGTGCGCTTCGGCGTAGTCGGGGTTGAGGCGGAGGGCCTCTTGATACTGGGCCACCGCTTCCGCTAGCTGACCTTGGGATCGAAATGCACCACCCAGGTTGTTGTGCGCTTCGGCGTAATCGGGTTTGAGGCGGAGGGCCACTTGATACTGGGCCACCGCTTCCGCCAACTGGCCTTGGTCCAGAAGGGCACGGCCCAGGTTGTTGTGCGCTGGGCGAAGTCGGGTTTGAGGTGGAGGGCCTCTTGATACTGCGTCACCGCTTCCGCCAACTGGCCCTGCTCCTGAAGGGCAACGCCCAGGTTGCTGTGCGCTTCGGCGTAGTCGGGTTTGAGGCGGAGGGCTTCTTGATAGTGTGTCACCGCTTCCGCCAACTGGCCTTGCTCCCAGAGAGCATTGCCCAGGTTGTTGTACGCCTGGGCGAAGTCGGGTTTGAGGCGAATGGCCTGTTGACAATGCGTCACTGCTTCTGCCAACTGGCCTTGCTCCCGCAGAGCATTGCCCAGGTTGTTGTGCGCTGGGCGAAGTCGGGCCAGAGCCGCAGCGCCTGCCTGAAGAATGCCGCCGCTTCCTCCAGTTTCCCTTGCATGGCCAGGGCGATAGCACGCTCGTTGTACTGCCGGGCATCGGCGATGCAGGATTCTTCTATGATCGGGCTTGCCGCACCTGCCGGTTTCCGCATTTCTGCCGCTTCGCCTAACTGCCTTTGTTTCTGAAATGGTTGTTCCATGAGCATTGCTCCAGCTTCCGAAGTTTCCGAGACCTCGGAAGTCTGAAGGGCCATGTCCTCTGTTCGCTGTGAGTGTGGCAGCAGTTTCTTCACTTCCTCCGTGATGCGCCGAAGACTTCGTCCCAGTCACCCCACTGCTTCTGCCGGAACAGGCGCATGGTAGGATACCAGGGACTGTCCTCTCGCTGCAACATCCAGGTCCAGTGAGGTGCAAAGGGCAGAGCTACCCAGACGGGAACGCCCAAGGCACCTGCACAATGAGCCACTGCCGTGTCCACGCTGACGACCAGATTGAGTTGTTGCATGACCGCTGCCGTATCCATGAATGGCCCGGACACTTCATCGAAGTCGCTACCCAGGTCGGTCACAGAGAATGGGTTCGCGTCATCGACAAGCTGCTCCGCCCCAGTTCCCTTTTGCAGGCTGATCAGGTGGACTCCTTCCAGCCGCGCCAGTGGCGCAAAGACAGCACGCCGGCAAGAACGCTGCCGGTCGGCCTTGTAGCGAAGGCTTCCTTGCCAGGCGATGCCGATCTTGAAACCACGCAGGTGGCTTAACTCCTGTCGCCAGTGCTCGACGAGGTTGGCATCGTCGAACAGGTAGGGCACCTCTGCGGGAATGGTTGACAGGGTAGTTCCAAGAATTCCTGGCAGGCTCAACAGCGGAGCATGAACATCAAAATGCGGCAAGCTGGAACCCTTAGCCAGAAGTCGATCCACGCCGGCACAACTCTGCAGAAGACGGAGTAACGCAGACTGGCACTCCAGGATAACGGTGCCGCCTCTTCTCTTGACCAGTGGCGCGTAGCGAACAAACTGGATAGTGTCGCCCAGCCCCTGCTCGGCGTGCAGCAGGATAGTTCTTCCGGCAAGCGAAGAACCATCCCAGAGCGGTTGGGAGAAGGATCGCTTGGAACTGGGGAAGTCTTTACACTGCCAGCGCCATTCATATTCAGGCCAGCCGCGCTCGAAGTCACCTGCCAGGAGCCAGGCTAGCGCTCTGTTCAAGTGCGCTTCGGCGTAATCGGGCTTGAGGCGGTGGGCTTCTTGATACTGCGACACGGCTTCCGCCAATTGACCTTGGTAATGAAGGACAGTGCCCAGATTGTTGTGCGCTTCGGCGTAGTCGGGTTTGAGGCGGAGGGCCTCTTGATACCGAGCCACCGCTTCCGTCAACTGACCTTGGTCCTTGAGGGCATTGCCCAGGTTGAGGTGCGCTTCAGCGTAGTCGGGTTCGAGGCGGAGGGCTTCTCGACACTGAGCCACCGCTTCCGCCAATCGACCTTGCTCCTTGAGCGCGTTGCCCAGGTTGCTGTGCGCTTCGGCGTAGTCAGGGTTAAGGCGGAGGGCCTCTTGATACCGAGCCACCGCTTCCGCCAACTGGCCTTGCTCCCAGAGAGCATTGCCCAGGTTGTTGTGCGCCTCGGCGAAATCGGGTTTAAGGCGGAGGGCCTCTTGACACTGCGTCACTGCTTCCGCCAACTGGCCTTGCTCCCGCAGAGCAGCGCCCAGGTTGTTGTGTGCTTCGGCATAGTCGGGTTTAATACGTAGGGCCTGTTGATACTGCGTCACTGCTTCCGCCAACTGGCCTTGCTCCCGCAGAGCAGCGCCCAGGTTATTGTGCGCTTCGGCGTAGTCGGGTTTGAGGCGAAGGGCCTGTTGATACTGCATCACTGCTTCCGCCAACTGGCCTTGTGCCCGGAGAACATTGCCCAGGTTGTTGTGCGCTGGGCGAAGTCGGGCCAGAGCCGCAGCGCCTGCCTGAAGAATGCCGCCGCTTCCTCCAGTTTCCCTTGCATGGCCAGGGCGATAGCACGCTCGTTGTACTGCCGGGCATCGGCGACGCTGGATTCTTCTATAATCGGGCTTGCCGCACCTGCCGGTTTCCGCATTTCTGCCGCTTCGCCTAACTGCCTTTGTTTCTGAAATGGTTGTTCCATGAGCATTGCTCCAGCTTCCAAAGTTTCCGAGACTTCGGAAGTCTGAAGGGCCATGTCCTCTGTTCGCTGTGAGTGTGGCAGCAACTTCTTCACTTCTTCCGTGATACGTTGAAAGACCTCATCCCAGTCACCACAGCGCTTCTGCCGGAACAGCCGCATGGTAGGATACCAGGGACTGTCCTCTCCCTGCAACATCCAGGGCCAGTGAGGTACAAAGGGCAAAGCTACCCAAACGGGAACGCCCAAGGCACCTGCACAATGAACGACTGCCGTGTCCACGCTGACGACCAGATTGAGTTGTTGCATGACCGCTGCCGTATCCATGAATGCCCCGGAGGATTGATCGAAATCGCTGCCCAGGTCGGTCACAGAGAATGAGTTCGCGTCATCGGCAAGCTGCTCCGCCCCAGTTCCCTTTTGCAGGCTGATCAGGTGGACTCCTTCCAGCGCCGCCAGTGGCGCAAAGACAGCACGCCTGCAAGAACGCTGCCGGTCGGCCTTGTAGCGAAGGCTTCCTTGCCAGGCGATACCGATCTTGAAACCACGCCCCCTCACCCTACCCTCTCCCCCAGCCGCTGGGGGAGAGGGTAGGGTGAGGGGGTTTAACTTCTGTCGCCAATGCTCAACGAGATTGGCATCGGCGAACAGGTAGGGCACCTCTGCGGGAATGGTTGACAGGGTAGTTCCAAGAATTCCTGGCAGGCTCAACAGCGGAGCATGAACATCAAAATGCGGCAAGCTGGAACCCTTAGCCAGAAGTCGATCCACGCCGGCACAACTCTGCAGTAGACGGAGTAACGCAGGCTGGCACTCCAGGATAACGGTGCCGCCTCTGCTCTTGACCAGCGGCGCGTAGCGGATGAACTGGATCGTGTCGCCCAGACCCTGCTCGGCGTGCAGCAGGATAGTTCTTCCGGCCAGCGAAGAACCATCCCAGAGCGGTTGGGGGAAGGATCGCTTAGAACTGGGGAAGTCTTTCCACTGCCAGCGCCATTCGTACTCCTGCCAGCCGCGCTCGAAGTCACCTGCCAGGAGCCAGGCCAGCGCTCTGTTCCAGTGCGCCCCGGCGTAGTCGGGTTTGAGGCGGAGGGCCTCTTGATACTGGACCAGCGCTTCCGCCAACAGGCCTTGCTCCTTCAGGGCATTGCCCAGGTTGAGGTGCGCTTCGGCGTAGTCGGGTTTGAGGCGGAGGGCTTCTCGACACTGAGCCACCGCTTCCGCCAACTGGCCTAGCTCTTGCAGAGCAACGCCCATGTTGTTGTGCGCTTCGACATAGTCGGGTTTGAGGCGGAGGGCCTCTTGATACTGCCCCACCGCTGCCGCCAACTGGCCTTGATCCTCCAGAGTATTGCCCAGGTTGTAGTGGGCGTCTGCGTAGTCGGGTTTGAGGCGAATGGCCTCTTGATACTGCGCCACTGCTTCCGCTAGCTGACCTTGCTCCTCAAGGGCAGCGCCCAGGTTGTTGTGCGCTTCGGCGTAGTCGGGTTTGAGGCGAATGGCCTCTTGATACTGCGCCACTGCTTCCGCTAGCTGACCTTGCTCCTCAAGGGCAGGCCCAGGTTGTTGTGCGCTTCGGCGAAGTTGGGTCTGAGGCAAATGGCCTTTTGATACTGCGCCACCGCTGCCTCCAACTGACCTTGCTCCTTGAGTGCAAGGCCCAGGTTGTTGTGCGCTTCGGCTATGCCGGGTTTGAGACGGAGAGCTTCTTGAAACTGCGCCACTGCTGCCTCCAACTGACCTTGCTCTTTGAGTGCAAGGCCCAGGTTGTTGTGCGCTTCGGCGTAATCGGGTTTGAGGCGGAGCGCCTCTTGATACCGTGCCACAGCTTCCGCCAACCGACCTTGGGCCTGGAGGGCAATGCCCAGGTTGTAGTGAAGAGCAGGATCGGTTGGTCGTAGCCGGATCGCCTGGCTGATATACTGTATCGCCAAGTCGGGCCGGCGCCCCTGAGCAGCGACCACGCCCAGCAGGTACAGGGCATTGGCATGGTTTGGATCTGCTTGCAAAATCTGCCGGCAAATCGCCTCGGCTTGCTGCAAATTGCCTGACTGGTAGTATTGCACCGCCACAGCCAGAGCTTCGGGAATGGTTGCCATTTCTCAAAGGATGAAGGATGAAGGATGAAGGATGAACAAGACAGATGGTTCCGCTTGATTGATTCATCCTTCATCCTTCATCCTTCATCCTTTCTATTCCTTCGATTGTGCTCGCGCATCCCAACGCCGTCCTCCTTTTCGATGCAGGGTTCAGTAGAGGGATAGGCTCGTGGGTCTTGAGCCGCAGTCTCAAAGCGCGATTCTATAGTTTGATGGGGATTGCCGCAAGGATCACATTTACTTCGTGTGCGTGGGTGGGGTGGTGAGCCGAATTCGGCGAGGCAAACCGCGCATGACATCCATTGCTCGGAAAGGATGAAGGTGGTGAGTGGTGAGTGGTGAGTGCCCCTCACCCCTGCCCCTCTCCCCCGCTGCGGGGAGAGGGGTTGGGGTGAGGGGGGTGAGTGGTGAGTGGTGACCGGCCGGTCTTCTACCACTCACCACTCACCACTCACTCCGTACTTATTCATCCTTCATCCTTCATCCTTCATCCTTTCTTAAGTTTCCCCCCTCCATTTGCCGATCAAGATGATAAAGCTGCGCAGTTCGCGCAGAATAGCTCGGAGGCCGCACTTCATGTATGAAACCTACTTTGGTCTGCGCCAGCGGCCGTTCCGGGCTTCGCCGGACAGTGTTTGCTATTATCCCGCGTCCAACCACGAAGCCGCGCTGGCCGGTCTCCTGAATGCGCTCCATGACGGCGAGGGTCTGGCGCTGTTGACCGGCCAACCGGGGACCGGCAAGACATTGCTCTGCCACCTTCTGCTGGAGCGGCTAGGGGACGAGGTCACGGGGCTTTTCCTGATGCACAGCCGAATCGAAGAACGTCTCGGCTTGCTGCAGACCATTCTCTATGATCTGTCACTCCCCTACGAAGGACGTACCGAGCAGGAGCTGCGCCTGGCGCTGATCGACTTCCTGTTGAGCCAGTACAAGTGCGGCAGGCGGACCGTGGTGATCATGGACGAAGCCCAGTATTTGACTCCGGACCTGCTGGAAGAATTACGCCTGCTCGGAAACCTGGAATCCCGCCAGGGGAAGGCGTTGCAAGTGGTGCTGTCGGCCCAGCCGAGCATACTCGACACGCTGTGCCGTCCCGAGTTGGCGGCGTTCAGTCAACGTCTGGCGGTGCGTGTCCACCTGGAGCCGCTGGTCCTGGCTGAGGCAGCGGACTACGTGTTGCATCAATTGCGGGCCTGCGGTGCTCACCCCGGCTCGGTCATCACGGAAGAGGCCCTGGAGATCCTGGCACGCTCAGCCAATGGCGTGCCGCGCCTGCTGAATCAGGGAGCGCATCGAGCCTTGGCGCTTGCCTTCACGGGCGGAGCCGAACAGGTGGACGCCGAGGCGGTGCTGGAAGCGCTGGGACAGTTGAGTGAGGATCAGGACGATGCCACCTTGTCCTCGTTCCCACGGTCCTCCGTGGGAACGGAGGCCGGCCTTTCCGTAGGACGGATTTCAAATCCGTCCCACGCTACGGAGGACAGTGAGAACGAGAGGGAACCGACTGAGGCCGCCTTGTCCTCGTTCGCACGGTCTTCCGTGGGAACGGAGGCCGGCGTTTCCACGGAGGACCGTGGGAACGAGAGCGTACCTGATCCGCAGCTTTCTCTCAATGACGAGACGGAAGAGCAGGACTGCCCCCGCGAAATGGAAGATGAGCCGGAGCTTACATGCCGGCTGTATGCCTCTCCGCGGCCGGCGTGAATCCCACGGGCTTGTCCCGTGGATGGTTGGGTTAGCGGCTATAGAAACCAACGTGACCTACCACGGGACAAGCCCGTGGCATCAGGACTTCTGACCTGCGAGATGGGGAGCGACACATGGGAAAGATGTTTGAAGCACTCAAGCAGAACGGCACGAAGCGTTGTCCAACCGTCGATGGCGTGCCTCTCAATCCGCAGTGGCTGGAGCGCATCACGCACCTGGGAGACGAGGACGAGGAAGAAGAAATCCCGTTCATTGAGGTCGGCGGTCCCAGGACGACGATGGAGGCGTCGGCCAGTGTGCTTGCCAGCGTGCCAACCTTGAAAGCTCCGCTCCCTGAATCGTCCCCGCCCGCCCGGCCGCCGCGCCCAGCAAATGTGCCGGCGCCTGTCGAGACTGGAGTAGGGCAGGTTTCCAAGCTGCCTCCAGTCCCGAGGCAGGTTAAAAACCTGCTCCACCCTGCGCAACCCACCGTGGATTCATGGCCGTCGCATTTCGGCCTTTGCAACCGGAGTCCGTTCGTCTTGGACCGGCGCAGGAGCGCTTCGCGCCGGAGCTGGTCGCCTTCCACCAACCAGAGCACACGGTCAGCGATCACTATCGAACCCTGCTGGGCGCGATCTCTGAGCAGTTCACCGCCGGAGTGCCGCAGGTGCTGCTGTTCACAGCCAGCGTTTCTGAAGCGGGAACCACGACCGTGCTGCTCAATCTCGCCATTACTTTTGCCCGGCAAGGCAAGCTGCGCGTGGCTGTGATCGATGCCAACATAGCCCGGCCAGCCGTGGCTCAAAGGCTGGGCTTGCCCACCGTTCCGGGACTGACGGAAACCCTGACGCGGACAACGCCCCTGGCCCGTGCCATCCAGGAAACCGGACAGACAAACCTGCTGGCACTGACGGCCGGGCACGTGAAGGCAACCGAGCAGATCTCCGCCAGCGAAGCTGAACTATCGGCAATGTTTGAGGAACTGCGCGAGCACTTCGATTTGATCCTCGTGGATGCCCCTTGCTGGGACGGCAAGGGAAAGTCTGCTTCGCCTCAGCTCGATCTGCGATGGGATTTACCTGGTAACACCCCAGGCACAGGCAGATGCCCCTGAATCCGGCAAATTCGTCCACAGCATTCGCCGGCAACTCGCCGGCTTAAAATGCCAGTTGCGCGGCTCTATTCTCACAAGTCAATAGCTCTACAGCGCCAGCTCGGCACTTACTGTAGCCGAATTCGCCAGAATTCGGGCTCCCTGATGCTGCCCACAAACCCGAATTCTGGCGAATTCGGCTACATGCCGCTGTAGTAGTCATCTCTGCAATTCCTTGACCACCTCGGCCAGCAATGCCGGATCGTTTTTCTTGAGAATGTGATCGATGCGCGACTGTGGTACGCCGAGCTTTTGCATGGCGGTCGCCGCGGCTGTCCAGGCACGCTGGCGCTTTTTGCCCTCAGCCAGGAACAACTCGCCGACCAGCTCTGCCAGTCGCTGACTCTGGATCGTGTCCTTGTTGTCGTAGTAGCGTTTGATGATCTTTTGCTGATAGGGTGTGAAGTTTCCCATCGTGTACTCCATTTCTGAATGAGCGTGGCGAATCCGTAACACTGGCCCGAAGCGTTAGCGAGAGATGAATGCCTCCCTCGCTAACGCTTCGGGCCAGTGTTTTGGTAGCTTGATGAAATTCGCGGCCGGAGTCAAGCACGATCAGCGGTTTTCCATCCAGGCAACTGCAAGCGGTTGTAAAACATGCCGCAGTGCTGTATCCTTTGCCCAAAGCGAGGATGTTCCATCATGCGTGCCGTTTTGCAGCGTGTTACCCATGCTCGGGTAGTCGTGGATCAGGAAGTGGTCGGCCAGATCGGCCGTGGTTTGCTGGTTCTCCTGGGCGTGGCCCAGACCGACACAGCCGAAGATGCCCGCTGGCTGGCCGAAAAAGTCGTCGGTCTGCGCATTTTCAACGACGCCGACGGCAAGATGAATCTGGCGTTGCACGACGTTGGACGGCGAGGTGCTGGTGGTCAGTCAGTTCACGCTGTACGGCGACTGCCGCAAGGGCCGGCGGCCAAGTTTCGTGGAAGCGGCGCCGCCGGAGCTTGCGGTGCCGATGTATGAAGCGTTTGTGGATGCGGTGCGGGCGCAGGGGATCACGACGGCGACGGGACGGTTCGGGGCGATGATGATGGTGGAGCTGGTGAACGACGGGCCGGTGACGGTGATTGTGGAGAGCAAGTGACTACTGCCTCAGCAAACAACCGTACAATCAAAAATGGGCGGACCGCTGGTGGGGGGCAACCAATGCTCTAAGGAAGGCAGGAAGACAGGAAAAGAATAGAACACAAAAGGGGAGGGTTTCAACGAGATTCGTCAACCGGAGGCTCGCACTGGCTCTTATTTCCTGTCTTCCTGCCTTCCTTAGAGGTTTTGAAATCTTGGCGGCACGCGAAGATATGGCTCGTTAGTAATACAGACATCAAAATCATTACTCGGGCGGGAATCAACTCATGGCATGGAACCAACTGTTTGCCAAGAAGTCACTGCAAGTATTGCTGGACGAGATGGCCGGGGAGCATCGGCTGCGGCGGGTGCTGGGGCCGGTTACTCTATCGTCGCTTGGAGTCGGCGCGATCATTGGCACCGGAATCTTTGTGCTGGTCGGCAAGGCGGCACATGACACGACTGGTCCTGCCTTGATGCTTTCATTTGTGTTGGCTGGAGTCGCGTGCGTTTTCGCTGCTCTTTGCTACGCCGAGTTTGCATCAATGGCTCCTGTTGCCGGTTCAGCTTACACCTATGCTTACACGACGCTCGGCGAATTGCTCGCCTGGGTCATCGGTTGGGATTTGGTGCTCGAATACGCTGTTGGGGCAGCGACGGTCGCACACGGTTGGTCCCATTACTTTCAGGATTTTCTGAGTGTCTTTGAGGTTGAATGGCTCAAGTGGCCGGCGGTTCTGAGTAACGCGCCATTCGACTACGATCTTGCGAAAGGCGAATTTATCTCTACTCACGCTATCGTAGATCTGCCGGCGATCATCATTGCTGCAATCGTTACTGGCATCTTGGTTGTGGGAATTCGCGAAAGCGCCGGATTCAATGCGGCAATGGTCGCCGTCAAGGTCGCTATCGTACTCGTGGTGATCGCTGTGGGAGCTTGGTATATCAAGTCCGAAAATTGGCATCCTTTCGCTCCGCATGGCTACACGGGCATCAGCATTTTCGGCCACACCATTTTTGGCGAGGAAGCGCCTGGAGGTCAACCACTCGGAGTGTTCGCCGGCGCGGCCATCATCTTTTTTGCTTACATCGGCTTTGATTCGGTTTCGACTCATGCTGAGGAAGCGCGTAATCCGCGCAGAGATGTGCCGATTGGCATTATTTCATCCCTCGTGATTTGCACCGTACTCTATATCGCCGTCTCAGCAGTTCTCACAGGTATGGTGCCTTCCGAAAAAATTAATATCGATGCTCCGGTTTCAAATGCTTTCAAACAGCAAGGACTGAGATGGGCACAATTTGTCGTATCCCTCGGTGCTCTAACAGGGATTACGTCAGTGCTGCTGGTCATGATGCTCAGTCAGCCGCGCGTACTGCTCGCGATGGCTCGTGATGGTTTATTGCCGCCCAGCTTTTTCGGAGCAGTACATCCACGGTTCCGTACCCCCTGGAAATCTACCATCCTGACGGGTGTTATCGTCAGTACGCTGGGAGGATTCCTGCCTCTGCGCATTTTGGCCGAACTCGTCAACATCGGGACACTCCTGGCATTTATTATTGTTTGCGCTGCGGTCCTCATCATGCGGCGCACCAATCCGAATGCCGAACGTCCATTCCGCACCCCGTTCGTTCCGCTTGTGCCAATCCTCGGAATAGGATTCTGCTTAGTGCTTATGTTCTCGCTTCCCTCAGAGAATTCGGCGCGACTCGGCATTTGGCTGCTCGTCGGATTCGTAATTTACTTCTTCTACGGCCGTCATCACAGCATCCTCGGCAAGGAACTCCGCGGCGAAATCAGTAAACACGGCGTCTCCCCCGCCGGCATGCTCAAGGACGGAGCCAACACATGAGCGTTGTGCCGACTCCGCACGAAGGCCCGACCACCGGCGAGCCTGCTGGTCCCGCTTTCCAGCAGAAGTTGGGCCTGTTCGACTCCACGATGCTCGTGACCGGCACGATGATCGGCTCGGGTATCTTCATCGTTTCCGCCGAAATTGCCCGCGACGTTGGCTCGTCCGGCTGGCTCATGGCAATCTGGATACTGACCGGCGTGATGACGATCGCCGGCGCCCTCAGTTACGCCGAACTCGCCGCCATGATGCCGCAGGCCGGGGGGCAATACGTCTATCTGCGCGAAGCGTACAGCCCGCTGTGGGGTTTCCTCTACGGCTGGACGTTGTTCATGGTAATCCAGACGGGATCCATCGCCGCAGTGGCGGTGGCGTTCGCCAAATTTCTTGGCGTTCTGGTACCGCAGCTAGGCACCGATCACTTCTTATATGAAGTCAAGGACCTCCACTGGACGCTTACCCTACCGGGAATGACGGAGCCGTTCTTCCAGCGCGAAAAATTCACCATCTCGTCCGGCCAACTCGTAGGAGTGGTCATCGTGGTGCTCCTGACCTTGTTGAACTGCCGGGGGGTGCGCGAAGGTAAATGGGTACAGAATCTATTCACCGTGTCGAAGACGCTGGCGCTGCTTCTGCTCATCGTCCTGGGGTTGACCGTGGCGGCGAACCCAATAGCCATTCAGACCAATCTGACTGATAAGTGGCAGGGGGCCTGGCAAACCGACAGCTTCGACAAGCTCAACCAGACGCTTCATCCGCTGCCCGATTGGGGCGTTGTGCTGGTCCTGATGGTGGCGGGCGGGGCCATGGTTGGTTCGCTCTTCGCCGCGGATGCCTGGAACAACGTGACCTTCACCGCAGGAGAAGTAAAGAGGCCACGCCGCAATCTGCCGTTGAGTCTGGCGTTCGGCACCGGCCTGGTTATCTTCCTTTACCTCCTGGCGAATCTAGCCTACCTGGTTGTGCTACCTATCCGTCCCGATCCAGCGCTGGAAAGCCAGGTTCAGGCTTTGGGTAGGGGCGCGCAAGAATTGGCAGACGCGAAACAAACAGAGGCCGCCGAGAAAGTCCAGAAGGAGAAGGATGAGCTTCTCGACAAGGCAAGCACATTCGAACGAGGCATCGCTTACGCCAGGGACGACCGCGTGGGCACCGCGGCTCTGCAACTAGCTTCGCCCCGTTTCGGCGTACCGTTCATGGCCGTGGCCATCATGATTTCCACTTTTGGCTGCGTCAACGGCATGATCCTGATGGGGGCACGGCTCTATTACGCAATGGCCCGCGACAACTTGTTCTTCCAATCGGTTGGCCGTCTCAATAGCCGTGGCGTTCCAGCCGCGGGACTGCTGCTCCAGGGCGTTTGGTCGGTCCTGTTGATCTTCTCCGGCACCTACATCGAGCTTCTCGCCTACGTCATCTTCGCGGCGCTGCTCTTCTACGTGTTGACGGTCATCGGTCTCTTCGTGCTGCGCCGCAAGCGGCCCGCTGCCGAACGGCCTTACCGTGCCTTCGGCTATCCAGTGGTGCCGGCACTGTACGTGATCCTCTGCGCGGTCATCATGCTCGACCTGCTGATCGTCAAGCCGATCTACACCTGGCCGGGGCTGATCATCGTGCTCGCGGGCATCCCGGTTTACTTTCTGTGGAAGCTGAGCGGCCGGCCGACCGTTTAGCGACGCTTCGGAGAAGCGTGCGGCCCCACGCTTCTCCGAAGCGTCGCTAAACCTTGTCACCCTGTCACCTTGTCACCCTGTCACCTTGTCACCCTGTCACCTTGTCACCCTGTCCTCTGCGTGTCGCTGTCACCTTGCCCCTTGACAGGAAATCGCCTTTCCAGGATGTTTACTAACAGACAGGAGTCTGCCATTTTGTCTCTTCTACTGGACTGTGAGGACTGTCATGCCTCTGCTGGATCATTTTCATCCACCCCTGAGCAAGCGCCGACACTGGCAAAACCTGCACAGCGCCTGGGCCAATGCCTTGCGCGACCAATTGAATGACGATCTTTTGCCGCCGGGTTTTGTGGCCGAGGTGAACATCAGCCTGGCAAGCCAGGTTGAAGTTGACCTGGGGACTTTCGAGGAAGAAGACGAAAGCAGTCGGAGCGGCGCTGGAGGCGGGTTAGCACTGTGGGCACCGCCGATTCCCTTTCGCTCAGTCGACCTTGATGCCGCCGCACAGGATTTGTTCGAGGTGCAGGTTTTCAACGACGAGGAAGGGCCGCGGCTGGTCGCTGCGGTCGAATTGGTCAGCCCCGCCAACAAGGACCGCCCGGCCAATCGCCAGGCCTTCGCGGTAAAGTGTGGCAGCTACCTGCTTCAAGGCGTCGCGCTCGCACTGGTGGATGTGGTCACCAGCCGGCTGGCCAATCTGCACGGACAGATCTTGACGCTGCTGGCGGTCTCCGCGGAACCCGTGGAAATCGCTTCGGGAAGCCTGTACGCAGCCGCCTATCGCCCCAGCCAGGCCAAGGACGGAGTCCATCTGGATTACTGGATGGAAACTTTGGCTATCGGATCGAGTTTACCTACCCTGCCGTTGTGGATTGGTCCGGACCTGTGTGTGCCGCTGCCTTTGGACCAGGCGTACAGTAGAGCGTGTACGTCTTCACGGATTGCTGGGTGAGCATGCAGGCAACTAACGCAGGACTGCTACCTGTAACATGTCCCCATGTCCCCAAACCGTTTGACAATGTCCCTCTTGGTCTGCCATAATCGGATTGTTCCTGTCGCCGGACGGGAGCGAGAACCGGAACCTAATCCCACGCACAGGGCGACCATGTCTTTGCTCGATCATTTTCACCCGCCTTTGAGCAGCGAGCGCCACTGGGAGTCTTTCCATTCCAGCTGGGCTACCAAAATCGCCGACGCCCTGACCGACCGATGGTTGCCCCCCAACTATATCGTGGACGTTGTCACGACCCGTCGGGCGAACCTGCACAACGAGATCCTGGGGGTTATGGAGGCGGACGACGGCTTGCGGCTGGCCGCCGACGTTTCACTCTATGCCGTGGCCTACCGGCCGCTCCGGCGTGACGGCAAGGACGAGATCGACATCTGGCGTTCCCCCCTGTCGCTGGGCAAGCCCCTGCCCGAGTTGCCCTGGGCCTTCGCGCAGACCTGGTCATTCCCGTCGATTTTCAGGCAACCTACGTCGAGGCCTGCCGCCGGAAACGGCTCACCGGGTCCTGACTGCTCTACGCTGAAAGCGTTGGATTCTACGGTTCCAGCCAGTGCCACAAGCTCACCTCCGACGGCGGCTCCCATTCGCTCGGCCCTAGGAGATGATGGCGGCCCTGCCCCGACCTAACGCTTGACTTACGAGCTGCCCACCGTTCTTGAGCCTGGCCAGAAAGATGGAGATCAGCGTGGTCTTGTTGGTTTTCCACTGACTGGTGACCAGGGTGATTCTGAATTTACCGACAGACACTATCTAGCGTCACCAGGCCCCCTGTCCCAAGAACGAACCTGGTACCGGCGCACCCGACTCCGGTACAGAGACTCCCCGATTGTCTTTGCCTGGTCGTAATACTTTGTGACGTGCAGGAACCACGCCGTTGCGCAATCTCTTGACGGCCCTTCAGTTATGCCGCCAACATCGAGAAACACGTGGCATCATTCCGCTTGGCACGCAATCTGCGAATGTGCTCTCGCACATCTGATGATCGAAGCCGAGGGCTCGCCGGGGCGGCAGCCTCCAACTTCATATGGTCCAGCGATGGGACGGAATGTTAATGATCTGTTCTTCAAAGCTCTTGACGAAGCCGAACAATGCACCGATTGGCTTGCGGCAACTGGGCAGCAGCCGCTGGTCAAATTGGTGGATGACAGCCGCCCCGTCGCAACCGGGGGAATCTGAAGCCAATAATCAGCGAGAGGTGATTGCGAAGACTGTCGGGCCGAGATACTGCGGCAGACCGGATGATATTCTCCTTCAAGGGTTCCATTGGCAATCCTGCAAGACGAGATGGCGGCGATCCGACCCTCTCGCCTGGTATCGGATCGTAAGGGAAAATGCCCGCGTGATTCGACAGGCCGGTTTCACGTGGGTCTGGTTCCCGCCCCCTTGGCCTGCTACATGGCAGCAGGGTGAGGGCTACGAACCTACGCAGTGGCACCGCTTCGACTCCAGCTATGGGACACGATCTCAACTGGTGGCTGCGATCAAGGCCCTCCGTGGCCCGGAGGACGATGGCCCCGGTGCGCTTGTGGATGTCGTCGTCAATCACCGTTGTGGTACCAAAGACTGGGGTGACTTTTCCGAGCCGCATTTCGCCGGACGGGGGCGCCATACCCAGCGAGAGATCGCCGAAGCGAATCTTCTCGCCGTCGCTCCCGACGACCCATGGCGGCGCGCAAGACCCAAACCCGGCGGAGGCGAGCGAGGAGCCGGGGTACGACACCACCACAGCCGGCCGGCGTCTCGACCACAGCAACCCGATAGTTGAGGCCGAGATCAAGTCTGTGTTGAAGGACTACCTGTGCGGTTCGCTGGGATTCACGGGGTTCCGCTACGACATGGCGTCAGGATTCCCGGCCCGCCACGTCGGTCTTTACAATGACTATGCACGTCCGATCCTGTCTATCGGGGAATTCTGCGCGAAGAACCGCTGCAACTCGCCAAGTGGATCTACGGCACTTCGGGAAGGTCTACGGCACCCGATGCGAGCCTCGATCTCCGCTGGGGGAAGAGCGCTGCATTCGACTTTGCCTTGCGCGAAACTGTGGGACGCGCTGTCGCGGGATGATTTTTCGGCGCTGCGCACCGCCGAGGACCAGATGCCGGGGATCGCCGGCCTCTGCCCCGATGCCGCCGTCACGTTCCTGGAAAATCACGACACCGAGCCGGTGCGACAGAACGGCAAGGCGTTTCCCACGGAGAAGATCCTCGCAGGATATGCCTATCTCCTTACGCATCCGGGCAAGCCTACTACTGTCTTCTGGAGCCATTTCTTCGACTACGGGTTGGACCAGTTCCGGCAAAGCTATCAGGGGGTGATTTCCCAGTTGATTGTCATTCGCCGGCGTAGCGGTATCAACTGCGCGTAGTCGCTGTAAGATTGCAGCGGCAGAGCAGGGATTGTATGCAGCCATTATTGATGACCGTGTTGCCGTCAAGCTCGGATCCTCGTGTTCGTGGGGTCCTGGTCAAGGTTGGACGCATGATCCGCTGTGTTGGGGCAAGGATTTCGCGGTCTGGACGCGCCGACGTTTCTGAGAGCCCCGCCTTGAAGGCCGTGGAGGCTGGCTTCGCATCCTCAGCTTTGAAACAACCAACATGTTGCAGGAACGCTGGCTTGGGGAACGGTTTCCCTTTCCGCAGGTATTCAATTTCCCAGAGGGCATTTGTGAACACCCCGCCGCCCACCAGGACCTGATGACGTAACCCACTGTTCGACAAAGAACTTGCAGCGCCCTGTCCGTGATTGATCGAGCTGACAATCGTCTTGGCACATCAGTTGCCTTTCCCAAGAAGCTGTGTCCAGGGGACGGAACCCGGGACGGCAAATGTAATGGGAAACTATGATCGGGCTTGTCCCATCTTCCCGCTCCGTCCATGGCCGCGGGAGAGTGCTAGTCTCTGATCGTAATATTCGCGTGACTCGCTACAATCAATTGCAACTTGAGATACCGCAGGCTCGGCAGCCGTTGTCAAGGCGGAGTTCATGAGTCTGCCGTGTAGTGCGCGCCGAATGTTCCTAGGTGCATGCGGATGGCCAAGGGTTAGGCATGTTGGCGTGCGTCTTCTGCCGCACAACCACCACTTTGGACCACCGGATGAACCTCGGTGACAGCATGTTTCAACATCAAACGGATTATTATTGGGAGCTAGGCATGAAACAGCAGCACAGGAGGCATGCGGAGAAGAACACGTACCTGGTAGTGACGCGAGGCTTGCTGGACCAACCAAGCGGGGGCCGCGTGCATGATGGTGCAGAGCTGGCACGGCAGTGCCTTTCACCAGTCCTGGAACTGTCGGATTCTCGCGACTATCCGCCGCGGTTGTTGGTATTGCTGGCCACGGTCGGATTCCAGCCGTTTGACAAGCTTCTGAAGGGTATCACTGACGAACTCGACCGTAGGCGCCTAAATGTCCCCCTCGTCGGGTGTTCAGTCGCTGGCGTGCTCACAGAGACGAAACCCATGCCCGAGGGTGCCGCCCTTGTTTGCCTGAGTTCACGGTTCATCAATGCCCGTGTCGGCGTGGCACCAGACATTCTGGCCCACCGCGAAGAGGCCGTTGCCTCGCTTCTTCGTGACCTCGATCTAGTGGCTGGCCAGCTGAATCCGAACGGAAACCGGTTCCTTCTCTGTTTCGTGCCCGGTTTCCAAGTAATCAATCAGGGTTGCCGCTACGAAGCCGCCGAAATTGTCACGGCGATACGAGATAAGACGTCCAACTCTATCCCCATGATTGGCGGTGTTGCAGGCGACGACTTCCAACGTAAGGCATCATGGCAGTTTGCCGGCGCTGCCGTCCATGCGCAAAGCGCGGTCAGCGCATTGGTCGAATCGGACATCCCATTCGGTATAGCCATGGCGCATGGCTTGACGCCCACAGGAAGACACGTTTTTGTGAGAGATGTCACCGACAATGGCCATCGGATCGTGAATTTCGCGAAGGCGGCGGGCACGACTCTTCAACTTCAGACTCCCAAAGAGGTGATTGATGAATGTGAAAAGAAGCAGCGGGGCAAGGTCCTCTTTGGGATGGAGACTGCCGAGGACGAAGGCGAGGAAGTGGTTCTCTTTCCGCAGGTGCAGGACGACGGGTCGGCCTTCGTCAACCGGCCCGTGAAGCCCCATTGGTCGCTGGAGTTGCTGACCTCTACTCCCAAGATGCTGCACGAGACAGCCTCGCAAATGATAGACCGAGCGTTAGTTGCCGGACATATTGACCCATTCCACCTTGCCTGCATTATTGGATTTCACAGTGACGCGCGTTCGGTGTATGCAATGGAGTTGAAACTGGACGTACCCAAGGCCCTGAGAAACCTAACAAAATCCTATCCCGGCGTGCCTATGGTGACTGGGCTAGTATATGGCGAAATTGGCCTCGGACGTCAGGGACATCCTGTGTTTAGGCATTGGACGACATCTGGGTTGGTGCTGGAGGACCAGATTGCCGTGCGCAGTTGCCATCGGCTGGGCTATCGTACATTGGCCGGCGCGAATGAGCCTCAAGCGACAAACGGCGAGCGAAGAGCCATCTTGGCGACGGCGCAAACGATCGAGGACGTGCTCACTGCCGCGATCGACGCCGTAACCGAGATGGGGTTTCCCGGCAGCATGATCTCGCTGGCGTTTCACGATCACAAGTCCTATGTAATCGTTGCCCGGAAAGCACATTCCAAAGGTTGGGAGAGAATGATCCCCTTCACAATCAGACGAGCCAAGCAGCGCGAACCTTCTGATTAATGTCGGACGGACTGGACAGCCACTGTTCATTCCTGATTCCCGGAAGAATCCACTCTGTGACAACAAGGCAGTATCGATCGGTAACGTCATCAGCCAATACGTCCTGCCTCTCAAAGGCACCGCCGGGGAACTCATTGGATTATTGCAGGTCGATCTCGGAGACATGAGCAACCAAGAACAGATCCCAGAACACCTGCGAATGCTTCTTCAGGCATTTGCCAGCCACATTGCGACGGCGCTATCGCGTGCGATTCGGATACACGAGCTTGCCTTGTTGGATCTCTTTGATCACGCCCTGGCCGCAAGCCTCACGAAGTCTACGGTTGTCGAGGCGGCTCAGGAGTTCATTGACATCGTTGTTGGACAAAAGGATCTCTTTGAGACGGACATGGTTTACATCCGTCTCGCATCTCCTGATCGCCGCGAGCTTCGACTGGTTGCTGGTTCCGGGGAGTACTACAGGAAAGCGCATCGCATACGCTCCGTTATTTCCGTAGATGATCCCAGCCCAAGCAGCACTGCCTTTCGAAGCGGCGAAGACATGTGGGTCAACAATGTGAATGATGATGTGCGATTCTTGAAGTTCAAAGCGAGAATGCGCAAGACCGCGGCTGGCCGTGCTCTACGGATACAGAAGTCCTTTGTCAATTTGTTGATTCGCGCACGAGACGAGGATCCTCCCATCGGCGTCGTTACTATCGCAGCCACAACCCCCTGGTTTTTCTCCGAGAGTCTCTGGCGATCACTGAAGACGATCGGCCAACGTCTGTTCTTCGTGATCAAGCGGGCCGAGGAGGTTGAAGCCGAGTGCCGAACGGCCTCGGAACGAGAGTTCCTGCTGAAAATGACGCCGCCCTTGAGCGACCTGAACTTGAAGACTTCGTTGCAGCAACACGCCAGGCGGATCGCAGCAGCCGCCAGAGCCGACGTAGTTTCATTCTATCTTTGGGATCCCGAACGGTGTCTTCTTGTGCTGCGGGGACAGCATGGGTGGAAGAGTGACATGATTGGCAAGGCGGCCTACCAGCTAGGGGAGGGTATGACCGGAAGGCTTGCGGAGTACGACCAGCCGATCCTTATTTCCGACTTAGCCGCGTGGAAGGGAGACAATAAAGTGAGTGGTAACGAGGCAGAATATGGAAAGCAGATGTTCGGTGCTCGCCCGCACGATACCTATGAAGTCATTGGCATTCCTTTGCGATTCAAAGAGGATTTTCTCGGGGTTCTCACGATGTCCAATTCGATGCACTTCGGGCACTCAGTTAGCCGTTTTGCTACCACCAATACAGACGTGATCGTTCAGGTTGCACATGATATCTCGGCGTTTGTATTTGCAATGCGAGAGTACGAAGCAGCGTCTTTCCGTGTGCAAAGTGCCGTACGATTGGAGAACTTCGGCACCTGTCTCTTGCAAGGGGTGCCGGATGTCGCAGAGCTCGCATCCCGGGTAACCGGCCTCATAAAGAACTCTAATCCCGTTGGTGCCACTGCCATCTTCCTAACGACCGAAGATGCTTCGGTCTTGCGCCTCACCGGGTCCGCCGGTCTGTCACGCGCAGTTGATCATGACTCTAGCCTTTCCGAAATCCCCGTGGCAGATACCGTGTTGGGGAATGTCTTCACGAGTCCTCACAAGCTCTTCAAATACCCCAATTCTGATGACAATCAACACCCATCACTCGCGTTGGTTAAACGCCTTCTACCGTTGGTCGGCATGAGGTCCTTCCTAGCTTTGCCGTTGCGAGATGATCAGCGCGATCCCATCGGCGTCCTTGCATTCTGGAACATACGCAATCGGTCAGGTGAGGAATACACTTGGTTCACCGAACTCGACGTTGATGAGTTCACACGGTTGTCTTCATTCATCGCACGTGCAATCGACCGACGGAGGCTGGAAACCAGGGAGCAGCAGACGGTCAAGGAACTGCGCGAAAAGGATCGGCTCCTCTATGGTTCCGCGATTGTCGGCCATCTGACCCACGATCTCCGCAATTGCATGTCGGCGATTGTGTCAGATGTTCGCACTCTTGTGGATGAGGCTCATGATGATATCGAAAGAGCGCGCCTTAAGCGCGTTGACACTGTTGCTGAGGGACTTGTCAGACGCGTAAACAGGTATTTCGACGCGATTCGCCGTGGGATTGCGGCCGAACATGAAGAGGTGGACATCGGCGATACCCTGCAATCTGCTATCGAAAGAGCCGAGGACAAAGCCGCCCAGCGGAGCGTGACCATCAAGTACTCGCGGTGTGGAGCGGTAATCCTCCGCGGCTCGGAAATCGATCTGAAGGAGGCCTTGTTCAACGTTATTAACAACGGCATTAACGCCATGCAGGCCGGCGGGACCATGAGCATTTCTCTTTCAGTGTGGCCCGCCAAAGGGCACGTGTCTATCACTATTTCCGACACAGGCAAGGGAATGCACGAGGACGAGATTGCTGAAGCTCTTGGTGGCCATCGCGGGGACGGTACCACAAGGCCTACGATGGGCTTGTTCTTGACGAGGTTTGTCATCGGACAACACGGTGGTACGTTCGAGTTGTCAAGCAAGCCACAGAAGGGCACTACCGCCACCATCAGACTACCTATATTACGTTAAGGAGATTATGCGATGCATGACAGGCCACGATTGTTGATCGTCGAGGACGTGCAGCCCACGTCAGAGCGATTGAAGCGCCTGGTGGAGCGCCCTCTCGCTGATTGGTTTGGGGCAACCAGCAAGATCGCCTTCAAAGTGGATGTGGCCGCTACGGCAGACGAAGCCCGCAAGTACGTGAAGACCGCTAGGAAACGAGAGCAGCCATACGAGGTGGTCCTCTTGGACTTGAGCCTTCCTAGAACGAAAGAGGATGCAGCCGGAGACCGGGACAATGAGAAGAACGGTCGCGAGCTGCTTAAGTACATCACGTCGACGTGCGACTCGGCAATAGTGATCCTTACGGGATACCCAACCACCGAGAATCTAATCCACGCGGTTCAGTATGGAGCGACAGATTTTGTTGTTAAGCCACTAGAGACACGGGACGATGAGCGCATATTGTTTCTTCGCTTGGTAAGCGCGGTAGGCAAGACACGCCAGGCGGCCAATCGTACTCTGCGTACCGGACGTCTGCTGCGTCTCAAGGATTACGAAAGGACGGGCGACCGCGAGTGGTTATCGCGGTTTGTTTCTGAACAAACCGCGATGATCTCCGACAACCTCCGCCAAGTCGCTGAACTCCTCTCTCATCGCTATGGTCTCGATCTGAACCGTGACGTTGAAGACCCAATCTGCAAACGACTGACTGCGCTCGGTAAGATTGCCGATGAGATGAAACAGGGCGTTTGGCAGCCGGTTGAAGCCGAAGAAGGATCAAGTGGTTTTTCGACGACGGATGTTTCAGGGATCGTGGCGGAGCAGGTTGTAAAGGTTTATCCATCTTACATGTACCGCAATATCGAGCTTCACGACAAGATCAATGGCGGGCTTCAGACCAAGACATTCGCCGAGGATCTCCGACTCATGGTCTCGGACCTCCTTCTTGATGCCCTTGAGTTCTCTCCGGCAGGAAGCAACGTGGAGGTTTCTTGCGAGTCGAGCGAGGATGAAAGAGATATTATCGTCTCTCTCGTGCGGTCCGGTGAGCAAATCCCGAAGCAGGTGCAACAATCGCTCATCAAGGGCAGTTGGCACGAAAAGAAGCTGGACCTGAAATGGACGGGACTGTGTTTCCTTCAACGGATGGCCAACAATATTGGTGCTCGCCTGGGTCTCTCCAGCGAGCGCATGAGACAGAAGCTTGCGTTA
This sequence comes from uncultured Gemmataceae bacterium, assembly GCA_963804745.1. Classification (GTDB taxonomy): domain Bacteria; phylum Planctomycetota; class Planctomycetia; order Gemmatales; family Gemmataceae; genus CAWDRY01. The sequence continues at coordinate 36,967 of CAWDRY010000036.1, forward strand.
CGAATTCCGGTGATTCTCGATGAGTAGCCTATTTGTCATCGACGGCCACGCGCGATCCCGAGAGCGGATTGCGGAGTTTCTGGCGGACGAAGGACACTCTATTCAGGAGTTCGAAGATGCCTCTACGGCCCTGGCGGCAATCGATCACGGAAATAGGGTCGTGGAACTCGTGATTGTGGCCTGGAATGTGCCCGGGCCGATGAACGGTGCCGAATTCTTGCTTCGATTGACGCAACGAAATGCGGCCTTTCCGCGGATTGTAGTTGCTGAAGCGGTCGACTTGGACATCCGGAACCGGGCTTTCAGCCTGGCGCGGTAGATCTGCTGCTGAAGCCTGTGGACGGTGACCGACTACGAAAGTCCGTTCGCCGAGTCCTAAAGGACCCGAAGGAGGTGGATCCATTAGTGGCGGAATTGCGCGAACGCCTCATCGGCGATTCCCCGTTTTTCTTGGAGGCGGTTGTCAAACTATCTCAAGCTATCCACAACGAGAAACCCACAGTGCTCCTGATCGGAGAGAGCGGCGTTGGTAAAGAGGATTTCGCGCAGCTGATCCATGGAAAGGGCAGTCGTACCAGCGCGAGGATCGAGGCCGTTAACCTCGCGGGCCTCGCTGCCACGCTGATCGAAAGCGAGTTGTTTGGCCACGAGAAAGGCGCGTTCACCGGTGCGGACCGTCGGCACGCCGGTGCCTTCGAGCGGGCCAGCAAGGGTACGCTGTTTCTCGACGAAATCGGCTATCTGGATTTGGCCCTGCAACCCAAGCTCCTCCGGGCCGTGAACCAGCGGAAGTTTTTGCGAGTGGGAGGGAGCGAGCCGATTGATTTCGACGGCCGTCTGGTTTGCGCTACCAGTCGCAACCTGGCAGAGGCCGTGAGACTGGGCACTTTTCGCCAAGACCTATACCACCGCATCAGCGAGTTCGAGATTCGCATTCCTCCGTTGCGGCAGCGCAAGGAAGACATTCGGCCACTGGTGGACCACTTTCTGAACAAAACGAAGTTTCGGCTCGAGCGCGAGACGCTGGCTGTGTTGGAGTCCTACGAGTTTCCCGGGAATGTCCGCGAACTACAGAACATTCTCCAGCACGCCCGAACTGTTTGCACAGGAGACGTGATTCTCCCAGCCGACTTGCCCGGCGAGATCATGCAAGATCGCCTCAACCCACCAAGCGAAATCCAGTCGTCGTGGCCGGAGTCTCTCTTCAGAAAGACACGCGAGGAGGCGATCAAAGAAATCGAGAAGCAGTTTGATCGGGTCTACTTGCTCGCAGGATCCAGGAGGCGGGCAACAACCGTGAAAAGGCCGCCAAGTTGATGGACATTACTCCCAAGACACTCCGCCAGAAGCTGAAGGACTGCGGGCTCGGATACCTCGTGCGGCCGGACGAGGCGGAAGCACCATGACCAGGTACCAGCAATTCCCGGTCTCTGATGGTTGCCCCGGCCCAGTTCCTCCATTTTGCAAAGGACACCGGGATTTGTCCCGCCAGGGTAGCATCGGTGGAGAGTGGGTTGAGGCTTTGCAGCAGCGGCGCACGCTGATTGACAGCTGGCCGGGAGGGTGTGTACGCACCGCGAACGTCACGCCGGGCCAGCATTCTGCGGCAGACAGCTTTTCACAGCCGTGCTCGATCACGACGAGTCCTGCAAGACCGGAACCTGACGCACAATGCCACGAATCAGGGTCGTCAACAGTTCCGCCATGGAGGTGAACACGAACGTGTGAAAATGAATACGGATTTGCTCCCAGAGATGACGCTTGCTCCCCATCTTATCCCAGGCGGCCTGGAACAAGGGACAGCATAATTGCTGGGTCTGGTCCACCAGAAAGGCGAGCATCATCAAGAGGACCAGGACCACGGATAGATTCTGATCGCCGTGGCCATAGTTGTGATCCAGGTGATAGCCCTGATTTTTGAGCGTGTTGAAGGTTTCGTTCTCGATCTTCCAACGAGCCCGGCCGCCGCGCATAACGGCATAAACGGTGTCCGGCAGCAGCGGCCAATCGGTGATCCAACTGAAATACTGCATGGTGCCGTCTGCCTTGATCTCCCAGTATTCGAGGACGTTCACCAACTCGTTGGGGTTGGACTCGTTGAGCGGCACCGCGTGGTGCCAGCGAAAGTGGTGCAACACGCCCGTGCCGGGATCGACCTGGGTGAGGTGTTGGGTTTGCCCGGCGGCGTCGGCGTTCCGGAGATGCTGGAACAGAAAGGCATGGTCGCCGGGCTTGACGCCGAGGATGTAGTGTACGTGGGCATCGCGCAGGTTGCGCAGATGCGGAGCATTGGCGCTGAGGCCGTCCTCGACGATGATGACGGGCAGGTGCGGATGCTCCTGGCGAAAATGTTTCAGCCAACGGCGGGTGGCGTTACGCTCGCAGTCGTTCTTGGTGTAGCCGTCTTGGTTGACAATCGGCTCGGGCGCCAGCGGGATGACCTCCTTGAGGTCGGGATGGACCAACGTAGCCCCCAGGAGTTGGTGGTAATAAGTGATGCCACCGCCGCGATGGTGCTTTTCCAGGCACGCAGGGCAATGGACCTTGGTTGAGGAGAAGTACGTGGTCCCATCCAGCGATAGCAGGTAATGGCCGTCCAGATAGACAAAACGTTCCAGTGCCTTGCCACGCTGCAGACGGCGGCAAACGTCGCCGAACAGGGGCCGCAACTCGTTGGGTTCAACGGGATCGAGGATGGCCCGCATCTGCGTGTCGCAGGGAACGCGCTCGATGCCATAGATGGAGCGGAAGTTGTCGCTGGGATCGCGGCGGCGTGCGTCGAAAGCCAGCAAGGACGGATCCTTGAGCGAAAACATGGCAAAGCTCGACATTAGAGCATTGCCGAGGGAAATATCTGACGCATCCTCGCGTGGATCGTGGATACGGTCAAAGGCGGATCGGAGCATGTGAAAGAGAGAATCTGCGGAAAGATTCTTGCGTGCCTTCCTGGCAGAAACGACCATGGTCAACAATTCCTTTTGCGTGAATGTAAAAATGGACAAGCTGGGAGAGTATTCTGTAGGTTGGCATTACGAAAGGGAAGGCCAGAATCGGCGATTTTCTTCAAAGGAAAACTCGGTCCGGGAATTGCTGACCAGGTACCAACCCAGGCGGGTACTGATCGCCGACCACGGTCACGCCGAGGGTGTGCAACGAGCCACCACTATCAAGGTCGCCCTGACGCGCCATTGGAAAGCGCCCGTCACCCTCGTCCACACTAAACAAGAAGCTCTGAAGGCGGCTGAGGACGCGGACGGCCACCGAGAACCGTTCAACGTAGTCATGGTGGCCTTGGGCTTCAGCGATCTCGGACACTGCGAGATTCTGCGGAGACTCTGCCGCGCTGCCAGCATGAAGGGCGTTCTCCTCGACGATCAGCCGGATCGGCCACTGCCGACCAATGCCCCGGTGGAGTACGTGCTGGTTGTTCCGAAGGGCATGGTTGCCAACGATTCGACTCTGCTTGACCGGCTTCATTCGATCATGGGTCCCCTACCGCAACCGCCGCCCACTATGTCCAATGCCGGCCGCATGGATGCCGCGTTGACGATGCAAATCCGCTGGCTGGATTCACAGGGACGGTTGGATGCGGGCAAGGAGGTATTATGCAACCTGGTCTCGCAACTCCTGCCCGGGGTAAAGAGTTTCGAGATTCACAAGCTGGGGCAGGGCTTCTCCGGGGCCAAGGTGTTTCGGCTCTCCTACCCTGATTCGTCCAGCCCCACCGGTTGGGCCGAGCGCGTTTTGAAACTGACATCCACACAACCCCACCAGGCATGGAAGTGCCGACATGAAGTAAGAAACTACCCGGAGATTTCCGCCAACTTAGGCGGGGTGCTGCCGATGATTCCCGCAACTCAAGGGCGTCCCGGCTGCCAGCAGCGATCGTCAAGTCCCGGCCGAGAATGAAACGTGGCTGGCGCTCACGTACACCTACCTTGGTGGTCACGACCTCATGGTGACGGATCTTGAGCAGGCGTATCTGGATCCAGCAACCGGACTCTCGGAACTGAAAGTGACGAAGCCTCTCGTTCAGCCGCCCGCCGCTGACGAGGAACTTGCTCAGCATGTCCTCGGCCGTCTCTTTGACAGATTAAAGGCGTGGTACCGCAGGCGTTCCCTTTCCGATGCCCTCCCGTTGTGGTCCACCGACGAGTTGGAAGAGGGCAATCCTTTGAAGTTTCCGCCCTACGCTTTCCGCCCCTGGGAGAAGAGCAAGATCGTCGAATCGCTCGATGCGCTTCGGGAATATGGGATGTCGTTGAGTCGAGCGCAATGGAAGCCAAACCGCGACACCGCCCTGCGCTGCATCGGCGCGGGCCGGACGCTGCCGAGAGAACTGGACTGCCTCTTGAAACCCCGATCAACGCTTCTAACCCCCGTCCATGGCGATCTGAATGCTAGGAACGTCCTTTTTGCCCTGAATCACGGACAGCCGTTCCTGATCGACTTCGCGTGTTACCAGTCTAAAGGACACAACCTCCAGGATTTTGCCCGGCTGGAAGTCGCCGTCAAAATGGAACTCATGGGCCGGGAAGCGGAGGCCCCGGAAGGGAAAGACCTCGACATGAACAGCTTCCCCAGATGGTGTGACGCCGAAGATTGGCTGAGCGGGTGGCCCGACGACGACTCCCAACTGTCCATAATAGCCCCCAACCACAAGTCGGTACAGCGGGCCTATGCCCTTTGCCGGTGGGTGCGCCAGGCGGCGGACGATGTTCACGGGCGAATCCTGAAAACGAGACACAGGAGGTCAGGCTTCCGGCTCTCCTACAATGCTGCCTTGCTCTACCACACCCTCCGCGCCATAGGATACGATTCTCTTCCCCATCTCAAGCGGCTTTTTGCCGTGTACTGTGTGGGCGTAATCGTGCAACACATAGGCGAGTCTTCCCAGGGCTAGCCAACGAACGTTAGTAGTGTCTCCCGTGACGAACTCCTTTGCCCACCATAGTTGCGTCGTCATTGTAACCAACAACGTGGCAGCATGGGAGCGCCGGCTTGTTCTCGAAGTGGCATCTCGTCGTGCGGATTGCGTTGAAGGGAACCGCTTACCCGCATGAAAGTCGCGGAGTCCCTTCGGTTCTTGCTCATGAGCCGGAAGTCAAACTGCCCATATTCTGCACCATCGTCGCAAGTCCTTGTTGCGCTGCGGAGTTAAACGAACCTGTCGTCATGGTGTGATTTCTAGGCACATCAGGCACGGCAGTTGCTATGAAGAAGCCCGCAATGTTGAACTGACAATCGCATAAAGCCAACAGAAGAAAGGAGGTATGTCTTTGCCATCGCGACCAAGGGTAAGGCGACCCTCGTGTTGAAGACGGCGCAACTGTCTGATCGCAGAACTTGCGAGAGCAGGGGAACCACAAGGAAGCAGGCTGGATGGAGCCAAGTTTGGTTCACTGAACACGGCGGGCCGGAGCCACCGGAAGGCACGTCCCGCCCCAATTCCCATACATCATCCTAACCGAAGGAGGTCTTCTATCGACTGAATTCACCCAAGGCGAGTGGCCAGCGGTGCGCTGCGAGTTCGTGATGACACTCCACGATGTCTAGCGCATTGCTGGTCTCTCTGACGCAGTGCCCCTAGACGGAACAGAAACAAGCGGTCTAACCCATTCTCAAGGAGACCATTATGCACACGAAAGCTCAACTACTGATCGCCGATTGGTTTCGCCGGGTTCGGGAAAGCCAACACGCTCATTATGCGTGCGCGAACCATTTCAGTCGTCTAAACTTTCTGCTGGGAATTCCCACCATTGTGATAACGAGTCTCGTTGGTACGGCGGTGTTCGTCTCCCTTGAGAAACAGGAACTTGCAGACTACAGAATCCTGGTTGGTCTGCTAAGCATGCTTGCGGCAGTATTGGCGAGTCTTCAAACGTTTCTTGGATTCGCGGGCGCTCAGAGAAGCATCGCTTGGCGGGCGCGGGCTACGCAGCAGTCAGAAGGCGTTTGGAACTGCTGAGGACGTTTCCGCCGGCTGACGGCGAATCGGAACAACTGCTAACAGATATCAAGAATGAAATGGACTCGCTGGCGAAATCATCTCCCGAAGTTCCCAAGGCACTTGCGCACCAAGTGGAAAAGGAACACAAGGACGAGGTGCAAGAACAGTTGGTAACCACGCCGGTGTCCAGGTAGAGTTCGGGGATCATTGAATCGGTGCCCGTCCCGAAAGCGCCGTCCGTGTTGACGCGATTGGACTTTACGGCCAAGACGTGTACGACATGATCTGCCGACACTGCGCACTCTCGCTCTCCGAAACGGAGAGCGAGAGCGTTTTTTTTTACGAATCTCGCTTGGGGAGCCGCTCGCCAATTTCCCCTCCAAACCACCCCAAAACCAGTCGGAATCGGCTCAAAAAGAGGAGAAAAGACCCCAAACCGGCAACGAATTGGCAACAAACCGGCAACGATATGGCAACGGGAGCAACCTGCCCGTACCTGCTACGACATCCGGCGAATCCCTGCCTACTCGCGCTTACGGCAGTATTTGTTGAGCGTCCTCTGCGCATCGCGGGCGATCTTCTTGTCTGCCGAGTGCGTCAGCTTTCGCAATACAGCCTCCGCCTCAGCGCCTAGCTCCGCGATCACGCGCGATTCCGCTCTCCTGTAAACCTGGTCCCACACTTCGCCATACTCCCGCGGCCAGTTCCGGCACACCTCAGCTGGGTAGCCGGTAATGATGCCCACCGTCTCCCATCCCATTCCGCGGGCCCGCACATAGGCAGCGGCCAGCAGAGTTAGCACCGACTCCAGTGATGGAATCAACATGATAGTATCTCCTTTGGTTGTCTCTGATACAACACCAGTACCACGATCACCGCCCATACAATTCCTCCAATTCCGGCAGCTCCTCCACATAATACGGGCTTTTCTTCCACACCTCTTCCTGTCCCGGCAGCCAGTAGCGATACGAATCGCTCTTCTTCCCCGCCCCCGACTGACATATCAGACCCTGCTGCGCCGCCCGGTCCAGCCAGCGACACAGGCTCGCCGCCGCTGGCGGCTTCCACTCGCTCGGCCAGGCATTGAGAATCTCGCGCAGGGTCATCTTCCCCGTCGCCTCCAGCAACACCGTTCGCAGCCGGTCCCAGTTGCTCGTGAACTCTTCGTCCTGGAAATCGCCAAGAGCAGCATAGTCGCTGCCGTCGGCGTTTAGCTCGATGACCAGTTGCCGTGGAGTCTCCTCGTAGCGTGACCAGGCCTGCAAGCGACGCCGGCGGTCTTCCGGCGTGAACGGATCGGCGCAGGTCATCTCGACGATGATGTCGACGTAACCGGCCAAGGCGCCGCTGCCACGCGCCGCCTGGCCGGCCGCGCTTTCCCCTTGCGCGGATGGTGCATCACCAGCACACTCATCCCCTGGTTCGCGAGTTGTTGCAACGGCGCCAGAGTTTCCAGCATGCAGCCGGCGTTGCTCTCGCCCCGGCCTGGCAGAAAAGAGGCCAAGGGGTCGATCACCACCAGGTCGATGCCGTGCTCGGCGTGCATCTCGCTCAGACGGTCGATCAGTGCCAGCCATTGCTGGGTGCGCGGTCTGCCCCGGAACGGCCGGCAAAAGAACGAGACGTTGTTGCCGATGCCCAGCTTGCGGCCGCGCCGGGACCAGTGCGCCAGGCCTTCTTCGGAAACGACCACCGCTCTGCCGCGGGCCAACGGCAGCCCGGCCAGCGAACCGCCGTCCCTGAGCCTGGCGAGCATGACCGACAGGAGCGTGGTCTTGCCGGTCTTCCATTGACTGGTCAGCAGTGTGATATTGCCGGGAGCGAGATACCCCTGCCACAACCAGACCATGCCCGCCTCGGCGGCCGCGTGTACTTCTTCCATGCACAGGGCCGCCGGGACGGAATCCGGGGACTCAACCGATTGCTTCTCACCGGACGCGCTCGCCTGGTTTGTGGCTGCGATGACACTAACCGGCATGGAGTTAACGACTTGTGGCTGGCTCATGGGTACTTCCTTTCTTCTCAACTTGGATGAGAACCTCTCAGGGGGTATCACAGGAGAGTGAGAACAAATACGAGCGCAAGACCAGGATAATCAAGGGAATGGAGGAATTGCAAAGTCAGTAGTGATGGAATCTGTGACGGGTTCCCGCAGAAAGCGCTTGACTTACTAGCCGCTTCTTACATAATGTACAGGAACGCCATTCCGTATTTTTGGAGAATCGAGCAATGGAACTGAACATCACCGACATCCGGGAGAACCTGGCGGACGCCTTGAACCGTGTCGCCTATGCGGGCGAACGCATCGTCTTGAAGCGGCGTGCGAAGAGCGTGGCGGCTCTCGTTTCGATTGCGGACCTGGCGTTGCTCGAACAGATGGAAGACGCCGAAGACGTCAAGGCGGCTCGCAAGGCCTTAAAAGAAAAAGGCCGCGTCCCTCTGGCAAAAGTCAAGGAACGCCTGGGGATGAAGTAGCTGATGTACACCGTCGAATTCGTGACATCCGCCGATCGCGCGCTGCGGCGGTTGCCGCAAGACGTGCAACGGCGCATCGTCCGAGCTGTCGAAGCACTCTCGGACGATCCGCGACACCGCGGCAGTGTCAAACTGTCCGGCGAAGAGAATCTCTGGCGAATCCGAGTAGGGCAGTACCGGGTTGTCTTCACCATTGACGATGTTAAGCTCGTTGTGCTGGTCGTTCGCGTTGCACACCGCAAAGACGTTTACCGGGGGATGTAATCATGGGGACCGTGTTCAAAAAGGCCGGTCAAACGAAAAGACCCGCTGACAACCTAAGTCATCAGCGGGTCAATGTTCTACCCCCAAGGGGACTCGAACCCCTGTCTTAGCCGTGAGAGGGCTATGTCCTAGGCCGCTAGACGATGGGGGCCTGCTCCTTCTTGTATAGACACTCCTGCAAACCCTGTCAATAACTGCAAATAGTCCTCCGCTCTTCACACACCCTTCATCGCCGCCAGCAACTTGTTGAGGCTCTCCTTGGCGTCGCCGAACAGCATCATGCACTTGGGGTCGTAGTAGAGATCGTTGTCCACGCCCGCAAACCCGGGCCGCATGCTGCGCTTGAGCACGATGATCGACCGTGCCCGATCCACTTCCAGAATGGGCATGCCGTAGAGCGGGCTGCTCTTGTTGGTCTTGGCCGCCGGGTTGGTCACGTCGTTGGCCCCGACCACCACGGCTATGTCCGTCTCGGCGAAGTACGGATTGATCTGCTCCATTTCGTAGAGCTGATCGTAAGGTATGTTCGCCTCCGCCAGGAGCACGTTCATGTGTCCTGGCATACGGCCCGCCACCGGATGGATCGCGTATTTCACATCGATGCCGCGTTTCATCAGCATGCGTGCCAGGTCGCTCACCGCATACTGGGCCTGGGCCACGGCCATCCCGTAACCTGGAACAAAAACGACCGAGCGAGCACTATCGAATAGGGTCGCTACCTCATCCGGCGTGATGCTGCGGACCGTTCCCTTCCCTTCCGTCTCGGCTCCTTGGGTCTCCTCCTTCTCGATCTTGCCGAACGCCCCGAAGAGCACGTTCATTGCCGACCGATTCATGGCCCGGCACATGAGCAGCGACAGCAGAAACCCCGAAGTGCCGTCGAGCGAGCCGGTGATGATCTGCACCTTGTTCACAAGCACAAAACCCATGGCGGCACTGGCGAGGCCGCCGTAGCAATTGAGCAACGAGATAACCACCGGCATGTCGGCAGCGCCGATAGGGATGACGAGGAGGAAGCCGAACACCAGTGCCAGGATCGTCATGATGTAGAAAAGCGAGCTTTGGTCCGGCCAGATAAGGAGCCCGATGAAGCACCCGACAACAATTGCCAGGATGGCGATGTTGGAGGCATTTTGTCCTTTGTAGGTGATAGGGCGCTCGGCAGCAACCCTTGGAGCTTGCCGGCCGCCATCAGACTGCCTGTGAAGGTCAAGCCGCCGATGACAACTTCGAAACCCAGCGGCGTCATGAATCCTGGTCCCGTATCGAGACCCAAGTGCGTGTGGCGGACATACTCGGAGATGCCGACCAGTGTGGCCGCGAGTGCTCCGAGCGAGTGCGACAGGGCGGTCCGTTGCGGCACCGCGGTCATCGGGATACGCAGACTGATCGCGGCGCCGATGACCGAGCCGAGAACCAGCCCTACGATGATCCAGGTGTAGCTCTGGATTTCCTTGTGAAAGAATGTGCCAAGGACGGCCACGAGCATGCCGAACTCGGCCAGAAACATCCCCGTGCGTGCCCACTTCGGCGAACTAAGCCCTTTGAGACCCAGGATGAACAGAATGCCCGCGAGCAGGTATAGATAGCGCAGCAATTCATCTTCGGTTTGCGTGCCACGTTCACGTGAGAATGCATAGATGAGCGCGGCGATGCCGGCCAGCAGGATGCCCGCGCCCATGGCAATCTGGCCGGCAGAGAACTTCCGGCCGGCCGCTTGCTCCCGCTCGGTCTTGAACATCTTGAGCATGCGGTCGGTGATGATGAACCCGCCGACCACGTTGGTTGCTGAGCAGACCACGGCAATGAAGCCAAGAGACGTGCTCAGCCAATCGTCTGGATAAGCTCCTGTGACGACGATGGAGCCGACCAGGGCGATGCCGGAAATCGCATTGGTCGCCGACATGAGCGGCGTGTGCAGCAGCGGCGGCACCCGCGAGATGACGTGATAGCCAAGGAAGCCGGCGAGAATGAAGATGTAGAGGCCGACTTCGTGGTTGGGAGTAAAATCTTTGAGGATCTCCGGGGTCACGAACTAAGCCTCCTTTTGGACAACACAAACTGAACACGCGCATTCTGCCGTTCACGCCTCGATCGTTGCCTTCCGGCTGCGATTCTTCTGGCGGTATGCCCGTCGATGCACGCGCGAGTTGTGCTAGGCAGTCAGCCAGCATGCGCTGTACATCCTTACGGGTGGACTCCCGTAGCGGGCCAGACAAGGCTGCGCGGTAGAGATTAGCGGCGCGACTCCCTTCGCCAGCCTTCTGATAGCATGATGCCGCACTAATACGGTGAACGGCTGCTTCCAGATCACGCCCCAGGGAATCCAACAATGGAGCAATCCTTTCTTCGTAGGATGCAGCAGTTGCCCAGAGTGGCTCTGCGGTCTCCCTCATGCCTATGTCGGCGAATGCCTGTGCCTTGGAGAGAACAGTTGACTTCTTGTCCATGAGATCCTTGAGCGTTTTGGTGTAAGGCTTGAGTTTGGATTTCGCCATGAGCATGTTACTCCACGCGCTGATGCGAGAAACGGATACGATGTCCCTGTCGACAGAAAGCACAAACCACCACATAGGCGTCCCAGCCGAATGGGTTGGCCATGGCCTGCGCAACCTTGGATCGATGCCGCCGCTCCAGTTCCTCTAATGTTTCCGTGCCGCTTATCTCTAGCACGCTCTGCTCAGTCAACGAACGATAGTCGCGCGGTCGCCGTAACTGGTCACGTTCAGATGTTCCAATGGAACCACTCGGCTTGCGAGAACGAAGGCCAAGGCCCCAGCCGCCAATTCCACCTGCGGTTTCGATTGGAAAGTCATGCATAGCCGGTCCGCCTTTCTTGCCGTCTCTCGCAACCATTTCACTTCCAAGGCGAAGTGTGTTTCCGTACCCAGCCACCTGGAAACAATGTTTGTACATTCGACGGTGAACACTGCTGGTGAATCCGAGTACTTGCCCATCAAAGCTACACAGGCAACAATGTGCGGTTCCAACATTATGCCATCGCGATCTGCTCGATAGTACACCGCAAGGTGAGCAATGCCATGATGGAATGTTACTCTCATGTAGAAGCATGCCTGCTCATAGTCTGGTCGCACGCCGGGCCGACAGGCGCTCACGTACCCCTTGTGGTGGAAAACGCGATTCGTTCTCACGCTGTACCTGTTTTGCGAGGCGGCGGCGCTCCTCCAGATACGCTTCCATTTCCTCCTGATGCCAGAGGTAGTAAGTGATGACGGAGTAAATGTCAGTCAGCTTCAGGGAGGGATACTTGAGCAGGATTTCTTCAGCGGCGCAGCCGTTCTTGTACGCTTCAATCACAGTGTCCAGCCTTACCCGGGTCCCGCCCACGTGCCAGACTCCGTCCTCATCCATCTCGATCGGAGCAGGTTGGGCAATCAGTGCATCTGCAAGTGCCATGTGTTCTTCCCTTCCAACTGACCAGAAATCTCGTTTGTCGGTTGACTTATTGAGTATACACCAACATCGGCGACTCATTGCAATTGCTTTCGCACTACCTCGTGAACAATCTCCCCCTCCCGCGTCACCAACGGCCCGCGCGTCAGCTCGTCGTTCAGATCAAGCTGAATCTCCAACGGTCGGAACCCGAGCGCCAAGCGAGGGCTGCCATCCTTCCTCGCTTGGGTGGGTTCCGACCCATTGAGAAGGTGCATGAGATAATTGCTGACGGTCCGGGCATACATCTGGCTGGCATGAAACGGCACCGTGCTCGGGAGGTTGATCGGGCCGATGATGACGACGCCGTGCTTGACGACTTCTTGCCCCGGTTCGGTCAGGCGCAGTTGCCGCCCTGTTCCGCCGCCAGATCGACGATCACCGACCCGGGCCGCATCCCCTTGACCATCTCTTCCGTGATCAGGACGGGTGCCCGTTGGCCCGGTATCAATGCGGTTGGAATGACGACATCAGCGGCTGTCACGGATTGGGCCATCATCTCTTGTTGTTTCTTGTAGAACTCTTCCGACTGAGCCTTCGCATAGCCGCCCTTGTCCTGTGCGTCCTTGGTTTCCAGGGCGAGTTCAACGAACTTGGCGCCGAGGCTTTCCACCTGCTCTTTCACGACTGGTCGAGTGTCATAGGCTTCCACGACGGCTCCGAGGCGCTTCGCCGTGCCGATCGCTTGCAGTCCGGCAACACCGGCGCCGATGATGAAGACCTTCGCCGGTGTCACCGTGCCGGCGGCCGTCATCAGCAGCGGGAAGAACTTTTGCAGCCGATTCGCCGCGATCAGCACGGCCTTGTAGCCGGCCACGGTGCTCATGGCGCTGAGGGCGTCCATCGACTGAGCACGGGTGATGCGCGGCATCAACTCCATCGAGAATGCAGTCACCTTGCGGCCGGCGAGGGCCTTGATCCCATCAATGTTCGTGTAAGGCTGGAGGTAGCCGATCAGCGTTGCGCCTTCCTTGATCTGGCCGGCTTCCTCAACGCTCGGCGGCTGGACCTTGAGAAGGACATCGGCCCTGGAGAGTACATCCGGCTCAATGCGTCCGCCCTTGTCGAGGTACGCCGAGTCAGGAAAACCGGCATCTTCACCGGCGGTCGATTGCACGACCACTTCGAGGCCGGCCTTGGTGAGCTTGGGAACGAGGTCGGGAACCAGCGCCACGCGCCGTTCGCCGGGAACAACTTCTTTCGGAACGCCGACGATCATGGATGTTGTCTGCCGTGTCTCTCGGATTCATTTAGGGCCCACGCGCTATGTCCCAATATCCTACGAGCATGGCCAACGCAGAGCAACGCGGTGAAACATCTTCAGCCCATTTATCCTACCGCCGCCTCATACTCCAAATCGGCCAGCAGGGCATTGATCTGCTCCCGGCACCGGTCGCGGTTGGCGGTGTGCTCTTGTATCTCTCTTTCGATTTGTTCCAGCCGATCTTCCTGCGCACCTAGCGTGCGGACGTAGCGTTCACGCAGGTCTTTCTCCGAGCTACGGTCGCCCAGAGAGGTGAGGTTCTCACGGATACGTTTCTGCTCCTCGTGAAGCTTGCTGCGTTCGCCTTCAAGACGTTGCATCTGTTCCTCCAGACCGGCGGCCTTCTGCCGCAATTCGGCAACTTGTCGGAGGACGTGCTCGGTCTTCTTGTCGAGATACCGCTGCTCCAGCCAGAGCGTTAGTTGCTGTTCGCCCACGTCGCAAGAGCGAATGGCTCTAGAAAGGGCGTGCAGACGCTGCCGGACAGCGAAAGATGTAACTTGCTTGCGCCGGCAGGACGAAGTTGAATCGCCAATACTTCTGTGTGATCTCTATTGGTGCAAGCGTTTCGAAGAGTTGCCACTCTCCTGCCGGGCTGCTGCGGGAATGGTCCAGGTAGATAGTCTGCTCGCTCTCGGACTTGTTGTTGATTGTGTAAGTCGTCTGTTGCAATTGGCCGTAGTGGTCTATCATCTTGTCACGCCGAATGACGACGCGGTTGACACGGTCGTCATGGGAATCAATGTTGTAGAGAAAAGCTGACACGCAACTCTACGGCAGTACGGTATCAGACGCTGCTCATCGGGTTTGGTTGTTTCGAGCATGGCCTCTCCAACGTAGCTGCCGTGTTCCAGCAGGTGCTGCTCCAGCCAGAGCGTTAGTTGCTGTTCGCCCACGTCGGAAAGCGAATGGCTCTGGAACAGCGTTGCGCCGCTGCCGGACGACGAAGGATGTCACCTGCTTGGCCGGCAGAGCGAACTTGAATCGCCAGTAGTTCTCTGTGATCTCCTGTGGCTCAGGCGTGTCGAAGAGGTTCCAATCCTTGTCGGCGCGGATGGTCCAGGTAGACCGTCTGTTCGCTCTCGGACTTGTTGTTCAGTGTGTAAGTCGTCTGTTGCACCTGGCCGTAGTGGGCTGTCATCTGGCCACGCCGAATCACGATGCGATTTACTCGGTCCTCATGCGAGTCGATGTTATCGAGAACGCTGACACCCAACTCTACGGAGTAAGGTACCAGACGCTGTTCATCGGGTTTGAGCGTATCGAGCATCGCCTCACCAACGTAGCTGCCACCTTCCAGCACGGTGACCGGGCCGCCTTCTAGCGTCAGGCCGGTAGTGTTCTTGAACTCGACGCAGCGCATCGGATTCTCGGCCCGCGTCTGCTTGTTGTAGAGCAGCACCGGCCGGCCCTCGAAGGAGCGCAGAACGATCGGCACCAAGGCCGATTGGTTTCGGCGAATAGTGACAGGATGCTCGATTTCGTACTCAAAGAGATCACCAAGCTTGCGCTCTCGGACTTGGGCAGGAGTTGAACTAGCTGCAGCCGGCATAACGCTGTAGCGCTCTCCCGCAGCTCGACTTTTCCTTTGCTCCATTCGATGGAACCCAAAAAGCACCCGTTCGTTTTCTGGCACGGCGCCGATCAGCCCCGATGCGTCAGACTCTTCCTCCAGTTCCATCCCTTCTTCCACCTCCGGCGGCAGTACCCCCGTCGTCTCCTGCACCGCCACCACCGGCCTGCGAATATACCGCGGCGTGTACAGATCATGTACAAACGACACCGGCAACCCCGCGATCAGCGACAACTGCACGTTCTCCCAATCTTCATCCTGCGTGTTATCCACCACGGCCCAGCCCTGGATCATCGGCGGCTTGTTCTCCTCGCCGAGAATGATCCGGTAGGTCGCCTTCCACACTGGAGCCTCCAGGGTATAACTCAATCGGATCGTTCGCTTGCCCTCGCCCTGGGCGAAGAAGGTGAAAGTGCGGGCATCCTTCTTCTTGGCCGAGAGTTGCGTGCGCAGGTAATAGTCCAGATCACGGCGCAGAGCGGCGTCGAGGATTTCCAGCTTGCCGAGACCGTGCAGGTCGAAAGAACGCACTTCGCCGCCGTCCGTCAGCAGCGATAGCAGGACGATCTTTGCTATCCCATCCGCCGAACGCCTCTCGGTCGTATCCACGCCGAGCAGGACACCCTCGACAGTGTCCTTATCGTGTGAAGAAACACTAAAACCGCCCATCCGGCCACTGTTTGCCGGCTGTACAGCGACTCGTGCCCCCTTGATTTGTGGCAGCAGACCCACGAGGCTGCCCTGATCGGGGATCGACAGGGCGACCTCGGCCAGGAGTTGTTCGAGCGGCTTCGTCGAATCGTAAGACACCGATGCGACGTGGCCGCCGTCCAGATCGAGGACGGTCAGCGATTTGAGGACATCGCTGACTTCGGCCTGCTTGAAGGTGAGGGAGAGCGCGGCATCCCCTTCGACGGAACCTTCGCGCTCGAAGAAGCCGACGCCATGTTTGTAGAGAACGACCCGAGTGATAGGCAGAATAGCCATGAGCATGCTCCTTGATGATGGATTGAATCGGACAGGGAACATTATAAGCGATTAGCGTTGCAGAAGATCGGGCCGAACAAATTCCGCACCCTGAATGCGGATGCGCTTGAGCGGCCAGACCTCGGTCGGCGTGACTACCTTGGGACCGTCATCGGTGATGAGAAAGGTATCGCAACTGCAAGCCGCGCCAGCCCCGGCTCGCCAGGTGACGGCCCAGCCGGCCTGGAACAGGTCATGGGTTTGCGGCAGGATACTCAATTCCACAGGCAGCCGGCCGGTGATGTGGCCCTGCGGACAGCTCAGCCATTCGTGCTCGAAGTTGGTGATGAGATAGACGCGGCGGCCGGCGGACAGGATTTGACTCGGCACGGCGTCCGGCCAGGTCGAGGCGAGATACGTGGCGGCCACCTTGCATACGGTGTCATTTTCTTGACGAAACGTGGCGTCGGGACTGCCGAAAGTCACGGAACGGCTGGCGGTCGCGCACAGGCCGTACTTTCGAGCAGTGACGGTGGCCACGCAGTATTTCTGGACCGGGATCGCCGTGAAGCCGCACTGATGATAGTTGCGCGATCGGCCGTCGCCAGCCACCGAGATACTCACGGGTTGAGCACCGCGGCGGATCAGGCGATGGCTGAGCTGGCCGGCAATGTCGCGCTCCGTCTCGCCGGAGTTGATCGTTCGGCAGGTGGCTTCCAGGGCATGGCTGACGATCTGTCCCAGGCGCGCAGGCAGACTTGCTCATAGGCGGTCATCTGCCAGCGCATGTGCCGGAGCCGGTCGGCAACGAGCGTGCATCTGGGGACAGTGGCATCCGAGGCTACTTTCTTCCCCTGGCACAGATGAGTCAGCAATGGCTCGCGGCCCCCGTGCCAGGGCCATTCCTTGAGTTGAAAGCCAAGCCCGTCCAGTTCCTCGTCGAAGACACGCTGGGAATCGGTATTGCACGAGATGAGCCAGCGCTGTTCCGCAGTGAACCATAGAGCCGGCATGGCGGCCTGATCGAGAACGCCGCGCGCCATGCCGCCGCTGGTCAGCCAGGCGAAATTCTCCGGTTCGAGGACGAGCAAATTCTCGCACTTCGTCTCTTTCAGCAAAGCAGCGATGAGAGGTTGCTTGGCGTCAACGTCGGCACGGCGGTCCGCCTCCGCTTGCGCGGAAGCATCGCTGACGGGGGCTTGCGTCGATACCACGGTTTCCGCGGGATTGCTCATCAGCGGGTCCAGGGTGGCGGATAGGAGCCGTGCGCATAGCGCTGGGTCAGTTCCATATAATGAGCACAGATGGAATGTGTTCGCTGCAGCTCCTCCGCAGTGATCTCTCTCACGACCTTGCCGGGCATGCCCATGACCACGGAGCGCGGCGGGATGCGGCGGCCCTCGGTGATGAGTGTCCCGGCGGCAATGAGGCACTCTTCGCCGATCTCACAATTGCTCAGCAACAACGCACCCATGCCGATGAGCGTGTCCCGGCCAACCCGGCGGCCGTGCAAGACTGCCCGATGGCCCACGACGACCCCTTCCTCAATATCCAGGGGGATATGATAATCGGTGTGGATGATGCAGCCGTCCTGCACGTTGACGCGCGGCCCAAGCGAAATCCGGGCAAGGTCGCCACGCACGATCGAGCCAAACCAAATGTTGACACCAGGGGAGAGGACGACATCGCCTGTAACGACGGCGCTGGACGCGATATAGTAGTCCTGAATGGATTGCATATACTACATTCTACTACTTTCGCGGCCCTGAAAGAACATCTTCCTCCGGACGGATTGAACATCCGTTAAGAAACCCGGTTTCTCCGAGTAACCGGGTTTCTATGACTACTTGTGATGACTCGAGCTATATTCTTTCCGTTCGATCTTTTCGGCAGCGCCGGCACAGCCGGCGGCGTCGAGTTGCTTGCCGATGAGTTCGAGGAAATGCTGGCCGACAATCGCCGGGAGCGCATCCCCACTCGTGCTCAGGTCTATACCGAGGTCGTCCAGGTGCGCCAGTTTTCCTTCGAGAACCTGGAAGCCTATGCGGACTGGCGGCGGCAAGCCCGGCAGGCTGTCCGGCGTGTACTGAACAAGAACGAATTTCTGCTCTGGATCACCGGCAACCATCTGGGCGTGCTGCCGGTCTACGACGAGCTTGCTGCCGCGGAGCCGGAAACTCTAGTCGTGCAATTCGACGCGCATCTGGACATTCACAACTTCAGCGACTGCACCAGGGAGCCGTCGCACGGCAATTTCTTGCTCCATTGCGCTGGTCCGCTGCCTCCGATCATCAATGTCGGCAATCGCGAATTGCTGCTCGAACGCGGCTACATCAAGAAGTTCTACCAGCACGCCTTCTCATCCGACCGTGTGGCGACCGAGCCTTTGCTCGTCTTCAAGGAAATCGACAAGGCGGTCGCGAAAGCGGATCGGGTCTTTGTCGATATCGACTGCGACGTGTTCGATCCCTCGTGTTTTCCCGCCGTGGCCCACCCGGTGCCATTCGGGCTGCTTCCCCTGCTGTTCCTCCAGTTGCTCGAAAGGGCCTGGAGTGACAAGATCGTGGGAGTCGCACTTTCGGAATTCGACCCCTCCCGCGACCGCGACGACCGTAGCCTGTCCACCCTGATGTGGCTCCTGGAATATCTTTTGTTGAAGCGTTACGAACCCCTCACTACCCCACCACCTCACTGTTCATGTCCCACCTGAATCACCGGGCTGCTCCTCAACGGGGGCGACCAACGTGATCTATACTCTCACATAGGAAACTTTCAATCGGCCCAACGGGGCAATGAGGAGGTGCTTGCGTGAGTTTCCCGCCTTCAGTACAGCCAGAATCAACTGTCTCGCTCCGCGGTGGCGCAGCGCGTCCTCTGGGGAGCAAGAAGCGTCAGAACCCAAGGCAGAGGCAGCAACTCCTAGACGTGCCGCCGGCACTCCGCGCGAGGAAATGACACGACTCTTGCGCAAGACACGCGCAGTGCCGACAATCAGCGCGGCAGCAACCCCTGCGCAGGCCGATACACCAGCAGCCGCTGCTCCGGAACAGACCTGCCCCAACTGCAAGAGCAAACTTGTCAACCCCGATAGCCTGGGTCTGTGCCCCGCGTGCGGGTACTGCCGGTCCCTGGAGGCCAGCGCCCATATGCCTGCTGAGCAGCCCGTCCGAGAGGACCGGGCGTATTCACCTTTCGGGTCGGTCGAGTTCTGGCAACTGTTCGTCAAGTTGCCGGTCTGGCTGTACGTCTTTCTGGCCGGCACCGCACTCATTGTGAGTGCGTCGGTGATTGCGGACGCCTCTTTGCCGGCCGATACTCTGTCCAGAGCGCTCTGGTGTACGATTCAGGCCAGTCTGGGGCTTATCCTGGCTGTCGTGGCCCACGAATGGGCATTGCTGTTGGTTGTGCCCCAGGATGAACGCATCGGCGCTCAGGATGCCGTGCTGTTTTCGGCCCGCGTATGGAAACTGACACTGAAGCGGATGCCGGCAACGCGCGGCCCGGTATGTCTGGCCGCCTGGGGTTTCGTGCTCATTATCAGCGCCGTCCTGCTCATCGGCGGCCTGTACTACTGGCTGCCCAAGGCGCACAAGTTCACAGCCAACCATCCGCCATCATCGAGCCTTCAGACCCATTTGTCCTAAACGACCCTGCGTCAATCTGCCACACTGGCCCGAAGCGTTAGCGAGGGTGAGCTTCGTTCCTCGCTAACGCTTCGGGCCAGTGTGCTGCCGAATTGCGCACGTTAATTTAGAACGGGGTGGCATGCTTTCACGACCTTCCACCTTGACGCATCAATCGGCTGTGGTAACCTATTTGCTATTGATCGAATAGCGAATCTACTCGGGCTTACTCATGGCCGCGAAACATTTATCTGTTCTACCGCCGCCCAGTCCGGAGCAGCGTCGCGCTGCCGCCGGACAGTTCGAGCGCGCCAACCAGGTCGTCGCCACGGGCAATTATGACTATGGAATTCGCTTGTTGATTAACTGTTGCAAGCTCGATCCCGCCAATCTCATCTATCGCCAGTCGCTGCGCCGCTCCGAGAAGGCCAAGTACAAGAACAATCTGCGCGGCAGCAAACTTGCCTGGCTCACCACCTGGACCATCCGGGCACGGATCAAGACTGCCAAGCAGTCCGGTGACTACCTGAAGGTGCTCGAACAATGCGAAGAACTGCTGACGCGCAACCCGTGGGACCTGGGCGCTCAGATGGACCTGGCCGAGGCGGCTGAAAAGCTTGGCCTGGTCGACCTGGCCGCCTGGACGCTGGAACAGGCCCGGCAGAAGCACTCGCTCGATCCTCAGCTCAATCGCACGCTGGCTCAGCTCTACGAGAGACGCGGCAATTTCATGCAGGCCGTCGCCCTTTGGCAGTTGGTGCGCAAGGCCGATCCCAGCGATGCCGAGGCCCAACACAAGATCAACGATCTGGCCGCGACCCAAACCATCAACCGGACCCTGGCCAAGGAGTCCGGCGGAAAAACGCCGGCACGGCCTGCGAAGCAAGCAACAGACACTACGCCGCGTAAGACTTCCGAAGTCTCCGAGACTTCGGAGGTCACTGATACCAAACAGCCACCCAAGCCCGCACCGGCCCCAGCCGACCGTTTGAGCCAGGAGATGGCAGCGATCCGCGCGCGCATTGAGGCCGACCCTACCAATCCGAGTCTCTACCTGCAACTGGCTGGATTGCACCGGCGCAATGGTCAGCTCGAGCAGGCTCGCGAAGTGCTCCAGGGTGGCCTCGGACCCACCGGCAACCATTTTGACCTCGCCACGGAACTGGCCGACATCGACATCGAGCCTTTCCGCCAAGATCTGGCGATTACCGAGCAGAAGTTGCACGGCCAACCCCATGACGAGGAGCTGCGTAAGGTTCGTTCTCGTCTCTTGAAGGAAATCAATGCGCGTGAGCTGGACCTTCTTCGCCACAAGTCGGAGCGTAATCCGACGGACATGGTCAGCCGCTTTGAGATGGGAGTGCATTTGCTCCGCGCCGGGCAGCTCGACGAAGCCATCCGCGAGTTGCAGGCCATGCGGGCCAATCCGCGCTTTCAGTGGCAGTCGCTCATGTACCTGGGCTACTGTTTCAAGGGACGCAAGAACTGGCGTTTGGCGCAGCGGAACTTCGAGGAAGCACTGCAAAACCTGCCCACCGGCGAGAAGGAAACGCGCAAGGAAATCCTGTTCCAGCTCGCTCAGGGCTTGGTTGAAAATGGCGATTTGGCAAAAGCGGTGGAAATTGCCAACGACTTGGCCAACGAGGATTTCGCTTACCGCGACATCGGCCGGTTGCTCGACGAATGGCAGGCGCGGTTGCAGCAGGCCAAGGGTTCCGGATAGCATGTCGGGCCGGCGGGATTATGAAGAATGTGGCCACGCCGCCGCCCATATCATATATTGATTGGGTAAGTTCTGATTTGTTCATTTGCCATATTGTTTAGCCGCGTTTAGCGACGCTTCGGAGAAGCGTAGGGTCCGCACGCTTCTCCGAAGCGTCGCTAAACGCGGCTAAACATACACGGAGGATCAATGCCTCACACACGCAGTGCCAAGAAGCAGTTACGCAAGAACATCAATCGGCGTGCGCACCACCGCGCCGTGATCAAGGCAATCAAGACGCAGGTCAAGAAAGCGCAGGAGACGGCCGAGAATGGCACCGTCGATCAGCTACGGCAGGAGTTCCAGTTCGCAGCCAAGAAACTGGACAAGGCGGCAGCCAAGCGCGTCGTTCATCGCAACCTGGCGGCCCGCAAAAAATCCCAACTGGCCCGGCTGCTCCATGCCAAGGAAACCGCGTCAAGTACGGTTGGTGGTAAGGTGGTGGGGGAGTGAGGTAGTGACAAGATGACAGGATGACAAGATGACCGGATGACCCCCGTCTCATCTTGTCATCCGGTCATCTTGTCATCCTGTCACCACCTCACCACCCCGTCACGCCACGCGCTTCCTTTTCCTCGGTTCTTCTTCCACCCTGCGCTGCTCCATCTCCGCGAGCCTGTTCAAAGCCCTGCCTATCAACAGAGTGGACGCGGGCATCAAGAATGGCCGGACAACGAGCGCGTTGAGCAGCACGCCGAATGTCAAAGCGACGCCAAGCTGCGTCAGCGGATTCAAGCGGGCGAACATCAGCCCGGCGAAGATGGCGGTGATAAGAAAGCCGCCAAGAAGCATGCTTCCGCCTCTCCGGCTCAAGACATCCCAAAGCTCATCCGCATTGCCCGGCGCTCGCTGCCAGGCGCAGGAGTGGTCGCAGCCCATGATCGGCGCTCATGGCCAGCAGACAGGACAACAAGACAAGCCACACATGCCAATCGATCTCCCCGTAAGGCTGCCGCAGAAAGAGAGTACACACCAGTGCCGTTGCTCCCAGGGCGGCGTAACAGGTAAGCAACCCCACGAACAGCAGATAGGCCGCACGCCACAAAGAGCGAGTCATTGCCCACCAGGCGAGAAAAACGACGGCAACAACCAGGACGGTTACCAGTGTACGATCCCTCCGGGTCACTTTCGCCATGTCGAGAGCTTGGACATTGACGCCGAAACACTCGCCTGAGACGTTGGTCAGTGGCCGGACCGAGTGCTCCAATTCGCCGCGAAGCCAGGTGAGAATTACACTTTGCGTGGCCAGGCTTGCAGGAACAAGGGGAGCAGAACGAAAGGTCACGACGAGCCGCGTGACAAAGACCGGGCTGTCGGCGTCTGTGGCTGGCAAGCTGCTCGTGAATGTGTCCTGATCCGTGCCACTGGCTTGCCCGCCGGCGCCCGCCGGCTGAGTCAGGCTCTGCACATCAGCAACGTTGTCCAGATAGCCGATCGCGCGGCTCAGGTGGTCTATCGCTCCTCTGCCCTCTCTTGAATTCCAGTCGGTGTGCGAGGTGAGGAGCACCAGAGCTTGAGAGGATGATGCTTCACTCAGGGTCTGCTCTGCAACACTGGCCCGAAGCGTTAGCGAGGGATGAATGCCTCCCTCGCTAACGCTTCGGGCCAGTGTTACCGAATTGCCCCCGGACACCGACCTTGCAGAGAACCCCACCAGCGCCAACGGTCCCAACAGCAGCAGCGCTGCCACAGAGGTCAAGACGGGCCGAGAAATCACGAAATCACACATCCGATCCCAGAAATCCTGCCAGCGCCAGCTTCTTGGCCTGCTGCTCCAGCGCTGCGGCCAGAATGCCTTCCGGCCCAGAAGACTCAGCAGCGCGGGTGCGATGGTCAAGGAAGTTGCCAGAGACAAAACAGTGCCCAGCGCGAGAGCCGGACCAGCAAATCGAATGGTCGCGATCCCGGCGGCCGCCAGCAAACTCAGGGCACAAATCATGACAGCGGCGCTCAACATCAGTCGCCGGCATGACAATGCCACGCTGCGCTTGATTGCCTTGAGTCCCGTGTGGCCTTCTGCCAGCTCATCACGGTAACGGTGAATCAAGAACGTGCAGTAACTGGTTGCCGTGGCGAAGGACAAGACAATAATAAGCATGTAGCCGATATCGTCACTGACCATACCCGGGACGAGAGCGAGTATCATCCCGGTTTTACAGGCGAACCACGCGGACACACCGGCAGTGATCAAAGGCATCAGGGCGAGTAGTGGAGCGCGGTAAAGAATCAGCAAGAACACGGCGGTGCATACGGCCAAGGCAAGAGCCACGTTGATTACGTTAGGGGAACGGAGAGGGGATGATTCGAGGCATGTCGCTGCCAACTGAGGGAATGCCTGTTCCAGCAACCGGTAGCCGCGGACGTTATCGCAACGTGTGGGCAGGAGTCGTATTTCATCGTCCGGTGCCTGACTGCGTGGCGAAGGTGCTACGAAAATCAACACGATGCCGACGACCAGCCAGGCAGCACAGATTTTCCACGGATGGACTGCAACGAGGCGGCCGAGAGCTTGGAACATGATAGCCGTCTCCTGCGTTGGGTGCCATGCCCACGTCCGCGTGGGCATGTCGGCAGCCGCTTGTACCACATGCCCACGCGGACGTGGGCATGGCACCCGGCGCACCCTGAGAATAGAGCAAGGGACCAGGGTATCATCGGCTGCACAGGAATGAATCGGTTGGCCGAAAACCGGCATGACAGGAACATTTGATCGATTTCGGACCATTTCCGGCGTCAACGCTAGCAATGTCAGCCTAGTTTTGCTCGATCGAGCTGGCGAAATGAAGAATAAAAAATGAAGAACGAAGAATGAAGTCCATGAAAAACGGGTTGTTGTGAGCCGGCGGATGCCTGTCCGAGCATCCTTCATCCTTCATCCTTCATCCTTCATCCTTCATCCTTTACCGCATGTCCAACGGATCGACGTCCACCATGAACTCCACTCCGTGAGGCGGTCGCTGGATCGGCAGCACTGCTCGCAACACCTGGTGCAGCGTTGCCGGGCTTGGCGATTGCAGTTGGAAGTGAAAGCGATAGTAGCCCTTCAGCTTGAACAACGGTGCTTCCGCCGGTCCGAGCAGGCGGACTTGTGGGGAGGGGGTGGCTGGTGATGCCAGGTTGTGCAAGGCAGTCTGGAACGCCGCCGCCAGATGATCCGCGAAGGCTTCCGCCTTTTTAGCTTCCTTGCCGCGAACAATCAGGCGCGCCAGGCGCAAGTAGGGTGGATAGCCATGATCGTGGCGGTGAGCCATTTCCTGAGCCACGAAACTGGCATAGTCATGTTTGGCCGCCAGAGCGATACTCGGATGCTCCGGGCTGAACGTCTGCACGAGCACCTTGCCGCCGCGGGGGCCGCGCCGGTCCGGCCGGCCACCTGGGAAAGGAGTTGAAACGTCCGCTCCGCCGAGCGGAAGTCGGGAATGTGCAGCCCGATGTCGGCATTGACGACGCCGACGAGTGTGACGTTGGGGAAATCAAGCCCCTTGGCGATCATTTGCGTGCCGAGAAGGATGTGGATCAACCCGCGCCGGAAAGCCGCCAGCACTTGCTCATGGCTGCGTGGCCGTTTCATGGAATCGCTGTCCATGCGGCGAACAACGTGGTCGGGAAACTTCTCCTCGATCTCCGCTTGCAGCGTCTCGGTGGCCATCCCCTGGTAGCGAATCTGGGCCTTGCCGCACTGCGGACAGATCTGCGGCGGCGGCTGTTCGAAGCCGCAATAATGGCAAAGCATCGCCTCGTGTTGGCGGTGATAAGTGAGAGCGAGGTCGCAGAACTTGCAGGACTCGACGTGGCCGCATTTCGGACAGTGAACATGAGTGGAGAAGCCGCGGCGGTTGAGCATGAGCATCACCTGGCCGCCGTCACGCAGCGCGTCGCGCATGGACCTTTCCAGCGTGGGGCTGAGCGCGTGCAACCGGCCGCGCCCGGCGCCTCGTGGCGCAGGTCTATCAAGGCTACGGGCGGCAACGGCAACTCGAGAACGCGGTTGGGCAGTGTCAGCAACGTGTACTGGCCGCGCTGGGCGTTGTACCAGCTCTCCAGTGACGGAGTGGCCGAGCCAAGGATGATGGGGATGTTTTCCAGCCTGGCCCGCATCACGGCCACGTCGCGGGCATGGTAGCGCGGCGTCGATTCCTGTTTGAACGACCCTTCGTGTTCCTCATCGATAACGATGAGACCGAGCTTCCGGGCCGGAGCGAACACGCCGCTACGGGCGCCCACTACCACCTGCACCTGCCCCGCCGCCACCCGCCGCCACTGGCCGCCGCGTTCGGCATTGGTGAGATGGCTATGCAGCACGGCAACTTCACCGCAGCGGCCGCGAAAACGCTGGATGGTCTGCGGCGTCAGACTGATTTCCGGCACCAGGACCAGCGCTTCCTTGCCTTGACGCACCACTTCCTCGATGGCACGGAAGTAGATCTCGGTCTTGCCGCTGCCGGTGACGCCGTACAGCAGGAAGGCGTGAAACCCGCCCTGTTGCACGGCTTGCTCAAGAGGCGGCCAGACACGGAGTTGATCGATGTTCAGTGTTAAGGTCGGCTCCGGTTCGGAATAGTCATCGGGCAACTCGGTAAAGCGGTCCACGCGCTGCACGACCTTGCGGGCGATGTGCTTTTCCACCAGCGTTTCAATCGGACCCGGGCCGCATCGAGCCTGCTGGGCCAGTTGGCGTGCTTCCAACGGCTTACCGGCTGATCGCAGGACCTCCCAGGCCGCCGCCTGTTTTGCCGTCAGAGTGGGCATGGCTTGCGGCAGCTCGCCTTCAGGGACGGCTTCCAGAAGGATAACGCTCTTTGTCCCAGCTTGCTGTTTCGCTCCCGCCGGTACTACCGCATTGAGGACCTGGCCCCATGCGCATAGGTAATAATCAGCCATCCAGCGCGTCAGCCGCATCAGGTCCGGAGAGAGCAACGACTCATCGTCGAGGACGCGCAGCAATTCCTTGACCGGCCGATCCGGAGCGGTCGTTACCAAAGAGACGACATAGCCGGCAGTTGGCCGGTCCCGCTTGCCGAATGGAGCCAGCACGCGCTTGCCGACGGCGACACTATCCTGCAGCCTGTCGGGCACGGCATAACTGTAAGGATGATCGAGAGGCCGGTCGAAGACGATTTCCGCAAGGAGGCTGGCACCCTGCAGGACGGATTTCAAATCCGTCCCACAGGCGGGTGCATCCTTTACATCATCGTTGAACAGATCCCGCTGAGTGGTCGGTTCGACGACCGGCTCCCAGGGATTAGGAGGTAAGGGGGGTTCGGTTTGCATAGTTGTAGATTAGCAGCGGACGGACGGATGTGGGAGGTCGTTAGGCTGGGTAAAGCGGCCGCGCAAGCTATTGCACTATCGCAATATGTTGTTAAAATAAAGCAGGCGAGTGATTTATTAAGGAGGAGGAAGGTCCCATGGCGGAGAAGAAATTCGAGCGCATCGTCCGCCCGGCTACAACGAAAGAACGAGAACGGCACAGAGAAATCCGGCAAAAGATCATGCAGGAATTCCCACCGGCCGAAAGCGCCGGACGGCAGGAATCACCCCCTGGCCTTCCGGCACAGATTCGTCAAGCGCGGGAAGACAAAGGCTTGACCTGGTACGCCTTGGCCAAGCTCGCGGGGATTCCGAACTCCAATACTGTGCGCGACATCGAATACGGTCGTGATGCACAGCTATCCAATGTGCAAGCCGTGGCCAGGGCGCTGGGGTTGCGTCTGGAGTTGGTGGAAGAAGCGGTTTGAAGAAGGAACCGAGAGTCTGCATTGTGGGCGCTGGCGGCGGAAAACGCTACCATAGCGGCTGGATGAGCAGAGATAACTCAGTGCGATTGGACGGCGAGGGCCTGGCCAGTGATCCTCCTTCACGGCACAACCAAACATCGTGCAGAGCAGATCAGGAAGCGGGGGCCGGATCCGGATTTCGTTGAACCGGGTGGAGGGCCAAGGGCCGAGGGGTTCTCGACCTGTCTGGAATTCGGCCCTTTCCCTTTGGGTACACCGGAGGAGTACGCCCGCCGCAAAGCAGCAGGCTTCCCCAACGAGGGCGGCCCTGCTATACTTGCTATTGACGTACCGGACGACATCATCGCCTTGGCTGTTGATGAAGTATATTTCCCTCTCAGCCAAGGGGTCGTCCAATTCGGCGAAGGTGCAGGTCTGGAAGAATTGCGAGCCGCCTGGTTCATGCTGCAGAAGCAAATCATATTGGTTGAATCTCCATGAGCACAGAATCAGACATTTCAAGGGTGGTCCGAAGCGTTCTCGAACATCCCACTCAGGGTATTGCCGGCCTGGTTGATGACCTATTGACCGTGTGCCGGGATCACGCTCTTGAACTCGATTGGCAAGCCGGCCGTTGTCGTTTTCGTTCCTCCGGGGGCGATTGGGAATTGATCGAATTGCCGCTCCGCAAGTCGGTCTTTCGGGCAATCCTCGCCCGCGTGGCCGTGCTTTGCAATGAAAGAATCCCGGACTCTGTTCTCACCCTACGGTGGGCAAGGTGAATTGTGGGTAAATGCGGACCCACCGGTGGTATTCCGGGTCACCTTCGCCAATACTCCCACGGAGCATAGGTTAGAACTGCTGACTGTTCCAAGTCGGGTATCGGCTCCAATTGCTGCAAGCAGCCGCAGCGCAGAATAAATTCAAAGCCGGGGCCTGAACATTGGGGGAAACGGTTCTGTACACCCGGGTCGCTGGAATATGTTGGTTCCCACGAGGATGGCAATGTCCCGCAGGCGCATCAAGGCGATCATCCGCCAGTTCGCGCAGAACGGCATGAAGTTATTGCTGGAGGATCCGGGCAACGTCCGCGAACTCCTGGCGATACCCGAGTTCAGCATGCTGGAGCAGATCGACTTCGACCACATGACTCGCGTGCGCACGTCATTTGTCCAGCCCGCTTTTTCTGAACCTCTCCGCCGTGCCGGCCACGAAGTTGGAGACGGCGGGCGGCTTCGGCTGGGTGTTGCGGCTGGTCCAGCAACGCCAATCCCGGCCGGCCGAGTTTCAGGAACTGCTCCGCCGCGTGGTGGAGCACCTGGAAGCGCTGCCAGCGGCGGAACGTCTCCGCTGGCTGGAACTTCTTTCCTATATTCAAGCCCTCATCTATCATGAGAGGGAGGCGGTCGAGCATGCGGGCCTGCAACAGGAGATCGAGGGCTCCGTTCGGACCGACGAGCATCGCCAGGAGGTATTTACCATGAGAAGAACGATTGCTGGGGAGTGGAAGAAGGAAACCAGGAAAGAGGAGGCAGTGCGATCGCGCCGACAAGTCCTGCTCGATCTGCTTCGCGAGCGTTTCGGCGTGCTACCGCAGGAGACCGTGGCTACCGTTCAATCCACCAAAAGCACCAAGGAACTCGACGCCTGGCTGCGGCAATTCGCAACAGCCACGACGCTGGAGGAGATCGGTATCGGGGGATAGTGATGATTCTTGCCATTTTCCTTGGTGGCGGGTGCAGTCCAGGAACACGCAGTTTTCGGGATTGGCCGGCGATTTTGCCACGGCCTGATGCTTGACAGGGGCCGGCGCGCCCACGACAATGCCCGATGGTTTCGCCCGGCCGTTCAGGGTCGGCATTGTGCGCCGGGTGCCATGCCCATGTCCGCATGGGCATGGTTGAACAGCATGCCCACGAAGACGTGAGCATGGCTCCCGGCGCTGTAAACTGAAGTAACACCGAATTTCTTGATACTGGCCGATATGCCGGGTGACACAAAACGGCTCGCTGTCTACCACGCCGCAAGCGTTCTCAACCGCGTTGTGATCGTCACAGATGCCTTTCACGCAGAATGCCGAACAGAACCATGGCTGGCGTCCTCTGCAGGACCAGAAAGAAATGTCCGCAAGCCAGCCTGTAAGCCGGGTTCTGTTCCGTACCCGAAGGCACGGCGACGATCATTTATCTAGCCTGCCGATTGCTCGGCAGATCGAGCGACCTACCCGAGAGTCGTAACGGGCCGGACCAGCCCTGCTCCCTTATTTGGTCTTGCTCCCAGTGGGGTTTGCCCTGCCAGCCCGGTCACCCGGACCGCGGTGCGCTCTTACCGCACCTTTTCACCCTTACCCTCTGAAGGATGAAGGATGAAGGATGAAGGATGAAACAGTATGGAGTGAGTGGTGAGTGGTGAGTGGTAAAGACCGGCCGGTCACCACTCACCACTCACCACTCACCACTTTCATCCTTCATCCTTCATCCTTTCAGAGGGCGGTATCTTTTCTGTGGCACTTTCCCTGTCCTTGCGGACGGTGGGCGTTACCCACCACCGTGTCCTGTGGAGCCCGGACTTTCCTCTCCCTGGTCCACCGTGGCCGGAAGCCACGGCTTTCCAGGCAGCGATCGCCCAGCCGGCTTGCGGACTTCTCCATTATAACAGATGTTGTCGGCATGAAGTTGTTTCCATTGGCTACCCGACATAGGATTGGTAGAAGGGATCAGCCGGTTATGAGTATTCAGACAATTGCCTGGGATGAAACGCCCCCTGCAGACTGCCGGGGCGGGGCGGTGGCCGTCGGCAACTTCAACGGCGTCCATCGCGGCCATCTGGCGCTGCTCGCTGAACTACGCAAGCAGGCCGATGTGCTCAAAGGGCCGGCCGTTGCGGTCACGTTCGATCCGCACCCGTTGCAATTGCTGCGGCCTGAGAAGTTCCTGCCGGTGCTGACCACCGTGGCCGAGCGCGCCAGACTGCTCGCCGCCAACGGGGCCGATCATGTCGTTATTCTGCGAACCACGCGCGAATTGTTGCAACTGCCGGCTCGGGAGTTTTTCGATCAGGTTATCCGCCGGGGCTTCGGTGTACGGACGGTGGCGGAAGGAGTGAATTTCGGTTTCGGCCGCAACCGGGAAGGCAACGTTGAGACCTTGAAGACGCTGTGCAGCCAGGCGGGCATCGGCCTCAATATCGTGCAGCCATTCCTGCAGAACGGTGTACACGTCTCCAGCAGCCGGGTGCGCTCGGCCCTGATGCGCGGCACGGTGGGCGAGGCAACGAACCTGCTTGGCCGGCCGTATCGCCTGAGCGGGGTAGTCGGCACCGGTCAGCGCCGCGGTCAGACGCTAGGCTTTCCGACGGCCAATCTCGAACAAATGGGAACGTTGGTACCCGGCGACGGCGTTTATGCGGTAGACGTTCATGGCGAGCCGGGCCATGGCGAGCCGGGCCATGGCGAGCCGGGCGGTGTCGGCCGCCGGATGAACTGGCCGGGCGCTGCCAACATTGGGCCGAACCCGACATTCGGAGAGCAGGCACGCAAGGTGGAAGTACACGTGATCGGCTTTCAGGGTGATCTGTACGGACAGAAGTTGGCAGTGGATTTCATCGAGCGGTTGCGCGATACCAGGCCGTTCGCCGGGCCGAAGGAACTGATGGACCAGTTACAGAAAGATGTGGAAGAAGCCCGGCGGTTGATTCTAAGAGACTGAGAAACTTGACAGTTAATACTTGTAACAATAAGTTAAAGGACGAATCTCCCATCGTCGATCCCAGGAGGCGGTGTTCAGCCATGTCCGTCGCGACTTCCTACGAATTCCTCGACAAGGTTATCGCGGCCACGCCCGACGGGGAACACATCCGCAAGTGCCTGCAATGTGGGGCCTGCACCGGTATCTGTCCTTATGGGTTTGCCATGGACTACGGGCCGCGCTCGCTGATTGCCGCCTTGCGGGCCGACGACTGGCACGGCGTTCTCGAGAGTGATACGATTTGGCTGTGTGTGGCGTGCTTTGCCTGTGCCAGTGTGTGCCCGGTGCAGATTCCCTTGACCCGGGGACTGCTGGCAACACTGAAGACAGAGATGCTGGTCGGGGGGAGCATCCCACAGGAGTTGCAGACGGCCCTGGGCAATTCACGCCGCTACGGCAATCCCCTGGGGGAATCGCCCCGCAAGCGGGCCGAATGGGCCGCCGATTTCAAGGTTCCTGTGCCGGTGTTGGCCAGTCACAAGGAGCCTGTGGACGTGCTCTGGTTCGTTGGTGACTACGGATCCTACCACCCTCGAGTGCAGCAGGTCAGCCGGGCACTGGCCAAAGTCTTGCAAGCTTTGGGCGTACGCTTCGGCATCCTCGGCCCGGAGGAGAACAGCGACGGCGACACCCAGGCCTACGCGGGCGAGTGGGGCCTGTTCGAGTTGCTGGCGCAAAGAACATCAGGGCGATGGCGAAATACGCCTTCCGTGAGGTGGTCACGACCGATCCCCATGCCTACAACGCCCTGCGCCACGAGTACCCGGCCCTGGGTTTTTCCCGGCCTGTTTCGCACCACACCCAGTTCCTGGCGGCACGGCTCGAACCCCTCAAAAGCCTGTTCAAAGGGCGCCTACCCAGGTGCGTGACCTATCACGACCCCTGTTACCTCGGCCGTGCCAACAACAACAACCTCTACGAAGAGCCGCGCCGGCTGCTCGAAGCAATCCCCGGCGTTGAACTGGTGGAGATGTCCCACAATCGTGCCAGCAGCATCTGCTGCGGCGGGGGCGGCGGCGGCATGTGGCTGGACGGCTTCTCCTGGGAAAAAGCCCATGCCCGGACCACCGAATGGCGGGTGCGCGAGGCCATCGCCGCCGGAGCCCAGGTCCTGGCCGTCGCTTGTCCCTATGAAACGCCTCGCTTCGAGGATGCCGTCAAAAGCACGGGCAACGAGGGCAAACTGCTGGTGAAGGACGTGGTGGAACTGCTGGCGGAAGCCGTGTTTGGATAGGAGGCATCTGGGTGAACACGATCGTGTTGGTCAAGCTCGTGCCCGACCTGGTGGAAGACCTGGAGATCGAGCCCCAGTCCAGGCTGCTGGAGCGCACGTTTCTGCGGCTGGTCCCTAATGAGCTGGATGAGCACGCGCTGGAGGAGGCGCTGCTGCTCAAGGAGCGCCACGGCGGCTCGGTCACAGTGATCGCCCCCGACGTCGGCGACGTGGACGAGGCGCTCTATACCGCCATCGCCAAGGGCGCCGACCGAGCCATCAAGGTCATCGGCCAGAACTTCGCGCAAGGCGTCGGCAACCACCAGCTCGGCTGCCTTGTTCCAGCAGGCGATCGGCGGGATGCACTTTGATCTGGTGCTCACGGGAACGCAAGCAGTAGATGATCTGGACGGTTTCGTGGGCGCGCTCTTGGCCCAGCAGGCCGGCCTGCCCTACGTGGGATATGTGACGAAGGTGGAAGCGAGCGACGGCACCATCCGGGTTCGCAAGGAGTATCCCGGTGGGCTGAACGCGGAAATCGAGGTTCGTCCGCCTGCGGTTCTGGGCATCCAGTCTGCCGAGAAACCCCCTCGCTACGTGGTCACGACCAAAGTGATGGAAGCCATGAAATCGGCCACGCTTGAGCAGATGGAAACAGATCAGGTTGCCGAGCCGCTGCCAAGTGTGCGAATGTCTCTGCCGGAATCGGGCCGGCATGCACAGATGATCGAGGGCAATGTCCGGAAAGTGGCTGAGGAGTTGGTCAAGCTGTTGCGCGACCACGGGGTAGTAGCCTAACACGGCCGAGCCGCGACCAATACTCTAAGGAAGTTTGCTGCGCAGGGAGCAGGAACCATGACGGGAGAAATAGCTGTTGTCGTCGAGACGATCCGTGGCGAGGTAACCGAAGCGACTTACGCGACACTGGCGGCCGGTCGGCATCTGGCCGATGGCCTGGGGGCCAGGCTGTGGGCCGTGCTCATGGGACACGACGTCCAGAAGTCGGCTGGGTCTCTGGGCATTGCCGACCAGTTGCTGTGCGTGGAGCACGAGGCGCTGAGCGAGTTCAATCCCGACGCTTTCCTGCAAGCGGCCGAGGCCGTCTTCCGCCAACGGACCCCACGAGTGGCGCTGTTCGGGCACACGGTCATGGGGGCTGACCTGGCCTGCGGCGTGGCCGGAGCCTTGAAGCTGCCGATCATCGTTTCCTGCCGACAACTGGCCCTCGCCGATGGGCAGCCGCAGTATACCAGCTTGATTTGTGGAGGGAAGATCCTTGCTGAAGGACCGTTGCCGGCACCGAGTTGCGTGGTAACGGTGATGCCCGGCGGCTACAGGGCCGACGAGGGCAGACGGGAGCGGGCCATACCCTGCGAGACCGTCCCGGCACCGGAGTCCTTGGGTGCCGCACGCACGCGCTTCCGGCAATACGTCGATCCGCCTTCCGGCGACGTGGACATCGCCAAGCAGACCGTCCTCGTCTCCGTCGGCCGTGGCATCCAGAACAAGGATAACCTGCCCCTGGCGGAAAAGCTGGCACAGGCCCTGAGCGGCGTGGTCTGTGGCTCTCGGCCTGTCATCGACCAGGGCTGGCTGCCGGTGACGCGGCTGGTGGGCAAATCGGGCAAGCAGGTGAAGCCCAAGCTCTACCTTGCCCTGGGAATTAGCGGTGCCCCGGAGCACCTGGAAGGCGTGCCTGCCGCCGAGTTGCTGATCGGCGTCAACACCGATCCCAAGGCTCCGATCTTCGATGTCGCCCACTACGGCGCAACCTGCAATGCGCTGGAGTTAATGCCGCTGCTGGTGGAAAAGCTGTTGCGGTCGTAGGTTCGCCCAGACGTGGCGAGCCGACAAAGGTGTATGGCCAATGACGACGAAGCCGATCCTGGTGGTGCTGTGTCTGAGCCTCGCGGCAGGCGTGTTTCTCTACCGCGTGCTTGCACGGCTGCGGCACATGCGGCTGGGTCAGCACGCCGGTCCTTTCGGTCGTTGGACCGCCCGAATCCGCTCAGTTCTGATGCTGGTGGCGGCCCAGTCGCGTCTGTTCCGCGTCCCTGGCACGGGTACGGCGCACTTCTTCATCTTCTGGGGGTTTGTTCTGCTCTTCCCGACGATCCTGCAAGCTATTCTGGAGGGAATGTCGCCCAATTGGGTCCTGCCTGTGGTGACTACCTTCGGACCCATCCTGTTGCTCCAGGACCTCATCGCCGCCGCCGTGGCGATCAGCGTGCTCTATGGGCTGTACTACCGTCTCCTGGTCAAGCCCCGGCGCTACGAGGGCAGCCACCTGGGCGAAGGCGTGCTGGTGCTGTTTTTCATTCTGATCATCATGATGACGCTGCTCTGTGTAAACGGCCTGCGGCTGAACGCGGGCGAGGTACACGCGGCACCGGCCTGGCAGCCGGTTTCACGGCTGGCCGGCACTCTCTTTGCCGGCCTGTCGCAGCACGGTCAAGAGTTGATGAGGGAGGCCTGCTGGTGGTTGCACCTGGGAACGGTGCTGGTGTTTCTAACGCTGCTGCCGGGGGGCAAGCACTTCCACATTATAACCTCGATTATCAACGTACTGTTACGCAATCTGGAACCGCGGGGCCGGCTCTGCCCTCCGCTGCGACCGCTGGCATCGAGGGAGTGGAGAAGGTCGAGCAATTCACCTGGAGGCAGATGCTGGACTGGTACTCGTGCAGCGAATGCGGCCGCTGTCAGGACGTTTGCCCCGCTTACGCCAGCAGTGGCCAACTCTCCCCCAAGCTCCTGATCATGGGGCTGCGGGCGCACCTGCTGGAGCGCGGCGCGGCCCTGCTCAAATCGAACGGCAACTCGCCGCAGCGTGAAACGGTGCTTAACAAGCGCCTGGTGGGCGACGTCTTCCCCGAGGCGATGCTCTGGGCGTGTACCACGTGCTACGCCTGCGATCATGAATGTCCTCTATGTGTCGAGCATGTTCAACCGATCGTGGACATGCGACGGGCCTTGCTCGCCCAGGGACGCTCGGGCACGATGCTGCGCGGGCGCTGGAGAACCTGCGCCGCTACGGCAACTCGCTGGGCAAGTCCGACCGGCAGCGCGCCGCTGGACGACTGGTCTGCCGTTCAAGGTCAAGGACATCCGCAAGGTGCCGGCCGAGACGTTGTGGTTCGTCGGCGACTACGCCGCTTACAATCCTGCGCTGACCGGGATTACCCAGGCGACCGCACGGCTCTTCCAGCAAGCAGGACTGGATTTTGGCTTGCTCTACGAGGCCGAGCGCAACGCCGGCAACGATGTTCGCCGCGCCGGTGAGGAGGGGTTGTTCGAGTTACTGCGGCAGAAGAACCTCGCCGCACTGAAGGAGTGCCAGTTCGACCAGATCGTGACGACCGACCCGCACACGTACAGCACGTTGCAAAACGAGTACGACTGGGGGGGGAGGAACATCCGTGTTCTGCACCATTCAGAGTTGCTGGACGGCGCCCTTGCGGCGGGGCATCTGGTGGTGCAGCGGCGGCTGGGCTATCGGGTAACCTATCATGACCCCTGTTACCTGGGGCGGTACAACGGCGTATATGAAGCGCCGCGTCGCGTGCTGCGGGCCATCGGCTGTGACCTGGTGGAAATGCCTCGCTGTCGAGACCGCGCTTTGTGCTGCGGGGCGGGGGGCGGGCGCATCTGGATGGAAGAGGAACAAACGGCCCAGCGCCCCAGCGAGAGCCGGGTGCGCGAAGCGGCCGCCTTGGCCGGCGTGCAGTACCTGGTCGTGGCCTGCCCCAAGGACCTGACGATGTACCGTGACGCGGTCAAGACTGCGGGACTGAGCGATAGGCTCCAGGTGAAGGAACTGGCGGAGTTGGCGGAAGAAGCGGTGTGCGCAGAGACCGCAGTGCAGACCGGGCCCGCTCCGGTC
The DNA here is from genome assembly GCA_963804745.1 of uncultured Gemmataceae bacterium. Classification (GTDB taxonomy): domain Bacteria; phylum Planctomycetota; class Planctomycetia; order Gemmatales; family Gemmataceae; genus CAWDRY01. The sequence goes on from CAWDRY010000036.1 coordinate 72,856, forward strand.
GGTTCATCGTGAGACGGAACTGGTTGCCAGGAGGTGTTTCCAATGGCGGAACGAATCGGCGTCTATGTGTGCCACTGCGGCAGCAACATTGCCGGCACGGTGGACGTGGAAGCAGTGGCCCGTTGGGCTGGGCAGAACCTCGACGGCGTGGTCGTGGCTCGCGACTACAAGTTCCTGTGCTCCTCGTTGGGGCAGGGGCTAATCGCCGACGACATCAAGCAGCACAACCTGACGCGCGTGGTGGTGGCGGCCTGTTCGCCGCACCTGCACGAGAAGACGTTCCGCCGCGCTTGTGCCAATGCCGGGCTGAACCCGTTCTTGCTCCAGATGGCCAATATTCGCGAACACGTCTCGTGGGTAGCAGCCAACCGCAGCGCCGCTACCGCGAAGGTCAAGGCGCTGGTGGCCGGCGCCGTGCGGCGCGTGGTGCAACACAAGACGCTGGAGCCGGTGCCTGTCACGGTGAACCCCAATACGCTGATTGTCGGCGGAGGCATCGCCGGCATCCAGGCGGCGCTGGAGCTGGCAGATGCCGGCTACCCGGTGTACCTGCTGGAGCGCGAACCGAGCATCGGCGGGCACATGGCCCAGTACGACAAGACCTTTCCGACCCTGGACTGCGCAGCCTGCATCCTCACGCCAAAAATGTCCGAAGTGGGCCAGCACGATAACATACACCTGCTGACCTACTCGGAACTGGAGGAGGTGTCCGGCTCGGTCGGGAACTTCCACGTTCGCATCCGCAAGAAGGCCCGCTACGTCAAGGAGTCCCTGTGTACCGGGTGCGGCCTGTGCGTTGACAAGTGTCCCAGGCGGATCGTGGACGAAGGCTTCGAGGCGGGCATGGGTTACCGCAAGGCGATTTACACGCCGTTCCCCCAGGCCGTGCCCAAGATCCCGGTGATCGACACGAAGTCGTGTATCTGGTTCGACCGGAAGAAATGCCGCGTGTGTGCCAAGGTGTGTCCCACCGAGGCCATCGACTTCGACCAGCAGGACGAGATCGTCGAGGTGGATGTGGGCAACATCATCCTGGCCACGGGCTGGGACCTGTTCGACTGCCGCCGCATCCCGCAGTACGGTTACGGCCGGCTGGCCAACGTATTCACCAGCCTGGAATTCGAGCGCATGTGCAACGCCTCCGGCCCCACCGGGGGCCGCATCGTGCTGCGCGACGGCCTGACCGAGCCCAAATCCGTGTGCATCGTTCATTGCGTGGGCAGCCGCGATTTGCGCTACAACACCTATTGCTCGGGCATCTGCTGCATGCTGTCGCTGAAGCTAGGCCACCTGGTCATGGAAAAAACCGGCGCCAAGGTCTACGCTTGCTACATTGACATGCGGCCTAACAAGAAGGATTACGAGGAGTTCTACCAGAGACTGCTCGACGAGGGCATGCTGTTCGTGCGCGGCAAGGTGGCCGAAGTCAGCGACATGCCGCGCTTCCCCAGGAGGAAGGCAAGCTGATCGTCCAGGTGGAGGACACGCTTCTGGGCAAGCAGCGCCGGCTGCCGGTGGACATGGTGGTCCTGATGGGCGCCCTCGAGCCGCGGCGGGACGCGCGTGCGACCGGCCTGAAGGTCGGGATCTCGTGCAGCATGGCAGGCTGGTTCATCGAGCGCCACCCCAAACTGGACCCGGTAGCGACCATGACGGAAGGGGTCTTCGTCGCCGGGACCTGCCAGGGCCCCAAGGACATCCCCGATGCCGTCGCCCAGGGAGCCGCCGCCGCTGCCCGCGTGGCCGGCATGATCAGCCGTGGAAAGGTGTTAATCGAGCCTGTTGTCGCCAGTATCACGGAGGCCTCCTGCTCGGGCTGCCGCATCTGTAACAATCTCTGCCCCTTTAACGCCATCGACTACCTGGCCGATCTGACGGTCAGCCGGGTGAATGCGGCGCTGTGCAAGGGCTGCGGCACGTGCGTGGCCGCCTGCCCGGCCGGCGCCATCACGGGCGCCCACTTCAACAATGACCAGGTGTTCGCGGAAATCGAAGGCTTGTTGTGGGACGCGAACGTGAACCATCATGAGGAAGAGGCGTCCCTGCAACCGGTTGTCGCCGGAGAGGACTAAGGCAATGGCCGAAGATGCTTTTGAACCCAAGATCGTGGGCTTTCTCTGCAACTGGTGCTCCTACCGGGCGGCCGACGGCGCCGGCACGGCCCGTATCAAGCACGCGGCCAACGTGCGCATCATCCGCCTGATGTGCAGCGGCCGCGTGGACCTGACGTTCGTGCTCAAAGCCCTGTCGCTGGGGGCCGACGGGGTCCTGATCGCCGGTTGTCACCTCGGCGAGTGTCACTACATCCAGCAGAACTACAAGACCATCCGCCGGTTCACGATGCTTCGGCACACCCTGCGTACCCTTGGTATCGATGATCGCCGGGTACAGCTGGTGTGGGCGTCGGCCGGCGAGGCAGCCCATCTGGCCAAGGCGATCAACCAGATGGTCGAAGACGTCCGCCAGCTTGGACCGTTACACTGGCCGAAGAACTGGGCCGAAGACAGCGCCCACCTGGAGGCTGCTGGAGAGCATCGCCCACGAGCACGCCGAGGCAAGGGAGGTGTTCGGATGAAAGACAAGGGCAAACTGGCGATCTACTGGGCCGCCTCCTGCGGGGGGTGCGAGATTTCGATCCTCGCTCTGAACGAGAAGATCCTGGACGTTGCGGCCGCTTTCGACATCGTCTTCTGTCCCTGTATCATGGACACGAAAGTCCGCCACGTCGAGGCCATGCCAGACCAAGGGATCGATGTGTGCCTGTTCAACGGCGGCATACGCACAAGCGAGCAGGAGTACATGGCCCGGCTGCTGCGGCAGAAGTCGAAGGTCCTGGTGGCCTTCGGTTCCTGCGCCGACGAGGGATGCATCCCCGGCCTGGCCAACCTGACGACACGGCAGGAGATCTTCCAGACCTGTTTCCTGGACGGGCCGTCAACCGAAAACCCGGCGGGCACCGTGCCGCAGGTCGAGACACGGATCAACGGTTTCCGGCTGACGCTGCCGGTCTTCTATGACACAGTGCGGACTCTGGGACAGACAGTGCTGGTGGACTACTACCTGCCTGGCTGCCCGCCGAGGCGCCGCGCATCTGGGACGCTGTCGTGGCGATCCTGGAAGGGAAACTGCCGCCGCCCGGCTCGGTCATTGGCGCCCAGACGACGGTGTGCGACGAGTGCCCGCGCACGCGCGAAGAGGCGACGATCAAGGAGTTCAAACGAACGTGGCAGATCATTCCCGAGGAAGGCCGGTGCCTGCTCCAGCAGGGACTGGTTTGCTGCGGCCCGGCCACGCGGGCCGGTTGTGGGGCGCTGTGCCCGCAGGTCAATTCTCCCTGCATCGGCTGTTACGGGCCTAATGCCGGCGTGGAGGATTTTGGCTGCCGCCTGATGAGCGCGCTTGCTTCGGTCATTGACGCCAACGATCCCGAACGACATCCAGCGCATCATCGAGCAAGGCATTCCCGATCCCGTGGGGACGTTTTATCGTTTCGGCCTGGCCCACAGCCTGCTGCGTCGCGCGGCGCTGGTTCCAGACGCGCAGCGGCATAGGCTTCCCCTGCCCAAGACATCTGCGGAAAGGAGTGCCTGACCATGGCCACGAAGCACATTACCATTGATCCAATCACCCGGTTGGAAGGGCACGGCAAGATCGACATCTTCCTCGACGACGACGACAACGTCGCCGAGGCCTTCGTGCAGATCCCCGAGCTGCGCGGTTTCGAGCGCTTCTGTGTCGGCCGCGCCGCCGAAGACATGCCCAACCTGACCGCGCGCATCTGCGGGGTGTGTCCGGAGGCGCACCATATGGCCGCCAGCAAGGCCCTCGACGCCATGTTCCACGTGGACCCGCCGCCCACGGCCAAGAAGCTGCGCGAGTTGCTCTACTGCATCTTCTGCGCCACCGACCACACCACGCACTTCTACGCGCTGGGCGGCCCGGACTTCATCGTCGGCCCGGACAGCCCCAAGGAAGAGCGCAATATCCTGGGCGTTATCAAGAAAGTCGGCATGGAGGTGGCCGGCAAGGTGCTCAAGATGCGTGCCGACGGCCACAACCTCATCAAGATGATCGGCGGCCGGGCCGTCCATCCGAACTGGGGCCTTCCGGGCGGCGTTAGCCGGGGCCTCACCGAGGAACAACGGCAGGAGGTCGAGCGCCTGGGTCGTGACGCCGTCGGGTTTGCCCGCTTCTCGCTCCAGGCTTTCGAGCAGATTGTGCTGAGTGACTCTAGCTACCTGGAGATGGTCCGCAGCGACGCCTACACGGCCCGGACTTACTCCATGGGCACAGTGGACGTCGACAACCACGTCAACTTCTACGACGGCATGATCCGGGTGGTGGGTCCGGATGGCCAGGAGTTTGCCCGGTATCACCCGCGCAACTATCGGGAACACGTTTGTGAGCACGTCGAGCCCTGGTCATACCTGAAGTTCCCTTTCCTGAAGAAGATCGGCTGGAAGGGTTTCGTGGACGGCGCCGATTCAGGCCTGTACAGGGCCACGCCACTGTCCCGGCTTAACGCGGCCAACGGCATGGCCACGCCCCTGGCACAGCAAGAGTACCAGCGCATGTTCAACGTCCTGGGCGGCAAGCCCGTGCATTTCACCCTGGCCACGCACTGGGCGCGGCTTATCGAGTTGCTCTACGCCGCCGAGCGCTGGGTCGAGTTGGCGACCGATCCGTTGATCACCGGGAAAGACTACCGAGTTCTGCCCACGCAGACGCCCGACGAAGGGGTCGGTTGCGTCGAGGCGCCGCGCGGCACGCTTACGCACCATTACTGGTCCGATGGACGCGGCATCCTCACCCGGGTCAACCTGATCGTGGGCACCACCAACAACTATGCTCCGATCAACCTGTCCGTGAAACAGGCTACCCGAGGTCTCATCCGCAAAGGTGTGGTGATCACCGATGGCTTGCTTAACCGGATCGAGATGGCATTCCGGGCCTACGACCCGTGCTTCGGCTGCGCAACCCATTACTTGCCGGGGGAGATGCCCTTGACGGTCACGCTGCGCCGGAGCGACGGACAGGTGGTGCGCCGAATCAGCCGCCCAGAAAACGAGTCCTGAGTTATGAGTTATGAGTGACAAGCAAGAACCAGGGGCACTGTCGGGCTTATTTACTTTCGGCACTCGGCACTCGGCGCTCGGCACTCGGCACTCAGCACTCGGCACTCGCACATTGGTCGTCGGGCTGGGCAATCCTTTGCTGGCGGACGACGGGGTGGGACTGCGTGTGGCGGCTTACCTGCGACCGCTGCTGGCGGATCGCGAAGGGGTACAGCTCGGCGAGGACTACTGCGGCGGCCTGCACCTGATGGAACGCATGATCGGGTTTGACCGCGCCATCGTCATTGACGCGAAGTGCAGCGCCGGCCAGGCCGGCGCGGTCAGCGTGTTGTCCCTGGAAGATCTGCCCACGCGGCACAGCCAGTGCAACCACGACGTGGACCTGAGAACGGCCCTGGCCTTGGGACGGCGGGCCGGCGCGGCGCTTCCCCCGGACAACGGCATCCGCCTCGTCGCCATCGAGGTTGCCGATGTGTCGATGTTTGGCGAACATTGCACGCCTCTCGTGGAGGACAGTATTGGGCCTGCGGCTAAGGCCGTCCTGACGCTCCTGGAATCGTGGAAGTGAGCTACTAACCAAATTTCCGAAGGCTCTGAGACTTCGAAAGTTGACTCGTGGATTTGTGGAGGTGAACTATGGTGCCGGTCGAGGTTCTGCGATCACTGCCTGTGTTCGCCGGGGTGTCCGCCGAAGCTCTGCGGGCACTGGCCGCCATCGCCGACGAACGTGCATTTCAGGCTGGCGAGGTCTTGTGGCGGCCGGGCGATCCCGCACTGTGGATGTATGTCATCCGGCAGGGGCAGGTTGATATAGTTTACGAAACGAGTGGCGGTAAACACTGCGTGGTTGACACGGTGGTGGGCGGGGAACTGACCGCCTGGTCGGCTCTGGTGGAGCCGTACCGCTACACTGCCTTGTCCGTCGCCCGTGAAGCAGGCCGCGCGGTCTGTGTTCAGGCGGCCGGACTCCGGCAGCTCTGTGAGCAGGATGCCGTCCTCGGCTATCACCTGGCGATGCAGATCGCCAAGGCGATGGGCAATTGCCTGGAGGGTGCCCGCCTTCAGCTCGTGGCGGCCAGCTGAGTGCCGAACGTGACAGAAACGCACACCTGCGAACCATCCCATGAATGACAACACGCCTGTCACGATCCCCCAATTAGGGTGGGCAGGCGTGGAGTTTTGCAGTGTTTTTACGCTCTTCCCTGGCAGCGGCGGGGGAAACATTACTCCCCGGCTTGTTATTGGCATAGGTGTTGCACTGCGACGGACAGCCCTCCTCACCCCAACCCCTCTCCCCCGCTGCGGGGGAGAGGGGCAGGGGTGAGGGGGTTCCGAACGGTCCGAATATTCTTCTGGAAAGAGGTGGCCATCGTGGTACTGATGGAAAAACTCCAACGCGTGATTTTCTTACAGCCATTCATACCGGCGCATCTGAGGCAAATCGCTGCACTGGCGCACCTTCACGAGTATGAAGCCCAGGACGTGATATTCCGTGAAGGGTGCAAGGAAAAAGACATTTTCCTTGTGCTCGAAGGAGAGGTGGCCCTGGAAATCACGGTGCCCGACATGGGGGTCATTCAGATTCACAAAGTCGGCGCCGGTGAGTTGCTGGGCTGGTCGGCCGTGCTTGGGTGCGCCCCCATGAAAGCGACGGCCCGCGCCTTGACCCTCTGTCGCCTGGCCGCCCTTGATGTCGGCCAACTCATGTCGTTGATGGAAGCGAACCCCAAGTTCGGCATGGCGTTCTTCCGGCGCATGGCGGAGGCCATGGCCGATCGGCTGCACGCCACGCGCTTGCAATTGTCGAACATTCATCGCCAAGAAATGCTGGCCATGCATGAAGGAGCGGACTGAAATTGCCGGCACCCCTTGACCGGCACGGCTCTGATTCATAGATTCGCTGGAGAATGAAAAATCTATGGCAAGGACAATAGGATGATGAGGACATGACTGAATCGAAAGAGAAGAAGTTGAAGCTGCTGGAAACGGTGATGAAACGACATCAGTATCAGCATCAATATCAGCAGCATGCTCTCATCGAGGTATTGCACGCGGCTCAACAACTGTTCGGCAGCCTCGAAGTGGATGTGCTCTACTTCGTCGCCCGCCATCTCAAGCTGTCGCCGAGCAAGGTTTACGGTGTAGCAACTTTCTACCATTTCTTCACGCTCAAACCACAAGGCGAACACGCTTGCGTCGTTTGCACCGGCACCGCCTGCTATGTCAAGGGGGCCGACGGTCTGGTTCAGGCGGTGGAACGCGCGACTCGCCTCAAGGCCGGCGAGACGACGGCCGACAAAAAGCTCTCCTTCTTGACCGCCCGCTGTCTCGGCTCCTGTGGCATCGCTCCCGCTGCGGTCCTGGACAACACCGTGAAAGGGATGGTCACCCCCACGGCACTTCTTGAACAGGTGAAAGGATGGATCTGAGGTGGAACTGGCCGAACTGAACGATATTACTCATAAAGAACGGCATTCCCAGCCGCCGATTCGCGTCCGTTGCTGTACGGCGACCGGATGTGCATTATCAGGTAACTCGCCGGCCGTGTTAAAGCGGCTTCAGGAAAGTGTTCAGGCGGCCGGCCTGGAAAAGAAGGTCAAGGTGTGTGGCGTCGGCTGCATGCGACTCTGTTCGAAAGGGCCGCTCGTCCACGTGGACCCGCAAAACGAGCTGTACGGAAAAGTAACGGTCGATAATGCACAATCTATCATCGGTGCCCTGCAAGGGGAGCCGCAATCGCTACCATCCCTCGCTGACGCTTCGGGCCAATGTCACACTGGCCCGAAGCGTCAGCGAGGGTTCGTCCAGGGAGATCCCGTCACTGCCGAGCGCTGCGATCCGAACAGCCCCTTCTTCGCCTTGCAAGCCAACATGGTTCTGGAGAACTGCGGGAAAATCGAGCCGGAGCGCATCGAATCGTACATCGCTGCCGAAGGTTATCGGGCACTCTACAAGGTCTTGCATGAAATGACGCCCGCCGAGGTGGTGGACACCATCACACGCAGTGGACTCCGTGGCCGCGGCGGCGCTGCCTTTCCTACGGGGGTCAAATGGGGGACCGTCGCCAAGAGCAAGGGCGCCCGCAAATTTGTCGTCTGTAACGCGGACGAGGGCGACCCCGGCGCCTTCATGAACCGCAGCGTTCTGGAAGGCGACCCGCATCGGGTGCTGGAAGGGATGGCCATCGCCGGCTTCGCCGTGGGAGCCAGCCAGGGTTACATTTATGTTCGGGGTGAATATCCACTGGCGAGCGAGCGGCTAAAGACCGCCCTGAAACAGGCTACCCGGATGGGCCTTCTGGGCAGCCATGTTTTCGAATCGCCCTTCGATTTCCGGATCGACCTGCGTGTCGGCGCCGGCGCCTTCGTATGCGGTGAGGAGACAGCTCTCATGGCGTCGATCATGGGCGAACGCGGCTCACCCCGGCCCCGGCCGCCGTACCCTGCCGAATGCGGCCTGTGGGGCTGCCCGACGCTTCTCAACAATGTGGAAACCTTCGCCAACGTTCCGTCCATCATCCGCCGTGGCGCAGAGTGGTTCGCTTCCGTCGGCACAGCCAAGAGCAAGGGCACCAAGGTCTTTGCACTATCGGGGAAAGTGCGCAACACCGGTCTGGTCGAGGTGCCGCTGGGGACGCCGTTACGGCGGATCGTCGAGGAAATCGGCGGCGGCGCTCCGGGCAAGGGCCGGATCAAAGCTGTCCAGACGGGCGGCCCCTCCGGCGGCTGCATCCCCGCCGAGCATCTCGATACTCCGGTCGATTACGAATCGCTGGCGCAGCTAGGTTCCATCATGGGCTCCGGCGGCATGATCGTGATGGACCAGGACAACGACATGGTCGATGTCGCCCGCTTTTTCATGAACTTCTGCGTGGACGAGTCGTGCGGCAAGTGCATTCCCTGCCGCGCAGGCACGGTCCAGTTGACCAGGTTGCTAACCAAGGTCATCGACGGCCGCGCAACTCTCCAGGATTTGCAGTTGATGGAAAAACTTTGCGACATGGTGAAAAACGCCAGCCTTTGCGGGCTTGGTCAGGCAGCACCAAACCCGCTACTGAGCACCCTGCGGTTTTTCCGCAATGAGTACGAGAGGCGGCTGGTGAAAGGATGAAGGATGAAGGATGAAGTTTGTCCGAGCCCGCAGCGTAAGCAAGGGTGGTGACTAATCTTGCTTACGCTGCGGGCTCGGACTTCATCCTTGCGGGAGGGCTTTGCATGGCGGTCAAGACACTGAGCATCGACGGCAAGCTCATCAGCGCTGATGAGAAGGAGACGGTCTTGCAGGCGGCGCGGGAAGCGGGTATCGCCATCCCGACACTGTGTCACCTCGAAGGTATCTCTGCCATTGGAGCGTGCCGGTTGTGTCTGGTTGAGGTGAGTGGCACCAACAAGCTGCAAGCCGCCTGTGTCACCGCCGTGAGCGAGGGGATGGAGGTTTGCACCAATTCGCCGCGCTTGCGTGAATATCGCAAAATGATCGTCGAGTTGCTCCTCACCGAACGCAATCACATCTGCTCCATTTGCGTGGAGAACGGGCATTGCGAGTTGCAGAGTCTGGCGATGAGCCTGGGTGTGGATCATGCGCGTTTCGACTACCTTCATCGGAAGCTAAACGTCGATGTCTCTCACGAAACGTTCGGCATCGATCACAACCGCTGCGTCCTCTGCACTCGTTGCGTGCGCGTCTGCGATCAGATCGAAGGGGTCCATACCTGGGACGTCATGGGTCGCGGGACCAATTCCCGCATCATCAGCGACATGAATCAACCCTGGGCGACTCGCCGACCTGCACCTCCTGCGGCAAGTGCGTGCAGGGATGTCCGACTGGCGCCATCTTCCGGCAAGGCTCCACCGTCGCGGAGATGGAGAAGGATCGGTCCCGGCTTCAGTTCATCATGTCCGCCAGGGAGAAGAGAGAATGGCTCGTTTGAAAATCGCTACCACCTGGCTCGGCGGTTGTGCCGGCTGCCATATGTCGTTCCTCGATCTGGACGAGTGGCTCCTCGATCTGGCCGCCCTGGTCGATATCGTCTACAGCCCAGTCGTCGATATCAAGGAATTCCCGCGTGGGGTAGATGTTACGCTCATCGAAGGTGCTGTGGCCAATGAGGACCACGAACACCATGCTCGGCTGATTCGCGAACGCAGCCGGATCATCATCTCCTTCGGCGACTGCGCTATCACGGGCAACGTCCCCGCTTGCCGGAACGTCTATGCGGACAAGGAAACGGTACTGACGCGCGCCTACGTGGAACTGGCAACAATCAATCCAGGCATCCCAGCCGACAGCGGTGTACTGCCGGTGCTCACGAATCGAGTTCTGCCGGTGCATCAGGTGGTCCCCGTCGATTACTATCTCCCCGGCTGTCCACCGCCTGCCGATCACATCCGAGCCGTACTGGAAGCCCTGGTCGCGGGGCAAGAACCGCATCTGGAAGGGATGCAGATCAAGTTTGGGTAAGAGTGGTGAGTGGTGGAGAAGAGTGAGTGGTGAGTTCGTTTAGCGACGCTTCGTAGAAGCGTCTGTAGCCACAAACGCTTCTGCGAAGCGTCGCTAAACTGCGCCACACCACTCACCAGTTTGTGGAGAACGATTATGGCTGAGCGTATCATCATTGATCCGGTGACAAGGATCGAAGGACATGCCAAGGTCAGCATCTATCTGAATGATGCTGGCCGGGTGTCGGATGCGCGGTTTCACGTGGCCGAGTTTCGCGGTTTCGAGAAGTTCTGCGAGGGGCGTCCTTTCTATGAGATGCCCAGTATCACCGCACGCGTGTGCGGCATCTGTCCGGTGAGCCATCTGCTGGCATCCGTCAAGGCCGGCGATGCGATCCTGGCGGTGGAGATTCCGCCGGCCGCGGAGAAGCTGCGCCGCCTCTTGAACCTGGGACAGATCACGCAATCGCACGCGCTCAGCTTCTTTCATCTCAGCGCTCCCGACTTGCTGCTCGGTTTTGAAAGCCCGCCCGAGACAAGGAACGTCCTTGGTCTGGCGGCGAAGGATCCCGAATCTCGTCCGGGCCGGCATTCGTCTGCGGCAGTTCGGTCAGGAGATCATCGAGGCTTTGGGCGGCAAGAAAATCCATCCGGCCTGGGTTGCTCCGGGGGGCGTACGCGGACCTCTCACCGAAGAACGCCGCCAACACATTCGCGGCCGCATTCCCGAAGTCTGGGCCACGGCGGTCAAGGCCCTGGAGTTGTTCAAGGGGATACTGGACAAGTTTCAGGAAGAAGTCGAAACCTTCGGCAACTTTCCGTCACTCTTCATGGGCCTGGTGACGGCCGATGGGACGTGGGAGCACTACGGCGATCTGATCCGCATCGTCGATAGCCAGGGACAGATCGTGGCCGACAAGCTCGATCCAGCCCGCTATCAGGAGTACATCGGCGAAGCAGTGGAATCGTGGTCGTACCTGAAGTCCCCCTATTACAAGCCGCTCGGTTATCCCAACGGCATGTACCGCGTCGGTCCCCTGGCACGTTTGAACCTGTGCCAGCGCATGGGGACACCGGCGGCGGACAAGGAATTGATCGAGTTCCGCCAGCGCGGCAAGGGCACGTCGAACTCTTCCTTCTACTATCACTACGCTCGACTCATCGAGATTGTCACCGCCCTGGAGCGAATCGAGCAAGTGCTCGACGATCCCGACATTCTGTCTGACCACCTCAAGGCCAAGGCCGGCATCAATCGCCGTGAAGGCGTCGGGGTCAGCGAAGCGCCCCGCGGTACGCTATTCCACCATTACGTGGTGGACGAGCACGGTTTGATCGAGAGGGTTAACCTCATCATCGCCACGGGTCATAATAATCTGGCGATAAATCAGACTGTCACGCAGATAGCCCGTCATTACGTGCATGGCTCAAAGGTATCCGAAGGAATCCTCAACCGCGTGGAAGCCGGCATCCGCGCCTTCGACCCGTGCCTAAGCTGCTCCACCCACGCCGTTGGGCAAATGCCGTTGCACATTCAACTGATCGGACCAGACGGCAAGGTTGTGAGCGAACTGAGGCGTTCCGAGAACTGCTGAGTGGTGAGTGGCGACAAGGATGAAGGATGAAGGATGAAGGATGAAATAAAAGGACCGTTCCTTCATCCTTCATCCTTCATCCTTCATCCTTCATCCTTGGTTCTTGTCATCGGCTACGGCAACGAACTGCGTGGCGACGACGGCATCGGCCCGCATGTTGTGAGCGAACTGGCCGCTCTGGAGTTGCCTGGGGTACTGACACGGATCGTGCATCAATTACTACCCGAGTTGGCTGCGGAGCTGGCGGACACGTGTCTCGTCATCTTTGTCGATGCTCAACTCAGGATCAGCGGGGAGCGAAGTACGGGTTGTGTCCATCGCTGCAACTGATGCGGACAACTTTTCAACGCACGCTGCCGACCCGCGAGGGTTGCTTGCCCTCACGCAAGCAGTTTATGGCCGCGCACCGGAAGCATGGTTGCTCTCCGTGCCGGGGAAAGATGTCGAGCTGGGTATCCATTTGTCGGAATACGCAAAAGCTAATGCGCGGACGGCCTTGAGACTTATGCGGGAATTGATCGACTCATTTCGAGCAAGAAGCGTGTCGATTCCACACGTCGCTGGTTCGTAGCCGCACAGCAATAGAAAGGATGAAGGATGAAGGATGAAGGATGAATCAAATGCCATCACGACCTATCATTCATTTTTCGTCTTTTCCTCCCGTCCCGGCACTCTAATTACCAAGGATGAGAAACGAGGAATGAATAATGATTGATTCATCCTTCATCCTTCATCCTTCATCCTTCGGAAGGGAGACTATATGGTCACACTAGACGGAAACGAGGCTGTTGCCTCCGTAGCATACCGAACCAACGAAGTCATTGTTCTGTACCCGATCACCCCGTCATCCCCGATGGGAGAATACTGCGACGAGTGGTCGGCCCGTAAGCAGCCGAATCTGTGGAACACCGTTCCCAACGTCACCGAGATGCAATCGGAGGCCGGCGCCATCGGGGCCGTTCACGGCGCCCTGCAAGCCGGCAGCCTGGCGACCACCTTCACGTCGTCGCAGGGCTTGCTGCTGATGATCCCCAACCTCTACAAGATTGCCGGAGAGTTGACCAGCTTCAGCATGCACGTCGCGGCCCGCGCGCTGGCGACACATGCTCTGTCGATCTTCGGCGATCACTCCGATGTGATGGCCTGCCGGCAGACCGGCTTCGCGATGCTCTGCTCCAACTCGGTCCAGGAGGCTCATGATTTCGCTGCCATCGCCCAGGCGGCGACGCTCAGGAGCAGAGTTCCCTTCCTCCACTTTTTCGACGGTTTTCGCACATCGCACGAAGTTGCGAAAATCGAGGAACTGACCGACGATGACCTGCGCTACCTCATGGACGAGGAAGCGATCACCGCACATCGGCAACGAGCTTTGACACCGGATCGGCCGGTCCTGCGCGGCACGGCTCAGAACCCCGACACTTTTTTTCAGGCCCGAGAAGCCTGCAATCCGTTCTACAACGCTCTGCCGCAGATCGTACAACAGGTCATGGATCAGTTCGCCCAGCGGACCGGGAGGCAGTATCACCTGTTTGATTATGCCGGCGATCCCGAGGCGAAGCGAGTCCTGGTCCTGATGGGTTCGGGCGCCGAGACAGCACATGAGGCGGTAGAACACTTGAACCGGCAGGGCGAGAAAGTCGGCGTGCTCAAGGTCCGCCTCTACCGGCCCTTTTCGATCAAGGAGTTCATCGCTGCCCTGCCGGCCACCACGCGGGCTTTGGCCGTCCTCGATCGGACCAAGGAACCCGGGGCGATCGGTGAACCGCTCTACCTCGATGTCGTTGCCGCTCTGCAAGAAACGAGACAGGGAGACAGGGAGACAGGGAGACAAGGAGACAAGGAGACAAGGAGACAAGGAGATGCACAAATAGGACGTGACTCTGTCGCGTCGTCTCCTTGTCTGCCTTCGGTGATCGGCGGCCGTTATGGCCTCTCCTGCAAGGAATTCACTCCGGCCATGGTTCGGGCCGTCTTTGAGGAGCTGAACCGGCCCAAACCAAAGAACCATTTCACCATCGGTATCGTGGATGATGTTACGCACACTTCGCTGCCTTACGATCACGATTATGACATCGGGTCGCCGGATGTGCAGCGGGCGGTGTTCTTCGGTCTGGGCGCGGACGGCACCGTCGGGGCCAATAAGAATTCCATCAAGATCATCGGTGAGGAGACGCCGCATTACGCCCAGGGTTACTTCGTCTACGACTCGAAGAAATCCGGAGCCATGACCATCTCGCACCTGCTCTTCGGTCCACGCCCCATCCAGTCGGAGTACCTGATTCGCTCGGCGAACTTCGTCGCTTGCCACCAGTTTAATTTTCTGGAGAAATGCGACGTTCTCGGTCATGCCCGGCCCGGCGCCGTGTTCTTGCTCAATGCTCCCTACGGCAAGGACGAGGTGTGGGACCAGCTGCCGCGCAAGGTTCAGGAGCAAATCCTGGAGAAGAAGCTGAAGTTTTACGTGATCGATGCCCTGCAAGTGGCGCGCAACACGGGCATGGGCGGCCGGATCAATACCATCATGCAGACTTGTTTCTTCGCCGTCTCCGGCGTGCTGCCGCGCAACCAGGCCATCACCCAGATCAAGAAAGTCATCAAGAAGACATACGCAAAGAAAGGCGAAGAAGTCGTCAAGCGGAACTTTGCAGCAGTCGATCATACCTTGAGTCATCTGTACGAGGTCCAGGTTCCCGAACGGATCACGGCTACTCACGCCCGGCCCCCGGCGGTTGCTGAGTCGGCCCCTGATTTCTTCAAACGTGTCACTGCCGTGATGATGGCAGGCCACGGGGACCTGCTTCCGGTATCGGCATTCCCCGTCGATGGGACCTGGCCGGTAGGCTCGTCGCGCTGGGAAAAGCGGACCGTTGCCAATGAGGTGCCTTTGTGGGATCCGAAGTTCTGCATCCAGTGCAACAAGTGCATTTTGGTCTGCCCGCACGCGGCGATTCGAGCCAAGGTCTTCGAGCCGCAACATGTCCAGGGAGCGCCCGCCGGCTTTCAAGCAGTCGACTATCGGGCTGCGGAGTTTAAAGGCTGGAAGTACACCATCCAGGTGGCGCCCAGGACTGCACCGGCTGCAATCTGTGCGTGATGGTTTGTCCGGCCAAGGACAAGACCAACCCCAAGCACAAGGCCATCAACATGGCGCCCCTGGCGCCAGTGCTCGAAGAGGAGAAGAAGCACTATGACTGGTTCCTGCACATCCCCGATCCGCCCCGCGGCCGGATTGGCCATTTGGACGTGAAGAGTTCGCAGTTCCTGCTGCCGCTCTTCGAGTATTCCGGCGCCTGTGCCGGCTGCGGCGAGACACCCTATCTCAAGCTGCTGACACAACTCTTCGGCGATCGGCTGTTGATCGCCAATGCTACCGGTTGTTCGTCGATCTATAGCGGCAACCTGCCGACAACGCCCTACACGACCAATAGCGAGGGCCGTGGTCCCGCCTGGAACAATTCGCTCTTCGAAGACCCGGCGGAGTTCGGCCTGGGCATGCGTCTGAGCGTCAACAACCTCGGTCAGCAGGCGCGCATGTTGCTCGAACAGTTACGCGCCTCAACTCGGCCACGCCCTGGTCATGGAGATTCTGGAAGCGGATCAACAAACCGAACCGGGCATAGTACAGCAGCGCGGCCGTGTCAGCGTGTTGCGCCAGAAGCTGCGTGACATCCAAACAGCTCCGGCCCGGCGCCTGGAATTGCTGGCCGACTATCTGGTGAAGAAGAGCGTCTGGCTGATAGGCGGTGACGGTTGGGCCTACGACATCGGTTTTGGCGGTCTCGATCACGTCCTGTCCCTCCGCCAGAATACCAACATCCTGGTGCTCGATACCGAAGTCTACTCCAACACTGGAGGCCAGGCATCCAAGAGCACGCCTCTCGGCGCCGCTGCCAAGTTTGCCACGCTGGGCAAAGAAGTCAACAAGAAAGACCTGGGGCTGATGGCGATGAGCTACGGCCACGTCTATGTTGCTTCCGTTGCGATGGGCGCCAAGGATAGCCAAACCGTCCAGGCTTTTCTGGAAGCGGAGAGTTATGACGGACCGTCGCTAATCATCGCCTATAGCCACTGCATCGCCCACGGCTTCGACCTGCACTTCGGCCTCGAGCAGCAGAAGTTGGCAGTGGCCTCGGGCATCTGGCCGCTGTACCGTTATGACCCGCGCCGGACTGCTCGGGGCGAACCGCCGCTGGTCATCGACGTATTGCCGGGCAAGGTGCCGGTCGAAGACTACCTGCGCAATGAAGTCCGGTTCTCCATGGTGGAAAAGCTGGACCCGGTGCGGTTCCAGCGTCTTGGACGAGCGGCGCGCAACACACGGCGGAGCGTGTCGCGCTGTATGAGCAACTGGCACGTATCACGCTACCGCAAGGCTCCAACGTAGACGAGGTGACAGGGTGACCGGGTTTGGCTTGACAAGGTGACAAGGTGACAGGGTGACAAGGTGACACCCGAGAAAGACAGGATCTTCACCTTGTCACCTTGTCACCTTGTCATCTTGTCATGAGCATTCTTCGTCTGAGATTGGGAGGAGAAGACATGGACCTTTCGACGACCTACATGGGTTTTGAGCTGCCTCATCCGCTGATCCCGGGATCCTCGCCTCTGGTAAACAATCTGGACACGGTCCGCCGCCTTGAGGACGCCGGGGCGCCAATGATCATCATGCACTCGCTCTTCGAGGAGCAGATCGTTCAGGAGGAATTGTCCCTGACCCGATCTTTGGAGCATGGGGATGAGTCATACGCCGAGGCGCTATCCTATTTTCCCCGGCCGGCAGATTTCAGGTTGGGGCCTGACGAGTATCTGGAGCAGATCCAGCGCATCAATCAGGCCGTCGCTATTCCCGTGATCGCATCGCTCAACGGCACCACCGAAGGCGGCTGGTTGGCATATGCCCAGCGGATGGAAAGAGCCGGAGCCGACGGGCTTGAGCTGAATCTGTACGAAGTGGGCGCTGACACGGACGAATTGGGGACCGCCGTGGAGGAGCGCGCCCTGTTGGTAGTGCAAAAGGTCAGGCAGTCCGTCTCGATCCCTGTAGCGGTCAAGCTCTCGCCCTTCTACTCCTCGCTCGCTAATTTCGCCAAGAGACTGGACAACCTCAAGATCGATGCGCTGATCCTCTTCAACCGCTTCTACCAACCCGATATTGACGTCGAGCAGCTTGAAGTCCTGCGCGCCAATTTGTCCAGTTCCTCCGATTTGCACCTAGGGCTGCGCTGGCTGGGGATACTGCACGGCCGAGTCAAAGCCTCGCTGGCAGCGACCGGCGGCGTCCACACGGCGGTTGATGTCGTCAAGGCGGTGATGGCTGGTGCGCATGCGGTGCAGATGGTCGCCGCGCTGCTGCAACGGGGCCCGGAGTATCTGAAAGAAATGCGCGCCGGACTGGCCCAATGGCTCGAGGAGCATGAGTACGAATCGCTCCGGCAGATGCGTGGCAGCATGAGTCTGAGCCAATGCGCCAATCCGAAGGCTTATGAGAGGGCTAATTACATGAAGATGTTGCAGAGTTGGCAGGTTTGAGGATGAAGAGAGAAGACGTACAGCCCCTGTTCTTCAGCTTTCCTGGTTGACAAGGGTTCTGGGGCGGACAACGGTTTCTGAACCGTTGCCGTTTTTGCCGGTAAAAAAGGTGTTGGCGACACCGGCATTTTGACGTATCTTCCAAGCATCACACATCTTATAACGCGGCAACGGGTGCCGGTTTGCAAAAGTACCGGCAAAGGATAGATAATGTCTTCATTTGGGAATGGAGGCATGCTAGACATATCTGCATATTTATCAATGAGTTATAGATTGCCGGCTGGCGGCCAGCGCGGGCAATGCGGCAACGATGATATTACTGGAGATGAGCCGGGGCAGTGCGGTTTGTCCTATGCTTGTGTTACCGCTTGGCTTTGCACGGCGGGCAACAAAAGCTGCGTGCTCGGCACTGTTTAGTCCTTGCTGGAGCACGGCCAGGACGGCCTTCAAGTCACTCCGCAGCAATGCCGCTGGGTCGAGCCACAGACCGGGGAATATCTTGCTCCGCAGAATGCCCTTGCCATCCGCTCTGAGCGGCCGGTACTGCTTCCTTTGGAGCACGAACCAATCGAGGGCCTCATCGAGTACGCGCCAGACGATGTACTCACGGACGCCGTTGCGCTGATAGGCACGGAGTTTGTCGTGCAGATCAATGCTGACGCTGCTGGCGGCGACCTCGCCGGCCAGTTCCGGGGCGCCTTCGATGTAGCCGTCCTTGCTGATGCGAACCTGGCCGCCGTGGGCAGGTTCGATATAGAGCACGCCGTCGGGCTGCGGCTCGTTACCCAGGTCGAGCCGGACGGTGGTATTGTCGCCGGCCTTCACGCCAGGAGTGAAGGCGCGGTAAAAGCTCAGCCAACCCACGAAATCGGCCTGGGGAGCACCGTGATAGTCAATGCGAACAGGTGAAGTCACGTAAACGACTCCTTCAATGAGTTCCGCCTTGCGAAGGTTCGGCATGGCTTCGTAGCGGCGCTCGAACTCGGCACACGTAAGCCGGTCGCCGGGTTCCAGCGGCGGGATACGGCCGTTGAGCGGGTTGCTCGGTCCTGTCTTGCTGGTCATTGTCTTCATAATGTTGTCTGACCCCGTGCGGACGATTCATATTTGGACCCTAGCAGATAGTTTGTGATTGAGCAAGGGAATGAGCGGATAGGCCACGGCAGTCGAAAAGATTTTTCCGGTATTCCCCTATTCCGGCGTGTTCAATCCTCCGTGAGGGCATTCATAGTCCCGGTTTCCCTTATTGCGTATGATAATGACGACGCCTTTTTTCCCACGATGCTCATGGAGATCATGAACATGGGTGTGCCGAAACTCAAACCAAGGTATACCGTCGATCAGTATCTTGCCAGCGAGCGTGCCTCGGAAGAGCGGCACATCTATTGCGACGGCGACATCTACGCGATGGCCGGCGTCGGCCGCAAGTCGAGCATTATAGCAAGCAAGCCGATGGGAGCTGGTCATACCAGCGTCACACCGGTCTGGAAGCCGTGGTCGTTATCCCTTCGATTCGGTGTACGCTGAAACTGGCTGATGTTTACAAGCGTGTTTCTTTTCCGCGCAAACAGCAGCCGAAAGCAATCACGAAAGCACGAAAGACGAAAAGACGAAAAAGGGCAACAGAGCGATGAGAGGAGATTGGCTCCGAACTCGAACGCATGAGCGAACGGCTGCTGGACGTGAAGAGCTGGGCCGAGTTGCTGGCGACGGCGTGACGGGAACAGCCGCAACCAGAAAGAGAATCACGAAAACACGAAAAGCGAAAACACGAAAAAGATAAGCGGGGCAATGGATATGCGCTGTTCCTGACCTCGAATGAAGGTGTGCTGAGTTTGCAGAAACCGACCGTATCCGACCGATCCGCATCGCCAACCGGTGCAGCCGACCTCAATCCCCTCTCCCCCGCATCGGGGGAGAGGGGCAGGGGTGAGGGGGCCGACACGCCGCCGAGCGTCCTCCACATGCCACTGGTGGGTGCCAATGCCCAACCGCAGGTCGTCGGCCTCGATCAGCAGCCGGGCACGAATGGAGGGCAATGAACAAATGGCTCAAGTGCTGATTCCGGCTGAAAGAATCGAGAAAGCGATCCTGCTTCTTCGCGGGCAGAAGGTCATGCTCGATGCGGACCTGGCTGAACTTTATAGCGTGGAGACCAAGGCGCTGGTGCGGGCGGTGAAGCGAAATCTGGATCGGTTCCCGGCCGACTTCCTGTTTCAACTGAACAAGGAAGAGTTCGACGACTTGAGGTGCCAATTTGGCACCTCAAGTTCGGAGCGTTGGGGCGGCCGGCGCTATCTTCCTTACGCCTTCACCGAGCAGGGCGTGGCCATGCTGTCCAGCGTACTGCGCAGCACGCGAGCCGTCCGGGTGAATATCGAGATCATGCGAGCATTCGTTCGCCTGCGGCAGTTGCTCGCTACACACGCCGACCTTGCTCGTAAGCTGGAAAACCTTGAGAAGAAGTACGATGCCCAGTTCAAAGTGGTATTCGATGCCATCCGTCAGCTCATGGTGCCGCCGCCGGAGCCAAGACGCGGGCGCATCGGTTTCGCCCGGCAAGATGAGCAGTGAAGCGGGGAGGAACGGGGCGACCCGCTGGAAACAGACAAAATCTGCCTCGTCTCCTTGCAATTTACTGCTCTTTCTATAAAATGCAGCACCAGCATCTCGATTCGGCGCGAGAGCCAACTTTCCAACAGGGATGCCGCATCCCTTTGATAGCCATACAGGTTTGACGAGGCTGGACGCCTCGCCCCACCGAACACTTTTGTCACCACTTGCTCCATGGAATGGTTTTCACCGGGAGATGAATCATGAGCATCGTTGCAATGTTGCGTCGTGTGTGGGCTGCGCGGGCCAGCCGTAGGGGAGTGGGTCGGTCTACACGGGGCCGCCGATTCAGGCTGGTTGTCGAGACCTTGGAGGATCGAACCGCCCCCAGCGCTACCAGTCCGGGAACCGAACAACTGCTGCAAAATTATGGGCAGATTCCGCTGAGCTTCGAGGCCAACCAGGGGCAGACTGATGCCCAGGTCAACTTCCTGTCGCGCGGCAGCGGCTATGCCCTGTTCCTGACGCCGAGCGAAGCGGTGCTGAGTTTGCAGAAGCCGGCACCATCGGATCAAGTCGCTTCGCCTACCGGCGCAACGGCCGATCTCGTTCCCCTCTCCACCGCTTCGGGGGAGAGGGGTAGGGGTGAGGGGGTAGAGACACCGCCGAGCGTGCTGCACATGCAACTGGTGGGCGCCAATGCTCAGCCGCAGGTCGTCGGGCTTGATCAGCAGCCGGGCGTGAGCAACTACTTCATCGGCAATGATCCCAGCCAATGGTACACGGGCGTTGCCAATTACGGCAAGGTGGAGTACCAGGACGTTTACCCCGGCATCAATTTGGTCTACTACGGCAACCAGCGGCAGTTGGAGTATGACTGGGTGGTTGCGCCGGGTGCCGATCCGAGTGTCATCACGCTCGGTTTTCAGGGCGCCGACGGCATGGCGCTGGATGCGGCCGGCAACCTGGTGCTGCACACGGCCGGGGGCGATGTCGTGGAGCATGCGCCGATTGTCTACCAGGAGAGCGGCGGCGTCAGGCAGAATGTCAGCGGGCAGTTTGTGCTGGAGGGGAATGGGCAGGTCGGGTTTGCGGTGGGGGCGTATGATGCAGAGCCTACCCTTGACGATTGACCCAACGCTCAGCTACAGCACCTACCTGGGGGGCAACGACTACGATGAGGGCTATGGCATCGCGGTGGACGGCTTGGGCAACGCCTATGTCACTGGCTACACCGCGTCCACCAACTTCCCCACCACCGCGGGCGCCTTCCAGACCAGCTTAGGCGGCGGCTCGATAATGCCTTCGTGGCCAAGCTGAACGCCAGCGGCACGGCCTTGGTCTACAGCACCTACCTGGGGGGCAACGGCTAGGATTAGGGCTATGGCATCGCGGTGGACGGCTCGGGCAACGCCTATGTCACTGGCTATCACCGGCTCCACCAACTTCCCCACCACCGCGGGCGCCTTCCAGACCAGCTACGGCGGCGGCACTGCATGACGCCTTCGTGGCCAAGCTGAACGCCAGCGGCACGGCCTTGCTCTATAGCACCTACCTGGGAGGCAACGAGCAGCGATCTAAGGCTATGGCATCGCCGTGGACGGCTCGGGCAACGCCTATGTCACCGGCTGGACCGCCTCCACCAACTTCCCCACCACCGCGGGCGCCTTCCAGACCAGCTATCGGCGGCGGCACTGAGGACGCCTTCGTGGCCAAGCTGAACGCCAGCGGCACGGCCTTGCTCTACACCACCTACCTGGGGGGCAACAGCGACGATTGTGGCTATGGCATCGCGGTGGACGGCGCGGGCAACGCCTATGTCACCGGCTGGACCGCCTCCACCAACTTCCCCACCACCGCGGGCGCCTTCCAGACCAGCTACGGCGGCGGCACTCTGACGCCTTCGTGGCCAAGCTGAACGCCAGCGGCACGGCCTTGCTCTACAGCACCTACCTGGGGGGCAACGACGAACGACTTTGGCAATGGCATCGCGGTGGACGGCGCGGGCAACGCCTATGTCACCGGCCACACCTGCTCCACCAACTTCCCCACCACTGTGGGCGCTTTCCAGACCAGCTTCGGCGGCGGCTATGATGCCTTCGTGGCCAAGCTGAACGCCAGCGGCACGGCCTTGCTCTACAGCACCTACCTGGGGGGCAACAGCTCGATGACTTGGCTATGGCATCGCGGTGGACGGCGCGGGCAACGCCTATGTCACCGGCTACACCTATTCCACCAACTTCCCCACCACTGCGGGGGCCTTCCAGACCAGCTTCGGCGGCGATGCATGACGCCTTCGTGGCCAAGCTGAACGCCAGCGGCTCGGCCTTGCTCTATGGCACCTACCTGGGGGGCAACAGCGACGATAGTGGCAATGGCATCGCGGTGGACGGCGCGGGCAACGCCTATGTCACCGGCCAGACCTATTCCACCAACTTCCCCACCACCGCGGGCACCTTGCAGACCAGCTACGGCGGCGGCGGATGACGCCTTCGTGGCCAAGATTGATTTTCGGTCTGGTACGACGACCACACTGACTTCCTCAAGCAACCCGTCGGTATTTGGCCAAAGTGTCACTTTCACGGCGACGGTGACGGCGAGCGCGTTACGACGACGGGGCACGGTGACGTTCAGCGACGGCAGCACGTCGCTGGGCACGGCGAGTCTGAGCAGTGGCCACGGCGACGTTGGCGGCCACGGCGAGCGTGATCAACACGTTGGGCACCGCACACGATCACGGCGGTTTACAGCGGCGACACGGACTTCAGCGGCAGCAGCGGCAGCGTGCTGCAGACGGTCAACAAGGGGAGCACGACCATCACGACGGTGACCTCATCTGCCAACCCCTCGGTTTTCGGCCGGACCGTGATCTTCACGGCTCTGACGGTGACGCCCGGTTCGGGCAAGTTCGACAACGGCGGCACGGTGCAGTTCGCGGTGGACGGGAATGACTACGGTGGGGCGGTGAGGCCGAGCGGGGGCCGTGCCACGATTGCGGATGCGACGTTGAGCGTTGGCACGCACACGATCACGGCCAGGTACAGCGGGGACGCGAACTTCGGCGCCAGCAGCGGCGTGCTGAGCGGTGGGGAGACGATCACCAAGGCGGGCACGATGACGACGGTGACGTCGTCGCCGAATTCGTCGGTCTATGGCCAGAGCGTGACGTTCACGGCGACGGTGACGGCCGGTTCGGGCACGTTCGACAACGGCGGCACGGTGCAGTTCGCGGTGGACGGTATTAACTATGAGGCGCCGGCGAGCCTGAGCGGGGGCAAGGCCACCATCACCGACTCCACTCTGAGCGTGGGCACGCACTCGATCACGGCGGTGTACGGCGGCGACAGCAACTTCACCGGCAGTTCCGGCTCGCTGGCGCAACTTGTACCGGCGAGCACTGGGATCATCACCACCATCGCCGGCAACGGCTCTGGCGGCTACAGCGGCGACGGCGGGGCGGCCACGGCGACCGGACTTGACAAGCCTTTCGGCGTGGCGGTGGATGCCGCCGGCAACATCTACATCGCGGACACAGACGACAATTGCATCCGCAAGGTCTCGGCGTGTACGGGGATCATCACCACCGTCGCCGGCAACGGCTCTGAGGGCTACAGCGGCGACGGCGGGGCGGCCACGGCGACCGGACTTTTCTTCCCCTCTGGCGTGGCGGTGGATGCCGCCGGCAACCTCTACATCGCGGACACCTACGACCAGCGCATCCGCAAGGTCTCGGCGAGTACGGGGATCATCACCACCGTCGCCGGCAACGGCGATGGCGGCTACAGCGGCGACGGCGGGGCGGCCACTGAGGCCGGACTCTTCTACCCCTCTGGCGTGGCGGTGGATGCCGCCGGCAACCTCTACATCGCGGACACATTCGACAATCGCATCCGCGAGGTCTCGGCGAGTACGGGATTCATCACCACCATCGCCGGCAACGGCTCTCCCGGCTACAGCGGCGACGGCGGGGCGGCTAGCGCGGCCGGACTCTACTACCCACAGAGCGTGGCGGTGGATGCCGCCGGCAACATCTACGTCGCGGACACATACAACCAGCGCATCCGCGAGATCTTGACGAGCTCGAGGATTATCATCACCATCGCCGGCAACGGCTCTCCCGGCTACAGCGGCGACGGCGGGGCGGCTACTGCGGCCGGACTCTTCTACCCCTCCGGCGTGGCGGTGGATTCCGCCGGCAACCTCTACATCGCGGACACAGACGACCATCGCATCCGCGAGGTATCGGCTAGCACAGGTATCATCACCACCATCGCCGGCATCGGCTCTGAGGGCTACAGCGGCGACGGCGGGGCGGCCACGGCGGCTGGACTTGACTACCCCGAGGGCGTGGCGGTGGATACCGCCGGCAACCTTTTCATCGCTGACGCTGAAAACAATGTCATCCGCGCGGTCTCATCCGGCCTAGTCGCCACACTGCAGACGGTTAGCCAGGCAGGCACGACGCTGGTGACGACCCCCAGTTCGACCATCGTTACGCTGGATTCGACGGCCCCGACACTGTCTGACTCGGCGGTGCTGTCGGGCGGCTACTACGAGACCGGCACGATCATCTTCACGCTCTACTACAACGGCGGCACCACGCCTGTGGACACCGAAACCGTCACGGTCAACGGCAACGACATCTACACGACGCCGACCGGTTACACGCTGCCGACCACGGGCACGGTGGCGGGCAACTACCAGTGGGACGCCAGCTACAGCGGCGACGGCAACAACAACTCGGCCAGCGACAACAACGACCCGGCCGAACAGGTGACGGTTAGCCTGGCCAGCCCGACGCTGGTGACGACCCCCAGTTCGATCATTGTTACGCTGGATTTGACGGCCCCGCCACTGACAGACTCGGCGGTGCTGTCGGGCGGCTACAACGAGACCGGCACGATCATCTTCACGCTCTACTACAACGGCGGCACCACGCCTGTGGACAGCGAAACCGTCACGGTCAACGGCAACGGCACCTACACGACGCCGACCGGTTACACGCTGCCGACCACGGGCACGGTGACAGGCAGCTACCAGTGGGACGCCACCTACAGCGGCGACGGCAACAACAACCCGGCCAGCGACAACAACGACCCGGCCGAGCAAGTGACGGTGAACCCGGCCAGCCCGACGCTGGTGACGACTCCCAGTTCGACCATCGTTACGCTGGATTTGACGGCCCCGACACTGACCGACTCGGCGGTGCTGTCGGGCGGCTACAACGAGACCGGCACGATCACCTTCACGCTCTACTACAACGGCGGCAGCACGCCTGTGGACACCGAAACCGTCACGGTCAACGGCGACGGCACCTACACGACGCCGACCGGTTACACGCTGCCGGCCACGGGCACGGTGACGGGCAGCTACCAGTGGGATGCCAGCTACAGCGGCGACGGCAACAACAACTCGGCCAGCGACAACAACGACCCGGCCGAGCAGGTGACGGTGAACCCGGCCAGCCCGACGCTGGTGACGACTCCCAGTTCGACCTTTGTTACGCTGGATTTGACGGCCCCGTCACTGACAGACTCGGCGGTGCTGTCGGGCGGCTACTACGAGACCGGCACGATCACCTTCACGCTCTACTACAACGGCGGCAGCACGCCTGTGGACACCGAAACTGTCACGGTCAACGGCAACGGCACCTACACGACGCCGACCGGTTACACGCTGCCGGCCACGGGCACGGTGGCGGGCAGCTACCAGTGGGATGCCAGCTACAGCGGCGACGGCAACAACAACTCGGCCAGCGACAACAACGACCCGGCCGAGCAGGTGACGGTGAGCCCGGCCAGCCCGACGCTGGTGACGACTCCCAGTTCGACCATCGTTACGCTGGATTCGACGGCCCCGACACTGACAGACTCGGCGGTGCTGTCGGGCGGCTACAACGAGACCGGCACGATCACCTTCACGCTCTACTACAACGGCGGCAGCACGCCTGTGGACACCGAAACCGTCACGGTCAACGGCGACGGCACCTACACGACGCCGACCGGTTACACGCTGCCGACCACGGGCACGGTGACGGGCAGCTACCAATGGGACGCCAGCTACAGCGGCGACGGCAACAACAACTCGGCCAGCGACAACAACGACCCGGCCGAACAGGTGACGGTTAACCCGGCCAGCCCGACGCTGGTGACGACTCCCAGTTCGACCATCGTTACGCTGGGTTCGACGGCCCCGACACTGACCGACTCGGCGGTGCTGTCGGGCGGCTACTACGAGACCGGCACGATCACCTTCACGCTCTACTACAACGGCGGCACCACGCCTGTGGACAGCGAAACTGTCACGGTAAACGGCAACGGCACCTACACGACGCCGACCGGTTACACGCTGCCGGCCACGGGCACGGTGACGGGCAGCTACCAGTGGGATGCCAGCTACGGCGGCGACGGCAACAACAACCCGGCCAGCGACAACAACGACACTGCCGAACAAGTGACGGTGAACCCGGCCAGCCCGACGCTGATGACGACCCCCAGTTCGACCTTTGTTACGCTGGGTTCGACGGCCCCGACGCTGACCGACTCGGCGGTGCTGTCGGGCGGCTACAACGAGACCGGCACGATCACTTTCACGCTCTACTACAACGGCGGCACCACGCCTGTGGACAGCGAAACTGTCACGGTCAACGGCAACGGCACCTACACGACGCCGACCGGTTACACGCTGCCGACCACGGGCACGGTGGCGGGCAGCTACCAGTGGGACGCCAGCTACGGCGGCGACGGCAACAACAACTCGGCCAGCGACAACAACGACCCGGCCGAGCAGGTGACGGTTAGCCCGGCCAGCCCGACGCTGGTGACGACTCCCAGTTCGACCATCGTTACGCTGGGTTCGACGGCCCCGACACTGACAGACTCGGCGGTGCTGTCGGGCGGCTACAACGAGACCGGCACGATCACCTTCACGCTCTACTACAACGGCGGCAGCACGCCTGTGGACACCGAAACCGTCACGGTCAACGGCAACGGCATCTACACGACGCCGACCGGTTACACGCTGCCGACCACGGGCACGGTGACGGGCAGCTACCGGTGGGATGCCAGCTACGGCGGCGACGGCAACAACAACTCGGCCAGCGACAACAACGACCCTGGCCGAACAGGTGACGGTGAACCCGGCCAGCCCGACGCTGGTGACGACTCCCAGTTCGACCATTGTTACGCTGGGTTCGACGGCCCCGACACTGACCGACTCGGCGGTGCTGTCGGGCGGCTACTACGAGACCGGCACGATCACCTTCACGCTCTACTACAACGGCGGCACCACGCCTGTGGACACCGAAACCGTCACGGTAAACGGCAACGGCACCTACACGACGCCGACCGGTTACACGCTGCCGGCCACGGGCACGGTGACGGGCAGCCTACCAGTGGGACGCCAGCTACAGCGGCGACGGCAACAACAACTCGGCCAGCGACAACAACGACCCGGCCGAGCAGGTGACAGTTAGCCCGGCCAGCCCGACGCTGGTGACGACTCCCAGTTCGACCATCGTTACGCTGGGTTCGACGGCCCCGACACTGACAGACTCGGCGGTGCTGTCGGGCGGCTACAACGAGACCGGCACGATCACCTTCACGCTCTACTACAACGGCGGCACCACGCCTGTGGACACCGAAACCGTCACGGTCAACGGCAACGGCACCTACACGACGCCGACCGGTTACACGCTGCCGGCCACGGGCACGGTGACGGGCAGCTACCAGTGGGATGCCAGCTACAGCGGCGACGGCAACAACAACTCGGCCAGCGACAACAACAACGACCAGGCCGAACAGGTGACGGTTAGCCCGGCCAGCCCGACGCTGGTGACGACTCCCAGTTCGACCGTCGTTACGCTGGGTTCGACGGCCCCGACACTGTCTGACTCGGCGGTGCTGTCGGGCGGCTACTACGAGACCGGCACGATCACCTTCACGCTCTACTACAACGGCGGCACCACGCCTGTGGACAGCGAAACCGTCACGGTCAACGGCAACGGCATCTACACGACGCCGACCGGTTACACGCTGCCGGCCACGGGCACGGTGACAGGCGCCTACCAGTGGGACGCCAGCTACGGCGGCGACGGCAACAACAACTCGGCCAGCGACAACAACGACCCGGCCGAGCAGGTGACGGTTAGCCCGGCCAGCCCAACGCTGGTGACGACTCCCAGTTCGATCATCATTACGCTGGATTTGACGGCCCCGACACTGACCGACTCGGCGGTGCTGTCGGGCGGCTACTACGAGACCGGCACGATCATCTTCACGCTCTACTACAACGGCGGCACCATGCCTGTGGACACCGAAACCGTCACGGTCAACGGCAACGGCATCTACACGACGCCGACCGGTTACACGCTGCCGACCACGGGCACGGTGACAGGCAGCTACCAGTGGGATGCCAGCTACGGCGGCGACGGCAACAATAACTCGGCCAGCGACAACAACGACCCGGCCGAGCAGGTAACGGTGAACCCGGCGAGCCCGACGCTGGTGACGACCCCCAGTTCGATCATCGTTACGCTGGGTTCGACGGCCCCGACACTGACAGACTCGGCTGTGCTGTCGGGCGGCTACTACGAGACCGGCACGATCACCTTCACGCTCTACTACAACGGCGGCAGCACGCCTGTGGACACCGAAACTGTCACGGTAAACGGCAACGGCAGCTACACGACGCCGACCGGTTACACGCTGCCGGCCACGGACACGGTGACGGGCAGCTACCAGTGGGATGCCAGCTACGGCGGCGACGGCAACAATAACTCGGCCAGCGACAACAACGACCCTGCCGAGCAGGTGACGGTTAGCCCGGCCAGCCCGACGATTACGACCCAGGCGGCGGCGACCGCGGGCGGCGTGGTCGGGACGGCGATTTTGACCGATACGGCGACGCTGGCGGGCGGCTACCTGCCGGGCGGGACGATCAGCTTCGCGCTGACGGATCCGCACGGCCATCTCGTGACGTTGCCGGCAAACGACCAGTCGGTGACGGTGAGCGGCGACGGCGCTTACACGACGCCGGCCGGGATCGTGGCCACGGAAGTGGGCATCTACGATTGGTCGGCGACCTACAGCGGCGACGCCAACAACAACCCGGCGAGCGAACCGGCCACCACCAGCAATCTTATTGTCAACGGCGACTTTTCCGCGGGGAACACCGGCTTCACCTCACAGTACCTGTATTCCCCAGGCAACCTAAGCTCGGATACAAGTTATGACATCGGCACCGACCCGCAAACGGACAATCCATCAGGACTGAGTTTCGGCGACCATACCACGGGCAGCGGATTGATGATGTTGGTCAACGGAGCGACAAACTCCGGGGTGATACTCTGGGCGGAAACGGTCAATGTGACTCCGAACCAAACCTACAGTCTTTGTGCCTGGATGGCTCAGTGGGCAGCCCCCAGGCCATTTTCAACCATGGAATTCTTGATCAACGGCGTGCAGGCCGGCAGTGATTTTACCAACACCGCCGCTGGCACATGGCAGCAGTTCAGTTCCATCTGGAACTCGGGCAGCGCCACGCAAGCGGCCATCACGATCGTCGATTTGAATTTGGACTATAGCGGAAACGATTTCGCCCTGGATGATATCTCATTTGGTCCGGCCGAGTTGGCCAACGAATCGCTGCTGACGATCAAGGCGTGTACGACCACAACGGTGTCGTCGTCAACAAACCCCTCGGTGTTCGGCCAGAGCGTGACGTATACGGCGACGGTCAGCGTGACCAGTCCAGGCGTGGGACTGCCAACGGGCACGGTGACGTTCAGCGACGGCAGCACCTCGCTGGGCACGGCAGCGGTCAGCAGCGGCCAGGCGACGTTCAGCAGCGCCGCCTTGTCGGTGAGCACGCATACGATCACAGCCAGCTACAGCGGCGACAACAACTTCATTGAGAGCACGTCAGGCGATTTCTTGCAGACGGTCAACCAGGCGAGCACTACCACGACGGTGGCTTCGTCAACAAATCCCTCGGATTTCGGCCAGTGTGTGACGTTCACGGCCACGGTCGGCGCGGTTGCACCGGGCGCGGGCACGCCCACGGGGATCGTGACTTTCCTCGACAGTGGTACGACACTGGGTACCGCAACGCTCGGCGCTGCTTCGGGCTTACAGGCTGTCGCGAATTTCGCCATTGCGAGCGGCATGGCCAGCCCGACCTCCGGAACGCTGCAATTTGGCGACCAGGACGTTCTGGGCACGGATAGCTACAGCAGCGACCCGACTGCCGGCGCTATCCTCCTGGGACTGGCGCCGAACGTCATCACCCTGGCGAACCTTGACACGTGGCACGCTTCTCTGCCTACGCCGTCCGCTGGCGACTACCCTGGTACAGACCAAATATTTGTGGGCAGTACACAGACCAACGCCCACGACGGTTATTCGCAGTGGATAACCCGCCAGCACGGCCCCCAGGTAATAACCCTGGACTACGGCAGCCTGGCGCCGGTTGGAAATCAGGTGCAGACGTTCACGCTGGGTATAGCGGCCAACGATTTCCAGTTCCCCATGATCGGACAGCCGTTCACGGCACAAATAAATGGAGTGATAAACACGGCATTGACGGACCAGCTCAATGCGTTGGACCAAACCGGACCGGTCGTGCAATTCTTCACCATCGGTATCGACCCGGCGACGCTGGCCGCGAACAACATTTTGACGCTGTCCATTGACGAGGCAGGAGACGGTGGCGACGGCTGGGCGGTAGACTTCCTGACGGTGGGCGTGGTCACATCCACGACCAGCAACTCCCTCGTTCTGAGCACGACCGGCAGCCCGCACAGCATCACGGCGGTCTACAACGGCGACACGAACTTCACCGGCAGCACGTCGGACAACTTCCTGCAGACGGTCAACCAGTCAAGCACGACGACGACGGTGACCTCATCGGTGAATCCGTCGGTCTTCGGGCACGGGGTGACGTTCACAGCGACATGCAGTAGTCAGTGGTCAGTGGTCAGTGGTCAGTGGCCGACGGGGACGGTGATGTTCGAGGACGGCGGCACTTCAATCGGCACGGCAACCTTGAGCGGCGGTGTGGCGACATACAGCACTTCTTCGTTGACTGTGTCAGTGCATAGCATCACGGCGGTTTATGGCGGGGATACGATTTGCAGCGGCAGCACGTCGGCCTCTTACCTCCAGACCGTCGTCAGCGCCTACATCGTTACCAATACCAGCTACTCCAGCACGGAGATCGGCAGTTTACCGTGGGCGGTAGGGCTGGCGGCCCTGAACGGCAGCGGCCCGGCCATCACGATAAATTTCGACCCCGTGGTTTTCGCGACGGCGCAGAACATCGCGCTGGCAGGCACGCTGAACCTGGGCAACGGCACGCCCGGCGAGTCGATCATCATTGATGGCCCGGCAGCCTCTCTGACCATCCAGGGCGGCGGCAGCGGGTCGAACTTCTCGGTCATCACGGTGGCAGCGAACACAACGGCCATCTTGGAAAACCTGACCATCAGCAATGGCTACACGAGCGGCAACGGCGGCGGCGTCCTTAACAATGGCATACTGACCGTGAGCAATACCACCGTTTTCGGCAACCACGCCAGAGCGGGCGGCGGCATTTGCAACGCCTGGGGGGGCACCATGGCGGTGACCAATTCCAGAATCTCCGACAACTTGCTCGATGAGGTGTGGAGCGGTGGTGGTGGCATCTACAATTGTGGTACGCTAACGGTGAGCAACTCCACCGTCTCCAGCAACTATGCCGGACCGAGTGGGGGCGGCGGCGGCATCAACAACGAAGGCACGTTGATGCTGAACAACTCCACGCTCTTCGGCAACTCCGCGGATAATAATGGCGGCGGCATCAACAACTCTGGCACGCTTACCGTAAGCAACTCTACCGTTTGCGGCAACTCCGCCGCATGGGGCGCTGGCGGCGGCATCCTCGTCGGCGATGGGTGCAACATAACGCTGTTCAGCACCATTGTGGCCGGTAATAGCGGGAGAAATCCGGACGTCCACGGCCTCGTCACCAGCGACAGTGCTTATAACCTTATCGGCGACGGCACCGGCATGACGGGCATCAGCGACGGCGATGCCAACCACAATCAAGTCGGCACCAGCAGCAGCCCGATTGATCCGCTGCTGGCGCCGCTCGGCAATTACGGTGGGCCTACTCAGACCATGGCCTTGCGGCCGGACAGCCCGGCTCTCAGCGCCGGCGAGATTGTTGACGGTATCACCACCGACCAGCGCGGCTATCCTCGCCCAACCAGCAACCCGGACATCGGCGCCTACCAGAGCAGCTTCTTTGTCAATAATCCGGCTTTGGCAGGTCCCGGCGTCGTGGTTGGGGGCACCACCTCCTTGGTGGTTGACTTCAGCGGCCCGGTACTCGGCGGCAACACGGTCAGCAATTATGATTTGCAGAGGGTGGGAGCTGACGGCTTGCTGGGCACGGAAGATGATATTCACGTACCACACACTGTCATCTACAGCGGGACTACAGCGACACTCAGTTTCACTGCCTTGCCGGAGAGCGTCTATCGGCTGACGGTCAAGGACACGATCATCGACACGACGACGGGCAACCCGCTGGACGGTGATGGGGATGGCACGCCGGGTGGGAATTACGTCCGGGACTTTGTTGTGTCCGGTACACCGGGACCACTGCTGTTCGGCAGCGCCACAACCTTCGCTGCCGGCGGGTCTGATGTTTGTCAGGTGGTGGTGGCGGATGTGAACAAGGACGGCAACCCCAACATCGTCGTCACCAACATGGACAACAACACTGTGAGCGTGCTGCTGGGCAATGGCACGGGCGGATTCGGCAGTGTCACCACCTTCACTGCCGGGTCTTTACCAAGCAGGGTGGCGGTGGCGGATGTGAATAAGGACGGCAACCCGGACATTGTCGTCGGCAATTGGGGCAGCGGCACCGTGGCCGTGCTGCTGGGCAATGGCACGGGCGGGTTCGGCAGCGCCACTACCTTCCCTACTGGCGGGTTCAATAATTCCTTCTCGCCTCAAGAGGTGGCGGTGGCGGATGTGAACGGGGACGGTAACCCGGACATCGTCGTCGCCAACCATTCCAGCGACACCGTGGGCGTGCTGCTGGGCAATGGCACGGGCGGGTTCGGCAGCGCTACCACCTTCCCTACCGGCGGGTCCAGGCCTATTACGGTGGTGGTGGCGGATGTGAACAAGGACGGCAACCCCGACATCATCGTCACCAACTGTTCCAGCGACAACGTGGGCGTGCTGCTGGGCAATGGCACGGGCGGGTTCGGCAGCGCCACCACCTTCCCTACCGGCGGGTCTACGCCTGCCTGGGCGCGGTTGGCGGATGTGAACAGGGACGGCAACCTCAACATCGTCGCCGCCAACTATTCCAGCGACAACGTGGGCGTGCTGCTGGGGGATGGCACGGGCTGGTTCGGCAGCGCCACCACTTTCGCTTCCGGCGAGTCTATGCCTACACCCGTGGCGGTGGTGGATATGAACAGAGACGGCAACCCGGACATAGTCGTCGCCAACTATGGCAGCGACGATGTGGGCGTGCTGCTGGGGGATGGCACGGGCAGGTTCAGCAGCGCCACCACCTTCCCTTCCGGCGGGATTGGCCCTATGTCGATGGCGGTGGCGGATGTGAACAAAGACGGCAACCCCGACATCGTCGTCGTTAACCGTAACAGCAACCCTGCCAACGTGGGCGTGCTGCTGGGCAATGGCCCTCCAGTCGCCGACCTGTACACCCCGAACAATTTCCTATTTGACATCCGGGAGACCGGCGTGGGCGCGGGCCAGTTCCTGCAAGGGACCAGAAATGCCTTCGACGGCGACAACCGCTTGCAGGTGGGCAGTCAGGTGGACGGGCAGATGGTCTGGAGCGATTTCCAACCCGATGCCGGGCCAGGGCAAACCTTCCTGGACGATGGCGGCCGGACCGTGGTTACTCCGGTGCAAACCCTGGCCGGGCTTAACGTACACCGCGAGATTACTGTACCCCTCACCCCTGCCCCTCTCCCGGGGGGAGAGGGGAGTGAGGATTTCGCCCGGACTGTCGATGTTTTCGAGAACCCGACCGGCAGTCCGATCACGACCACGGTGCATATCGTCGGCAACTTAGGCTCGGATGCAGCCACAACCGTCTTCACCCCCAACGGCGGCACGACGCCGGACGTCAACGATCAGTGGATCGGCACGGATGATGCCAACGGCACCGGCACGCCGGCCATCATCCACTACATTCACGGGCCTTTCGGGCTGAAGCCGACCGCCGTCAACGTGA
This sequence comes from uncultured Gemmataceae bacterium, assembly GCA_963804745.1. Classification (GTDB taxonomy): domain Bacteria; phylum Planctomycetota; class Planctomycetia; order Gemmatales; family Gemmataceae; genus CAWDRY01. Next base: position 107,305 of record CAWDRY010000036.1, read on the forward strand.
CCGGCGACAATATCGACTGGACTTACACCATCACGGTAATGCCCGGCGAGACGGTTCGGCTGGCGTCGTTCACGATTGTGAGCACCTGGCGGGCGGATGCCATAGCGGCGGCGAATGCATTGGTGACACCGTCGGGCTTCGGCGGTCAGGCGGCGGTCTTTTTGAGCACCGAGGAAATCAACTCTCTGGCCAACTTCCGTGCGGAAACAACAACGGAGCTGACATCTTCGGTGAATCCGTCGGTGTACGGTCAGAGCGTGACGTTCACGGCGACATGCAGTGGTCAGTGGTCAGCGGTCAGCGGTCAGTGGCCGACGGGCACGGTGACGTTCAGCGACGGCGGCACGTCGCTGGGGACCGGCACGCTAAACGGCAGCGGCACGGCCACCGTCACAACCACGAGCCTGTTGGTAGGCAGCCATACAATCACGGCGGTGTATAACGGCGATGCCAACTTCAGCAGCAGCACGTCCGCGCCGCTGAGCCAGGTGGTCAATGACGGAGCGATCGTCACATCGTTCACAGCCACCAGCACGGGCTTTACCGCCGTTTTCAACCACACCCTCAACCTCGGCGGTGCTTTCACCCCCATCCTGAATCTCTACGACAATAGTACCGGCAACCTGGGACCTGCCGATGTTACGCTAACCGGCACGGCCACGGGTCCCATCAGCGGTTCGCTGGTGGTGGATGCCGTCGCTGGGCCTTCCGGTTCCGACGGTGCCACGCGCATCACGTTTATCCAGACCGGACAGACCGGAGTCGAACCTTCGGGGGCTAACACCCCCGGCTCGCCACTGTTTGGCGTGCTGCCCGACGGCACCTATACAGTCACGCTCCGCACCGCCACGAACGGGTTCCAGGATACCAGCGGGCACCTGCTCGACGGCAACGCCGACGGGACGCCGGGTGATGCTTTTGTCACGACGTTCGTGGTGGATAACCCGAGCAACGCGGTGGTCGTCAGCTTGCCGGACTTTGCGCGGGGGCCGGGGCAGGCGGTGAATGGGACGGGTGGGACGGGTGGGACGGATGGGATTCCGCTGCGGTTGTTGAACAATAGCAGCGCTACCGTGACTATTACTTCCGTGACCTTGAACCTGGCTTACGATCCCAATCTGCTGACAGTGAGCGGAGCTGCTACGCTGGGACTGGCGGTGGTGACTTACTCCTCGCCAACGGGTATCGTGCTCGGTCCCAATGAATCGGCGATCTTCGCGACAGTGACGGCGTCGGTGCCGAGCACGGCGGGATACCAGGCGAAGGAAATCCTCGATTTGCAAGACATCAACATCAACGGCGGCAGCTTCACGAGCGGCAATGGCCTGGCCATCGACGATGCCGCCATCCATGTTTCGGGCTTCATCGGCGACGCCACGGGCGATGGAATCTACACAGGACTTGATGCTCAGCGCATCTCGCGCGTGTCGGTCGGGCTTGATCCGGGGTTCCGGCAGTGGGTGCTGGTTGATCCATTGATCGTCGGGGACGTAAATGGCGACAATCAGCTCACTGGTTTGGACGCTTTGCAGATAGCTCGGCAAGCGGTGGGGATAACGCAGTCGAATATACCCGTGCTGCCGGCAGTGACGCCGGTGATTGTGGGGCCGGATCCGGTGGTGAGCATCGGACAGGCAGTGGTCAGTGGTCAGTGGTCAGTGGTCAGCAGGCAGCAGGCAGCAGGCAGTGGTCAGCAGGCAGCAGGCGGCAGGCAGCAGGCAGCAGGCAGCAGGCAGCAGGCAGCAGGCAGCGCGAAACCGCAAGCGGTGGTGGTGCCGGTGAATCTGGATCACTCTGACGGACTGGCATCGGTGAATCTGGCGATTTCTTATGACACGAGCAGGGTTGACGTGGCTTCGGCGGCCGATGTGGTACGCGGCAGTCTGACGCAATCGTTCGACAACTTCACGGTCAACATCGACGGGGCGGCGGGGATCATTTACATCAGTGGGTATCGTTCTGCCGGTCCGCTTGCAGGTTTCGGGAGCGGCAGTCTTGCGCTTATCAGCTTCCAGGTTCGAGCCGACGCACCGGCGGGGCCGGCGGTCATCAACTTGCTGGAGAACGCTGGGAGCGTGCGGACGGCGTTGGGGGGGACCGATGCTCAGGGGAATGATTTCCTGTTCGACCTGGAGCCGCGGCCGAGCAATGTGGCGGGGGATGTGCTGGATGGGAGGATTAATGTGAGCGATGCGCTCGCGCTCCCCTTCGGGTCGCGGTTAAACGATGCGCTAAACGATGATGATGTTTTGTACTGGAACCGGCGGTTGTGACAGGCGCGATTGCGCTTGCGCTCCCCTGCGGGTCGCGGCTAAACCATGCGCCAAACGATGCGCTAAACGATGATGATGTTTTGTACTGGAACCGGCGGCGGTGATCGCGCGGGACTTCCAAAAACTCAAACAGCCGGCGTGGCGGTATGATCAGCGCAACAAGAAGTGAGCAGCAGAGCTGTAAATGCGCGCCATCACTTCATTTACGCGCCGGCCTTCTTCACCGCTCACCAACAGCGTCCGATCCTCCCGAATCGCTGCCACGAAATCCTCCACTAGCGGGCCATGCAGGTTTCGCGGAAACGGATGAGTTTCTGTCTTTTGTTCCTTGCCCAGACGTATCACCAGTTTGTCGCCGTTGAGCGGATTGGCGCTGAGTTGTCCCTTCGTGCCGAGGATGGAGAACTCATCGAGCGGCACCGTTGTCCCAAAGTAGCAATGCAGGCAGCCGTGCATACCCGACGCAAACTGAAATCCGGCCGTCACGCAATCTTCCGCCTCGTAAGTGCCAGCAAGAGTGCTGCAGAAAGCCTGAGCTCGCGTTATCTCTCCGAAGAGGTAGCGAAACAGATCGATGCGATGGCTGCCGATGTCCATAAGGGCGCCGCCGCCGCTTTCCGCGGGGACCACGCGCCAGTAGCGATCATCGCCGGGGTTGATCGAGGGTGTCGATGTGCTGGCCGTCACCGACAACAGTTGGCCGATCTCTCCCGCGGCAATGATTTTTCTCATCCGGGCAACGATGGGATAGAAACGCCGGTAGTAAGCGACTCCGAGTTTCACGCCCGCCGTCTGACACGCCTCAATCATCCGATCGCACTCCGCGACGGAGAGTGCCATCGGCTTCTCGACCAGCACATGCTTGCCGGCCCGAGCGGCGGCGACGGTCTGCGATAGGTGCAGGTAGACAGGCGTGGCGATGTAGACCGCGTCGATGTCGGGATCGTTGATGAGATCGGTGTTGCGCGTGTAGGCGCGATCTATTCCGTGGCTGTGACAGAATTCGCGCAACTTGATTTCGTTGCGCCTACAGGCGGCCACAAGCTGCGAGTGCGGTTCGTCGAGAATGGCGCTGGCCACGCGCTTGCGCACGATGTCGCCGCAGCCGATGATGCCCCAGCGGATGAAGTTGTTAGTCATTGGTCATTAAACGAAGTGTTCTGACCCGAGGGTCAAACAAAATTACTCTCAGCCGTTCAACGGCATGTTGGAATCGTATCTCGGGTAGCTGAAACCTGGTTAGAAGTTTCCTCGAGGGAACAAGAAATCATTGGCAGTCCAGGAGGAAGCTAGCGAAACAGGGAGATTCTGGCAAGATCAGTCAGGTGGCGGCGGTGACTTGCTGCCCGTACTGGAGAAGAATGCGTGGTGTGGTAGAAACGTAAGGGAGCGTCGAACAAGAGGTGAAGTCATGGCCAACTTAACAGGTAACCGATGATGATAGTTGTTCGGCGCGGAAACTTTGATTTTCCCCGACCAGAAAAGGGATTGCATAAAGTGTCTCCGCCAGATAACATCATATCTGATGCAAACTTGGTGCGGAGATTCGAGCCATGATCGACGTGTCCCAGGACATCCACTCCTTGAGCGACTTCAAACGTAAGACAACAGTGTTCACAACCCGGATGAAAAAGAGCGGACATCCGCTGATCCTAACCATCAACGGGAAAGCCGAGTTGGTGGTTCAGGATGCTGCCAGCTATCAACGGCTCCTCGAACAAGCTGACCAGGCTGAGATGATGGAATTCCTTCTCGAAAGCCGAGAAGACATTGAGGCCGGACGCACGGAGCCGGCCCTCGATGCCCTCCAGCGTCTGGCCAAGAAACATAAGCTCAATCGCAAAGGCAGGTAGTGAAATGCCCTTTACGGTTCACATCACCAGCCGGGCATTGCGCGAAATCGACGAAGCACTGCAATGGCTATCGGAGCGATCCCATGCAGCTGCCTTGCGCTGGCACGAGCGGCTCGTCGAAGCAATTCATTCTCTGAAAGACAATCCGGAACGATGCGGACTTGCACCCGAGAGTGAGTGGTATCCCGGCGAGGTTCGCCAGCTCCTGCACGGCAAAAGGCGAGGAGTATACCGCATTCTGTTTGAGGTCCGAGGCAACAACGTCTACATTCTGCGCGTTCGCCACAGCGCCCAGGCGCGTACTCGAACCGGGTGAACTATGAGATATAAAAAGAAAAAAAAGGGGGATATAGCTGAATATCAGTAGTTCCAAAACCGCCGAGGCTCTCAACTGCTTTACTCCGAAGGAGTTGAATAGCACAGCCCAGGGTCGCCGTCCGCGGCGCACCTGGGAAAACGTGGCCGCATCATCATGGCCACCCTGAAAGGGTGGGATAACATGGATGCGGGTCGTTTATCCCACCCTTTCAGGGTGGCTGAGTGTAGGGTGCTGTCTTACCCAGGGTGCGCCGCGGACGGCGACCCTGGGCTGTGTTATCTTACCCTTTCAGGGTAAAGAAGTTGTGATTGCATTCTGTGTCGCCTTGATTTTGGAACTACTGAATATCAATAAAAAGTGTCAGCTATGTCCCCCTTTTCTGGCAGTGGAAGCAAACGATGTCATGCACCGGAGGAACATGGCGACTTATCTTTCTGGCAACGACGATGTCCGCCTCGGCTTTCCGCACCCACTCGGCGGTTAGCTTTTTCATATAGTATCCTGCCCTTCGACATGATCTCACCCAGGAAGGAGTCTCCTTCATCCAGGCGCCATTGCATTTTCTTCGCGGTACGGACGAGCAGATCCATCGGGAAAGGCGCAGGCACGGCAAGGCGAATTTTGACGGCCTGGTCGTGGTTGTTTCGTGCGGGCATGATGACGAGAATGTCCACGTCGCTATCAGCGTGTGGTTGGCCGTAAGCGTGGGAACCAAACAGGATGATCTTGTCCGGCTGGAAGCGTTCCGCTACCTGCCGGGCAAAGCGGCGGATGACAGCCATGGGAATGTCCGCGCCACGATAGCGCCGTGTGGCTGCCGTCTTCTTTGTTGTGCGGAGTCTTTTCGACATGAATCTATTGTAAATGACTTTGTGCGGCATGGCAGCGCCTAAAGGGCGCATGGAGGTGTGCCACGATTACTCCATCGGCACTTCCACATCGAACCCCGGCCGCTTCAACGCCCGCGCATTCGGGAATTGTGCTTCCACCTGCCGACGGATACGGCCCAGCGGCACGAGTATGTCAATGATCGCTTCCGCCTGCTCCGGGAAGGATGGCCGTAGCCGGGTCCAGGCCGCCAGGGAGCGGTCGAGGCCGATAATCGCTATCTTCGCCGACACGTCGGCGTCGCTGGGATACTGACCCGATTCAGCGTCGTTCTCTTCCTCCTCTTCCTCCAGTTGCGAGGAGACTGCGCGCCGCAGCTTGATGTAGATCTGATGCTGATACCAGCGAATCACGTCGGTGGCGTCGGTCAAATCATTCGCCTCGGCCAGGGGGTCGGTCCCAGGCAGTTCGAGACGGGCGGCCTTGATGAGTTCCTTCTTCTTGCGGTTGAAGAGTTTCTCTGCCTTCTTGAACCACTTGTTCACGGTTTGGGTATATTTCATGGCCTGTTTGGCCAGGTCGCTCTTTTTCGCTTTCTTCTGGCGCAGCCGGTCGGCCTTCATCATGGCCTCGGCCTCAGGAGTGTTGGCGGCGGCATTCAGATCAATGCCGAGACGGGCGGCGTCCTCCTGGATCATTTGCATGGTCAACGCAAACGACTCACCTAGCCGATCCCAGAACGCCTGGTTGTTGATGTCGTTCGCTCCCGGTTCGCCCTCATCGGCTTTCTCCGTCGCGTACAACAGACAGCGTGCCGTCAGCGGACAGCGCTCGCACCAGCGGTCGCAGTAGTTGTAGATGCCGGGGATGTGATTGGGGTTGTCGGCGAGGCGGTCGAGTTCGTCGCGGGTCATGGTTGTCCCCTGAAGAATTGATCGGCTCAAACTGTCAAGCCGGAGCGGGTGACGGCGTTTCGGTCGGTTCGGGCGGCGCCGAGAAAGGCGGCGACCCAGCTTGCAGCATCTCATGGCGAGTGATGTGCAAGTACCAGACCGTCATCCAGCGATCAAATGAGCTATCGGTCGCCTCCGGATCGGGCAGGCCGATGATCGCAAAATGTCGTCCAGGCATGACGAATTCCCTGCTATGCACATCAACATAGCCGCCATCGCTCAGCCAGAGGCGGAACGGGACAAATGGCCTTGCGTTCAACAAGTTTCGCATTGCGTCAAGAGTGAACAAGTTTGGCACCTACCGTTACAGTCAGTCTAGCAATTGGCGTTCCCTTTGGATTGTATACGAGCCAGCAACCTCGCGATCCCCGCACGCTTCTGCGAAGCGTCGCTAAACGCGGATCCTTTGGATTGTATACAAACCAGCAACCTCCCGATCTTCTACGGAGCCTTCACTGCGTTGCCGCGATCCACGTCTTCCTTGATGACGGCGCGATCGCCGGCGGCACGAGCAAAAGCCCGATTCCCCCGCGCGCTGCGGGGTGACGTTGCGATTCCCGATCCTATAACCGGCTGCGCTGGCGAGCGTCGCTATACGTGGTTTCCAGATCGACCGGCACGGCGCTGAAGCCGCGCAAAGCCAGGGGCAACAATGGCAGCTCTCCGCCGATGGTTAAAACAACCGGCCAAACGTCGATCTGGTCGGTTTCTTGACGTCGCACTGGACGATAGGAGACGGCATAAATGGATGCGTCCGCCGACATGGCGAACGCATCCTCGAAGTTCAGAAGGTTAACAAGTTCGTTGTGCAAGTTGAAATGCCGGCCCGTGACGATGTCAACCACCATTAAGCCAATGCCGCGCTGCAGATAGGCAGCACACTTGGCCGCGAAGGCGCGCCGGCTATCCGAGCGGTCCTTGTTCCGCGGACTGACCAGTTCCACGGCGGCAACCAACCGGGCGTCGTCGCGTTCATCCCGGACGTGGACTTCGAGATCGTCGGGGAACAAAGCCGGCATCACCAGTGTGGCGGCGGGCGGCGCCCAGGTTTGCAGCGCCGTTCCACCGGCCGAGCCATTGCCTGATTCATCGTGCTGCTCGCCGGGTTGCTCGAATTCCGCAACGTCGGCTTCGACAAGGCTGCCGAGATGGATCTGCACCTCGGCAAAAAAACGCTGGGGCAGCGTCTCATTCAGTGCATCGGCGATCGAATTGGCCCAGCGCGAGTGGAAGGATTCCCAGGCCCGTTGCGGAAACAGCGGCGGTTGAAAGTGGTCGAGCAGAGGCATGGAGTCCTCATGGTAAGAAACAACTACAGATCACGCGCCTCCAGCACGGCGGAGCTTGATTGATTGTACAAGACAAACGGTGAGGCCGTCCAGCACCTGAGAGATAGTTCACCGCTCACGCCGCCTTCGGATTCACGACTCGCCCCAGGAAGAGAATGCTCCCGTTGCGCGTGTCGCGGATCAGGAACAGGAACGGATGGTCGGCCCGGAACGTCGGCGTCTGCTTGACGGGCGCGGCGGACATTACCCCGATAGCAATGCCGGTCGCCGCGGCAGCCTCGGTCCCTTCCTCATTCACGTCCACGAACGCCTTGTGAATCACCGCTTGAATGAACAGGTCCCGGCTGCTGCTCATGCCGCCGAAGTTCGCCTTGTCCGGAAGGAACGCGTCGGTCATGCCCAGGTCGCTGAGCACCTTCTTGAGCTGGAACTCCGAGGTCATCTTGAACTTCGGCAGAGTCACATCGACTTCCGACTGGTGCAGTAGGACGATCCAGGTTTGGAGACTCTGCCCTGTCAAGCCCTTTTCCAAATCCGCCAGGCCGTCCACCTTCTTCGGAAGCAGCACGACCATAGACAGGTCCTTGCCGCCATAGGGCATCTCCAGCGCTTGCAGCTTGTCGGTCTCGGTGTAGCCGAAATGAGCTTTCTGCCACATCATCGGCGTGTTCGCTTTCTTGTCGGCTGTTAGAAAGAACGGCTGGTCGCGAGTGAGTTCCTTTTTGAACGGGCTGGCCCATTTGCCCTTGAAGTAGATGGCATTGGTCAGCACCAGCCGGCTGTCGCCGCTGAGCACGCCGGGCTTGAGCAACTCCTTGATCTTGTCCTTGGTCTGCTTCTCGACCCAACCATTGATGGTCTGGCGGGTCTGCTCGGTGGCGCCCTTGAAATCGACCTCGCGCAGCTCGGCCCCGTAGTTGGCCTGGGTGAGCTTGAGGAAGTCCGGCAAGAAGTGGTAGTCATGCTGTAGCCACAGGGCGTTGGCCGTGCTTAGCTCGTAGCCGCGCGGCTTGCCGTCGCCGTTGATCTGCTTGATGAGCTGGCCGAAGGCCGGATGGACCTTCTCCTGGTCCTTGCCGAAATGAAGCGTGGCCGCCATTTGGTCGGCTGTGTCGCCGCGGGCGCCGGCATAGGTCATCCCCAGGGCGGTGGAAATACTGTACGGCGAGCAGAACAGGTTGCCGTCCTGCTGTTGCAGTTTTCCGTAGAGTTCAAGGGCGAACTGATTGTTCCCCTGGACAACGTTGACCGCCGGGTCTGGCTTTGGCTGCTCTGCGCCTTCGGTCCATTCCACGAGGGTGAGCGCGAGTAGCGCCGCGCTCGTAACCAGGCAAGATATTTTCCACATGATGCATCTCCTTTAAGAAAGAGTGTTCTCCCAAGCTCAATAGCCATTCTATTAAGACGATTGGCACCGCGAAGGAGATTGCGTCCAAGAACCGGACGCCGTTTTGGCGCGACCAGCAGGGGAGCTCGCGTTCGCGCTCCCCTGCGGGTCGCGGCTAAACAAAAATAGGGCTTGATTTCCACGGCGCGATCTGGCAAACTAGATAAATTAGGAAGCCCGCGAATGTTGCACGAAGGGAATTGATGACTCGTTTCCATCCTCCAGCGTAACTTGCCGAGGTCTCCCCATGAAAGTGTATCAACGGCTTATTTCAGCAGGCTCTGTGGCTGCTTTGGCTCTGACGGGGCTATTGCTCAGCGTGAATCCATGCCGGGCGCATCTGCTCAACTACACTAGCACGAAAATCAACATCACTTCTATTGACCCCACCGGGCTTGGGTCGCTCGGCGGCGGGCTCGGGGGCTTAGGCGGTGGTGGGATTCCGGGCTTAGGCGGTGGGATTCCGGGCTTAGGCGGTGGGATTCCGGGCTTAGGCGGTGGGATTCCGGGCTTAGGTGGTATCGGTGGTGGGATTCCGGGCTTAGGCGGTATCGGCGGTGGGATTCCGGGCTTAGGCGGTATCGGCGGTGGGATTCCGGGCTTAGGTGGTATCGGTGGGGGGATTCCCAGCTATGGCACCGGAATTCCGGGCTATTATGGTGGCTACGTCAATGGCGTCTCTTACGGCATCCCCCCCGCAGTTTACGGCAGATATCTGGGTGGTTATCCGGCCGCGGGCTATGTTTATTCAAGCTATCCCGGAATGGGTATCACCGGCTATCCTGTCGCCGGCTATCTCAGACCTCCCGCTTACCCGGCTGGCGGCTTGATGACCGCTCCCGCTTATCCGGCAGGCGGCTTAGTGAACAACTACCCCGCATACCCAACGGGCGGCTTAGTGAACAACTACCCCGCATACCCAACGGGCGGCTTGATGACCGCTCCCGCTTACCCGGCTGGCGGCTTAGTGAACAACTACCCCGCATACCCGGCGGGCGGCTTGATGACCGCTCCCGCTTACCCGGCGGGCGGCTTAGTGAACAACTACCCCGCTTACCCAACGGTCGGCTTGATGACCGCTCCCGCTTACCCGGCTGGCGGCTTGATGAACTACCCCGCTTACCCGGCGGGCAGCTTAATGAACTATCCCGCTTACCCGGCGGGCGGCTCAATGAACTATCCCAGTTACCCGACGGACGGCTCAATGAACTCTCCCGGTTACCCGGCGGACGGCCCAATGTACTATCCTGTTTACCCTGGTACGGGCTATCCGGGATCATACCTGGGTTACTAGTGGTTCGACTCACCTGAATTAACGGGTCGGGCGAGCCGAGCAAAGTAAGCTGCCGGGTGATGGGGATCGGCACCCGGCAGCTCACGTTGCTCGGCTCGCCTGTCAAATCAAGCAGATTCTTGTTGCAGCTCCGCATCAAAACGTAGACAATAACAGTACGTCCTTCCAAGAACTTCTCCAACAAAGGACCCGCCATTCCTCAAGGATGCGACCATGAAGCATTGGCTGTCGGCTGCCCTCATTCTCTTGACCCTGGCCGCCGGGATCGTGTCGGCGGATTATCTCGTTGTCGTCGGCAAGAAAGTGAGCGCAACCACGCCTGTCATTGCCGTCGTCGATAGCAGGAGTCCGCTGCCGGCGTCCGATCAACTGGGGATCATTCAGATATTGCGGCCCGACGGCCTGCCCGTGCCCAGTGTCGAGCAGCAGTTCAAGATCAAACAGGCGGATGTGTACAGAGGCGGCGCAGCTACGAAGCAGGTGCTTGATCTCGCGGAGTTCGCTCTGGAACACGGGCTCTTGCAGGATTTCGTGGTCACAATGAACGATCTCGCCCAGCGTGAACCCAAAAACCCGGCGGTGGCGGCGTTTGCCCAGGTCCAGGCCGCTCTCCAGACGCCGCTCACACAGGATGAGGACTTCGCAGCGCGGGCGCGAGAAAAACTCTTCAAATCTTACAAGATCCTCGAAAAGGGCCACTACACGCTTCTCCACGACCCCAACTGCGATGCCGCCGTGGTGCAGGCGCGCTTCAAGCGCCTGGAAGACCTTTATCGCGGCTTTTTCTACTGGTTCGCCTTGAAAAGCAAGGCCGGCGAGGAGCCGGTGTTGCCGCCGCGGCGCCGGCTCGTGGCCGTCCTGATGCCGGCGAAAAAAGACGCATTCGAGAACGAATTCGAGAAGGACGGCAAGCTGCTCGGTGCCGTGCCGTTCACGTCCGAAGGGTTCCTGGCCCGGCGGGAGAATCTGCTGGTCCTTTCGGAAAGGCGTTTCGATACGACCTATGACACGCTGAAGAATTCCAGCGGATTACTGGCCAAAGGCCCTGCCGATGCCCAGGTGAAGGAGATCCTGATCAAGGCGCTCGACGATGAATCCGAGCTGGCCGCCGTCACCCACGACGGCTCCCGCCAGCTCCTGGCCGCTTCCGGACTCGTGCCGCGCTCGGTGGCGGCGCCCGAATGGATCCAGTTCGGCATGGCCAGCTTCTTCGAGACACCGCCGGGGGCGCCCTGGATCAACCTGGGCGGGCTGCACGTGAGTGTCCTCGAAGAGCTTAACTATCTGGCCCAGTTGCCCAGGACGAACGGCGGCAAGAAACTCGACCTCGACAAGGAACAGGCCACAACCATCCTGCGAGAGCTTATCACCGATCAATCCTTCCGCAAGGCCAGGACCAGCGGCGACCGGGCTGCCCTGCTCAAAGCACGAACGATGTCGTGGGCGCTGACCTATTTTCTCGCTCATAAAAAGCTCCCCGAATTGAGGCGTTACTTCAAGGAGCTGTCCAGCCTGCCACGCGACCTCGATTTTGACGATGACATCCTGGTGGGCTGTTTCGTCCGCGCTTTCGATCTGGCAGATCCCGCTCAACCCAATAAGCTGGATAACAAGAGACTTGCCGGCCTGGCGGAACAGGGGATTGAGTATCTCCAGCTCACGCCGTTGCAAGGCGAGAACGCGCTGCAGGAGTTGAAAGCGCTCCGCGGCGCGAAACCATGAATCTAGTTGCTAAGGCGGGCGGCAAGTGATACCATCCCTCGCTCACGCTTCGGGCCAGTGTCACACTGGCCCGAAGCGTGAGCGAGGGATGGTAAATTATCTTCTGCCGCTCGCCTAAAGAAAAAGGGAGGTATCAATGAAGGTGCGATGCGGATTAGGTTGGCTGATATGTTCAACTCTCATGATCACGGCCCTGTTGCTGGCCGGCTCGGCAAGCCGGGCCGACGACAAGAAGGAGAACACCGCGATCAAGCCGGTCAAGAAGGACGAGAACCGGCACAAGCAGTTCCTGGAGGTTGCCAAGAAGGGCGACGTCGATGTCTTGTTCCTGGGCGACTCGATCACCGACGGCTGGCGCGGTCAGGAAGCCTGGAAGACAAACTTCGAGCCGCTCAAGGCCGCGAACTTCGGCATCGGCGGCGACAGGACGCAGCACGTTCTGTGGCGCTTGCAGAACGGCGAGCTGGATGGGATCAAGCCGAAGGCCGTGGTTATCATGATCGGCACGAACAACCTGGGCAGTAACACCAACGAAGAGATTGCCGAGGGGATCAAGGCCATCGTGGACGAGGTTCGCAGCAAGCAAGCACAGGCCAAGATCCTCTTGCTGGGCATCTTCCCACGCGGGGCCAAGCCGACCGACGGCCACCGCGACAAAATCAAGGACATCAACCAGCGCATCGCCAAGCTGGACGACGGCCAGAACATCAAGTATCTGGACATCGGCGGGAAATTCCTTCAGGACGACGGCTCGATCAGCAAGGACATCATGCCCGACTCTCTGCACCTGTCCAAGAAAGGCTACCAGATCTGGGCGGATGCCATTACGCCGAGTTTGAAGGAGATGTTGAAGTAGGTGAGGTGGTGAGTGGTAAAGAAGAGTGAGTGGTGAGTAGGTGAGTGGTGAGTGGTAAGCATTTCGACCACTCACCACTCACCACTCACCTACTCACCATTCACCAAACCAACCGAGGATGCCCATGCGCACCTTGCTCATTCCTCTTGACGGGGGTTCGGCCATCGAGATCACCAAGGACCTGACGGTCGTCGGGCGCAAGGAAGATTGCGAGGTGCGGCTGGACCACAAGAGCGTATCCAAGCTGCATTGTGTGCTGGTGCGCACCGACGGCTTGCTCTTGCTCCGCGATCTGGGCAGCACCAACGGCACGCGCGTCAACGGCCAGCGCGTGCGGCGGGCGATCCTGCTGCCCAACGACCAGTTGAGCATTGCCAACTACAGGTTCCGAGTTCACCTCGGCCCGGATGACGGGGCTGTGCCGGCCGGCGGCCGCACGCAGGAGCTTGAAGCGGGAGAAGTAGGCGGTCTGGTTGGCCCACAGCCCGCGCCGGACGGTAAGAAACAGGCCGAACCTCCCCCGCCGAAGCACGTGCAGCGCAATGCTCTGCCGGACATCTATCCGGAGGATTCGACGCATGCTTGATGGACTGGGGCGATGCCGGAATCGGCATCACTAACGCACTCACGGGCGACCGCCACTTTGCCCAGGCAGGGTTTCGCGTGCTCTTGGTGCAGTCCGCCATGAACTCTTAGCGACTGTAAAAAAATAACTTCGCAGTTTGGTTTTGCAGGGTGCCATGCCCACGGCTCTGCGTGGGCATGGAAAGCCGTCAAAACATGCCCACGCAGAGCCGTGGGCATGGCACCCTGCAAAGCATGTCGCTCCGATGCTGCGATTTTATTGTCTTACAGTCGCTTAGGAATCATCGGTCCACATATTCACCGCTCCCGCTCGACGAACAGTGTGCCGCCGTCGCAGCGGAAATCGAAACGCTCCCAGCGCAGGTCGCGGAGGCCGGCGTGGATGTCGCCAGAGAACTCTTCGCGAACGAGGGCGGGGTAGGCGGGTTCGGTTTGGGGGCCGCCGTAGTCCTCGGAGTTTCCTGGGGTTCCAGGTCTGCGCGGGTCCGGAAGCGACGCAGCGGGTTGTAGCCGCTTTTTCGTCGATCGATCCGTCGAAAAAAGGTGATTGATACTGCGCCGACTGCGCTCACCTGGCGTACAATACAACCGGAGGTAAACGCATGACAACCATTCAATTCAATGCCGTGGTGGATCAGGAACAGGTCATCCGCCCGCCTGGCGGGATCACACTGCCTCGTGGTGAAATCGAGGTGACGGTACGAGCGCGTCAACCTGAATTGGCAGCGGCTGATCCCCTGGATTCCACGCGCGGCTGGCTGCTGGCTTTGGCGGCAGAAGCGGAGCAAGCACACCCTGACCTCCCCAGCGACCTGGCTGAAAACCACGACCATTACGCCCACGGGAAACCGCGACCATGAACGAAGTGTTCGCGGACGCCTTCTACTACATCGCCTTGCTCAATCGGCATCACTGACGCACTCACTGGCGACCATCACTTTGTTCAGACAGGATTCCGTGTGCTCTTGGTGCCGTCCGCCATGAATTCTTAGGAATCATCGGTACATATCTTCACTCTGCCCGCTCCACAATCAGGATGCCGCCATCGCATTGGAACTCGAACGGCTGGGGAGCGAGGGTCACGGAGGGCGGCGTGGATGTCGCCGTGGAACTCTTCGCGAACGAGGGCGGGGTAGGCGGGTTCGGTTTGGTCGCCGCCGTATTCCTCGGCGTCGTCGGGGGTTCAGGTTTCGTTGCTCGGAAAGCGACGGATCACGGCGTCGGTTTCCTCGACAGAGTCGGCGGACTCATCAATGCAATTGAGAACCCATCATCACCCCTATCATGTTGACTCAGTAAATCCCATCGGGAAGGACGAGCTTACGAGGGTTGTGGGGATTGGGTAGGTAGTAAAAATGGTAACCGGCGCCGTTGGCGCAATACAGAATGCCGCTGACATGCGGGTAGAGATGGAACAAACCCTCATTGGGCATGAGAGCTGCCTCGCGAATCTCCTCATGACTGACGTGGGCAAATAAATGGATGAAGAGGCCGATCACATAATGAACCTGGAGCCGTTCGACCAAGTTTTTGTAAACAACGCACTTGCTCTGAAGCTGGTCGTATAGCCGGTCATCCTTCTCTCCGCCCCAGGTGGCTCCAAACCCTCGGGCGCGTAGTGCCTCGCGAATTCCCGTCTCAGTCTTCTGGTCAGTGTGGAAGTTAATGACCTCCATCATGCCCTGGATGCTGGCGCCGTCCCTGGTGAGGCACCAATCAGGCGTTGCCCCGTCCACTTTCAAATCGTAGCGCACAGAAACCGCGTTCTTGGCCAGGAAAGCCCCGAAGATCAATTCTCGGAACGTGTGCAGTACCTGTTCCTCGTCGAGCGGTTGCTGGCGGAATTTTCGCAAGAATTTCTTGGCGTCATCATCGTGGAGGTGACGAAAACAATCGCATATCCATTGATTGATGCTCTTGTTCTTCGAGATCTGTCCATGTTCCATTGTCGTCACCTCTTTGGCTATTGGTCGCCCTCGTTGACGTTTTGCCCGATCAGGGTATGGCAATTCAGCGTGTTGAAGACCCTTACAGGCACTCAGCCCAATTGCGGGGTGAAACGGTCAGGCCGGCCTGCAGTCTACACATGATCGATCATCCATTGTAGTATAGGACGACTGGCCGGGAAACGTAGCTGCTCACAACCTGCTACGTAAACAGTGTCGCCTCATAAGCATCCATCCCGCACTCTATCGGTATGAGAACCCGACCCAAGGATTCGACGACCGGCAGGCAAATCCTCGCTGCCAACCTGCGCCGCCTGCGCCAGTCTCAAGGCCTTTCCCAAGAAGCTCTCGCCTACCGCTCCGGCCTCCATCGCACCTTCGTCGGTTCCGTCGAACGCGGTGAGCGCAACGTTTCCATCTCGAACGCGGTGAGCGCAACGTTTCCATCTCGAACTCAGCACCGGCTTTCGACGCGCCTACCAATACGCCGACTGGTTCCTTGCCGGCCCGGACGATTGCCGTTCATCAAACTGGCTGGATGTCGCCGCCACCGAGTTCGAATGCCAGGGTCTGGAACTCGACTGGACTGCCATCTGCTGGGGAGGCGACTTGTTCTATTCTCCAAAAGCGGCCGGCTGGCATATGCGCCGTTTTCGCGGCAAGCGCTGGCTTATGGTCCGCAACCAGGTCGAACAGCGTTACATCCTCAACAAGTATCGCGTCCATCCCTGGTTTTTCCCTTGCCTCCATGAAGGCCGTTGCGTACAACGCCACTGGTCCGTTGCTTCATCCACTGAAGCACGCCATATCCCTCATCATACTGGAGCCACTACCCATGGATTTGCTATCGTTGTTTGCGGATGCCGCCACCGACCGTGCCCTTACCTGGGCGCGGTACGGTGGCATGATCGGCGGTGTGATCGGCACCATTATCGGGGCTGCCCTGATGGCACGCAAGGCAGCGGCGAAAAAGAAGACTGGACGTTTTGTCATTCGGGGCAAGCGTAATTCAGCACACGATGACATTCCAATGGTGCAGCCGGTGTCGTCCACGCTTGATGAAGCTTTCTCCGCGATTCCACTAGTGCAGGCGGTATCCTCCGTCATGGCGCACATCGTGTTTCCAGGGCAATGGTTTCTTGTGGACGCGCTCGTTGACGTCCATTTCGATGGGAGGTTCCTCGGCGAGTGTTCCGTGAAGGAGGGTTTCCACTTCAATGTGGAAACCGTCCCGGGACGGCACGAGGTGACGGTGAAGCTTATGATCCGCGGCGCCAAGACCTACCACCTGGAATTTACTCGGCCGGGCGAATATACGGTTCAGATAGCCTACAGCACCATGTGGGGGAACTTCGCAAGTAAGTGTGAGGTTCGCTCAATGCGTGATTCAGGGGAGGATGGCTAAATGACCGTGCGTAGCAGTAAAGAAGGGGGAAGTCCTCAGCGGGGGCACGGTGCGTTTTGGAGGCATGGACTCTGGCGACCATGCCGAAAACCCCGGGTAAAAGCGGATAGTGCCCAGCACAAGCGGACCGCCCCATTTTTGACGGCTTGCCTCACCTGCTCCGGCTGCTCAAGACGATCCGGATGATGTACCAGAACAGCGTCGCCACGCACGCGAACAGAGCGAGCGCTGCCGCCACGTGTTGATCGGTGCGGTAGTGGTACAGGACATTCGACGTGTAATAGAGAATGTAGCCGCTCATCAAAACGACCATCGCGAAACAGAAAATCATCCCCAGATTGATGGGGAAGAAGCACGCTGCGACTATAAACCCCAGCCCGAGAAGACTGCCGATGGCCAGGATGGGTCTGAGAAAGGAGAAATCCTGCCTGGTCAAGAACACGCCCAGGGTCAAGCCTCCAAAGACGGCAAGAGTAAGTATCCCCGCCGTGGGTATCACTCCCGCATACGTTGATTCCTTGGTGACATAATAGAGCAGCGGAAGAAAAATCACCGCCTCGGCCACAATGTAGAGCGACAGGCCGAGGTACTGGAGTCCGGGAGAAGTATCGGAGCGTGCCCAGGACTGCGCCACCCAGCCGACCACCATGAAAGCCACCAACACCGCCATCCAGCCAATCCGCCCTGCCCCAAGCAGGGGGTCAAGGATGTTCTCGATGCCGGGCAAGTTGAGAAGGGCACCTTCCAAACCAGCGAAGGCGAGGATGGCCACCGCCAGGTGGGCATAAGTTCTCCGAATAAAAGCGGCCCGTTCCGTCGCGGGTGCCTGGGCGGCAACGTAGGTCAGACCGTAACTCATGGCAGACTCCTGAACAAGGTTTGAAATTGAGACTCACCAGTTCGCATCTATCCTAGTTCCATCGGTTCCAGCGTACAAGTGCGGGGCGCTGAACCAGACCGCCACGCGAGGTTAGACATAAAGCCATCGCTTGGCGCTCTGGTTCTGACAAGGCTCTTATTGTCCGTGTTATTTGTGCGATCCGTTGGGCGAGTGGCAGCAGTAAATTTACCCTCGCTTGCGCGTCGGGCTAACAGCAGAACGTTAGCCCGACGCGCAAGCGAGGGTAAACTTTCACTTGCCCTTCGCCTTGCCACATAACTCTGGCGTATTCCGCTCACCGTCCAGTTGCCGAAGCACTTCCCGCCATGAGGAAACCCTGACCGCCCCCGCGGGTAATTCCGCTCTTCCTTCCGGGTCCAGGAGTAGCGCTGCCATGCCGTTGCTCAGGTAGGCACGGGCGTCGCTGGGTTGGTCGCCGATGCCGATAACTGTCTGGGGATAGCGTTTTTTGAATTCCGCGATGAATTGCCGCTTGAAGGTCTCCTGGCCAACGCTGACGCGAAACTCGCGGCAGAAGAGCGGGCCTTCGGGAAAACCTTTCTCTTGCAGCCAGGCACGCGTTTTGTCGTAGAGAGCTTCGTCGCGAGCGCTCAGGTAGACAATCCGATGGGTTCGGCTCAGTTCCGTGAGAGCGTCCGCGGCTCCGGGGAGTGCTGGAATCCGCTCATTGGGAGTGAAGGGCACCTTGAGCAGGGCCAGGTCGGAAATGGTGTGGTCCACGTCGGTGATGAGAATGCGGCTGTCCGCCGGCCAGAGGAAGATGCAACCCGTGGCTTCCGCCGGCTGATGATGAGCGCTGCCGGCGAAACGAACTTCTACGGGACAAGGACTGGCTGCGCCGGCAGGAAATTTCACCTCAACCGTTGCCAGGCCGGCGCCCGTGGTTGCGGCACAGCGGTCGCCGAAGTGTACACCCTGGAAGTGCAGCTCGTAACCGGGCATGTTCGGATGGATGCCCAACTTGCCGGCATGTTCCAGCCTGGCTGTCAGGATGATGGCTGCCGGCGGCGTGGCTACCTGATCGAGAACAGTCAAGCGAACAGCAAAGGTTTCCGCAGGCAGTCCCAACCCGTATGCCTTGTCACTCCTGGCGGCGAACAACAACAGGAGACGCCGACGCCAGAAATTCACTATTTCGCAAAATCCGAAATCCGAATCTCGGAATCCGAAACAAATCCACAAAATGCGAAATTCCAATGCTCAAACCGGATAAGGAGTCTTCTTTTGGATTTTCTGGTTTGGTGCTTGGCATTTGTTTCGGATTTCGGATTTCGAGTTTCGGATTTGGAACTGGTTTTCTTACTGACCCGGCAGCGGGGTACGCTGCCATTGCTGGCCCTGGTCGCTGGCGGCCGGCGCCGGCATGGCTCCGGAGATTGCGGGTGTGCCGCCCGGCGGGCCTCCGCTGGTGACATGATAACGAGAGACGGCTCCCGCCGCCGTGTGATTCTCACCGCCCTGAAAGTTACGCAGCTCCTCGCGCAACATTTCCACTTCGCGCAGAAGCACCTGCATCCTCTTTTCCAGACTGTCGGCGAGGCGTTTCTGAGCTTCCTTGTAGCGCACTTCCACTTCCTGAAACTCCGCGCGTTTCTGTTCCCGCTCGGCGGCGAGATGCTTCAGCTCCTCGCGGGTCTTTTGCAGCTCGGCATTACATTGCTCCAACGGGCTTTGCAGTTCCGCCGGCCCAGCGTGAGGCGGATCAGCAGGCGGTATTCCCTGTGTCGCCGGCGGTGGAGCAGGCGGCAGCCCGGCGCCGGGCGGCGAGGTTATGCGTGGATTGCCGGCAAGGGGAGACTGCCCATATACCCCGGAAATGAGCAAGAACGTACACACCGCCCCTGCTCCGAGAGCTGTCACCAAGCCAACGCGCAATTTGCGCTGGTTCCGTGCTGGAACATGATAATCTTCCTCCTGGGGAGGTGAACAACAGTAATCCCATTAACAAGTCGGAGGATGATAGAAAGAGGAACAGAAAAGTAAAGGCCGTTTTTTGAGAGAATGATCGTCTGATCCGGATTCACCGCAGAGCAAGATTTCAAAACCTCTAAGGAATGCAGGAAGACAGGAAACAAGAGCCAGTGCGCACCTCCCAGTTGAAGAATCTCGTTGAAACCCTCACCTTTTGTGTTCTTTTCTTTTCCTGCCTTCCTGCCTTCCTTAGAGTATTGGTTGCGGCTTTGCCGCGCCGGGTACTTCTGCGTCCTCGGCGGCGAGTTGTTTGGAGAATCCTTGCAGGACTTGACATCTTCATGCCGCGCTTTAACATCAACATGACATTGCTCTTGGATCGGATTGGTGAATACGGGAGGGATCTTCGCTATGCCGTTACAGCCACATGGTCGCCACCTGGAGGTGGAGGACATTGGTGACGTGACCGTGGTCAAGTTCCTCGACCGCGAAATCCTGGACGAACGGACAATCCAGGTCATCGGCGAACAGCTTTTCAGCCTCGTACACGAGCTGGGCCGGCGCAAGCTGCTCCTGAACTTTGGCCTGGTGGAGAAGCTGTCGAGCGCGGCACTTGGTAAAATAGCTGCTCTGAACAAGAAAGCCAAGGCCCTGGAGGGGCGGTTGATCCTGTGCAAAATCAACTCGACTATCTACGAAGCGTTCAAGATCACCAATCTGCACACGACCATCAACATTCAAAAAGACGAACAGGCGGCGTTGCAGGCTTTCTGAGGAAGCGTTTTCGTGTCCTCTCCTCGAGACAAAATGACCGCTCAGGCCCCTGCCGGCGCCGCTCTCTGTGCAACGGTTGATCTGGCCAGCGATCTCGCCGAGGTCCGCCGATTTCTGGAGCAGATCGAAGAGTCTCTCAAGGCCAATCACTTCTGCGCCAACGATCTTTTTGGCATCAAGATCTCCCTGCACGAGGCACTGTACAACGCCATCAGGCACGGCAACAGGCTGGACCCGGACAAAAAGGTCCATATCACCTATTGCATTCAGCCCGGACGTTTCGAGATCAGCATTACCGATGAAGGCCCCGGTTTCGACCCCGCCGCCGTACCAGACTGCCGAGCCGTTGAAAACCTCGAACGCCCCTGCGGCCGCGGGTTGCTGATGATGCGGCATTACATGACCGAAGTCACGTTCAACGAGCGTGGCAATTCGATCTCCATGACGAAGTGCAGTGGTCAGTGATCAGTGGTCAGTGGTCAGTCGATACAACACAATAGTGGTCAGTGGTTAGTCGATACAACACAATAGTGGTCAGTGGTCAGTCGATAAACCATTCCACTAACACCTGTTGAGGAGAAAGCCATGAATGTACGCAGCTTCAAAGACTTGCTAGTCTGGCAAAAGGCTATGGACTTCGTCGTCGCTTGTTACAATGCCATCCGACCCTTTCCCAAGTTCGAAACGTACGCCCTTGCGGACCAACTGCGCCGTGCGGTAGTCTCCGTTCCGGCCAACATCGCGGAAGGCCAAGGTCGGCAGCACCGATTGGAGTTTATCCAGCATCTTTCAATTGCCTATGGATCTCTGATGGAGGTGGAGACCCATATTCTCATCGCCGAGCGCTTGGGCTATATTACCTCGGGCCATAGTTCCGAGCTGATGACCCAAAGCGCCGAGATCGGCCGAATGCTCAACGGCCTACAGAAATCTCTCCGCACTAAAACTGACCACTGACCACTGACCACTGACCACTGACCACTGACCACTGACTACTGACCACTGACCACTGACCACTGCCATGTCCCTAACCCCGATGATGCAACAGTACCGCGAAGCCAAGGAACGCCATCCGGGCATGTTGTTGCTGTTTCGCATGGGCGATTTCTATGAGCTGTTCGATCAGGACGCGGAGGTGGCGGCGGGAGTGCTCGGCCTGGCGCTGAC
The DNA here is from genome assembly GCA_963804745.1 of uncultured Gemmataceae bacterium. GTDB lineage: Bacteria > Planctomycetota > Planctomycetia > Gemmatales > Gemmataceae > CAWDRY01. Next base: position 128,768 of record CAWDRY010000036.1, read on the forward strand.
GAGCCGGGACAAGACCGTGCCGATGGCGGGGTTTCCGCATCATGCCCTGGAGCCTCATTTGCGGAAGCTGCTGCAATCCGGGCATCGGGTGGCCATCTGCGATCAGGTTGAGGATCCGGCCCTGGCCAAGGGGCTGGTTCGCCGTGAGGTCACGCGCGTGGTGACGCCCGGCACGCTGACCGAAGACGACCTGCTCGATCCGCGCCGGGCCAATCACCTGGTTGCTCTCCAACCAGGCGACAAGGAAGTTGGGCTGGCCTGGGTGGAGTTATCGACGGGAGAGTTTCAGGGTGCCGATGTACCCTGGAACCGCCTGGCCGATGAATTGAACCGATTGGCGCCGTCGGAATGCCTGTGTGCCGAGGAGGCGCCGGGCCGGCTCATGGAGCGGCTGCGCGAGGCAGCGCCCGCGATGGCGCTGACCACGCGCCCCGACTGGACCTTCGACGACTCTTCCGCCCGTGCCGCTCTGTTCAGCCATTTCGGCGTCACTACACTGGCGGGGTTCGGCTTCAACGACGATCAACCATGCCTGACCGCCGCCGGAGCACTGCTGCTTTACCTGCAAGAGACGCTGAAAGCGAGCCTGGCACACATCGGCCGGCTGCGGCCATACCGGCACGATCGTTATCTGTTTCTGGATGAAGTGACCCGCCGCAGCCTGGAACTGACCCGGACGATGCGTGACGGCAACCGGGAAGGATCCTTGCTCTCAGTGATCGACCGGACTGTCACGCCGATGGGCGCTCGGCTGCTGCTCGATTGGATCGTCTCACCGCTGGCTGACCGCGCCGGCATCGAGGCGCGACTCGACGCCGTTGGCGAGCTGCGCGAGGAACAAAGCTTACGACAGGAGCTGCGCGAGAATCTGGGTAGCGGCTCAGACTTGCAGCGTCTGACTGCACGAGTCAGCACCGGCAGAGCATCGCCGCGCGACCTGGCCGCCGTGGGCCGAACGCTACGTCTGTTGCCGAGAATCAAGGCGAAAGTGACGGCCCGGAAAGCGGCACTGCTGTGCGAACTGGAATCACGCCTGGAGTTATGCCCCGATCTGCGCGAGCTGCTCGATGCCGCTCTGGTTGACGATCCGCCGCCCAACCCGCGCGAAGGCGGAGTAATCAAACCAGGTCACGACGCCGGCCTGGACGAGCTGCGAGCCATCGCCAAGGGCGGCAAGGAGTGGATCGCCCGCTTCCAGGCGCAAGAGATCACGCGCACCGGCATCTCCAGCCTGAAGGTCGGCTTCAATCAGGTCTTCGGCTACTACATCGAGGTTACTCACACCCACGTCAGCAAGATCCCCGCCGATTATCAGCGCAAGCAGACGCTGAAAAATGCCGAGCGCTACATCACGCCGGAGCTGAAGGAACATGAGGAGAAGGTGCTGACCGCCGAGGAGAAGCTGCTTCAGCGCGAGTTCGAACTGTTCACGGCCCTGCGCAACCAGGTGGCAGCCCAGACAAGCCGGCTGATGCAGACCGCCGAGGTGCTGGCGATGCTCGACGTGCTGGCCTCACTCGCCGAGCTGGCCGCGTCCCGGCAATACTGCCGGCCCGGTCTGTGCGACGAGCCGATACTGGAAATCAGCGATGGCCGGCATCCGGTGCTTGACCAGACCTTGCCGCCGGGGACGTTCGTACCCAACGACGTCGCCCTGGGCGGCGAGGCCGGCAAGTTGTGGCTCATCACCGGGCCGAACATGGCCGGCAAATCGACCTACATTCGGCAGATCGCGCTCATAACGCTCATGGCGCAGATGGGCAGCTTCGTCCCGGCCCGGCAGGCGCGGGTCGGCATTGCGGACCGCATCTTCACCAGGGTGGGGGCGAGCGATGAGCTAAGCCGGGGGCAGAGCACGTTCATGGTGGAAATGACCGAGGCCGCCAACATCCTCAACAACGCCACGCCGCGCAGCCTGGTGATCCTCGACGAGATCGGCCGCGGCACCAGCACTTACGACGGCGTGTCCCTGGCCTGGGCGATCGCGGAGTACCTGCACGACACCGTCGGCTGCCGGGCGCTGTTCGCCACGCACTATCACGAGCTGGCCCAGCTTGCCGAGAAGCTGCCGCGGCTGCGCAACTACAACGTACTGGTGCGCGAGTATCAGGACGAAATCGTTTTCCTGCATAAAATTGCCGAGGGCAGTGCCGACAAGAGCTACGGCATCCACGTCGCCCGGCTGGCAGGGGTGCCGGAGGACGTGCTCGATCGCGCGGAAGATGTGCTGGTCGAACTGGAGGCACATCATTTGAACACGGAGGCAACCCGCATCCGCAAGCGCTTGAAGCTGCGCCAACGGGAGGTCCAACCCAACTTGTTCGGAGAATCGGAAACAACAGAGAAACAGGGCTGAAACCTCCATATTCCTCCATGTGATACAATACTAAAATGCCTGAACTTAGTCGTTTCTTTGGCATTATTGTTCGGATGTATATGGAAGTCGGCATGCCGCACCACCGGCCACATTTCCATGCGCATTACCAGGATGATGTGGCCCTCTTCAGCCTCGACCCAGTAGAACTGATCGCTGGATCGCTTCCGAGGCGCCAGCAGCGCTTCGTGGAAGCGTGGGCCGAGTTGCATCAGGCCGAACTCCTGGCTGATTGGCAGCGACTGCAAGCAGGCCAAGTTCCGGTACCTATCGACCCGTTGGAGTAACATGTGACTATCCACCCGATTTATCGTGTCCGGTCATTCGAGTCCGTGGCACCCTACACTTTGCGCGTGCAATTTGATGACAACACGGAGCAGGTCATCAACTTCGAGCCAATCCTGGCCGGTGAACTCTTCGGACCGTTGCTGCGATTTGGCAATGTTTGACCGGGTCCAGGTTGATCCCGAAGTGCGAACGTTGGTCTGGCCGAACGGTGCCGATTTCGACCCAGCGACCCTCCACGATTGGCCCAAGTATGTCGAGGCATTAACCGCGAGAGCGCGGCAGTGGGAAATGATCCCCGCATGATTTTTGGAACTACTGAGGTTCGGATTTGGAACTAATGCACATGCAATTTCATCCTGGTCCCATCAACGGTGTCATCTGGAAACCGCTGAAGAAGTATCACGACCCGCGCGGCTGGTTGTGCGAGCTGTTCCGGCATGACGACCTGCCGGCCGAGTTTCATCCGGTGATGGCCTACATCTCGGCCACGGAGCCGGGCATCGCGCGGACCGCATGAGCACGTCGATCAGGCCGACTGTTTTTGTTTCATTGGCCCGTCGAACTTCAAGATGTACCTCTGGGACAACCGGCCGGCGTCGGCCACTTTCCTGGCCCAGCAGACGGATATTGTCGGCGCCGACAAGCCGATGCTGCTCATCATCCCGCCGGGCGTGGTCCACGCTTACAAGAACGTCGGCGGCGAGCCGGGGATTGTGTTCAACTGTCCCAATCGGCTATATAAGGGGACGGGACGAAAAGAGCCGGTGGATGAGATTCGGCACGAGGAGGATAAGGGTAACCGGTTTCGGTTGGATTGAGCATGAATACGAACCAATCTTCCCCTGTCGAAACCGTTCATCGCCTCTTATTCCGTGCCTTGTTGGAGATGCGCTCGCAAGGGCATGAGCAGAAAAACAAGTTGGTTTTCCATCTAGCGGATCTGTTCCACAACGTCGTGCTGGAGATGGGAAACGCTGCTGAAGGCCGATGCTCTTACGAGGATGTGCTGAAGTTACTTGAAGAGCGGGCCAAGGAAAAGGGCCTGGATAAGTGGTTCAGCCACAATCTCGCGGAGTTGGAACAATTCAGCAGTGTGTCGGCGCCGACTTGACGCATCGTTGTGAGTTTTTCTTGCCTTCACCAATAAACCGATGCTGCTCATCATCCCGCCGGGCGTGGTTCATGCGTACAAGAACGTCGGCGCTGAGCCGGGGATTGTGTTCAACTGTCCGAATCGGCTCTACAAGGGGACGGGACGAAAAGAGCCGGTGGATGAGATTCGGCACGAGGAGGATAAGAGTAACCGGTTTCGGTTGGATTACTAACGAACCTGGCTCCGACTTCAGCAGCACACTGGCCCGAACCGTTAGCGAGGAACGAAACGCACCCTCGCTAACGCTTCGGGCCAGTGTGGCAGATTTACACACGGTCATTTAGTAGCGCCGGCCGCCGCCGCCGCCGTAGCCGCCGCCGCCGCTACGACCGCCGCCGCTGCCGCCACGACCGCCGCCGTAGCCGCCACGACCACCGCCGCCGCCACGACCGCCTTCGGTCTTCGGACGGGCTTCATTGACCGTGAGCGTGCGGCCTTCGATTTCCTTGCCGCTCAGTGCGGCAATGGCGGCCTGTGCTTCCTGCTGGCTGCCCATTTCCACGAAGCCGAATCCCTTGGAACGGCCCGTCTCCCGGTCCATGATGACCTGAGCCGACTCAACCGTGCCGTGAGGTTCGAACATCTTCGTGAGATCACTGTCGGTGACTCCGTAGCCAAGATTGCCGACATACAACTTCTTACCCATTCTCCACCTCCACAAGAAAGAGGCCACTCACCCACATCGGAAGAGTACGGCCTGTTAACAAAACAGAAACGGCTCATAACAGGGGACAATTCCATTCAAAACAGCCCGACAAAACAGGAGCACAAAATCAGAGGATGAGTGTCCGTTACAAGGCGGTCTTGTGAATGCGTCACCATGCATGCGAGCACAAACGTGAGCGTCCTACTCCGCACACTTGATGTCCGCCAGATCCGAAGAGGTATTCTGGGGAAAGGAAGGCATCAATAATGTAGAGCAACTGCCAAATATTGTAACCAATGGCCCGGAAATTGGCCAGCGGTCTTTTCTCCCTGGTGTCACACCAAAGTAGAAATGTCCTCCTTTTGCCCCAGATAGAAATGTCCGGTGTCGCTACCGGTCATTTCTTCGGCAGACCTTGACGCCAGGGATGGTCAGGGCCAGGGCGATACGAGCCCGAGGGGCCAGGGAGCGGTGCGGCGGCCGGAGCGCAGGGCGAGCGCAGCGAGCCCGGAGCGGAGGCCGCCGCACCGCTCCCTGGCCGAGGCTCGTCTCGCGGTTCTGCATTCGCCACGATCTCGTGGTAAGCTAGGTAACGTTCCCCAAAGCGAATCGCCATCGTCCTGTCACGACGCTCCTCAATAATCACCCGGCCACCCCGCAGGCCCGGCAGCGCCGGCTTGTGCAGTTGATACCAACGGTTGTGCAAACGAATCGTGTAGTCGTTGGTCACCACGCGTTTCGTCTGCACGCTCAGAATGGCCGGCAAGAAATACTGCCGTCCCAAGGCGCGGTGGGCATCCGAGCCATCAGCCGCCGGTACCGCAAAACGCCTGTTGTATTCCGGAACCAACGTGTGGCGAACGAACTCGTTCGCTGCTGCTCGGGTCGTCACCTTGGCCAAACGCATCTCCTTCACCCAGCGATCTTGGGCTACTTCAAAAAAACGCTCGATCCGTCCCTTGGCCTGCGGGCTGTGGGCCAGGATCAATTCGATGTCCAGCTCCGCCATGGCCCGGCCAAACTGCGTCAGTCCTGCGGCGGCTTGTCCCTTACTTTGCCACTGAAAAACGCTGTCTCTGTCCGTGTAAAACGCCCACGGCCGGCCTTGGCGCCGCAGCCAGCGTTCCGTCATGTCCATGTACGCTTCGACCGTTTCACCTTCGTAATACCCTGCGTCGATCCGACTCGTGGCATCGTCGATCAGCGCCACCAAGACCATCTCTTCACCACGCCCTTCCAGCCAGTCGTGCAGCGAGGTGTCCATCTGAATCAACTCGCCAAAACAACGCCGGCGCGGCCGCCGACTCCGATGCACGTCACGCCGCCGCTTGCCTCCCATAGCCCCTCCGCCAGCAGCCATTGCCGTAAGGTCTCGACCGACACCTGCAGCCCCTGCGCCGCCAACTTTTCGCTCGCCAGCGTCGGCCCGAAGTCCGCGTAACACTTTTGATAGGTCTTCAGCACCTTGCCGCGAAGCTCCTCGTCCAGTCGCCGGTTGGACAGTCGGCCGCGCAGCCCATGCACCAAGGCCTGGTCGCCTTCCTCCTCCAAGCGTAGCGCCAAGCGTCGCACATGCCGCGCTGTCAGATCCAACAGCCGCGCCGCCTCGGCTTGGCTGCGCTTGCCATCCACGACTGTTTGCAAAACTTTCAAAACATCGCGCTCACGCTGACTCATAGTGATCCGGTCTTCGAACCCTTTCATGAGAACTGCCCTCCTTGACACGATTTGCCAAAGAGGACATTTCTACCTTGTTAAGACCGGACATTTCTATTTTGGTTTGACAGCGGTCTTTTCTCCCTGCGGCACTTATCTTGGGCCAACCTCCCCAATAAGATGCCCATTGGTGCCCTGTGGAGATCGATCATGGCAAGAAATTCCAATAGCTCGCTGACGGTTCTGTGGATCATCTTAACGGTCTTCGGCGGCCTTGTCTTGATGGCCTGTTGCGGAATGTGTGGCTGCGTCTTGCTGCCCAAGGTGTTCGTCGGGGTGGCCAACCAAGTGGCGAAAGACGTGGAGCCACGCCTGGCTGAGCAGCGAGAGCAGGAAAAGCGTGAGGTCGCCGCCATGATTGCAGCTGCGATTGACGCGGAGGCCCTACAGAGCGAGTACGTGAGCAACGAGGCCGCTGGGGATGAGAAGTACAAGGGCAAGGTGATCGATGTGAAAGGCAACATCATAGCGATCGGCACGGACGCGCAGGGCGGAGCATACCTCGATCTCTGGTTGTTGGGAAGCATGAACAACTCGTGCGTTCGTTGCACGTTCGCGAAAAAGAATCAGGGCCAGCTACGTTACCTTCGGCAGTACGATAGGGTCATCATCCGCGGCGAGTGTACGGGCTGCGTCGGCAAGATTGTTCAACTTCGGGAATGTAATCTCACGAAGAAACTCTAGTCCGAACTCCCGACTTCGAGCTTGACCAGGGCGTCGGCGGCGCGTTTGGCGACCGGCGGTCACTCATCCACCACATCCTCCAAAAGAGTCACCGCAATCACTTCCGCGCGCACGATCAGCACCCGCTGCCGATTCCGCTTGATCCCCGTGGCATGCGACGCGGCGACGTAGTTCTCGCGCGATGTGTCCGTATCGCGCAGATCGTGCAGATCGGCGCCGCGCAGCTCCAGGTAGTGCTCGCCCACGCGCTGCAACGTACCCAGACAGACGAAAGAGCTGCACAGGTCCACAACCACCTTCTTGCCGACGAATTCTTCCAGCATGCTCGTGCTCCCTATTCGGGTTCACAGTCCGCCAGCCGATCGCTATTCTAACATGACACGGATGAGTTAATAGTGCTGAGTGCTGAGAGTCTGTCCGGGAAGGCTCCCCTCGCCCCGGTACTCCGGGGAGAGGGGTTGGGGGTGAGGGGGTTTTCTTTGGAATCTATGCCCCCTCACCCCAACCCCTCTCCCCCGAAGCGGGGGCGAGGGGCTTTCCGGACAGACTCTCAGCACTCATCACTTCCTACGAGGGAATCATGCCTGACGTGCAGGAACAAATTGTCAGCCGCCCCGAAGAACTCGGCGAGTGTCTTACTCACCTCGCGGTGTGCGGGCGCTTCGGTTTCGACACCGAGTTTGTCGGCGAGGATACCTATCATCCGCGCTTGTGCCTCGTGCAGGTCGCCACGCCGGAACGGCTTATCTTGATCGACCCCGTGACGGTTGGGCCGCTCGATGCGTTCTGGAAGCTGGTCGTCGATCCGGCCAACCTGGTGATCGTGCATGCCGGGCGCGAAGAGGTGCGTCTGTGCCGGCTGTGGACGGGACAGACTCCGGGCAATCTCTTCGATCTCCAGATCGCCGCGGGGCTGGCCGGGATGAACTATCCGCTCGGCCACGGCACACTCGTCAGTCAACTCCTGAAAGTGCAACTCGCCAAGGGCGAGACGCTGACCGAATGGCGCGATCGGCCGTTGACGCGAGCACAGATCGAATACGCCTTCGACGACGTGCGTTATCTGCTGCCGATCTGGCAGCGACTATCGTCCCGGCTGGAAGAGTTGGGCCGGACGGAGTGGGCACGGGAAGAGTTCGCCCGGCTGGCGGTCAACTCGGCGCCGGAAGAGCTGGGCATGTCGTCCTCCGGCGAGAAGTGGCGGAAGCTACGCGGCATCGGCGCGCTTGATCGCCGCCGGCTGGCCGTCGTCCGGGAACTGTTTGGCTGGCGCGAGGAGACAGCGGCCCGGATCAATCGGCCGCCGCGAACCATCGTTCGCGACGATCTGCTCATCGAAATTGCCCGGAGAAGCCCGACGCGCGAGCGCGACCTGCACGTCATCCGCGGCCTGGCCCGGCGTGACGCACCAGCCATCCTGCGCGTCGTCGAGCAGGCCCGAACGATCCCCCTGGAGCAATGCCCTCCCCTGGCCGAGCGCGAGCAGGACCCGTCTCAGGTGGGGCTGGTTACGAACGTCATGACCGCCGTGCTCGGCGACTTCTGCGCCCGCAATCGCCTCGCCACCAGTCTCGTGGCCACCAGCCAGGAAATCAAATCGCTGGTGCGCTGCGCGTTTGCAAGGCGGCACACTGCCGGCTGAGTCGCTGCTGATGCAAGGCTGCGGCGCCGTCCACGTGCTGCCGGAACTGCAAGCGATGCTGGAAGGCCGGCGAACTTTGCGCATTGCGGAAGTGGGAGCCGAGGCGCCGTTCGGGTATGAGGAATTGAAAATTATCGATTGAAAGCGGGTAGAGCGGTCAACGAAGTGTACGAGCCTCAAAGGTGCCCGTGATGTGGCCTGTCAGATCATTCGGGAGGAATACAATCCGAAAGCCAAGTTTCCGAGCATTATCTGGGACGAGGCCGTGGACAAGGTGATGGCGGCGATGAAGGCGCAGAATCTACGGGAGCGCAGCATCGAGGAATATCTGGCTGTCCTCCGCACTCTCCGAAAAGTGTACCCGGCCTCACGGGGACCAACGGACATCACGGAAGCACTCGCCAAGCAGTTCAAGCTCACTCGGCAGCAGGAAAGCCTCAGCCCCAGGACAGTGGCGGGGAACATCGGCAACCTGTCCATCCTTTGGGGGAAGTGGTTCAGAAACGAACTCGGCATTCTCGACCACAACCCATTGGCCTGCCGCAACGAAAAAGGGTTTACGCCTCATCGACGTAAACCCTTATCCTGCAAGGTGCCGGAGACAGGACTTGAACCTGCACTGCCATTACAGCAACCAGGCCCTCAACCTGGCGCGTCTGCCAATTCCGCCACTCCGGCGAACTAGTTACACCATTACCTTACGCAGTCGCCACGGGAGAAATCAAGCCTCTTTCCCAGAAAGGACTTTGCTTCATCCTTCATCCTTACCTTAATCGCCTCGTGCCAGGTAATTGGGAAAATCCTGAACCGGATCGGCTAGCCTGCATGTCACGCTCGCCGGACCCTTTTTCGCGGTCTTCTTTCTCTCCAGGGGAGCCTCGTAGCCGGGTTCCAGGAACAATCTCCCCACCAGCGCATCCTTGCGCAGCAGGTTCGGATCGTAACCCAACCGAATGGCCTCGTCCAGGCAGTCAAGGGCCTGTTCCAGCCATAGGCGGCGGTTGTACCTGGCTGCGGTCGCAAATACACAGGCAGCATCGTGGTAGAACTCGGCCGGCTTCGGGCCGGGAAGATCGAGTCGCCTCGCACGCACTCCGCGCCCTGCTGTAGGCTCCGTCCGGCCTGCTTCGAGGAACGGCGCAGATCGACCAGCGCCCGCGTGTGCCAGGCCGCCTGCAAGCGCGGGTTACGTTCGCAGGCTTTCTGCAAGAATTCATCCGCATCGTCGAGCCGATCCCGTTGATAACAGCTGTAACCCATATCACTCAACAACTCGGCGCACTCAAAACCGGCGTCCCTGGCACGCTGATAATAAAACATGGCCTGCTGCGGCTCTCCCAAACAGTGCTCGCTGAAGCCGATGGCGGCGAGAATGCGGCCGTCGTTGGAAAATTGTGCCGCCTGCATGTAGTCGTTCACGGCGTTGTCGAACGCGCCCTGACGTTGATGAGCACGGCCACGGAGGAAAAGTGCCTCGCTCCAGTGAGGATCGGCATCGAGAGCCAGGTTGCAATGCTTGACCGCCTCCTGGTAGTCGCCGCGCCGGTCGGCCTCTATCCCGGCCTGAAGCTCTCGGACCGGATAGGGCTGCCGCTGTTTCATGCCGATGCCCAGAGCGGCCCCCACCGTCAACGTCACCGCGGCAGCCACAGCCAGGGATAGCCCGTGGCGCATCACCCAGCGATACGAACGCCGGGGACGCGACAGGCTGCGCCGGAGTGCGGCGCCCAGCTCGGCAGCCGACTGGAAACGCTGGGCGGGATCGAAGGCCAGACATCGTTGGATGATCCGCGCCTGCCAGGGATCCAGGTCGCGATTGAATTGCCGAATCGGCCGCGGCCCTGCCGTCTGCTTCTCGATGAGCAGATCACAATACTCCCTCTCCAACACCGCCCGCGGCAGCGAGCCGAACGGAAACCTCCCCGTCAAGAGTTGATAGAGAATGACTCCCAGTGAGAACAAATCGGACCTGGCATCGACCTGTTTCAGCGCGGCCGAGCTTCTCCCTGCGAAAGTGCGCAGGTGCTCGGGCGCCATGTAAGGAAGTGTCCCACCCACGTGTCTGGCCCCTACCCGGCCGGCCTCGGCGTCATAGGAAGCAAGGTCGAAATCGACCAGCATGGGCTTGCCGTCGGGAGTGAGCAATATGTTCAACGGTTTCAGGTCGCGGTGGTAAACGCCACGTTCGTGGGCGTGACTCAGTGCGTCGGCAAGCTGGATGAAAATGTGGATGATACCGTCCACGTAGGTACACTTCGCCAGCACAGGGTCAGGGGCCGCTCCTGATGATGGAGGATGGAGGATGGAGGATGGAGGATGGAGGTTGGCCGGGTTCTCATCACCTCGATCCTCGATCCTCGATCCTCGATCCTCGATCCTCGATTTCCCATCCTCCATCGCACGCGCGGTGGCGTCCCGGACGGCAGCAAGGATGTCGCTGCCCCGGACCGGGATCCTGCCCTTTTTGCGCATAGCGCAGCACGTCGTGCAATGTCGCGTTGCCCAGGTAAGGCATGCACACCGCCGACAGGCCGTCCGGTTTTTCCTTGGGGATCGAGTGGACCGGCACGATATTGGGGTGGGTGAGCTTGCCCAGAGTCTTGGCCTCGGCGGACTCGCTCTTGGAGATCTTGAGCGCGACCAGCCGTCCGTCGAGCGAATCCTCGGTTGCCAGGTAGACATGGGCAAAGCCGCCGTGCCCCAGCTCCCGCAACAAGGTGAAGTCTGCAAATTTGGCTCCAGGTTGCGGCCAGAGCACGAATGGGCGTTGGTCCTGACTCAGATACCCTGCGGCGAACATTTCCGCCTTGAAGCAGCGCTCCAGATCGTCCTTGAACCGGCCGAACCGGCCACAAAACTCCTCGATGTTCAGCACTTCCCCGGCCTTCCGGCGCAGGTTGTATTCCATCTGGGCCAGTTCATGCACCATCTCATCATTGGTTTCCAGATGCGGATACTGAGACAGCACAGCGCCGGCATCGATCAACTCGCCGCGGAGCAAGCGCTTGCGGACCTCCAGGATTATCTCCTGCTCGCTCGCAGTCTGCTCGCCCCCTCGTTCCCAAACTCAGTTTGGGAACGAGGGGCAATTGCCTGATCGCTCATGACTCGATCCTCTCTTCAACCTTGCGGACTGCCCGGCGCACAGCCCTATCGCTCACGCCAAGCTCCTGCGAGACTTCATCAGGGCTGTTCCCCTGACGAATCATGTCCAGGATGTCTTGCTGATGGGCGGGGAGGCCCTCCAGCATCCGGACCCATTCCTCCTGGACAATGGCGACCTGGCTGGGAGTGGAATGTTTGGCAAATAGTTCCTCGTCCTCCGACGACAACACCTCATCAATGAACGCCTCGCATTCCAGGTCATAACGGCTGCCAGGACGGCGGCGGCGGTACTCATCCGCGACCTTGTTGCGCGCCAGGGTTACCAGGTAGGCAATCAAAGCCTCCGACCGGTCAAAAGCATACTGATCCAACGGCTTGCGAAAAAAGGTCACCCAGACGTTCTGAACGAAGTCGGCGGAATCGAACTTGGAACGCAAGTTGTCGCACAACCAGCGCCGTACCGCCTGCAAGATGAGTTTCCCGTAGATGCCAACAAACTCGCGCACGGCCTCATCCGAGCCTTCCCGGATGCCCTGCATGAGTCTGTCGAATTCTTTGTCGACTTCGGACATGTTGTGGGGCCCCCCGAAGGGCAATAAACAAACGCCGGCATTCTCTCCGCCCTTGCTAACGCTTCGGGCCAGTGTATTACAGTCGGAACACCCATTGGAACACACTGGCCCGAAGCGTTAGCGAGGGATGCCGGTTGCAGGGCACAACCCTGACGCCCGCACTACGAAGTAACACCCCCCACGTTTTTAGCTGAATCCGGCCCACTTATCAAGTTGAAACCCGCCAAAAGAGCCTGGAAGTGCCCTGCGGCCTGCAACCTCGGCTGTGGTACGTCGTGGCACGTTCCTATTCGTGTCTCATTCGTGGCTGGATATTGCAACTACTGATACTGGTTCGCAGGCCCCGTGGGTCTCGGCTTGAGCGGGATAGGCGTGCCCCGCGCTGGAGGTACAGTTCGTAGAGTTGGTAATGCAAGTGGGTGCCAGCACAAATGATCCAGACTTGTGCCGGGTATTGGCCGATACAAAAAACCGCCATGCCCATCACGGCAAGAAGAGGCGCAGTCACCAGCATGAAAAGCTGCGTGAGAATCGACTCCAGCCAGACGCGCGCGATAAAATCGCGAACGAACGCGACAGAAAAACCCGCGCCGAAGTCCTGCGCCAGGCCGGCTCTCAAGGACATGGGGATCGTCACAAGAGGGATGAGTATAATGCCTGCTGCAACCATCAAGGAGGCGACAGCAATGCAAATCCAAACGACAGCCGATGGTTCCTCACCGGTCAGGCACACGGCCAGGGCGATGGGAATTGCCACGAAAACCATCAGCAACAGCATGAGAGGCAACATGACGACCAGCTGCACCAGAAACGGCCACACGCCGCGGACCAGGTAATCCAGCAGGCGGTTGAAATCGAACGGGGGGTAAACTTGTTCCGGGTCACGGTGCAAGGCCTCGATCACGTCGTAAAGATACCCCATGAACACCATCGGTCCAACCACGGGGACAAACATGCACACGATGCCAATGAGGAGTGTTGTCAACCACTGCGGGCTGTCGAAGATGAAACCATAGGCACGAAAGTACCGCATGTTTTGGGGACCTCTCAGACAGACGCATTGAGCATTTCCTTATCCTACTGACTTTCCGGTGCCGCGCCATCAGCGCGATGGGAGCACAACACCTTTCCCGACGGCACTCTGGCGATCTGTTTACCCGCCGCGGCTTCTGGGAGGCCAAGGACCCCGACGACGACCCCCACTCCGGTCGCCTAACCGGCTTGGGTCTTCGATAGATACAAGAAGTCGGATTATGCGGGGTCGGTGGCTGGCCTCGGCGCCTCGAAACGAAAACTTCCAAAATTCTGTCACATCCCGCCACCAGGTCCGTAGTCGAGGGTGAGCAGCGAAGTGAGCTGTGACTCAATGGCCCGAGGTCGTCAGTTCCCGATCTTGGGGCTTAACCAAAACAACCTTGGAACTCCAGGAGAGTTGACCATGCAAAAGCGTATTTCTCAAATCCTGTTGGCCACCCTTGTCGCCGTGACCGTGTCCAGCCTGATTCCTGCCCAGGCCAATGCCCAAACACCAGCCGAGCCGCGGTTCCGGGGCGAAAACTACCCGATCGTGGGAGTGTGGCGGGGAGTGGAAACGGTCGGCAAAGCCGTGAATATCAAGTTCGATCTCACCTTGAACATGAAGCCGACCGGCCAGTTCCTCCTGGTCAAGCAGGGTCACGGAGTCACAAGTGTGGAACGCGGCACCTACACTTACGAGGACGGGATTCTGAACGTCACCGGCGAACAGTGCGACTTCGCGGTTCCCTTCACGATTACCTGGCAGGGCCAGAACAAGTTCACGGCCACCGGCATGGGCAGGAAAGTCACGTACACCAAGGATTGATCTAGGCGATAGCACGTGGCGCAAGAGACGAGCCAAGGCGAGCGGCGGACTGAGGTCCGTCGCTCGCCTTCGTTTGGTGCGCACGGTTGCTCAAGAGCAAGAGTTATCCATCGAGCCGTCCGTTCAAGCAGAGTATAATCGTGCCGGAAATTCCATCGCGCATCCACAGAAACGTCACCGCGGAGAGCACCACTGCTGATCCGCGAATAGTAGAATTACGGTAACGCAGAACGCTGCCAGGGCAAACACCCGGAGCGTGCATGAACCGTTTCTTCTCTATCTTTTTCTGGACCGCGCATGGAAACAGACATTATCCGCAACAGACTTCTTGGCGTCCTGGCTCTGCGGTCGGGACTGATCAACCTGGACCAGTTTCTTGAAGTCTGTGCTGCACAGTCTGCCGATCAACCAGCCTCCTTCGGAGAAATGTTGGTCGGGAAAGGCTGGATCACCGCCGAGGATCATACCCACCTCGAATACCTGGCCGCACGAGCCTTGACCAAGCTGCTCCGAACCGGTGAACTTGCTAAGCGAACCTCTGGAGGAACGCGCCCGGCAGGCCTTGGCTACCGAGGACAGCGAGGCAATCCCAACCCGCTTGCACGATATGACGCCACCCCTTCCGCGGGCGCCGGCCAGTCTTCTTCCAACCAAGGCTGCCGGGCCAGAGTACGAGTTGCGCTACAAGTTGACCCAACTCCACGCTCGCGGCGGCATTGGCCAGGTTTGGCTGGCTTACGATGAGTCCGTTGGCCGCAATGTCGCCTGGAAGGAGTTGCTTCCCGAGACCGTTGATCATGCCTCGGCCCGGCAGCGGTTCCTGCACGAAGCTCGCCTTACTGGTCAGCTTGAGCATCCTGGCATCGTCCCGGTCTATGACCTGGGCGTGCGTTCCGGTGAACAACCTTATTACGTCATGCGTTTCGTCAAGGGGCGCACCCTGGGTGAAGCGTCTCGCCAGTATCATGAGCGCCGCCGCAAGAACACAGCCGGGCCGCTGGACCTGCGAACGCTTGTCCAGGCCCTTGCCCAGGTATGTAACACAGTTGCCTATGCCCATTCGCAAAATGTGCTCCATCGCGACCTCAAGGGGGCCAACGTGCTGCTCGGCGACTTCGGGGAGGTCCTGGTGCTCGACTGGGGCCTGGCACGAAGGATCGGCACTGATGCGGGAGAAAGCGCGAAGACAACCAGCGGCGGCGGCATCAATCAGACCCTGGAAGGTCAGGTGCTCGGCACGCCCGGCTTCATGGCCCCGGAACAGGCCGCCGGCCAGGTAAGTCGTCTCGATGTCCGCACCGACATATACGGTCTGGGAGCAATCCTATATGAGATTCTGACCGACCGGCCTCCGCACAGCGGCAAAGACGTAAACGAAGTCCTGCGCCAGGCCCGCGAAGCCAGTCCCAACAACCCCGGGCGGTCAACTCCCAGGACTCCGCCCGCGTTGGAGGCGATTTGCCTCAAAGCCTTGGCTCGCGACCCGGCGAGCCGGTATCAGACGGCTAGCGCCATGGCTGACGACGTGCAGCGCTGGCTGGGCGACGAACCCGTGAGCGTTCATCGTGAACCCATCGTTGCTCGATTGGTGTGCTGGGCACGACGGCACCGTTCCCTGGTAGCGGGGATGATCGTTCTGCTGATCAGCGTCACGGTGGCCCTCGGGGTGGGCACAGCCCTCGTCAATAAACAAAAGGCCCGCGCCGAAGAAAATCTTCACCGGGCAGAGGAACAAGAGACCCGTGCGGAGGCCAACCTGCACCACGCTCTCCAGGCAGTTGACCGCTTCTACGTCCAGGTCAGCGAAAACCGATTGCTCAACGAACCTGGCTTGCAGCCGCTCCGCCTGGAGCTTCTTCGGTCCGCTCACCAGTTTGCGCAACAGTTCGTCCAGGAGAACCAGAGTGATACCGCCCGGCAGGAAGACCTTGGCAAGGTCCTAATCTTGCTGGCCCGCATCAGCGCGGAGACGGGTTCGCCGGCCGACGCCGCTGATCAATACCGCCGGGCCGGCGCCATCTTTCAGCATCTGGCCGACCACCAGCCCAACGTTCCTGCCCACCGCGCTCGGCTGGCATCCTGCTTCCTCGGATTGGGAGTCCTGGCCCACCGGGAGGCTCCCCAGCAGGCCGAGAGAGGACTATCAAAAGGCCCTGACACACTATGAAATCCTGATCAAGGCTGCTCCCGACAACTTTGAATGACGTGGCAAGCTGGCCTTGTGCCATAACAATCTCGGTACTCTATATCGCGAGAGGCGGCGCTGGCCGGAGGCAGCCCGGCAGCACGAGGCAGCCCTGGCCTTGCAGCAGACCCTTGCGGACCAGGAGCCGGAGCACCCGGATTGGAAGAGCGACCTGGCCGGCACTCACAGTAACCTTGGCAACCTGCATGCCAGCCTCAGAGAGTGGGACCAGGCCGAGGTACAGCACCGCCAGGCTCTGACCCTGCGCCGGCAATCGGTCGGTCTTCATCCCCATGACCTCTTCAACCGCCGGAATCTTGCTCAGAGCCTCAATAACCTGGGTATGCTGCTGTTGCAAATGGGCAAGCTGTCGGAGGCCGAAAAGTACCTCCGTGAATGCACCCGCTTGCGCGGGGATCTTGCCTTGCGGAACCCCGGTGTGCCGCACTACCGCGATGAGTTCGCCTGGGCTATCGGCAACCTGGGCAATGTCCTCTTTCGCCAGCGCCGCGACGATGAGGCAGAAAAGGCCCTTGTCCAAACGACCGAGATTCTGCAAGAGTTGTGTCGGGAATTTCCTGGAGACGGACAATGGAACCTGAGCCTGGCCCGAGCCTGCCTCAACGTCGGCTACTTCCTGACCGGGAAAGGACGGCACGAAGCTGCCCTGTCCCAGTTTGCAAATGCTCTCCAGGCCCTGGAGCGCCTTCCGTCTGCGGCCGGTCTCCAGCAATCGGCCAGGCCGCTCCGCCGTGATGGTCACTGGAGCAGGGCCTCGAGCCTCGCGGAGTTGGGACGCCACCAGGAAGCCCTGGCTGACTGGGAAGCCGCTTTGGCTCGGGACGATGGGGAACATGAGGGCGAACTGCGCCGAAGCCGGGCCCGAACCCTTGCCCGGGTGGGGAAACACGTCGAAGCAGCCACGGAGGCTGAAGCCCTGGCGCCCAGTGCGACTGCTGAGGATTTGTTCGAGCTGGCCGGAACTTTGGCCTTGTGCGCAGGGGGAGAAGCAAACTCAGCCGAGGCAGCCCGGCGCTATCAGGACCAGACGCGTGTACTTCTCGACAAGGCCCGAGGCAAGGGGCTGTTCCAGGATCAGGCCTGGCGGCGGCGCTTGGACCAGGACCCTGCTTTCGAGACGTTGCGGTCCAGCCCGTGGTTCCTTGACTGGCGGAAAACGCTCGGCCCGTGAACTCGAAGGGAGCAGAACATGGACGAAAACGAAATGAACAGTCGAATCAGCAGGATCGACACTTTATGGACTGTGGTTCGAGGTGCCCATCAAGGCCCTACCGACAAGACCGCAGAGTCCCTGGAGATTCTCATTCGTCGTTACCAGAAGGCCATTTACCGCTACCTGCTGGCGGCCCTCCGGAACGCAGACGCAGCTGATGAAGTCTTTCAGGAGTTCGCCCTCCGCCTGGTGCAGGGTCGTTTCCGAAGTGCCGATCCAGAGCGCGGCCGTTTTCGTGACCTGGTCAGAACGTCCCTATCACACCTGATTGTGGACTACCACCGTCGCCAACGCGGTCGCCTGCAGGAGTTGCCTTCGGAGAGCGCGTTGCCGGGCTATGCCGACGATCAGGGTGAGCGACTCGATCAGGAATACATTGCCCAATGGCGGGAGGAGTTGCTTCAGCACACCTGGGACGCCCTGGCGCAATCGGCGGGTGGTGGTCCTTACTATTCGGTTCTGCGCTTTCGGGCGACGCACCCCAATGCAAGCATGACGGAGATGGCCCAATCTCTAACGGCTGAACTGGGCCGCCCGCTGACAGAGGTCAGCGTGAGGCAGATGCTCCACCGGGCCCGGAAGAAGTTCGCCGAACTCCTGCTGGCCGAGGTCGAACGCGGTCTGCTGGGCAACGATCCGCAAGGGCTACGCGACGAGCTTGAAGAACTGGGGCTGCTCCCCTACTGCCAGACAATCTTCGACCAGCGCCAATGACAAAGAGGCCTGCAGTCGGTAAATGCCGCCCCGTTGCTCAGAAAACACAGACAAGCTGTATCGCCTCAAGGAATGTTCTATCTACAATCAGTTATAGTGAAACGGACGACTCGCCGGAAAGCCGGCAACCCTACCGCTGATCAGGATCAAGCTGTGGACTGGAACCGTCTTTACCAGGGCGACTGTGTCGCGGGCCTCGGACGGATGCAACCGGAATCCGTTGACCTTGCTTTCGCGGACCCTCCTTTCAACATCGGCTACGAGTACGATGTTTACGAAGACAAACACGATTCCCAGAAATACCTTGATTGGACACGAACCTGGGGCCGAGCGGTTCACAAAGTCCTGAAGCCGCACGGCACTTTCTGGCTGGCCATCGGCGACGAATACGCCGCAGAGATGAAGCTCCTCTTCCAGAACGATCTGGGCTTTCATTGCCGGAGCTGGGTCATCTGGTACTACACATTCGGCGTCAACTGCACGAAGAAGTTCAGCCGCAGTCACGCCCATCTGTTTCACTTCGTCAAGGACCGCAAGAAGTTCACGTTTAATAATCTTGACATTCGTGTGCCCTCGGCCCGGCAAATCGTGTATGCCGACGGCAGAGCCAACGAAGGCGGCCGCCTCCCCGATGACACGTGGATTCTTCGGCCCCAGGATTTGCCGGAAGGGCTTCCAGCCGGATGAGGATACCTGGTATTTCCCTCGCGTTTGTGGGACTTTCAAGCAACGCGCCCGCTGGCACGGCTGCCAGATGCCGGAACAACTGCTAGGGCGAATCGTTCGGGCATGCTCCAATGCGGGCGATCTGGTGCTCGATCCCTTCACCGGTAGTGGTACGACGCTGGTGGTTGCCAAGAAATTGGGCCGGCGCTGGATTGGCTTCGAGCTATCCCCCAACTATTTGGCCAAGGTTCAGGCCCGGCTGGATGCTGCCGAGGAAGGTCAACCATTGGAAGGGGCGGAGGAGCCAAAGGTTGGGGCGCCGCCAACGCCGTCACGCAAGAACGGGGAAGAGCGGCCGGATCAGCAGGAGCTGTTTTGAAGCTGGGTTGCGCTTTGTCGGGATCCTGGTCAAGAATGGCTAGAGACTTTGCCGCCCTGTGTCTTCTGCCCTTGACCTTGTGGATTCCATCTCTTCTTTCTGGCTGGGCAACTGCTATACTCAGTAGGAGTCAGTGGTATTGGGGAGCGAAGCGATCACTATTCACACTTGTGTTTACTCTGAGGGTTTGTCAATGGCAATAACAGTTAGCTTCATCAATATGAAGGGCGGGGTTGGGAAAACCACGCTCGCAGCACAGGTCGCACACGCGGCCAACGTAGCGAATTTGAGAGTGCTGGCTGTTGATTTGGACCCGCAATCGAATCTGAGCCAGTCTCTTATGCGGCCCGAGCCCTACGTCAAGCACTTGCGTGCTCACAAACCAACGGTCGTGCAAATATTCGACCAATACAGACCAGCAAGCGCCGAGGATCCAAGTCCTCAACCTGTGGAGGTGGAAGATGTCATTGTCAAACAGGCTGGTTATTGGCGCAACACGACGGTGGATCTGATACCCAGCCGACTCGAGCTCGCTCGAACGCTGAAGAATCCGACCCAAAAGGAGCGCAGACTCGCTAAAGCGCTGGCGAAGGTCACTGACAAGTATGACTTGATCATCATCGACTGCGCTCCGACTGAGTCCATTCTGACTGATGCTGCTTATTTCGCTAGCCGATATGTGTTGGTTCCGATAAAGCCTGAATTCATGGCAGCAATCGGGCTCCCGCTACTGGCACGCTCGTTGAGCGAATTCAAATTGGAGAACGACGATCACGAGATTGATATCTGTGGAATCGTGTTCAACCACTCGTCGAGCTACAGCTCAGGACCAGAGGGCCGGCGTTCAATCGCGGAAGTCACAAAATTTGCGGGGCAACAAGGTTGGCCTGTGTTCAACAATCAAATCCAGTACTCCGCATCTTACGCTAAATCGGCGCGAGAAGGCGCTCCCATCTGGCAGACAAGTTATGTGCGGGGCAATGTCGCAAGGGCTTTCAGCCGGTTCAAGGACGAGTTTTTCGAGGCTATAGGGATGGAGGTACCCAACCCATGAATAATGTATTCCTGGAAATCGAACTCCGACTCTTGATTGCGCACTACGGCCGCCACCAAGTGTTGCAAGGACTAGCAAAACTTGTTGACAGCACGGTAGAGAAGATCGAGTCTCAGTTGAAGGAAATTGAGGAATCCAAGCGTAAGAAAAAGAAGGCTCGCACCAAGTCCCATGAGCAGATCATAGCAGAGATCACGAAGAATGGGACACCGTCGAGAGACTCCCTTGAAAAGCTGTTGTCACTATATGAGAGCCGCACCTTCCTTCCAGAGCTTCGGAGCGCAAACGTCTTCTTGGAGCGCCGGGGCCTCTCGAACAACTATAAATCTCGAAAAGAGGCATTGCCTCAAGTCATGCGACATCCTGGCTTCCCTTAGTGATCTCGAACTGCGAGAGATTCTTGAAGCCACGCTGAGAAGCCAAGGATCGAGTGATTACTCCCTACTCGCAAATGAAATCATGGCAACTTCGCGCAAGGCGGTTGGGCAGCCAAGGTAGAGCCGACACGCTCCGTGGCGGATGGCGGCGGGCAAGATCGGTGCAGGATGTAGGCACTAACGTCTCCGCGCGAAGGCGTTTTCTCCTCTTCTGACGCGATGCACAACCAATGTCTCTCCTCCACCTCGAATCTCTGCCATTCCGCCTCACCAAGGGTGAACTGCTGACATTTCTGAGCGAAGCCGGCAACCTCGACCGCCGCCGCGTCGGCCGCATTGAGCTGCACGGCGGCCAGGCTACCGTCGAGGTGCCGGACGGCCAGGAAGCTCGACTCGTCAAGGCACTCGATGGAGCCACACTGAAAGATCGCCGCATCCGTGCCAGGATTGCCAGCTCGCCGCTCGTGACCTCTGGCGGGGAAGATCATTTCCAGCGTCTGACCCGCCTTCTGGAGATGGAATCCGAAGCCGAGGCGCAGCAAATCATGGGCGGCTTGCAGAAGCTATCGGCCGCTGAGGCGGAACGCACCGGCAACAGCCTCGTCAACCTCGTGATCCAGGACGAGTATTTCGGCCTGGGCGGGCGCTGCGTGCTGACGCTCGGCAAGCGCAATGCCACGCTGCCACTGCCCTGGACCCGGCTCAACGCGGGAACGCCGGTCGTGCTTTCGGGAGAAGGGACGGCAAGATCATCAGGCGTGCGCGGCGTCGTTTGCGAGCGCGGCGAGCATGTCCTGCAAGTGGCGGTCAACGATCTGTCCGATGAACTGCGTGAATTCTCCACCTATCGGCTCGACCTCGCCAACGACGAGGTGGCCCGGCTGCGGCAGAAGGCGGCCCTGGAGCGCGTCCGCACAGCCGGCGGTGATCGGTTAGCGGAATTGCGTGGCATCTTGCTCGGTGAGGCGGACCCTGAGTTTGTGCCGGAGCTGCCGGTTGCGCCGCTCAATCCGGCGCTGAATGTTTCTCAGCAAGAAGCCGTGCGCTTCGCTCTGACCGCGGCGGACCTGGCCATCATTCACGGCCCGCCGGGCACCGGCAAGACCACGGCCGTCGTCGAGTTGATCCGGCAGGCGATCCAGCGCGGCGACAAGGTGCTGGCCTGTGCCCCGAGCAACCTCGCGGTCGATAACTTGCTCGAAAAGCTTCTCGCTGCCGGCGAGCGCGCCGTCCGGCTGGGACATCCCGCCCGTGTCCTGCCGGCGCTGCGCGAGCACACCCTCGACCTGATAGTGCAGGAACATGCTGACGTGCGCCTGGCACGCAAACTGGCGAAAGAGGCCTTCGCCCTGCGCCGCAAGGCGGGCAAGTGGACGCGAGCCAAGCCGGAGCCTGGCGCCCGGCAGGAGATGCGCAGGAAGCGCGTGAACTCCTCGCCGATGCCCGCCGATTGGAGACGCAGGCCGTCGAGCAGATTCTCAACTCGGCTACCGTCCTCTGTGCCACGACGACCGGGCTGGATAGCGAGATTCTCGGCCAGCGGCAGTTCGATCTGGCCGTGCTCGATGAAGCCTGCCAGAGCACGGAGCCGGGTTGCTGGATTCCGGTTCTGCGCAGCCGCCGGCTGGTCCTGGCCGGCGATCATTGCCAGTTGCCGCCGACCGTTCTCTCACAAGATGCCGCGGCCGAGGGCTACAGCGTCAGCCTGATGGAACGGCTCGTCGATCTGTACGGTCCCGCCATCACGCGCCGGCTGAAGGTGCAGTACCGCATGCACCAGGCGATCATGGATTTCTCGTCGCTGGAGTTCTACGATGCGGAGCTGGAGGCCGATGCCTCGGTCCAGTCGCATCGCCTGGTCGATTTGCCCGGCGTGCTGGCCAACCCGTTGACGGAAAATCCGGTCCAGTTCATCGACACCGCCGGCGCCGGCTACGATGAACAACTCGAACCCGACGGCGAAAGCCGGCTCAATCCGCAGGAGGCCGAGCTGGTGAGCCGCAAGGTTCGCGGTCTGCTCGACTCGGGCGTCGCTGCAACCGACATCGCGGTGATTGCACCTTATGCGGCCCAGGTTCGGCTGCTGCGCTCGCTGCTGGCCGTGCCGGGATTGGAGATCGACAGCGTGGACGGCTTCCAGGGCCGTGAGAAAGAAGCGGTGGTCATATCACTGGTACGTTCCAACGAGAACAACGAGATCGGTTTCCTGGCCGACATTCGCCGGATGAACGTGGCGTTGACGCGGGCGCGGCGGAAGTTACTGGTGGTCGGCGACAGCGCAACACTGGCGGTGCATCCTTTTTACAAACGGCTGTTCGACTACTTCGAGGGGCTGGGAGCCTATCAGACGGTGTGGGAGGAATAACGCACAATGCCGGTGCGATACGCAGCCAACATTCCTTATGGGCATTACTTGCCTTTGCCTTTTCTCACACCGCCGGCCAGCTCGGCCCCTGCCGATCAAGATACACCCGCTTGTGCTCCCCCGCCGTCCCTCGGCCGCGCACTTCCACGAACACCACCGCGTAAGCAGTGGTGCCGCCCGAGGGGATATGAATCGTGTCGGCGTTCTGATACTGCCAGACCTGCGTACTGCCCTGGTAGCCGTCGCGGATGTCCACATCGGGGTTGAGCACGATGTAATGCGTCCACGTCCTGAGATTGTTGTTCAGCGCCCGCGAGCCGGACAGATAACTGGCCACAAGCTGGCACGGCACGTCAGTCGCGGTGGGCGTCGCGTTGTTGGGTGGCGGATTGCCGCGGTAGATGTCACAGGTGGTGGAAAGCAAACTGCTGGGAAGTGGCATGGCTCAACTCGTTTCATCTGAGTTTTTCAACACAAAGACACAAAGAGTACAAAGAAGAAGGCCAGGAGAGGATGGAGGATAGAGGATGGCAATCGAAGGGCCGGCGTTGTCAGCATTTAGCGTCCTCGATTCTCCATTCTCGATATTTCTTCTTTGTGCCCTTTGTGTCTTTGTGTTGAAAATTCCGTATTACACATTTGGAACACGATACGCCGCCAGGAGTCTGATCACGTCCGGCGGGATTGGCAGACCGGCGATTTGTTCGGCCTTGTACGACGATTCGAACTCGCCGACCTTCTGGCTGCTCAGGTTGACGAAACCCAGACCCGGCCTGCGTCTTGACCCGGCGATACCAGTGGCCGATCAACTGGGCGTAGGCTTCGAGAATGTCGCCGGGCACCGGGGTGGCGGCGACGGTATAGACGACCTGAATGACACGCGGCCCGCGCAGTCCAGTTGTAAACATGACGATTGACCAGTCCTTGCCGGTCGATGAGCGGAGCCAGCGGCCCGATCACCGATTGAATCACGCCGCGCTCGTTGTGAACGACGTAAGCCGTCGGGCTGAGCGTGGTGCTGGCGGGGAAAACGTGGCCCGGATCGATCTTCACGCTGCTGACCGAATCGACCGGAAAGTTCTTGAGATGAACGAACTCAGACCCGCCCGGATGATACTCCGTATAGGTGCCGCCGCCGAAGTCCCGGCCACAGTAGTTGCTGATCCACTGGTCCGCCGAGTTCTGCAACAGCCCGAGCAGGGTATCATCGGCAGAGCCGGCGATGCCGAGGCGGGTTTTCACATTGGCAAGTGTATCGAGACTCATGGTGTTTGAAGAGTGAGTGGTGAGTGGTGAGTGGTGGTGGTGGGTGAGTAACAAATGCTTACCACTCACCACTCACCACTCACCACTCACCAAGTTTACAGTTGCTTCTTCTGTTCACTGATAACGACCGCCAGTGCGAAGCTGGGTGAGCCGCCGGCGATCGTGCCGACGTAGCGCACGTCGCGCTTGCTGCGGTCGAACGTGATGGCTTGCGTGTTGTCCGAGGTGGAAACCTCATGGAACACGGCGCCGGCGATGTCGGTCCAGTTGCTGTTGTCGCTCGATTCCTGAATCTTGCCGTCGAGCGTGGGCGATGTCCCCGCCACGGTGCCGACCAGTTGGATGGCGAAACAACGGCCGTCCCCGGCCAGGAGATCGCCTCCCTGGCTGGATAACGAATTCGTGGTGATCCGTGGCGACAGGCCGACGCCTAGGACCGCTTGATTGGCAACGTCTTGCAGTTTGGTACTCATGGTAGAACTCCTCCAAAAAATGTTCACCGCAGAGGACGCAGAGGGCAGAAGAGAAGAGAGGATGGAGGATAGAGGATAGAGAATCGACCTGGCTTTCCATCTTCCATTCTCCATCCTCCATCCTCGCCTTGATTCCTCCGCGTTCCTCTGCGTCCTCTGCGGTGAGGTTTGTGTCTTTGTGTTGAGTAATGGTTCTTACGCGATTACGAGGTTGTCACACAACACGAAGCTGGCTGCGTGGCGGGCGCCGGCGTCGAGGTGCTGGATGCCGCGCAGGTACGTCTGATCGTTTGCAGAGCGGTGTCGCCCAGCCCCGACGCCAGGAACTCCATCACGCCCATGCGGGCCACGATCCAGTCGGGGAAGTAGCCGAGCAGCACGTAGGTCAGGTTGGCGCCCTGCCCCTTGGTGCGCGTGTTGGAGACCTGCGACGAGCGGACAACTTTGGTGCCGTACAGTTCGACGGGCGGCGGCTCGGCAGCCGAAGCGCGGGAGCGGAAGAACATGAACGGACCGGCCTTGTCACCCGACACCGCCGCGTCGGCCCGGCGATTCATCAGCACCGAGTAGAAGTTCTTGCGGAACACCCACGCGGTTGGCGCTTCCACGGCATCGGGCAGCTTGCCTTCCATGAGGGCCACATCCTCGGGCTGGAAAGTGTCGCCGTCGTTGCCGGTCGTCGCGGCGGTGTGAGGGGTGACGTCACTGTAGGTGCTGAGCCCCTTGATCTGCGTCCCGCCGGTGCCCTCGAGCATGGCCAGGTCGGCTTTCAACGCGGCCACGCGAGCCATGTCGAGGCGCACCAATCCTTCAGCCGACGGGCTGGCAAAACGCAGCAGCTCGTTGTTGATTTTGACGAAGACCCCGAGCTTCTTGGCCTGCAAGTCGAGGTTGCCGGTGCTCGGCGTGCTTTCCGTGATGGCCGTCGCCTCGCCGACCCAGTAGGCCGTCGAGCCGCCGCTCAGCTTGGGGAACTGGATGCGGCCGTTGGGCAGCAAGGCGATCTCCTGAGCGCCGGCGTTGGCGAACACTTCGAGGTTGCGCTGCAGGTCGATCAGCTCGCCGAGGACGGGGAACTGCACAAGCACACCGCCGGCGGTGTCGCTGATCGTGCCCAGCGCCTTGGAGCGAAGCCCGATGCGGTTGGCAATCCACGCCGCCTCGTCGGGATCGAACCGGCCTTGATGAGCGGTCATCTTGGCCTTGATCTCTTCCTGCAACTTGCGGCCCTGCGGTTCGAGCGTCGGCAGATGGGCGGTGGCCAACGGAATCAGGAAGGAGTGATGGCCATAGTGAGCCACGAAACCGTAGGTCTTGTACAGTTCGCGAAGCTGCTGATGGACGTGGACTTCCTCCTTGGCCTCCTCCGGACCGATGAAGCCCATGGCGAACGCGGCGGCCTTGAGCACGCTGTAGCCCGCCGAGTCCTGCCCGACCGGCCCGCTGGTGACCCACGGCACACGCCGCTCGACATGAAGCTGACCGGAACCGATGGCCTTTTCCACCGCGGTCGCCGTTTGTTGTTCGATGTACTGCGCCAGCTCCTCCGCGTTTGAAAACGCTCAGTAGGAGCCGGCGGGGTTGCTGTGTTGGACATGAGAATCTCCTGAAAAAAGGTTGTAAAAGATCGTTCGTGACCCGGTGACAGGGTGACAAGCTGACAAGCTGAAGATGCCAGTCGCAACTGTTGGTCCTCCATCACCCTGTCACCTTGTCACCCTGTCACCTTGTCACCTTGTCAAGCAATTCGCCAAACGGATCATCATTCACTCGCCAGTATCGCCCCCCTCGATCATCCGGCACGCGCACCAGCCATTCGCGCAAAAGTCCGTCCTGGACCATGCCTTTCTGAATCGCCACGGTCAGCGCACCCGGATTCTCCGGTATCGGCACCGCCGAGTATTCCAAAAGGTGCCACTCCTCGACCTGCAATCCCGGCCGGGCCGCGCCGTCGCTCTTGGGCAGCAGGTGAGCCTTGATCGGCACGAACCCAATCGACCAGCCGCGGAGCACGCCCTGATCGTAGAGCTGGAACAAATCCTCGGCGAACGGCACTCCCTGGGCGAACTTCGTCTCGGCGACGATGCGGTCGGGCTGCACGTCGAGCCGCTGGCAGGTGCCGATGGGCGGGATGGTGAACCGGTTATGCGCCCACAGCACCACGGGGTTTTTCATGTACTCATCGGCGTTGCGCAGGCCGGCCGGCATGATGACATCGCCGGCCCGGTCGCGGTCGCTGGTCGAGATGACCGAGACAATCGTCATGCTGCCGGCATCGGTGGCGAGCTTGCTCGTCAGCGGGCTGACGCGGGCAAAGGCGCCGTCGTCCAGAGCGCGGATGCCGTAGGGCCGGCCGTCCACAAGATCACGAAGTTGATGGCTGGTAATCATGTCACGTCCTCGGCAAACTGGGCGGTGGTGGTTCGGTTGTCAAATTGGGCGGCAAAATCGGCTTGTCGAAGCGCGCATCGGCGTAAGGCTGCAAACCCCGGCTGCGGCGAATCTCGTTGTAGGTTCGCAAACCCATGCGCGCATCCAGGGCATCGTCCTTGCGGCGCTGGTCCTGATTGCGCGGGCTGCAAGCCGGAAAGTCGATGACGACATCGGGGCCATAGCGCCGGCCCAGGTCGCGCGTCAGCGCCTGGCCGAGCAAGGCGAGCTTCGGCTGAATCGTCCCTTCGCAGAACATGACGCGGGCGCCGAACCAGATGTCGGCTCCCAGCCCCATGTTCTCGACCATGCCCGCAATCGGTGCTGGCACGCGGAACAAGGCGAAGATCTCATCGCGCGTCATCTTCGACGAGTTCAGATAGTCCATCTCCGCCGGGCTGAGCGTCCACGGCGTAGCTTTCAAACCTTGCTCCAGCACCAGCGGCCGATGCCAGTTCTCGCGGCCGCCGAAACGCGCTTGCAGCTTCTCCTCCAGCCGGCGCACCGTCTGCTCGGCCAGCGTTTGCTCGGTGTGCAGCACGATCCCCGGCCGTTGACCGGCGTGAAAAGCCTGGTAGCGGCTCTTTTGCAGCTCCGTGTTGGCGTCGATGGTCAACGCATTGGCCTGGAGCGGCGACAGGCCGTAGTGCAGATCGAGCGGGTTGGGATACTTCAGGTGGATGATCTCGCGCGGATCGAACAATTCCGGCGGCCCCACCGGCGGCGACACCTGATAAGCGCTGCACATAATCACGAGCATCGGGAATAATCCGCACCCACGGCGTCGGAATGATCCACAACTCCCCCGGCACCGCCAGCGGTTTCGCGCCTAATCTCAAGCTCGGCGCATACCAGTAGCAATTCCCCGTCAGCTCCAAGTACACGATCGACAGGTACCACAACTCCCACGGCGTCAGCCACGGGTTGGGATCGTCGAGCAGGCGGACGAGCGGATGATTGTGTGCCAACGGCACCTGCTCATGCTCGGCCTGCCCCGTGTTGATGAAGAGGTAAGGCTTCTGCATCGCCACTTCCTGAGCGATGGCGTTGACCGCGGCATAGACCCACGATTGATAGTTGCGAAGCTGCTCGGCATGATCATCGCGCCACCAGCCCGGCTGACTGAGCTGATACGGCGCCGCGAACAACTCCGCGATGCGCTCACTCGGCTCGCTGGGCTGCACGCTTTGTGTACGCTTCCGCTGCATCAGGTTGTGGTTCCAGAACGCCATGACATACCTCGTTGGCGACAAGGTGACAGGGTGACAGGGTGACAAGAATTGATAAGGGAAGGCGTCAAGGAAATTCAGCATCTCTCTCACCTTGTCACCTTGTCACCTTGTCACCCTGTCACCTTGTCATTACTTCCCCCGCTGCACCCGCCGTCGCCGCCGGCTATACGCCGCCAGCCGCCTCTGGTGTTTTGGGCATCGCTTCGCAAACCACTGCTGCCACTGGCCCAGCTCGGTGCAGTAACTCGCGTAGCCGCCGGGCGACAGCGTGAACGGATCGGTCAAGCGGCCGAGGAAATCGACCAGCGTGGCATCCGGCAGCGGCCCAGCCACAAACCAGCTCGGCAGCACGAAGTTCGACACCGCCGTGCCGCCGATGTCGTACTCATCGTTCTCCACCGGATCGCAAACTTCGTAGGCGAACAGGGCCGGCAGGTTCTGATACTGGCCCTCCGCCGCGAGATTGACGAGCGGATCAGCCAGCATCTCCAGCAGTTCATGCGAAGCCGTCGCCTCCCAGGCATCGCCAACCTCCAGACAGGGCCGAACGAAGACGAAGCCATACGGCCGCTCGCTCGTCGTCATGGTGTGATAGCCCAGCGCATCCGCCTGCGTGGCATCGTCCAGCAGATACAAGACTTCCTCATCATCCGCCGGCTCATCCGCCACCCGCAGGCTCGCATCGATGCCCCACACCGGCGCGAAGTCACGCGCAACCTGCACTTGCAGCGCCTCGACACATCGCGCCACATCATCCGCCCCCACCAACGTCGCCTCATTGATAATCGCAATCTTTCTCACAACTCACCTCCTCATGTTGCCACCCTGTCACCCTGTCAGTCCGCCACTACGTCTCCTTGTCTCCCTGTCTCCTTGTCTCCTTGTCTCCTTGTCTCTCCACCCTTCCTCCATCCCAACTCCCGCAGCACCCCCAGCGCCTCCACCCAGGTCGGAAACGGCTTCCGCTCGACACGCTTGTACCGTTCGATGGCCATGAGGAACTCGCGCTCCTCGTCGGTGTACTCCCAACCGGGGTAGGTCTCCGCAGCACACAGGCTGCTGATCTGCTTCATTTGCTTCTTGTCCATGGCACACCTCACGGGTGGCGCGGAACAGGATTCAGTCACTCCGGGCACGGCCGGGCGGGGACAGGCGTGGCCCACGGGTTGGGCGTCCCCGCCCCGGCCGGAAAGGGTGCTCTGTTCAGCGGAATCTCGCCTGAAGCCGGGGCATCCGCAGCGCCCAGCACTCGGCCGTAGCCGTTGCGCTCGAGGAAAGCATGGATACTGCCGAGGCTGGCGTACAGGCCGATGGGCGGCCGTTCCACGGTGTACCCCTGGACGACGCCGATCAGGCAACCGGTGTCCGCGTCCAGCAGCGCACCGCCGCTGCGGCCATGCCCCGGTATCTTCTCCGTGAACGTGGTCTGCCCCTGGCTCTCCCGAACTCGTGTCAGCACTCGCGTGGCCGGAAGCTTCATGCCGTCGTAGCCGCAGGAGTAGGCCCAGACCGGCGCTGCGGACGAACCACGCGGCGCAACACGAGCGGAGTGTTCCAGCGGCCCGACGCCCATGATGACCAATGCCAGATCGGCACGGGTATCAACGGCTACGAGCCTGATGCCGACCTTCTTCTCCGTCCCAGCCCCATCCGGCTGAGGCACGTTGATGACCAGCGGCCTGCTGCGGCTGTCGCCCTCGAAAGCATGAGCGACCGTAAGGATCAACGTCTCGCCGGGCCTGGTGGCGATGATGGTGCCGCTCGCGCCGTGCGACGGAATTTGCACGACAGCCAGGCAAGCCTCATCGACCGGCCCGGCCGCCGCCCCGCGAACAGTCAGGAGCAGAGCCAGCACAGCACAGACCGCGAACGAACAGCGATAGCGATGGATGTACATGTCGCCCTCGTGGTCAAGAATCAGAGGTCAGAGGTCAGAGATCAGAGGTCAGGAGTCAGGGATCAGGAGTCAGATGTTCGTAATGAACCCCGGCCTACGATTGGGCCGGTTAGCTTTACTGACTCCTGACCACTGACCACTGACCACTGTCTTTTACTTCCCTGGATTCGGCAACGGCGCCGGTGTCACGGTTGCTGCCGCGGGTACGACGCTGCTAACCAGTTGAGCGACGGTCGAGCCGAGGTTGCCGAGATTGAGCAGGCTGGCCAGGCTAATCTTCGGGGCCGGCCAGCCAGTGTCGGCGTTGTCGTCGCCAAGGGCGTTGATGATGGCGTGGTAGAAAATGCGAAAATCCTCCCACACCATCAGGTTCTTGGCCCGGACGTTCGGATCGCTGATATCGGCGCTCACCGGCAGTTGGCCCGTGGCAGAAGCGTTGCCCGCCGAGGCATTGGCCAGTTGAGCTGCCACGTACATGACAAAGAGCTTTTCCATTTTACAGTACCTCAATTAGAGCTTTTAGGGATGTTAAATTGTAGGGTGGGCCTCGCGGACTCGCCCCACCCTACGGCTGTGGTTGTCGGTTATTTCCAGAGCGTGTGAACAATGGTGTAGCGTTGCATCGGCACAGACCGGCTCGTTGCAGCCGGCGGCATGGTTGGCGTGATGGGCGTGGCCGGCTGCGTGCCAGGTGGCGCCGGTGCAGCCGGCGCCAGGACCGGCAGTTCCTGTTTGAGCTTGCCCGCCTCAGGCACATCCTGAAGTGGTTTGCCGGCTTCTGGCAGCACCTGACGGGGCTGGCTGCTGGGCGGCAGCTCCTGTCGCGGCCTGGCTTCGACGGGCAAATCTTGCCTGAGCTTGCCGGAGCCGGGCAGTTCCTGGAGCGGCTGGCTGTAGTAGTGATGCTCGATCACAATGGGCGACGCGGCGTAAGGCGGCGTGATGGGCGACGGCGTGCTCGACGGTGGACTGGCAGGCCGCGGCTGATTCAGCAATGCCAGCATCGCCTGCTGGTTGGCCAGACCCTGCTGCTGCAAGCCGATCATCTGTTGCAGCAGTGGCATCAAGGCAGAACTGTCCCCTGGCGCTTGCCGCGGTACGTCAATGTGAATGAGGCAGGCGGGAACATACTGCGGGCTTTTGCTCGGTGTGGCGGCTTGCACAGAGGCCGCCGGCCCGCCCAGCAATGCCAGCGCCAGCCACGGCAGCAGCGCCATGGGCGTCAGGCGCAGTGGAGCGGGGTTGTTATCCACGCTCGATTGCTGCTTGAGAGAGGTCCGGCTCTGGATGTAGCGGATCACTACCCAGGTGTTGGCGGCTATCACACAGACGGCCGCGATGCTTTTGCTGACGGCGTCTTGCAGCGTGGCTGCATCGGAAGCATGCACGACGCCCAAGATCGTCAAGAGCTGCAATGACTTGACCGATCAACGTTGTCCAGAATTCGGTTGACTGCCACCCTGGCTTGATCATGGCTTGTCTGCTCCTTTCTTCAGCTGGTTTTTGAGGTCGGCCCGTAGCTCGCGCAGGTCGCCGCGCAGCTCCTTGATTTCTTCGCGAAGCTGCTGCAAGTCGTAATCGCGCCGCTGTCCTGACTCGTGCAGAGCTACGTCGCCCTGCCGGTAATGCTCCGCCTCGGTCTGCATGAGCGCATGCACCGTGGCCCGCAACTCGACGACTTCTCCCCTGAGCGAGTGAAACGACGACAGCCCGCCGAGTGACAGGGCGAACACAGTCACGGCATGGCCGATAAACGACTGCCAGCGCGGAGAGAGGACGTTCGCCTGCGACATGGCTGGGTAACCTCACACTTAGTACAATCAGCAAATACGATACAGGTGTACACGTAGACCATAAGATGTGAATGTGGGTTTGTCAAGCAAGAGCGAAAAATTATTTTGAGATCAAGATGGGCTGGCGGAAGGGTCTAGTTACAAGCACAAAAGGTCACCCAGATCTTGCTGTTGACTTATATCGTATACGATATATGCTGTGAGCAGGCCCGGGTACAAGGATTGAGTTGTGCCAAAGGACAAGAACGACAAGCGAGGAGTGCGGAAGCCGGTGGGCTGGCTGCACGGCGAAGTCAAAACGCCCCCATTCACCAAGGAAGGCAGGAAGGAGGCTGGCGACCTCCTCCGACTGCTCCAGGAGGGCGAGAATCTTGGGATGCCCCAGGCCGAACCCTTGCCGATCATCGGGCCGCGCTGCGGAGCACTCCGGGTCCGGGATGGCGAACACAACTGGCGGATTGTGTATCGGGTAGACCACGACGCTGTTCTTGTCCTTGCGGTTTACGAAAAGAAGACGAGAAAAATTCCTCATGAAGTAATCGACCGATGTAGAAGGCGGCTGAAGGAGTACGATGACGCCGCCAAGAGAGCAGCGAGCGAGCGACGTAAAAAGGGCAAGGGTTAGTGGCGTGATCTTTGTGAGACAGGATTCCGTTCCCGCCGAACTATGTCGGGACCGGACTCCTGACTCACACCGGCTGTAAAGGTCTTACGAAACAGGTTAAAGTGATAATTATGGATCCTAGAAAGCGGAAAGTATTGGAAGCGGCGGGCTGGAGGTTCGGCGATGCCGCCGATTTCTTGGGCATGACCGACGAAGAGCGACAACTACTCGATGCGCGGGTCGAGGCCGCACTGGCCGTCCGCCGGCAGCGGGAAGCCCGAAAACTTTCCCAAAAACAGTTGGCCGAGCGAATCAACACGAGTCAGCCCCGGATCGCCAAGATCGAGCGGGCGGCTCCGGATGTGTCCCTCGATCAGATCCTCCGAGCGTTTGCGGCAGCCGGCGGACGGATCACGGTCAAGCAGGTCAGTCCGCGAAAGTCCAGAGGTGCCATGAAACCCCAGACAGCTGAGGTCCAGATGGTGTTGGTCGGGACTCTCACGTCACCTCAATCTCATTCGCCACAATCGGCAGCCCGTCCAGCGCTTCCATGACCGCGTGCTGGGCGAGTTGCTTGGCGTAATAGGTGTGGGCATGGCCTTGCAGCACCAGCCCGTCGTCGCGCCTCAGCAGCCGAAAATCACGAATCTGTCTACCCACCCGGCATTGCACGCGCTCGTCCAACTGGTCGATGACCGCGCTGGTTGCGAAACCACTCCTTCTTTCAGGGGATAAAATTTCCATGACAGAGTCTCCCAGTTTCCAAGCTCGATGAATGTCCAAACGCAGGGCTGCCACACCGAGCTGGCGCCCTGACTGCCTCTTCCGCGCACACCGGCCCCCACTCACGTACAGGTTTTAGCAACCTCGTACCGTTTGCCGTCGATCAGGAATACATTGCGTCGTTCGTGAACCTCCTTGCGATCGACGCGAACGGATGGAGCGCACTGATGCCAATGCGAACCTTGTCGCCCTGGATGGCCACTACCATGACACGAATGTCGTTACCGATCACGATTTCCTCGCCGACACGGCGCGTGAGAACTAGCATGACTATCCCTCCTTAATATCAGGTTCGGTTCCGTCCACTGACTCCAGGCCAGGCCGAACCGATTCCCAGGTCGTTCCTTGTGCAATCTTGCTTAAATGCCGTGGAAATGGTGGGCTGCCACCACAAGCATCAAGCAAGGCGGCTTTGCCACAGCGAATAAAATGGTCCGACGGGAACCTCTCCCTGCGTCCGGTCATCAGATGCGGGGAGATGAAATAAGCCTCTGCTCGCGCCCAGAATGGCACAAGAGAGGCTGTCATAGCCCTACCCAGTCAGCTCCTGTTGTTGGAGCAAGTTGATAAAAGAATGCTATTCCGAAAGCTCACTGCGTGTCAAGGCGAAAATAGTAATTTTTTTGTGACGCTGTGACGCTGCCCCCACGCGCAAGAACAGCTCGTCGATTGCATCGGCCCGCATTCGCTCTTCCCCTCCAGCATTGGCCCGCTATCATGGTGTAGCAGAGGCCGAGAGACAGGCGGCTTCCTCCGGAGGGGTGGCAGAGTGGCCGATTGCACCGGTCTTGAAAACCGGCCTGGCGTAAGTCAGCGTGGGTTCGAATCCCACCCCCTCCGCTCCGTCTTTTCCCGCGTTTCCCGCATGTTTTGCAGCATTGGCGAGCACCTGTCCCTTCTCTGCCGACAGTCTACCAGCGTCTACTGGAATCCCTGGAAAGCGCCCCGAAAGCGCCAAGCAATCCGCCAAGACGTTTTCATCGGTTCCGGTCGCTCTCATGGTCTGTTAAGAGGACCGGGTCAGGTCCGGCAGGGCCGCCAGCGCCGCGGATTGCTCCTCGACCAGAGTGTGCGAGTAACGGTCCATCGTCAGCGTGATGGTCGAATGCCGGGCCAGGGCCTGCGCGGTCTTGGGATGAACGCCGCCGCGAGCCAGGTTGCTGATGAACGTGTGCCGAAGGGCATGGAAGTCAGCCACGAGGCCGGCATCATCGCGGTAAGGGATGCCTGCCGCTGTCAGGTCCTCCTTGAACATCGTCGCCGCCTCTCTGCGCTCTGTGGGAATCCTGAACACCGGCGCCGCCGGCATCAAGGTTGCCAGGAAGGAACGCAACGCCGCTGCCAACTCTTGCCGTAAGGGTAACGTGTCCCGCCGCCGCCGCTTGCTGTATGCGGCATCTACCGTCACGGTCGGGTCGTCGCCGTCCAGGGAGAAGGATGCACAAGTCAGGGACCGCAGCTCGTTAGATCGGAGTCCGGTTTCGACCGCCAACCAGTAGCATAGGTGCCTTTCCGGTCCGCTCATACCCCAGGCGCTCGGGACCGTTGAAGGCGGCTTCAAGGAGTCGGCACAGTTCCTCGACCGTGAAAGCGCGCCGGTCATGCCGCCGATCCGTCCGCACATTCAACCCGCTCAGGTGAGCAACAGGTGATTCAGTAGCGCGCCGATCTTTCACCGCCCACCGGCAGAACTGTTTGATTGCCTGCAAGTAGAAATTGAACGTCTGGGCGCTGATGCCCCGCTTGGTTTCGGTATCAGTGCGCAGGTCGTTCAGGTACTCCATCACCTTGCTGGCGTTGATGTCGCCAAAGTATCTGAATCCGCAATCGTCAACAATCTTCCGCGCTCGTGCTGTCACGAGGTCAACGTGTCGTGGGCTGCATTCCTTCGCTGCCAGGGCCGTAGCGAAGTCGGTCAAATGGTCCGCCAGGAGCTTGCTGGTCGCGACGCGCTCGGGGTCCAGTAAGCCGATGCTGACCAGCTTCACCCGCGTCTGTGCCGGTAGTCCGGAAAGCCAGCGTGTCAGGGCCGGGTCAGTTTGACCACCGCTCGCCTTGTGGTACGCAACCAGCTTGACCACGTTTCTGCCCAGCTCTTCGGATGCCGCCTTGCTGGCGAACGCCGGCAGGCGCCGCGTCGTTTCCAGGTGGTCCCGAAACTCAACGTACCACTTCGTTGCTTCCTGCCGCTTACCCTTGCGGTTCTTGAAAGAGGTCTTGAACACTCGGAAACCAGCCATGTTGTCACCTACCCTTTCTGTTGCTGAAACTTGACGCACGGTCATTGAGATTCCAGTTTGGAATCTCAACCCATCGGCTCACCTACCCTTTCTTTCGGTCCCCTTGCCCATCGTGATGTTCAGGTCGAGGTAGTCGGCCAGCTTGTCGAGGGTCTGCATCGGCAGGCCACGTTCACCAGCCATGAACCGGGAGAGAGTAGATTCCGCGATGCGCGTTGCCTTGCTGATGGCGTAGCGACTCTGCCCGCAGTCTTCGACGGCTTGGCGTATCTGGTCGCTCAGCTTTTTACGGTTCGTTCCCACACTCAATATCATACTGATACTTGCCTTATTGTCAAGTATGGCTTCGTAGCTCAGCACCTTCCCGCCGCATGCGTGCCAAGATGTCCTTCAGCGCCTTCGGCCTCTGCATGTTCCTTGGGCATCCTGCCATCGTACTCCATGATTGCCGCCCGTTCATCCCAGAGGAAGTACCAGTCGCCGGGCAGGTCCGCCGGGGTTATGTCGAGCGTATCGTCGGTCGCGGGGCCGGCAGCAGTGCCGCCGTCATCGACTGAACCATCCGATGATTGCCCGAACAGTCCTTCAAGGAATGCTGCCGCGTTGTAGCTCATGGAAGAATCCTCCGGGGTATACCCCTAATTTGCGTCCCGCTTCGTCCCGTTGCGTCCCGAAACAGGGGTTTCCAGCTCGGGAACGAGGCTTTCCGGGACGCAACGGGACGCAAGGGACGATGTTTCAGGACGGGGCAAGCCCAAGTCGATGCCATAGTGTTGCTGAATGCGGTGGAGGTCCGCTAGGGTTGTATCCCGGTATTCCCGCCGCCGGTCCACCTTCCGGGCCAGAATCCCGTAGCTTTTCAATCGGTTTGATACCGTGCGCGGAGTCCAGCGGTCGAAAGTGCTTTGGTCGAGTTCCTTCGCTTTCTCATGTATCTCGCCAGGTGTAGGATACCCGCCCATCCGCAGCTTGTCGGTCAGGATTTCCAGTAGCGTTTCGTTGGCATCGGGAATCTGGTCATCCTTCGCTGTGTCGATGGAGTCGAATGCGTGCCGTTGCATCAGGGACAGCAGGCCGTCCGCACCGTGCGATTCAATCCACCATGCCAGCGCCAGCAAAGGCTGCCAGAGTTCATGGGACCGGCCGGTGATGCCCTTGGGACAGACATTCGACCGCTGCCCCAGCTCCTGCCAAGCCGGGCCGTTTTCCAGCGCCAAGGCGTGAAGATCATCTCGCAACCGCTGCCAGCCGGACGGGTCCGCGTCAATGCGCCGCTGAGGCTTTGCGGAGTCAGGGCCGGCGCAAACATCAGGATCGGGATGCAGCGCGATGCCAGGGCCGGGGGCAGTCCCGCGATGCAAGCCAGGGCCTTCGGGCCGTACACGTCAAAAGCAACGGTCCTGAACGTGTCATCGACTGCTTCCAACCGCGTCGCCTGCCCGCCCCGTTTGTACCCGGCTAACAACATCGACAGCACGTCTTGCACGTCCGGGGTTGTCTGCCTCAAGCGCTCCGCTTCATCAAACAGCAGCGTGCCGCCCCGGTCATGCAAAGTGCGGAATAGCGCCGCCGCTGTCAGATTCGAGGAGAGTAACGGACGATGAACAAGCCGGCTCAGAATCTCAAACACGCGCGTCTTGCCGCTGCTCATTGGGCCGCCGACGAAGAGATACGGCACCGAGTCCCAGCATTGAAAGCAATAGCTCAACATGGACCACAACGCCAGCGTCGCCGTCGTGCCGGCCGCCACGTCCAGGGGCAGGTCGATGAAGTGGGTAATGCGCTCACAGACTCGTTTGAAGAGGTCCGCAGGGTCCGGTGCCGCCGATCCGTCCAACCAATCTCGCCGTGCCGCCTTCGACCAGCCAGCCGCCGTGGTCATGGACGGTTCGCCTGGAACCGGATGAATCCAGAGTTTCACGCCGTCGGGCAGGTCGATGGAGCTGATGAGTTCTCGGCATTGTCGCCGCTCGTCCGCCCAGCGCACATACAGCATCCACCGCGCTACCGGCTTGCCCCCAAGGTCAATCCGCACGGGCACAGCCAAGCCGGAAACTTCCCGCGTAATGAACATCTCAGGGCGCACGATGTGAGACATATCGAGTTCCACGGGACCGGCAGCCGGGGCAGGGTTCGCTGCGCAGGCGCAGTCGTGTCCGCGATGCGTAGTAGCTCACTGTCGATGGTCTTGCCGTCAGCCTGCGGTAACTTCTCCGTGACGGCCTTGATGAACTGCCGTCGCCGGTGCGCACTCGTGGGATCCATGAGGTCGGTATGAACCGGGTCACCACGCCAGCGTGCCGTCACTTTCACCTTAGACCCTTG
Organism: uncultured Gemmataceae bacterium; assembly: GCA_963804745.1. Taxonomy (GTDB): domain Bacteria; phylum Planctomycetota; class Planctomycetia; order Gemmatales; family Gemmataceae; genus CAWDRY01. Next base: position 166,808 of record CAWDRY010000036.1, read on the forward strand.
ACGTTCATGCTCCAACAGGAGCGCGTCGGATTGCTCTGCCATTGCTCACCTATCCTTTCCAACCGCGATAGCGCGGACCGCCAGTCGCCTGAGTGGGGCCGCGTCGATGACTTGCTGAATATCCCGATGAGTTCCGCCCATTTGCAGCCAGGCGCGGGCATCCTTGATACCGGGCGGGGGCTGAATGACGCGCACTATCGGCGTGTAGGCCACGAGAACCGACGCCAGGTTTTCCGCACCGCGCTGACCAGGTGCATCGCCGTCAGCAACGATCACCACGTCTTGCAGATGGCGCTGGCCGATCAATTCGACCAGCAGCTTGATGCCGCCCGTACAGCTCGGGCGCCCCACCGTCGCGGGGAAGCCCATGTCGATCAATGCCGCCGTGTCCGTGGGGCCTTCACAGATCAAGAGCGGCGTCGAGGGAGCACCCGTCTGCGGAATGAACAACCCTTCATGCCCACCCCTCACGGCAAACTTGTAACCATTGGGCCGCCGCAATCGAATGCCCAGCACGCTGCCGCTGGCATCCGTCATGGGAAATGACCACGCCCGATAGCAGGCCGACCAGCCAATGCCCAAGGTGTTCAGTGAATCGACCGACAGCCCAAGGGACCGGGCCAACTCTTGCACATGGGCAGGGTTGACCGCCTCACGATACCCTGACGCCAGGCTCGCCAGGTCGTAACGGGCGACGGTCGTGGTCAGCGCCACCGACCGCAGGATGCGCCGGGCCGGCAGGAAAGGTTCATCGCGCAGTCGATGAAGCCAGCCAGCCTCACCGCAGCGTTTCGGGGATTCAATCCGCGCGCAGATCGACCGCGCCACCGTCTGCGGACAGCAGGCACCAGTCGGGCCGCTCGCAGATCGGGCAAGGATGCCCTCGACTGACACGATGCCAGCCATTGCAAGAGGTCGAGGTCATCGCTGGCCCTCCCGCAAACGCTGCCACGTCTGTCTGTCGGGAGCGCCGGCCGCAAGCCAGGCTTCCAACTCTGTGATTGAGTAGATTGGCCGACGTGTACCAAGTCGGGCAGTCGGCAGAGGGGTCTTGCCCGATGCTGACAGCTTGAACCACTGTGCCCGTGAAATGCCTAGCAGAAGCCAGGGTTTCGCGGTCGCTAGTGGTCGCTCATGGTCGATGGAAGGTGATGTTAGTTTCATGCTGGCGATTAGAGCACAGCATGGGTCAGGGTGTATGCAGCGCCGTTGCGCGGATGCGCACTACAGCTTGGAGACGTAGTAGCCGACGTTGGGCCGATTCTTGACCTCATACGGCTTTTTTTTGAGCTTGGGAATGATGTGCCGGGTTAATGTGCTCTGTTCCAACTCGATTCCTTGTCGTGACAGCTCCGCAATGATGCACTTTCCGGTGATGCCCTTTCCCTTGGGCTGCTTCGTGATGATGGTCAAGACCGCTTCTTCTTTATCAGTCAACGGCGGCGGCTGGCGTTTGGTTTTGCCTCGGTTCTTCTTTTCCTCGGCTTGTTCAGGGATGCTTGTTCCTGTTGCCGTCTTGCCCGGCGCATCGCCAATGGGTATTCCTTGAAACGTATCGACTGTTTCATTGGGCGGCACCGCACCAAACAGTTCCTCTAACCGGCGTAGCAGTGCGTCGAGCGCTTGCTGAGCATCTTCCAAGGTGCGAACGTTGGGCTCCACGGGGGGAGCATGTTGAGCCAGAAGGCTACGCCAAAGATTCCACAGGCCACGATAATCGTCCGGGTCAATCGGCCGGGGGTGATACTGGCCGTTCTCCTTGTCCAAGTACCCGGCAATGAATAAGAGCGATCGTTGTTCCTGAATCAATTTACGAAGAGTAGCGGCCCCGGATGGGACTACAGTAAGGACGGGTTTTCGATGCTCCGACATGGTTCCTACCCTTGAGTTCGGGCCGGTCGCACGTGGCCGAAGCGAAGGGTAGGGACGCTTCGAGCCACGTTTGACCGCTTGGCCGCTGTACGGGCGGCCGTCCCGTTTCTTGCATTCTATCGGGCAGCGCCCAGTTGTGTGCCTCCATTTCGTTCAAAGTGCTGCGCTGCCAGGCCCGATCAGCCGGCGACAGCATGTAGCTTCGCCGCCATGTCTTCCTTGCCGACCATAAGGAACAGGCAACGGCCCTCGCTCCGCGCCGCCCATATCTCGCCGATGGCTTGCTTTGCCGTGGCGTCGTGCGCGTCCCTCAAGTGTTCGCCCTTGTATTCGACCACGAGAATGCGACCGTCGGTGAGCAGGGCAACGAAGTCGGGGAAGAACTTGCCGGATACCAGTGGCAGCCAGAAGCTATACCGATCGCGCACCAGATTGCGAACCCAAAATCGCACTTGCGGCAAGTTGTCAAGCAGAGCCGCGCAACTGGCCTCTTCGTCGTTCAACTCGGCCGGCAGTTCATAGTAGTGTTTCCCGAACCTTGTCCGGCCTTGATACAGTCGATGCGCTGGGTACTGTTCCAGGGGATAAGTGAAGCAAACCTGTGGGTCGGTCTCCACGGCTTCCGCGTCGGCAAAAAGCACTTGCTGATATGCACTCGCAACAGCCGTCCGGCGGTGTTTGTCAATCTTCTCGGCGGCCGCATCACGCAAACGGTAGCGGGCTGCAATGAGATCGGCCTTCGGCAGCTTGCGGTCGTTGACTAGTGCTTCGACCAGCCTGTGCAGAAATGCGCAGCTTTCGGTCTGGGTAACGTCCGGGTGTAAAATCTGCCGATCTAGCCAGACGGCCAACTCGGCTTCCGTCTCCGGGCCGCGCTGGTCGAACAGCGAAAGCTGTTTGTGCAACTCGGCAACGAAGCGGACATCGAATATCCCGGTCTTGTCAACGTCGATCTCGGCTACCGGCGCGGCCGGAGTGTCCAGCCGGAATTCGGTTTCATCCAGCCGCGCATCGCATTCGGCCAGGCTCCAGGGAACCTCTCGAAACTGATCTTCAAACAGCTCCAGTTGACCACCGACGCGTACCACCAAACGGGGAATGGAGAACTTCTCGCCTCTGGCGGCCGGCCAGGGACTCCTGCCTTGACTCATGGCCGCCAGGCGACCTACGGCCTCGCGGTCGCTCTCTGAATGACAGCAAGCTTGCAGGGCTTGCGTCTCCTGCTCGGTCAACGGGGGGCCGTCGTATACCAGCACTGCCTCGCCGGGTTCGTAGGTCACCCTGGACTTGAGATCATCCGGCAAGGCTTCCAGACGTGGGGGGAAGGCCACGCTTTCCTGAACCGTTAACGGCAGAAGCGTCTCGAAGGAGAGTGCCGGGTCAGGCACTACTAGCCCTTTTGCCTCGAATTTCTGAAAGCCAGCATCAACTATGGCATCGGTCAAATTCCTGGCCGCTTCATGGAACGAGAGCGAAGTGGCGAAAGCGTAAGCATGGTTCAGTTCCCCATGCTGCTTTGGTCGCTGATTAGGCATCCGCAGCACGCGGCCAAGTATCTGTTCCACGGCGGTCTTGCTGGAAAGGTTTGTCACACTACAGAGGACATAGGCGAAAGAGCAGTCCCAGCCTTCCCGGAGTGCGGCAACCGTCAGGATGTATCGAATTGCGCAGTCCCGGCCCATAACGTCGCCCACGTCTTCCAGTCCTGGCGTTTCTCCGGTGGCAATCGCAATCTCTTCCGCCTTGATGCTGAATTCGTTCAGTAGGCATTCCTTCAACCGCTCAACCGTGATTGTCTCCTCCAGCTTGCTCTTGGGTTGGGCCTGAAACAGCACGATAGGTCGGATGTATTCGCCTGTTGCCCGCTCTTCTTCCTTGGCCAGCAGTTCCAGTTCCGTTTGCTTGGCGATGGCTGCCTGGACAGCCTCCTTCCAGTTCGGCCTGATTGTCAAGTAGACTGGCAGCTTGAGCATGTGCTCGGCTTTCAGCTCGGCTGCGCCTACATGCGTCAAGACGTTACTGCCTTCCTTCCCATGAGCGGGTGTCGCGGTGAACTCCAGGATGCACGACGGGTTGAACCGAGCCAGCGTGTCGAATGAAAGCAGGGTCCGGGCGTTGTGGGCTTCGTCAACGATGGCCACGGGCCGGCGCAGCCGCAACACGTTCGCCAGGGAATATGCCACAACCCCGGCCCCGCCCTCGCTCTTGTCAAGCTGGGCGAGTTGTGCTTCGGTCAGGCCACTGAAATGATGTTGCAGGGCACCATTGGTTTCATAGACCTTGCGGCCTTCGGTGTTCTCGATGCGCAGGGCCGGCATCGTCGAGACGATTACCACCGTGTCGGAATCAAGCACGCCGCGTTGCAGGTAGAGAGCCTCGGCCAGGGCCAGGACGGTGACGCTGCCGCCAAACGCGGCATCAAGGGCAAGTCGGTAGGGGTGCTGGCGGTTCCGCAGGGCCGCCAGCGTCTGTTCGACAATGGCATTGGTGGGGGCCAGCCACAGCACAACGCAGCGCTCCGTAAGCAAGAAATCCTTTGCAGTCACTCCCACGGCGTAGGCTGCCAGAGCGGTCTTGCCGCCGCCGGTGGGTACGCGGATGCAAACATACGGCAAACCTTCGAGTTGAGGGACGGGGCGATAGCGGCGACGTTCTGGCTGGTCGCGGCGACGTTCCAGTTCTTCATCGAAAGCTCGCTTAGCATCGTCAAACTCGCGGGTCCGTTTGAGATAGGCTTTCAAGTCCGTCAGGCAGCCTTCCAGGTAGTTCTTGAGTTTGAACGCCATTAGCTCACCTTCACTTCGTAAGGAACCTGCTTGAAGATGATGTTTTCGCGCTGCAATCGCGCCGGCCCGATGCGGCAGCCTTCGCCATAGATGACGCGCGGGCCGTCATGTAGGGGTAGTTCGGCAAGGACAGCGGCAGTAAGCACATTTCCGCCGTTTGGCCGCTTATCACCACGGATGCCGTTGAACAGCAGGTAGTACGCCGCTCCCCGGCAGATACCGAGCAGCGGTGACTTCCCGTTGGTCCGTCTCGGAATCGGCTCCCCGGTTTCGGTGAAGTAGACATGGGCTGCCAAGTCGGCGAAAGTTACTTCTCCTCGAATCTGACCGGCAGCGTCGAAAAGGGGTTCGGCGAGCTTGCAGTAACGAAACCCGGTTCCGAGTCCCGCCGTCTTGCTGTAGCCTTCAACGACGCGCGTCAAACGTAGGGCTGTCACCTTTTGGCAAATATTTTCGTCCATCTCAACCAAGAGAAAGCGCCGACTGCCTCCATCAGTTTGATTCAAGGCCAGCACTGCATGGCCAGTCGTGCCACTCCCGGCGAACGAATCGAGAATCACCGAATCCTTGTCTGCGGCAATTTCCAGAATGCGACGCACTAGGCCGACAGGCTTGGGTGTATCAAACGGCGGACTGCCGCCGAAGATCGCCTTCAGCTCCTGGTTAGCTTGACGTGTTGTGCCAACATCTTCCCCGAACCAAATTGACTCAGGCGCACGTCCTTGCTGAACGTTGAGGTATATCTTCCTCAGAATCTTGGTTTCGTTGTCGCGGAATACGATTTCCCCAGTGGAGATCTTGGCTTGCATGGTGTCTTTCGACCATCGCCAACCTTTTGGAGGTGGCTTAATGACCTTCCCGGACGGCGTAACCAGATCATAAATGAGATTCGGTCTGTACAACGAATTTCTTACGTCGCCGGGTCGCCAAGGCCCGTTAGGGTCGTTGTCGGGATTCGAGTAGTGTACGTTATGCTCGACACGGCGCGGCATGTCGCGAAGAACGAATGCGTCAGACTTTTGAAAACAAATCACGAAATTGTGATGCACTGAAATCTTGCCGGAATAACCTTTCGGCTGGACACTGTGTTGCCAAATGACCGTGAAGACGTGATTTCGCGGACCAAAAACTTCGTCGAGAAGCATCAAAAGGTGGTGAACTTCCGCATCGTCGATACTGATGAAGATCGCGCCGTCTTCTGAGAGGAATTCCTTGAGCAAGGCGAGCCGTGGAAACATCATGCAAAGCCACTTGTCGTGCCGTGATAGGTCTTCCGCTTCCTTCCCGACAACATGGTCGATCCAGCGGCGGATTTCCGGGCTGTTCACTGCGTCGTTATAGGTCCAGTTCTCGTTGCCGGTGTTGTAAGGCGGGTCGATGTAGATGCACTTCACCTGCCCGGCATAGTAAGGCAAGAGTGCTTTCAGGGCCAGCAGATTGTCACCCTGCACCAGCAGGTTGCCGTTGCCGGCTTCGCCGACGGAAAGGGCCGAGTCGCACTTGAGCAGCCGGTACGGAACGTCCCGGTGATGCGTGAGGACCGCCTTCTTGCCAATCCAGTCCAGCGTCGGCATAGTCACGCCCCTCCCCGATTGAGGAAGGTGGTGGGCGCGCGGGCCGCGTCTGGCTCGAAGCTGGTTAAGGCATCGACGGAATCACACAGAATTGTTTCAGGAGCGGGGTTGCTCGCGTCCATCGCTGCCGAAAAAAAGAGGAGCGCCAAACCAAGCCCGCTCTTCACGCCCCTATCAGAGGGCAGCACAGAACGGAACCCGGCCGGCGCTCCCTTTCGGGAGCGCGGTCCAAGGTCCGCTACTGTGCATGCTTCCAGAGCCGAATGGCTCAGGCTGATAGTTTGTGAAGAAGCGGTTCGGACGCTCGCGCGTCGTTCAGGTTGTCACCGTGGCTGATTGTCGGCCACGGTCCTCCTTCGTTTCGGTCTCCTGTTTCTCTGGGCGCATGAACATACTACGCCCGGCCCGGCGCCGGACTCCAGAGCAAGTTCTAGCGATATTCGGCGGCAACGGGCAGGGAGGGGGCAAAAGGGAAATCACCGCGATTCATCGGTTTTCTGGTTTTGCCTTGCGAGCAAGAACAACATGGCGAAAATCCTCTGTCCCGGCAATCAGGCCGGACAGGTCTGCTCCGTCAACTCCACTTTGCTTCCCGATCACTGAGAAACTTTCGCATATCAGCAATTTCGCTTTCAACAGTGATCGGCACCACTTCTACCACTTCCCCGCCGGTTTCCGCTTTTGTTTTCCCGCTCTTGTTCCGCCGGGTCTTGTTCAGGTAGGCGGCGGCCTCTTCCTTGGTGAAGGCCATGATCCTTGCAAGCGGTTCAAACCGTCTTAGGGCGTCATGTCCCGGCATGCCCATGAAAAGAAAGTCGGGGGCCATTTGCAACTCAGTCAGCAATTGCTTCCAGGCGTCCAGATTGACGACAAACAAGTAGGCCAGCAATTTCAGCATGCCGTGAAGCCGATCTTCCAGGGTTTTGTCCTTTTTGGTTTTTGGGGATAGTGCGTAACTTTCCAGAACCCCGTCAGCGTGCCAGTATTGGGCGACAAGGTTTAGGAGTTCGAGCATAAAGACTAACCCCAGGTCTTGCAGCGCATCCCCCAGGCCGTAATAGTCGGGCAACCGCCAGCCGATCTTCGGGGCCGAATCTATCAGCCGGTCGCATTCCTGTTTATCGTCACGGGCCGTTGCGGCTACGATCAGCGGAAACCGTTCCCGTGGCGTCAATTTGTCGTAATGTCGGGCCAGGCCGTTGGTGTTCATGATGCGTACTCTCCTGTTCCGCTCGGCCGTGCATTCCGCCCGCCCATTTGATTGAGCGTGTTCCGCCATCTCGCCAGCAATGAATCGGCTGTCACGGGATGCGGATCATCAAACCCGTGGCTGCGCAGGCAAGAAGCTATTTCGTCGCGGGTCGGCGCCACGGTAGGCATGCGCTCTTCGGCGTGCTTCAACATCCACATCCAGCTCTCGCCATTGCCTGCCGTGAGAGCGGCGGCGGCGATATTCTCTTCGGCGCAGAACCAACGCCAGGCTTCAGCATTGACGGTAAACATGTAGGCGTGAAGGTCCGCCATGTAGCGCCAGGTTTCGGCATCGGTATCTTCATCGTCGCGATTGCAAAACCACCATGTAGCATGCCAGTAACCCGCAACGTTTTCCAACTGCTCCGTGACGTAGACCGATGCCAGAATGTGCAGGAATAGGCTGCCGAGCATGTAATCGGGCATGCGGTAGTCAAGTAGCGGTGCGCTGTTGTGCAACCGTTGCCGTTCCGCTTCGTCGCCGCGAAATTCTGCTCCCAGGATCAAACTGACACGCTCCCATCGGGTCAGGCGGTCGTACATTTTGGCCAGGCCATTACTGTTCATCGCTTCCCATCTCCGTTCCGCAGTTTCAAGACCGCTTCCAGCGCTTCCAGTCTGGCGGCCAGATTGCCGGCTTCAATGGCCCGCAATGCGATGCCGGCCAGGTAGCCAACGGTCCGGGCCTTCTCCAGTGTCCCGGCCTCTTGCTCCCCGCGGACGGCCTCGACTTGTTCTCCCAGCAAGGCCAGCACGTCGGCAGCCGTTTGCAGACGAAAAGGCAGGGGAACCGGGGTTGTACATGGGGTTGTACAATCGTCGCCGGCCCGGCGCAGTCCGGCGGTATTCGCGCTGGTAGTCGCGGGCGCGATCGGCGTCAGAAAAGGGCATGGGTCAACTTCCTCTCTTTCAGTCCCCGGTGGTGAGCCGGCCTTCCTTCGGGCCTCTCGCCGGTCTCTCTGCATTATTGCTCCGCTGGCACATCTTTCAGGGTCGCCTTGACCATCGCGACGATACCCGCTCTGACCACTTCCGGCAGGGTATCCCATCGCTCGACCAGGAGCGCCAAGTCCGGCGATTTCCGGTTCAAAAGCGCCAAGCAAGACGCCGAGACGTTGGGAGTATCTTCCGGTAGGTGGGAATTGGCAAGAGGTTGTGGCGTTGATGCACCGGTCTTGAAAACCGGCCTGGCGTAAGTCAGCGTGGGTTCGAATCCCACCCCCTCCGCTCCGTCTTTTTCCGCGTGTTCCGCATCGATTGACTATGGAGCGATCCGAGATACGCACCGAGTTGCTCAAGCGCCTGCGCGAAGGTGATCCCCAGGCGGCGGAGGAACTCTTTGCCTGCTATGCCGATCAGCTGACCCGCTTGGCCGAACAGCACCTCAGCCGCAGAGTAAAAGGCCGCGAGGAACGGCGAGGACGTTGTGCAATCCGTCTTCCGGACCTTCTTCCGCCGCAGCGCCCTGGGCGAATTCCGCATCGACAGCACCAACCAGCTCTGGCGATTGCTGGTGAAGATCACGCTCGTGAAAGCGCACGAAAAGGGCCGCCATCACACTGCCGAGATGCGCAACGTCCGGGCCGAGACTCCCGGCGCCGATGACTGGTTGCACGAAGCGGTTACGCAGGAACCCGGTCCGGCGGAAGCTGCCGCGCTGGTGGACCAAATCGAGGCGACTGTGCGCGGTCTCCCTGCAATGTGCTGCCAGGTACTGGAGATGCGCCTCCAGGGACAATCCGTGGCGGAAATCGCTCCCAAACTGAGCGTTTCCCGCCAGACGGTCTACCGAGTCCTGCACCTGCTTCAGCAACGACTGGACGGCACGATGAAGGGTACTTGAAAATTTTTTGAAAAAACATGTGACAAATCACCTGCCCAACGCAATGATAGCTGTGGCATCTTAGGCCCAGGGCTTTCAACATGTGTTTTCCGCCTCTTCCAGCAGGCGGGCTGTTGAGCGATGTTTATGTTTCTTGTCATAGACCGGCTTCTTCGCTGGCGGCTTCTTCGGGCCGCGTTTGCTTTTCGTCAGGGCCTTCATGTTGACGTGGCGAGCGATGGCCAGCAGCAACCGGCGCAGGTCCTTGGCTTTCAAGCTCCGCCAGCCCAGCCATTGCTCTGGGGGCAGGTATTTCAGCAGTGTGCGGTAGTCATGGGCCATTTCGTCGGCCAGGTAGTAGCCCGACAGATTGGCTTCTGCTTCTTGGCCGTGAACCGCGCGAATCGTTCCACGTACCACAGCCAACGCATTGCTGGCCACCAACGCCATGGCGAACATGAACAACGCCGCCCGCGGCTTGCCCAACCCCTTGACCTCGCAATGCAACAACTCGGTCAGAAAATGGAATTGCTTCTCGATGGTCCAACGCCCGTGATAGACTTCGGTAATCTGTGCGGCCGGGACCTTGTTGGGCAGGTTGGTCAGCACCACGATGGTACGCTCGCCGTCGCGGGTCTTCTGGAACAACCGCAGTTCGATGCGACGCAGGTGCATTACGGCCCCCGTGTCCGGATTGGTGACGGCGATCAGCTGTTCGTACACCGTTCCTGTTTTGGTCTGGCCGCTTTTTTGCAGTTTACCGAGCGCTCGCCAGGGCAGGTTTGTGCTGTGTTGACGCACGATAAAGAAGGCGCACCTGGCCGCCACGCCCCAGACGAAGCGCGTCGTGCAAAAGTTGCGGTCGGCCACCACCAAGTCGTTGGCCTGGAGGCGGGGCAAGACCTGCGTCACCAAGGCTCGTTCCTGAGTATAGGCGTCTTCGCACAGCACCAAGTCGGTAACCAGTCCTTGAGCCGGTTCGTACACGACCAGCGATTTGCCCGGCAAGCAGGCATTCAGCCACTCCCGCAACGGCTTGAGACGGTGATCGGTGCCGGCCAGGACATTGCCGTCGAGGACACGCAACCGATAGCCCGGAATGGCTGGATACGTGGCAGGTGGCACGTCTTCCAGCAGTCCACCCAGGCGTTCGGCACTGCAGCGCACCAGGGCCTCGGTGGCCGCGAGATTGATGCGCCCGAGCTTGGTATAAACCGCCTGGTAACTGGTTGTGATCGTAGGCGCGTTCGGCGGACTGATCGGCCTTGTAGGCCGCAAACACCGAACGCCGCAGTCCGGCAGACACTTGAATAAGCAGGCCGACCAGGGCGGTGATGGTCAGTTCGCGGGTGTATTGCTCAGGCGCATGTTCTGCGAAAAGCTGCTGCAACGTGGGTTCGTCGAGCAACCATTCGAGTGTACCTCGGATCAGAACCCCCAAGGGCACGGCCTGACAGTGTTGCACAATGGAAACGGGCAGGGTGTCGAAAGCGGGTTGGGCCAACAACCGTTCCAGAGGATCGGGCTTTTTGGGAGTGGGAGGGAGACGCATCCTTGCCTCGCAGCAAAAAGGAAATTGGGATGTAATCCATTACCGACTCATAGGATATGAAAAGATACTCCATGTTGAAAGTCCTGCATCTTAGGCCGAATGTTTCACCACAAAGGCACAAAGGACACCAAGAAGAAAGAATACTACTAATGGTTCTTTGTGCTCTTTGTGCCTTTGTGGTGAGAAATCTGGATTTAACCTGACTCCCCGGAGGCTCACATGGCTGCTGCCAACGCGATCCTTGTCCAACTCGCCAACGAACACCGCGAACAACTGGAAGCCTTGTTGATGGAATTCGACACGGCCTGGGACAAGAACCGGCTTGCTGTCGAGATGAAAAAACTGGCGAAGAACAGCCCGCTGCGCCTGCCCGCACTGATCGAGATGATCAAAATCGACCTGGAAAAGCGCTGGCAGACCGGCCAGCGGGTCACGGTCGAGTCGTACCTCAAGGGCTTCCCGGAACTCGGCACGCGCAACACGGTCTCGCCCGATCTTCTCCAGGCTGGGCCAGGGCGGCATGGGCACCGTCTACCTGGCTCATGACACCAAGCTCGACCGGCCGGTGGCGTTGAAGGTCCCGCACTTCACCTCCAACGACGGCCCCGACATTCTGGAACGCTTTGCCCGCGAGGCCAGGGCGATTGCTACCCTGTCGCATCCCAACATCTGCCAGGTACATGAATTCGATCAGGTCAACGGCATCCACTACCTGGCGATGGAGTACATCGAAGGCAAGCCCCTCTCCGACTATGTGCAGAAGGACAAGCCGGCGTCGCAGCGGCAGGTGGCGGCCGTGGTGCGAAAACTGGCCCTGGCCCTGGAGGAGGCGCACCAGCACAAAGTCATCCACCGCGACCTGAAGCCTGCCAACATCATGATGAACCAGCGCAACGAGCCGGTGATCATGGATTTCGGCCTGGCCCGCCGCAGCAGCACGATTGATGCGCAACTAACCAGGAACGGCGACTTGCTCGGTACGCCCGCCTACATGCCCCCCGAACAGGTCAAAGGCGACACGCAGGCAATGGGGCCGCGCTCCGACATCTACAGCCTCGGCGTGATCCTCTACGAGCTCCTGACCGGCCGGCTGCCGTTCGACGGGCCAGGATTGGAGGTGGTTGGGCAGGTCCTCACCCAGGAACCCGAGCCGCCCTCGACGCACCGGCCCGACCTTGACCCTAAGCTGGACGCAATCTGCCGCAAGGCGATGGCCAAGCAGCCCGATGATCGAGACGCAACGATGTCTGAGCTGGCCACGGCGTTGCTGGCCTATCTGCAACCGCAGAGCCAGCCGGCTGCCACGAAACAGAGAAAGGGAAACGTTCCAAAGCAGGAGCCCAAGCAAGCTGTTGCGACCGTGTTAAGCCAAACTTCGTTCAATGTTCCTTTGGACGTCTCTGTGGCGCCGACAGGCAGCGCTCGTCGTCCCGGTCACCGTCGTTGGCTCTGGATCGCTGCTCCGGCCGCCGCGGCGGCGCTGTTGATCCTGGGCATAGTAATCTGGATTCGCACTAAAGACGGTAAGATCAAAGTCAAGGTGGATGATCCCAACGCGGTCGTGCAGGTGAATGGCACGGTGTTTCATCCGGAGAAGCCGGGGAATACACCGGCACCCATACCGCCGCCCGGGCTAACGCCTCCGCCACAGAAGACAGATCTGCCTGTGGTTCCTCCAACCGTGGCGGCGCCTGTTAAGTTGCCGCCCAGCAAGGGAGAATCCCCAACTACTGCCGACCCTAAGCCGGACAAGAAAGACACGCCGGACAAGAAAGATGTAGCAGAAGAGCCTTCATCTGATGCTGTAAAAGCTTTGGAACAGGCTCTGGCCGACAAGGAGTTCAAGGTTCGCGCAGCGGCAGCCATGACCCTTGGCAAATAGGGGAAACAGTCAGCAGTGCCTGGACTGATGGAGATCATCGCAGGTGGCAGAGACCGTAGCATGGACCACTGCTCTGGTACCGACACGAACTGGTGGGTGTGGAGCCATAATCAGAAAACTGCGGGGGAGTTACTTGCGAAGCTAGCCCCGGACAAGGTGGCCGAAGCCCATGAAAACGCACTGAAATCGTGGGAGGTCGACGTGAGGAACATGTCGCAGGACTATCTCAAAAAACAAGCGCCGGATAGAGCCGCCAAAGCGTTGGTGAAGGCGCTGATATCGGAGAATCCTGAGATCAGAGAATGGGCAGCCAAGAAACTGGCCGAGCAGAAAGACAAGTGAGGGCCAATCATTCTGAAAGCGAGGTGCCCCGTGCCGGCCATGCGTGGCGTGATTCACGGCAAAGCAATCGAGCTGGAAAAGGAACCGAACATGCCCGATGGCCAAGAAGCCACCGTTGACGTGGAACCCATCTCAGGGCTCGCCGCGAGAAAGCGCTTCGACTCTTGAATGCAGCCCAGGGGGAGCGAAATCCCTGAGAACCTACTGGTGCCCTTGACATCTCTACGCGCGATTCGCCAACATCACTGCCATGAAACAGGTGAGATAATGGGACATTCCGTATCTCCGAGCCAAGATCGTGCGTGTCCCCTGTCCCACTCCTCAAACCTCGTCCCCTGTCTTTCGGGTTTCAGGCATCGCGGCGGGTTCCTGCCCTGGCGTGCTTTGCGGGTTTGCGGGCAACTCTGGCTCCGTCGCCTGCTTCAGTTGACCTTCCTGTGTTAGGTCCCGCAGAAAGGCTGCGGGATCGAGGATGATCAGGTCAGGATAACGCCTGCGGAAGTCTTCGTCGTTCATCAAGTCAAGAAGATCGTGGTCTCTGGTCACCAGATACCGCGCCCCGGCGGCAAGGGCCAGGTTGAGATATGGCTCATCCTTCGGATCGCGTTTCAAATTGAAGATCATTGGAACATCAATGAGCACGACTGCCTTGGTCTCGGCGTTTCGCACGAAGGTTTCGACCCAATCTGGCGACAACATGGGAAACTTGCGTTGCGTCTTGGGGCGTGTCAGCACGTCGCGGACCTCGCCGAGGATTTCCGGGCTAACGCAAAGGGTTACCTGATCTTCATCGACAAGGCGGAAGCAGGCACGGGCTGGTCCAGCAGGCCGGCCCGCGCTTTGCAGGAAGACCATACAGTCAAACACCACGCGCGGCTTCATTGGTCCTTGGTCTGCTTCTCTTGCCAGACCTCTTCGCGGACTTCCTCAAAGAAACTGTCGAATTCCTCGTCCGTCATTCCGCTCGCTGCCACGACCTTGGCGAAAGGAGCGCAAATTTCATCGAAGGTCCGGGCCCTGATGATTTTCTCGTGGACCGCTTGGAGAACGAATGCACTCACATCCTGACCACTCCGGGCGGCATGTTGCCGAATGGTCTTCTCCAGCTCCTTTGGTAAGTCAACCGTCACTGTCATCGGCTGCCTCTCTTTCTGTCGGGGGGCCGGGGTCAGGGGTCGGGGCCAGGAACATTCCAAAATCATTGCCAGGGATCGTGCGGCGGATACACCCCGCGCCGGCTTTCCTCGATTGCTTCCGCGAGTTGTTCATCCGGCTCCGGATGCTCGACACGCCACTGGCGCAAAAAGGCGATCAGTTCGTCCACCTGCCCGGAGCCACGTGCAGGAACGAGCCGCGCGACTGGCCGCCCGGCCTTCATCAGCAGCGCGGCCTCGCCACGGGAATGCACCCACTCCACGAGTTCAGGAAGACAACGCGCCGCATCCTCGATCGTAAGCACAGTTTCGCTCATTCTTCTAATCTAGCCTGTAGTATCTGTTCCGTCGAGACTGAGTTCCTTGACTCAAACAACCGCTTCTGGCCCCGCCGCCGCTACGCTCGCTCTCGCTTTGCCCCATCTTTCTCCGGAGAACAATCGCTGTCAGGGAAGAAACATGACTCATGCCGGCCATGCGTGACCTGATTCACGGCAAGACCATCGAGTTGGAAAGCTAAGTAGACTGTGAAACCGCAGAAGTTGGTCAGCGGCCTCGTAGCCAGGAACAAGTGCTTGGCAATCCGCAGCTGGAGATCGCGGCACGACTTGGCATGTTGGGGTGAAGGTCAGGTACGAATTTTAGGACGTGATGGAAGCGCCAACCACGCTGCCAAACGCCGGATTGGGCCCCTCGGCTCGGAGGGCAGCACGCAGTTCCGGCAAAGCGAAGAACGCGCAGCAAATTGTCGTGAGCGCGCGACTGAAACTGCAGTCCTTCTTCCCAGTTGACGAGCAGGTCCGTAGCGACGCCGAGGCGGGCCGCGAGTTGCGGCACAGTCAAGCCGAGCCCGACGCGGTTCGCACTGATCTCCTGTGGCAGCAAAAGGTGGAGCTGGGCGCGAAGGCGCTGCTGACTTGTTCCTCGGCGTGGTTGTCAAAGTACAGCTCGCCACACTCCTGGCAGCGCGGCACAACCAGCTCGGGTGTGTCAACTGAATGCAGCACGCCGTCGTGGCGAATCTGGCTGCAAAAAGGGAACTGGACCGGCCAAACCGTATTCTTGCGACAGCTATCACACCAGCGTGGGAAAGGTTTTCCCGCGGGTTGCGGACCAGGAGACTTCGAGATGGTTTCAAACATCATGAATGCTCACCACGCGAATGACCGGATCGTCAGGGTCGTCGTCCAGCAGAATCGTTTCGATGTAAAGAAGCCGGCCGGCAACGGAGATCCGCAGATCGTAATGAAAGGGCCGGTCATTCCATTCCGGCCGCCGTTCGGGCACCTGATCGATTTCCCCGCCAGCTTCCACATGCTCGAACATCAAACGGGCGATCTGCCGTGGCTCGTGCTCGCCGAGTTGGTTGCGCACCCATGTCCGTGCAGTTTCCTTCCAATCGACATAGCCGGTGATTCGCCAGTTTGCCAATGCACTCCGGTACCGAGCCAGAGACACCGGATCTTCGAGCCGAGGCATGGCAGGCATCCTCCTACTGGCTGTGATAGTTCCACCTGCCTGTCAGCAATTCTATCCTGAGTAAGCGCCACGGCTCAAGCCCAGCGCCGAGATCCTGGCCGGTGAACCAAAAGCCTGAAGGCTGAGTCAGGTATGGCGAAGGTCTCGCCGGAGTCTCCATCCTCAACGATCTATAAGCGCAATCCGTTCCTCGCCCCTTGGCAGTGGGCCAGTCGGCGGCTGGATTCTCTGGCCAGGTTGGCTTCTGCCTCTGTCGGGGCAACTGGTTCAAAAGTTTCGGAAAGTTGGCTAGCCATGATAGTCTCTTTCATCATTTCCAAAATCAATTTTAGCAGGCAAACGAAATAGAAACAACGGTGCGCGGCCTTGGGCCGGGCTTGGGGACATCCATGCCAACCATGCGTGGCCTGATTCCCGGCAAGCCCATCGAGTTGGAAAAGAAACCGAACATGCCCGAAGGCCGAGCAGCAGAGACTCGCCTTCGGACCGCACTAACAGCCTCGGCTTTCGCGTGGTGTGCGTGCGGTGATTTCTGCCGAGTCTTGTGCTCACGGTGTCCAGATGCGCCGTAGATCGTTGGGGGTGTCTGCTGTCTTGATCGCCTGGATAAGTGAATCGAGTATTTCGACGTTCTCGATTTGGCGAATTTCCGACATCAGTTGCAGACCGGCGGCGCCGAACTTCATTTCCAGTAGCGGCTCGATACCCTTGAGCAGGCCACGGTGCATGCCCTGCTGCATGCCCTGCTGCATGCCCTGCTGCATGCCCTGCTGCATGCCTTTCTCGATTCCAATCTGCTCAAAGCTCGTGACGTAAGGCATACGTTTCTCCTTTTCATACTGGTACAGTTCTTCCCGAAATTGTTCTTCCAGCTCCTTTGGCAAGTCCATCATCCACTCGACAAATCGCAATAGCTGGAGAGCATCCTCGCGCTGCACACCGCGCTCGTACAGCCCCTTGGCCAGCCGCAGCTTCCACGCGCGTCGTTCCTCCGGATTGCGCCGCGTCTCCAGCGTCTTCAAATGCGCCAGCACCACCGTGGCGAAGGGGTTCGGGTTCGTCTCCAGTGCTTGCCAATTTGCTGCGTAGTCCAGCAACTTGACCACCGGGAACTCGAAAGCCAGACTGCAACCCCACTGGCTGGAGCTGAAGCGGTTTGGCCGCCAGTCAGGCCGGTCATCGGCCAGCACGGCCAGACTCACCACTGTCCGATTATAACGGTCGAACAGGCGGTAGTTGTAGACGAACATGCGCAGAGGGAAGGCGGCCTCTTCCTGGCCTTGGATCTCGGTGTGGATCAATAGCCATTCTTCCTGACCATTGAGCCGCCAGACCTTGACCAGCTTGTCCACCAGCCGCCGGCCCAACTCGGCATCGCGGACGATCTGTTGTAGCTCCTTGTCCAGGAATTCGTAGCCGCGCGACCAGTCGATCTCGGCATGGGCCTGGGGAAAGCAAAAGGCCATGAACACTTCAAAATAGCAGTCGAGCGCCTCTTTCCACGGACTGTCATAGTCGGTCATGAGTACCTCGCATTCTCGGTGTATTCTACCACCCGCCAACGAAGTGCTCCATGCCCATCATGCGTGGCGTGATTCACGGCAAGACCATCGAGCTGGAAAAGGAACCCAACATGCCCGAAGGCTGAGCGGCTGACCAGTTCCCGATTCGTGGAATTAGATGCTCATCGGGCCTATTAGCCCTCAATTAGGACATTACCCATCCTTTGCCGGTACTTTTGCAAACCGGCACCCGGTGCGGCGTTATAAGATGTGTGATGATTTGAACATGCGTCAAAATGCCGATGCCGCCAGGCCCTTTTTTACCGGCAAAACCGGCACGGTTCAAGAGAAGCGTGGTGAAGAAATCCGCCCTACCGCTCCGCTCCCTTCAACAGCCTCTTCACCGGGTCCATCACCAGCGGCACCGGCACCTTGGTGACCTTGACGTTGCCGACCTGGCCGCGCATCTCCAGCTTCAGCAGTTGATTGCTCAGTTCCTGCGGATACTTCACGAAGCGAGGCGGCAGTATCTGCGCCGCCCTGGCCCAGTCCACGTGAAAATCCAGGTTCAGATCGCTGCCGTCCAGGTTTAGCTCGCCCGTGCCGCGCAGGCTGATGGCGTTGCCGATCAGGTCAAGCTGCGTCACCTTCGCCCGTGGCCCCTGGATGCTGAACTGGGCGTGCGCTTCCTCGAATGCCGTGCGGTCCGGCGGCCGTAAGCCCAAAACCTTGATGAGATCGAGCAGGACCGGCAGGTTGTACATCTTGCCGTTGGGCACGTCCACGGTGCCGTTGCCTTGCAGGCCGTGAATGTCCCCGCCCTCGCCCACGAGATGAATGGCCGCCGCCGCTTCACCGCTCATCCGCACTCGGCCGTCGAAGTTGTGCCGGCCGAACTCTTCCAGCTTGATCTGCGAGGCGGTCAGCCTCAGCTCGTAACGCACCGTCGGCCCAAATTCGATGCGCACTGGGCCGTACACGTCGCCGCCGAAGAAATTAGCATGCAGGCCAGGTAGGCGCAGGATCTCCGGAGCGTCCTTCGTGACCTCGATCTGACTGTGAATGTCACGTAGCGGCTGATTTAAGATGCTCGCCTCCTTGAGCAATAGGTTGCCGGCGATGCCGTCCAGTTGCTGGCCGTTGTACCGGCCCCGGCAGGCGATCTGGCCCGTGATGTGCTGGATTGGAATGCCCGCCTGCACGCTGGCATCGTTCAGCCCGACCCAGCCGTCCCAGTACAGCACGGGGAGCTGGCCGGCCTCGGCGGCGGCATCAATGACCAGCGCCGTCTTGAACGTGACTGGGTCCTTGATCTGCAACACCCGGCAGCCTTTCTGCAAGCCGGCGGGCAGAGCACGGATTAACTCCTCATCCGGCCGGATCGGATTGCCCCACAGGTCGATCAGCTCCACCCAGACACCGCCGCCCGGCTTGCAATAGACCGTGCCGTCTTCCAGCCCCATGACCGAGTCGCCGTGGCGGGCACGGAGCTTCTCCAGCGTGATCCAGTTCTTGGCGTAGCGAACCTTGCCGCTCAGCCCCTCGATGGTCCATTTGAAGAAGTCGGGCCGGATGCTGCAATCACGCGGGTAGACGGTCAGGTCGATGTCGGGCGCGGGGCACGTTGCCAACGTGCCGCCAGGTGGCACAGGCATCCTGCCTGCGAGCGAGGGCACAGCCAGGCTGCCTGTGCTGCTGGGTGGACACTCCACTGTTCCTTCAAAGTCGATGCGGCCGGCGGGGGTGAATATCTTCCAGACCTTTTGCAGCTCCGGCGTGAGAGCTTGCTCCAGCTCCGCGTCGAGCAGGACGTTGGTGCCGCGGATGCCGATGGAGACATGGTCGCCGCCGGTTCCGGGCGCGAATGGCCCTGCGTCCGGAACTCGCAGCCCTTGTGCGTGCCGCGAAAATCGCGGAATTCCCAGTGGTCCGGCTGAATATCGAGAACACCGGTCACATCCTCCAGCGGATATGGAAAGACATCGTAGCGCACCGTGGCGTGATGAAAGGCGACCACGTAGCGATTGCTGAACTTGTGTTTGTCCGGTGAGCCGCGGATGAACGCCTTGAAATTGCTCAGGCCCGTCGGCCGGAACGACCGTGCCAGCGTCTGATATTTGGCGGGCAGGGCGGCCATCAGTTTGTCATCCAGCGGCACATCGTCGCCCCAGACGTCGAGCGCCACGGTTGTGTAGGGCTTGTCGCCCTTCACCTGGCCGCGGATATAGATTGGTTGCGTGCCGGCATAACCGACGAGATCCACCTTGATGACGGGTTCCTGCGTGCTGCTCGAATCCTCTTCGACGATGCCCTTGAGATGTTCAAGCTTGTACGGAAACTCGTTGAAGGAGGCGGATGACTGTTCCGGCTCCGGAACGACGGTGAAGTGCCGATGCCACTGCCCGGCGGACTCATTGTGGAATGAATACGTCACGCTCACCGAACCTGTTGGATTGAAATCCCTCTGGATGTGCTGCAACGACTCCGGCAGCCGGGTGAAGAGTTCCGGCGTGACCGGCAGGTGTTCGATTTTCAAGTCGAGTTGCTTGACCAGCCCCTCGAGCGACTCGCAAGGTAGGCCAGATTGGCAATCCGGCTTACAGATTTCGGATTGGCTATCCGGCTTGCAGATGCCGGATTGGCATTCAGAGACTGTCAGGGAAGGCTCCCCTGCCCCGGTACTCCGGGGAGAGGGGTTGGGGGTGAGGGGGTCTATTTGGAATCCCTGCCCCCTCACCCCAACCCCTCTCCCCCGAAGCGGGGGCGAAGGGCTTTCCGGACAGACGTTCAGGCCCAAGGCGCGGCGTCAGGTCTCTGACCTTCACTTCCAGCAACACGGGGCCGGACTTGGCCTTGACTTCGCCGAATGTCACCTGCCCGTTAACCAGGTGAAACGAAGTCTCCACGTGGTCGAGCGGCATGGGCAGGCGGGCATGATTGAGCTTGTCCAATGTGAGCTGCAACTGCACGTCATGGTTCCACGGCTGCGCGTTGCCCGGATGATAGCTCAGTTCGGCCTTCAGCTTTTTCAGCTTGCCGGCGCCATCCAGTTGCCGGGCATGCTCGGCCAGTTCCGGACAGTGGCCGGCCAATCTCTGCACCGTTGCCGGCCCCACCGGGATGTCGAGCGCTTCCAAGGTTACGGCGGTGTCTGCCGATTTTCGCTGCAACTTGCCGCTGACCTGGATGGTCCCTCCGGTCTCCGGCTTGCCCGTTCCATGGAAAACCAGAGTCGGGCGCGGATCGTTGACTACTGTCAGGTCGACGTCCTTGATCTCGACCGGCGGCGTGCCGATGGCCGCTTGCCGGTCTTCCACGATGATCGTCCCCTGTTGAATGACGATGGTTGGAATCGACCTGTTGAGATCGACCGGCCCGAGGACGCCCGCTAGGTTCCAGCTCCCGTCCCGAAAGCGCGTGACACGAATGCGCGGCTTGTACAACTCGATCTTGCGGATGTTCAGCTCGCCGTCAAGCATCTTTTCCTTGTCGTGGTAGATCACCGCGTTGGGAATGTAAGCAAAATCGGTGTGGTCCGTGTCATCGCGCCGGCTCATGCGCAGCTCGCGGACGGCGATGCCGCCGAACAGGCGCATGTGGGCCGACTCAATGGTCACGTTCGCTCCGACGAAATGTTTATTGAGGTGTTCGAGGACCTGCCGGCGCACGGCGGCCGGATTGGTCCAGCGCTGGTAGAGCAAGCCCGCTCCTGCCACGCAGACGACAACAGAGAAAACCAGACCTCGGACCATCCATTTTCGTGACGGCATGTGCATCCTGCACGGCGTTTGCGCTAATTCGGGCGTGCGCGATATACGGCAAGCGGGCAGGGGGGTCAACGACAGTTAGAAAGAATCATCCCGAGACAAGGCGACCCGGAAGTGCGCCGCTTACCCAAATTCACCGCAGAGTACGCAGAGGTGAAACAGAAAAGAGGATGGAGGATGGAGGATCGAGAATCGACCTATCCATCCTCCATCCTCCATCCTCTATCCTCTCCGTGATTTCTCTGCGTCCTCTGCGTCCTCTGCGATAAATTGGAAAGTCACTCCTCATCATCATCAATGTCATCCAGCCATTCCCTGATCTCGCCCGTCTCATCCGGACCGATCGGTCGAGCCTCGCCGGGAAGACCTTCCGCCAAGGCGGCGATCTCCTCGGCGCCGGACACAGGTATGAGATAGTGAAAATCGTCCTCACCCAATTTCCGCTCGAGCTGTGCAATAATCGTCTTGCACCGCTGTGGGCCATCGTGAGGTCCGGCGATGAAGATCGGTTGGCCGTCCTTGCCGAACTCAAATTCTTGCAAGCACTCGCCGGCGTCGATGTCGCCGAAAATCAGTTTCGCCTTGTGGTAGTCCGCATGAGGAGGGAAACCGAGGTTCTGGGCATAGGCGACCGCGCCCTCGACCAGCTTGCGGGCCGCGGCGGGCGGGAAATCTTCCGTCGCGAACTGTGACCGCGTTTCGCGCGTGAACTTGCTGTCATAGCTAAAGCGGCCCACTACAACCGCAAAGGCGTTCTTGACACCCAGGCAGTAACGATCCACGAGAAATACGCTTACCGCCACTCTGCCGCCCGGCAGTTCCCGGCTGAGCAGCACCTGCCCCATGCCGTTGCTCCACAGGTTCTCCATGACCCAGCAATGCAGAATCGGGTACCGCGCCGCCGCCGCCATCTGCCCCGCAATCCCGGCCTGCTGTTCCCTGACATGTTCGTGCCTCTTCTCCTTCCGTTTCGCAGCAAGGCGTGCCAGTTTCTTCTGCCGTTTCCTTGGGTCCGTTGCCATGCCTTTGTCCTCCTTTTGGTTGACGAATCTGGTTAAAACTTCACCTCTTCTGTTCTTTTCTTTTCCTGTCTTCCTGCTTTCCTTAGAGTATTGGTTGCGGCTCGACCGCGCTGTGTCCTTTGTGCCTTTGTGTTGAAAAATCCAATCAGTACGCCAATTTATTCATCCGCATCGCCGGCATGTCCTTCCGCTCCTTGTCGCGCATCTCCAGCTGCAAAGTCTTCTCCGTCTGCCGATAGACGCTTTGCGTCCGCGCGGTGATGTCCATCTCCTTGGCTTTCTCCTTCTCGCCGTCGGCGAGGAAAGTCTTGAACGCTTCGATGCCGGCCGGCTCGAACTTCTTGTCCTTCTGTTGTTCCGCCAGTGCCTCGACCACCGTAGCCTTCACGAGCTTAGGCCAGACCTTGCGGAAGAAGGCGGAGGAAGCGTACATGTCGGCGCTGTTGACCTTGCCGTTGATCGCGAAGGTGTAACCGATCACGTCGTTCTTGCCTTCGATGATCGCCGACAGCTTCTTGACATTGGCATCGATCGCTTCGAGCAGCTTCTTGTGTTCGAGCGACAGTTGCAAGCTCGACGCTGATGTTGCACTCTGGACAGAAGCACCTGCGTTCATTGCCAGCTTGTCTTGCACTTCAGCGACTCTTTTCCAAACCTCGCTCTGGCCCGCCGGACGGTTCGGCCCGGCCGGCTGAGCTTGCGGCGCCGCTGGTGTCGTTACAGCCGGTTGCCGTGGCATGGGGGGTGGATTCGGCGTATTGCCCGGCGCGTTCGGCGGCAGCGCCGGTGGATTCGCCGGAGTCGCAGTGTTATTGTTCACTATCACATTCTGTGGTGCCGGTTGGCCAGACTGGTTCGGCAATGCTGGCTGCCGGTTGGCGATCTTCAAGTCCTTGGATGGCAGTTGCTCCTTGGACGAGCTGAAATAGCTTGCCGCTTCCCCGCCGCGCTGCCGCCAGCGTCCCGACTCGACGCAGAACGAGGCCAACGGCATCTTGCCCGATTTGGGTGGCAGGATGATGTCATGTTGCACCACTCGGTCCTGCCGGCCGCCTTTCACGATGTCGCCGGACTGAATGAATACATCATCATCCGACACATTTTCAACGGACAGCTCATTCACATTCCCCGTCTCGTGAACAACGACCTTCTTCTGTTCCAGCGCCTCGTCCAGCGTCAACGGCGCCTTGCCCTTGAGCTTGTCTTCGCCGTGGATCAGGTAGATGGTGATGTTCTCATGCGTGTACGGCCCCGAAAGCTGGAAGTTCCCGACCTGAACCTTGGCCGGCGGCTCCGCTTTCTGAGGTTCCCCTTGCTGGGCAGTTGCGACCCAACACAGTGCCAGCGCCATTACACATGTGGCCGTGCCAAGGACGGCCTTCCCGACAAACAACGACCGTTTCATGATTCGTGCCCTCCTGTAAATCAAGAACGCCTGGTTGAAAGTAACTCGCCCTGATGGGCATTGTACACCGCAACGGAGATGAGTCCTATAGCACCGAACAAAAAAGGGGACTATCTTGAAGCAGGCTGACGGAAGAAGAGATAGAGGAAGAGATGGAGAGATGCCAGGAGATCCGCGAGCGCTGGCGCGGTCCCCTGTGCCAAGGGCGGTTCGCTTCGTTCGTCATGGCTGAACCTTACCTGTTGGCTGCGGCACGGTACATGGTGCTGCGTCGGCACGAACGGCCCGGTCGCCCCCTCGGCACCGACACGTTCTTGCGCCATGTGGAAGGGCTTGTGGGTCATGCACTGCATCGGCTCAAGCCGGGACCGAAGCGAAAGAAAAGCGCAAATTAAGAATGGTGTCCCTCGGAACCGGGTTCCCCAAAAGCTATTCCACAGGTGGCGCGTGGACATTATACTGATTGGCAAGGAGGGCAAAATGGCAGTGCAAGCACAAGTTCAATATGTCTCCGATGCCGAAGGCAATGCCGTTGGTGTTATTGTGCCTATCGAGCTTTGGCGCAAAATCGAGTCCCAAAGAGAAACCGTTTACTTGCTGAAAAGCGAAACGATGAAAAAGCGCCTTCTGGAAGCGCTGGACCGAACCGAAGGCATCTCTCTTGAGGAAGCGCGTGCGAAACTTGGAGTTTGACCTGGCGGCTTTCGAAGATTTGGCGTGGTGGGTTCAGCACGACCGCAAGAAAGCGCTGCGCCTCATCCGGCTGATTCAGGAGACGGAAACGGATCCCTTTGGCGGCATTGGTAAGCCTGAGCCGCTCAAGCATGAATTGGCTGGTTGCTGGTCAAAGCGCATCGACGATGAACATCGCTTGGTTTACCAGGTAACGAACGAGAAAATCCGGATCCTGGCCTGTCGTTACCACTACTAAAACCGTTGCGACCAAAAGCCTTTGGAGTCTTTCATGTTAAATATCCGAAGGATATTTAACATGTCCCCAAGCTGATGCCTAATCCTGGCGCGGTCCCCTGTGCCAAGGGCGGTTCGCTGCGTTCGTCATGGATGAACCTTACCTGTCGGCTGCGTCGCGGTACGTGGTGATGCGTCGGCACGAACGGCCCGGTCGCCCCCTCGGCACCGACACGTTCTTGCGCCATGTGGAAGGGCTTGTGGGTCATGCACTGCATCGGCTCAAGCCGGGACCGAAGCGAAAGAAAAGGACACTTCCCGCCGAACGCGACAGGTACAGCTGACCAAGGCAAGTCTTAAAGTCTGGTTGCAAAATAGTTTAGGCCTGCCCCAAAATAGAGATTTTGTACCCGAGTCTCTATCCAGCTGAGGCAGGCCATGTTTCCATCACGACCAAAGGTCAAACACTCCTACGTCCGTAATGCCCCCAAGAAAGCTCCTTGTCCCCGCTGCGGCAAGTTCGGCCGTCGCAAAGATACCCACGAACGCACCATCACGGGCATTGACTACGGCTGCATTGTGATGATCCATCTTACCGTAGGCGAGTATCGAGCACGCTGTTCTTGTTGTACCACGTTTCGTACTCAAGTCGATGGCATTGAACCCAGGGCCAAGTATACCAATGACGTTCGTGAGGCGGTACTCAATCGTTTGCTGGAGGATCATATGAGCCTGGAACTGATCCTGGCTGCCATGGAACGGGACTTCTGCCTGAATCTGTCCACCGGCTTCATTTATGATTGCATCCATTGGAAATGCCGACAACTCGACATGGCTCAGTACCGCGCTTGGACCCTGCAACAGTTCTCCGGAACGTTGTGTGTCGATGAAATTCACCTGGGCGACATGACGCTGTTGCTGGCCACCGATCCGCTCCACAACTTCCCGGTGGCCTTCGCCCTCGTCAGCCGCAACGATCAGGACCATATGCGGCGCTTTCTCCGCCAGTTGGCCGAGCACGGCTTGGCTCCGCGTGTTGTCGTCACCGATGGCTCAAACCTGTATCCGGCCGTCCTGGCCGAAATCTGGCCCCAGGCCGAACATCAATTGTGTATTTTCCACGTCCTGAAAGACCTCAACAAGTGCGTTCAGGACGCTGTACGCAGGCTGCGCAAACAGTTGAACCGGCGTGCCGGCCGTCGGCCCCAGCGGCGTGGCAGACCCCGCAAAGACCGAGCGGCCGCGCAGCGGCGGCGGCAGACACTCCAACAGCAGTCCGCCTTTATCTTTCGACATCGGCACTTGGTCACCACACGGTCGGATCGCTTGACTGAACAGAACCGTGCGGACTTGCAGCAGATGATCGACTGGCTGCCGGAGTTGGCGGTTCTGCGCCAGTTCGTCGATCAGGTGCATAAGCTGTTCGAACACGCTCAGACGTTGGAGCAGGCGCGCTATCGTTTCCAGGAACTGCACCGTGTCACAGCGTTTGCTGCTGATCCCGACTTGGCTCGCGCTTTGGAGCAACTAACCCCGGCCAAGTTCGAGAAGATGATAGCGTTCTTGCGAAGTCCCCTGGGACAACGGGTGCGGACCAACAATCACGTGGAACGGCTCAACCGCAAAATACGGCACTACGAGAAGGTGCGCTACCGCTGGCGAACGCCGCAGGCGGTGGTACGTTTCGTCATCTTGGTCATTGATCGGATGTGGCGGCGCCGGCGGCCAAGGTTGAGGATCGTTCCACCGTCTCCAGTCACGGCTGCCGCTGCAACTATGATCGCTGGGGCGAAGGAACCCACGACGCCCGATCTTAAGCAACTCGCCGTGGAGGTGGCAGCATGAATGGGCAGGGAAATAGTCGCGATCAGCGAGAAGTGTCACTCAAGCTCAACACCGGAAACCCGACCATCGAGAACATCCGGAAGGACTTCGAAACGGTTCGGCTTCCTGCTCGATCTCGCAGGAGCTGACCCGGCGAACCCTGTCAGGGTGACACACCTCGGGCACTTGAACTACTGGCGGAATACCGTGGCCCATCAGAAGGCGACTCCACCCCCGGCCGGCGTGCCCGCAGTCCTCATATTGAGCGATATTCAGGCGTGGCGAGCGTCTTGCGCTGGACTCGCGACTTCTTTGAACGATATAATGCATCATGAATTGCTCCGAGTTCTCGGCCTTGCCCCGTGGTGACGCATACACGAGAGGGATACGGCGATGACAACCCAGAACCTGACTGAACCCTTCAAGATCGGCACCCTCGTTAAGATCCGCAACTCGGGATACGGCCGCGCCAGGATCGTAGAGTTCCGCGGCGCACTCGGTCCGAAGGGTGCCCGGGTCTACCGTGTCCGCGTTCGGAAGAAGCCCAGGCCCGCCTACATCGAGGTTCTCGAAGATCAGCTCGAAACGCTGCCGATTTAAGGGCAGGACTTTCAACATGGAGTATCTTTTCATATCCTATGAGTCGGTAATGGATTACATCCCAATTTCCTTTTTGCTGCGAGGCAAGGATGCGTCTCCCTCCCACTCCCAAAAAGCCCGATCCTCTGGAACGGTTGTTGGCCCAACCCGCTTTCGACACCCTGCCCGTTTCTATTGTGCAACACTGTCAGGCCGTGCCCTTGGGGGTTCTGATCCGAGGTACACTCGAATGGTTGCTCGACGAACCCACGTTGCAGCAGCTTTTCGCAGAACATGCGCCTGAGCAATACACCCGCGAACTGACCATCACCGCCCTGGTCGGCCTGCTTATTCAAGTGTCTGCCGGACTGCGGCGTTCGGTGTTTGCGGCCTACAAGGCCGATCAGTCCGCCAACGCGCCTACGATCACAACCAGTTACCAGGCGGTTTATACCAAGCTCGGCGCATCAATCTCGCGGCCACCGAGGCCCTGGTGCGCTGCAGTGCCGAACGCCTGGGTGGACTGCTGGAAGACGTGCCACCTGCCACGTATCCAGCCATTCCGGGCTATCGGTTGCGTGTCCTCGACGGCAATGTCCTGGCCGGCACCGATCACCGTCTCAAGCCGTTGCGGGAGTGGCTGAATGCCTGCTTGCCGGGCAAATCGCTGGTCGTGTACGAACCGGCTCAAGGACTGGTTACCGACTTGGTGCTGTGCGAAGACGCCTATACTCAGGAACGAGCCTTGGTGACGCAGGTCTTGCCCCGCCTCCAGGCCAACGACTTGGTGGTGGCCGACCGCAACTTTTGCACGACGCGCTTCGTCTGGGGCGTGGCGGCCAGGCGCGCCTTCTTTATCGTGCGTCAACACAGCACAAACCTGCCCTGGCGAGCGCTCGGTAAACTGCAAAAAAGCGGCCAGACCAAAACAGGAACGGTGTACGAACAGCTGATCGCCGTCACCAATCCGGACACGGGGGCCGTAATGCACCTGCGTCGCATCGAACTGCGGTTGTTCCAGAAGACCCGCGACGGCGAGCGTACCATCGTGGTGCTGACCAACCTGCCCAACAAGGTCCCGGCCGCACAGATTACCGAAGTCTATCACGGGCGTTGGACCATCGAGAAGCAATTCCATTTTCTGACCGAGTCGTTGCATTGCGAGGTCAAGGGGTTGGGCAAGCCGCGGGCGGCGTTGTTCATGTTCGCCATGGCGTTGGTGGCCAGCAATGCGTTGGCTGTGGTACGTGGAACGATTCGCGCGGTTCACGGCCAAGAAGCAGAAGCCAATCTGTCGGGCTACTACCTGGCCGACGAAATGGCCCATGACTACCGCACACTGCTGAAATACCTGCCCCCAGAGCAATGGCTGGGCTGGCGGAGCTTGAAAGCCAAGGACCTGCGCCGGTTGCTGCTGGCCATCGCTCGCCACGTCAACATGAAGGCCCTGACGAAAAGCAAACGCGGCCCGAAGAAGCCGCCAGCGAAGAAGCCGGTCTATGACAAGAAACATAAACATCGCTCAACAGCCCGCCTGCTGGAAGAGGCGGAAAACACATGTTGAAAGCCCTGCGATTTAAGGGGCATTGGTGAGGCGCACCAACGGTACACCCGGCGAATCAATTTCCGCGAGCGCTGGCACGGTCACCTGTGGCAAGGGCTGTTCGCTTCGTTCGTCATGAATGAACCTTACCTGTTGGCAGCATGGTTCAAAGGCTGGTAACAACCGTGGCGGCAAGTTTTCAACTTGCCGGCTGCCGCCACAATCATGCTACCCGGAAAGTAGCAAGATTGAACCATGCCCTAATTTTGGGCAGCCGACCACCGGGATGACGGCAGCGTGTGGGTGTATCGATACAAGCGGTGCAAATAGTTGCGGGGACCATGACGCGGGCGATGCCGGCAAGCCGATCCCCCCGTGGCCGCGGCCCGTCGAAATACGCAGACTGACCCGTGAGGTGATCGGGGCACCGTGACTCAGGCCGAGAGATGGGCGGAGCGTTAGAATTGGAGACTAGAATCATGTTCAGAGACATTCTCGCGAGTTGCCCCATGCTGTTTCTTGGCCTGTGTTGCGGCGGATGCAATAAGACAGCTCAACCGCAGGCCGACTTCGACTACCCGTCTGTTCCGCCCATCTGGATCGTCGAAGACGATCCGAAAGTAACGATCTATGATCGGAAAGACCTTGAACGCGACCGGAGGGTTGGCAAGATGCTGGTGATCCCAGTGTATTTGAACTACCAGCACGACAGCGCGACGGACAACTTTGCCATAGCGCACCCGTTTGTCTATCAGCAGGGCGAGGACATCGAGAAGCAACTGGGATCGTTCCCACAGCGGGAAAACTTGCAGAGCCTTGTCTTCTGGGTTCCCGGCTATTTCCCCGACAGCATGGGGCGGATGTTCCCTTGGGTGCCCATCATCAACGGAAAGGAGATGGTCGTAGTGGAACTGCAACGCTGCATTGGATCGGAGCAAAGCCAGATCGACGCCGCGATGAAGACCTTGCTGGAAGGAGACTTCGAAGTTGGGGGAATGATTCAACTCAAGTACCCACCGCCGCCTCACAGCAACGAGCCGAAAATGAGTAATGATACTTACGACGCGTCTCAATTGGTCCGATCAGCGACATACTCAGGGCGGTTCTTTATCTCTGAATCGACCCGCAACACGCACCTTCTCTGGGCATTTAGGCCAGGGACGCGGATCGTGAATCGCTTAAGTCCCGACGAGAAAAAGACCGTGGCTGCGTTTGCAGCCGAGATAAAGAACAAGCCAGCAGAACGAACCCCCGCCGCCGGCAGCGACGCCCGCAAGTGAGGCAGGATTCGGGAGACCACACGGGGAAAAAGACAGCGTGCGAGACCACAAGCGCAGGCGCGCCTGTGGTCTCGCGGTGTGATTGCGTCAGCACATTGTCTACTTCTTCGCGACGAACAGCTTGTCGATCTCCTCGTCGCTCAATTCCTCCTTGCCGTTGTTGGCGTCGATGGCCAGGGCGGTGCCGCTGGGCGTCACCCAGATGACGTAATTGCCGAGTTGGAACACGTCCTTGATCTCAACGTGCCGTTCCAGGATGCAGGCGACAGTTTCCAAATTCCTTGCCGCCATAATACTTCTGACTAAAATGGTCCCGTCTGCAGCCGTGGCCAGGCACTTTTGCAGTAGCCTGTTTGCCAAATCGGGGAAGCCGGGGTCAAATCGAGAGACGGCGGTCATGACCAGACTCGATGGCCGCAGCCTTCATGTCCTCCGCTGGACTCCGCTACGGCACTTCCGGATTTGTAACTTTTAGCCCTTCCAACGCAGCAAGCATCAGCATCGGACGGTCCGCCGTTACCAAGTCGTCGAGCATGCCTCGACGCCGTAAGTCCAAGGCAACGGCGAGCTGAAGTGCGTCAAGCGTGAAGAGACTGTGGGCGAGACCGTACTGCTGGATGAGCCGGTCGGCTTCTTGAAAGTGTCGGACAAGCATCCGTACAATTACTGGCCGTCGATTGCGGAGGTCGGCAAAAAAACGTTTGCGTAATAGCTCAAAGTCTGTTCCCGAAATCGTACCGGTTCGCGCCTTCTTGGCAAACACGGAAACCGTTTCAACTACAGTCAGTCTGGAAATGTAAAGTTCGGCGCCGGCATCTCCCCAAATGCGGTCCACTTTTGGCGTTCCGATCTCCGGATGGTAGTGCTTGACAAGGCCACTGGTGTCCACGAAGTGATTTGACATTACCTCTCGTCACGCTCCGCCCGAATATCGTCCACCAGGGAGCCTGGAATCTTCGCCAGCGCCTGACGAACGGTTTCCAGGGAGACCGTATCATCCGCCTGCGTTTCACAGTAGGCGAGGAATTCGTGGTCCACAAGATTCTCTTCAACAACGTCGGCAGTCTTCACCGTGAGAAGCACCTGTTCCTGTTCGTGGCACGAGACTGGTTCCAAAGGGCGAAATGCCCCATTTTCATAAATGGCCTGAAGGGTTCGGGTCATATGCACATTCCTCCACAGACATGATACCACCAGTGTCGCCTACACGTCGAGATCGGGCAGGCGGGCCTCAAACCCAGCGGCTGGGATCACGACCATACTCGATAACCCTGCCATCCCCATGTCCTCTTCGCCGCTCAATTGAAAATGTGACTTCTCGCCTTGATGACGACCGGTTGCGATTGAGCCGCGCCCGTGCTGGATCGCACGCGCAGGGTGTGCCTGCCCAGCTTGGCTCCCCTGACTTTCCAGGTCACGGGACTGCTCCCGCTCTTGACACCGGCCGGCAGCGGCGGCACGGGTTGCTCGGTACTCGGATTCACCAGTTCGAGGCCGGCAGGCAACGTCAGGGTCACCTTCTCGCCCTGCACCGGGTTCTTCACCAGGGCCGTGACGGTAAACTCGTCGCCGATCTTGAAGGATCCGCCCACTGTCACCGCGAGCTTGCCGCCGCCCTCGCCGCTGGCAATCTGGCCCAGGCCGTAGGTAAAGCCAACCTCTCGACTCTGGCCGGGTTCCAACGGCTTGTCGTTCCAGTAAATCGTCACCGCGGAGTCGTGCGGCGTCAGAGTCTTCATCGGCAGGACGGGCACTTCCCAGAGGGTGTGCCACTCACGGCAGCGTGCATCGGGCAGCCTTGTGTCCGGCCAGTGCGCGAGTGTGACTCTGTCGGCGCTTCGAGCTTACCTCCCACCTTGAGTTGTACGTGGGCGACTGTACCCGGGTTCTCCAGGTCTTCCTTTTCCAGCGCCTGGATGAAATCCGGGGTCTTGTCTTTCCCGTTGAATTCCTTCGTGGTATCGCACAGTTGACTATCGCCCGGAATCGTGAAGGGGACGCCGTCATTGTCGCCGATATAGGTGTCGAGCAGGAAGCGGAGTCCCACCCGGTGCGGCTTGTCGTCCTGGTTCTCGATCACATAGCGCACCAAGCAGGTATCCAGAAGTTGCGATTGCTCGCCGGGCACGATCTCCACGGTCTGGGTGAATGATACTTTCGGCCGGTCGTTGATCCAGACCGACTTCCGCCCTGTACGTGCCCTCCCCGAAGCATCGTTGTCCAGCGGCATGTCACGATCGTGCCATTGGCCGGACGCCGGCCACATTAAGCTACCGTCCTTCTTGAGGCGGAGGGGCTGGTCTCCGAACACCCATTCACTCCCATCCAGGCGAATGCAGGTGTTATTCGTCATACCATTGGTCTTGAACGTAAGGCGTTTTTCGCGGTCGAAACCGCCGGGGCCTTTGTCCTTATCCACCATCGTCAGTCCGAAGCGCATGCTAGGCTCCACGATCACTGGCTCGTTCAGATCCACGTTGGGGGTGTCGGGTTTCTTCTGTCCGAGCGGGACGCTATCTGGAACAAGGAATATGTTATCCTGCTCCTTGTCGTCGAAGCAAACGTGGATTCGCGGTTCCGGGTCAGGCATCTGGTTGTCTTCGGAGGCGCCGTTGGCTTGATCCAGCAGCTTGTCCTTGTATTTAGCCATTTCCTCAGGGCTAAGGTGACGTGCGACTTCACCCAGGAAGGCGTCCTCCGTCGGGAATTTTTGCCCGGTCAGCGACTGAAGTTTCGACACGGTCGAGTCAGGCACGCCATCCTTCTTGAGCTTCTCCAGGGACGACTTACTGAGGCCGAACATGTTCTTCTTGCTCTGGACCACCAGTGTCGCTTGCTGGGAACGGTTGACCGCCCACAAGAGCAAGATCGGATAGATGACCAGAATGCACCCGCTCATGATCATCCCGGCAATGGCGAGTCCCTTTCCTTTCAGCCGTCCCTCGCTCTTGCGGATTGCGATGATGCCAAGAATCCCAAAGAGCAGGCCCAGTAGGGCAGCCACGGGCGGAAGGAGGAAACAGATCAACGACAAGATTCCCATGATAAGGCTGGCGATTGCCATGCCGCTGGTTCCGGATTGCAGCGGTGGACCTTGCCACATTCTGGGCTGCCGCAGTCTCTCGCGGCGCGGCTCAAGATACGAGTCGGATGGGGAACGGCGCGGCGGAGGCTGCAAGTCGGACGCCTGGAATGCGGCCGGCTGTGGAACAGTCAAGTCTCGGCCACACGAAGGGCAGCGTGTCTGCTTGCCCGCGTGCTCATCACCAATCTGAAGCTGCTGGCCACAAGCGCATGCAAATTGAATCGCCATGAAAGTTCCCCCCTTGTAACGACCGCACCCGAAAACAACTATCCTGGGATTGGTGTTAGGTTAGTCCTTTAGCAAGCGGAACCGGAAGCGGAACCGGGGTCAGGAACCTCCAGCAGATGCGGCCAGGTATCTCTGTAGCAGACTGATTGCCAGATCGGGGAAGCGCTGGTCAACCCCACACGCTTGGGTCAGGACCACACCCGATAACCCCTGCCATCCCCATGTCCTCTTCGCCGCTCAGAAAAATGCCAATTATTAGTATACCATGTGAACGGCCCAAAGTCAAAAACAAGCGACAAAAGCTATCGTGTCAATCCTTAACAGGACTGGCCACAAGCAGAATGCCGCAACCGCCCTGTTAACAAGATGTTACGGCAAACAGGCTCCGCGCTACCGCCCTTACATGAGGACAAATGAGGACACGCCAACGCCCGCTTTTTTCTAAAATCAATAGTTCCAAAATCCGGCCACGGATGAAACCCAGACGAAACACAGATAAGAAGAAGGAGTTGTTTTCTTTGGGTTCTTGTGGTCCTTCTTCGTCTTATCCGTGTTTGATCCGTGTTTGATCCGTGGCTAATGGGTTTTTTGAATGAGCCGGACCTAACCGCGTCTCCTGGAGTCACCGGCAATCACTAGCTTAACTGGCACGGCAACCTGGTGATCGTCGTCAACGATCAGGTTCACCGTGGCTGATAACGTTATCCCCGGAAGGTTGGGCACCTGTGGCACAACAAGCTCGATCACGGTCGTAGACCTGTCGATCTTCGTAGACGCCACACTCAGCCAGGGTTGATCGCTGCTGGCCCGCGCCGACGCCGGGGGTTTTCGTCTGGGCCTGGCACGCAGGACATAATTGAGTTTCTGGCCAACGTTGCCGCGAAGATGCACGACCTGGCTGCTGACCCTGGCCGACATGGAGGGAACGCCTGGTGCATCCTCCAACCCCAGCGCCTGATAAAACCGAGTCATGGCGTGTGACCCCGAATCGCCCGGCGCTGGCACGGGGTAGGGCCAGCCGTTGTGCCGGTACCATGCGGCAACAGCTCCCTTCTCGAAAAGAATGGCGGCTTCCTCGGGCGCTCCTGCGCCAGATCGACCAGTTGCCGCGGCGTCCAGGCGCCCGCCAGGATACCTTCCGAGAAAGGTTGAATCAGCTGCACTGCTTGACAACCGGCGAACGAGGGTTGGGTGTGCTGCCCGGCTCATTCGCCAGACCCACCGCCTGCAAGAACTGGCGCACGGCATACTGTCCGGAGGCGGTCGGCCCCTTCACGGGGTATGTCCAGCCATTCTCCTTGTACCAGGCGGCCACGGCCCCGTTGTCGAACAAGCCGGCGGCCTCGGCCGGCGCTGCCTGCACCTTCTGGATAAGTTCCCGCGGAGTCAAGGCGCCCGACAATACCCCGAAGGGGAAGGAAATGATGAGCTTCGCTATGGGGGCGGTCGGGTCAGGCGGGCCGGGCACAGGAATGGCTGATGGAGCAGACGCATCGGTCAGACCCAGGGCTTTGAAGAACTGCAAGACCGCCTCTATCCCCGATGCGGCCGGCGCTTGCACGGGGTAAGACCAGCCGTTCTGCCGATACCAGTTAGCAACCGAACCATCCGCGAACAGCCTGGCTGCCTCGGTAGGCGCAGCCTTGGTCTTCTCGATGATCTGACGCGGCGTGGTCGCTCCGGCCAGAACTCCGCGCGTGAACGGCTTGATCGGCACATCGATGCGGACCGTTACGGTGCCAGAGCCGCCATTTGACTCGACCGCGATAGTTGCTTCCTGCGGCTTACTGTAGGCTGCCAGGTAGTCCCCGCGCACCCGAACGGGAATCGACATCCCGGTACTGAACTGAAAAATTTTCTGTGTGGCAATCGAGGACTCGCCCAGCGCCAACCAGAGGCAATCACAGGCCACGGTCCCATAAAGCAGTCCCATTCCCTCATTGCTCAGTTTGAGTTCAAAGCGCCGGTTGTCCCCGACTTGCGCGCGCCCGAGGTCTAGCTCTCGGTTTCCCATGCTCAACCTGGCAGGCTTGAAAACTTGACTGGGGATCCTGGCCAGCAGCAAATCGAGACCGCGATCCGGATCGGCGGCCTGAGCGGCTTCGCGTGCCGCCACTGCCAGATCGAGGCGGCCCAGCCCCTCCAGAAAACTCTCGATGTATCCTTGTCGGAGAAACCCGACCGCAAGCGGCCAATTCTCTTGGCAAACACGAACGAATTGATCAAAGTTCTGACACGTCTGGCCCGAAGGAAACACCAGGGGAGCAGGAAATGGCCGAAGCCCGGTGTGCATTCTGTCGCCGGCCCGATGCTGGTGAAGTGCCAGCACGCTGCCGTCGAAGTAGCAGTAAGTGGCCTCATCCGGGTTGCTGCGCGAGCATTTTGTGCAGGTCTGGGACATAACCGATCGCTCTCACCCCAACGTCAACACATCAGAGTAGTCTACCCAAGTTGTCAGCGAAGTCAACGACCCCAATCCTCAACAACATTGTACAATAGGCACATGGCCCAGTTTCACCCCAACAAAGCAAATTCAGTAGTTCCAAAATCCAGCCACGGATGAAACCCAGCGCGGCGAAGCCGCAACCAAGGGGCGCCGAAATTTCGGTGCGCGTA
>CAWDRY010000037.1:0-24528 GCA_963804745.1 uncultured Gemmataceae bacterium
TGACCGCTGCGCGGGTTTGGTTAAGTTTTTTCGAGCTTCAATCCAGCCTGGGCAAAGAAGGATTGAATCAACTCCGGCCTCTGGCGAAGGCGATTGATCGCTAGGTGGAATTTCTCGTGCAACTCCTCAAGATCCGAACAAATGACGTTTCGCAACTCAACGTTCTTGAGGTGATGCCAACCACCTTCGTCCCACGGGTTAAGATCAGGGGCGTAGCCCGGCAGCCGCTCCACCCAGACTTTGCCACGAGTGTTGGCTATAAACTCCGTGACTTCTGACCTGCGGTGGATTGGCGAACCATCCCAGATCACCAACAAGCGCTTGCCCGTCACATGCAACAAGTGCGTGAGAAACTCGATACTGTGCATCCCATTCAGGGATTTCTGCCGGACCAGGGTGTACACTCTCCCGGCTGGAGTCATGCCGCCCATGACCGACAGATGGTCGTGTGTTAGCTTTTCTCGAAGAACCGGCGTCTGCCCTTTGGGACCATAGGTTCTGACCACTCCCGGCAGCAGATAAAATCCCGATTCGTCCTCAAAAACCAGCGTCCGCCGCTCACATCGCGCCCGCTGTTGCAACTCAGGCCAAACCTCTTCACGCCAGCGACGGATAGCTTGCTCATCCCGTTGAATGGCTCGCCGGATCGGCACTTGGGGCGTCCAGTTCAGTTCTTTGAGCAGCCGGCTGACGTGATCTTTGTGGTAACGGACACCGAATTCTTCTTCGATGACCCGAGCGATGCGGGTACAAGTCCAAACCTCGCCATGAAATCCATAAGCCTCGGCCCCGTGCCAAAGAAACTCCGGGATAAGGCACCTCTGCTGGAGCGAAAGTTTGGGTGCTGGGCCAGACGCAGACTGAGCGCGAAGGGCAGCGAGGCCACCTTGCCGAGCGCGAGCCAGCCAGCGACTGACGGCAACCTCTGAAGCATCCAACGCAGCAGCGATGTCGTGTTGACGCCAACCCTGGCGCTTCAGTTGCACTACTCGCATTCTCCGCCATTCGCGCCAATCATCAGGAGTGAAATCCGTAGCTTCCATACCCTATTCTACGTGTCGAAAAACTTAACCAAACCTGCGCAGCCTGTCAGTAGTAACGGCGAATACCACA
This sequence comes from uncultured Gemmataceae bacterium, assembly GCA_963804745.1. Taxonomy (GTDB): domain Bacteria; phylum Planctomycetota; class Planctomycetia; order Gemmatales; family Gemmataceae; genus CAWDRY01. Next base: position 1,114 of record CAWDRY010000037.1, read on the forward strand.
CAGCGCACGGCGGCGAGCCGATTCTTGTGACTGCGTCTCCACTGGAAGAGATGCACCCGAAAACCAACATTTCGGCCGCTTTTTATCACGAAGTTATGGCAGACCTTCAGCTGAAACAGCAAGCCCGCTCCCGGGATGCGGACCAGCTCTTGCGGCGTACCAATCGCTTGTTGCGTTGGTATCGTGCGGTACGTCAGCGCGCCGACATCAGCGAATTGACACGAGCCCAGGCCAGCCCATTTCAATTCGAGGTCATCGGGGCGGGCGCTGGAGAGGGATGGGTGGAGCCTCTTGAATACGAAGCGCGAGGTCCGATTCCGCTGGCATTGACCGTGGAGGCATTGACTAATCAGGTGCGCGACGGCCTGGCGAGTGGCAACGATCCCGATGTCGATGTGCTGTTCCTCCTTGATGCAGAAGGCGCACTTCAGCAAGGTCGCTTTCGGGAGACCGTTCTATTTTGCTGGAGCACGATCGACAGCGTGTTCAACAGAAAGTACGATGCGCTGGTGGACCATGCACTGGAGACGGAGTGGGCTGACGCCAGGGACTTCTTCAAAGGCCTGGACTTCGGATTGCGTAACAAGATGACCGGGGCATTGCGCTTGCTCGCAAACCGATCATTGTTCGGCGAGCCGGACAATCTTTGGGGCAGGATGTCTGAAAGCTACCGGAAGAGAAACGCCATTATTCACGAGGGTAAGAACGCAACCGAGGATGAGGCACGACAAGCTATCGATGTGGCTCGCGCGATTGTCGGGATCATGAACGCGATAGCCGTTCCTGCACCGGCGGGCGATTGATGTGACTGGCACGAAAAGTGTGCGTGCTTCGTGACGGCCGACTTCACGGTTATTGAAGAGTCGAAGATGTAAATACCCGCCACATGTCATCAATGCTCTGTTCCCACGTGAATCGCGGCTCCCAACCGGTCGCTCGGCGCAAACGCCTGGCGTCGCCACAACTGCGCTCGATGCCGGCACGTGCCACCTCCACCCCCGCGTCAATCGGCACGAAACCGCCGGCTAATTGGCCAAGCCGATGAGCGACACTCCGCAACGGCGTTTCGATACCTGTTGCGAGGTTGTAAATCTCCATCCGCCCTGCTTCGGGCGATGCCTGGTAAAGGAGGGCCATCAGCGCACTGGCCACATCGCGCACATCCACCCAGTCGCGCGTGGCATGGAGGTTGGCCACGGGAAATTCGCACGGCCCGCCTTCGCTGCGAAGTTGCCGCAAGCGCCGTGCCAGCGCCCCGGCGAAGTAATGCTCCGGCAACCCTGGTCCAAGAATGTTGAACGGGCGAACCGTCAGCACGCGCAGCCCCCATTCCTCGGCGGCAGCCTTGGCCAGTTGTGTCTGTGCCAGCTTGGACGCTCCGAAGGGTGTGGCCGGCTTGCAGACCTGCTGCTCCTGGACCGGCAACTGCTCCGGCGGCACCGGCCCATACTCCGCCGCACTGCCCAGCAGGAGGACAATGGCGTGGGGCGCGAAACGCACGACCGCCGAGAGCACATTGCGTGTCCCATCCACGTGCAATTTGTTCATCTCGGAAGGATCGCTGCAATGAGTAGCGCCGGCACACTGAATCACCCAGTCCGGACGCTCCCGTTCGATCAACTCAGCAACCTGGCCGCTGACAGTTAGATCACAAAGAAAAAGAGGTATGTCTCCCTTTCCCTCCCCTATGTCCCCTATGTCCTTTTTGTCCTCTTTGCGAGCCGTCGCCACAACATCCACGCCGGACTGGCACAATGCCGCACAAAGGTGTCTACCGACGAACGAACGGCCCGCGAAAACGACGGCCTTGCTCATGTCAGGCCGCCTCCCGCCGTATGAAATCGGCTCTCCGTTCCTCGAACCGCCGCGATGCTTCTTGCAGGTCCTCCGGCCGGCCCAGATCGAGCCAGTCGGCGTCGCTCTGATAGGCAGCCACCTTGCGGCCAGCGGCGATCAGGTTGAGCACGAGATTGGGAAAGTCCAGATAAGTGCCTGGCGAAATATACTCCAGCACCGCCGCATCGTACACGTAAATCCCCATGCTCACCGGATAGGTTAGCGTGGGCTTCTCAATGTACCCGGTCACACTGCGCAGCCTGGTCCAGTTCCAGGATGCCAAGATCGATGCGGACTTGCTTGCGGTGGCAAGCGATGGTGAGCAGCGCTCCGCTGTCCTTGTGATGCCTTACCAGTTCGCGGTAGTCGAGGGTCGTGAGAATGTCCCCATTCATCACAAGAAATGTGCCCTCCAGGCCGGGTACGCTGGCCAGGGACCCAGCTGTGCCAGTCGGTTCTTCCTCCTCGACATAATCGATGTCGATGACCCGCCGCAGCGCCCGGTGCTCCGCCAGGAAGGTCTTGAAGTAAGAACTCATGTACCCGAGAGACAGCGTGATCCGCGTGAAACCCGCCTCTGCGAGTTGGCGGCAGACGATCTCCAGAATTGGGGTGTCACCAACCGGGAGAAGTGGCTTGGGGATCACGGTCGTATACGGCGCCAGCCGGGTGCCTTTGCCGCCGGCAAGGATAACGGCTCTCATCTATTGATCCTCTCTTCCTCTATTGGGCATTGGTGCGTGACTACTTGTCCTTCTGTTCCGAGGGCTTTTTGAGAACTTCGAACCCGTTCGGGAAAACAATCGTATATGGCTCGCCCTTCGCTGCCCTCTTCAGGTACAGCCGCAGCTCCCAGCCTTTCTCCACTGCGGCGATTCCGTCATCGGTGTTCGTCGAGTTATGCCCGAATTTGCTTTGAATTTTAGGCTCGATGTTGCGCATGGCGGACTCTATCTGGATAGACGATCCCCGGACATCCACGGTTTTTGCCCCCTCCGGGAGCTTGCCCTTCTCGGCTTTGCCGATCGCGACAGTGAGGCGGTGTTCCTCCTCCTTGGCCGCTCCATTAGACGGCGGCTTCTTTTCACTGATCTCCGCCTTGGTCACCGTCCCGGTGACAACCACATCGGCCTGCTCGCGGAGGTCGTCTTCCTGTAGCGGGAACGGTATGCGCTTGAAGACCGTGAGAAACCTCCCCGGGCCGCCCTTGAACTCCTCGGGGCGCCCCAGTTCGGACATCACTTCTTGCAAACAGAGGGTAAGCCGGTCGCCTTCCAAGGAGTAAATTCCCAGCAATCTTTGCGGTTTCTCGTCGTTCTTCTCCAAGCCGGGGAGGAGCGGAATCTTCCCACGGGTAGTGAGGTCTATTGCCTTGGGAGATTTCTTGGGGTCGAGCTGAAAGCTGCTCTTCTGGTGCTCTTTTCCAAAGATCATCGTGTTGCCATACACAAGCATGTCAAAGTCGTGGAAATCCTCTGGTTTAGGCTTGTCGTCAAACTTCCCAACGTCTACTGAAGTAGCCAGCCATCCCCCCAACAATTGGCGTATATCCTCCTTCGACTCATCTTTCCCGGTAGCAGGTGTGCTGCGTATCGTACCGGCAGGCCCGGATGGTGCCGGGACACCCAAAGACCTCCAGCCGTTGCCGTCCGCAATCTCACCATTGCCGAACTGTACCCACTCGAGGCTATTCACCAAACATTCTCCGGTCGCTGTATCACAGACAAGAACAGCCTGCTTCTTGTCATCATGGACGATCGTGGTCATTTGAAACCGACCTGCTGCCGCTGGTTGCTGCGCTGGTTTGGAATCGGCGGCAGACCCAGAGGACAACAAGCCCACCGCGACTCCGCCAAGGATCAATGTGACAACGATAATGGCTGAAACAGATCGAACGCTCACGATTTCTCCTCCTTGCTTAGGCGAGCGGCAGATGATAATTTACCATCCCTCGCTCACGCTTCGGGCCAAGCCACACTGGCCCGAAGCGTAAGCGAGGGGGATGGCATCACTTGCCGCTCGCCTTAAATGATGGCCGTCCTCGGAATAGGGCGGAACGGACGGCTTAATGACTAATGACCAATGACCAATAACTTCTACCTCACACCCGATAATCGGATGCGCTGGCGAGGGAGCCTTGCTCCCGAAACCACGCCACCGTCCGTGCCAGACCCTCGTCGAGCGCCACGCGCGTTTTCCAACCCGCTCGCTCGTTCGCTCGTTCCGCCGAACCAATCAACTTGAATACCTCGCTGGCCTCGGGCCGTTTGCGCTTCTTCGGTCTCCACGACCGGCACTCGCCGATCCACCAGTGCCAGGATGCGGTCCAGCAAATCGCCGACCGTGACACCAACGCCCGTCGCCAGGTTCGTCACGCGGCCGATGCAGGCAGCACTATTGGCCAGGGCCAGAAAGCCGTTCACCGTGTCCTCGACAAACACCATGTCGCGAACCGGCGTTCGGCTACCGATCGAAACCTGTTTGCCGTGAATCGCCTGAGCAATGATCGTGGGAATGACGGCCCGCGTGCTTTGCCTGGGGCCGTAGGTATTGAACGGCCGAACCACGGTTACGGGCAAGCGGAATGCCCGGTGATAACTGAGGGCCAGATGGTCGGCACTCGCTTTTGTGGCCGCGTAAGGCGATTGGGCCTGTATAGGATGCTCTTCATCGATCGGCGTGTAGCGAGCAGTGCCGTAGACTTCGCTCGTGGAGGTCACGATCACGCGCTCGACGCCTTCCTCGCGGGCCGCTTCCAGAACGTTCAATGTGCCGCCGATATTGACCGTCACATACGAACCCGGCGCGGTGTAGCTGTAAGGAATGCCGATCAACGCCGCCAGATGGAAGATGCGCGAGCATCCCCGGACGGCTTCACGCACAGCGCGAGCGTCCGCGATGTCACCAAAAAACGGTTCAAGACGATCTTGATATGACGTCAGGCCTTCCAACCAACCCCGCCTTGCATCTGACGTATATCGGAAAAAGGCGCGCACACGATTCCCCTCGGCCAGCAGCCGTTCCACCAGGTGACTGCCGATGAACCCTCCCGCGCCAGTCACCAGCACGGTTTGTATACTCGCCATGATGCCCTCCAGCGAGCGGCTGGGTTTATCCCCGCCGTAATCCCGCCGGGATGAACCCGGCGGCTCGCCATTTTGTCTGAGCTTCCAATCGTCGGCGCAACATTATCGCCGGGACTCGACTTCAGGGGAAGATGAACCTTGACAGCAAAACGCCCATCGGGCTATAACAGTGCCGCTTGAGGCTTTGTCCGGAACAACACCCATCGAGTCACACTTTGAATTCTTCCGGAGACTACTACCGAGCTTTGGTCAGCGGCCGGCTCCGTGGCGTTGGTGCAGAATTGTGCCGCGGCGGGCTGCGCTTGCTCAGCGTGCCCTATGGCTGGGCCAGCGGATTGCGAAACTGGCTCTACGATAGAGGCTCGCTGAGCAGTGACACGTGTGCCGGTCCCGGTCGTCAGCGTCGGCAACTTGACGCTCGGCGGCACCGGCAAGACGCCCTGTGTCGAGTATGTGGCCCGCTTCTATCGGCAAAGGCAGTTGCGCGTGGCGATCCTCAGCCGAGGCTACCGGGGCAGAGGAGCGGCCAACGACGAAGCCCTCGTTCTGAGAGAAAACCTGCCCGATGTGCCGCACCTGCAAGGAACCGACCGCGTAGCCCTGGCCCGGAAAGCCGTGAAGGAACTGGCGAGCAACATCCTGATCTTGGACGACGGCATGCAACACCGCCGGCTGGCCCGCAACCTTGACATCGTGCTGATCGACGCCACGGAGCCGTGGGGCCATGATTATCTTTTTCCCCGCGGCCTGCTCCGTGAAAGCCCGACAGGCCTTCGCCGAGCCGGAGTCGTCATGCTGACTCGCTGCGATCAGACAACTGCTTTGGAGCGCAACCGCTTGAAGAAGACAGTCGCCCGCCTGGCGCCTGAAATCCCCGTGGCCGAGACGACGCATCGGCCGGTGGACCTGATCAACTGTGACCGGCAAGAGGCGCCGCTAACACTATTGAGGGAACGTCCTGTAGCCGCGTTTTGCGGCATCGGCAATCCGGAGGCATTTCGCCGCACACTGGTTGACCTCGGCGCCTTCCGTGTGTACCTTTCGGACGTTTCCCGACCATCATTCTTATACGGAATCAGACAGTGAATCTTTGTGCGACTTGGCGCGGCAACTGGCAAAGGAATGCGTTGTGGTCACGACCCAAAAGGATTTGGTCAAACTGCATCGAACCCAGCTCGGCGACCGGGACCTGTATGCGTTGCGCATTCAGCTCCATGTCGAATCTGGGCAAGACGCACTTGACCGCAAATTGGAGGAAGTCATTAGTCATTAGTCATTAGTCATTAGTCATTAGTCATTAGTGGCCAGGATGGTTTGGCCGTGCCAGGGGCAAGCAGATTGGAAGCTACTCGTAGCTGTCTCCCGCTAATGACTAAGGTCGCGGCTAAGACTAATACCAGCGACAATTCTAAGGATGAAACCATTCGATTTGCACGGCCTGAAGACTTACGATCTCGAATCCCGGCCCTCGAAGGTCTTCCACGAGGATCTCGGCCATATCGTGGCGGCCGATGCCACACTGGATGATTGGCTGGAGTCGCTGCCTCGCCAGCTCGCCGGCAATGATGTCCGCCGCGTGCGCGATCACGTCTGCCGGGTCCATAACAACCAGGGCACCGTTGTGGCGGCCCTGGGCGGCCATGTCATCAAGACCGGCTGCGGTCCTTACCTGATCGATTGGATCGAACGCGGCATCCTCAAGGCGGTCGTCCTCAACGGCGCCGCGGCCATTCACGACTTCGAGTTGGCATTGGCCGGTAAAACGAGTGAAGATGTCTCCGCCAGTTTGCCGACGGGTCAGTTCGGCATGGCTCGCGAAACCGCCGACGCCTTCGCCGTCGCCGCACGGGCAGGCGCTGAATATGAACGCGGTCTCGGCGCGGCCCTCGGCCAGCACATCGAGAATCTCGACTGTCCTCACGCCGGCAGCAGCGTGATTCTTGCCGCCTATCGTGCCGGCATCCCCTGTACCATTCACGTCGCGCTCGGCACCGACATCGTTCACATGCACCCGCACGTTTCCGGCGCTGGGCTAGGCGAGTCCTCCCTGATCGACTTCCGTATCCTGTGCAGCGTGGTCGGCACACTGCGCGACGGCGTCTGGCTCAACCTGGGTAGTGCCGTGATACTCCCCGAAGTCTTCCTCAAGGCCGTGAGCGTCGTTCGCAACTTCGGCCACAACCTCGACGGCCTGGTCACGATCAACGTCGATAAGCAGGCTCACTACCGTTCCAGGGTAAACGTTCTGGAGCGTCCTTCCTCCGAAGGCATCGAGCTAATCGGCCATCACGAGATCATGCTTCCCTTGCTCCACGCCGCCGTCGCCTGCAAACTGGCCGCCGTGCTGCCGGGCGGCCGGCGAGCAGCAGCCTGACAAGATGACAAGATGACAAGGTGACAGGATGACAACATCCTGTCACCTTGTCATCCTGTCATCCTGTCATCTTGTCATCCTGTCATGGACCCAAAGGAGAGTCAACATGTCCGCCGAACTAATTGAGCTTGTGCAAAAACTCGGTCAGCCCCATGTCCTCGTCGTCGGCGACTTGATGCTCGACCGGTACGTCTGGGGTGATGTGGAGCGCATCAGTCAGGAAGCGCCGGTCATCCTGCTGCACGCGGACAAGCGCGAAGAACACCTCGGCGGCGCCAGCAGCGTCGCCACCATGCTCCGGGCTTTGGGAGCCAAGGTCATTTTGGCCGGCGTCGTCGGTGCGGATGTGGACGGCGAACGTATCCGGCACATGCTTGGCGACCTCGGCATCGATCATCAGGGCGTCATCACCGATTCGAGCCGGCCCAGCACGGTGAAGGAACGCTTCATCGGCCGCGCTCAGCACCGGCACCAGCAGCAGATGCTCCGGGTCGATTACGAGATGCGGCACGCTCTCGCCAGCGCTGTGGAACAGGGATTAAGTCAGGCCATTACACAGCAGATTCGCCGGGCCGACATTGTTCTCATCAGTGATTATGACAAGGGAGTATGTACCGCCGGCCTTCTCGGAGCCGTAATTGCAGCGGCACGAGAACATGGCATCCGCACACTGGTCGATCCTATCTTGGGCAAGGATTACAGCAAGTACCGGTACTGCTCGGCCATCACGCCGAACCGGCTCGAAGCCGGCCTGGCCACGGGACAGACGCTACCTGATACCCGGCAAGCTCTCGAAGCAGCCCGGCAGCTCCGCGAGCAACTCGACCTGGAAGCCGCCATCGTCACGCTCGACAAGGAAGGCATGGCTCTGGCTCACCGCGACGGCAAACAACAGGTGTTTTCCACTCGGCCCAGACATGTCTATGACATCGCCGGCGCCGGCGACATGGTGCTGAGCGTTCTGGGCATGGCCCTGGCGGCGGGCGCCGATTACGAGCAAGCCATCCGACTGGCCAACGTCGCCGGCGGTCTCGAAGTCGAGAAGTTCGGCGTCGCCACGGTCACCCGCGATGAAATCCTCCGCGATCTCCTCCACACCGGCACAACCTGGAACCAGAAAGTCTTGCCACGCGAAGCGCTGTGCAATGAGCTGGAAGCCCGGCGGCGGCTCGGACAGCGCGTGGCCTTCACAAACGGTTGTTTCGATGTCCTGCACGCCGGCCATGTCCAATATCTGAGCGAAGCCCGCGCTCAGGCCGACCTGCTCATCGTCGGCCTCAACAGCGATGCCAGCGTAAGCTCCCTGAAAGGCAACGGCCGGCCCGTGAATCCCGTCGAGGCAAGAGCGCTTGTCCTGGCCGGGCTGCAAGTGGTCGATTACGTCACGGTCTTCGAGGAAGCCACGCCCCTGGAGCTGATTCAAACATTACGCCCCGACGTGCTGGTCAAGGGTGCCGACTACCAGAAAGATGAAGTGGTCGGAGCCGAGTTCGTGGAGGCCTACGGCGGCCGTGTGCATCTCGCCCAACTGCGTGAGGGTTTCTCGACCACCCACACCCTCCAGCGGTTGGGGGCAGCCTGACTTTGGGTGCCATGCCCACGGCTTTGCGTGGGCATGTGTAGCCGGCAGTTACTCCACAACATGCCCACGCAAAGCCGTGGGCATGGCACCCATCTTCACAATCGCCCAGAAAAGGAGTGTTCCCATGTGGCTTGCACTTGCCATTCTGGTTTCGGTTCCCGGTCAATCCGAGAACACGGCAGAGCAACTGATGCAACACCTGGAGATGAAACTCTCGCAAAGCAAACACGATCGCCGTCGCCTTTGAAGGCGATTGGTCTGGAGAAGGAAAGTTCAAGGGCTCCCTGGACCTCATGAAGGGCAACAAGGTTTGCCTGAAGCTCAAAGAAGGCAAAAACGCCTATGTGTCTAATGGGTCCGAGGGGCGGGCCGACGAAGAGGATGTACACATTACGCCGGAACAGATGAGCAAACACCTCGTCAACTCCATGAAGTACTCCGGTCTGTTGTTTGGTGCCGAGGCGTCACCAGTGCTAGAACGGATCGAGAATGCAGGTGGCAAAGGCATATTCCGCACCTCCGCCCTGAAACGGGGCGATGACGGAAAAGTCGGTGAGCACGATGCCCAGGTAGTCAAATACCGCCTTACCTTCATTCCGGAAATCGAAGAGTTTATCAACGAAAAGCCGTCCTTCTCGGTCAAACTATGGCTCGATGCAAACACAGGCCTTCCGCTCAAGCGTCGACTCACCGGCAAGGTGGGCGATAAGACCATCACCATCAAGGAAAAGTATACCAAGTTCGTGATCGACGAGAAAATCGACGAAAAGCTGTTTGAGCTTCCAAAGTAAGAGCCTTTTCGGAAAGCCCCTGATAAGGGGCGAAGGAATAAAGCCCAGGGCGAGTCCGCGAGCCCTGGGTTATGACGGAAGAAACCAACATCATAAGCGACTGTAAAAAAATAACTTCGCAGTTTGGTTTTGCAGGGTGCCATGCCCACGGCTCTGCGTGGGCATGGAAAGCCGTCAAAACATGCCCACGCAGAGCCGTGGGCATGGCACCCTGCGAAGCATGTCGCTCCGATGCTGCGATTTTATTGTCTTACAGTCGCTAAGCCCACGAAGTGGGCGGCAGATCGCCGGCGTATGCACAGTCTCCGCCGCCCCCATCAGGGGGCTGAGGCGAGGCAGTGTGCCGATGATTCCCCAGGGTTCGCGGACTCACCCTGGGCTAAATTCCGTCGCCCTTTCAGGGCTGATCGTTACGGGGATAAATCAATGAACATCGCCGTTTTCATGCCGAACTGGATCGGTGACGCCGTCATGGCCACGCCCGCGCTGCGCCCTCCGCGAACATTTCCCCGATGCTCATTTGACCGGCGTCCTCAAGCCGTACATAGCCGGCGTACTCGAAGGATCACCCTGGCTGGACGAGCAACTGTTTCTCGATAGCAAAGGCCCCTGGACAAATCGCTGGCCAATGGCGGCGGCTCATCTTCGCCGGCGACATGTGGACCTGGCCGTTCTCTTTCCAAACTCGTTCCGCTCGGCCCTCGTCGCCTGGCTGGGCGGCTGCCAGCGGCGGGTCGGTTATGTTCGCTATGGACGTGGTCCGCTGCTGACCGATCGTCTTCAACCCGTGACCGGCGAGCTCGGCCGGCTTCTACCCAGTCCAGCGATCGATGCCTACAACCGATTGGTCGAGCAGGTTGGCTGTCCTCGGCCATCGTATCGCATGGAACTTTTCACCACGCTGCGTGATGAGGTCGCGGCGGACACGGTTTGGCAGCAGTGTCGCTTCGCCGGTTGCCCCGAGGTGGTCTGCCTCAATCCGGGCGCGGCTTTCGGCTCGGCCAAATATTGGCCGGCGGAACACTTCGCCATCCTGCGCGAGAATTGACCGACCAGCGCGGCAGCGGCGTCCTCATCCTCTGCGGGCCAGGTGAAAAGGAGCTTGCCCGGTTGGTCGCTGGGATGGCCAAACGTCCGACCGTGCATGCCCTGGCCGATCAGCCTCTGTCGGTGGGTCTGACCAAGGCCTGCATCCGCCGCAGCGACCTGCTCATCACTACGGACAGCGGACCACGCCACTTCGCCGCGGCATTCGACCGGCCTGTTGTCACATTGTTTGGCCCCACCCACATCGGCTGGACCGAGACCTATCACCCGAAGGCAGTTCACTTGCAAAAGCAGGTGGAATGCGGCCCGTGCCAGCAGCGTGTCTGCCCGCTCGACCATCGCTGCATGATGGAATTGACGCCCTTCGACGTTCTCAGCGCGGCGACCGGATTGCTCACACGTTTCCCCCGCCGTACACAACTCGGAGTGCGGCATGCAAGTTGACACAACACCCAGTGACAATCGCCCTGCCGAGACTGCACCATCAGCGAGCCGCCGGGTAGCGAGCCGCCGGGTTTACCCCGGCGGGCCAGACGGCGGCGATCAACCCCCCCGCTCGCCGGAAGTGGCGCTGACCGCACCGCAGGCCGATACGGTCTGGCAGCGCCTATTCCGCGGCGCGCCGCGTCTCTGGCAAAGGCCCGACTGGGCCTATTTCGCCGGACCGGATTGGGCCGATGACATCATGGACGTGCATGTCACCGACGACTTCCACGCCAAGCAAGGCCGGTCAACAGGCCGGCTGGTCTTGCAAGCCGGTGATCGGTGCCTGGCGGTCTATCTGAAACGCCACTACCGTCTGCCCTGGTGGCAAGGTCTGCTGACAGTCCTGTGGCCGAGCGCCGGTCTGTCACCGGCCATGCAAGAGTGGCACCACCTTCGCTGGGCAATCACGCAGGGCCTGCCAGTACCATCGCCGGTGGCTGCCGGCGAGTTCATCGGACCGTGGGGCCGGTTGCAAAGCTTCCTTGCTGTCGAGGAACTGACTGGCATGTTAGCGCTGCATCAGGCCATTCCGTTGGCGGCGGCACGTTTGCAGCCGGGCACTTTCCGGCACTGGAAGCGCGGCCTGATCGCGGAAATGGTTCGGCTCGTTCGCGCCTTGCACGAACGCCAGCGGTTCCACAAGGACCTGTATCTGTGTCACTTCTACATCGCACGAGAAGACACGGAACAATTGCCCGACTGGCGTGGCCGCGTATACTTGATCGACCTGCACCGGCTCGGCCGTCATCCCTGGACCGGATGGCTCTGGCAAGCAAAAGATCTGGCGGAGTTGCTCTATTCGTGCGACGGTGTGGACGGTGTCAACCTCCGCGATCGGCTTTATTTCTGGCGGATTTATCTCGGCAGCCAGCGGAAGAGCCTGATCAATCGCTGGCTACGGCGCTGTGTGGTATTCAAATGGCGCAGCTATCAGCAGCATAATGCTGGGAAAATGACAGTCAGGAGATTCTTCGAGAAGGACTTGAAACAAACTGATTAGCCGACCAGCAGAGGGTGAGCGAGGGGCGAAATCAGGAAGTGCCTGAACAATGCGGTGCTGCCCCGGATGGGGTGGTGGGTGCCATGCCCACGGCTTTGCGTGGGCATGTTTTGACAGCCCATCCATGCCCACGCAAAGCCGTGGGCATGGCACCCGACATGATACGCAGACTTGCACCGCAATATTCAGGCACTACCCGAAATCAGTTGCCGTTGGCCCGGTCTAACACCGATGTAGAACGTAAGTGGGCCAGAGTTGGCCCCGACTTCGGCGTTGCTCGAAAGCCCACATTTTGACCGGCTTCGGAAGCGTAAATCACTCTGTCACACTAAGTTACGGAGAATTTTAGTGAGGCGACAGTGTATCGAGATGTGAACTATCGGCGAAAGCGCTTTTGATGTAAGCTAATTGGCATATATAACTTGCGTCAAATGCCACTTCGAGAAAATGGCCGTTTTGCTGGCCAAATGTGGCCGCGCAGTTTTCAAAAAACCGCGTAAAACGAGCGCCAGGAGATAACGTACCCATGGCCGCATTCGCAAGAATGCTCGCAATCGGGTTCACCCATGTTCCTTCCGTGTTCAAGAAGAGGATGGAGCAATGGATATCGCACTCTGTTACGAAAACGTCATCCCCGCCCGTGGCGGCTGCGAGACATATATTGCCGATCTCTCCCGGCGTCTCGTGGCCGACGGGCACATCGTCCATCTCTACGCCTGCTATTGGGATGATGCCGCCCTTCCGAAAGAGATGATCTACCAGCAGCTCTCCGTGCCGCACGGCCCGCGTTTCCTGCGTCCCTGGCGCTTCGGTGCTGCTTGTGAGTCAGCGTTGCGAAACTCCCGGCATGACGTGTCGGTTGGTTTCGACAAGACCTGGGGCCAGGACGTTCTCTATCCACAAGGCGGCCTCCACGCCGCCTCCGCCGAACACAATCTCCGCAAGCATGCCAGCCCCGTCATGCGCCGTCTGGCCTGGCTGGCGAAGCGGCTCGACCTGGCTCACTGGTCTTTCTCTGCCCTGGAACGCCGGCAATACACCGGCCCTGGCAAGCCGCTCGTGATCGTCAACAGCGACATGGTCCGCGGGCACTTCGAGCACTACTACGGCATCGGACCATCCGAGTTGCGCGTGGTCCGCAGCGCCATCGACCCTAACCGATTCCGTGAGCACGACCGGCCAAAACGGCGCCTGGAATGGCGCGAATACTGGAGGATCGCTCCCAGCGAGACGGTCGGCCTGATGGTGGCCATGAATTATCGACTCAAGGGCCTGGAACCGCTCCTGCACGCGGTCAAATACTTGCCCGCCGATTTGCCGTTCCGTCTGCTCGTCACCGGCAGTCCGCGAACAAAGAGTTATCTCCATCTGGCTCGTCGTCTGCGCATCGCGGACAGAGTGTGCTTCGCCGGTCACTGCCCGGATATTGGCGACGCCTACTTCGCGGCGGATTTCCTCGTTCACCCCACCTTTTATGATCCTTGTTCCCTTGTCGTGCTCGAGGCCCTCGCTTGCGGTCTGCCCGTGATCACGACACGCTGGAACGGCGCCAGCGAGTTGCTCAGCCCGCCGAGGGAAGGGTATGTGATTGACGATCCGCACGATCACCAACAACTCGCCTGGTGCATGACTCAACTCATGGATCCAGCACGCCGGTCCGCGTGTGCTTCCGCCGCCCGGCAAACGGCAGCACGATGGACTTTCGACCATCACTACCAGCAGATCCTGCAAGTGTTTGCCGAGGCCGCGGCTCGCAAGCAGACGGCGTGAGTCACTTGGTACAGATCGTCCTCCCTGGCTGTCCCTGCCAGCCGGGTTCGACGAGGAGTTGTGTGGGGAAGGGAGACATGCGGGTGGCCGAGTCACTTTCGTCGGACCGGTGCCCTCAACGCCTCGATGGCCGCGTCCACGTCCGGATAAGCCTCGAAAGGCGGAGGCGTCGAGCCGCTGCTCGTGATCAGCCTGGTTGTGCGAAAAATTTCGGTGAGAGCGGGCGAGAGGTTGCACAGGACCATGCGTCCGTTCAACTGCTTGAGCTTGCGGCGCAGGCCCAGCAATGGCCTGAACGCCACACTGGAGAAAAGCATCGTGTCACCCAGATCGAGAACGACCTTGTGAACGCGCGTTCGATCCACCGCGGCCAGCATCTCCAGATAGACCGCTTCAGCCGTCGCGTCGCCGCGCAGGTTTGCCTCGGTGACGGTCAGAATGAGGACATCATCCTCGACCCTGATCTTCAGGTACCGATATTCAAAGTCGGTCATGGATCGCACCGGGTTCCGTGAAGCCAAACTATGGTCTGCGGTTATCATGTTTTAGTCTATTCTATTTCCGGCTAAAAAACAAACGCGAAGCAAAGACAGAGCGTTTACGCAATTTTCACGCGGGTGCCATGCCCACGTCCGCGTGGGCATGTGGTACAAGCGGTTGGCGACATGCCCACGCGGACGTGGGCATGGCACCCGACGTAATTTTCACGCCCGCAACGGCAAGCCGGTGGTTTGCGCTCGCCAGCGCAGCCAGTGATCGACCAGCACCAGGGCCATCATCGCCTCGCCCGTCGGCACGAAACGCGGCAACAGGCAGGGATCGTGCCGGCCACGGGTCACAATCTCGGTCGGCTCACCGGCCCGAGTCACCGTCTGTTGCGGCCGTGACAGGCTGCTCGTCGGCTTCACCGCTACCCGGCAGATGATCGGTTCGCCGCTGCTGATGCCGCCGAGCATGCCGCCGTGGCGGTTCGTTGCCGTGCCGATGCCGCCGCCGCCCCGTGGGACAAAGGCATCGTTATTCTGACTGCCGCGGGCCGTGGCCACCTGGAAACCGGCTCCATACTCGAAGGCCGTCACCGCCGGCAGCGATAACAGCGCCTTCGCCAGGTCGGCTTTCAGCTTGTCGAAGACCGGCTCGCCCAGGCCCGGCGGCACTCCGCTGGCGACCAACTCGCAGATGCCGCCGATCGAGTCCTCATCCTTGCGCACTTCTTCGATCAGGGCGATCATTCGTTGCGCCGCCGCGGCATCGGGGCAGCGGACCGGCGTCGCCTCGACCTGTTCGAGCGTGACCTGAGCCGGATCATGGATAATACCGGTCACTGAACCGATCTGTTTCACGTAACCAAGGACGCTCATGCCCTGCTGGGCGAGAATCTTCTTGGCAATCGCCGCAGCGGCCACCCGGCACAGCGTCTCGCGGGCTCGACCGGCCGCCGCCGCGATAATCGCGAAAACCGTACTTGGCATCGAACGTATAGTCCGCATGGCCGGGGCGATACTTGTCCTTGATTTCGTTATAATCCTGGCTGCGTTGGTCCTCGTTGCGGAAGAGGATGCCGATGGACGTGCCGTCGGTCTTGCCCTCGAACACGCCCGACCAGATTTCGGGCTTATCCTCTTCCTTGCGCTGCGTGACGATCTTCGACTGCCCCGGCCGGCGGCGGCGCAGGTCGGGCAGCAGGTCATCGACGCTCAACGGCAAGCCGGGCGGGCAGCCGTCGATGATGACGACGTAACCAGGACCGTGGCTGACCCCAGCCGTGGTGACGCGAAACAGCTCGCCGAATGAGTTACCTGGCATGTTACTATTATAGTCCGTACTGGGCGTCATAACCGCAAGTTTAGCCGCGAGCCGATAGGCGAGCGTGGGGCCCTCGAACCGGAACCGCAAGAAATGACAAGAACATCCGTCCTGTTCGCCTTATTGGTCATCTGGCCGACATCATGAATAGAAAGGGTTTTTCATGCCGCAACCCGCTATCGACCTCCGCAGCGACACCGTGACGAAGCCGACCGCTGCCATGCGTGCCGCCATGCTCGCGGCCGAGGTGGGCGACGACGTTTTCGGCGAAGATCCGACCGTCAATCTCCTGCAAGAACGCGTCGCCGCTCTCCTCGGCAAGGAAGCTGCCTTGTTTGTGCCGTCCGGCACCATGTCGAATCAAATCTGCGTCAAGGCGCACACCCAGCCCGGCGATGAACTGCTCTGCGAGGCAGGAAGCCACATTTACGTTAATGAGGCAGGTGGCCCGGCCGTGCTCAGCGGAATCACATGCCGAACAATCGTCGGTGATTACGGTATCCTTGACGTGACGCATCTCGAAGACAAGATTCGGCCGGTGAACGATCACATGGTCCGAACCCGGCTGGTGTGCCTGGAGAACACTCATAATCGCGGCGGCGGCCGCATTTATCCCATCGAGAAGATCCAGGCCGTCGGCACATGGGCTTATCGCAACGGGCTGATGATGCACCTCGACGGCGCCCGGCTCTGGAACGCCATCGTCGCCACCAACATCCCAGCCGCCGAATGGGCTAGCCATTTCGACAGCGTCTCCGTCTGTTTCAGCAAAGGACTGGGCACACCGGTCGGCTCCGCACTGGCCGGCTCGCGTGATTTTGTCAAGCAAGCGCGGCGAATTCGCAAGCTATTCGGCGGCGGCATGCGCCAGGCAGGCATCCTGGCAGCAGCTGCCCTGTACGCCCTCGACCACCACATCGAGCGCCTGGCCGAGGATCATCGCAATGCCCAGGTGATTGCCGAAGCCATCGCCGACGTGCCGAGCCTGCGCCTCGATCCGCCGGAAGTCGAAACCAACCTGATCTGGTTTGAAGTCGATCCCGATCTGGGCACAGCCAAGGAAGTGGCAACGGCCCTCAAGCAGTGCGGCGTCCTGGTCCACACCCCCGGACCACATACGCTCGCGCCTGTACGCATCTCGACGTGTCGGCTGCTCAGGCGGAGCAGGCCGCGGAAATCATCAGGCAGACTTTGGCCCGATCACTGCCGGTGTGAAATGAGGGTGGGCATTTCATCTGCAGCGATTCGTTCGGTCGCTTGCCTCTCACGGTGCATCTATATCGGCTACCCGTTTTGCTCGAACTGCGCGAAGAAGCTGGGATCGACATCATAGGTTGTCCGAGGAACTAACCCCAACTCTAGCGACTCGAAAAGCTCCGCCAGTTTTTCGCCATCGACTAGCTCGATTGGTGGTACGCCATCCCGAACAGCCTCTTTAATCGCATCTGCGGAGAAGGAACCTGTGGTGAGAATGATGCCCTTGTCGGCGCGTCCCTGCATGGCCCCGCGAAAGTCTCTGACCACAGAGGGACCGACTATGCCAGAATATCGCTTGCATTGAAAAAACACCTTGAATGCAACGAACGCATTGACCTTTAGAACGCCGATT
Source organism: uncultured Gemmataceae bacterium (assembly GCA_963804745.1). Classification (GTDB taxonomy): domain Bacteria; phylum Planctomycetota; class Planctomycetia; order Gemmatales; family Gemmataceae; genus CAWDRY01. The sequence continues at coordinate 18,501 of CAWDRY010000037.1, forward strand.
CCATCGATTCCGCCATCGCGCGAGCGACCGGTGACCACGACCTGCTCAAACTCGGACTCACGCAAAAGTCGTTGGCAGAGCCGCTCAAACGCACTGGGGGACATACTCCTGACAACTGCCAGAAGTTCGCCCTGTAGCCAGCTTCGTCAGGTAACTCTTCTTCCGCCTCTTCAAGATCCGTCCCCTCTGGCTTGCTATCGACTTTCTTCGACGGACGTTGGACTTCAAGAAGGATCTGATTGACTTGGGTGTCTGAGAGTACCGGAGTGGCTTTGCCCTTATCGGTCAGCGTCCACACCCCTCGCTTTGAACGATCGAGGTAACCGGTAAGGACCAAATACAACCGCACCCATGCGATCTTGTTTTCAAACCTTGACACTCCACTGCTTAGCCTCTCGTCAAGCGAAGTGGAGCCCTCCAGTCCGAGGTCCTTGGCGACTGCACGACAAACCTCGGCAGGCCGCGCAGACCCGCCCAACCGCTTGATGGCTTGCAATACCGGGTTCACAAACTGACCAACCTGCTGAGCCAAGTCAGACCTCCCTCCCTGGCGCTATAACGATCAGGATTTCTGTCCGGAGCACTGCGCTTCAAGAGACCTTCTCTTCTTATCCACAACATGCCCAACGGTGTACTCCGGATAGAATCTCGTTGAACTAAACCGCTACGCGGCCGCCCGGCAAGACTTGCTATGCGAATTCAATCTTCCCGAGGAAGCCCAGCGCTGATTGTAGTTATGAAACCGCCTCTCGCACATCCCACCCTGGTTCCCACGCTCCACATGGGAACGAGGAAACATCTCCCCTGTCGTTCTCACCCGTTCTTTGTTATCATCCAGCCCAGGCAAACGATACCAATCTGGGCCACGGAGACAATGCCATGAGAAGCACGTTCTTGACTGGAATCGTCCTTATCGTCCTCGGGCTATCGAGTTCCACTGTGCGGGGCGACATGCCCCGCCCCTTCGGCGCGGAGTGATCTCAACGTCCGGCTTCGTTTTGAGAATCTGGATGACTATCCACGCTTCGACTTCTATCTCAAGTACGGTCGTTCGCGTGGGAATCCTTATTCCGGCAGGGCCTACGCATTAAGGATTACCCTCCTTAGCGTATGTTCTTCCGGTTGTAGAAAATGTTCAGTTGTCTCTTGGCACTTTGCAGGCATAGAATGCGGCCTCGTCAAATGTCTGCCAGGTCCGTGAGCCTGAGAGGAGTGGGCAGGATGAAGTTGCATCTTGGTCCAGGAGTCACGACGGGCCGTGAACCCAACATATTGCCCATCTTCCAGCATGGGAAGTAGGTTTTCACGATCAGCCATTTTTGGCCTCGCCTGGCACGCAGACAAGTGTACGCCGTGACCGTCATGGTTATTTTCTCTCTCGACCTGGCAACCTTTAATGCGTAGGCCCTGCTTATTCCGGGCTTTATCTCACTCAGGTCTCCGCCGATACCCCCGTCAAGCTAGAGGGCGATGGCGACCGGCTCACGCAAGTCTATCTGCTTGCCGTGCCGCACGGGCAGCAACCTACTCCACCGTATGCTGATACCACACCGCAAGAAAAAACGTGGCTGCACGACTCAACGCCCGGTACTCTGCTGTCGTCTCCACTAGATGAATCCAATCCCGGTCCTCACATATCCGACAGCGACGGCTACCTGCTCTCGTATCGGGTCAAAATCGAAGGAGACAAGCTGGAAGTGTCCAGGACAGCCGCCAAGATAGTTGTCGGCGACTGGATAGCGGGCCGGTGGGTCACCCTCGCAGCCGGAGTGGTGTTGTCTGCTGTCCTGATCGGCACTGTCCTGTTGGTGCTCCGCTGGGTTCGCAAGAGACGTGTAGCCGCTTCATCCCATGGAAATCCACTCCCTCCATTCCTGGAACCTGACTCCTTCCGAGGCAGTCATCCTGCAACGGCACCTGGCCGGCCGGATTGATACGTGTACTCATCTGCCTAAATGCGATCTCATCGCCGGCGCCGATGCGTCCTACAATCGTTTCTCCCCCATCATCCATGCCGGCGTGGTTGTGCTGCGGTTGTCGGATGGTGCGATCATCGAGAAGCGGGGTGCGGTCGGGGAGTGTTCCTTTCCCTACGTGCCGGGTCTGCTCTCTTTCCGCGAAGCCCCGGTCCTTCTGCAAGCGTTCGCTCAGTTACAATGCGAGCCGGACGTGATCATGCTCGACGGCCAGGGATATGCTCATCCGCGCCGGTTCGGCATCGCCTGTCACGTCGGCCTATGGCTCGACCGGCCGTGCCTGGGTTGTGCGAAGAGCCGGCTCATCGGCGAGCACCGGCAACCCGGACAGCGAGCAGGTTCCGCCGTGCGGCTGCTGGACCGAGATGAAGTCATCGGCAAACTCGTACGCACCAGAGACGGCGTCAAACCCGTTTATGTTTCCGTCGGCCACAAGATCGACCTGGACAGCGCCGTGCCGCCTCGTGCTGCGCTCCTGCGATGGTTATCGTCTGCCGGAACCAACACGGCAGGCGCAGTTGTTTGTGAATAAATTGCGACGTGCTGCGACGTTTAGCCGCGACGCGGAGTCTTCGGAGCGAGGCGCGGGGAGAGGATCATCGCGATCCGCTCCGAAGACTCCGCGTCACGGCTAAACGCACAGAGCGTTTTCCGCGCTGTTCCGTCACCCAGATTGCCCGGTCCATTGCCGAAATTGCCTAAACCTTGTCCCGTTTCGGGTCGATACTGAGATTAGCGAGCGGGATGAGCATCTGGACGGGTCCCGACTTCCTGCAGACTGCCCCAGGTTCCGGCGCTTTCTGAGCCGACCTGGAAATGGATCTCGACCAAAACCGCCAGCCGAAGGCTGGTGTGGCGTGTGATTGGATAATTTCTCAGTAGACCCAAGCGGAATCCATGTAACCCGTCTATTTGTGGTCGCGTCCCGTCTGAGCGGCCCTATGGGTTGATTCTGCACGAACCCAATGACTATGATAAGTCTGTCGTCGTGGCGTCCATGCCGCGGGTGCGGCCCGCGCCGACAGCGGAGAGATTCCCATGTACAAACACATCGATGAAAACCGTAATGAAGACGCCCCCATCCGCGTCGAACTCGTCAAGCGCCAGTCCGCCGGGAGATCGCCGAGGGCACCTACGATACGCCCAAAAGTTCGAGCTTGTCTTGACCGGCTCCTGCAAAGGCTGGAGGAAGAGTGACATGCCGGGTTATAATCCCAAGGCCGTCGAACCGAAGTGGCAGCGCTACTGGGAGGAACACGCAACCTTCCGCACGCCGGACACATCGGACAAGCCGAAGTACTACATCCTCGACATGTTCCCCTACCCATCGGGCGCCGGCCTGCACGTCGGCCATCCCGAAGGCTACACGGCCACCGACATCCTGGCCCGCTACCGGCGCATGAGCGGGTTCAACGTCCTGCATCCGATGGGCTGGGATGCGTTCGGTCTGCCGGCCGAGCAGTACGCCATCCAGACCGGCACGCATCCGCGCATCACCACGCAGCAGAACATCGACACGTTCCGCCGGCAGATCAAGATGCTCGGCTTCAGCTACGACTGGGAGCGCGAAGTCGACACCACCGATCCGAATTATTACAAATGGACGCAGTGGATCTTCCTGCAAATTTTCGACACCTGGTACGATCCCGAGCAGAAAGGCGGCCGGCCGATCGCCGAGTTGCCGATTCCGGCCGATATGAAGAGCCAAGGGCGAAGCGGCCGTGTCGGCACTATCGAGACAGCAACGGCTGGCGTATCAGGCCGAGGTGCCGGTCAACTGGTGCCCGGCCCTGGGAACCGTGCTGGCCAATGAAGAAGTCGTCGACGGCAAATCCGAGCGCGGCGGCCATCCGGTCGTGCGCATGCCGCTGCGCCAATGGATGCTGCGGATCACCGCCTATGCCGAACGTCTGCTGGACGACCTGGCGCTGGTCGATTGGCCGGAAGCCGATCAAGGAAATGCAGCGGAACTGGATCGGCCGCAGCGAAGGGGCGGAAGTCGATTTCCGCCTGGCGAGCGCGGGGGCGTCAGCCTCCTGAGGACTCGATCATCCGCGTCTTCACCACCCGGCCCGACACGCTCTTCGGCGCCACCTACATGGTGCTCGCTCCCGAACATCCGCTGGTCGATACGATCACCACGCCCGAGCAGCGTGCCGCCGTCGAGGCTTACCAGGCCGAGGCCGCCCGCAAGAGCGACCTGGAACGAACCGAACTGGCGAAGAAGAAAACCGGCGTCTTCACCGGCGCTTACGCGATCAATCCGGTCAACCAGGAGAAGAATCCCGATCTGGATCGCCGATTACGTGCTGATCAGCTACGGCACCGGCGCCATCATGGCGGTGCCGGCCCACGACGAGCGCGACTTCGAGTTTGCCAAGCAGTTCGATCTGCCCATCCGCACCGTCGTCCGGCCGCCCGATGATGGTTGAAGCAGACCGGCAGCACGCTCGATCATCTGACCGAGGCTTTCGTCGGCGATGGCATTGCCGTCAATTCGGGACAGTTCAATGGCTTGCCGACCGCCGAGTTCAAGGAGAAGATCACCGCCTGGCTGGAAGAGCAAGGCCTGGGCACGACCAAGATCAACTACAAGCTGCGCGACTGGCTCTTCAGCCGGCAGCGCTACTGGGGCGAACCGTTCCCGATCCTGCACGAGGTCGATGCGTCCGGCAATCCAACGGGCGTGGTCGAAGCACTTGTCGGCGGAAGAATTGCCGCTGCGCTTGCCGGAAATGGAAGATTACAAGCCGTCCGGCCAACCGGAACCGCCGCTGGGCAAGGCAAAGGACTGGCTCTGGGTGACGCGCAACGGCAAGCGCTACAAGCGCGAAACGAACACCATGCCGCAGTGGGCCGGCTCGTGCTGGTACTATCTGCGCTATCTCGATCCGAAGAACGACAGGCGTTCTGCGATCCGGAAAAAGGAAGCTACTGGATGCCGGTCGATCTCTACGTCGGCGGCGCCGAGCATGCCGTGCTGCACCTGCTCTACTCCCGTTTCTGGCACAAGGTCCTGTTCGATCGCGGCCACGTCCACACGCCGGAGCCGTTCAGCGGCTGGTCAACCAGGGCATGATCCTCGGCGAGATGGAGTACAAGCGCTACGTGTTCAATGCGAAACCATCTCGGACGACAAGGTGGAGTAAGGAATGGGACACTGATGTCGGGTCAGAAAGAGCGGGTTGACGACGATGAAGTTGAAGCAGCGTGGCACAGGTTCTACAGGAACAAAGACACAAGCATCGAAGCTCCCGCGCTTCAAAATGTCCAAGAGCCGCGGCAACGTCATCAATCCGGACAGCGTGGTCGATGAGTACGGCGCCGACAGCCTGCGCCTCTACGAAATGTTCATGGGTCCGCTGGAAGCGACCAAGCCGTGGAGCATGCGCGGCGTTGAAGGCGTTTATCGTTTTCTGAATCGCGTCTGGCGGCTGTTCATCGACGATCGGGTCGAGAGCGTGAAATGGTGGACACCGTCAGGACGTGGCAGCCGACCGCGAAACGCTGCGCAAGCTGCACCAGACTATTCAGAAAGTGACCGAAGACCTGGACGACATGCGTTTCAACACGGCCATAGCGGCAATGATGGAACTCGGCAACCATCTGACCAAAGTGCGGTCCGGCCGCGCTCTGTCTTTGAGCCGTTCGTGTTGCTACTCGGTCCCTTCGCGCCGCACCTGGCCGAGGAATTGTGGCAGGCGCTCGGCCACGAGGAGACGCTGGCCTACGAACCGTGGCCAACTTTCGATCCAGCACTCACGAAGGCGGATGAAATCGAGGTGCCGGTACAGGTCAACGGCAAGCTGCGCAGCAGGTGACGGTGCCTGCCGATATTGATGAGAGGCCTTGCGTGAGGGCGGCCGTGGCGGATGAACGATTCGGAGTTGATAGCCGGCAAACAGATTCGAAAGGTCATCGTGGTGCCGGGAAAGCTGGTGAACATCGTGGTGAGTTGAAAAGGCTGGTGAGCCGCCGCAGCCGGATTCGGTGGCGATTCACGAGCCCCCCAGCGAGAGGAGCTTGACGGCTTTGATAAAGACCAAGGGCCG
>CAWDRY010000038.1:0-126261 GCA_963804745.1 uncultured Gemmataceae bacterium
ACCACCATACTTAATTCTTGACTTCGTTGATGACCTCGCTTATGCTGTTGTTCCTGGTATGCCGCACCACATCATGCACCGCGGCAATCGCCGGCAGAAGATTTTCTTCTGGGCTTAGAAAAGGTTGGGGCACGACCACACTCGATAACCCCTGCCATCCACATGTCCTCTTCGCCGCTCAGAAAAAAGCCAATTGTAAGTATACCATGTGAACGCCCCAAAGTCAAGAATAAGCGATAAAAGCTATCGTGTCACTCTTTAATAGGCCCAGCCAAAAGCATAATGCCGCAATCGCCCTGTCAACAAGATGTTACGGCAAATCGGCTCGGCCCAACCATGCCTTTTTAAGTGCCAAATCGTGCCGCGCCACGGCCCGCTTTTTTAACACGGATGAAACACCGATAAGAGAAAGAAAGATCACAAGAATCCAAAGACCCCACCTTCTTATCCGTGTTTCGTCCGTGTTTCGTCCGTGGCTTGATTTTGGAACTACTGAATCTATCAATCTCCGATCCTCCATCCTCCGCCCGCCCTATTCCTGCCCAGGCTGCTTTTGACTCCGCGGCGGGCCATGAGTATGATGTGGAATAGAAATGGAGAACCCGAGGACCATGTTGCAAGCCCTGGTCAGCACAGCCAGTAAATTGTTCAACGATCTCAACCGGTCATGGCTGCGCGACCGCAGTTCGCCCTGGCAGGCGCTGCCTCACACTCTGCCACGATCGAGCCAGAAATATCAGGTCCTGACACGGGTGGTCCTGACAGACGGCGTGGCGCGCACGCTCTTTGAGGAGTTTGCTGCTCATCAGGAGGAAGAGCGCGGCACATTGGGAACGCACGCTACAACTGAAACCGGCTGGTTGTTGCTGGGGCTGCGTGAAGCGGAACAGGCGGTGGTCCTGGCGACGCTGCCCGCGGGTACGGAATGTGACGCCAGCGCCTCGCACGTGCTGTTCAACAGCACGGCCCAGGCGCTGGGCAGCAGAATTGTCCGCCAGCAAGACCGGCGCCTGGCCATCGTCGGTGTGGTCCATACCCATCCGGGCAGCCTGCGGCATCCGAGCGAGGGAGATTACCGCGGGGACTGCGACTGGGTGCGAAACTTGCGCGGCCAGGAAGGGGTGTTCGGCATCGGCACGACAGACGGCGGCCCGCTGCTGGACGCCATTTATGCACAACAACCGAAACCGCATATCCAATGTCTCGGCAAGTTGTGCTTCTCCTGGTATTCACTGAGATATGGAGATGCGAGTTACCGCCCTTTGCCTGTGAATGTGACCCTGGGGCCGGATTTGGCACAGCCCTTGCGCTCTGTTTGGCGGATCATCGAGGCCCACGCGGCGAGACTGGAACGCCTCTACTGTCAACAGGCCAACGTGACCTTCGACGTGGTTGCGGGAGATCACGGACCCCGGTTGGCAATGGATTTGCCTCTGCCCGAACCCGGCAGCGCCCTGCGTGTCTTGCTAAGCGAGAAGGAGGTTCGCTATTATCTCTCCCGCGATGGTGATATGCTGGCGACCGACATTGCCGAGGAGCGGGTGGATCGGGGCGTTTACCTGCTCTTGGCAGAACTGGCCGCCTCGTATTAAAGTAGAACAGAGCGAAACTGCTCCCGCTCCTGGCTGGGAGCTTGGACAACTATGCAGTGTAGGTTAGGCTTTCAGCCTGACCGTCAGGCTGAAAGCCTAACCTACGAACTTAATTTCAGGAAGGAGAACGTCGATGGATTTCCGACCACTCAATGACACGGAACGACGGCAATTGATCGGCGCGTTGCGAGGCAATGCCGAGAGCGACCGGGCCATCCTCATGGATCGGCGCAACACCAGCTTTGTGGGAACGACCGACGAAGTCACGGACGAGGAAGTGATCCACGCCATTCGCTCGGTGCCGTGCCACTACTAGAAGATGACAAGGTGACAAGGTGACCGGGTGACAAGGTGACCCAAGACGATGCGGTCACCCGGTCGCCTTGTCAACCGGTCAGTTTGCTATGGGGCTTCTCGACAGCGAGGCTGGGAAACGCCGGCTCTTGAGCGTCGAGATCCCGGTCATCGAGCGTTACAACGAGGACCGGGATCAGCCGTTCAAGATCGTGCTGTCCCGTGCGGGCACAGCGCTGGTGCTGCGTTATTGTCTGAAACCAGGTCACAACGTCTATCAGTTGGAAACGCGCCTGGTTTCCAGCTATCCCACGGTGCCGCCGGAGACGCGGATACTGACTCCGCTCAAGCACTGTCCACACATGCTGGAAGGGCAGACGTTGTGTCTATGGCGGCAGGGCAGCACACGCGCAAGCAATCGCTGGGACCCGTCACGCTTCACGTGCATCTTCGCCATTCAGGCGGCCTGGCGCTGGCTGGCCTGTTACGAGATCTGGCACGAGACAGGGGAATGGCCGCTGCCCGAGGCAAAATGAGGGGGGCATGACCGGCCTCCCTCGCTAACGCTTCGGGCCTGTGTGTTTGATTGCGTTTACTGATGCAATACACTGGCCCGAAGCGTTAGCGAGGGAGGCTTCGTCCCTCGCTAACGCTTCGGGCCTGTGTGCCGAATCACGCACGGTGGTATTGCTGGTTTGCCGAAGGAATCGTCAATGGCTCACTTGCTCCAGGTTGGCGCCGGCAGTGGGGGCATGCCCGTGCTCGATATGATTTGCCGCGATCCGTGCATCACGCGCGTGACCATTATCGAGCCGGACATTTACAAGCCGCACAATGTCGAGCGACATCTCTTCCCGGCGAGCGCCGTTGGCAAATCCAAAGCCCTGCTGGCTCGGCAATGGCTGCTGGAGCGACGGCCGGAGCTGGAAGTTCAGCTTCTGGAGTGCGACCTGCTTGATCCTGCCGCACAGACGGACATCGACCAGGCGGCAGCCGCGGCTGACATCGGCATCTGTGCGGCCGACAACGAGCCGGCTAAGTTTCACTGGGATGCCCTGATGCGCCGCCACGGCAAGCCGTGGACCCTTGGTGAAGTCCTCAGCGGCGGCATCGGCGGTTTTGTCCACTGGTTCGTACCGGGCGGTCCCTGTTACGGCTGTGTGGCCAGTTTCCTGCAACGCACCGTGATCGTGGAGAAACCCAAAGCCCCCGATTACTCGCAACCGGGAAGTCAGGTGGTCGAAACAACGATCCCCGCGAGCAAGGCCGCCATCGAGGTGATTGCCGCCCTGCACACTCTGGTGACGCTGGCCTTGCTGGCCGACCCGGCGGGTTACGCGCCGGGGTTCACAAGCTTGTTGTTACCGTTGCAGAAAGTACCCGATATTTTTGACGAGGCCTTTCGGCCCCATCGGTTTCGTGTTCCGCGCGCGGCGGATTGCTTGATCTGCCAGGCGCGGCCGATCCCATCCTCGGTGGAGGAACTTGATGTGGCCCTGGATCAAGCGTTGGCACGACTGGGCGATGCCTGACCTTTGGCCGTTGCACCGTACAGGCCCTCAGCCGCAGGCACTGTACCACAGCTATGAAAAAGCCGGCCTGACCGTGCATGACCAACCCATTCCCTGGAATGCGGAGGTTGTCGTGGTCGAGGTGGCGTTGCGCCTCCAGCCAGGCAGCAGCCGGCGCAAGACCGACTTCCAATTGCGGCTGCCTGGCCGCGAAGCCCAGCCGGCCGAGGTCCTGCGCAGGCAGGAAAACGACGACCTGCACCGGCTCCTGTTCCGCATCGCACCTCCCACGGTCACCGTGAATGCCGAACTGCTCTGGCGCGATCGTGTCCTGGGCCAGTTGACATTGCCGGTACTCAGCCGCGAAGAATTCGTGGACAACCTGCGCCTGCATCTGCCGACGTTGTTTGTTCGGCTCGGTGATCAGTGCGTGGCTGCGCAGACGTTCGTGTCCACGCAGTGCAAGGACCTCATGGCCAGCGCCGTGCTCACCAGCCCGACCAGCCTTGTCCCGCTTCTCGACCTCGATTTGCAAGTGGAGCTGCGCTGTGAGCGCGGCGGACCGGCCTGTCACCATCCGGCAAAACTGTGCAGCTCGCAACTGGCGGGCAAACAGGCGCTGCTGACGGTCATGCCGCGCCGGTTCCCCAAACGGATAGGCTCATGGGTCGTCACCTGGAAACTGGGCGATCAGGTCCTGGCCAGCCAGCGCGTTCGTGCGATTTCGCGGCGCCATTTTCAACGGTCCCTGCGCGTTGTTGACACGCGCTTCGTCATCCAATCCGACAAGCAAGAAGTGAGCGTGTCCCGGCAACTGCCGCCGCTGGAGCAGGTAGTTCGCGTCGGCCCGTGTTTTCTCGTGTGCAGCCGGGAATCGGGCATGGCTGGACTGTGCCGGCTGCGCGTCCGCACGCAGGTACACGGCGCTGTGCAACCGCCGCTACTGATGGACGAGGAAATTCTCATCACGGACGGCCCAACGATGGTGGCGCCCGGTACCGTGGAAGCCGCCGAGCTGACTCAGGTCAAGGCGTTCGAGATATGCCTGGGTGCCGGGCTGAGGTCTGGCGACTCCGCTGCGGCGTTAGGTATTCTGCCTCTATGCCCGGCCCCCGTCGCCGCGTTCACCAGCGAGGGCGGCTTCAAGGCGCCTGAAGAATATCCGTGGTCCGCGGCAGCCGAAGAACAACTGAACGAGCAGCTGGCGCGTCTTCTGGAAAATCGCGGCAAGAGTGGATAGAACAGAATGGAGGAGACCCTAAGGCGAGCGGCAGAAGACATTTACCATCCCTCGCTCACGCTTCGGGCCAGTGTCACACTGGCCCGAAGCGTGAGCGAGGGATGGTATCATTAGCCGCACGCCTAACCCATTTCTTCAAGGAGTAACCAGACAATGGGATGTGACATGCTGGTGGTCCCGGGACGGGACACGGTGGATGGACGCACGATCTTCGGTCACAATTGTGGCCGGCCAGTGGGCGAAATACAGGTCTTGCGGCGCGTGATGGGGCGCTGCCATGCGCCGGGGGAAAAAACGGGTGAGTTGCGAATTCCATTGCCTCAGATTTGTCAAACCTTCACGGTCCTGGCCAGCCAGCCCGCGGGGACGTGGGGGTACAACCAGGGGGTCAATGAACACGGCGTCGCAGCCGGCTGGAGCCTGATCCAGACCAAGCTCACAAGTCACGGCCCAGGACTTTCCGGTTGCGAACTGGTGCGGCTGGCTCTCGAGCGTTCCCGCACCGCGCGCCAGGCCGTGGACATCGTCGCCGACCTCATTTCCCGGCACGGCATCGGTGCTGCTCATCCCACCCCCACCCTTGCCCTCACCATGCCCTCTCCCCCGTTGCGGGGGAGAGGGTTGGGTGAGGGGGATCGGGGGATGGTCAGGGAAGGAGACTGGGGCACTGCTTTGTTGATCGCCGACCCCAACGAGGCCTTCGTGATCGAAGGTGGCGGAATGTACTGGGTTTGCCAGGAAGTCTGCCATGTTCGGGCTGTTAGCAACGTGGGTACGATCCGACAGGACTGGGACCACATCGCGCCGGGCCTGGCCCAGCACGCCATCGGGGCCGGCTGGTGGACCGACGACGGCAGCAAGATCGACTTCGTAGCGTCAGTGTGCCCAAGCCCCTCGGGACGCCATGCCGGGTCGCAACGCTGGCGACGAGCCAGTCATCTCCTGGTGGAACAGAAGAACCGCATCGATCTCGCCTTTGCGCGGCGCGTGTTGAGCGACCATTACGAGGAATGTGAAGACGAGGCGGACATTTCGACTTGCTATCCAAATCCGATGCCCATCTGTCAACACGTTGCGGACGAAGGCGGGACTGTCACAGCTGTCAGCTTCCTGGCTCAGCTGACCACCCAATCCGACTCTTTGCCGCTGGCCTGGTGTGCCTACGGACCGCCTTGTGCCAGCATTTATTTCCCGATTTTTCTTGATGGAGAACTTCCTGCATCATTCGGTCTGGCGGAGCAAGGCGCAGCTGGCCATGGCGTCTGGCAACGCATGCATGATATGATTACGTATCTGGCCAAAGATTCTGAACGTTGGGAGATTGCACGGACAGAACTGGCATATCTGCAAACGGAGATCGACCAGCAAACAGATGAATTTGTTGTCGAGAAGGCAGCCAGTAAACGGCAAGGGGAATTGGCCGAATTACAGCGTCAGATCGGGCTGTTCATGGAGCACATTTTGGAACGATTTGACAAGACACTGGCCCGCGTGCCGCCGCCAGCCAGGTCAAAACCCAGGGTTTTGCTGGAGCCAACCTAGGGTTTTTACTGGTAGACATTGAGTTGATTTTGTAGAGAATATAAATCGTCAACTGCGAGATGATAGGCCAGATCGAAATGGGGCCGCGAGCAGTTATAGGGGCTGAATATCATTCGCCCCGCCGTTTGGTGATCCTTTGGTGATGGGCGACACCCGGGGAGAGTCGGCGGCGGGGCTTTTTTTTGCGCTGGCATAAAGATTGCTGATGGAACTAAAGAGGGCTGAGGTTTGTCTATGATATAGGGTGAAGCCCGCGCTGAAGTAAATCGACCGAACTTAGCAGCCTCCATCAGTGACAGCCAGGGAACTGTTGACTGCTGAAGGGGCGGAGAAGGCGGTCAAAGGCGGACCGGTCGTTGTGACGCATCGACACCGGCCCGTCTTTTTTTGAGCTTGGGCGAGCGGCAAGTGATGCTATCCCTCGCTTACGCTTCGGGCCAGTGTGGCATTGTCCCGAAGCGTGAGCGAGGGATGGTAAATTATCATCTGCCGCTCGCCTTGCAGTGCCGCAACCGAATTGGCAGGCCAAAAGAATCGGCTACTTCCCTCTCGTTCCCACGATCCTCTGTGGGAACGCTGGCCCCTGTTTCCACGGAGGACTGTGGGAACGAGGAAGTGTCCATTTTCACTCTACCTGCTTTCCTATACAATTTCCTCAGAATTATCACGATTTTCTCGTCACGACGGGAGCAGTTTCGATGGATCAGACCGAGTTGATTGTCGGCATCGGCGGCGCCGCCGGTGACGGTGTTGCCTCCGCCGGCAATACGCTGGCCCTGTCCGTGGCCCGGCAGGGCCTAGGCGTTTATGCTTATAACAGTTATCAGTCGGTGATTCGCGGCGGTCATTCCTGGCTGCGTCTGCGTATCTCGGCGAAGAAGCCTTTGAACCAGGGCGACCAGGTGGATGCTCTGATTGCCTTGAACCAGGATACCCTCGACCGTCATCTCCAGGAGTTGAAATCGGGCGGGCTAGCTCTCTTCAACACTGCCAAGGTCAAGCCAGGCAACGATCCTCCCAAGGGCGTGCAGCTGTGCCCGATGCCCGTACCCGACCTGGCGCCGGCCTACAAGGAGTTGCCGGTCATGCAGAACACGGTAGCCGTGGGCGCCGTTCTCAAACTGATGGGGCTTGACTTTGCCGGTCTGGAATCGGTGTTCCAAACAACTTTTGCCAAGAAGCCGCAGGTTGTCAAGCAGAACGTGGATGCGGCCAAGGCGGGCTATGATTATGCAGCTGCCAACTTCAAGCCGGCGCCCCGCCAGCTGAAAAAGGCCAACCAGAAATGGGCTCTGGTCACCGGCAACGAGTTGTTCGGCATGGGTGCCGCGGCCGCGGGCTGCAAGTTCTACTGTGCGTACCCCATGAGTCCGGCCACCTCTCTCCTGCACTGGATGGCGCCGCACGCCAAGGAGTTGAACATCTGCGTTCGCCAGCTCGAGGACGAAACCTCCGTCATCAACATGACCATCGGCGCCAACCACATGGGCGTCCGCGGTATGTGCGCAACTTCCGGAGGCGGCTTTGCCCTCATGACCGAGGCCATCGGCATGGCCGGCATGCTCGAGACGCCCTGCGTCGTTATCAACGTCATGCGGGCCGGCCCATCCACCGGCGTGCCGACCAAGACCGAACAGGCCGATCTCAAGCAGGTCCTGGGCGCCAGCCAGGGCGACTTCCCGCGCATCATCATCGCGCCGATCAGCATACCCGATTGCTTTGTCACGCCGGCACTGGCCTTCAACGTCGCCGACCGGTTCCAATGTCCCGTCATCATCATCTCCGACCTGCTTATGAGCGAGGGCAACGAGACGGTCGATATGGAGTTTTTGCAGCAGGAGTTCAAGATCGACCGTGGCGAATTGATCACCGAAGCGAACGGTCAGAACGACGAGCCGTACCTGCGCTACAAAGATACGCCTTCAGGCATCTCACCGCGGGCCGTTCCCGGTCTGCCCGGCCACATCTACACGTCCGGCACCGACGAACACGACGAGGACGGCGTGCTGCTCAGCGACGTGTACACCGATCCCGTTCGCCGCAAGAAGATGGTGGACAAGCGCGCCCGCAAGATGGCAAACGTACACGACTACCTGCCCGCTCCGATGCTGGAGGGGCCAGCCAATGCCGACGTGACGTTGGTCGGCTGGGGATCGACATGGGGCGTCATCAAAGAGGCGGCCGAGCGCCTCAGCGCCGAGGGCATCTCGGCCAATCATCTCCACTTCAAGATTCTGATGCCTCTTCATGCCAAGGTTGCACAGGACATCCTGGGCAAGAGCAAGAAGATCATCATCATCGAGAACAACCAGAGCGGCCAGTTCGCCCGCCACCTGCGTGCCGAGACGGGCATCACCGCCCACGGCCACATTCGCAAGTACGACGGCGAACCGTTCGAGCCGAAGCACGTGGTTGTCGCCGTGAAGGAGTTAATGGCCGGGAAGAGGGAAGTGATCGACGTGCTGTCGGTCGAACCAGGCTGGCGGTCGGAGCATCCGAGCGGCACGAGCGGAGATTGGAAGGGATTGGCGTGCGCGGTGGGAGCGGGCAGCCGGGCACACACACATTGAAAGAGGATGTTTATGGAGCTTTTCTACATAGATTGCGATGTGGTGAACATCAAGCAACAGGCCAAGAAGGAATTGGTCTGCCATCTGCTTGTGGACTCAGGCTCCGAGAATACATGGATTCCTGAGGAGGTGCTGAAACGCATCGGTGTACCGGTGTTCAAGAAAGATGAGCCGTTCCTTATGGCGAATGGCGAAACGATTACGCGGTCAGTCGGCTACGCACTGCTTCAGGCCGACGGGTTCAAAACTGTGGATGAAGTGGTGTTCGCCCAGTCTGGTGACTTGAGTTTGTTGGGGGCGCGGACTCTTGAGGGCTTTGGGGCCACCGTGGACCCGCGCAGGAAAAAACTGATGGCAGCAGGTCCGCGCCCGGCGGCATGCGGGCGCCATCTTGAGTCGCCGGATGTGCCGTTGCTGGAGATTCTGAAGGCCAAACTCGAACGCGCGGAGACTGCGGTGCAGCAAGGCGAGGTACTGAGCCACGGTGAGGTTATCAAACGGAGCCAGGAATGGTTCACAAAGTCTGGTCGGTGTCTGCTTTCGATGATCTGAGGCGGCGCGACCAATTCTTTTGGAGAATAAGATCATGAAACCGTCGCTCTGACAAACAGTAAGGAGTCAGCCAGCTCTTTGAGTTAAGAGCTGCTCATTGTTCGATCCGAAGACATTCAAGGAGTAACCTTCAAGATGGCAACCGTAACCGCCGCCCCAACCAAAAAGCTCGAAGTCAAAGACTTCAAGGCCGAGATTGCCCCCGACTGGTGCCCCGGCTGCGGCGATTTCGGCGTGCTCAACGCGCTGTTCCGTGCTTGCGCCGAGCTGGAGATACAGCCGCATGAGATGATAGTCGTCTCCGGCATCGGCTGTTCGTCCAACCTGCCGGGTTTCATTCGTTCCTACGGCATTCATAGCCTGCATGGCCGAGCGGTGCCGGTCGCCACTGGCTGCAAGCTGGCCAATCACCGCATGACCGTGATCGTCACTGGCGGCGATGGCGACGGCTACGGCATCGGCCTCGGTCACTTCATCCACGCCATGCGCCGTAACATCAACCTGACCTACATCGTCATGAACAACGAAATCTACGGCCTGACGACCGGCCAGACGTCGCCGACCAGTGAAACCGGCATGAAGACCAAGACGACGCCGTTCGGTAATCTGGAAGGGATGCTGAACCCGATAGCGTTGGCGCTGGCTGCCGGCTGCGGCTATGTCGCCCGCGGTTTCAGCGGCGATGTCAAGCATCTGGTCAATCTTTATAAGGAAGGCATTCAATATCCCGGTTTCGCGATCATCGACGTGTTCAGCCCGTGCGTGACGTTCAACAAGCAGAACACCTACGACTGGTTCCGCAAACGCGTCTACCGGCTGGAAGACAAGGGACACAACCCCAGCGACTTCTACGCCGGCATGCAGAAGGCGCTGGAATGGGGCGAGCAGATACCGATCGGCCTGTTCTACAAGAACCCGAACCCGCGGCCGTCAATCGATGCTCTCGATCCGGCGTTGCAAAGCGCTCCACTGGTCAAGCAGTCGTACACCTTGAGCAAGGAGCAGCGGAAGAAGTTGGTGGAGGAGTTTATGTAAGTGCCATTCCGGCGTTTCGCGAAATCTCCTGGTAATGTAAAAACGCGCGTTCCTCTGATAACATAAATGGCTCGCGTTTTTCTTTTTTGGAGTTTGTTAATCGGAGTTAATCCATGCCGTCGCCGTTTCCTGGAATGAATCCGTATCTGGAACAGGATGATGCCTGGCACGATTTTCACGAGCGAGTGATTCCCCTCGCCGCCGACTTGATTGGCAGCCAGGTATTGCCCCATTACTTCGTGAAGATCGACGAGCACATTTTTATTCACGAACTGGACGAAGAATCGCGGCGATTTCTGGGACGCGGTGACGTGGCAGTGACTTCTCGGTCCGAAACTTCCGGCGGTCGCGCTGGCACCCAACTAATGGAAGCGCCTGCCCACGTTTCCTTGCCTGTTCTAGATGTTGAGCGACTGGCTTATATCGAAATTCGCGATCGTCGCAACCGGCAATTGATTACCGTGCTGGAAGTGCTAAGTCCCAGCAACAAGAGTTTCGGCCGCTACCGCGAACAGTACCTCGCCAAGCGCAACGAGTTGCTGGCAAGTTCCGTAAACTTTGTGGAAATTGATTTGCTGCGGGGTGGCCCTCGCATGCCCTGGAAAGACCTGCCGGTTTGTGATTACTATGCTCTGGTCAGCCGGGCGGAAGAGCATCGGCGGGCAGGCATCTGGCCGATCAAGCTCCGCGATCGGCTGCCGAAAATCCCAGTGCCGTTGCGTGCGGGTGATGCGGACGCCACAATTGACTTGCAGCAGATACTACACCGCATTTACGACGCCGCTGGATATGAAGTCTACATCTATGACGGCGAGCCCGACCCGCCGCTTGCGCCGGATGATGCCTCCTGGGCCGAGCAATTCGTGCCGCAGCGAATTCGCCCCAAAGACGGATGATCGGAGAACAACGACATGCGCCCGAACCCAAACCGCGTCCTGAAATGTTCGATCAGCCGTTCACGCACCAGCGACGGCCGGAGCGGTCCGTGGCGTTCCCGTTCCAGCGATGTCATCGGCAGAGACGTCACGCTGCCGTGACGTACTGCTCGGAACAGTTCCAAATCAGGGTTCACGTTCAGGAAGGCGCCGTGGTAAGATACCCAATCGCGCACCGCCACGCCGACCCCGGCGATGGGTCGTTCCCTTGCCCATAACCCGGCGTGACCGGCATTCGTCGCAGCGCGAACGTCGAAATCGCCGAGAACGGCGGCGAGCACGTCGTGCAGCCGTTTCAGATAAGCCTCCAGGCCCAGCCCAAGCCGGTCCAACGGCAGAATGGAATAAACCGCAAGCTGGCCGGGAACGTGCAAGAGGCAACCGCCGCCCCGATTGACCCAGCGTACACGCCAGCGCCGGGCGCGCAACTCCTCCGGGCCACAAAGGATGTGAGCACTGCTGCCATGCCTGCCAACGGTGATGAGGGGCGGATGTTCACACAGGATGAGGCCGGCGCAGGCACGATCTCCGGCCACGTGATAGACCAGCTGCCGCTGCAAGGCGAGCGCAGCCTCGAACTCCACCGATCCGAGCAGGTACACCTGCAGGACAGAATCGGCCGCCGCGGAACAGGCTAGCGGTTGGAGGTTCATCATACTGTCCTAGCTTACCAGGGGTTGCATTCGCCTCGCAAGCACAATCATGCCGGTCCTGGGCAGGTTTTTGCTCGCCGTTTGCCGTTCAATCCTTATTCTCTCCTTGAAGCAGTTTTTGTGTCATTTGCTCATGGTACCCGATGCTGTCTTTCTCCGCTACCGTGGTCCGCAGATGCCGTGCTCTCGCGGCTCGCCTCCTCACCCCTACCCCTCTCCCCCGCAGATGGGGGAGAGGGGTAGGGGTGAGGGGGCGAGCGGCGTTACTCTTGATGCTGGCGTCAGTCTTTACCCTGCTTAACAGCCTGAAGCCGCTGCATATCGATGATACGGCGTACTATTACTATGCCTCCCAGGCCGCCAGGGAGCCGCTTCGACCTTATGGGTTCCAGGTTTTCTGGTACCAGGAGTGGGAGCCGGCCAACGATGTGCTGGCGCCGCCGGTCCTGCCCTACTGGTGGTCGCTGGCGATACGGCTATTCGGCGAACGGCCGTTCCTGTGGAAGCTGTGGCTTTTCCCTTTCGCACTGCTGTTTGTCGTCTCATTGCACGCGCTTTTCCGCCGCTTTGCCCGTGGTCTGGAAACGCCGCTACTGTGGATGACTGTCCTATCACCGACATTCCTGCCCGGATTCAACCTGATGCTCGACGTGCCGGCGTTGGCACTGAGCCTGTTCGCGCTGACGTTGTTCTTTCGAGCGGTCTCTTGTTACTCACTCCGTGCTATTGTGCTAGCCGTGCTGGCGGGTCTTGTCGCCGGCCTGGCGATGCAGACCAAGTACACGGGTTCTCTGGCACCTGCAATAATGTTGCTCGCCGCTCTCTTCGGCATGACACGACCTCACTGCCTCACTACCGAAAATGGGACGTACATGGGAACACTTTGCTTCCCTGCAAGCGTCCAGGCCCGCTGGCACGGAAGCAAAGTGTCCCCATGTACGTCCACGACACCCGCTCGCCGGTCGGTTGCTTCTCTGGCTCATCGCCGCGAGCATGGCAGGAATCGTCTTCGCATCCTGGGAGATTTTCGTTGCCTTCCAGCACGGCGAATCGCATTTCCTCTATCACCTGCGCAACCAGGGTCTATCTGTTTGGGGGAAAGTGTACCTGTTCCCTCCCCTCCTGACGCTGGCTGGTGGGGTCGCCTCCGCTCTTATCCCACTGGGTCTGGCTGCCTTGCGATTGCCGCGCTGGGTCGTTGCGCTCGCCGGCGCCCTGGTCAGTCTCGCCTACGTACTGGTGGCGGTCGTGCCGGCAAGCAACCCTGTTTCGTATGAATTCTGCTTCAATTTCGCGGTGTTCGGCACGCTGGGCGTGGCTATCTGGGGCATTATTGCCGCCGTGGCCTTCTTCTCACGCCGAAGAATAGTTTGCATTTGTTTCGGATTTCGGATTTCGAGACGTACATGGGACTCTTTGCTTCCCTGCAAGCGTCCAAGCCCCTGGCACGGAAGCAAAGTGTCCCCATGTACGTTGTCTGCTGGCTTGTTGTGGAGATCACGGGGTATGTCGCGCTTACTCCGTTTTTGGCGGTACGCCGGATCATGGGCATTATCATTGTCCTGACCCTGCTCATCGGCTGGTTGGCGGCACGCACCTGCCGGTCGCCGGAACGGCGCCGGCTGGTCTGGTGTGTGGCAATATTCGGCATGCTCCTGGGTTTCGGCTTCTATACTCTCGATTTGCTCGGCGCCCGCGCACACCAGCAGGCTGCCGAGGAAGCCGCACGATGGATCCGGCAACAGGAGTGTAACGTACATGGGGACACTTTGCTTCCGTGCCAGGGGCTTGGACGCTTGCAGGGAAGCAAAGTGTCCCCATGTACGTCACCGCGAATCTGGTACGTCGGCCACTGGGGTTTTCAGTACTACGCAGAACGCGCCGGCATGGTGGCCGTTGAACCCGGTCAATCACATCTCAAGGCAGGCGATTACTTTGTGATTCCGGATGATCGCCTGGAGCAACAAACGATTTACGATGACATGCCTCTGCTCCGCTACGTCCATGAGATTTCCATCGAGGACGCGGTCCCGTTGCAAACCGTGGCATGTTTCCACGGCGGCGCTTCGCCAGTGGAATATCACAGGGGGAGCCGATTGCGTGTCAGGATCTACCGCGTTATCAGCGATTTTGTCCCGAGGTAGCTGGCCGGCATCAAGGCCGTCAATACCGGCACATCCGGACAGTGGCGGTCCGACTAACCTGTCAAGAACGTTAATGCCGCAAGAGAGGCTTAATTGGAATAGCCGATATTTCAGGATATTGAACTCCCTGCCTCCATGTTGAGCTTCACTTCGATAGGGGAGCCTGACGGTCTGTCCTGCTCGTCGTGAGCCGGGCGTGCCGTCCAGCGCGGGCTGTAATAAGATAACCGCAATGCTCGCGCGACCAGAGTGTTGGCATTTCGCCCAAACGGGGGGAATAATTGAAGATCAATTCCCCTGCAACGAGGTCTGACTCATGCGGCAACTCAAGTGTTTTCCTAAAAGTCGATCCAACCGGATCACCTTGCTTCGGGCATCTTGCCTGTTTGTGGCCCTCGCGGGGCTTCTGCTAGCCTCGGCAAGCGTGTCAGCCGGTCCCAACGTACCCGACCCGGTGGCAGATTTGCGCGAAGGCGCTCAGGCCCGACCCTGCCATACCGATAGGCCAGGCGGCCATCAATTTCCGCAAGGAAAATCTGAAGAAGAAGATCGAGGCCCTGCGTACCATTGGCGACCTTGGCCGGGCCATGCTCTTGCAGGACTGGCGTGAGACGGAAGGGGACGCGCGCGTGGTGGCCACCGATCATGAGGCCCGAACCGACGTGGCCATACGTTTCGAGAATGCCGTCCGTGCCGTGCTTCAGCGGGGCGATGTTGCCAGCCGCTGGGCGGTGGCCAACCTGATCGGCGAAATGGGCGTGAGCAGCCGCTCCATCAACGCCCGCAGCCTGTTCGTGAAAGACCACCTGGCAACCCTCGTCCCCGACCTGATAAGCCTGGCCGAGACAAGGGACGATCCGCGTCTCCAGGAGGCTGCGGCGCGGGCACTGGCCAAGGTTCATCCAGATGCCAAGGACGTTGAGAAACTTGCCGCCGCGCTGGCACCACTGTTGAAGTCCGACCGCCTGGCGACCCGCCAGGCCGCTGCGGGGGCATTGTCCGGTATCATCCAAACTGTCGCGCAATCGGAAAGGACCTTGCGCTCCGAGATGGTGTTCGTAAACCTACGCGCCGAGGTTGTAAAGACGAGCAAGTCCATGACGACGGCAGCCGCGGGCGGGCTTGGCGACAACGACGTGGAAGTGCGCCGGCTGTGCGCGAACGCCTTGCGTGAAGCTGCCGCCGCGCTGGTCCAGTTGGTGCCGGACGTGCGCACGCCCAGCCCCTTCCCACCCGAAGGACGCCCGCTGGATCTCAAGGAGACGGCCGACATCCGCGCCTATCGCCAAGGGGTCGATGAAGAACGGGAGGCCCTCAAGGAGCTGCTGGATGCCATCATGGTTCTGGCCAGGACGCCGGATGCCCCTCTCAACAAGGCACTTTCGGACCCGTCTATTGCAGTCCGCGTGCTGGCCCGCAATACTGTAGAGGAAGTGGCCTTGACTCGCCAGCGCTTGCTGGCGCGTGAGGAAAGCATCCCCGCCTGGGCAAGGGCTGAGCGGAAGAAGGGCGTTCAAGTTCCACCTCTCGTTCCCAGGCTGGAGCCTGGGAACGAGGGGAGGCCGATGTCCCCCATTCTTGAAGCGGGCCGAGACATCGTCACGCCGCCGCCGGCGACCGGCGAGAAGCCGGCAGTCCCCGGCGGGGGTCGACCCCGCCGCTCGCCTGCCGCTCAGGTCTTTCGTAGTTCAAGCTGAGCAGTTGTGCCAAGTTTGCCGCTCTGGAGGAAGAGCCGGCGGCGCTCCCGCCCGATCCTCTGTGGGACGAGTTCAGCAAGACAACCGTGGAAACATTGGCCGGGTGCTTGACCGACCCCGACGTGCGTGGCCGGCTGGCAGCAATTGACGCTCTGGAGCTTATCGGCAAGGAAGCGGCGCCGGCTGCTCCCGCGCTCGTGCAAAGGCTGGCCGATCCTGATCGCTATGTCCGCTGGGCCGCCGCGCGGACGCTGGGTAAGATCGGCCCTGTCGAAGCGCAGACAGCGGTGCCCGCCCTGGCGCGCATGCTCGGCGAGCAAGACCTGGATCTGCGGATCACGGCCGCCAACGCCCTGAGCCAGTATGGACCATCTGCGAAAGAGGCGGTCCCGGCCCTGGCGCGGGCAACGGCGGCAGGCGATACCGAGATTCGCATCGCAGCCCTCCACGCCCTGGAATGCATCCGCGAAGAGGCCGTTCCAGCCATCCCCGCAATCGTCGCTGCCCTCGGCAATCCAGATGCGCGTGTACGGCTGGCAGCCACCGAAGTTCTGGGACGGTTTGGATCTCTCGCCCAGAGTGCAGTGCCCGCATTGCAAAAGGCCCTGGCCGACAAGGATCCGCTGGTTCGCAGGGAAGCCAGCAGTGCGTTGCTCAGCATCCAATCGCTAAAATAGCCATCATGCCGATACGCTTTCGCTGTGCTTACTGTAACCAGTTGCTGGGCATCGCCCGGCGCAAGGCGGGCACCGTTGTCCGCTGTCCAACCTGCTCCGGCCAGGTCATCGTGCCGGCGGAGCAGCCCGAGGAAGGACGGCCAGCGCTTCCGCACGCGCCCCTTGGACACGGCGAGGCCCCCGAAGACGAGTCTCTCGGTGTGGAACGTATCGACTCCGCTGAGGCAGCCATTTACCCCGCCGGCTTCCCCGCTCCAGCGCGTTTCATCGTCTTATCACCGGCCAGAGCCGCGCTGCTGGCCTTGTTGATCGGCGCACTCGTGGCCGCGGCCTTCGCCATCGGCTACTGGCTGGGTGGTCGCCCGCCGAAGAATCCTGCCACCATGCGCTACCCGGCGACGGGGGTTGAGGTGGTGACTTACCCATCAGTTCAGACTAGGCTGGGGGATTCGTGAAGGGCTGAGCCGGTCCCACATTTCGTCTGGCGGAATGCCAAACAGAAACTCCGCCGAGGCGGGTGCGACTGTCCAGGCGCCGGAGGCAATCTCGCTCTCTAGCTGCCCTGGTCCCCAACCGGCGTACCCCTTGAACATGTGGAACGCAGCACCTGTCCCGGCGCGGGATCCTGAATGTACGTGAGGCAGGAAGAATCGCCCATGAAAATGCCGGGTGCCACGGTGGACGGTTCGTCCATCCACTCCGGATGGCCGTGGAGCATGAGGAGCCCTTCCGACTCGCAGGGGCCACCGGCAAAGATCGGAAAAGGCACGCCTTCGACCGCCGCGGGCCGATTGATCACCAGGCCGAAGGCGCCCTCATCGCCATGCTGGAGCAGCAAGACCACCGTCTGGCGAAAAGACGATTCCTTGAGAACATGTCTGGCGACCAGAAACGAGCCGGCTAGTGATGGCATGGCTTCTCCCATGTATCAATGTAGAACAAGCGACTCGCTTGTTCGAGACCAGTTTCCGTGCCGGCTGAGCCAGGACACCGGTCGTCAGACTGCCACTTTTTTTTCAAATTATTGTTGACAGCTGCGCATTTTTTGGTAAAACCACAGCAACACAGGGATGGCGCATATCCTCAGGGATAGAGGAACATCGGGTCAGGTGTGGGGAGCAACACATCTGGCCCGTTTTTGTTTGTCGTTCAACGACCCAATTCGTGCAATCAAGGTAATTCATTCCCTCCACGCGCCGACAGGCTGTCATTTGCCAATCGGACCACCTCGTCCGGCAAGGGCATCTGCCGAAAACGATGAATGCCCGCCGGCAAGCCTTCCAGATCGGCATCGTCCACGTGCAAATGATCGGAAACCGCCAGCAGAAACGGCTGCTTGATATGTTGCCGCAATCTTTCCAGGTACTTCTCAACGCTGGAGCGCCGCCAGAAACCGAGCACCTCGAGCAACACCACGCGCCCCGTTTCACAATGCGTCAATCGGAAGTCCGGCACCCAGAAACCGTCGCCCAGCGGCACAATTTCCGTCTCCTCGGAAATGTCCCACTGGCTCACTTTCTTGCGGAATAGATCGACGAACATCGTCAGTTCCGGCGGCACATACATGCCGGTGTCGGTGTGGTGTGACACCAGGCCATCTTCAGGTGAAAGCGTAAACATCTTCGGTTTCCGTTGCGGTCCCCAACGCAGTTCGGCCTCCAGCTCGAAGTCGTGGCAGAGCAAGACTGCCGGAAGAAAGAGAGCCAGTTGCAGCCCATACTTCTGCGTAGCCGAGAAAAGGCTGAGCGGCCCGTCGAGGTGCAGGCGATACCCCTCGCTTGCGCATCGGGCTAACGACTCGGCCCGTTCCATCTCGCAGACGAGCCGGTGAAACTTCACCAGCCGCAGCAGTTGCCGATAGCGCTGCGGCGATTCACCCCGGATAGTGACATGAACCTTCGTCGAGCGCAGCAGCACCCCTTGAGCCAGCGACACGTTGTAACGCTGCAATAACCGCTCGGCGGAAATGTCTTTGAAACGGACGAGGCGTTGTTCACTTTTCAGGTCGGCGAAGAGGCCCCGATCGACGGTTTCGGGAGTCAGGCCCACGTCGTTGGCGATCTGTCCAAGCACCGTGGCGCGATCGATGGCCGCACCTACCGGCACACGTAGGACGGATTGGCAATCCGTCCCACACTGACCAGGTACCGCTGCTCCTGTCCGCAGCTTCTGAGCGGCGGCAAACACCGCTTCCCGCAACTCTTCCGGTGGGCGCCCGGAAACAACCTCAAAATCACATCGGTCCTCCAGGAGTTTGGCCAACCCCTGATGCACGAGTTGGCTCGGGTCATCACCGAAGGTTTCGCTTACCTCCTCTTCCAGATCGCCGCGGGTCGCCCCATCCTTGTTACGAAACAGTACCAGCAGCCGGTCCGCGACCTCGCGCCATTCGGGGTCACCGGCGTCGATGTATTGAGGAACGATTCGGTCGCGGGCAAAGCGAACGCGCAAGAGTTTACCGGTAAGCATGATGGTCAAACACCTCCTGGGCAGCACGCCAGCATCACATCGTTTAGCGACGCTTCGGAGAAGCGTTGGGGGATTGCCTCCGTCCACACGCTTCTCCGAAGCGTCGCTAAACGTGGGCGTTGGGGGATTGCCTCCGTCCACACGCTTCTCCGAAGCGTCGCTAAACGTAGCACGCTTCTGCGAAGCGTCGCTAAACGTAGGCGGTGGGATCGAACGGGGTGACAAAACGCCAGTGCTGCAGGCGTTTGCCTTCTCTGACCGGGTTGTTTTCCACGTACTCGATCCTGTCGCGTATCTCGTCCAGCGTGTAGAGGAAGACCTTCCATCCATCTTGAGCCCAAATGGAGAAGAGCCGGCCATTGGCCGCACGCTGTTTGGCAAATGGGTGCAAGTTGTCCGACAGCAGCCGAAGGCTGCCTGCCTGACGCAGAAGACGCATGACCTGTTCGACCCGATAGTGGTGCCTCTTGACGACCATGTGGACATGGCAGGGGAGGATCGAGCAAGCGTGAATGATGTAACCGCTCTTGGCGACCTGATCATCAAAGCCGTTGGCAATGCTTAGTGCCTGATGACCGTTAAGGATCACTTCCGGGTAGACCAGCGGCTTGCTTGGCTCGCTTGCGCAAGGCCGCATCGTGACGAATGTGGGCCACCGAGCTCCGTTCCGGAGTCGGATTGGCCGGCCCATAGGGCCGCAGGTCCACTGCTCGCACTTCGATAGATTTGGAACCACGAGGATCGTTCGGCAACCAAAATCCGTGCGTGCAGAAGATCAAGTGATAGGCGAGAACCGGCCGAGTTTCCATGGTAGTCACCCAATCTAGTTTAGCGACGCTTCATAGAAGCGTGGCTGCTCCAACGCTTCTGCGAAGCGTCGCTAAACATGGTTAGCGACGCTTCGCAGAAGCGTTGTTGTTCACCGGTAAGCATGATGCTGCCTTCGGCGTTCGCTGGTGAATTCCTCGGCGGTGCCGTGCGTCACGACTTCATAAAGCAATGCCTGCTTGTCGCCGTACTTTCGCAGCAGCCGGCCCAGCGCTGGACGTGCTCGCGGACGCTGCCGGTGCCGGAAAGGATGATGCCGACGCTGGCCGCCGGCACGTCCACGCCTTCGTTGAGGACCTGGCTGGTCACCAGGATGGAGTATTCGCCGCTGTGGAATCGCTCCAGAATCTTGTGCCGCTCCTTGGTCTTGGTCTGATGAGTGATGGCCGGCACGAGGAAGCGGCGGGCGATCTGGTACACCGTGGCGTTGTCATAGGTGAAGATCAGGACCCTGTCCGTGCGATGCCTGTCGAGCAGGTGCTCGAGCAGGTGCAGCTTGGCCGGAGCTGCCTGAGACAGATGCTTTTGCTCGCGGTAAGCCTGAAATGCTGCCCGGCCCTCCGCCGAGCGGCACGATTCCTGGATGAAACGCTGCCAACCGTGCGGCCCGCCCAGCGAGATACGATGCTCCTCGACGAACCGGCGATACTGTTCGCGAGCCTTCCGATAGCGATCCTGCTCCTCGGCCGACAGCTCGACGTAAAGGCGCTCGGTCCGATACTCCGCCAGGAACTCGCCGGCCAATTGCTTGATCTCGCGGCGATAGACGATAGTGCCGATCAACTCCGGCAGCAGCACTTCCTGACCGTCGGCGCGTTCCGGCGTCGCGGTCAGTCCCAGGCGGAATGGAGCAATACTGCCAATGGCCGCTGCCATGTAGGTCGGCCCCGGCAGATGATGGCATTCATCGAACACGATCAGGCCGAAGCGATTGCCCCAGCGTTCGAGATGGATGTACGCCGAATCGTAAGTCGTGACGGTCAACGGCTGGATGTCGTAATAGCCGCCGCCGAGCAGACCGATCGGCACATCGAACGCGACCAGCAGCTCGCCGTACCATTGGTTGAGCAGGTCGATGGTCGGAGTCACCACCAGCGTCGGCCGCCCAGCACGGTTGATCGCCATGATGGCCAGATGCGTCTTGCCCGTGCCGGTCGGCAGCACGACGACGCCGCGGGCGCCCTTCTGCCACCAGGTTTCGAGCGCTTCGGTCTGATGCGGGAACGGATCACGACTGGTACGCAGCGGCCAGGAATTCGGTTCGTAGGCGCGGGCTTTGTCTTCGTAGGGGAACTTCTGGCGGCGGAGATGTTCGACGATGGCCCGGTAGTGCCGTGCTTCCGCTCGAAAAACGCCGGCACGCGGGTCGTGCTGGCAGCCGGGGAGGGTGGATAACTGTTCCGGAGCCGCGCCTGTCACAACGACCGTGCCGCCATCGAATGCCAGGCCGATTGGAGATTGTTCCATGAATCCATTCTATTGCACTTGGCGGCGAACCGATGGCAAGCAGCCAGGCTGACAGGAGAGTCACCACGGGGTCATGCCGCAGGCTCTGTCTGAGCCTCATCTTCAGGCTGGCGTTCGGGAATGCCAAGGAAAGAGAACCAGTGGTCATGCTTCTTCTTTGCCGGATCAACTTGCCAGCAACCAAGGAATTCATCCATGTACTGGCTGAGAAGATGACGATCGCGGTGGGCAGCCTTGATGCCTCAACCCGCTTTACTAGCTGTTCAGCCTTTTGCCGAGTTGCATCGTCAGGAAACTTCCAAATCGGCTACCCAGATTTGATTCACCGGCGTTCCCAGCCGTTCGAACGGCCAAGAAGCTCCTTCGACCGATCCAGACAGGCAACTCGCTCAGGCGGATACAGTCTATCGTCCAAGCCGTCAGGATTATATCGCTCGTCGACGAGTTCAAAGAAGAACTCAACTGCCGGCTGGCTGAGGGAACATACCCCTCCCCGCGGACCGTCATACCAATCAAATGCAATGACTTGCTTCGTCACCCATTCCTCAATCAGGCAGAGATCGATGAAGTGCGGCTTCCAGTTTCATAATCAGCGTCTCCTTCGTGTTCTCCCCAGAATCGTGTTAAAGGTTACAGCCGCCGCCTTGGTCACCGGCCTCGGATAGCAGCACGGTATGATGGTCGGTAGTCGGTTCCCGTGGGCGTATAGCGAACCTCAAAGCCAGCTTCCTCGAATGCTCTTCTTGTCGCATGGACAGCATCGTTGGGATTCAGGGCAAGAACGGGCATTGGCTCTCGGGACTGCTAACCGAGATCCCGTAACCAAATGGCAGGCCATTCTTGGCCATACCAGCTTGTTCTGCCGTCGCCGCGTAACGGGCGAGACGACCAGCCGATTCCCAACTAACTCCCCGCCGCACCAGCAAATCGTCCGGCGCTGCTCCATTCCCCTTAGGGTCGTATTTCATTATAACCCCTGGACAAATCAGGTCAGCCACAGACAACCAACGCGAAACCGCAAGCGGCGGTCAGGGCATCGAAATCTCAAGGATTTCGTACCGCAGTATCCCGCGCGGCACCTTGATCTCCACGACGTCGCCCGGCTTCTTGCACATCAGCCCTTTGCCGATCGGACTCGTGGTTAGAATCTTGTTATTGTCGTAATCCTCGTCGCCAGGGCCGACCAGGATGTAGACCTCTTCCTCCGATAGCTCCACATCGCGAACCCGCACCGCGCACTCCGAAGGCAACGACATCGGTCGGTATGTTATTAGGATCGACGATGAACGCCCGGGCCAGCTTGTCCTTGAGAGTGTCGATGCGGGCTTGCAGCATCCCCTGGTCTTCGCGGGCCGCGTGATATTCGGCGTTCTCGCTCAGATCGCCCATCGCACGGGCTGTGGCGATGCGCTTGGTTACTGCGATCATCTCGGCGTTTTGCATGCGGTCCAGATCGGCCTTCAACTTCTCATAACCTTCTCGAGATATGGGGATGCGTTCAATCGACATGACGGATCAGCTCCTACGCAACACAGGTAATGTTTGGCCGCGACCCCTCACCCCTACTCCTCTCCCCTGGCACAGGGGAGAGGGGTAGGGGTGAGGAGAGCGTGCTGGCACGTTCCAGCATAGGCCGGCAGGGAAGATGATTCAAGCATAAATCAGCCCGCAGCGCAGCCTGTCCTGGCCCGCGCTGCGGACTGATGCATTTGTCGTGCCGTCATCCGTGATGTTTGACTGTCGTTGTAGCTCCTCGCGGGTGCGCCACCGGCGTCGTTACGGATCGTGGATGGTCCACGGGCGCCGGGCGTGCTGGTTTCTTGGGGGAGCCGTCTTTCTTGGGGGACGGAGGCGGGTCCTTCTTGGGCGGCGGCGGCGGTGGCGGCGGCGTCACATCCCGCCTGGGCGGCGGAGGTGGGGCCACCGGCTCGTGCTTGGGCAAAGTCGGCAAGGGCGGGGGCGCGATGGTCTTGATCTCTGTCGAACCCTTGAAAGTCGTGGACGGAATCGGCAGGTCCAGCTTGATGCTTTTGGACGGATCGGTATGCCTGTCCGGCACTCCTTCTGAAATGACTTTCGCTTCGACCTCGCGGCGATGATTGGCCAGCTCGTGCAACCGCTCCCCCGCTTTCTGCTCCTGAGCGATCTGTGCCTTGCTCACTGCCTCCAACTTGACCACTTTTGGGTCCACCTTGGCCAGCGGAGTCAGCGCCGTCACCGTCTTGACATCGCCGACCTTGACTGTCTTGTTGGTGATGTTCTGCATCAGCGTGTGTTGCAGATCCAGGGTCCGCGGCGGCCGCGGGGCAGCTCCGCTACGGCGATCGGCGTACAGTCGATGGAGATTACCTTCCCAGCGCCGGTCGCTGTCAAAATGGCGCCGGTAGTAGCCGAAGAGCGGATCATAACCGAATCGGCCTATGCGGAAATCGAACCAGGCCACGAAGCCCAGCCGGTCGTAGCGGTCATCAAAATAGTCGCCAAAGTAATAATGACAGTAGCCGGGCCTGATGAAGAGCGCTCCGAACAGGAAATCGTCATACACCACGAAGCTCGGAACGAACCTCCAGCCCCGTACCACGATCACCGGATCGATGAACACCGGTGCGAACAGCATGCCGCGTGTCCGGAGAGGATAATCCCAGTAGCCTTCGATGAAGACGTAGCCGGCGGGTGTCCATAGATAGTGGGCAGGAACCCAGACCCAGCCGGGTCGAAAATCAACCCAGTGGCCGGGTGCGCCACATGTAGCGTGCATTCCGATAGACCCAGCTGCCGGACACATAGATGCTCTCCTCGCTCGGTGCCGGTACCGACGGGGCAGCATCGATCGGATCAGGCGGCGGCGGCAGGTATTCCACATTGGCTTGCGCTTCGACGTTCCAGAATCCCGGCGACCACTGCCAGCCTTCGCCAACCTTCTGCCAGTGCCCGGGTATCCACTGCCGGGAGGGCGGTGGCACGCGCCAGAAGCCGCTGATCCAGATGAAATCGCTCCGCTCATCATCCCAGGCGAAATATCCTGGAATCCATTGGACGTTATTGCCCTCCGGCTTCTGATCGGGAGGCGTCTCCGGGATCGGATTGGGAGGCTGCTTGCTCACCATCGGGAAAGGCGCCGGTTTCGCATCCACCGGTTCCGCGAAAGCTTCATGAACTGGGCCGCGAGCAAGGATCTCAACCCCTTGCGGCACGGCCTGGGTGTCTTGTGCCCGGCCAGGCAACCCACTTCCAGCTAGCACTGCCAGGCTCGCCACGCCGACAGCAACGGCATGAGTCAAATGTTTTCCAAACATGATTAACCTCCAAGTTTGTGATGCGAGGCTATCCAGCCTCTGCGGCTAAATATCTCCAGTCCAGAACTATGACGCTGGCTCGGACGAACCTTGCGCGCCCCGTAGTACAAACTGCCAGCATGTACTACCGAGTATTCTATGCAAATCAAGTGCCGTGAGAAAACATTTACGCGATCTTAGGAGACCTTGCGGCCGCGGAAGATATATGCCTGACCGGCATAACTGATGCGGTGTTCCAGATCGGCAAATCCGGCAGCAGCCAGCTTGTCGTGTACGGACTGCAAGGGAAGGTAATGGAACCGGCCGGTGCGTGCCTCGCTTTTCAGCCAGAAGCCATAGCGCCACATGCGGTAGGCGTTCTTGAGAAAACGTCCGGGCTGACGCGACCGGAAGGCGGCAGGGACGGCCAGGAGAGCGATCTTTCCCCATGAAGGTTCAGGCACATTGACGGAGAAGACGAATCGGCCGCCCACGCGAAGCACACGGTAGATGTCCGCCAACAAGCCGTCATAGGCAGCGGTGGTCCAGCAGCCGCGTTCCTCGCAAAAGTGCTCGGCATACTGGATGGCCAGACCGGAAACGACGCCGTCGAAGCTCTCGCTCTGGAGCATGGCCAGTCCCGCGCTGAAATCGGAGTGAATGAAATCCAGTCGTTCGCGCGGCATCGGCGGCGCTAGCTTGACTCTCAGTTTATCCAGCGCGTTGGCATTGGCCGCGGCACAGTCCAGTGCCACGATCTCCCCCAGCGAGCCGGCACTCTTTTCCCACAATGCCCGCGTGAGCTGGCCGCCGCCGCAACCCAGATCGAGCCAGCGTTCGCCACGGCGCGGATCCATCCAATCCTTCGTATCCGCCAGAAGCTGTCGGTAGGACGGCACTTCCTGCTGTCCCCAGAAAGCACGTGCGCAGGCATTATCAGGCCAGTAGTTGACCGGGGGAGAAACAGTGGCTTGCATGCGGAATCCTTTCCATCAATCCGTTGAAGGGATGACAAGATGACCGGATGAATCCCGTGGCATCCTGTCATCCCATCATCTTGTCATCTTGTCATCAGGGGTGCATCCTAACGAAGAAACGCAACCGGAAAAAGGCAGAAGCTGAGTGCTGACAAGATGAAGGGATGACAAGATGACCGGATGACAAAGTGAGACGTTGTTTTTGGGCGTTCCGCCAGCTGTCATCTTGTCATCCCCGCATCTTGTCATCTTGTCATCTTGCCTGCCTTACCTCTTCTTCTCCAGAACCCGCGTCTTGCTGGTCACCTCCTGTTGCAAGTTGGCGTCCGTTTGCGCGGTGCCGAGAGAAACGATGAGATCGCCTTTGAGTGTCATTTTCACTTCCGACTGCGCGAGCCGGCCGGCCGTGGCGTCAAAATAGATGGTGCCCTTGAATTCCGAGGTTTCCATCTTGCCCTTGACGATCTGAAAAGGCACGCCTTCGACCTTTTCCGTCGAAGGCGTATAGGCCACTGTCGCAGTGAAGGTAATCCTGTGCAGTTCCTTAAGATCCACGGCTGCCTTGCCTTCATAGGTGTAGGTTGTGGTCCGTGCCAGGCTGCCAAGCATGGCCAGTTTTTGATCGAACTTGCTTTCCCATTTATCACCGGGATTGACCGGCTTGCCCGGCAAACATGCCAGCAGCTCGGTTACCAGCGTTTTCAGCGAATCGACAGTGACGATTCTCTCAATGGCCTTGCGCTGTCGGATCTTCTCCGGTGAGTTTTTTGAGGAACTCTTCATAGCCATCGAACTTGACGATCTCTACTTTTTCCGGATTGAGTGTCACCGTGAACACGGCTCCCTGGATCCGCTCGACGACCTTCGGATCGACGAGATCGGCCCTCCCGGTCACCTTGATGCGCTCGATCTTCAGGTCGATCACGACGTTGCCGTCGATGGTCTTGTCCTTGACAGCGAAGCCAATAATGAGCGTCTGATCGACCTCCTGCTTGACCTCCCTGCCCTGGGTGGCAATGGTTTGCTTGGCGTTGCTGACCATTTCCAGATCGAACGCGTCGCCTTTTTCGAGTTTCCACTTCAGTGGCATAGCCTGACCACACACGGGGAGGTTAGCCAGAAGAACCGCCAGCACACCGATCCAGTATCGCTGCAACATGAGAAGGTCTCCGCAAAGCGATCAACATGACCCCGACGGGCACCAGCGCCAGCCGCTACCAGAGTAGTGTATCGCATATCGTCATGAGCTGCCATTCATCCTTCTGTCTGGGCCCCCTCACCCCTGCCCCTCTCCCCCGCTGCGGGGGAGAGGGGTTGGGGTGAGGGGGGCACCTTGCAAGCGCTCGCCTTGAGGAATAGCATACATCATGGTCGAACGCCGCGTAATCACAGTTCAGGGAGTCGTTCAAGGCGTCGGCTTTCGACCGTTTGTCTATGGCCTTGCCTGTCGCCTGCAACTGGCCGGCTTTGTCAAGAACCAGACAGGCGGAGTCTTGATCGAAGTCGAGGGCGACGAGCGTTCCCTGGACTCCTTCCTGGCTGCACTTGGCCGAGACCAGCCTCCTCTGGCTCAAATTGACGATCTCTCCTGGCAATGGCAAGCGACACGTGGAGATAGCCGGTTTCTCATTGAAGCCAGTGATGCCGACCGGGCCGGTCCCATCTTCATCTCCCCCGATGTGGCGACTTGCGAGGACTGTCTCGCCGAGTTGTTCGATCCCAGCGATCGCCGTTATCTGTATCCATTTCTCAACTGCACCAATTGCGGACCACGGCTCACGATTGTCCAGGCGCATCCCTATGACCGCGTGCGCACCACGATGGCCGGCTTTCCGATGTGTACGGAGTGCCAGGCTGAGTACGACGATCCGACGAACCGCCGCTTCCATGCACAGCCGACGGCTTGCCCCGCCTGTGGCCCCCAATTGCAGCTTCTGAACGCCGCCGGCAAGCAGATCGCGGATACAGATCCAATGGCTCATTTTGCTTCGGCTCTTCTCGCCGGTCAGATCGGCGCCGTGAAGGGGCTGGGAGGCTATCATCTCGCTTGCGATGCCCGCAACGAGACTGCTGTTCAGGAACTCCGCCGTCGGAAGCACCGTGACGAGAGGCCGTTCGCTATCATGGCGCGGAATTTGGAAGCGGCGGAAACTCTGTGTGAGATCAGTTCGGAAGAGGGCCGCCTGCTGCTCTCGTCACGCCGGCCCATTGTGTTGTTGCGTAAGCGGTCCGGGAGCGAGATTGCCAGGTGCCATGCCCACGTCCGCGTGGGCATGTCGGCAGCCGCTTCTACCACATGCCCACGCGGACGTGGGCATGGCACCCGAGGTGAGATTGCGGAATCGGTCGCGCCGGGCAATCCCATGCTCGGCGTCATGCTGCCCTATACCCCGCTTCACCATCTGCTCCTTCACGCTGTTGGTAATGTTCCGCTCGTCATGACCAGCGGCAATCGCTCCGACGAGCCGATCGCTTACCAGGACAGTGATGCCCTGAAACGACTTGCCGGCATCGCCGATCTGTTCCTGATTCATAACCGCCCCATTCATGTCCGTTGCGATGACTCCGTGACGCGCGTGGTGGCATGCCCACGTCCGCGTGGGCATGTGGTAGAAGCGGCTGCCGACATGCCCACGCGGACGTGGGCATGGCACCCGGTTCTGGAACTGCCGTTACGGCGATCTCGTGGCTACGCTCCCCAGCCGATCTCGCTGCCATTCGCCTGCCCTCGTCCGATTCTGGCGGTCGGTGGCCAGCTCAAGGGGACTTTTGCCCTGGGGCGTGACCGGCATGCTTTTCTGAGCCATCACCTGGGCGACCTCGATCATTACGATGCTTTCCGGGCGTTCGAGAAGGACATCGTTCTCTACCAGCAGCTCTTTGGAATCGAGCCGGAAGTGATTGCCCACGATTTGCACCCGGATTATGCGTCTACCGGATATGCAGGAAGACGAGGAGACAAGGAGACAAGGAGACAAGGAGACAGGGAGACCGAGCGGTTCGGAGTCGCGAAAACAGCGGGAGGGGCAGAGGTGACATCTCCTTGTCACCCTGTCACCTTGTCACCTTGTCACCCTGTCTCCTTGTCTCCTTGTCTCCTTCTGGCGGTACAGCATCATCATGCCCACATGGCGAGCTGCATGGCGGAGCACGGCCTTGTCAAGCCTGTCATTGGTGTCTCGTTCGACGGCACCGGTTTCGGCACCGACGGCGCCATCTGGGGCGGGGAGTTTCTGATCGGCGACTATCGGCAGTTCCGGCGAGCGGCACACCTGCGTTACGTCCGCATGGCAGGTGGCGACGCCGCCATTCGGGAGCCGTGGCGCATGGCCCTGGCCCATCTCCTCGACGCCGAGGCGCCGACCGGATTGGTAGCGAGCCGAGTTCCATGTGCCGCAATCCGAACCATCACTACAATGCTGGAATCAGGCTTTCATGCGCCTCCGACATCCAGCGCCGGCCGGCTCTTCGATGCGGTGGCCGCCCTCGCCGGCTTGCGGCAACGCGTTACCTACGAAGGTCAGGCCGCGATAGAACTGGAGTGGCTGGCAACAGGAATCGCCGAGGATGGAACGTATCCGTTCGAGCTTGCAGAGAGAGAAGATGGTGAACGCGCTGAACGCACCATCGTCGTCGATACTCGGCCGCTGATTCAGGCCGTGGCACAGGACGCCGGCAACGGCAAGAAAGCTCCCCTCATCGCCCGGCGCTTCCATTCCACAATGGTTGCACTCATCGGCGCGGTTTGCGGCCGATTGCGGAGGGAGACGGGACTTGAAGATGTGGTTCTCAGCGGCGGGGTGTTCATGAATGCTCTCTTGACTGTCGAGGTTGAAGCTCGCCTGGGTGCCGAGGGATTCCATGTTTACCGGCATCGCCTGGTGCCGCCCAATGATGGCGGGTTGAGCCTGGGGCAACTGGCGATTGCGGCTCACCACCCTGAGCCGGGAGCGTAAGCGACCGGAGTGCTGCCATTCAACGTTCCCAAGGAGACAACCATGTGCCTGGGCATCCCTGGAAGAGTGACCGAAACCTATCGCGAACACGATCTCCTTATGGGCAAGGTCGATTTCGGCGGGGTCTTCAGGCGGGTCTGCCTGGAACACGTCCCGGAGGTCCAGCCCAATGATTATGTCATTGTCCATGCCGGTTTTGCCCTCCAGCGTCTTGATGAATCGGAAGCTCGACGTGTCTTCGAGTTTTTGGACGGCATGGACCAGCTAGACGAGTTAAAGGTACCCTCACCGTGAAGTACCTTGATGAATACCGTGACTCCGAAGCGGCACGGAAATTGGCCGCTGCCATTGCAAATACCGTGACACGGCCGTGGACCATCATGGAGGTATGCGGCGGTCAGACCCATACCATTGTCAAGTACGGGATCGACCGGGTCCTGCCGCAGGGCCTCGAACTGGTCCACGGCCCGGGCTGCCCGGTATGCGTAACGTCGCTGGAAACGATAGATCGTGCCCATGCCATCGCCGCGCGCCCGAACGTGATTTTCTGCTCGTTCGGTGATATGCTGCGCGTGCCAGGGTCACACGGCGACCTGCTCCAGCTCAAAGCGCAGGGGAGCGACGTACGCATCGTCTATTCGCCGCTCGACGCGGTCAACCTGGCGGCGGCCAATCCCGAGCGCAAGGTCGTGTTCTTTGCCATCGGCTTCGAGACGACGGCGCCGCCCAATGCGATGGCTGTGTGGGTCGCCCGGAAGCGACGGCTGACCAACTTCAGCATGCTCGTTTCTCACGTCCTGGTACCGCCGGCAATGACGGCCATCCTGGGTTCACCGGACAACAGGGTGCAGGGGTTCCTCGGGCCGGGCCACGTTTGCACCGTCGTCGGTTATGACGAATACGAACCGATCGCGAAACGCTTCCGAGTGCCCGTCGTCATCACTGGTTTCGAGCCGATCGACATGCTCGAAGGGATACTGCGTTGCGTGCGCCAGCTAGAAGCCGGTCAGTGCCAGGTCGAGAACCAATATGGCCGGGCCGTGCGCCGCGAGGGTAATCCGCAGTCGAAGAAATTGATCGAAGATGTCTTCGAGGTCTGCGACCGCAAGTGGCGCGGGGTTGGGTCGATACCCAGGAGTGGCTACAAGCTACGCCCCGAGTATCGGGACTACGACGCCGAGCGCCTCTTCGAAGTGGACAACCTCGAAACCCAGGAATCGAGCGTTTGCATCAGTGGGCAGATTCTGAGAGGTCTGAAGAAGCCTCACGAATGCCCGGCATTTGGTAATGAATGTACGCCGCAATCACCGCTCGGGGCCACGATGGTCTCGGCCGAGGGGGCGTGCGCCGCCTATTTCACTTACGGCCGTGGTTGGCGAGCCGAGCGGCGTGAGCCGCCGGGTGATGAATAGTGAGTGGTGAACATGGATTCTTCAATGGAATTTGTTCGGCCAGAAATGTTCGGCACCTGCCCGGTACCCAAATCGCAGTATGACCGCATCCTGCTTGGGCACGGCAGCGGCGGACAATTGACTGCCGATCTCATCCGCCGGCTGTTCATGCCGGCCTTCGACAACGAGGTGCTCGCTGCGCTCGAGGATCAGGCAACTATCAGTCTGGTGAACGGCGAGCCGAGCGGCGTGAGCCGCCGGGTGATGACTGGTGAGCGGTCCAGCCATCCATTACCACTCAGCACTCAGCACTCACCACTCACCACTCACCACCCACCACTCACCACCATCGCCTTCACTACCGATTCCTTCGTGGTCCGTCCCATCTTTTTCCCAGGCGGCGACATCGGCCGCCTTGCAGTCCACGGCACCGTCAACGACTTGGCCGTCGGCGGTGCTCAACCGTTGTTTCTCTCCGCTGCCTTCATTCTCGAAGAAGGTCTGCCTTTGGCCGACCTGAAACGGATTGTCCTGTCCATGCGCGAAGCCTGTGACGAATCCGGCGTCATGCTCGTCACCGGCGATACCAAGGTCGTGGACCGTGGCAAGGGCGACCAGATCTTCATCACCACCTCAGGCATCGGCGTGGTACCTGACGGCCGTGTGCTTTCCATTCGCTTTGCCCGGCCGGGTGATCGCATCATTGTTTCAGGAACGATTGGCGACCACGGCATTGCCATCATGTCGGTGCGCGAAGGCATCGAATTTGAAACCGTTCTCGAAAGCGACAGCGCCTCGCTCGCCGATCTGACGCGCGTCATGCTGGATGCCTGTCCGAGCATCCGCTGCATGCGCGATCCGACACGTGGCGGCCTCTCCAGCGCACTCAACGAACTGGCGGCCGCCTCGCGGGTCGGCGTCGAACTGAACGAGTCGGCAATTCCCCTGCGGGCCGAGGTGTACGGCGCCTGCGAGATGCTCGGTCTCGACCCGTTATACGTCGCCAACGAAGGAAAACTGATCGCCGTAGTCCCGCCCGAGGATGCCGGCCGATTGCTGGAAACGATGCGCAGCCATCCGCTGGGTCAGAACGCCGCCATCATCGGCGAAGTGGTGGAGGACCACCCCGGCATGGTAACAATGCGCACGCTGGTGGGCGGAGAGCGCATGGTCACAATGCTGGCGGGGGAACAATTACCGAGGATTTGTTAGTCTCAATGCGGTTCGTGCCCTCTCCGCAAGCAGGCATTGACCATCACTCGTCCTCACCATCGCGGTTGGGGCCACCGTCCGGCCTTCGCATCCTCGACCAGTTGCTGAATTTCCGAACCGCCCCCGTTCTTGACCATCTCACCCAGGCTAAACAGAATATCCAGGTCGATTCGGTCATAATTGTGCCTGGCGACCAAGCTGAAATCGATCACGTCCTGGCCCCTTTTGAGCGAATCGCGCTGCGGCCCCATCATGGCCGCGTATTTGCTGGCGAGCGCCATTTCCAGACTGGGCACACGATGCGACTTGCCCGCGGGAACCGCAGTCTTCAAGGCTTCCTTATTCAACGCTTCCACCGGCTTTAACAGGTCAATGACGACTTTCCCGATTTCCGGGTCGGTGAACCGCGTCACCGCCGGTAAATCCTGTTCTGTCAAATGGGGATACGCTTTGCGGATGACCTGTACCGCCTTGCGATGATGGCTGTGATCGACCAGAATGTCCACATCCTGTGTCGAGCGCGGTTCCTCCAACCAGCCGGCGATACCGTGCGCCTCCATGAGCACGAACTTCACCTTGGCCTTGTTCATCAGGCGGATAACATCTACCGGTTTGATCTGAATCGCCATGGGTCGTTGCATCTCATAGAACCAACCAGTGATCATGCTACTGATCCGCAGCCCAAGGGCATGAGGATTCTTCGGCCACGCCTGACCATTCGCCGGCCGGGCACGCTTCGCTGGCACTGAACCATGTCCGGAACGCGTTCGTTTTTGCTTCGGGACCATGCGGATGACCTTCCGAGGGCCGAAAATACGTCTGGGGCGCTATGGAGACAAGTTCATTGTAGTGGTTTGACTCGCCAAAAGAGTTGCTCGACATGCCTTGAGACCGTTTCGACCGTGAAGCCGGGCCGCCAGGATGTCGAGGCGGTGAGACAGGAGAGAGTGCATTTGTGTAGCACATCGTTCTGACGGAGATCGTGCTTCACCTTGACATCGCCAATTCCGAACCAGATGATAATGACGAATGGCGACTAGGCGAACGACAGTGATCGGACATGACCCGGAAGGCCGGGCTCGATGTGGAGAAGGCCGCAATGCCCGAAGAAGATACTGGCGATCAAGAAGCTCTCCGGCGAATGGGGAGAAAGCGGCGTCACATCTTCGCGGTGCAAACGCCTCTGGGCTATCGCGTTGGCTTGACACGCGACCGTTGGCGGCAGATCGTCCGAAACAAGCATCCGGCGCTGGCTGGCCACGAGAAGGAAGTTCGGGCCTGCCTAGAATCTCCATCGGTTATCCGCGCGAGTGCGAAAGAAGCGGACGTGCATCTGTACTACATTCCTTCGGACAAGGTTTATCTCTGCGTGGTGGCAGCCCCGGCCGATGCGGACGAGCGGTTCGTGGTGACGGCCTACTTCACAAAGAACATCAAGAAAGGAACAGAACTATGGAAAAGCTGAGAGTCCACTACGACAAGGAGGGCAATACGCTAAGTGTCTGGTTCGACGATCCCAAGAAGGAGTACGTTTGTGAGGAATCCGACGACGACGTCGTCCTGGTCAAGGATCGGCGCGGGCGGGTCATCGGTTTCGAGCGCCTGAACTTCCTGTCGGCCAAACAGCGCAAAGAAGGCGGAGACATTCCTGTGGAAGTACAGATGGGTTGAGCCGGTTTCAGAGACGGGGGGAAGCTATGGTACCGGCAACGTAATTGCGTCTGACCCTGGGATCATCTACCACCGACGTGGACCGGCTGGAACGAATGACTGATCGGCTGCTCCAGGTAAAGAGCTGGCAAGAGTTGCTCGACATGCCTTGAGACCGTCTCGACCGTGAGGCCTGGCCGTCAGGATGTCGAGGCGGTGAGACAAGGGAGTGTGCCCTCTGTTGCTCAAGTCGGTAGGTTGCGTCATCGGCAGCAAGGCACCGGCGTTTCGGGTGCAGCAGGCATGAGCTAAATGGGAAAGGAAGACTCCTGGCCCCGGTGCGTCCGGGCTGATTAAGGTGCCTGGCCCCGGCTGCTGGAAAAAATGCGAATCTGCTTTGCAATGCAGCCTGTTCATTTCTATGGGGAGGTTTGTATGATGTCACAAGACCACTTAGAAGGCCAGTGATGGCAGCCCTTTCGTGAAACTGAAAGCCTGCCCAAATCATTACCTTACCTACGAAAGCTCGCTCACCTCACGGGTCGGATTGGCAACCAAAACGAAAGGCAAGGTTAACCGTGGGCCAAACTGATGGGATCCGACATTTCTTCACAAAAGTTGCTGGTGTCAGCCATGCCAACCAGGATGGCACCAGCAGGCAGAAGATCATCAAGAAGTGCCGGACCCTGGAAAAGCTGACGCTCGACCACGAAGAGGATAATCCGCACGACCGGAATGCAGTGCGAGTCTGTCGTGAGAATGGCGAACAAATAGGTTATCTGCAGCAGGAATTGGCAGAAGAAGTTGTCTCGCGCTCGGAACGCGGATATCGGTATGCGGCCTTTGTCAAAGACGTCACGGGCGGTCGCCCATCGTCACCAACTCACGGGATCAATCTCTTAATTATAGTCGCATTGCCTGGCATCAGTGATTCTGAGGTTCAAAGGTACATTGATGCTAATCTCAACGTTTCGCGCAGCAAGTCTGGATGCCTAGGCTTAATCGTTATCGCAGTAATCCTATCCGTCGGATTGTGGAGTGCGATCGCAGCCTCTTAGCTCATTTCTGTAGGCAGGGAGGAGAGGAGAAAGTGGAGAGAGCAAAATCCAGGAGGCCGTAAACTGCAATCAATTGGAGCAGTGGTTGTAAGGCCTCAATAATAAGACAAAACAGCCGGAAATGCTTGAAAACAGTACGGAGGAAAACAAATGTCATTATTCAGGATTGATCAAGTGAAAGGTGTTGATGAAAGCCAACCACCCGCGGTTGTGCTGGCAGAGTTGTGCATAGTACTCTTTGATACCCAGAAGAAACTGATGCAGGTAAATAACGAGTGTGTCGAACTGCGGCGTGAGCTGGAAGACATCAAGTGCAAGGTCCGCTGAAGTTCAAGATATGGATGAGGCCAGGAGGCCGAGGCCAGGAACCATAGCCAGGCCGAGGCCGGGGCCAAAAACCATTCCCAGACAACGGTTATTTCGCACTGTTATTCTTCCTCTTTCAACAACAACCTGAAAACCGCTCGCTGCTCGTCAAGCAGCGCTCGATGTTCTTCCAGTAATTCGGCCTGCTGATGGTGCAGTCGTTCCAGCAATTGCACGACCTCTCGGTAGCGGGCCAGGAGTCGCTGTTCCTCGATCTGAGATTGTTTGCGAAGCCGGTATGCCACCATTCGGCCGAGAAAGTTGGGCAACGGCGGTGTCTACTTGGCCATAGTTTCTTCTGACCGCAACCCGTCGGTCGCCTGGCTCGATCACTTCCTTACTTCGATTCCACCACCCACTGGGCTGGCCCGCTGGATCAACTCGGTCATGTTGCTTAGCCCGAGTTTCTCCTTGATGCGGGCTCGGAAGGTTTCCACGGTCTTGGGGCTGACGTGCATCTTTTCGGCAATCGACTCTGTCGTCATGCCCTCGCCGATCAGTTGAAAAGCCTCGAGTTCCCTGTCAGAAAGATTATCGATTGGTGAACGCTCCTCCGGCTTCTGGCCGACCACACGATGCAGAAGCCGGTCGGCCAGGTCACCGCTCACATACACCTTGCCTTGAAGAATGGCGCGGACTGCGTCCAGCACATGCTGCGTCGCCTGGCCCTTGTTCAAATAGCCCTGGGCTCCCGCACGAAGGGCCCGTTCGGCGTAGAGGTTCTCCGGGTACATCGACCAGACGAGGATTCGCACCGCGTCATGGTCGGTCCTTTATCCGCCGGATCAGCTCTAGCCCGTTGCCATTCTTCAATGAAATGTCGATGATGGCCACATCGGGCCGGGATGGACTCCAGCAAGGCCAAAGCTCCGGGCACGTCCTCCGCCTCACCGCATACCTCCAGGTCGGGCTGCGTGGCCAGGTGCATCGCCAGCCCCTCGCGGACCACGGGATGGTCATCCACGATCAGGACTCTCACTGCGGCCGGCTTGGCTTCCGGGTTCTTTCTCGTCATTGCTGTTCACTCCTGGGCAGTGTCAAGGTCACGATGGTGCCGCCCCCTTCCGACGAGCCGATCTGCAACACCCCGCCGATCAGTCCCGCGCGATACTCCATGATGCGAAGACCCAACCCGTCGCTTTCTTTCGGCCGGCCCTGTAACCCGATCCCGTCATCTTTGATGCGCAGACGCAGGCCGTCCGGCTCGGAGAGCAAGGTTAAGCGGATCTGTCGCGGCCGGCCGTGGCGCAGGGCATTCGTCACGGCTTCCTGAGCGATGCGGTACATCTGCGTGGCCGTCGCATGGTCTGGCAGCTCGACCCACTCGGGGCATTCGGAGGTGACCGAAATGCCGGACTGCTCGGTCGTTCTTGCAGCCAGGCCATCGAGGGCGGCCGACAACCCTCTGGCTTCCACATGCACAGGGATCAAGCCGCGCGACAGTTCCCGAACCTTTCGATGAACCTGGTCGATCCCCGCGATGAGTCGGCTGGCAATACGCTTTTCGGCGGCGGCTTCCGGCAGGCGCTGGGCCAGTGATTGCGCTATCAGGCCCAGGCCGGTCAACTCCTGGCCCACGCCGTCGTGCAGTTCCTGGCCGATCTCTTGCTGCTCTCGCTCCGCGATTCTTAGGACCTCGCTTTCCAGTTCCTTGCGCCGGCTAATGTCAAATGACACTCCGACAAAGCGGACCGCCTCGCCCTGGTCATCGTAGAGGAAACGCCCGAAAACCGACAGCCACACAGGATTTTGGCTGTCATGGCGGCGAATCCGGTATTCGGCGCAGTGCAGCGAGTGTTCGCGCCGGGCCTTTTCTTGCGCTTCCAGGACGTGCCTGCGGTCGTCGGGGTGGACGCGGCACAACCACATTTCTCGGGAGGCTTCACCGCTCGGCGCCGGCTCGTAACCAAGCATCCGGAATTGCGTCTCCGACCAAACTGCCTTGCCGGTGCGGAGGTTCAAGTCCCAGGTGCCCATGCCGGCGCCTTGCATAGCGAGCCGAAGTCGTTCTTCGTGTTCTCTTAGCACTTGTTCGGTCTGTCTACGCGTGTCGGTTTCCTGCTGCAAAGCTGCCAGTGCTTTTTCGAGCTGTGCCGAGCGGTAACAGAGGATGATACCCCTATAGGCTGAAAGCCAAATGGCCATGAGTCCCATCCCTCGATTCACGAAGTCCCACCAGGGTGGATTGGCGCCTTGAGGGGATAAATAGGAACCAGCGACCACCAGCATCGAACACGTCGCGCTTAGGACTACGACCCAACGCGGTTTGTTGAGCAATACCGGGAATAGGATCACCGGTAGATAAAGTACCCAGACCTCGATGCCCGGTGGTGTCAGCACATCCACGATGAACACGACGGCGGCGAACAGGACGAGGCCTGTCAACTGGAGAACGGGCCGGCGGTCGTTCATCGTTAAGCTCCTTTGACCTTTGCAAATCGGCATGGTTCAATCCTACTTTTTTCGGGGTAGCACGATTGTGGCGGCAAGTTTTCAACTTGCCCGGTCCACAGCCGGCAAGTTGGGAAACTTGCCGCCACAGTTGTTACCCGGCTTCCCCTCGTTTCCAAACTCCAGTTTGGGAACGAGAGCATTATATCGCGCCGCGCAGGTGCCTTGAGCGTGGCATCCCCGGCCATGTGCCGAAGGTGCAAACGTCAGGAAATTCCTTACAGAGCTGCCTCCGTAATACCGACAAGACATGACCGCGCCGCCCGATTGTGCGAAACCTGGACCGGGCGTACTATTCCAGTGTCTGCTCGGGCATAGCTCACCAAGCCGGATCAGCGAAGCGTTCTTTCCCGACGGCTCAAGGAGGAATAAGCATGTTAGTGCTCAGCCGACGTATCAGTGAAGAAATCGTGATTGACAAGCAAATCCGTGTCATCGTCCTGGAAGTCCAAGGAGACCGAGTCCGCCTGGGCATCTGCGCACCTGCATCGGTGCGCGTGGACCGGCAAGAAGTCCACAAACGCCGGGCGCTGGAACCGTGACCCTGGAAGCTCTGATGTCGAGGAAGTTGCGTCGAAGCCACTGTCAACCAAGTTAGGATCCCATGTTTGGTGTCAAGAACCATGAACTGTCGAAAGCCGCGGAGAAGGACTCCCGCGCTGTCCCGCGCAACCCCGGCATCCTCATTGTCGATGACATGGGGCTGATCCTGACGTTGCTCAAGTTTGAGTTGGAGCCGCGCGGCTTCAGCGTCTGGCTGGCGGTGGACGGCGACGACGCCCTCGACCTGTATTCGCGGAACAGCGCGGAGATCGACCTG
Source organism: uncultured Gemmataceae bacterium (assembly GCA_963804745.1). Taxonomy (GTDB): domain Bacteria; phylum Planctomycetota; class Planctomycetia; order Gemmatales; family Gemmataceae; genus CAWDRY01. The sequence goes on from CAWDRY010000038.1 coordinate 38,363, forward strand.
GTGCTTCTCGCCGTGGAGATGCCAGGCCTGGACGGCCCGCACACCCTGGCCGCCCTCCAGCGGCTCTGCCCAAACGTTTTGGCCTGCTTCATGACGGGGAACTTCGGCGCCTACACGGAAGAGGACCTGCTGGAACGCGGCGCGGCCTGCGTCTTCAACAAGCCGTTCCGCGCAGATGAAGTGGCTGAATGCCTTCAAGAGATTGTGGAATCCGCGGATTCCACAACGCTAACTGCCCAGAACAAGGAGAGACTTCATGAAAACACGGCGTTCGGTAAAAAGTCGGCTGTTTGTTGAGGAACTGGAAGGTCGCCTGGTGCCGTCGGCATATTCCAGCTTGCCAGAGGGCGTTAGCCTCCCAGTGCAAGCGGTGAACACTGTCCCTTCGCTCGTTGGACACTCCCTGGCGGTTGTGGCGAAGTCCAACGCGCCAGCAGCGACGACTGCCTCCACAAGCTCGAACTGGTCGGGATATGCAGTTACGACGAAAGCAGGTGCCGTAACGAACGTCAGCGGCGCCTGGGTAGTCCCTGCCGTGACGGGTACTGGCAACACTTATTCCTCGGTTTGGGTAGGAATCGACGGCTACAATTCATCCACCGTTGAGCAAATTGGCACGGAACAGGACATCTCCAACGGCAAGCCAGTGTACTATGCCTGGTATGAGATGTATCCGCAGTATCCTGTAAACTTGAGCTTGGCGATTCATCCTGGGAATACGATTTCTGCTCACGTCTCCTATGGCTCTTCCGGCATCTTCACTTTGCAAATCACCAACACGACGACTGGCGGTACGTTCACAACAACTCAGAGTCTTACCAGCGCACAGAGGTCTTCAGCAGAATGGATCGTGGAAGCCCCCTCCGCTGGAGGCGTCTTACCCTTGGCAAACTTTGGCCAGGTAACCTTTTCAGCGGCAACGGCCACGATCAATGGAAGCACAGGCCCCATAGACACCTGGCCGAACTATTCAACCAACATGGTCTCCCGATCAGGGACGGAAGACACAACCTCGTCGTTGAACAGCACTGGCGACGGCTTCACCGAGACGTTTGACCCATTGACTCCTACGCCTGCGGCTCCTACGCCTCATCACAGGCACGACTGGTGGTATAGGGGACAACACGCAAAAAATGACCACGCTATCAGGGACATGGTTTTTGCATCACCGGCAATTCCCGGCGTGCCACCACAGCATGGTTAGCGACGCTTCGTAGAAGCGTTCCCCCAACGCATGGTTAGCGACGCTTCGCAGAAGCGTTCCCCCAACGCATGGTTAGCGACGCTTCGCAGAAGCGTTCCCCCAACGCAGTGTTAGCGACGCTTCGTAGAAACGTTCCCCCAACGCATGGTTAGCGACGCTTCGCAGAAGCGTTCCCCCAACGCAGTGTTAGCGACGCTTCGTAGAAGCGTTCCCCCTACGCTTCCCCTCAAGCCACCTCGGGTTGTGGCGATGCAGAGGCGATGACGGCTTTGTCCGCCAACGGCTGCTGCCACGGATCCCAGGTAAGCGCCTGCCCATGTACTCTGCAGAAGTGCATGTACATCCCCATGTAAACAGCCATCTGGGCGAACACCCGCGGCGTGTGCCGCAGTCCCTTCCACAGGCAGCTCAGAAAGAACCTGCGCGCGGCTGATCCCTGCCGCCAGTAGCGGCGGGCCAGGCGTCCCAGTACGACCAGGCCGGTTAGGTCCGGACGCTGGGGTCGATAGTACACATCGTGGAAGCGCGCAGGTTGCCCAGCAGGCGGTCGGCGAAGGCCTGCGGCGCGTACAATCGTTTGTAGAGGTCCTCCTGCCCTCGTTTCAGTTCTTCGCCCGTCATGTGCAGCGGGTGAAAGTTGGTGCCGCCGGCCGTGCCCACGAAGTGCGAGCGGTCCGTGCCCGTCGGATCGGGAGTGAGCAGCCTGCCCGCGGCCTTCAGGCGGTCGTGCAGCGGCGTCCGCGGCACCGCCAGCAACACGCTGAGCATGACGATCGGGATTTGCGCTGCTTGCAGGAACTCGTACTGCTCGTCGAAGATGCTCGCGTCGTCGTTGTCGAAACCGACAATCATCCCGGCCGAGATGAAGAGGTTGTACGATTGAATCTTGTGGACCGCCTGCACCAGGTCGATCCGTTCGTTCTGCATCTTGTTTGTCTCAGCCAGGCTCGCCTTGCGCGGCGACTCGATGCCGATGAAGACCGAGATGAAATTGGCGTCGCGGAGCAGGCCCAGCAGTTCGTCGTCGCGGGCCATGTCGATGCTCGCCTGTGTGTAGAACGACAGAGGATGACGCTGGCGATTGTTCCAGGCAGCCAGCGCGCAGAAGCTCCTTGGCATAAGCACGATTGCCGACGAAGTTGTCGTCGGCAAAAAAGACTTGCAATGCCCCATGCCGGTGCCAGGTCTCGACCTCTTGCAGGACCTGTTCGACCGGCTTGTAGCGCATCTTGCGGCCGTACATGACGATGATGTCGCAGAACTCGCAGGTGAACGGACAGCCGCGCGTACATTGCACGATGCCGTGAGCGTAGCCTTTCTTCAGGATGTCGATCCGGGGCGGAGGCGAATCGGACAGGTGGATTTTCTCAAGCTCGACGTAATGATCGGTTGCTGTGCCCTCTGCATGCTCGCGGAGAAATCTAGGCCAGGTGTACTCCGCCTCGCCCTCGAAAAGCACATCGCAATGAGGCCGGCACTCACCCGGCAACAAGTTGGCTATCGGCCCGCCCAGGATGACAGTCTTGCCCAGAGCGCGAAACCGATCGGCAATCTCGAAGACACGCTTGATCTGGATGATGAAGCCGGTGATACCGACGAGGTCGGCGTCGGTAGCGAAGTCCACATCCTCGCCGGCGTTCTCATCGCAGACCGTGACGGCATATTCCGGAGGCGTGAGTCCCGCCAGGGTAAGCAGGCCCAACGGTGGGAAGACAGCGCCGAACGGAGTCAGCGCGATGAAATGCTCCATGCCCCAGTACGAAGGCGGGAACTTCGGCTGCACCAGATAGATCTTGGATTGATTCATCCTTCGTGAGATGTTCATTGTGTTCCTGTCGAATGGTTTCTCTCCAGAAGAGCGGCTGGTCACTCTTGCCCGCGTAGCTTATTGCTCAAGCTGTCAGCTTGAAGCGCGCGGGCTTGTCCTGGATCCTCTCTAAGGAACTGTCCTTGGAGAATAGTGACATAATATGAGATAAGACTGCCTGTGTAGTCGTTTTGTGTGACATAACCTGCTTGCAACTCGGCCGTCAGCTTGTTTAACGTGGGATGAATGCTCTTCAGCTTGCGTGCCTGCTCTTCCGCCAGGTCTGACTGCTCTCCGCCGGCAAGGGCCTCGCGAAGATCGGCCAGCAGCATGGCAATCTGGTGATACGCATCCGTGGTTCGCTGTTTGACGAGTTGTTCGGTTTCGCGAAGTGTCCGTGTGGGATCGGCTGCCATGTCTGCCAGTTTCTTGGCCCGCTGACGTGCCGCTTCCTCGGCATTCTTGCGGTTCTGCTCGCTCTGAATTTCTTTGGACGCTTTTTTCAGTTCGCCGATGGTCCGGTCGAGGCGGACGGTCGGCCAGGCAGGAACGCTGTGGCTTTTCTGAAACTCGGCGAGCATCTCCCTTCTCATTGCCGAACGAGGATCAGCCATCAACTGAACGAGCCAGCCGTTTTTTGCCGCCTCTGGCTGACGCTGCAGCCACGCAGCATACTCGTTCTTGAAATTCCTCTGTTCCGTCAGCGTTGGACTGTTCTGGGCCGCAGCTGCAATCAAAGCTTCGCTGATGCCGTACAGTTCCGCCAACGCGCGCTGCGCATCCGTCGGCTTGTCCAGGCCGGCAGGGACCGGGACATCCTTCTCTTTGTCGGGATGGTGGTTGCTGTCACACGCGACCGCCAGATGAGCCAGGTAGAGCGGCCGCAAATCGCCATCGATGATTTCGGCCCGCAGGGGCAGCAGGCGATCAAGGAGATCACTCTGGTCCCACACCTCGTCGAGATCGCCCGGTTCAAAAGACGGTTCGACGCACAGAATCCCTCCTCCGCCCTGCTTGTCTTTCAAGAAGCCCAGCGATTCCTTCTCGAAGTACGGCTCAGCAGCCTTGCCGTCCGGCAGGCCGTTGGGAAGTCGGATCATCAGCTTGCGAACCCCGAAGTTCGCATAGTGGAAGTGGAAATCATAACCGCGGCGCAGCATTTCGTCGGCATCTCCGCGGAAGTCGCCGTAGTGATATTCGTTGTCGAACGACCAGGGAGTAATCTCGGCCCTTGATGATTGCTGCCGCATGAAATCCAGATTTTCCGCGCTCACGGGGCCGTCGATCGCACGGAAGCCAACGTATTGGTGTTCGCTCATTTGCTTTTCCTTACCGAACCTTCACACCACCTTTTTCCGCCTATTTGTAGTTCTGCTGTGTCTCTCACGACCGTTGATTAAACCGTCGTGGCGGCAAGCGCTTGCGCCGTCGCCAGTGATAAAGTCGGGCTTCTTCGTTGCGCTTCAAACGACGGTTCATAGTACGGCGAATCCGCGCCAGCCGATGACAGCCCAGCAGCCGGTTCAGCAAGCCAGCGATCATCATCCGCACTTGCGGAACCGTCAGCGCAGGGGTCCGGATTTTTTCCCCGCCTGGTTTCCTGCGTCAGGAACCAGGTGGCCAGGAGCGATAAGGTTTGATGATGGTGCCAACCCTCCCACGTTCGCACTTGGTAGTCGGCCAGCCCTGCTTCGCCCTTGGCACGCTGCAGGCATTCTTCGATGCGATGTTGCGCCTTGAACACGCGGGCGAATTCCGTCATGGGAGTGGCCAGTGCCGCGTTGGAGAGCAAGTAATCGTGTTTCCAGGTTCCGTCCGCTTGCCGCTCGCGGAACACCACCAGCAGTTCCGCCACGTCCGACACTCGGCCTTCCATGCGCGCCTGCACCAGCGTCCAAGCAACTTGCACCACCACCGGCCCTCTCTCGCCATCGCGGACCTCGACGGTCTGCCACGCCGTTGCCGGCAAGGCAGCGCACCAGCGGTCCACACGAGTGAAGGGCACTCTCCGCCGCCGACCGTGACCTTCGTACGGCGGCTCGGCTACGGTCAGGTCACGCACCGACGTGTTCGACGGCACGGCCAGCAAATAGCACTCGTTGCGCGACCGCAATTCCTGGCGAAACCACGAACAACGGCCCAGTTCGTCGTCGCCGGAAACCCAGGCGTGCGGCAGTGCCGGGCCACGTTCGTCTAGCATCTCCAGAATCAGTTCGTGCCGCGTGCGGAAGCGGACCGCGGCTGGCACTCCGGCCTTCTGACGTCGCCGCTTGCGGTTGGCCCATTCCTTGGGCAGGTAGAGCCGGAAATCGACCAGCGCCGTTCGCGGCGCGAAACGTAGCCGAGATAGATACCGACTTGGCAGTTGTCGATCTTGCCGAGCCGACCGCACCACTGCCGTTGCACGCCCACCGACTCCGTCCCCTTCTTGGAAAAGGCCGACGGGTCGAAAACCAGGACGCCATCGGCTTCGCCCAACTCCGTGCCCACTTGCCGCACCAATTCAGTCAGCAGCGGCTGGTGATCCCACTCCGCTTGGCCGATGAATTTTTGCAAACCTTGCCGTTCCCGGTCGTGCAGATAAGCAATCGATTCCACATCCTTGCCGTCCAGGTCCGACAGCAATCCCTGGACGTAGTGCCTGGCGTTGGTCTGTCGCTCAGGCGTTTGCAGGACCGCGACGAAGGGTTGCAAAAAGGATTCCAGCCGGGGCAACACGCCGCGCAGCAAGCTGGGGCGGACCTCAGCATCGTTGAGCAATTCGTCCAACCGAACTCGAAATCGTCGTTCCATCGTTATTCTCCTTTCAGCGGCTTCCATCCGCTGAAAGGAGCTTATACCCCAAGGACTTACGGTCGATCAAGGGTAAATATTCGGCTAACCCAAGTTCTTGCGTAGTCGTCGCGACAGTTAGATCTTACTTAGTTTGACGTTCTTGGACGGGTTTTCTCTCGCTTTTTTTCCGCTCCGCACGGCCAGTCAGCCTAACATGCTTAGTGCATGGACGCCGACACCTTTTATCCTCTGGTGCCCCGCTCGCCTACCCCCGAAGATGCTACCACCATGCTTCTCGATGATGGCATAGTGGAATCTCCTCCAACTCCTGAAGAACACCTGGATGCTTTGCTCTTCTGGTTGCGGCAATGTCTGATCGTCCTCCTTTTCTTGCTGCTGCTCGCGGTCGCTATCATTCGACGCCTGCGCCTACAAATGGTCCTGCTGCGCCAGCAGAGCCACTATTGGCAAAGTCAACACCGCCGCGCCAAACAACGTGAACATAAACTCCAGCAAGAAGTCGAACTCCTGCACGGTCAAATCCGCGAACTCCAACAACGTCTCTTTGGCCGCAAATCGGAAACGGCCGCTACGACCACACCCAACCCGACTACGGCCACTACTAAGCCCACACGCTCACGCGGACAACAACGTGGTGCCAAAGGGCCAACACGCCGATCCTATGACCATTTGCCGACCACGCACGAGCCCCTCGAAGTGCCTGCCGACCAACAGCGCTGCCAGAACTGTGGTGCGCCCTGGCAGCAACTCCCCGGCAGCGACGACGGCCAAATCCTCGAAGTCGAAGTCCGTGCCCACCGCCGGGTCTATCACCGCCACCGCTATGCCCGCACCTGAAGCTGCCCCAGCCAGCCGGCCGTGGTCACGGCCCCGCCACCACCCAAGGTAATTCCCAAAGGACTCTTGGGTATCTCGGTCTGGGTCATGATTCTGCAACACAAATTCGCCCTCTTTCAGCCACTCTATCGCGTTCTGGCGGAACTCCGCAGCTTGGGCTTGAACCTGTCGGCGGGTACGGTCACCGGCGGCCTGCAGCAATTGCTGCCCCTCTTCCAACCTCTGTATGAAGCCCTGGTCGAATACAATCGCAACGCAGACCACTGGCATGCCGATGAGACACGCTGGTTGGTGTTCCTCCGCCGTCCCGACAAGGCCAACTTCATCTGGCAGATGTGGGTCTTCGCCGCCGCCCGCTCCATTGTCTATGTGCTCGATCCGACCCGCGCCCACCACGTGCCGGAAGACCACTTTGGCGACCACGAGGGCATTCTTAATGTCGATCGCTACAGTGCTTACAAAGCCATGCGGCAGGTGAAGTCGGGGGCGATTATCCTCGCCTTTTGCTGGGCTCATGTGCGCCGCGATTTCTTGGCCGTGCTGACCGGTTGGCCCGAACTGACCGACTGGGCTTGGTCATGGGTCGAAGACATTGCTTTGTTGTACGAGCGTAACGATGCTCGTCTGGACGCCCTGGAGGCCATCAACCCGACGGCCGCTGCCGCGATGGCTGCTGACCACCCAACGGCCGCCGCGACGGCTGTTGACCAGCCGACGGCCGCTGACAGGCCAACGGCCGCCGCAACGGCTACTGACCATCCAACAGCCACCGCGACGGCCGCTGACAGCCCGATGGCCGCCGCAACGGCTACTGACCATCCAACAGCCACCGCGACGGCCGCTGACAGCCCGATGGCCGCCGCAACGGCTACTGACCATCCAACAGCCACCGCGACGGCCGCTGACAGCCCGATGGCCGCCGCAACGGCTACTGGCCATCCAACAGCCACCGCGACGGCCGCTGACAGCCCGATGGCCGCCGCAACGGCCGCTGACCATCCAACAGCCACCGCGACGGCCGCTGACAGCCCGATGGCCGCCGCAACGGCCGCTGACAGCCCGACGGCCGCTGCTGCCGAAGCTGACTGCTTACTGCGGGAACACGTCGCCCACTTCGCGCAACGACGCGATAAGGAACTTGCCCAGCCTCAGTTGCGAGCACCGCAACGCAAGGTGCTTGAGAGCCTGAAAAACCACTGGTCCGGCCTGACGGTGTTCCTGGATCATCCCGAAGTGCCCTTGGACAACAACGAGGCCGAACGCCGCGAACGCGTCCCCGTGATTGCACGCAAGAACTACTATGGTTCGGGTGCGCTCTGGAGTGGACGCTTGGCGGCCATACTGTTCTCGTTCTTTCAAACACTGAGCCTTTGGCATCTGGACGTGCGTGCCTGGCTGACAGCGTATTTGACGGCTTGTGCCGAGGCCGGCGGCCAAGCGCCTGTCGATGCGGTAGCCTATTTGCCCTGGAACATGTCTGAAGAGATGCGGCAGCAACTGTCCGATCAACCTCGACCCGCTGCACCGGCTAACGACTCATCATAACGACATCCAGTCGCCGGCCTGACGACTCTGCTATCTGCCGTTTAGCTATTTTCCCTGGAACGAGCAGCGCTGCCGCCATGCGCTGACTTCCTACCCTTTCTTCAAGCCATACCTGTGACTACCGAATATTTACGATCAAGGCGAGAGACACAGCAGAAGTAGTGGTATCGGCAAGCAATGACGATCAAGTCATTGGACCTCGCTCAGCTCCCGTATCTCCGCCCGGCCTGACTCGGCTTCCGCGATCGAACGCCGCAGATGTGCCGCGTTCATTGGGTTGGCGAGCAACCATCATGGCATATTGTAACAAAAAGCCCGCAGTCGATGTCCTGATTCTTCTGGAACAGGGCCGCCAGCTTTTTGGCGATCCAGATGCCAGGACCGAAGCCGCGCTGACCGGCATTCACGACATCGAGCGTATCAAGCGGATGGCGCTCGCCGTCTTGAATGTGAAGTCATGGAAGGCGTTATTGTCGGTCAAATAGCTTCCGAGGGTATGCGCCCCCACCGCCACTACGCAGTGCTCGACGAGTTGAACGGCAAGTTCGCATGGAATGGTTCCGCACACCGACTCCCATACACCGGCTCCTCTGGCATCGATGGCCCTGGCACTCCCTGGGTTCCGTACGGTCCGCGATTGATTAGCCAACAGACGTGACCGCATAGGACCACCTGGGGTAGTCATCCCCCTTGCTACGATTGTTCTGCCATTGGAGTGGCTCCTGGTGTCCTTCTCGTATTGCACGGTAAGGCAGTCGTTTTGTATAAACTGGGTCGCCTTGTAACCAACGCACATGCCACGGAGGGCAAAGCATGGACGACCTGTCACGGTTTTGTTGCCTGGATCCGGAGTGTCCAGACTATGGCAAACGTGGAGCCGGCAACCTGAGTGTCTGCAATCGCTACGGGGCCAACAAACAACATCGCATGCTTCGCTGTGCTACATGCAAGGCCCGATTTTGCGAGCGGAAAGGCACGCCGCTCTTCCGAGCATGCTTACCCCAAGAGAAGATTCTCTCGATCTTGGCCCATATTGACGAAGGCTGTGGCGTCCGCAAGACCGGTCGGTTGGTCGGAGTGAACAAGGATACCGTTGTCCGTTACAGCAAACTTGTCGGCGAGCACGCCAAAAACCTCCACGACGAACTCGTGGCTTTTTCCCCCTCAGACGCGGGAGGTGCAGTTCGACGAAAAATGGGCGTTCGTCGGCAAGAAAGAGAAGAACTGCGACCCTGCCGATCCCGCTGATGACCGGCAGGGGGATAACTGGGACCATGTGGCTTTCGACCCCGAACACCGCTTGGTCGTGAGTGTTGTGCCAGGAGAACGCATCTCGGAGAATACCCAGGAAGTGGTGCAAGACTTCAAGAAGCGTACCGAAGGCCGGATTCCGAATCTCATCACCACGGACGAATATGCTGCTTACAAGACGGCCATCCTGGAGGCGTATGGGGAAGAGGTCATCCCCGAGCGGACTGGAAAACCGGGACGGCCCAAGGCGCCGTACCAGGTGCCGCTGGCCGACTTGAAGTATGCCACCGTGCATAAGACCCGGAAAAAAGGCCGGGTTGTGAAGATCGACCATCGAGTGGTGTTCGGGACGTTCGTGGCCGTAATGGCCGCGCTGGCATTGTCGAAGGCAAGCCGAGCGATCAACACAGCGTTCGTGGAACGGCACAACGGGACTGACCGGAACCGCAATGCTCGAAAGGTGCGGAAGACCTACTGCTTCTCCAAGGATTGGGACGTGCATCAGGCGGTGACCTATTTCACGATGTACAGCTACAACTTCTGCTGGCCGGTGCGAACCCTGCGTCAGCGTGACAGCGAAGGAGGATGGCAGGAGCGGACGCCAGCAATGGCCGCGGGTCTGGCCGATCATGTCTGGACCCTCACCGAATGGCTGACATTCCCAGCTTTGCAACGCGAATAGGACACCAGGGAGTGGCTGCAAATTCGACAAATTGTCGGAGCCCCCTCTCGAAGCAGGGATGATGTGGTCAATTTCCCATCCAGTTCCATCTTCGAACGTTCTTCCATGCAGGTGTTGTTCGATCCTGCTGCCGTACTCCGCCAGCAACAGCGCGGCTTCGTCCTCGAACTGCTGGTCTGTCAAAAAACGCAGTTTCGGTCGCAGAGTCGAGATTCGTCCGGCCATGTGTCACTTTCCTTCCTTCTTCATGCGCTCAGCGTTTTCGCGCAACTTGCGGAGTTGATCGGCGTTTAGACCCCTGACTGCTCGGAGCAGGTCGGGCACTCCGGTCGGCTGCTTCTGAATGATCTCTGGCAAATCTTCGGGAACGCGGCCGGCCAAGGCGATCCACGCATCGGTATTTTCTCCGAGAAGTACGGCCATCCTTCGAAACGCGCTCGGCCGTCGGTGGCACCACGTTGCCTTGCTCGACCTGCGACAGATAGGTCGGACTGACGCCGACCAGTTCGGCAAATTTCCGCAGGCTGTATCCCTTGGCCAGCCGTCGCTCGCGGAGCGATTCCCCAAACGTCTTGGCACGGTTCTTGGACATGTCACGGCGCCCCCTTGAACGCGCGGTCGAGAATGGAAGGAAGCATGGCCTGCAAGGCGCGCCCAGTTTCGGAGTGAATGCTGCGTGCAGCGATCGCCTTGGACTGAAGCCTGTCAAACCACAATTGTTTGTCGAAAGTGGGCACGGGAACCGGAATGTCCAGCATCGCCTTGACGCCAAGTGTACGATTTCGGTCGGCGCTGCCCGGCGAAGCTTCCCCAACATGGCACAACCCCTCTGGCGTCAGCAGGTGAAAGCAAAGAAACGGCGCAGTCGCGACTCCTTCAATGGGCACAAATGTCAGATAACGATGAGAACCATACCTTCCGTCATCCTCTTGTCCAGCAACTGCAATCGCTCCCTCCAGGCTTTGATGTTGCTAATGAGAATGTCGCCTGACTTCACGAGATGGGGCTTCTGCCATGTGATTTCACTCCCCAGCAGGGGAGGATTGTGAAAGGCGCCTCGGCCAAATGACCTGACGGAGATCTGCGGATAAGCGACTGCTGGATCCACGGTGGCGGGGCGACGGGTCAACGGTGCAACATCTCCAAAGCGACGGCGGGGGGCATTCTCTGCGATCCGCCTATACACTGATAGAAGCATCAACGCAGTCATATCATTGATTTGTCCGAGGGTTGACGCCGCCTCCCTGATCTTCGCCGCCAGCCGGTCAATCTTCGCCACGATCCGCCGTTGCTCCTCCAGGGGAGGAAGGGGAATAGTGTAGGCCATGACGTGACCTGGCCGAATGGCAGCGTAGTTCGTCGTTCCCCTAGCCGCGACTTGCTCACGAAACTGGGGTGTCTTGGCATAGTAACCAAGGAATGCCGGGTCGAGTCGATGCCGGTCTGGAAGGAAGAGGAAATAGTGGCTGCTTACAATGGCTTCATCCAGTTCGAGCGGCACGATCCCAAAGCCGCCCATCTTCGCATCAATCTCCGCTACTAGGAATTCGTGAGCACGGCATTCTTGCTGGGTTTTCGTTTTGATCTGCGCACCCTCTACTTCATCCCGGAGAACAACCCCTTGAGCATGCAACTGAACGCGGCAACGCTTGTACTTGGTGAGGTCCTCGATCTGGACGAAGTCCTTGCGATGTTTGAGTACCTCCCCCAGCGGCACCATCGGCCAGCCGTTCCTGCTCATGCGCCGCCTCCTTTCCTCTCGGCCTTCTTACGTGCCTGTCCTGGAAGGCGGCCGGCGAGGGCGGCCTGGGTCCGTTCCAGTTCGGCCGCCAGGGTTTTCTCATCGGGGAGCGCCATGCGGTACTCGGCGGCGAGCACTTTGTCGGGCAGCCGGTCGAGCGTGTAATGAGCCACGGCGTGGTTGTGCTGCGCAGAGGATCAAACCGACCGGTGGGTTCTCGCCGGGGCGCGTCCAATGCTCGGCGGCGTAGCCCAAATAGAGCAGCATCTGCCCGGCGTCCGCGTGGGTGAATTTGCCGACCTTGAGGTCGATCACCACCAGGCAGCGCAGCGCGCGGTGGAAGAAAAGCAGGTCAATCCGATACCACTCGTCTTCGATGCGCAGCCGTTTCTGCCGGCCCACGAAGGTGAAGTCGCCGCCGAGTTCGAGGAGAAAGGTTTCGAGTTGCTGGATCAGGGCCTCTTCCAACTCGGTCTCGGAGTATTCATCCTTGAGGCCAAGGAATTCGAGGACCAGCGGGTCTTTGATTTCCTCTTCGGCGGTCAACGGCTCGCTGGCCTGGGGCATGGCCCCTTTCCTCAGCATGGCCGCCTTGTTGCGCGAAGCCAGCGTGCGCTCATAAAAGAGCGTGCTGATCTGGCGGCCAAGCTGCCGCACGCTCCAGCCGCCGCGCAGGGCCTCACTTTCGTAGAAGCGGCGCACTTCGGGTTTATCGACCTTGAGGAGAAGGACGTAGTGGGACCAGGGGAGGGGAAAAGTTGCGGCGATTTCTTGAAGGGTGAATTTCCGCGACAGTGTCGCGGATTTCTCCCTCTCCAATAGGTCAGACGCTGTCTGGCCTTTTTCGACCGGGGACAAGGATTTCGCAGATGGTCTTTGCGAAATCTCTGAGGTTGGAAATTTTCCAGAACAGCGTCTGGAAAATCGCCCCGCTGGCGGATGATTCTTCAAACGGCGTCTGAACTATTGTCTGGGGACCAGTGCCCGCCAAAGGGTCAGACGCCGTCTGACTCATTTCCGGCTGCCCGAATTGCGCAGACAGTGTCTGCGCCAATTTTGCAGACGGTGTCTGCAAAATCTCCTGATATGCGAGGTAGAAACCCCGCATCAGATACAAATTTCTCCATGAGAATCCTCTGCCAAAACGGCTGGTAAGATCAAGCGCCAGTCGTTTGAGCAAAACAGTGCCATACTCAGCCTGATTCTGGCCCTTTTGCTCGCATTCGACGATGCGCCGGCCAACTTCCCAGTAGGCGGCGGTCATGATGGCATTGACGGCGCGGGCCGACGCGCGGCGGGCGGCTTCGAGCAGATCGACCATCCCCGTCAAGATGCCCTCGTAGTCGCCGGCGGCGACGAGAGAATTCCGGGGCGAACTCTTGTGGCTCATATATTGCCTCCCGCCAGTTCGGCCTTGATCTCTTCCATGATCTCGATAATGCGCCGTTCCTTGGCCAGGATGTCGTCCGCGAGCTTCTCCGGCGGCAGATGCTCCAGTGCCGCAGCGCTGTTGGGGTTCTTGATGTCGAGGTTGCACGACACGAGCGCCCCAGTCGTCGTACTTGTGTACGTCCGCGGCGGCCACGCGCCAGGCGTGATCGGTTTCTTTGCGGCGCTTGAGCTGGAACCACTTGATGCACTCGGCGAATTCCTCGAACTGGATTGGCTTCGTCTTCGAGTAGTTCTTGCGTCCGTCCGGCAGCGGCAGCTCGTAGTACCAGATGTCCTTCGTCGGCCCCGTCCGGTCGAAGAAGAGCAGATTGGTCGGAATGCTCGTGTAGGGGGCGAAGACGCCGTTGGGGAGGCGAACAATGGTGTGCAGGTTGAACTCCTTGAGGAGTTCTTCCTTGATGCGGGCGGCAGACGCCGTCGCCGAAGAGGGTGCCGTTGGGAACCACGATGCCGGCCCGGCCGCCGCGTTCGCGCCCGCCCCGGGCCGCCTGAGCTTCCGCATGATGAGTTGCAAGAAGAGCAAGGCCGTTTCGCTCGTCTGCTTGTCCGACGGGAAGTTGCCGCGAATGCCTGCTTCCTCCTCGCCGCCGAAGGGTGGATTGGTCAGGATCACGTCTACTCGATCTCGGTCCCCCAGTTCGGTGAGTTTCACGGCAAGACTGTTGCCGTACTCAATGGCCGGCGCGTCGAGCCCGTGGAGCAACAAATTCATCTGGGCCAGCATGTAGGGGAGCGGTTTGGCTTCGCCGCCCCGAATGCTGCCCTCCTGGAGCGCACGCCGTTCCTGGACGGTTTCGCATTGCTTTTCCAGGTGGCTGAACGCCTCAGCCAGGAAGCCGCCCGTACCGCAGGCGGGGTCGAGCACGATTTCCCCGAGTCGCGGATCGGTGACGGCAACCATGAACTGAATCACGGGGCGAGGCGTGTAGAACTCGCCGGAGTCGCCGGCGGCGTCACGCATCTCCCGGAGCATCGATTCGTACAGCCGAGCCAGTGTGTGCATCTCCTCGGATGAATCGAAGTGGATGCCGCCGACAAGGTTAATCATATCCCGCATCAGGTAGCCGGAGATCATGCGGTTAATGACGCCTCCGAACACAGTGGCGATCACGTCGCGTCTACGGTCGCCGTTGGTCGATTGGAGACCGCGCAGATAGGCAAGCATCCCCTGCCCCCGTTTGCCGTCCGGCCGAGTGGCCTCGTCCTGGTTGATGAACGCGATGAGTTCGTCCCCCGTGATCCCCTGCTTGTTTGCGGCCCAATCACGCCAGCGATACGGAACTTCGATGGCCGCTTTGTATTTCTTGCCGCCAATGCCGGCGCGGGCTTCCTCCAGCTTCTCGCGATCGTCGAGAAACTTGAGGAACATGATCCAGGTGAGCAGCGGGAGGCGATCCAGATCGCCGTTGAGCCCCTTGTCCTTGCGCATGATGTCTCGCGCCGATTTAATGAGGCTTCCCAATTGCTGTGCCGTGGTCCTGGGTTGGTCAGCCATCGTGGCTTTTTTCCCTGCCATCTCGGTTCCCTTCTATGCTGCGGCGTACAGGAGCGTTTGCAAGTCTGTCACTGCCTGCCGAAGCGAATCAACGCCGCCGAACTTGTCAGCGATCTCGATCACGTTGCCGTGCTGGTTGATCGGCGGCAGTTCCAACACATCAGGGATCATGAACTGCGCCGTGCCATGCTCGGTGTACTTTTCGAGCAACTCGTCAAGTATCTGCCGGGCCTCCACACTGTACTGATCGAAGAAATCTCGCCGCTCGGCGCAGGCGCTGGGCGCGCTCGCGACGCGTCCGTAGCGGGGCGTTGAAGGCCAGATGACAGAGCAGGTCGAGGGGATCAGCATCGGGCTGGTTGGCGGCTTCGGCCAGGTGGTCAAAGTCGATGCCGCGTTCTTCCAGCCGGTCGATGATGTTACGCCGTCGGTCCGGATCGGCCCATTCGTCGCGCAGCTCCGTCGCGTTGCGGAACAATGTCCGGACCTTGTCGGCAGTGTAATCGGTGAACTGGACCACCCGCAGCTGGTTGCCGTCCGGGTCAAGTTCGTAGACCAGGTGAGCGGCGATCTCGACCTGGCCGCCGTCAAAATAGAACTTGCGGCGTTGCGTCGGACCTTCTTCGTCGGCTGGCAAGACCGTGTAGCCCGTTTCTTCTTCGGCTACCTCTTCGGGTGTAACCACGGTCTCTTCACCGGCTGGCTCTCCTTGTTCGTTGATCCGCTCCTCAGTCTCAATGGATGGCTCGCCGTCGAAGTCGGGATCGGCAAACAAGCGCGTCGCCGAACCTGTGTAGTCGAGGATATTGAAAAAGAGCTTGCCGTAGTCGTCGCGCACGCGCGTGCCCCGGCCAATGATCTGCTTGAACTCCGTCATCGAGTTGATGACTCGCAAGAGCACGATATTCTGAACCGTCGGCGCATCGACGCCGGTGGTCAACAGCTGCGACGTGGTTAGGATGACCGGTGTCCGCCTCTCCAGGTCCTGAAAGTTGCTCAGGTGCCCCCGGCCCACATCTCCTTCATCGGACGTGACGCGGCAAACGTAATCCGGGTTGTCGCGGACCAGATCGGCATTCAGGTTGTTGAGTGCCCGCCGCATTTCGTCGGCATGTTCCTGATCGACGCAGAAGACAATGGTCTTGGCAAAACGATCGCTGCGCCGCATGTATTCGCTCAGGTGGTGTGCCACGGCCTGTGTCCGGGCGCGAAGGGACACAACCCGCTCGAAATCGCTGGTATGGTATTCCTCATCGGGTATTTCTCGCCCAAAGCGATCCATCTCACCCTGGCTCGGTCGCCAGCCAGCAGCGTCCCAGGTGGTCACGACCCGGTGGACGCGGTACGGGGCAAGGAAGCCGTCGTCGATTCCCTGACGCAGGCTGTAAGTGTAGATTGAATCGCCGAAGTAGTTGTATGTGTCAACATTGTCTTGCCGGCGTGGAGTTGCGGTCATCCCGATCTGGAATGCCGGCTCAAAGTATTTCAGGATTTCCCGCCAGTTGCTGTCGTCACGGGCGCTGCCGCGATGGCATTCGTCCACGATGATCAGATCGAAGAAATCCGGCGCGAACTCGCGGTACAGGCCCGGCCGCCGCTCATCGCGGGCAAGGGCCTGATAGATCGCGAAATACATCTCTCGGCTCTTGACCGCCTGACCGTTTTCAATTTTCCATCGCGCATCGCCAAAAGGAGCGAACGTTTTCGCCATCGGGTCATCAATCAGAATGTTGCGGTCGGCGAGATAGAGAATTCGCGGCCGGCGGTATTCTCCTGTCCGATTCCAGCGTGATGACCAGAGTTTCCAGCAGATCTGGAAGGCAACCAATGTCTTGCCAGTACCCGTTGCCATCGTCAACAACACGCGACGATTGCCCAGTGCCACGGTCTGGACGGCCCGGTTGATGGCAATTTCCTGGTAGTAGTGCGGCGATTTGCCGCTGAGGTGGTATGTCGGGGCCAGCAGCCGTTCGGCGGCTTCGGGAGTAAGCGATTCGCCAGATGTCAAGCGTGCCCAGAGTTCAGTGGGGGTCGGGAAAGTATTCAGTTCTCGCTCTAACCCCGTGATGTAATCGAATTCGATGATGCCGTGGCCATTCGTGGCGTAGGCAAACCTCAGCCCCAGGATTTCGGCATATTCCTTTGCCTGTTGGAGCCCATCCCCAGGCGTCGCGTAGTCAGGCTTGGCCTCGACCACTGCGATAGCCAGATCGGGACGATAGCGAAGGATATAGTCCGACCGTTTGCCGGGCCGGCGGCGGCTGCGCCGGCCGGCGACCACGATCCGGCCATCGGTGAAGGTGACCTGCTCGTTGATCCGGTGCGGTTCGTCCTCCCAGCCCGCGGCCTGGAGCCTTGGCACGACATACCGGCGACAGGTGTCCGCTTCATTAGGCACAATCGACCCCATTTCCTGTCAGCACGCACCATCAACTAAACAGTGAACATTGTAACTATCATAGCCGTCGGATGAGTCAGGGACAAGAACCCGGACAAGAGGCTGCTGGCAAGGCACGCTCTATTGGCCACGTTCGTCGAATAAGCGGGGTTGCTGGTCGGCGTCCTGATCCCCTGCTGATTCCTCAACTTGAACAGGGAACAGAAAGTCCGCGTTTGGATCATGCCCATGAAACCGGCTCTGCGCCATCTGCCGATGGACAACCGCGTAGCAGTACACGCAACCGTGGGGGCAGGTGTCGTAGTCGCCGATATCCCTTGACGCAAAACAACCGCATTCTTTTCGTCCTCCGCCCAGCGCAGCCTTGATGGGTTTGCCGGCCACGGCTTCCAGTCGTTCGGCGTCAATGCAGCGGGCGTCGGCAGCGCCGGCCACCAGAAAATCGCGCTGGGCGCAGATCGCCAGGCTCATGCCCCGTGCCTTCGCCATCTCGACCATCTCCGATGCAAGCTGCCGTTTCGTTTCCGCAGATGGATCTTCCCACTCGAACCCGAACTCCGCTGCTGCCCAATTCATGTTGCCCAGAGTTTTCTTGTACAGGTGGACGAATGAAATGACGACCTCGTTCTGTAACTCCCTCCAGGTCGCGGCAAAGCGTTTCAAAGTTTCGGCGGTGGAAATCAAGTGGCGTCAGCGATGACACCACAATCGTGTCGTAGCGCCAGACACAAACACTAAGGCCGTACGTCTCTGCCAATCCCGCAATGCATCAACGCTGCGGCGAGCATTGACCACAGAAAACTCTAGCGCCTTCGGGTATGCGTTGATGCTGTGCTGAATGATAAATGGGAAACCCCGCTCGTGGACTTGCTTCAGGTGGGGAACAAACGGGCTGATGTTTTTCGTCCAGAAGACGATGCCGTCCACGTCACGGCGTTCAAGTGAAACTCGAATCACCTGGTTGTGGTTCCACGGGTTGACCATCTTGCAATACCCGGCCCGCAAGCGGTTCAAGAACCAATCGCCGTAGAAGGTGGGGATGTCCGTCTTGTAGCTGGCCGAGATTATCATGGCCTTAGCCTTTTCTGCGCACAATGCGACAGGCGATATCCGGTTTCAACTTGGGTGAACCGAATTTGCTGAAATAGGGTTCCATATCGGCCTTATCTTCATCCCAAGGCATGCATTCCTCGCCCGCGCGGGCAAGAACGAAAGTGAGATTGCTTTTCTTGGCCAGTCCATCGAACCAGTCCGTGAACCGCGAATCATTGTTGTCGACGTAGAGGAGGACGGCACCTGGCTTCATTTGGGTCATCAGTTCGACGAAATACTCCTTCGCCTTGTCCCGAACGGCGAATACCTCGGAGATAAAATAGATGAGGGTAAAAAGGTCCGCAATGAAGTGTTTCCTGAATAGCCGCCAGCTGGTCGGGTCGGCGACGTTGATTGGCTGATAGCTGGTGGAAATCCGGAACGTCGATTTGACCTTGTCGTCCACGTCGCTCCAGGACTCGCTCCAGGCGGGGTCGCGATCGAGGATCTGGCATTTCAGTTCTAACCTTTTCTTAGCGTTGTTGCAGTACTTCATGATTCCGAGGAAATCGCTGCCGGGCCCGCCGCCGATGCACGACACTACAAGCTTGTCGTTGTTGAAGAGCTTCTGCAAGGTCGGATTGTTGTTGATCTTGCTGTACACAATGTTCGCGTGGGACGTGGTGTAGCGATAGATGTAGGCAAACCGCCGGCAGGGGTCGCTGTAGTCAAGGCAGCCCTTTGTCAGCAACCTCCTGTAATCACGCGTGAGCTGATCCAGCGCGGCCCGAATGGCTTCGTCTTTGGATACCTCCTTGCCAGGGATCGCCGCATAAGCTTCGTCTAGTACGGTCTTGATCAGTTGAAAACAATTCATGCTGGGACTCCGAAGAATTGTCCATGTTTAGTAATCATGGACAATTGTAGCGGATCTGCGTGGATCATGTCTAGGTTTATTTTCTTCCGGCAACCCATCTGCGATTTACGCATGAACCGATGTTTTCGCAGCACTCAATCGGACATGTCTATTACGTTCGCCTCTAACCGCTATGTCTTCGGCCAATCCGGAGCCCCGAGACCTCAACGTGCCGTGCCAGGAGCCCGGAGCAACCCGCTGTCACACATACCGCCCAACATCCGTCTGCCCGAGGCCTCATTGTGCCCCCGTTCCCTCCGCCGCCTGTGCCGCCCTCTTCTCCTCTTTCCGCCTCTGAAATATCTCCTGGCACCTCTCCATCTCTTCCTCCATCTGTTCTTCCGTCAGCCCGCGGAGATACTCGCACATGGCCGCTATCTCCGAATCAAACTGCGCTGGCTCCGGCTCGAACATCTTGTCCTCGCGCACCCTCTGTGACTCGCGGATTCGGCTCAGAATGTCCGAACGCCCTCACGACGATCTTCTCATCCTTGGAGCGCGTTCATCTTGCGCAGCGCGTTCCGCGCTTCCATGCCCGCGTCTGCGACCGTTTGGTCTTCCGCTTCACGATAGAGCCGAATCCAGACCTCCCTGTACGTCCGCGGCCAATGCCGGCAGCTTTCGGCATCCCGCTTACACGCTTCCCCAATCCTCGCCCAACTCGCCCCGGCGGCCCGCAACTCGGCGGCAATGGTAAGCAGTGTCATCATTCTTTCGGAGATGTTGGACATGACGACCTCCTCTTTAGAATTAGCTGGTGTGCCGAAGTGCGGCTGGATCAGACCAACGAAGCGCTCGCCCAACGCGGTCTACTGAGAGTGCATAATCTCAGCGCCTGGCCGAAGTGCGATATGTAAATATGTTCAGATGGCCCCGTAACAACTATAAGACATAAAATCGCTTTGTCAAGAAAAACCCTCAAAAGTCACATTAACCGGTCCTCAGCGGTCGCCCCGCGGCAGTCAGCGACGCAAGCTATGCACATACCAGACCTTGCAGCGAAATTGCCTCTCATCAAAAACTGAAAACACCGGTTAAAACCGGACAGTCACTCCAAAAAAAAACTTCACTCCGTCATCCCACGCAGTCGCCCAACCACCGCCGCAATCCGCCCGGCCGCCTCATCCACTTCCGCCTCGCTCAACAGCGCGCTGAGACTGAAACGCATCGCCGAGTGCAGCACATCGTCCGGCAGTCCCATCGCCTGAAGCACCGGCGACGGCAGCAGCGATCCGCTCGAACAGGCCGAACCCGTGGAGCAGGCCACGCCGGCCAGGTCGAGATTCATCAGCAGCGAATCAGCCCGGCAGCCGGGGAACGATACGTTCAACGTGTGCGGCACCCCACCATGCTCCGGCCCGTTCAGCACCACCGGCCCCGCTTGCCGGTTTAACGCTGCCAGAAATCGCTCCCGAAGATCCATAATGTGTGTCCATCGAACATCCGCTTCCCGCTGCCACATCTCCAGTGCCTTCGCCATGCCCACCACCAGAGCGACCGGTTCGGTCCCCGGACGCCGGCCGTGCTGCTGGTGACCGCCCCAGAGTTGTGCATCCAACTTTGTGCCACGGCGCAGCAACAGCGTGCCGATGCCCTTGGGGCCGTGAAACTTGTGAACGCTAAACGTCAACGCCGTTACGCCAAGCTCGTGAAAGCTGACCGGCAGCCTGCCGACGGCTTGCACGGCATCGCAGTGAAAAACGACTCCAGGCTGGCAGCAGCCGGCGAGCGCTTGCACCGGCTGCACCGCTCCCGTCTCATTGTTGGCAAGCATGACGCTCACCAGCCTGGTCTCCGGCTTTATCATGCTCGGCAGCGTTTCCGCGCGGACGATTCCACAGCCGTCCACCGGCAACCAATCGACGGCGAACCCGCTAGCCGCGAGTTGGCGGATCGGCTCAACGACGGAAGGATGCTCAATCGGACTGGCGACAACATGCCCCGGACCGTCACCCGCGAGGCCGAACAAAGCCAGGTTGTTCGCTTCGGTGGCGCCGCTGGTGAAGATGACCTCATCGGCATGTGCATCGAGGATGGCGGCAATGGAGTCGCGGGCATCTTCCAAAGCCCGCCGCGCCCGCCGGCCGGCCTGATGAGCGCTCGCCGGGTTGCCGAACACGTCGGTCATGAACGGCTGCATGGCTTCCCAAACAGCAGGCAGCAGCGGCGTGGTCGCGTTGTTGTCGAGGTAGATGCAGTGCATGGGTATTTGTTATCATTATGGCGCCTGAGTCAAGGGCCGTCAGGAGATAAATCACCATGATTCGCAAGCATTGGCTTCTTATCACCGTCGTCCTGGTGGTTCCCGTCTTGATTCTGCTTCTGGCCGTTGGCGGGTACTTCGTCGTGTGGCCGTGGCTGACTCCTGCCGTCGCCAAGCCGCGGCCTGTTATCACCGTCGAGGCAGTCTATCCGGGAGCCAACGCCCAGATCGTCGCTGACGCCGTGGCCGCGCCGTCGAACAGCAGCTCAACGGCGTCGAGAACATGGTATTCATGCATTCACAGTGCGGGAACGACGGAGCCTACACGCTGAACGTAACATTCAAGCATGGAGTCAATCCCGATTTTGCCCAGGTACTGGTCCGGAATCGCGTCAACCTTGCTCATCCGGTCCTGCCGGATGCGGTCAAGAAAACAGGCATTACAGTCAGGAAGAGGTCCCTTAATGCAGTCATGTTCGTGGTCGTGTCTTCGCCCGACAACAGCCGGGACATCCTCTATCTCGGCAACTATGCCAATATCCATCTCAGAGACGAGCTAGCCCGACTTCCCGGCGTCGGAGACATCACTGTCATCGGCGCGCGGGAGTTCGGTATGCGCATCTGTCTCGATCTTGAAAGAATGGCGGCCTGCAACGTGACGGTCTCCGATGTGACCAAAGCGATCAAGGAGCAGCCCGTTGCCGATCTACAGCAGATCGAGAACATCAATCTGAAAGCTGACCCCGACAGAATGGTCCGCCTGAAGGACGTGGCTCGGGCGGAACTGGGAATGGACTATCCAGCAAGTTTTGCTCGCCTCAATGGTAAGCCCGTCGTGGTCATGGGCGTTTACCCCATGCCGCTGTCTTCTCCGCGCGAGTTGAA
Organism: uncultured Gemmataceae bacterium; assembly: GCA_963804745.1. Taxonomy (GTDB): domain Bacteria; phylum Planctomycetota; class Planctomycetia; order Gemmatales; family Gemmataceae; genus CAWDRY01. The sequence continues at coordinate 60,607 of CAWDRY010000038.1, forward strand.
TGTCGCGGTGCAGAACAAGCTGTCGGAACTACGGGGATTGCTCCCCAATGGCATTGCTGTTGATGTCGCCTTCAACTTCACTCCGAACCTTGTGGCCTCGAACCTGGGGACGCCACCTGAGTACCTGCGGCTCGACATCTCCTTGCCGGATGGCGTGTCGGTGGAGCGTACTCAGGAAGCTGTGAAACATTGTGAGCAGTTGCTCAACGAAGTGGCAGGTGTGCAGGATATCCTGGCCCTGAGCGTCCCTCCGTTCACTGCTTCCAGCAACCAGGCCGGCATTCTGCTACATCTGGCTCCTGCGAAGCAGAGACAGGCCAATCGGGAGCAACTCATGCAGACTATCCGCGCCCGGCTCCGTGATGGACTGCCGGAAGCGCAGGCACGGGTGTGCGATGTAACGAAGTCGAGCCGATTTCCGCTGGGTGGTTACCCCATCGAACTCGCCATCCAAGGCCCGGAGCCGGATAAAGTGAGAAGGTTGGCACGCGAGCTAGCTGATCGGCTACGCCAGAGCGAGAAACTGACGGACGTGGGGACGAGCGCGGGGGCCGCGTTGGCGCCAAATATCGACATGACCATCGACAGAGCCAGGGCGAAAAGGCTGGGAGTTTCGATGGAGGACATTGACAATACCTTGCGGGTTCACCGCGGCGCATTTTACGTCAAAGTGAACGTGCAAGTGGATGCCGATGCCCGCAAGCGGATCGATGATCTTAGCATGATGTTGCTCCGCAATGATAAGGGGGAAATCGTCCCATTGGCTGCTGTCGTCGAAGTGCATGCAGTGGACTGGCCTGTGGTTGCCGAGCGATTCAACATGAACCCGATGGTGGGAATCACGGCCAATCCCGCGCCCGGAGTCTCCCTGAAGGAGGCCCGGTCGCTCTGCGAGACCTTGGCGCAAGAGGTCTGCAAGGAACTCGGAGTGTCGGCGGAGTACCGGTTGACGTGGATGCAGGAACCGTAGTAGCCGAGACCGGAGTGGCTCATGACGTTTCTTGAAGGAGGGAGGTTCGACGACGTTCCGGCGCTGCCGCAAGCAACGCGGCCTGGAGCCGGATAATTGTTACTGGATCGTGAGCGAGCCACAGGTTCGCGGCAAGCTCGAAATCGACCTGGCCATAGACCCACCTCCAGACCTGGCGATCGAGGTCGACGTCACTCATGGTTCGCTCGCTCGTCTTGACATCTATGCCGCACTCGGCGTGTCAGAGGTGTGTCGCTTCGATGGACAGACACTCACATTCCATGTGCTGGAAAATGGGAGTTACAGCGTGAGTCCGGACAGCCGAACATTCCCGGGCTTGACAGCGGACGACCTGATCGGCTTTGTCATTCTGCGCATGCAGATGGATGAGAACGCGGTCGTCCGGCAGTTCCGTGCCTGGATCCAGGAGCGGATAGCAACTGGCTGGAAGTGATTCTTCCGTCCGGAACGCAGCGAGCCGCTGCTTTCGTGCTTGGCGATACTCGATCATGCAAGTAGAATGGCATCTCAAGAGAAAAAGGGGCATTATGTCCAAACACACCAAAACCATTCCCAAGAAGAGATCGAAGCGTGACGGCCGGCCTTCCAAGGCGAACTCCGTTTCGGAAGGTCCTCTGGACATCGAAGTCCTGGCGGCTCAGCAGGGGGTGAAGCCCATCGAAAAGCCAGAGGATCTGCGCGGCGACTTCTGGCCGGAAGATGAGAGCGTCGATGACTTCTTGAAGGCCAGAAAGCGCTGGCAGCGCGAGGGACGGAGGTAGTCGCCGTGGCGGTCGTTGTCGATACCAACATCGTTTCGTTCCTGTTCAAGGGCGACACGCGCGGTGACCTATATCTGCCTCACTTGATCGGCGAGGTGGGTGTGATTTCTTTCATGACTCTGGCCGAATTGCACCGTTGGGCCCTGGAACGCAACTGGGGACAGGCCAGGAAAGCACGGATGCAACGGTTCCTACGTCGCTACGTCCTTCACCCCTATGATCGCAGCCTGTGCTTGAGGTGGGCCGAAGTCAGTGACCAGGCGCGTCGCAAAGGGCGGCCCATCGGTGTCGCGGATGCCTGGGTCGCGGCCACGGCTCTGACGTTGGACATCGCGCTGGTGACGCACAATCCCGGTGATTACGCTGGCGTGACGGGTTTGACGATCATCACAGAAGCTGGGCCTTAAAGGCAGGTCGGGTAGCATGAAGCGGGTTGCCCGCCAGACCATTCACGAACTGTTCACGCCGATTCACGCCGCTCTGTCTCACCTTCCCCCAGGAACGTCGCCAACCCCGTCGCTGCCGCTTGCCGATAGATCGGCTCCAGCACGTCAAGAAACCGCTCGGCACCTCGCCAGAACGGGAAACTCCCCAGTCGTTTCGGCAACGCCGCGGATACCGGCGGCGTCTGCACGTCGCCGAAAAAGTCGTCCGGGAGGCTCGCTCCGGTCCAGAAGGTCGCCGGATCGGCGGTCAATGGTTCGGCCGGCAGGGCCGCAGTTTGTTCAGCTTGGGAGGCCTCTTCTTTGTCTCTTTGGTGACACCCGCTTCGCCGAGCAAGCGGCAGCAATTCTTCCCGGCTCAGGCCGCGCAGCTTGAAGATGAGGAACGGATCGCGGTCGAATTCTTCGCCCAGCAGATAGTAGACCGCGGCGATGTGCTTGCACGGGTTCGACCAGTCGGGGCAGGAACAGTCTGTTTTCAGATCGCCGAGCTTTTCGGGGAAGAGCGACAGCTTCACTTCCTTGAAGACCTGCTCGATGTCCTGCGGCATCTCGCCGGCCAGGAGCTTGGCCGCGAACAGGGCCTGGCGAGAGAGCGCATCGGCCAGCTTCTTCCATTCCGCGGCGGAGAGAGGCTTGACCTCGATGGTGATGTCGTAGGGTTTCGGGCGCGATCCCTGCACCTTGGCCTTGACCTTGCCCTTGTCGATATCGACGGACAGCACCTGGCCTTTGCGGGCATACGACCGGCCGCGGCCGAGGCGGGCGCCGATGTCGAAGCTCTCCAGCACGGCGATCCAGCGCTTGGCCCACCAGCTTTGGCCGAAGCCGCCGCGCTTCGACTGGGCCTTGATGCCGCCCTTGGCCGCCCTCGGCACGGAACGGGGAAAACGGGGGAAGAAGTCGTAACGGCGGTCGCCACATGTTATTCTCCCAGTGCTTCCTTGCGAAGCGCAAACAGCTCCTTCAGTTGATCGTTCGACAACTCCGTCAGCCAGCCTTCGCCCGCTGCCGACGACGCGGGCGGCGATGTCCTTCTTGCGTTCGATCATCGCGTCGATCTTCTCTTCCAGCGTGCCGACGCACAGGAACTTGTGGACCTGGACGTTGCGCGTCTGGCCGATGCGGAAGGCGCGGTCGGTCGCCTGGTTCTCCACCGCCGGGTTCCACCAGCGGTCGAAGTGGAAGACGTGGTTGGCGGCGGTCAGGTTGAGACCGGTGCCGCCGGCCTTGAGCGACAGGATGAAGATGGACGGGGTATCAGGGACTCACGTCCGCCGCTCGCCTGGAAGCGCTCCACCATGCGGTCGCGCTGCTTCTTGGGGACGCCGCCGTGCAGGAAGAGCACCTCGCGGCCGAAGGTCTCCTGCAAGTGGCGCTGGAGGATCGCGCCCATCTCGCGTGAACTGGGTGAAGACCAGGGCGCGGTCGCCGGTCTCGGCGATTTCCTCCAGCATTTCGGTCAGGCGGGCCAGCTTGCCGGAGCGGTCCGGGATGGCCGAGTTGTCGCCGAGGAACTGGGCCGGATGGTTGCACACCTGCTTGAGCTTGGAGAGCGTCGCCAGGATCACGCCCTTGCGCTGGATACCCTCTTGTGCCTTCTCCAGAGTGTTGGTCGCCTCCTCGACCACGGCGGCGTAGAGCGAGGCCTGCTCCTTGGTCAGCGTGCAGAAGACCTTCATCTCCAGCTTGTCGGGCAGGTCGGCGATGATCGACTTGTCGGTCTTGAGACGGCGGAGCAGGAAGGGGCCGGTCAGCCGTTTCAGCCGCTTGGCTGCCTCGGGATCGTGGCCGGCCTGGATGGGGATGAAGAACCGTGCGCTTGAAGTCGGCCTGGGTGCCGAGGAAGCCGGGGTTGAGGAACTCCATGATCGACCACAGGTCGCCGACGTGGTTTTCGACCGGGGTGCCGGTGAGGGCGATGCGGTAGTCGCCCGGCAGCGAGCGTGCGGCCTTCGCCTGCTTCGTTTCGGGGTTCTTGATGTTCTGCGCCTCGTCGAGGATGACGCCGGCCCAGTCTACTTCCTTGAAAATGTCGAGGTCGCGGTGGAGCAGGGCGTAGCTGGAGAGGACGAGAGCGTGCTTCTCCGCCTCCTTCTTGAACGCGGGGCCTTTCTGGCGCTGACCGCCGTGGTGAACCAGGACCGGCAGATCGGGCGTGAAGCGCTCCGCTTCCTTGTGCCAGTTGCCGACGACGGACATGGGGCAGATGAGCAGCACCGGTCGCCGGCCATTGCTTTCCCAGTCGCGCTGGATGAGGGCGAGCGTTTGCACGGTCTTGCCGAGACCCATGTCGTCGGCCAGGCAGGCGCCCAGGCCCGAACGGCGCAGGAAGCCGAGCCAGGAGTAGCCGCGCACCTGGTAAGGACGCAGCGTGCCGTGAAACCGTGCCGGCGATGACAGTTCTTCAAACGCGGTCCGACCCTCCAGTTGAGCCAGGAAGTCCTTGACCCAGCCGTCGGCGCTGACACCGTCGATGGCGAGACCGCCCGGCGCCTTGGTACGCGCCCAGGGCCATCTGCACGACCTCGCGAAGTGTCGTCTTGCCGGTTTCCTTGTTCTTCCAGAAATCGAGGGCCGCCTGGATTTCGTCGGCATTGAGCTGCACCCACTGGCCGCGCACCCTGACCAGCGGCGCCTTGAGCTTGGCCAGGGTTTCGAGTTCTTGCAGCGAGAGTAGCTGGTCGCCGATGGCCACTTGCCAGTCGAACGCGAGGGGATCGCCGAGAGATACGCCGCTGGTGTTCTTCATCTTGGGGGACTTGACGTTCGCCCGGACGCTCAGCCGCAGCTTGGTGCCCTTGCGCGTCCACCATGCCGGCAGCATGACGCCGAATCCCGCTTGTTCCAGCAGCCAGGCTTGTTCGGTCAGGAAGGTGTGCGCGCCAGTGGCATCGAGTTCGTAATCGGCAGGCGTGGCCGTCTTGAGGCTGGCCTCGACCGGCGGGCAGACACGCGCCGCCTGGCCCAGGGCAGCGAGCAGGTATTCGCGCGGATGGAAACCGTTGCGCTGCAAGACTGCCGCCTTGCGTCCTTTGGCCGTCCAGGCCTCCTCGACGGGAACGAGCAGGCTGGGATCGTCGGCGGCTTGCAAGAGATAACGGAGCCGCCAGGGATCGCGTGCGGACTCCATCGAGAGCGATCTCGTCACCATTAACCTTGGGTTCCTCCAGCCGAAAGCAGAGCCGAAACGGAGTCACTGCCGACACGGCGACAGGCCGTTGCCATTCGCGGACTTGCTCGGCCAGCTTGTGCAGTTCGGCTGCAGCGCCGGTCAAGTTGTCCTCGTCGGAACGCAGCGCATGCAGCCATTGATCGTGAACACTGTCGAAGGATGCCTTCGCCATCTTGCGAACAGGCGCCGCGACGAGTGCGACCGGCGCGGCCGAGGAGCGGACCAGGGCATCGACCATCTTGTCGAGGAAGGCGGAGAGCACCGTAGCTGCCGGCGTGGCAGGCGGCTGGTCGCTCGACTCAGTACACAAGGCCCGGCACGCCGGGGGCATGGCTTGCGCGAGTTGGCGGAAGCGTTGCGCATCGTTCCCGGCCAGGATCGGCTTCCAGCGGGCGTGGATGCCGTCTTCCATCTCCACCAGGTCCGGCAGGAACTGCTCGCGGGCCACCAGCGCACCGGCGAGGCGAAGCGCGGTTGTCCAGTATGCCAGCGTTTTGCCGACGACCACGCCAGGTGCCAATGTTTCTCGATCCTGTACAGGCGCAGAGCAAATCGACGGCCTGAGCGGTGGTCAGGTACAGTGCCGGCACGGTCCAGGGAGAGAGTGTCACTTCGGCGGCCGGCGGCCGGCGGTTCGGCAATGAGCGGGCTGGAGGCTATCGGCTGCTGCTGCGCCGTGGGCAACCAAACAATAACGGCCAGGCTTGCATGGGAATTGCCCACCGCTCTGGCAAGATGTTCAGCATCGGCGGCAAAGGGGAGGGCAGGGGAGTCCGGAGTTTTCGGCTTGCGGCCTCGTGCCTTGACGGTGACAGCCCGAAGCTCCAGGGGCCGTTCACCCCAGACCAGGAATTGATCGTTACTGATGCCTGCTTGCAAGACGATCATAAGTGGCGTCCTTCCGTGCGGTCAGTATATGACTGGTCATCACTACTGTTTCGGCACCAGCGCTGCCCGGCTGAACTGCTCCGGCTTCAGGTCGGGGTTGAGCTTGATGTCGCGGAAGTAATACTCGGCGATCAGCTTGCCTTCCTCACCCTTGAGCACCGAGCCGATTTGCAGCCAGTTTTCCTTATCTATGTAGATCGTCAGTTCCGTGATGCCGTCGGCTTCGGGCTTCTGGTACTTTGTGCGTTTGAGCTTCCAGCAGAGTCGATCATTGCATTCCTTCAGCTTGACCTCGCCGATATAGTCGACGTGCAGAGCCTTCTTTTCGTTGGCGGCTTTCCAGCTATCCAGCGTGCGCTGGGCACCGATGTACAGGCCGAATTCCTTGAGAGTGTAGCGTCCCGACTGGCGGGAATCGTCGCTGTCCATGTCACGCTCAACGATGTCGCCGACAAGGAGCCGCGCGAGCTGCCCATAAGGCCGGGCCAGCATCTTGCCATCGTTTTCGCCCTCGACGTACAGTGTGCGCTCGGCCTTACGGGCGCCTTCCTGCCAACAGAAGTAAACGCTGTATGGCTTCTCCCGGAAGCAAACATCAATAATTTCCTTGTCCTGCAATTTTCCTGTCTCGATGCCGCCGATGCGCTCCTGCTTATGGAAAGTGAGGGTGTAACACTTGACATCGCGTTTGTAGCGGCGCAGGCAATTCTCCATGAAGGCAATGGGATTCTCCTTGGCAAGTCGCTCCATTTGAGCAGCATCCGGCAGGGCCTTGCCGTCGTCAGTAATGCCGCTGCTGCTGGCATTCGAATTCGAGGCCGGCTCGATGGGACCAGGCGTGGCGGGGGCACAGTCGGCCACGGCAAGGCATACAAACAGAAACAGAAAGCGACGCATTTGTGCTCCTCCTGTCCTTGGGGTGATCGATTCTCCGAACAGAGTAGTTTAGGGGCTTTACTGAAAATGGACAACTGAGTTTTGTGCAGGCCGGCTCGTGGGTGCAGAACCTTGCGTTTCCACCTGCCTCCTCAACGAGCCAGTTCATCTTCGGTGTACCCGGACAGGTAAAGCACTTTAGCTTCGGGCCGCAGATGGGTCAATCTCTGTGCGAGATGGCGACCGATCAGAGTGCAGGACACGGTTTGCAACGGCGCGTGAAATACCCTGGAGGCTCTGTAGCCGAATTCGCCAGAATTCGGGGCCTGGGGAGAGAGCACAGCCCCCGAATTCTGGCGAATTCGGCTACGACGCAAACCATGTCCTGCACCAGACCGGTCATGTTACATGAAATGGGACACGATGACGCAGTGAAAATGCTGGTAAACATGCTTGCTTACAAAAAAGTAAAGAATCTTGCAACCATGGACTTGACAAAGCTAGCAGAGCATGTAGACTGAGATTCAGTCTCAATAAAACCCTGGCAAGAACAGCGTTCGTTCTGCAAGGAATGAGGCTTTTGAGTCGAGAAATGTTGCTTCCCCTGAAATTGCTGGTTCGTCCGGTCGCCTTGGCGGGATGATCATTCCTATCCGACACTTCCAACCAGGATCGGTGCATGGCTTCTCTGGACAAGACGCCGGTTGGCCAACGAGTCCGCATCACGGCAATCCACGGCGACGACGCCATCTTTCAACGTCTCCTGGAAATGGGACTGCTGGAGGGCGAAGAAATCGAAGTTATCGGCTTCGCTCCTCTCGGTGATCCGATGGAAATTCGTTTGCGTGATTATCGGCTCAGCCTGCGGCGGAGTGAGGCGGCCAGGATTGACGTGACTCGCCTTGCAGATGATGGGGTGACAAGGTGACAAGGTGAAAGGGTGACAAGGTGACAAGGTGACAGGGTGACAGGGTGACAAGGTGACAAGGTAAAGAGGCGACGGCATTCCAATTCTGCCGAGGTTTTGGCGATGAAGCAAGTGAAGAAAGAAGCAAGCTATGGAGTCACCCTGTCACCCTGTCACCCTGTCACCTTGTCATCCTGTCACCTTGTCACCCTGTCATCCTGTCACGGTGGCTCTCCTCGGCAACCCCAACACCGGCAAGACGACGCTCTTTAACGCCCTGGCCGGCATGCGGCAGCGGGTGGGCAACTATCCCGGCGTCACCGTCGAAACGAAAAAGGGGCGGATGACCCACCAGGGCCAGGTGTTTCACGTGGTTGATCTCCCCGGCACCTACAGCCTGGCGCCGCGCAGTCCGGACGAGATGGTCGCGGTCGATCTCATCCTCGGGGATCAAGCAGGCGAGGAACGACCCGACGTAATAGTCGCCATCGTCGATGCCTCCAACCTCGAACGCAATCTTTACCTGACCACGCAGGCGATGGAAGTGGGCGTGCCGGTCGTCATCGCGCTTAACATGATCGACGTGGCCGAGCGGCAGGGATTGCACATCGACACGGAACGATTGGCTCGCCAGCTTGGCATGCCCGTTGTCCCAATTCAGGCGAACAAGCGGAAGGGACTGGACCGGCTCAAACAGGCGGTTGCGGAAGCAGTGGTCAGTGGTCAGTGGTCAGTGGTCAGTGGTCAGTGGTCAGTGGTCAGTGAGAGGAGAAACCAGGGGACGTGGCGGGCACCGCCATTTCCCGAGGCATTCGAGCGTGAGGCAACAGCGCTGCACGACGCTATTGGCGATAGCACGCCTCCGTTTCTTGTTCGCCGGCTACTTCTGGACGTTGGCGGCCATACTGAGCGATGTTTCGCCGAACGCAACGGAGCGAATCTCCCTGATCTAGTGAAAGCGGCACGAGAGCGGCTGGCGGCGGCGGGTTGTGCAGTGCCGGCCGTGGAAGCCAGGACGCGCTATGCCTGGATTCGGCAAGCGACGGCAGACTGCATTCTCCGTCCCGAACAACGGCCCGTCATCTGGACTGATCGGCTCGACCGCGTGCTGACGCACTGGCTCTGGGGCACGCTGATCTTTCTAGCGCTGATGGCCGTCGTGTTCACGTCGATCTTCTATCTGGCCGACCCGCCCATGAAGGTGATCGAAAACGGCAAAAACGCCCTCGGCAACAGGCTGAGTGACTGGCTGCCGCCCGGACCCCTCACCAGCCTGCTGATCAGGGGTGTGCTGGAGGGCGTCGGCAGCGTGCTCAAGTTCCTGCCGCAGATCCTCATCCTGTTCGGCTTCCTCGCCATCCTGGAGGACTGCGGCTACATGGCCCGGGCTGCGTATCTCATGGACAAGATCATGAGCCAGTGCGGGCTGAACGGCAAGTCGTTCATTCCGATGCTCTCCTCGATGGCCTGCGCGGTGCCCGGCATCATGGCGACGCGCGTCATCGAGAACCGGCGCGATCGGCTGGCGACCATCCTCGTAGCTCCGCTGGTGAGTTGTTCAGCCCGGCTGCCGGTGTACACGCTGCTGATCGCCGCCTTTATTCCCACGGACACGGTCCTCGGCTACTGCCTGCCTGGGCTGGTCATGTTCTCCATGTACATGATCGGTCTCATCGTGGCGCCGCTCGTGGCTCTGTTGCTGAAGCGGACGCTGCTGCGCGGCGAGACGCCGGCCTTTGTCATGGAGATGCCGCTCTACAAATGGCCGTCGCCGCGGCTGGTGATCCGGCGCATGCTCGACAGCGGCTGGGCTTTCGTTCGCCGGGCGGGCACGCTCATCCTGGCCAGCATGATTCTCGTCTATGCCCTGTTGTACTTCCCTTCCAACGGCTACGACCAGCAAATTGCCGATCTGCGAGATGATCTCAAGAAGACGACAGACAACGACGCTCGGAAGGACATCAAGGAGCAGATCAACAAGTGTGACGGCGACTGGAAACGACAAAGCATCCTGGGCCGGACGGGGCGTGCCATCGAGCCGGCCGTGAAACCTTTGGGCTGGGATTGGCGCATCGGCATGGCGGCATTGGCAAGCTTCCCGGCTCGCGAGGTCGTGGTCGGCACGTTGGGGGTCATCTACAACGTTGGTGAGGCGGAACCTCAGAAACTGCACGACCCGCTGAAGAATGCGACCTGGGATGACGATCCTGGCCGCAAGGTCTTCACGATACCGACGGCCCTATCGCTGATGGTGTTCTTTGCGTTATGCTGTCAATGCGCCTCGACGCTGGCGGTGATTAAACGCGAGACACGAAGCTGGCGCTGGCCGATTTTCACGTTTGTGTACATGACGGTATTGGCGTATGTCGGGGCGCTGGTGGTATATCAGATAGGGAGCTTGATAATCTGAGGAAGCATCGGAACATGAACTGGCAACTCTTCATCGCCGGCCTGATCGTCGCCGGCGCTACCGGGTATCTGGCCCGGCAGACCTGGCGTAGCTGGAGCGGCCGCAAGAAAGCCGGCTGTGGCGGCGGATGCTGCGGCAGCCAGCAGAGTTCAGCAACGACGGACGGTCAGGCCAACCTCATTCCCGCCGAGCAAATCAGCGTGCGCCGCCGATCATCCGACCCGTCATAAAGCCCCTTTCTTGCTATCATAAGCCGCAGCCCCATCCATTAACACAGGGAAGCGCTATGTCACAAGGAACTGAAGGACATTTGGAACACGCGGAACATGCTCAGCACGCGGCACACGATCCGTTCGACCGGCGCGTGGCGATGACGATGACGATTGTGGCGGCGGTGCTGGCGTGCGTCACCATGCTCAGTCATCGGGCACATAATGACAGGCTCGCGCTCCAGAATGATGCGCATGCTGAGCAGACCGAGGTATTGAGTATCCAGAATGAGGTGATCCGCTTGCAGAACGAAGCGGGAGATGACAAGACCGAAGTGGTGCGCGTCGTTCTGCAAGCGCTAGACATAAAGAACGAGGGGATCAGCCAACAGAACGACAAGTCTGCTTTGCAGGCAGACTCGAACAAGCTGATGACACAGGTTGACACCCTGCACACCAAGGCTTCCGACCAGTGGAGCTATTTCCAGGCCAAGAAGAACCGCCAATACTTGTACGAGGCTTGTGCAGAACTCCTCTCCGTGACCGCCAAGGATGCCAACAATCCGAAAGCCGCCGAAGAAGCCAACCAGTTCATCATGGACTGGAAAAAGAAGACAGAGGAATACCAGGCAGACACCAAGAACATTGAGAAGGAGGCACGCGGTCTCGAAGCGGAAGCCAAGAAGCTTTTAACTGAAGATCAAAAGAAACAGCAGGAAATCGACAAGAAACAGCAGGAAATCCAAAAGACGCAGGAGAAAGCTCAACAAAAGCAGGCCGAGATCCAGAAAATGCTAGAAGCGGCACAGGAGAAGAAGAGCGAGATCCAGAAAAAGCAACAAGAAGCCCAGAATAAGCAAGCGGACAGATCTTACGAGAAGACACGCGAGAAAAGCCATCAGGTCCACCTCCGCGCTAACCGATATGATTACTCGGAACTAGGACTCGAGATGGCACTGATCCTGTGTTCCGTCGCCGTGTTGACAAAACAGCGAGCTTTCTGGTTTTCGGGCATGGTTGTCGGATTGGTGGGACTGTCAATAGCTACCACGGGCTGGTTTGGGTTGTTCATGCCGCACTGACCGGAGGCAACCGGTCAGAGTTCAGAAGCGTTTTCCGGCACCTGGCTTGTCTTCTGCGCCGGACCGCCATGAAGGAATTGACGCACAGTCCCACAAAGACTGCACACAGGAGTGCCATGATCGAGGAGCACAAGTTCCGGGTTAAGTCCGTGATCGTTTTCGGCTTCGACCAGGTTTGGCCCGGTCCGCGAGCCACTTCTTGAACGAAGTCTGGCTCTCGGCCGAAGGCTGGCCGGCCAGCAGGTTCGCGACGCTAATGTCCTCGTCGATGGCCGGCCAGTGGATTCCCCGGCCACCGGCTATGAGTCGCCAGGTATTTCCGTTCCTCGGGCGTGGCATGTGCCAGGCGAGGATACCAGCCCACCGGCGCGGCGACGGTGCGGCCGTTGGCCAGTTCAACAGTCAGAGTATCGTCGCTGACATCTACCTGAATGGCAAGTGCAAATCCTGCTTTCAAATGGTCACTTCGAGGCATCAGGATGCTCCAGAATGATCAATTGCCTTTCGCCATAGAGCGATGGCTTGTCTGGCGGGTCATAACGCACTTTCAGCCAAATTCGGGTGATGTCGGGACTATAACTGCTCCACGGTAGGCATAACGTGTAGCCCTTACCAATCGCATCCTTCCGTCGCACTCTTTGGAGAGTTTCGCCGTCGATACGCCAGACTTCCTGAAGGTCGGGAGGCTCGTTAGCCTTGGTTGTCTCCCTATGAAGTTCCACGACCACCTCACCATTCCCGTACTGCGGCACTTCGGCCTTTTCACCGATTAGATACAGTCTGCCGGTCAAACATGCAATTCGTTCGCCATCATGTGAGAGATCGGCGTGGAAAACGATGTTCTTTTCCCAGTTGGCGACGATGCTGGCCCCTTTCCTGAGAGGCATGCCGCTCTTGGCCACTACCCGACAGCCTGAGAATGCAATAAAGAATGGACCATCTTGTTCGCCCTTCCTCCCTTCACATAGGCCGCAGATCGTGACGACCTGGGGAGGCTCCAAATCCACCAATTGCTTGCGATCCTCGGCGTCGAACCGAAATGCGATGCAAGTCTCGGGAGCGCGGCTACCTTCTATCGTCGGCACATAAACCGGCGGAGTATGATCCGGATATCCCAGAACGCTCTTGACCAGCCCGGTGACCTCTACTTGCTTGTTCGTGAAGTTCTCGTCGGCAAAGGCATCGTTGGTGCGGTAAGCCCGGAACAACTCTGCGGCAGTCGTTTTCCTCACGGTTGAAGTATTGCCATCGAACTCTGCTCCTTTATGGTTATCGCCCTTGCGGAGCGGCAAGTCTGCTTTCCTCTGTGGCTCGTCGGCGGCGATTAACAAACAAGCAAAAACACCAATCAGGATGTGTATTCTCATGGCAAACCTCCGTGTGAACCAGGTGCGGTCTTTTGAATGATAAAAGCGTCTCTTCTCGCGCCAGGCTCAGGATTATCGTCTTTCGGGAACACCCGGACAAGTTCAAAGCCCGGCGTTGTCACACCAAAGTAGAAATGTCCTCCTTTTGCCCCAGATAGAAATGTCCGGTGTCGCTACCAGTCATTTCTTCGGCAGACCTTGACGCCAGGGATGGTCAGGGCCAGGGCGATACGAGCCCGAGGGGCCAGGGAGCGGTGCGGCGGCCGGAGCGCAGGGCGAGCGCAGCGAGCCCGGAGCGGAGGCCGCCGCACCGCTCCCTGGCCGAGGCTCGTCTCGCGGTTCTGCATTCGCCACGATCTCGTGGTAAGCTAGGTAACGTTCCCCAAAGCGAATCGCCATCGTCCTGTCACGACGCTCCTCAATAATCACCCGGCCATACCCGCAAGCCCGGCAGCGCCGGCTTGTGCAGTTGATACCAGCGGTTGTGCAAACGAATCGTGTAGTCGTTGGTCACCACGCGTTTCGTCTGCACGCTCAGAATGGCCGGCAAGAAATACTGCCGTCCCAAGGCGCGGTGGGCATCCAAGCCATCAGCCGCTGGTACTGCAAAACGCCGGTTGTATTCCGGAACCAGCGTGTGGCGAACGAACTCGTTCGCTGCTGCTCGGGTCGTCACCTTGGCCAAACGCATCTCCTTCACCCAGCGATCCTGGGCTACTTCAAAAAAGCCTCGATCCGTCCCTTGGCCTGCGGGCTGTGGGCCAGGATCAATTCGATGTCCAGCTCCCCATGGCCCGGCCAAACTGCGTCAGTCCTGCGGCGGCTTGTCCCTTACTTTGCCACTGAAAAACGCTGTCTCTGTCCGTGTAAAACGCCCACGGCCGGCCTTGGCGCCGCAGCCAGCGTTCCGTCATGTCCATGTACGCTTCGACCGTTTCACCTTCGTAATACCCTGCGTCGATCCGACTCGTGGCATCGTCGATCAGCGCCACCAAAACCATCTCTTCACCACGCCCTTCCAGCCAGTCGTGCAGCAAGGTGTCCATCTGAATCAACTCGCCAAAACAACGCCGGCGCGGCCGCCGACTCCGATGCACGTCACGCCGCCGCTTGCGCCTCCATAGCCCCTCCGCCAGCAGCCATTGCCGTAAGGTCTCGACCGACACCTGCAGCCCCTGCGCCGCCAACTTTTCGCTCGCCAGCGTCGGCCCGAAGTCCGCGTAACACTTTTGATAGGTCTTCAGCACCTTGCCGCGAAGCTCCTCGTCCAGTCGCCGGTTGGACAGTCGGCCGCGCAGCCCATGCACCAAGGCCTGGTCGCCTTCCTCCTCCAAGCGTAGTGCCAAGCGGCGCACATGCCGCGCTGTCAGATCCAACAGCCGCGCCGCCTCGGCTTGGCTCGCCTTGCCATCCACGACTGTTTGCAAAACTTTCAAAACATCGCGCTCACGCTGACTCATAGTAATCCGGTCTTCGAACCCTTTCATGAGAACTGCCCTCCTTGACACGATTTGCCAAAGAGGACATTTCTACCTTGTTAAGACCGGACATTTCTATTTTGGTTTGACAGTTCAAAGCCCGGCGTTTTGCCCGCTCGCGCCATATTCTAATTATCACGCGGGTATATTGCGGCCCAGTAAGCCGGCGACAGCGACCCAGCCCGAGCCAAAATGAACAACCCGCAGGACACTAGAAAGCACGAGGTCAATCCATGTCCACAAACGCAATCACCACCCAACCGACACTCCACATCGGCCGCCCCATCGGTCCCTGCGTCATGGTAACCTTCGGCGCATCGGGCGACCTAACGAAACGCAAGCTCCTGCCGGCGATCTTCAACCTTGCTCACCAAAAACTGCTGCCGGAAGAGTTCGCCTTCGTCGGCTCAGCACGACGGGGGCTGACCAACGAGAGTTTCCGTCAAACCGCCCATCAGGACTTGCAACAATTCGCATCATGTCCCGTGGAGACGGAGCTGTGGAACTGGTTCCAGCGCCGCCTCTATTACCTTCCCGGCGACTCGCAAGACGCTGGCTTCTACGAAAAACTGAAGCAACTGCTGAACAGGATCGACAAGGAGCACAAGACGGGCGGGAACTACTTCTTCTATCTGGCCACGGCTCCGGACCTGTTTGCACCCATCATTCAGCAACTAGGCAAGGCGGGACTCACCCAGGAAGAGAACGGCCATTGGCGGCGCGTCATCGTCGAGAAGCCTTTCGGCACCGATCTGGAATCGGCACGGCAGCTCAATCGCGACATCAGCGCGGTCCTCAATGAGAGCCAGGTTTACCGGATCGATCATTACCTCGGCAAGGAAACGGTGCAGAACATCCTCGTCTTCCGGTTCGCCAACGGCATCTTCGAGCCGATCTGGAACCGGCGTTACGTGGATCACGTGCAGATCACCGTCGCGGAGGAACTCGGCGTCGAACAGCGCGGCAGTTACTTTGACAAATCCGGGGCGCTGCGCGACATGGTGCCGAACCACCTGTTTCAACTGCTGGCGCTGACTGCGATGGAGCCGCCCATCTCGTTCGAGGCCGACAGCGTCCGCGACGAGCAGGCCAAGGTGCTGCATGCGCTGAAACCGATGACCACGGAAGATGTGGCCATGCGTGCCGTGCGCGGGCAGTACGGCGCGGGAACGATTCATGGCCAGCGCGTACCCGGTTATCGCGCGGAAGCCAACGTGGCGTCGAATTCCTGCACGGAAACGTTCGTCGCTCTCAAGCTCCTCATCGACAACTGGCGCTGGGCCGATGTGCCTTTCTATCTGCGGACCGGGAAGCGCCTGCCCCGGCGTGTCACGGAGATCGCCATTCAGTTCAAGTGCGCTCCCTTGATGCTGTTTCGGGAAACGGCGGTCGCTTGCGTGAATCCGAACCTGCTGGTCCTGCATATCCAGCCCGAGGAAGGCATCTCGCTGCGCTTCGAAGCCAAGGTGCCCGGCGCCGTGATGCGACTCGGAGCAGTCAACATGGACTTCCACTACGGCGACTACTTCGGCAACACTCCGAGCACGGGCTACGAACGGCTGCTGCGCGACTGCATGATCGGCGACTCGACCTTGTTTCGCCGGGCCGACATGGTCGAGCACGCCTGGGCTACCGTCATGCCGATCCTGGAAGCGTGGCAGAGGAAGCCGTGTCCGGACATTCCCATGTACGCGGCGGGGACAGCGGGGCCAAGGGAAGCGGATGAGTTGATGCAGCGCGACCGGCGGATGTGGCGGGGGATAGCAATTGCGGCGGATCAAAAACAAGGGAAGGGGTGAGAAAGTCGGTTGTTATCCGCCTGTCGGCGATTCCATTCGTGATCGGGCCATTGCCCGGCTTGGTGTTGGCCGGTTTTCTTGTTTCGTGTAGCATGGAGTTGTTGCAGGTCCGTGCCGCCTGGGCAACAATTTGTTCCGCGTAAAAGGAGAATATCATGCAATCGCAACCCTCATTGCGCCAAATGACTCGTGATCCGGATGAAACTTCTGATCTGGAAACGCTCATGGCCGAGGTCGTTCCGGACCACGACACATGGAAACAGACTCCGAATCCTGTTCTGGGCGGAAAGAAGCCCATCGACCTGATAAACTCGCCACAGGAACAGGTCTTACGTGATCTGCTCCGCGCTGCCAAGCATGGGATGATGTCGTGAAACTGGCTAATTGCTATCGGCTGGCAAGACGACCGTTCACAGGGACGTGGTACCGAGCGATTAGACCTCAATTTCTGCAAACCACACTTGCTTACGCACATACAAGGACGATTCCTGGCCGATTCAACGCTGGTTCAATCCCACGGCCCGGGTTCCCAATTCTTTACCTTGCCGAAGATCAGGTCGTGGCCCTCTTTGAAGTCTACGCTCTCTTGGGATCACCATTACCAGGACTACCTTTCCTGCCCAATCCGGCCTTACCCTGGGCAGTGATCAATGTGGACGTACAGTTAAGAAGCGTTGTCAATCTTTGTCGGGAGTCTCAACGCAAGATCGTCCAAACCACTGTTCAGGAGTTGACAGGTGACTGGCGAGGTTATCTGCTCCGTAACCCAAGCCCGATGCTGAATCCACCCTATTGGACTCATGTTCCCACGCAGCGACTCGGTGCGGCGTTTCACGCCCTTCGTGGAGTGGAAGGCTTTCTCACTTACTCAGCAAAGGTTTCCACGCGCCGCAATCTGATCGTGTTCCCGGACAAACTCCGCTCCGGAAGTTTCGTTCGCTACACCGATCCAGCAACCGGCCAGATCCATTCGATTCCATAATCACAGCAGCCGGCTCATCAGAAAGAAAGTCTTCGGGCGTCTTCGCGAACTTTCGGCGAATGAACCTGGTGAACAGCGGCACTGAGAAGCAGTACTGCTTCTCTTGAACCGTTGCCGTTTTTGCCGGTAAAAAAGGTGCCGGCGACACCGGCATTTTGACGCATGTTCAAATCAGCACACACCTTACAACGTGGCACTTGGTGCCGGTTTACAAAAGTACCGGCAAAGGATAGGTAATGTCCTCATTTGGGCGCCGCATAACTGCCATTGTGTCAAGTGGTTGTGGCAAGCGAGCCGGGGAATGTCAGGGATTTGGTTTGCAAACGGCGGGGAAAAGGCCGAAAATCGAGAGATATGTGGTGGTTGCCTGGTGCCGACACAAGAGGAAGGAGAGGCGGGACACTCTGCTCAGTGTGGTGGTGACATGGTACCCGCAAAGACGTAGAATGCGTGGTGGGGAAGAAACGCAGCGGAATGTCGAGCACGAGGTGAAATCATGGCTAACCCAAGCGTAGCGAATTCAGAACATAGTCTGACGCTGGAGCAACGCCGCCGTTTCCTGAAGTTGCCGCTGGAGGAACGCCGGCGGCAGATGGCCGAGCAAGCGGCTCAAATGGTGCAACACTACGAGTCGCCTTTTGAGGTCCATGATCGCATGGAATGGCAGGGAGTCGACATTGTTGAGTGTGCATAGTTCCCCTCCGAAGCGGGGCGAAGTCTGGAAGGTCAGCTTTGATCCAACGATCGGCACCGAGATTCGCAAGACACGGCCCGCGTGTTGCAAGCAAGAGGCATGGACACACAACGTTTCGTCCAACGGTTGGGGGCAGTGTCGCCGGATAAGCTGGAAGAAATCTTATTGGCCATCGCCGCCGTGATCGAATACCCAGACACCTGACTGGCTGCTTGCGATCCTGAACGCGGTGGAACGGCTGGCGAATGCGTGTTGTTCGGAATGTGACCGTGTTCGGCAGGACTTGGCCATCGCGGAATCCCAACTTCGCGACTACCAGGCGCGCCTTGGAAAGCCTTTCCTCTATGAGTCCTACCTGGACCAACTCACCGCCCTTCGGGACCAACTCAAGGCCGGCCTCGCGGGCAGGACTCCGCAGGCAACAAGCGAACCGTTGCCGAGCGTTGCCGAAGTAGCCGAGAGCATCAAGGCTCTTCGGGCTGCACACACCATTGAGGCAGCTCCGGAGCGCGTCGGCAAAAGCCGTGGCTCCGCAGAGGAGCCGGTCACCGCGCGTATCCGCCGGCGGATGGAGGGGGTTCTGGAAAACCCGTGACGGGGGTCCGGTCAACTTCATCGGCTTTGTTCTACGCGGATATTCTGAATGTCCCGGTTACCCGCTATTACGTCGAGCTTGCCGGTGGAGAAATCGGCGGCTTCGACACTCATGGCGGCCAGGCCGACAACCACGCGGCCCTGCTCCATCAATTCTCGGAAGCCGTGGCGGCCTTCATGGACGACCTGAAACGCGACAAGCTTGTGGATCGAGTCCTCTTGCTGACGTTCTCGGAGTTCGGCCGGACGGTTCAGGAGAACGGCCGGCGTGGCACCGATCACGGCTCAGCCGCCCCGATGTTCCTGGTAGGCGGTCGCGTCAAGGGCGGTCTTATCGGCGCTGACCCGAACCTCACCGACCTGGAGAACGGCGGCCAGAAGCACCACACCGATTTCCGCCGCGTGTACGCGACCGTGCTCGAGCGCTGGCTCGGTTTCGACAGCCAAGCTGTGCTCGGCGGCCGGTTTGAGCCTGTGGACGTAGTCCGGGGCTGAATTGCAGGGGTGTTGGCAACGGTTTGACGCGGTAAAAGCCGGGGTTTTCGAAAACCGCCCTGGAAAATCAACCCGATTTTGCCCAAAAACGCCCAAAACTGCCCACGCCCCCACGGAATCACATCAAAAACATTGGGAATTCATGCGTTTTCGTAGCCACTTATGGCCGCTTCGGAGTTTTTTGCGAGCTTGCCTGGTTAGACGGATGTTGGTGGTGGATAACGAGTTCGGAAAACTGCGGCGTTGCCAAGTAGGGGGAGATTGGCAACGGTGAATTTTCCGGGCGCTGCGTCCTTTGACGTATCTGCTGTGCGAATTTGGGTTTGTGCTGTTTTTTGAGCGTGGGTTGGACCCTTTTGTTTACCCTGGTTGTCCGGCAAAAGGGTCAGACCTCCGCACCGTAGTGTCGTGATTGGCCTTGGAATTCTTGGAGTTTGATCCGCGTTTGATCCGCGTTCCATCCGTGGCGAAAAATTCGGTAAGAAAACCGCCGAACGCCGGAACACTTGCCGATTCGCCCGTATAAGTAGGTGGGCGGAGGCCGGTTCACCCTGTCCAACTGCCCTTCGCCTGCCATAATGACAGGATATCCCGTGACCCATTCATCCTCGCCGCCGGGAGTACAACCATGATTGCCTTATCCTGTTCGAGTTGTGGTCAGCGGTTATCCATCAAGGTGGAAATGGCAGGTCGGAAGGGCAAGTGTCCCAAGTGCGGCAAGCCGATCCAGGTTCCCTCTTTGGATCGGTCCGCAGGCGCAGATTGGCCGCCGTCACCGGACGCTCTGGCAGTCCCGCCGCCGCCGGCCATCCATGTAACCGGGGCGAGCGACTCGGACACGAACGGACCGGAACCCGGCGCCGAGGTAACTCCCGAAGACTATGCCTTTCTGACCCCAGCCAAGGGACCGGGCGAACTCGGCTGGCTGGGATCGTACCGCGTTCTGAAAGTGCTCGGCGCCGGCGGCATGGGGATCGTTTTCCAGGCGGAAGATCCGAAGTTGAAGCGTCTGGTGGCCCTCAAGGCCATGCGGCCGGGGCTGACTCTCAGTCCGGCGGCCAAGCAGCGATTCCTGCGCGAGGCCCAGGCCGCTGCCGCCATCGAACACGATCATATCGTCGGCATCTTTCAGGTGGCGGAAGATCGCGGCGTCCCCTTTCTGGCGATGCCGTTCCTCAAGGGCGAATCATTGGATGCCCGGCTGAACCGTGACAGCTCGTTGCCGATGCCGGATGTGCTGCGCATCGGTCGGGAGATTGCCGAGGGATTGGACGCCGCCCACCAGCACGGCCTCATTCATCGCGACATCAAGCCGGCCAACATCTGGCTCGAAACCAGAGGGCGAGCCGAGCGGCGTCAGCCGCCGGGTGAGTCAGAACCCGGGGGCCGGGTAAAAATCCTTGATTTCGGCATGGTCAGGACTGCCGACAGCAAGACCCACCTTACCCAAACAGGCGCCATCCTCGGCACACCGGCGTACATGGCTCCCGAACAAGCGCGCGGCCTGCCGGTTGATGCTCGCTGTGACCTGTTCAGTCTCGGCTGCATGTTGTACCGCATGACGACGGCCACGCTGCCGTTCACGGGCACCGATCCGCTTTCGGTACTCATGTCGGTAACGACCGATGATCCTGAACCGCCACGCAAACTGAATCCGGCGGTGCCGGCGGCGCTGTCCGATCTGATCATGAAGCTGCTGGCCAAAGACCCAAAGGACCGGCCGGCCTCGGCGCGAGCAGTGGTAGAGGCGATTGAGGCCATCGAGCGCAGACTGGCCAGCGCGGCCGTCCCGGTGGCCAAGAGCTTGGGTACGTCAGCGGGCTCAAAGACCAGGTTTCTACGCCGTGCCTCTTCGGTACTCGCCCTCGGCGCCGCGACTCCTATGGCTGCTGCTGGTCGTGCCGGCATTATGGCTTCTGCGCATCGGCATGGGCTATCTACGCCGGCGTCCTCGTTTGCGAATGGGCGTCGTCATCGGCATGTTCTTCCTGGCACTTGGGTTAGCGGCTTTGGTGGTCATTCGCATCAATACGGACAAGGGTACGGTCGTCATTGAGAGCGACGATCCTGATGTCGAAGTGGTCGTCAAACAGGGCGGCAAGCAGATAGAGATCATCGATCTCAAGACGAAGAACAAAATCGAGCTGAAGGGTGGCGAGTACGAGTTCCAGTTGGCAAAGGAAGGAACCGGTCTGCGTTTGTCCACGGATCGGCTGACACTTATGCGCGGGGACAAGAAGATGGTCAAGATCCGCCGCGCGGAGGGGCTTCCCAAGGAAATCACCAACTCCATCGGCATGAAACTGGTGCTGATCCCCGCCGGCAAGTTCGTGATGGGCTCGCCCGCTTCCGAGGCGAATCGCCAACCCGACGAGGAACAGCACCAGGTTGAGATCACGAAGCCATTTTACATGGGCGTGTACACTGTCACGCAGGCAGAATATGAAAAGGTCATGGGCAAGAACCCCAGTTACTTTTCCGCCACTGGTGGTGGCAAGGATCGCGTGCAGGGCAAGGATACCAGTATGTTCCCGGTGGAACAGGTCTCGTGGTCAGAAGCGGTCGAATTCTGCAGTAAGCTGTCCGAGTTGCCAGAGGAAAAAGACAAAGGGCGGCAAATACCGCTTGCCCACGGAGGCCGAGTGGGAGTATAGTTGTCGCGCTGGTACGACAACTCGCTTCTACAGCGGGGACAGTGACGAAAGCCTGGCCGGTGTGGCCAATTTCGCGGGGAGCAAAGTGGGGATGCCAACCCCGGTAGGTCAGTTCAACCCTAATGCTTTCGGACTGTACGACATGCACGGGAACGTATGGCAATGGTGTGCAGACTGGTTTGAGGTGGATTACTACAAGAAGAGTCCTGGGCAAGATCCGCAAGGGCCGGGCGCCGGCGCGTTCCGCGTTTTTCGTGGCGGCTCGTTCCACAGCGGTGCCCGCGACTGTCGCTCGGCGTACCGCAACAGTCGCGGGCCTTTGGCCCGCAACGACTTCTTCGGTTTTCGTGTCGTGTGTGTGCAGTAGTTTCTGGCCGGGTCTTGTCCTCTGTATTCTCTGTTCTCTGACCTCTGTTACGAAGGACGGCCGTGAGCGGCGGCAACGGGCAGTAGAATGGCAAGCATCGGGATGGCCGGAGTAGCTACTGGCCGGCTTGCCCGGCATCCTGCGGTTGCATCTCTCCATTTGTCCCGCAAGCCTTGCCATCAGCAATCGTTGTTGCTAATCTTACATCTCCATAACAGGCCAAACCGTAGGTGAATTGGTTCCTGCCACCAGCGCCACCAGCGCGGGGTTGAGCCAACCATAGCTCAGGGAAACTCCGCTTTCAAATGAGGCAAAACACTTGCGAGCCGCATGGACATTGCCATCCACGCTACCGCACGGACACCACCAGCTTTTTTGCTTTTTCCAATGGATGTTCTCCGGTGTAGTTCTCGCCCATGAAGACCTCCTTGATTGTGGCATTACGAAGATTTGGGTCTAGCATCTTCTCATACGCGACCAACACTCGGAATGCATCTCCCTCCTCTCCAGTTATGGCTTCCGCGCCACCAACAATGTGACAGTTGCGGGAGTCAGGGCTAAAAGGAATGACGGCATTGTCCTCATCGAAAAAAATGTGCTTGAGTCTTATGGTCGGTTGGGTATTGAGGAGAGTGCTTTGCAATTTCTGCAAATCATACCGGTTTGCAGCGGAATCGTTCGTCACGGTTGTTTCAAACTCCAGCAAATACTCGAGTTCAATACCACACACCAGACAGCCCTTTTGATGTTCGTAAGGGCGTTCGGTGAGTTTCAAGGACAACTTTTTCATTTTCAGACCCGGAATCCGGCTGATCCCCCGAATCCCAGTATCATCGTCCACCGTTCCTTTGTCGTTCCCAGCCGTGTCGGTCGCGGGAACATCGTTCACCTGATCGTTGCTAGCGGTATCGGTCATGGTCTTTCTCCGAATTTGGCGTGCGTGTTCCTTGTGTTCAGAAATGATAAGTCAGCACTTCTTCGATGATCGCACCCTTGAACCATTCGCCTTCCAGTCTGTGCTGGGCAAACTTGCCGTGGAATGAGAGTTCGTCATCGGGTGTTCCCGGTATGATCCCAATAAGAATCAGCTTGTGCGGATTGCCCGTTTGCAAATCAGACAAACGTTGCTCAGGTTTCTTTGAGGAGTAACCGATTTTGATGGCTTGACTTACCGTGTCTTTGATGAAGTAAATCATGGCAATTCTCTCCGAGGATACCTCTCTGGTAGGACACTATCCACGTATCATATTACGTTCTCAGTTTCTTCGGCCTTTTTCAAAACTCGCTTCGCCTCCGCCAGCGCCGCACGGATAGCGAACTGCGTCATCGGTCGGCGATCGATTTTGGCGGCGGCTTGAACAAGTTCGTACTCCTCTTCCGTATACCAGAGTTGCGACGGCTTGTAGCCGAGTTTCGCCATGCGTTTCCCGCCAGATTCTGTGCCTTGCTTTTTGAGCATTGGTCCCTCCCTTGCCGTGTCGATCCCGCCATCACGATTGTTCCTCAGGATCATTCTGCTCGGAAGCAGGTTCCGGCCATTCAGGCCAGAGCCTTTGGCAAAGGTCGCCTATTTCAAATTCCTCAACTTCGCCGGAGCTCGGCTCAAGAATGATGTTTACCTGGATGTCAAATGTAACCCTACCCGAGAAATGACCGTCAACGCTACGGTCTTTGTATTGGCAATTCACGATGCCATCGGCCCGGTAAACGATGAAAATGGAAAGACGATCATCCTCCATTTGCCAGGCATTGATGTAGAATTGCTCCGGCACATCCGCGAGGTGCGCGAGCTGCGGTGAATCGAAAGAGGGAGTATTGAAATGAGAGGGAAAACTCCCCCAGCCGATGATGTCCTCACTCACGGCTTCGAAAATCTCGCTGTGGTTGTCCGCAAACAATTGACGAAGGTTGAAGGCTGGGTGTTTGTCGTTGTAAATCATGGGCCACAGTTTTTCAAAGGTCTCCAATCGTTGTTTTACGTGTCCTTTCACAAAAGAGAATAAAGTTCGGTAGAACTGGACTCGATTGCTGGGTATCATGCGTTTTTCCAGGTCAGCAGCCAAATCAGGCGCAGCTCGCCAGGCTTGCCGAAATCGCGCACACTTTCCGTGATTATGGTGATCGTATCTTGGCTGTGGGTCAGAAATTCATCCGCCATTTGCCAGATTATTGTGCCCTTAACCGACCTGGATTCGCGTGCTGTTAGAACAATGTCGTTATGGCCTGCCTGCTCGATGCCCAGAACCGTTAACCTGGTGGAAAGCGTTGTCCTGTAACGATTCTCTTCCTCGTCCAAACAAACAGGTGGAAACCTCCACTCAGCATCCCTTGGCAATAATCTGCTCATTGCTTTTAGCCCCTTGTCGATCATTGCCGCTGCATCTTTGATGCCTTTCCGGAAGTTTGTTGCTGCCTCATCCATCACTATTTCAGGCACAACGATTTTCGTATCTTCGCAACTCTTCCAGTCGCGAAGCCAATTGCATTTCCTTCCCTGAAAGTAAGGATTCTTGACAAATTCCATCGAATCAATGATTACAATCACAATTGTCTACCTCCTCTCGTCAGCTACACTCCATTCCGTTTCTCATAACATTGTCATTCTATACCTGTTCTATAGAATAGTCAAGGAGGGAAAATCACTTTTTGCCGCCCAGAAGACGTGGAAGGCAAAATGGCAGCTGGGGTCAGCAACCTTAACAGACATCCTTACTCTTAATATGTTCCTCACCCTGCCGCCGGTGTAAAAGTCCAGGAATGTACCGTGCCGGCAGCAAGCTATTCCGGGGAACGCGGGTTTGCAGGATAATGGCAGGGCGCCGTCTGGGCTACCTCGTGGCGCCACCTTTGGTAATTTTCCACCAGTGTTTATTGCCGTGAATCGCTGTTTGCGCCTGCACAGCCACGCTTGTCACCCTTGCGTTATAATACAATTGTGTTAGCATACTATCCGGCGGCGGCCAGGAGCAGTGTATGGACTTGCGGGATGCGTTGATCGATTGGGACGATTCGGATGATGAGGACAGCAACACGGCCCACATTGCGGAACATGACCTGACGCCGGAAGAGGTCGAATCGGCTCTCTTCGACGAAAACACAAGGTTTGACGTGAGCGACTCGTCCGGCCGTCCCATTGCATTCGGCAACACCGATACGGGCCGGTTTATCGCCATCGTGTTCGACGTGCTGAACCCGGCCGATCCGCTCGTTATCCGCCCGATCACCGCCTACGACGTTCCCGAACCGAAGGAGTGAAGCCATGAAGCCAACGATGAAGTCAAAACGTACCGCCGAGCAGCGGACCGAGGAAGAAGCCGTCCGCCGCCAGCACGCGGCAAATCCAATCCTACAACGGCCGGCCGGGACCATTGATCGCCAGAGTTTTGCAGCTATCTTAAGTCTTGTGGCGCGATTCAAAGCTGTCCGGGAAAGCCAGGGGTTGACGCTGACCGAGGTGGCCGAGCGGATGGGGATCGACTCGCCGGCTCTTTCCCGATTGGAAACGGGCAAGATGCTGAACCCTACGCTGGCGACGCTACACAAATGGGCGGAAGCTCTCGGCCAGAAACTGGAGGTTGACTTGTCGTCCGCATGACCGGTCGTAGCGGGGGTCAGAAACCTTAACGGACATCCTCACTCTTAATATGTTCCTCACCCTGGCTCCGGCGTGAAAGTCCAGGAATGCACCGTGCCGGCAGCAAGCTATTCCGGGGAACGCGGGTTTGCAGGATAATGGCAGGGTGCCGTCCGGGCAACCTCGTGGCGCCACCTTTGGTAATTTCCCACCAGTGTTTATTGCCGTAAATCACTGTTTACGCCTGCACAGCCACAGTTGTCAGGCTTGCTGAGTGATGAGAACGTGCTATTCTGAACGAGAAGAGAGAGACCTGATTATTTTACAGGAGGCTTTCGATGAGCGTGCAGCAGAAAAGTCTGCCCGGTTTCGTGGTTACTATTCGGCCGGTTGCTGAAGAACCGAACGCATATTCCGTCAGCTATGTGCCGCGCGGACTCCAGCAAGCACGCACTCAGGGTGGCGGGGTGAAACGTGTACACGACAAATTCCTTCCTTACAAGGCGCTGGTCACGATTCAAGGGGACGAGATTGCCGTCAATTGGCAGAAAAAGCCTTCCTTTCCGGAAGTGACGCCAGAGGAATTTGACGAAGATATGCGGGAGCGCATCCGCCTCATGCTCGGATGGCTGAGCCTCATCTCGCAGTTGATCGACTCCGTGCGCGAATGGGCCGCAGGGCTTGACTGGTCCACGAAAGTCGTCGCGAAACCGATGGAGGATTCGGAGATCGGCAATTACACGGCTCCTGCGTTGCTTCTACAGCGAGAGGTCACCAAGATCCTCCTTGAGCCGATCGCAAGGCACGGACCTGGCATGGAGGGCCTGGTGGATTTGTATCTCATGCCCGGGTATGACGACATCGCCAGCCTTTATTATTACAACGACCGCTGGAATCTTCATTACCAGCTTCCTCCGGCCGGTGTCGCTGCGAATATTCGGGAAGGGAAGGTGAAGCCGCTTACCAAAGCGAGTTTTCTCAAAGTCCTCGAGGAGATGAGGCAGCATGCCCAGTGAAGCTTCGGCTGGAACACCCGGATCAAGGCCGTGGAGCGGGAATATACCACGGTTCGGCTGGCCATGAATCGGCTCGACCAGCATGCCAAGGACAATCCAGCCATTCTCACCGGCGACTTGCGAATCCGAGATATTACGACCGCCTCCAACCGGTTGGAAGGCACCTATATCATTCGCCTGTTTGCCGAGTTTGAGACTGGCCTGCGGCAATTCATGAAGGCATTCAAGTACCGCCTTCCAAAATCCACGGAGGCATTGTTGAACCGCGTGAAGGACAGGGTGGCATTTCCAAGGAGTTCGGACAATGCTCACGCTGTTCGCGATTACAGAAACACGTTAGTCCACGACCGCCAGGAGCATGCTGATCGGGTATCTGTGCGGGAGGCAACCCGATATCTCGGCTGCTTCATGGGCTGGCTACACGCTACTGGTGATTTATCTGGATGAACGTGGAGCGGAGCTTAGAAATCTTAACGGACATCCTTAGTATTAATATGGTCCGCTCCCTGGCTCCGGTGTGAAAGTCCAGGAATGCACCGTGCTGGCGTTGAGATATTCCGGGGAACGCGGGTTTGCAGGATAATGGCAGGGCGCCGTCTGGGTAACCTCGTGGCGGGCGGGAACCGGGGCCATTCTCCCTTTTTCTCCCCCCCAATCCACCACAAAACCTGCCAAAACCGCCTCAAGAGCGGGGGATTGGGGACATGCAAGGTTTCGCCCGCTGAACGCTCAAAGGAAACATCACCGTCTTGCCGGAGAACGAGCAAGGGAAGGGCCACACGGACCCTCACAAGATCCAGGCGATCGGCGCCGGCTTCATTCCCAAGAACCTCGACACTTCTCTGGTTGATGAGGTCGTCACGGTGACGGATGAGCCGGAGATCATCCGCGAGGAGGGCCGGCAGCAACGAGCGCCCCTATCGGGAGAGACTGCCATGTCCAGCGTGAACCTTGTTTTCCAGAATCTACCGGTGCTGCCATTGAAGAACAACGCTGGCGGTGGTAAGAACAGGTCATCCGAATCTAGTTGCTAAGCCGGATCGTTGTTTATTTCTGGATGCGGCAACTCAACTGGGATGAGACGCAGACGTTCTGTCGCTTGCCGGCACGGCACTCGCAACGTCGGGATGGCACGATTAGAAGAGGGCTTTTTTATATTCTTCGGGCGTCTTCGCGAACTTTCGGCGAATGAACCTGCTGAACAGCGGCACTGCGAAGCAGTACTTCCCCAACCGATTCCTGTAGATCAGGCCCTTGTCAACCAGCCGGGGGAGCATCTGGCTGACGTCCGCCTGGGGTAAAACGCCTGACGTTCCAGGCCGTTCGATATCTCGACAATTTCGCTAATGGCGTACTCGTCGTTGGCATGTTCGAGATGGGCAATGCAATGCAACAAGTCTCTTTGCCGGCTGGTCAGGTTTTCCCATCTGCCGGACCGTGAACATGCGCTCGGCATAGGTTCGCGATTCGACGAGGCGAGGGAACAGGGTCGGCAGACCGGTGAGCAGCAGAAAATAGCGAATCCCTTTTCTTTGCAGGGATTGGAAGGTTTCCAGCAAGGCGGCCAGCGGATACTGATCTTTCTCCTGCCGGTCGCCCACGACCTGGGCTTCATCATAGGCAAATACAATGCCTTTCACCTTGCTCTGGCGTTGCACGACCTTCCAGGTGTTGCTGAAACCGGGTTATCTCCTCTTGCGCCCGGCGAGATGCGGGGGGGAATGACCGGCTCCAGGGGAAAACGGGTTCTTCTCGGCCATTGGCATTTCCTTATGTCTTATTACGAGGCTACATAATATTATGTTGTGACGTAAGATTATGTCAAGACATAAGTGTCCGTAATTGTGTGATGCGGGTGCAGGACACGGTTTGCAACGGCGCATGAAATACCCTGGAGGCTCTGTAGCCGAATTCGCCAGAATTCGGGGCCTGGGGAGAGAGCGCACTCCCCCCGAATTCTGGCGAATTCGGCTACGTCGAGCGCAAACCATGTCCTGCACCCGTGTGATGCCCGGCACCGGGCAATGCCGGTGGAGGCGTAGACGCCTAACTCTGACCCGTGTACCGCCGGATAAGGCGATCGATGTAGGCATCATACTGTTCCGCGAGGCCGGCATCGTGCAAAAACAGCACATTTTCCGCATTTTCCGTCGCGGAATGGGAGAGGTTGTAGCTCCCCGTTATCACCACGTCGTCGCACACCAGGACTTTATTGTGCATGAAATCATGCCGGCCGCCCGGCGTGTACGGTGTCGAGCGCTTGCCCGCCAGGCCTGCCGCCACCTGTTGAAAGGCTGCGATCTTCCACTCGGCCGGCGTTTCCCGCCATTGCTCGAAGACGCTTTCCATCTGCGTGCGGTCGTAGATGCCGCCGAACTCGGCCACGCGGTGATGGTGCAGAACGTCGCCGAGCGCTCCGAGCAATGAACCGGAGGTAAGCAGCATCGAACAGAGCTTGATCCGGCGGCGGGCACTGCTGATGTGATGGGCGATATGGTAATTGATGGAGCGGCCTTCGCCCGGCGAGAAGGCTACGCCAATGGTCGTGCTGCCCACTTGCACCGTGCCCGTATCGTGCATGCCGGTCGTGGCAATGTCGCCGCGCGACCATAGTTCGGCAAAGTCGGTCTCGTAATAGGTACACAATTCCTGAGAGTCGATACGGACGATGTTGTTCTCCATCAGCGTCCAGGAGTCGTCGGTGAAGTTGGTTGAGCCGGTCCAGAGAGCGGCGGCAGGCGTCTTGCCGTCGCGGATGATGTACTTGTGGTGCATCAGGCGCGGCTGCTGGGGATCGCCGCCGGTGATGGGCCGGGAGACGATGCCGTTGCCGAGACGGGCAATGAAGCCGGCGGTGCCGGGCGGTGCGGGATCGGCGCAACGGTGTGGAAAGGCACCACGGGCTTGCCGGCGTCGTAGACGATGCGAACGTCCACCCCCGCGGCGGGCAGCGCGTAAGGCCTGGGTCACAGGCGCAGCCAGGGAATCGCTCAGGCGAAAGTCGTAGATGGCCAGATGGAGACTCGAACGGGCGGCCGCGATGAAGCCGGCCAGCAGCGCGGCAATGTCGGATGGGCGTTGGCCGTCTTGCTCCAGAAAGGTTGGCTGGATTGGCATGAATTCTCCTAAGGCGAGCGGCAAGTGATGCCATCCCTCGCTTCTACGCTTCGGGCTAGTGTGACACGAGATCACGCCATCCCTCGCTTACGCTTCGGGCTAGCCCTTAAACAAGCGAACTGGTCTTTGTCCCGTAGGGACATCTGATGGTAGCCCAGCGATTTATCGCTGGGATAATGACCGCATCGACATTACGAGTCGCGTAGCGACGACTGAAATAGAGTGACAGGCATTTCAATCGTCGCTACGCGACTTGGACCGGGGAAACCAACCTTTTCCCAGCGATAATCACTGGGCTACACCAATCCCTCGGGCATCACGCTTTTCGGGCTAGTGTGACACTGGCCCGAGCGTAAGCGAGGGATGGTACGTTAACTTCCGCCGCTCGCCTAAACACGGATCGGGGTGCGGTTGAAGAATGATTGTAGAAAAAAAACCTGATTGTTCACTTGCGGACCGGGATGCCGCGTGTTAGATTGTGGGGGTGAAGCCGGCAACGGCTTCCCAATACCTCTGCGGTGTCCGTGAACAGGCGACACTTTTGACGAACCGATGGAGCACCCGCAGGGAGCCTTTTTGTAGGTTCGGGGCTTGCATGCCCACCTCTGTGTGGGATCCAAAAACCGGGTCTCGGGCACCCATGTGTTAATTGCGGGTTCTCAAAAGCGCCGACACGGCACAGGCGGAGGTTTTTTTGCGCCGGCATATGCCTTCCCGACCCGGGCAAGGGTCAGCGCGGGGTGCAGGACACGGTTTGCAACGGCGCATGAAATACCCTGGAGGCTCTGTAGCCGAATTCGCCAGAATTCGGGGCCTGGGGGAGCAGCGCCCCCGAATTCTGGCGAATTCGGCTACGTCGAGCGCAAACCATGTCCTGCACCCTCAGCGCCGTTCTTGCTCACCTTGTCTGTTGATGCAGCGCCAGTCTATTAGTTGAATGAGTTCTCTTCATCGGCGCAACATCTTGTGGACGGTGCCGGCTTTTTCGCAGCCCTTTTTTTCATCCATTAGCGATGAGCAATGTGGCAAATAGAACTTAATTGCCGGCCGGATATGGACTTGCAATGAACACGGCTAGCCCCGGCGAGGAAGAATCCGGCGAATCCGAACGGATTTTGGCAAGCGGGAAATTTTTTCAGCTGACGTTGCTCTTTGCCGGACAACGGCTTCCGGTTAATCGGCCCTTTTCACAGCTGACTTCTCAAGTTTTTACTGTTGACAGGTTCGGCAAAGTCAGTACCCTACCCCTCATGATTACTGCTGCTTAGCCTGGACCGGAGACTCGCAGGTGATGAGCGA
Source organism: uncultured Gemmataceae bacterium (assembly GCA_963804745.1). Taxonomy (GTDB): domain Bacteria; phylum Planctomycetota; class Planctomycetia; order Gemmatales; family Gemmataceae; genus CAWDRY01. The sequence goes on from CAWDRY010000038.1 coordinate 91,785, forward strand.
GGGCATCGGTAAGCGTGGCCGGTTAAGTGTGCCAATTGGGTGGCAGCAGGTTGATGTGTCGTGTGGGTTTCACCACGGCGGTTTTATCCTACTCTCCTACTGGAGCGAGAGGAACCGCCTTATCTGTATTTTTCCGAATGGCATGAGTTTCTACACCTTCTGAACTTCCCGCGCTCGGTGTGCGCACGAGGAGCCAGATGACTGGCATAGAGGAACCAGACTCCAGCTCTTCGGATCAGTGCCCGCTGCGGGCCATGAAGGCCCTGCGAGGCGGCCAGGGACGGCAAGGATAACTTTCCACAAAGTGACTTCTCAAGGCACTGTTCCGAAGCTGGATTTCTGTTTTACCCGAGCCGTGAACTAACCTGGCCGGGTGAGTTGGCCGCATGGATAGCAATGGCCACGACTTAGCCGGGCGGCGCGATGGATCGCGCCGTACCGGCTTTTTTTGTTGCGCATGGAAATTCGCGAGAATCCGATAGAATAATTTTGCCGTGATTTGTTTAGGCGAGCGCTTATGAAGCGTCGCTCCCCTTCGGGTCGGGGCTAAACGATGTGGGTTTTTGTGTTTTTCCGGATTCATGCCGCATGTCGATCTCCGCGTCAGGACGCGCCCGGCAAATTCTTGAGGATCTCCTTGCCCAGCGCATCCTGATCCTCGACGGCGCCATGGCCACGATGATCCAGACGCACAAGCTCGACGAGGAGCAATTCCGCGGCAGCCGCTTTCGCAATCATCCCCGGCCGCTCAAGGGCTGTAACGACCTCCTCGTGCTCACGCAGCCGCGGATCATTGAGAAGATCCACCGCGATTACCTGGAAGCGGGCGCCGACATCCTTGAAACCAACACGTTCAACTCGACCACCATCTCGATGGCGGATTACGCCCTGGAAGAACACGTATTCGAGTTGAACCGCGTGGCCGCCGAACTGGCCCGAGGCGCCGCCGACGATTTCAGCCGCCGGACCCCCGATAAGCCGCGCTTCGTCGCCGGCAGCATCGGGCCGACCAACAAGACGGCGTCGCTTTCGCCCAACGTCAACGATCCCGGCTTCCGTGGCGTGTCGTTCGACGAGCTGGTGACGGCCTACACGGAGCAGGTCGCCGGACTGATCGCGGGCGGCGCCGATATACTCTTTCCCGAAACCACCTTCGACACGCTCAATCTGAAAGCGTGCCTGTTCGCCATCGAACAGTATTTCGACAAGCACGGCATCCGGCTGCCGGTCATGGCCTCGATCACCATCACCGATGCCAGCGGCCGCACGCTCTCGGGGCAGACATTGGAGGCCTGCTGGATTTCGATTGCCTCGTTCGACCTGTTCAGCGTCGGGCTCAACTGCGCGCTGGGGGTGGACGAGATGCGGCCCTATGCCGAGACGCTGGCCGGCATTGCTTCGTGTTACACCAGTTGCCATCCCAACGCCGGGCTGCCCAACGAATTCGGCGAGTACGACGACACGCCGGAACACATGGCCCGCGTGCTGGGAGAGTTCGCCGGCAACGGCTGGCTGAACATCGCCGGCGGCTGCTGCGGCACGACGCCGGAACATATCCGGGCGCTGGCGGAAGCGGTGCGGGGAGTACGGCCGCGAAACCGGCAAGCGCGGACGAAGTGGTCGTGCTTCAGCGGGCTGGAACCGCTCATCATCCGTCCCGAAACGAACTTCGTGATGATCGGCGAGCGCACCAACATCACCGGCTCGCGCCGTTTCGCCCGGCTCATCAAGAGCGGTGATTACGACCAGGCCCTGGCCGTGGCCCGTGAACAGGTCGAAGGCGGCGCCAATATCCTCGATGTCAACATGGACGCCGACCTGATCGACGGCGAAGAGGCGATGACACGCTTCCTTCACTTGATCGCGGCCGAGCCGGAGATCGCACGCATCCCCATCATGATCGACAGCTCGAAATGGCCGGTCATCGAGGCGGGACTGAAGTGCGTCCAGGGCAAGGGCATCGTCAACTCGATCAGCCTCAAGGAAGGCGAAGAGAAATTCCTGGATCAGGCCCGGCTGGTCAAGCGTTATGGCGCCGCCGCCGTCGTGATGGCGTTCGACGAGGAAGGGCAGGCAGTCACCGCCGACCGCAAGGTGGAGATCAGCGCGCGGGCCTATCGGCTGCTGACCGAAAAGATCGGCTTCGCCGCGAGCGACATCATCTTCGATCCCAACATCCTCACCGTCGGCACCGGCATCGAGGAACACGCCAACTACGCCGTGGAATTCATCGAGGCCGTGCGCCGGCTGAAGCAGTTGTTCCCGGAATCAAAGACGAGCGGCGGCGTCAGCAATGTCTCATTCTCGTTCCGCGGCAACGACGTGGTCCGAGAAGCGATGAACGCGGCGTTCCTCTATCACGCCATTCGCGCCGGCCTCGATATGGGCATCGTCAACGCCGGCCAGCTCCAGGTGTACGAGGAGATCCCCAAGGATTTGCTGGAGCGCGTCGAGGACGTGCTCCTCAACCGCCGGCCCGACGCCACCGACCGGCTGACCGAGTACACCAGCACCGCCAGAGGTCAGCAGGACTCAGAGGTCAGAGGTCAGAGGTCAACAGGAGTGGCGCAGCCAGCCCGTCGCGGAACGCCTCAAGCACGCTCTCATCAACGGCATCATGGAGTTCATCGACGTAGACGTCGAGGAAGCCCGGCACAATTATGCGCGGCCGCTGGGTCTCATCGAAGGCCCGCTCATGGACGGCATGAACGTCGTCGGCGACCTGTTCGGCGCCGGCAAGATGTTCCTGCCGCAAGTCGTCAAGAGCGCCCGGGTGATGAAGAAGGCGGTGGCGTACTTGTTGCCGTTCCTGGAGCGGAAAAGCAGAAGTCAGAGGTCGAGAGGTCAGAGGTCAGAAGTCGGAAGTCAGAGGTCAGAGGTCGGAGGTCAGAGGTCAGAAGTCGGAAGTCAGGAGCCAGAAAGAGAAGAGAGTAGTTCCACGGTGATTACTGGCCGGCGGGCCCGCGGCAAGATTCTCATGGCGACGGTCAAGGGGGATGTGCATGACATCGGCAAGAATATCGTGGGCGTGGTACTGGGCTGCAACGATTATGAGGTGATCGACCTTGGGGTGATGGTCCCGTGCGAGAAAATCCTCAAGACGGCCCGCGAACAGCAGGTGGACATGGTCGGATTGTCGGGGCTGATCACGCCGTCGCTCGACGAGATGGTTCACGTCGCTCGGGAAATGGAACGAGATGGCTTCCAATTGCCTCTCCTGATCGGCGGAGCGACAACCAGTGCCAAGCACACGGCGGTGAAGATCGCGCCGGCATATCATCAGACGGTCATCCATGTCAAGGATGCGTCGCGCAGCGTCGGCGTGGTCGATCGGCTGATCCGGCCCGAGCAGAAGGGCGAGCTTGACCGTGAGAACCGGACTGCTCAGGAGCGCGAGCGCGAAAACTTTGCCCGCCGCAAGCAGCGCAAGCTCGTTCCTTATGCCGAGGCCAGAGAGCGACGGTTTGCCATCGACTGGACCACCGCGCCGATGGCCCGGCCGGCTTTCCTGGGAGCGCGCGTGCTGCGCGATTTCCCGCTGGCCGACATTGTGCCCTACATCGACTGGTCGCCGTTCTTCATGGCATGGGAATTGAAGGGGAAGTATCCCGGCATCCTGTCCAATACGCAGACAGGCGAGGAGGCACGCAAGCTGTTTGCCGACGCCAACCGCTTGCTGGAGCAGATCGTCCGGCAACGGTCGCTGACGGCGCGCGGGGTTTACGGATTCTTTCCCGCCAATGCCGACGGCGACGACATCATTGTGTTCACCGACGAGAGCCGTGCGCGCGAGCATCTGCGCCTGCCCATGCTCCGGCAGCAGTGGGAGCGCGAGGGGCAGACGAATTTCCGCAGCCTGGCCGATTATGTTGCGCCGCGCTCCACGGGGATCGCAGACTACATTGGTGCTTTCGCGGTGACGGCGGGGATTGGAACCGGCGAGCTGGTCCGCCACTTCGAGGCCGAGCAAGACGACTACAACGCCATCATGACGAAAGCGCTTGCCGACCGCCTGGCCGAGGCCTTCGCCGAGCTGTTGCACGAGCGCGTTCGCCGTGACTGGGGCTACGGCCAGCAAGAGAAGCTCTCCAAGGAAGATCTGATCGGAGAGAAATACCGTGGCATCCGGCCGGCGGCCGGCTATCCGTCATGCCCCGATCACACCGAGAAACGTGCGCTGTGGGAGCTGCTTGGGGTCGAGCAGGCGGTCGGTATTCAGCTGACGGAAAGTTTCGCGATGTGGCCCGCCGCCTCGGTGAGCGGTCTCTATTTCAGTCATCCTGAGGCGCGTTACTTCGCCGTCGATCTCATCACCAGGGACCAGGTTGAAGATTATGCCCGGCGCAAAAAGATGCCGGTCAAGGAAGTGGAACGCTGGTTGGCGCCGAATCTGGCCTATGAAGTTGAGTGATGGAACTATTCCATTCTCATAACAGTTGACAAAAATTCTCCCTCCTCTTTGATCCTATCTATCCTCAGTACCGGTTATTCCGACCCTGGCGCTACAAGCGTTTTACATTTCCAGGCTTGCCGATTGCTTGCTAGATTTTGCTGACCTATTTTTTCTCAGGAATCATCCACATCAACTTGACTTCCCGACCAGCCGCGGAAGTCAACACCACAAAAGTCCCAGGGCGCTCTGCAAACCTGGTCGTGGGAGAGAAAAAAACATGTTCAGTCTAGTTCTTATGGCGGCATTGACGACCGGCAGCAGTGCGCCGGACTTTGGTTGCTGTTGCCCCCGTGCTTGTTGCGGTTGCACTGGCTGTCAGTGCGGATGCTACGCGGTGCCCGTTGTCCCTGTTGTTCCCGTTACCGCTTGCTACTGCGGGTGTTACGGCGGCGGCTATGGCGGGGGTTACGGCGGGGGCTATGGGATGCCTGTTGTTCCCCCTACTGGTTGCTACGGGTGTGGCTACGGGGGTGGTTATGGGGCAGGCTACGGCGGCTATGGGGGTGGCTACGGTGCGTATCCTTTCACTGCTCCTGTATACCCTCAATATAGGGCGTTTAGCCCCTATTGATAGAATTCTCCGGCGTTCCCAAGTTTATTGATTGACTCTTGGATTTGGCAGAATTACCATTTAACATAGATTATCCATTTTAACCTGACTTCCCGACCCACGCCGCGGGAGATCAACAGCACAACAGATCCTGGTGTTCTGCAAATTGGGCTTGGGAGGTAACGACACATGTACAGTGTGCTTATGATGGCGGCATTGACGGCTGGCAGCAGTGCGCCGGATTTTGGGTTCGGCGGCGGTGGCTGCGGCTGCTACATCACCTGTGGTTGCGGTTGTTACGGCGGCGGTGGCGGTGGTTGCTACGGCGGCGGTGGCGGTGGCTACAACGGCGGTGGTGGCTGCGGCGGCTACGGCGGCGGTGGCGGTGGCTACAACGGCGGTGGTGGCTGCGGCGGCTACGGCGGCGGTGGCGGTGGCTACAACGGCGGCGGTGGCTACGGCTGCTACGGCGGTGGTGGCGGTGGCTTCAACGGCGGCGGTGGCTGCGGTTGCTACGGCGGTGGTGGCGGTGGCTTCAACGGCGGCGGTGGCTATGGTTGCGGGGGTGCTGCTCAGCAACAGATGCCGTATGCGGCTCCAGTCGTGCAGCCGATTATAGTGGTCTGCGTGCCCGTGCCCATGCCTCCGGCTCCAACTGCTGTTGCAGCGGCCCCGGCGCGACGGCCGGCGGCGCCGGCCTGTGACTGTGGTACAACACCTCCAGGACCTGGCGCGGCACCGGGTCAACGCCCCGAAACAGTTCCGCCGCCGAGGAGGCTGGATGCCAATGGCCAGGAAACAGGGGCCAAGGCCAAGGTGATCGTCGAGCTTCCACGCGACGCCAAGCTATTCATCGACGAACAGCTCATGAAGTCCAACTCAGACAAACGTGCGTTCATCACCCCGCCCCTGGCCAATGGTCAAGAGTACTTCTATGACGTTCCGCGCGGAAGTTGTCCGGAATGGGGATCTGTTCCTCGAGACCAAGCGGGTCTACGTGAAAGCAGGAGAAGAGAAACGGATGGGTTTCCCGAAGCTGGAAAGCGACCTCACGGCAGCAGCGGCAGCACCAGGGGGGGTGCAAGCCGTCAGCGCCCCGGCCGATGGATCCCGCTAAGCCTATGCAGGACGAATATCGAGCAGGGCTTATGGACATCTGGTCCATGGGCCCTGTTCTTTTAGGCGAGCGGCGGATAATAATTTACCATCCCTCGCTCACGCTTCGGGCCAGTGTCACACTGGCCTGAAGCGTGAGCGAGGGATGGTATCACTTGCCGCTCGCCATACTTCAGAGAAACGTTCGGAAGCGCTCGAATCACTTCTTGCCCTTGGTCTCCGTCTTGGCGTCGGCAATCGTTTGGAACGGCACCGTGATGTTCAGGCCCGGCCCCGCGGTCCACTCGACGACCACCCAGGTGTTGGCGCAGTTATAGGGGACCTGAATCTCCTGATTTACTGCCAGCATCGTCATGTGGAAGTCCGCAGAAGCCTGGAACCTGGGGACCTCCTGTTTGACGATCTCGCCCGTGCCGTTGAAAAAGGTCAGCACGACTTTGATCTGCTGACTCTTCGACAGGTTCTTCAAGGTGAGGGTCGCCTTGTCCGTTTTTTCGGCGGGCGGCGCCACCACGGCGTAGCTCTTGCCGTCAAAGAGTTCGTTCTTGCGGGCGCGTAGAACGGTCAGCGCCTTTTCCACGCTGGGAAACGTGTTCGCCCACAACTCCGCTTCTACCCGGATCAGCTGCTCCTTGACCCGCTTATCGTCGAGGTCAGTGGCGGGAACTAGTTGAGACATGACGGGATAGCCCGGAGGGAAGGGATAGGTCGGAGGATAGCCAGGATTGGGATAGCCCGGAGGATAATAGGGGGGATAGCTAATCATACCCAGGACAGGACAGGCCGCGAGCAGCAGGACTGCAACGGCACACACCAGGTTCATACGACATTTCATGACAGGTCTCCATGCGGGCGCATAATTGGTCCGGACCATCCGCCTTCTGTGGTTAAAGACGAGGATAGGTCATCCTCGGATGTACGATCACCCGACAGACGACCGCCCACTGTTCTATGTAGCCCTGACCGGCAAATCCTTCGCAGAATTCGGCCCATCCGGCAGAGAAACGGACGGGGACATCTTTCAGCCTCGTTTACGGCGATTCTCACAATGATCCAAACATCGTCGGCAGCGAGAAGCGGACGGGAACGTTTTTCAGCCTCGTATACGAGGCTTTCCGCGTAGCGGTAATAGGCCCGCCGTTGACGGCGGGTGACAGAAAACCCCGATGGTGTGTTTAGCCCCGTTCACGGGGCTTGAGGAAGCTCCGGCGTAAGCCCGTAATGTGCCACCGGCTCAAGCCGGCACATCAAGAAGCCCCGTGAACGGGGCTATCCGAAGCCGGGTAGTTTCGCAACCCGGCGTCAACGCCGGGCCTATTACCGCTGCGCGGGAAGCCCCGTGAACGGGGCTGAGACATAGGCGCGTAGCCTTGCCCGCAGAGACACGGCTGCTTCCAACGCCCATCTGCCAATGTCTGCGCCGGAACCACAAGATTGGCAGGCTACTTCTTCCTTTCCGGAACGCCCCTCTATTTCACGACCTGGACCATCGATGCGTCTTTCGCGTCGATTCTGACCTTGGTGATCATGTCGCCTTCCAGGAACTCGACCTCGACAATGGCCCTGTCCCCGTCGAATTCCATCTCAACTTCGAAGGGCTTGCCTTCCTTCACCTTGCCCCTGGCAATCTCAAGAGCTTGCGGGAAAGAAACCTTCGCCCCCTCAACAGCCTTCCTGGCGTTCGCCAGCTTTGTGTCCTTTTCATAATTCTTTTTGTCCTCAAACTTCACGACCTCGCCGGTCACGACGTCGACTTCCACCTCCTTGACGCCAGCGCCGACCAGGAAGTAGAAGCCGAATCTGGATTGGTTCTTCTCCACTTCGGCGCGGGCCACCAAGGGCTTGCCGTCTGGGACTTTTTTCTGTGCGGTGGCCAGGGCATCCGCTAAGCTGATCTTGGCATCGCTCATCACTTTCTTTGCCAGGGTCAGCTTCTTGGCAGATGGATCCGCAGCCTTGTCATCCTGGTTCGCCTTCCATCGCTGCACGGCTTTCTGCCCGTCGGGCGCGGGGATGAACATGTCCTCACGCTTGAGGCCGAGTTCCCTGGCCATCTTGATACACGGTTCCAACTTGCCCATGTTCGGATAACGGCCGTTGGTGCCGAACGAGAACTTCACGCCCGCCTCCTTCGCGATCCGCAAGAAGGACAGCTTCGGCAGCGTCAGGCCGATCTCCAAGGCCACTCGGTTGCGCAGCGCCGCATCGACGACCTTCTTGATGCGAGCGGCCGTCCAGTAGGTGTCGTAGTCGCCGGCCAGCGGTCCCGGCAGCCACGAGACGTTGGCGAGAATGTCGGCGGGCAACCGCTCGACCAACTCCAGATGCCAATCGACGTAGCGATCCATGAAAGCCTGCTTGTCGCCCATGTCCACGCGCAACTCGACACCGCCTTCCCACAATTTGACGCGCTTGCCGTCCTTACCGGGAAAGGTCATGGCGTCGATCAGCACGTAATCGAGCCGGGCCAGCCCCTTGGTCGAGAAGCCGGTGGTCCAATCGTTGTATTCCGCTTGTACGCCCCGGAACACTGGCTTGCCTTCCAGCATCTCCAGGTAGCGTCCCAGTTCCTCGTCGTTGCTGAGCACGACCGGGTACTTGTTCTCTTTGGTGCCAGCGTGTTCGACGATGCCGAACTTCACGCCCTGTTTCTTCGACAGCTCCAGCACCTTGTCGATGGTGCTGTTGTCCAGATGGACATGGAAGTCCACAAGCGGGAAATCCAGGCTGGCCGGTGTGGTCCCCTTGGCCGGCTCGTCAGCCCAGCAATGCGTCGCTGCCAGGAGCGCGGCCGTCATCCCGGCGCCACTCATCGCGAGGAAGTCACGGCGTGAAAGTGCCGGCTGTGTCTGCCGGTACACGAGGCTGTTGGAACCGATATTCATGGTACATCCTGGAAGAAGCCTGTCCCGGCGACAATAGTCGAGAGGGCAGTAGGTGATAGCACGGTGTTCACGAATGTGGCGACAAGATTACAATCTTGTCCCACAGATCGGCATGCATTGAAGCACGCGAAATAGTGGTTGTCAAGCAGAAACCGAACCACGTTCAAAGGACAGGTGTTTAATAGAATGAATGATGTTGAAATACCTCAACCTCATCTTGTCCCTGAGGAGGGCCAGGGGCAGATGGAGAACTCATCAACCTGTCCTCAAACTGAGTGGGAGATTATCTATTATGTGGCGTTTGTCTACCCTTGCTATCGTTGCCATTGCGATTGGCCTGTTGGCATCAGGCCGCGCAGTAGCTGAGCCGAAGCATCCGCACCTGCACCATGCTCTGTATGAGATGCGTGAAGCCGACAAAGAGCTGACTAAATCCACCAACGATTTCGGCGGCCACAAGGCGGCGGCCCAGGCGGCGCTGCGTGACGCCATTGTTGAGACGGAGAATGCCTTGGCAGCCGCGGGTGACCCTTACAAGGATTACCAGCCCGCCCAGGGGATCTATGCCGACTACAACAATCATCCGCACCTGCGGCATGCCTTGCACGAGATGCGCCTGGCGCATAAGGAATTGAAGGAAGCCGGCCACAATTTCGGCGGTCACAAGCAGAAGGCGATGAAGGACCTGGATGTGGCAATCACGGAGGTCCAGAAGTGCATTGACCAGTTGCCATCAGGCAGCGCAGCGGCTGGGCCGAAGCATCCGCACCTGCACCACGCCCTGTATGAGATGCGTGAAGCCGACAAAGAGCTGACTAAATCCACCAACGATTTCGGCGGCCACAAGGCGGTAGCCCAGGCGGCGTTGCGTGACGCCATTGTCGAGACGGAGAATGCCTTGACAGCCGCTGGTGACCCTTACAAGGATTACCAGCCCGCCCAGGGGATCTATGCCGGCTACAACAATCATCCGCACCTGCGGCATGCCTTGCACGAGATGCGCCTGGCGCATAAGGAATTGAAGGAAGCCGGCCACAATTTCGGCGGTCACAAGCAGAAGGCGATGAAGGACCTGGATGTGGCAATCACGGAGGTCCAGAAGTGCATTGACCAGTTGCCATCAGGCAGCGCAGCGGCTGGGCCGAAGCATCCGCACCTGCACCACGCCCTGTATGAGATGCGTGAAGCCGACAAAGAGTTGACTAAATCCACCAACGATTTCGGCGGCCACAAGGCAGTAGCCCAGGCGGCGCTGCGTGACGCCATTGTCGAGACGGAGAATGCCTTGACAGCCGCGGGTGACCCTTACAGGGATTACCAGCCCGCCCCGGGGATCTATGCCGACTACAACAATCATCCGCACCTGCGGCACGCCTTGCACGAGATGCGCTGGCGCATAAGGAATTGAAGGAAGCCGGCCACAATTTCGGCGGTCACAAGCAGAAGGCGATGAAGGACCTGGATGTGGCGACCACGGAGGTCCAGAAGTGCATTGACCAAATGAAGTAATGCGCGTGCCGCAGGCTGCGGGTCAGCGCATCAGGCGAAGTGGTGCCGGCAGGCTCGCGGATTGGGAGCAGGGAGCGAAGAATTGCGTTCTCTGCTCCCATTGCCATTCCACGGACTATGACCAAGGACATGATCATGAACACGGCTACGAGAATTGCCTTTCTGGCTGCGCAACGACAAGCGCCTGAAACAATCCCAAGAACCATTTGCTATAATATGTCCATTAGCGTTCCTCTGGGAGACACTATCCATCATGCCATCACCTTTTCCGGGAATGGATCCCTACCTGGAAGGATCCTTGTGGACCACTATCCATTCGCAGTTCAGTGCCGAGATTGCCCGACAACTAGCTCCAAAACTGCGCCCCCGCTATCTTGCCCTGACGACGGAACGCTTTGTCTTTTCCATGCCGGAGTGTGTAGCGGTGGCAACCTCAAGCATATATCCCAACGTTGGGGTATCCGAAACCGATTTTGCGATGTCAGGCGGTAGCCAGGCTGCGGTAGCAACCGCACCTCTGCGCCTTGCGACAGCGATGCCCGAAGCGGTTCCACACCTAACAGTCGAAATTCGTGACACGGCCAACCGTCAACTCGTGACTGCGATCGAGGTGCTTTCCCCGACCAACAAGCGAGGCGACGGACGGGACGAATACCTCAATAAGCGCCGGCGCCTGTTGCTCAGCAGCGCCCATCTGATCGAGATCGATCTGTTGCGTGAGGGGCAGCGCGTGCCGATGCGGGACCCGTTGCCCGCCGCACCGTATTTTGTCTTTGTCAGCCGGGCTGAGGAACGGCCCATTATCGACATCTGGCCGATCACGCTCCACCAGTCATTACCAATCGTCCCCGTGCCGCTCTTGCCCGGTGACGCGGATGTCCCGCTTGACCTCCAACGAGCTTTGACGAACGTCTACGACTTGCTTGGTTATGACCTTGCTGTCGATTATTCCCGTGCGCCTGAAGTGCCGCTGGGAGCACGGGATGCAGCCTGGGCGGAAGAGCGATTGAAGGCAGCCGAGGTGCAGCGGTGATGAGCCTGATTTTCCGTCCGCTGCGAGGAACGGAATCTGAGAGCGGATGGAACCGTTCCTTGGAGGGGATTAAACGGTTGCGGACAGCCTCACCAGAAGAGAAGTCGCCGGACGCGTGGGACGAGATGGGCTTTGCAAAGTAATTGCGTCGCTACCCAATTAGTAGCGTCCAATGGGCATCCACCAACCAAGCCCTTGTGGTTTGCGGGCTATTTCTTTTCAAAGCCAACGAGATGGACAAACGCTCGGAATCATACCGCCTCTGTTGCACGGCCCAGGCCTGGATCGGCACCGATCTGGCCGTGCTGCTGATGAAGGCCAAGAAGACCTGGAATCACGACGCCTACTTCGACTACTGCGACCGCTGGATGCAGCCCACCGATCCCTACGCCGGCAAACGGGGATCGTTCAAGCGTCCCAGCAACGAAGGTAAGACATACGATCCGTTCGTTGACGCCATGTGGGCCGCGAATCGCCAGACTGTTCCGGAGCAAGAAGGCGGGACGCGCAACCTCAAGTGGGTCTGGACGAAGGGCAATCACGGCGAATACGTGCCGAACGAACGACCGTAGCACTTGGCGGAGAGCCTGCTGCCCACCAGCCGAACTTGGACGCCGAGATTCGGGACAACTACTTTGTCCTGGGCGCCGGGTGCCATGCTCATGTCTTCGTGGGCATGCAGTCCAACCATGCCCATGCGGACATGGGCATGGCACCCGGCGGAGAAGAGGGGCGGCGGCTCGCTCGACCGATTTGGTTAGCTGCCCGTAATGCTTGCGGCTGCATGTGCGAAAATGAGAATGACAACCGTCTGCCAAATCCAAGCCCAACCACTCTTCCAGAGCCACCTATACATTCCCGCTTGGGGAGGCAGCATCCTCATCTCCGGTGAGTTGCCCTTCAGAATCTCCTGAATGCTACCTTCGGCAGATTGGGCGATCTGCTTGTTCATGTGGTTTCGCGGTGGAGAAATGCAAGAAATACGCTCGAAACGACAGCAAGGCTGTAGAAGACATATCCGGCATAAAGAGGCTTTTGAAACTCTCCCTTGATGCTAGCCGCAGCGACCAAGACATAGAAAGTCAGAATTGTGAAGACAACCTTCCACTCATGCTTTCTCCGCTCGTCGAATTGGCTGCGGTGGATCTGGGCCAAGAACTGAAGGACGTCACATTTTTCTTTTGGTGTCATATTGCAACAATTCCTATCCCGACTGGCACCGTCCCGGGCGATGCACCCGGCGGGGACGGGGAGCCGACTTGATCATAAAAAGTGTTTTCCGAAGACCCGCCTCCTCACCGGCCGGCAATGGCCGGCAACTCCAAGACAGCGGGAACCGAGAATCCTAGCAAAATGGTCATTACTTCACCAGAGCGATAATGTAGGGAATGCTGCGTGAAAGCAGCATGCCAATAAGTGGAGATTGGCGAGAAGAATCCGCCGGGTGCCATGCTTTCGCGGCCCTTCAGAGACCCGGCCCTTTGCAGAACTGGCCGGCCCGCGAAAGCATGCTGCCCGCCGGGAGACTCCTCTCATGACAACCAAGCACCGAAAGCGTTGCAAGAGCTACAACATTTCCGGTGACGCCCGCGCTACGCCGCACCGCATGCTGACTGACATCATACGTGACTCAGCGTGGAAGCAACCGGGCAAAGGCATTCTCCAGCCAGGCCGTGCGGGCTTCTTCGCCTGCCGCGACGGCTGACCATTCCTGCCGGACGATCTCCACGTCGAGGTCGTCTCGGTTAGCGATCAACAGCGTCTCGATGTCCACCTGGTCCTGCGGCCGGAACGACACCATCTTCGTCAGGATCAGGCCCTCGGCCGTGGCGACGCGGAGAGGGTGACCCTCCGTCCATGCCAGAGAAGTAGCGTCGTCAAGGGTCCGCGTGTAGATCGGCAGAACGGGTTTGAGCCAATCGATCCGCACAGGCCCGAATCGAAACGCGGTCATGTGTTCGTGAACATACTCGCGAATCACAGTATCCCTGTCGAAAACGAAGCCTAGTCGTGCCAGCTCGTCCAACAGCCCCGGCAGTGCGAGCTGCGGCACATCGAGTAGCACGTCCACGTCCTGGGTGAAGCGGGGCCGGCCACGTAGCCCGGTCGCCAGCCCTCCCACCAAGGCATAGCTGATCGATCGTGCCGCCAACGTGCCGGCCAGGAGTTCGACGGCCCGTACCAACTCGTCTCCCAGAAGGTCGTGTTCAATCGGCATGGCGTTCAAGGAACTCCTTTACGGCCTGACGCGCACGGTTCTCCTGTTCCAGAGAGTAATCTCGCAGGAATGCCGCCCTGGGCGACCGGCTCATCATCAGTGCTCCGGCGGCGATCATCCCCCGGATCGAGCGCACGCGATTCTCCGGCGACAGCGCCCGGAAGAACGCCACCTCCTCGATGGTGACATCGGCATCGCTGGGAAACTTGATCGGGAGGTTCATGTTCGTCTCCTTCAGTTCTAGCGTCTCCCGGCATTATAGCGTGTTCGTGACCGGATCGTATACCAGCGGTTCCAGGTCCGGCACGTCTTCCAGATAGAACGGATCGCGCCGCCACAAGTTGCAGACCTCATTCGTGTGTGCTGCCCCGAACTTGAACGCACATGCTGAACGCTGGGTGCTGAGCGTCACGTCGAGTGTCTGGATCATTCTGTCTTGCCAGGAACGCCTTGGCGGGCTGTTGAAGCATTACTAGCGCAAGGCAAGTTATCCACGACCAATCCTGCTTCGGTTACGCAGAAGGTGTGCGCCTGGCTGAGTTCCAAGTTATATAGTGGGACGGGTTCCGGAGAGAGAATTGAGCGCACAGAAAGCACTTTTGTCGAAGAGTTCCGAAGGCAAAGGAGAGAGTGCCCTTCCGATATGTCCTTAGCTTCGATCCACGTGTGATTTCCCGAAAGGAATGGATGCTCCCTGGAACATGTCACCTGCCAGTCGTTTCCTCTTATCTCGACCAACTGCTTTGCGCTGGTTCGAATCAAGTTGGTCACCGGCCTGTACTCGAATTGGTTGCTGCTTTCATTCCAAGAAAGCACCTCTTCTCCCAGGGTAATGTTTTCAATCCTCTTTAATCCGGTCCTCGTATGGACCAAAGTGCCTGCTATGAAGCAATCCATGGTGGCGCACAACCTGAAAAACTGGTCCGGTGTCATATTAGGCGTAGCCGTGACCGCGCGAAGCCAAGCCTGATAGTGATCGTACGGGTTGATCGGGTTCATGCCATACGGGTTGTTGTTGTTCGGGTTCGTGCCGTACTGGTTCATGCTGTACGGGTTGATCGGATTCATGCCATACGGGTTGTTGTTGTAAGTGGGCTGAATCATGCTGCTCATGTTGTAGGGCGAGGACATCATGCTGCTCATGTTGTACGTGGGCGGCATCATGCTGCTCATGTTGTACGTGGGCGGCATCATGCTGCTCATGTTGTACGTGGGCGGCGTCATGCTGCTCATGTTGTACGTGGGCGGCGTCATGCTGCTCATGTTGTACGTGGGCGGCATCATGCTGCTCATGCTGTACGTGGGCGGCATCATGCTGCTCATGCTGTACGTGGGCGGCATCATGCTGCTCATGTTGTACGTGGGCGGCGTCATGCTGCTCATGTTGTACGTGGGCGGCATCATGCTGCTCATGTTGTACGTGGGCGGCATCATGCTGCTCATGCTGTTGTACGTGGGCGGCGTCATGCTGCTCATGTTGTACGTGGGCGGCATCATGCTGCTCATGCTGTAAGTGGGCGGCATCATGCTGCTCATGTTGTAAGTGGGCGGCATCAGGCTGCTCATGCTGTAAGGCGAGGACATCACGCCCATTGCGTATTGCGGGGCCGGTTGGTTGAGAACCTGCACCTGGTAGGTACGAGTGGTCAGGTTTACCACCTGGCTGTACCTGCCACCATTGAGAGAGTACATTTGCGCCTGGAGGCTGGACGCCAGTCCAGCCTGCCACCAGCACGACGGCCACGGCTCGCACGACAAACCGCTGAAACGATGGGAACATAAAGCATTCTCCTGATTTGCCTCCAGCCACGCTGGAAGACGGTTCAATTGGCCGAGACAACAACCTCGAGGCATGAGGTTAGACATGCGAGCACACGAGAAATTGCGAGTGTCTTCCAGGGGTTAAGCAGATGTGCTAGGTCCCCCACCTGGGATCGGGTTGATCGTGAAAGGCATAAGAAGTGAAAGTCAGCCCTTCGAATCGACCACCGACTTCTTTCAGCGTACACGATTTAGACGCTGTGTCAATAGTTAACTGAGAACGAAGCATCTTTTCCAGAATGCGGAGTGTTGGGCAAGGTGGGCACGGGGATGTTGAGGTGTTCACACAGGCCAAGGGCGGCATCGTAGATGCTCTGGTAGGTGGCCTGAGCCCACAGACCAGGTCGTCCTGATTGCTGCCGACCTCCACCAGGGCAGCGCCGTAAGCCTTGCAGCGCTGCACGGCATCGGGGCCTTCGTAATCAAGCACGTCCTGTTGGCATAAACCCGATATACCAGTATCATCCCACCTGGAAGGTTAAGACCAACGCCTGGTTCACGGAGATCTGCTGATGACCAACATATTTGTTCACGAAGTGCATCCTTTCCTGCCAGAGACGGCAGCCATGAAACGCTCGCTTCTGCCCGCCGTTACCGCGCTATTCGCACTGATCTGGCTGGCGTTCATGCCGCCGTTGGCAGTCCGGGCGGATGAAGCCAAGGAGGTGACCCAGTACGGGATCACCTGGAAGTTCGACAAGGCCTGCACCGTCGGCAAGTTTGTCACCGGAGACTACTGGGTGATCGGGCCGGTGACCGTCGTCAGCGTCACGCCCGCGCCAGGGCCGGCGCCCGAGGGCGACAAGACGCCGGTGAAGAAGAATCAGTTCGGCGATGCCGGATTCCAGGACGATCAGCGAATGCGGAACGGGTCGATGATCGTCACGAAGCCCGGCGATGCGCAAGGTTACGATTCGCGCCCGCGCAACTACGATCCGGCCTTGACCGTCGCCTTCCCCCGCACGCTGAAGCCAGGCGAGTCGCTCATCTCGACCGTCAGCAATGCCGACGTGAACGTCCCCAATTTCGTCGCGCCATTGATGTGGTCGAACGAGAAGCAATCGCAATTGGCCCTCAAGGCAGCCGCGGTGCTTACCTGCCTCGACAAGACCCCGCCAGCCGATGCGTTCCGACCTCCCTATGCCGGGACCGAGAAGACCATTTACCGGGCCAAGGACCTGAAGTGGGACCTCATGCCGCGCCTCAAGGCCCCGGCCAAGAATGTGCCGTCGTGGGAAGAGTTCGAGCGCTACTTCCAGCGTCCCTGGCTCGACCACACCACCAGTTGGCTCTACCAGGTGACCGGACCGAGCGAGAACCAGCCGAGTTACGGCCGCGAAGTCTCGCGCGTGGTGTCAATCGCCGGCCTGATGCTCCTTCTGGACGTTCCGAAGGAGCGCAAAGAGAAGCTGATGACCGGCTTTGTGCAGTACGGCATTGACCTGCACGGTCTGATCCAGTGCGGCCGCCAGTGGCATGGCGACGGGGGGCACTGGAGCGGCCGCAAGTGGCCGGTCCTCTTTGCCGGGCTGATGCTCGGCGAGCAGCGGATGCTGGACTTGCCGCCCACGCTCATCTTCCAGGAAGACCAGCAGACCTATTACGGCACGGGCTGGTGCGGCCAGACCGCCCTGTTCCAGATGATCGGCCACCACGGGCCGCGGCAGCCTTACGAAGAGAAGTCGCCGGACACGTGGGACGATATGGACAAGCGTTCGGAATCCTACCGGCTATGCTGCACGGCCCAGGCCTGGATCGGCACCGATCTGGCCGTGCTGCTGATGAAGGCCAAGAAAAGCTGGAATCATGACGCCTACTTCGACTACTGCGACCGCTGGATGAGCCAGACCGATCCGTACGCCGGCAAGCGCGGATCGTCCAAGCGTCCCGCCAACGAAGGCAAGACCTACGATCCGTTCGTGGACGCCATGTGGGCCGCCCATCGTCAAACCGTCCCAGAGCAGGAAGGCGGTACCCGCAACCTCAAGTGGGTCTGGACGAAGGGCAATCACGGCGAATACGTGCCGAACGCGCGCCCGTAACACATGGCGGAGCACCAACCTTCGGCTCCTCCGCTCCTTCCAGCGGTTGACCTTCTTCGTGCAGTTGACGCCGAATGTGTAGTACCAGATGACCCAGCGTTTCTGGGACACCACGGGTAAACGAATTGAACGAGATAAACGAAATAACCGTTCCTTCTCCCACCGAACTGGAACCCACCCCGCCCGACGTCAAGCGTTACCAGCGGCTGAAGCTCCGCGCCGGTATTTGTTCCCTCATCCTGAGCCTGGCCGCTCTGACATTCATGGCCTTGGCCGGCGGTCCGTACCTGGATCGTTTTGTCAAGGAAAAGGCATTCGCTTACGCTTCAGGTTCGGAGGAATGGACCTGGGTGGCCGGTAATAACTGGCTGCGGCTTGCTGTTCTTGGTTTCCTGTATGCCGCCGGGATGGAAGTGCTGACGCTGCCTCTCGATTTCTGGTCCGGATTCATCCTCGAACATCGCTACCAGCTCAGCAATCAGACATTCCTTCGCTGGATCTGGCGGCGCATCAAGAGTTACCTGGTCGGCGGGCCTCTCGGCCTGCTTTTTCTGTATGGCCTTTATGCTCTTTTGTGGTACGGCGGCCCCTTCTGGTGGCTGTGGGCGGCATTGGCTTGGCTGGCAGCCAGTATTGTGCTGGGGCAGCTTCTGCCGATCGTCATCTTGCCGCTGTTTTACAAGGTCACGCGCATCGAGGATGCCGCTCTTCTGGATCGGCTCCGCCGCATTAGCGCCGGCACGGGGATCAAGGTCGAGGGGGTTTATCGGCTGGGTCTCAGCGCCGAGACGAAGAAGGCCAACGCCGCCCTGACGGGATTGGGCCGGACGCGCCGCGTGCTCCTTGGTGACACGCTTTTGCAAGAGTTCACACCGGAAGAAATCGACGTCGTGTTCGCGCACGAGGTCGGCCATCACGTCCATCGGCACCTGCGCAAGCTGATCGCCTGGAGTGTCGTCCTTGCCATTGCCGGCCTGTATCTGGCGGATGTGGTGCTGCGCAGCGTGGCGACCGCCCTGGATTACCCCAATCAACCGCTGCCGGCCTATCAGGATCCCGCCGCTCTCCCACTCTTGCTGCTGGTCCTCATGCTGTTTGGGCTGTTCCTGGCGCCGCTGCGGAATGCCGTGAGCCGGTTTTTCGAGAAGCAGTGTGATCGTTATGCCCTGGATCGCACCCGGCTGCCGGACGCCTATCGGTCGGCCTTCGTCAAGCTCTGCGCATGAACAAGGCTGACGCCGACCCTCATCCTATGGTAGTATGGTTACTGGACGACCATCCGCCGATTCGGCAGCGGCTGGCGATGGCCGATCAGTGGCTGGCGACACAAGCGGACCGGGTGGCCGGGGCCGAGGCCGCGAAACCCCGGTAATCACGGTACAACCAGGGCTTCTGATGACAAGATGACAGGATGACAGGATGGCAGGGGGAAGTGGGCACTTTCACCCTGTCATCCGGTCATCTTGTCATCCGGTCAGCGGACTCAGCCCCGGCTACCGATGAGGCGCTCTCATGATCCTTTAATAGGCATTCGCTTACGCTTCAGGTTCGGATTGGTCCTGCTGTAAGACAGGCCAGCGGGAGCCTGCGGGACGTGAGTTGGTTGGTACCCCTCCGCCCTATGGCTCTCGCTTGCCTGCCTTTAATTGAGAAAGGCTTCCCCTAAACAGGCGAGCCGCCGGGTTTAACCCGGCGGCTCGCCTGTTTGGGAACGAGGGGTGGGTTGAAACTTGCGTGTTCTGTTGATTGAAGACCACAAGCCTCTTGTACGCGCCCTTAAGAAGGGCCTCGAAGAAGAGGGCTTCGCGGTCGATGTGGCTTACGACGGCGAGGAGGGTAACTTCAAGGCCCAGGCGGCCAATTACGATGCGATCATCCTCGACCTGATGTTGCCCAAACAGGACGGCCTGACGCTCTTGAAGAATTGGCGCAGGGCCGGCCTCAAGACCCACGTCCTCGTCCTGACAGCACGCAGCGGCATCGAGGACAAGGTTCGCGGACTCGATTCGGGAGCCGACGACTACCTGACCAAGCCGTTCGAGCTGGAGGAATTACTGGCCCGGCTGCGAGCTTTGGTCCGCCGTGGGCATGAAGTCAAGGATCCGGTGTTGCGGATCGAGGACCTGGAAATCGACACGGCGGCCCGCACCGTTTGCCGCGCAGGCCAATTGATTCATCTGACGCCTCGCGAGTTTGCCTTGCTGGAGTTCCTGGCATTTAACCGCGGCAAGGTTGTGACGCGAACCATGATCTGGGAGCACCTGTACGACGAACATGACGAGAACACGTCCAATGTCGTGGACGTGTATATTCGCTATCTGCGCAACAAGATCGACAAGGGCTACGATCCGCCTCTCATCATTACCCGCTGGGGAGAGGGATACATGCTACGGGCGGATAAATGAAATCCATCCGCCACGCTTCTTCGAAGCGTCGCTAAACGGGGCTAAACGGGGCTAAAGATACATGCTGCGGGCCGATAAATGAAATCCATCCGCTTATCTCTGCTTGTCTGCTTTCTGGTCCTGATGGCGCTGGCACTGGGGTCGGTGTCGGTGCTGGTGTATGAACTCGCGGAAGGATCGCTGCAGGCCGAGGAAAAGACCACCCAAAAGCTTCTCCAGGTCCAGTATGAGAGCGATTGCGACGCGGAGCGGGCCAAGAACACGAGCCTGTGCCGAGCGGAGCAGGTGAGGTACGAGAACCTCTGTCAGGCGGAGCTTGCCAAGCTGGATGACGCACTGTTGAGGCGTTCGCAGAACCTGGAAAAAATGGCCCATTCTCCCTGGGGCCGCAACCAGTACCAGGGGCTTTATACTCTCGGTCTGTTGACTGCCGAACTCAATCCACAGGGCCATTTGCTGGTGCCCATCTGGTTAGCAGAAGTGACCGAAGGCTCGCTGGCATTACCGCTTGCACTTTACATCAACTTTCCGCCTCATCTCCGACTATGATCGCTTTCACGCTTTCTATCCTCTCGGCGTGCTGACCGCTCCTTGCGGAGAGCAGGGTCACTTGCTGTTGCCGGTGTGGCTGGCCGAGGCCGTAGATGGACCGCTGACTCATCGCCTCCATCGTGTCAGTCCAGTCCGTGCCTTGTTTGCGGACGAGTTCTTGCCTGGCAACACGGAAAGCCAGGAAACGGAATATAGTCAGATTTCCGGCGAGGGCGGCGTCATCTGGCAGAGCTCGCATTCTCTGGGTGCTGGCAGGCTGTCGTTCAATCCTGGTCTTGTGAAACGCTTGGGGCCGTCGGAATGGTATTGTGAAACGGTTGAACTGCATCCCGGCGACAAAGTCCGCCAGATCACCTACAAGGCGACCCTGCCCCGCTCCATGCAGCCGGCACTGCCCAGCCGCGGACCCACGCGGCGCGGTCTGCCGGGGCTGGGTGGTGGACGCCTCACGCCTCCGCCTCTGCCCGGCTGGGGACCAACGGAGCGGCCTCCGCCGGCATTCATCATTCAATGTGCCCTGGACCTCGCTCCCTACGAACAGGTTGTGCAAGACAGGACCAGGCTCGACGAGGCGTTGGCTGGATACAAGGCCAGGCTCGATGAGGCGTTAGCTGAATACCAGGATCAACTGAGGAACAACCAGGCAGAACATGCGGACAGATCGAGAGCCACACTGGCCAAGCTGCGCGGCAGGTTGTTTTGGATAAGCCTGATTACTTTCGTGGCCACCATGGCCGGCGGCTACTGGCTCGTTCGCGTCGGCCTCGCGCCGCTGAGGCGTCTGTCCGATGCCGTCAGCCAGGTTTCGGAGAAGGATTTCCGGTTGCCGGTCGATGAGCAGCATCTGCCGGTGGAATTGCAGCCGATCGTCGAACGGCTCAACCAGACGCTGGCGATGTTGAAGCGAGCGTTTGCCCGCGAAAAGCAGGCCGCTGCCGATATTTCACACGAGCTGCGCACTCCGGTGACGGCCTTGCTGACGACAACCGAGGTTGCCCTGCGCAAGCCGCGTTCGCCGGAAGAGTACCGCGAGCTGCTCGAAGACTGCCGGCTGAGCGGCCAACAGATGAGTCAGCTTGTCGAACGCTTGCTGGCCCTGGCCCGGCTGGATGCGGGCGTCGATACCCTTCGGCCCCGCCAGGTCGACGTCGCCAGTCTGGCCGAGCAGTGTGCCGACCTGGTTCGGCCGCTCGCCGAGGCACGCGCGCTTCGCCTGGGCGTTCAGACACAAAGAGGACAAAAGGGTGGTGAGGTGGTGACGAAGAGGATGGAGGATGGAGGATCGAAGATCGAGGATGGCGAAGCGATGGTTCCATCATCCATCATCCATCCTCCATCCTCTCCGCAATTCACCACCTCACCACCTCACCACCTCACCACCTCACCACCCCTTTTTGTGAACACCGATCCCGACAAGTTTCGCGAGATACTGAACAATCTGCTGCACAACGCCATCGAGTATAACCGCGCGGGCGGCAGCGTCGATGTTGAAATCGAAAGACAAAACGGCTATTTGCTGGTGGCTGTCCGTGATACCGGGATCGGTATCGCTCCGGAAAAGCGCGAACACATTTTCGAGCGCTTCTATCGGGGCGATCCTTCTCGCCAGGCGGACGGTCTGCACGCCGGCCTCGGCCTGGCCATCGTCAAGGGCTATGTCGATTTGATGGGTGGATCGATTGCGGTCGATAGCGTCGAAGGACAGGGGAGCACTTTTCGAGTGCTGCTGCCGGCTTCATGATTCCGTGTACCAGTAGTCCGGCGACTTCATCCTTTCAGGAGGTCCCATGCGTATGATATTGATTTGCTCCCTGGTGTTCGTTCTCGTCCCTGGGTCCTGCGCCTGCTGCATCTGCCGCCGAGCGAGACAAGGCACTTGCCGTCATCGACCAGGCCATCAAGGCTCAGGGCGGCGAGGAAATTCTGACCAAGACGCAACTATGCGTACGCAGCGATAGGACAGTCTTGTTTCTGTCCGGAAAGGAACAACCGCTAGGCAGAGAGTTGACCGTCCAGTTGCCGAAACGTCTCCGCATGAAAGCCGACCTGGACATGGGCGGGCAGAAATTTTCACTGATCCTGGTCGTTAACGACGACAAGGGCTGGCAATCTGCCGGCGGTGCTGCCGATGCCCTGGGTAAAGAACGGCTCGCCGAGGTGCAGGAGGATATCTACTTTCTCTGGGTCACTGGGCTCGTCCCTCTCAAGAAAGACCCCGCCTTCGACCTGGCGCCGCTGCCGGACATACAGTTTGAAAACCAACCGGCGGCTGGTGTGCTCGTGACGCACAAGGGCCATCCTGACGTGAAACTCTACTTCGACAAGAAAACTCACTTGCTGGTCCGCGCTGTGCGTTCGGTGCCGGAGGCGGGACAGCAGGTCGAGAAGGAGGTTCTTTGCACCGGCTACAAGGAATTCGACGGCGCCAAACTGCCGGCCAAACTGATCGAGACGCACAACGGCCGCAAGTTCTCCGAAACGACGATCACCGGGTACAAATTTCTCCAGGGCGCGGATGAGAGTGCGTTTGCGAAACCATAATCCGTTTAGCCGCGACCCGAAGGGGAGCGCGGAGAGCGCTCCCTTTCGGGTCGCGGCTAAACGAATGTCCAAATCTTATGTCATTTCGGCCAGGGCATGCTGCTGGTGGGTGATTCCTTGAGTCCGCTGCTGGGGCTGGTGAGGCCGTGAACGCCGATCGACTCGGGATGCCGGGCGAGCTTGTCGGCGAAGACTTCCATGTCGCGCAGGATGCGGTCGATGCGCGGCATGCTCCTGGCCAGCGTGACGGCCATCTCGTCCAGATGGTTGTAGAGTGCTGGATCGTTAATGAGCCTTCGCAGCGTGCCGTCGCCGCTGCCGAGGCCGCGCAGCAGCTCTTGCACGTCGGTCAGCGTCTTGTTCAGCTTGGCGGTGCTCTCATCGAGGTTCTTCATGATGTTGCCGCTGCGCTCGGCCATCGGCTTGGTCGCCTGTTGCAAATTACTCATCGTTTCCTCAGCCTTGCCCATGGCATCGTTGACCCGACTCACCGTCTTGCGGGAATCCTTGAGCAACTCGTCGGTGTTCTTGGTAATGCTTTCCAGGCTGTCGCTGCTGGTGCGGACGTTCTTGAGCGTGGCCGCCAGGTTGCGTTGGTTTTCATCGCTGAAGACCAGGCCGACACGCGACAACACATCGTTCAGGTTTTCCAGGGCCTTGACCAGCTTTTCCTGATTGGCCTGGAGGAGCACGTCCGCGCGCTCGCCAAGCCCGCCCAGTTTACGGGCGGCGGCGCCAATGTCCTCGCCGGTCTGGCGCAGCACCGGCATCACTTCACGCGTGGCCTTAACCAATTCTCTCACTTCGTTCGTGGCCAGAACATTCGCCTCGTGTTCCGCAACATTGGCAGCGACGACGGTTTGCAGCAATGGGCTTAAGGGCGCGCCGGATGGTGCAATACCTTGTGCGCCGAAAGTTTGTATGATGAGATGCGTTTGTGCCGCATTGTTGGGCGGGCGCACGGTTTCGCGTGTCACCTTGGCCAGGTCGCGGATTTCCCGGATGGTTTCTTTCATATCCGGCGCCATCTCATGGAACTCTTTCAGCGACGTGCTGATTTGTTCGAGCACTTTGGTCGTAGGCTCCACAATCTTCGTGGCCTGCCCGAGAACGGTACGCATGCTAGGCGGAACCTCGCCCTTCAGCTTTTCGCCGCTCTGGACGAAGGATTTGTCCGGCTCTTTCCCTGTCGGGGCTTCGCGGACGAAGTCGATGGTGATATCGCCGCCGAGAATACTGGTCCCCAGCCTGGGCTTTTCGTCGTGACGGATGTGGTTGGGCTGGTCGATGCCAATCTCCACGAGCACGCCTTCCTCTTCCAGCTTTACGCTCTTGACCTCGCCGATACGAACGCCCGACCTGCGCACTGGGGTGCCGGGTCCGACACCGGGAGCCTCGTCGAACTCCACGGAGAAGCGGTCTTGCGTCCTGAGGAAAGTCGGGAACCCTCCAAAAATGAACGCGAGAATAGCGAACAGAAGAAGGCTCGCCAGGACGAAAATACCGATCCGAAAACGCAATAATTGTCCGTTCATAGGTGTCTCCTCCAATGTCGTTTAGCCGCGACCCGCAGGGGAGCGCCTGTCCGCGCTCCCCTGCGGGTCGCGGCTAAACGCTGTTGTTGCGGGTCAGTTCGCCCAGATGTTCGCCGGCCTGTCCTTCGACAAACTGCCGGACGCGGTGATCCTGGCATGCTTGCAGATCCTCGGGGGTGCCGTCGAAGAGGATCTGTCCCTCGCCGGGCCGCAGCCGGGGCAGTGGGTAGAGCATGACGATCCTGTTCGCCACTTTCTGGGCCGTTTTCATGTTGTGGGTGACCACGATGCTCGTCACGGGGCGGCGCTGCCGGGTCTGCACGATCAATTCGTCGATCACGTCGGTCATGATCGGATCAAGGCCGGTGGTCGGTTCGTCGTACAGCATGACCTCGGGATCGAGAGCCAAGGCCCGGGCCAGTCCCACGCGCTTTTTCATGCCGCCGGAAAGCTCGGCAGGTTTCTTCGGCTCCGCGCCCGCCGACAAGCCGACCTCGTGCAGACGCTGTCGGACTCGGTCACGGATCTCGGCTTCCGAATACTTACGCAGTGCTCGCAGCCCAAAAGCCACGTTGTCGTACACCGACAGGCTGTCGAACAAAGCCGATCCCTGAAACAGAAAGCCGAACCGCAGCCGTTGCCGGGTAATCTCTCGGTCGCTCAATTCTGCCAGAACGTGTCCGTCGAACACGACGCGGCCCTTCGTCGGCTGCAGGAGGCCGATCATGAGCTTGAGGAGTACCGTCTTGCCGCATCCACTTTCGCCGATCACGGCCAGCGTCTGTCCACGGCTGACAGCCAGTCTGATGTCGCCCAGGACTTGCTGGCCGCCGAATTGCATACCGACATGATCGAGCGCGATCAGGGACGGCTGAGGAGCTGACAAGGTGACAGGGTGACAGGGTGACAGGGTGACAGGGTGAGTGCGTGGCGACAACGCAGGCGCTGCTGATTCACGTTCCTGTCCTGGGTCGTTCATGGCCTTCACCTTGTCACCCTGTCACAGCGTAGCCGAATTCGCCAGAATTCGGGGGGGTGCGTCTCTTCCCAGCCCCCGAATTCTGGTGAATTCGGCTACCTTGCTCAGACCATTCTCCAGCCGACCGTCGGCCATAAGTATGAATACATGCTGTTCAGGAACATCGCCAGCGCAAAGTCGAGGGCCAGGATGCTGATGAACGAATATACGAATGCCTCGGTGGCGGCCCGGCCCACGCCCTCGGCCCCGGCCCTGCTCGTCATGCCCCGGTGACAACTAATGAGGGCGATGGCGGCACCGAAGAACATGGACTTCAATAAGCCGGTGTTGATATCCCAAAGAGTAATGAAATTCCGGCTGTGCTCCCAGTAATGGTGTGCCTCAATATGGTAGACGCGCAGACAGATGAACGCGCCGCCCATGACGCCCATGAAGTCGGCCAGGACTGTCAGCAGCGGGATGAGTAGGACACAGGCCAGGAATCGCGGCACCACGAGGTAGTGCAGCGGGTTCTGCCCCAGGCAGGCTAGCGCATCGACCTGCTCGGTGATGCGCATGGTGGCCAGCTCGGCGGCCATTGCGCTGCCAATGCGGCCCGCGAGCATCGTCGCCGCCAGCACCGGTCCCAGCTCGCGCAACACAGACATATTGATGATCGATCCGAGTTGGGCTTCCAGGTTCCACTGGTGAAATTGCCCGTAGGACTGTACCGCCAGGACCATGCCGATGAACATGCCTGTGATCGCCACAACCGACACGCTGCGGACGCCGACTGCATGGAACGAAGGCAACAGCGTCCCCGCAGCCGGCCGACGACGCGCAACCCATGCCAGGGTACCGCCCGCAAAGAGCGTCAAATCGCCCAGCACGGCAATTGCGGAGTAGATCGCTCCGCTCAGGCCGACGTAACCATTGACCGATCCTCTTGCCGCCGTGCTCATGGATAGATTCCTTACCGAAAGGATGAAGGATGAAGGATGAAATCTGTCCGAGCCCGCAGCGTAAGCAAGGGTGATCACCACTCGGACTCACCACTCACTCCGTACTGATTCATCCCTCATCCCTCATCCTTCTATCGGTAGCGGCAGCCGGTGTGCAAGATGCGAAGAGTGGCAAAGAGACACAAAGTTTTCGTGACGCAACACGAAATCCGAAACAAACGGGAAAGAAAGTAAAAAAGGATGAAGGATGAAGGATGAAGGATGAAGGATGAAGGATGAAAGAATCGAAGCACACTGGCCCGAAGCGTTAGCAAGGGTGGAGCCTGCCTCGCTAACGCTTCGGGCCAGTGACGGCTTGTCCTGTCCGATTCATCCTTCATCCTTCATCCTTCATCCTTTTTCCGTTACTCATGTCTGGCTCGAGAGAAGCTGACGGGCCGGCCGTTCTGCCAGCGGACCCAGCCGTGATAATGGCTGTCCCAGGTGTAGCCGTTGAAAAGAGGTCTCTCGCCGTGGGCCATTGGTTCGCCGCTGTCATCGTCAGCGGGCAGCACATCGAGTACATCTGCCCAACGGTTGGCTTCACGCCGGCGAACGGCAGCCAGTTCCGCCTGGCCGGCAAGGAAGACGAAACCGGCGAGCAGCAGCAGGAGGAAATTCCACGAAAGAATTGCCGCCAGGGCGATCAAGCCGATCACTACCATCCCGACGTATACGGCAATCTCCGTGGCTCGAAGATAACCAAAACCGGTTGCCAGCAGGCGCGCAGGACTCGGCCGCCGTCCATCGGGAAGGCCGGAAGCATGTTCAGAAGCACCAGCACGGTGTTGGCGAGGAACAGGTCGATGAGAGGGTTATCTCCCATCGCATAAGAAGGAGTTCCGTCCTGATGGAACTGGGGCGCCATCCCAAGAAAGGCCACCAGAACAGCGAGAAGCGCCGCAATCACCACATTGACGGCTGGCCCGGCCAGAGCGATGAAAAACTCTTCCAGGGGCTTCTCGGTCATGCGCTCCAGACGCGCCACGCCGCCGATCGGATAAAGCGTGATGTCGCGCGTGCCGATGCCGAAATAGCGAGCCGTCAAGGCATGCCCCAGTTCGTGCAAGACCACGCAGCCGAAGATGGTCAGCACAAGGGCGACGCTGTAGGCGGCCATTCTCAGTCCGCTCGTCCCCCAGGTGTTGAACAAGATGAAGAGAGGCAGCAGCAGAAACGTCCAGTGAATGTAGATACCGATGCCGAATGCCGTGCCTAGTTTCCAGGATCTCATGGGACACCTCTCCTCTGAGTGAGTGGTGAAGGCTCAATGAGGATGGAGGATGGAGAATGGAGAATGGAGGATCGAAGAGCACAGCCGGTCCGGTTTCCATTCTCCATTCTCGATCCTCTATCCTTGATCCTCTTCGCCACTCACCACTCACTTCTATTCTACACCACCCTGGCAAGGCCTGGAAATTGTTCAGGCCGTGCAAGAACAGCCGGAAAAATCGTTATTCTTATGAACCTCCTCTCCACATAGCGCTCTTAAGAGCGTGTCTAAAAAGCCGGTTTTGGTAACAATCTCCTAGACATAAGACGGATCATTGCAATATGGATCCAAGTCTCAGTAGTGTGTGGATGGCGTTCATAATCTTTGCTCAAGCGGCGGCACCGGTTCAACCAGCCGAACGTTCGCTCCACCACCCAGCGGCGCGGCAGGAGCACGAATCCTTTGATCCCCACGGGACGCAGCACGGTCTGCAAAATCCACCCGCATTTTTGCATGACCCAGCTCACCAACTCCCCGGCATAGGCGCCGTCTGCCCAGATCAGTCGCAAGCGTGGAAACCAGTTACGGACCTTGGCCAGCAGCACCTTGGCTCCGTCGCGATCCTGAATGTTGGCGGGCAACACGACGACCGCCAGCAGCAGCCCCAGCGTATCCACCAGCACATGCCGCTTGCGGCCGTTGGCTTTTTTTCCGGCATCATAGCCATGTGGCCCTCCTTGCTCGGTGGTCTTGACCGTTTGGCTGTCCAGGATGGCGGCACTGGGTTGGGCGTCGTGCCCTTCGAGTTCACGGACAGTCTGCCGAAGGCTGTCATGTATGCCGCTCCAGACCCCAGCTTTCTGCCAGCGGCTGTAATAGCCATAGACGGATTTCCAAGGTGGGAAGTCGTGGGGCAGCATACGCCACTGGCAACCGGACCATAACACATATAGTATGGCGTTGAGGAGTGCCCGGTTATCGTATTTACGAGGTCGGCCTCCCGTTTTGGGCTGTGGGAGCATGTGCTCAATGTTGTCATACTGGAGGTCGGTGAGGTCGCTGGGATAAGGTGTCTTGCTCATGCAGACAACCTATTTTTCCCTGGCAGCTGCGTACAGCTGGCTTTTTAGACACGCTCTAAGAGGATGGAGAGGTCGATTAGCCGCCAAGAAGGCTTTTCTGACTACCTCAGGCCCGGAAGGAGAGTCACCAATGAATCGCAACCGTCGTGGCGCCAAAGCACGCCGCCAGATGCTGCGACTTTGGACCTACCAGCAAGCTCTGACCGCCTTGCCGTATGTTTCTTCGGTTGTCCGCTCCCTGCGGGAACATTGGCTGGAAATGCAGCGTTACCAGGATGCCTTTCGCCGGCTGGAAAAGCAGACCGGACGGCCCGATCGCACAGTCCTCATTGCCCAGCAAGAGGCCCGCCACCAGGCCGATGAGGCTAGCAATCGGTTTGAGCAGGCACTGGAAGAACTTCAGTCCCTCGACATCTACTGCCTCGACCCGAACCGTGGCGAAGCGTTGATCCCCTTTGTCCAGGGTGAACAGCTGGCATGGTACGTCTACGACCTCTTCGAGGAGCCGTCACTGGGACACTGGCGCTTTCACAGCGACCCCTTTGAGACAAGGCGACCGATCAAAGATGCTGTGGAAGGGAGAGAGCACGCGATGTGGACGGGGTGAGCAGTGCAAGTTACGCTTCACGTTCCCGGCTGGCGCGGGGGTGCGTAGCGGGCGGACAGAACATAAACGATCCTTTCTTCCTCGTGAACCTCGAAAGTGACAGATAAAGGTGGAACTATGAGCACACGCTCATAGTCGCCACGCGATTCACCCTGTGTCATGGGATCTTGAACAAGAGCTTTGTCAATTTCGGCCATGGCTTGACTGATCGCGTTGACGTCTTTTCCCTGTTCTAGCGCACGAACCACGAAGTCCGCCACCTGCCTTTCAACAACGCGGTGCTTCCAGACAACGGTGAATCTTGGACTCATGCCTGCCCCCTTGCCGAACGGATCACCTTCTCGATGTGATCGAGCGCTTCTGGGGTAGTATAACCACCTGGCTCCTGACGCGCCGCCTCCAACTCCTCGTCGGTAAATTGTGTCTTGGCCCAGGCGTACATCAACTCCATGTAGAGATCCTCCGGCAGAAAATGGCCCACCCTGCGGCCATCCTCGTCGTACACCTCCACGTCTGCGTCGAGATTGTTCAGTTTGACTCTAAGCTCTTTATCGAGGACCAACTTATGCATGATATTACCCCTTCAGGAAACTCGGTTACCAATTCATGATACGCCAAGTGTGACCTCAATGCCAATCCAGGAGCGAATGAATTTTCGATTGATGATTGTCGATTTTCGATTTACTTCTCCTCCCACCGCCCCACCATCTCCCACCCCGTGTTCTTGATGCCTGGCTTGCTGCCCGCATCCTGGAAATACTTGGCTCGCCAGACGAAGCCGTCCAGACCGACCGCCTGATCCTTCTGATAGGTCGTCTTCGGGTTCCAGGCCGTGGCCTTGATGAACGGCAACTGCATCGGCCTCTTGCCCTCGTAGCGAAGCCCCTTGTCGAGCGACACCTTGCTGTCGTCGTTCTTCGGATCGTTCAGGCCGCGATGGAGCGCTTTCAAAAGCGTACTGTCGGCGTCGTCCTGGCCGAGGTGCCAGAACATTACGCCGCCGAGCTTCTGTTCCTTGATGTATTTTGTCTTGTGCGCGAACGTCTCCTCGTCATCGTAAGTGACGAACAGGCCGTGCTTATTGTTGTACAGCCAGGGCGTCCTGGTCAACTCGTTCCAGTGCCGTTCGTAGCCGAAGTCACCCTTGAGCAATTCCTTGATCTGCGCGTAGGTCGCCAGCCGCGGCTCTCTCTGCTCGACGGCTTCCTTGCAGCCGACCAGCCAGACGGCATCGCCCTGGTAGGGATCGCGGCCGGGCGTCGTGTGACTGCTGTACTGTCCCCGGTCACCGGTGACCCCTTTGAACGCCCGGCCGTAGAAAGGCACCCCCATCACGATCTTCTCCGGCGGCACACCGGCGATGATGTGCTGCTGCACGGCTGCATCGGCGGTCAGGGCAAAGGGCGAAGGGTAACGCTTGACCTTCTCTTCCCAGGGCAGGTCTTCTTTCACTTCGCGCAGAGCATTGAAGAATTTTGGGCCGGCTGGATCGCCGAAGAGGGCGGCGTGGTGATTCGTGGTCCGCTCCCACGGACCGGCCAGGTCGTAGGTCATGAGGTTGATGTAATCGAGCTGCCCGACTAATGGAACAATCTTGTCATAATAGCGCGATAGGAAGAAAGCCCCGCCTGCCGCGGCGATCGTGAGTTGATAAGGCCGGCCGCCGCGCTGGATATTCTCCTCGGTCAGCAGCTTGCGGATTCCCTTGAGCGCCTCGACGAAATTGCCGGAATCCTCGGCACGGGGATATTCCCAGTCGATGTCGATGCCGTCGAAATCGAATTCTTTCGCGATCTTGACACAGGAGCGTGCCAACTTCGCCCGCGCCTCCGGCGTGGCCACCGCCTTGCGGTAATTCTGCACCGACGGCCCGGCATCGTTCGAGTAGTACCAGCCGCCGATGGAATACATGATGCGCAGCTTCGGGTTGTGCTTGCGCAGGTCGGCCAGCTTGCCGGTGACTTCCTTGGCCTTGGCCCTATCCACCTTGGCATCCCAGCAGCATTCGCCGGCGGCGTTGATGTCGAGGAACGCGAAGTTGATGTGCGTCAGCATCTTTGCCTTCTCCGGCGTGATGCGGGAGATGGGGAAGGGCACTACCTTGGGATCTTTCTCGTCGTAGCCGTTGATCTGTTCCGCCGAGAGGAAGTAGTAGCCGATGACGACGTTGTCGCCGGTCGGGGCGGCGTTCACCGTGATGCAAGGAAGAAAAAGCAAGAAGGCGGCAAAATAGCATAGATAGCGCATGGAATGGTCTCCTATCCTGCTAATTTTATCCAAGACGAGCCAGCACGATAAGGAGTGCAATGACCATCTGGTAGAGCAGCCACAATGCGAACAATCCAAGCTCGGCATATACCACAATAGTGAATACGGTCTTCCAGAACGACTTAAAACGGGCCTGTAATAAATCTTGTGTCAGGAACGCGGTTTGGGTATATCCCTTAACCTTCCTTCCTTACGGAGATTTACGCATGGATGCAACCCTCAAGCTCAAGGCCGAGCATCTCGCTCGCGAGATCGCTACCGAGGCCAAGACACTCGATGATGTCAATGGTCTGTTCCGAACCCTGATGAAGTCCACCCTCGAACGCATGCTCGACACCGAGATGGATTTCCACCTCGGTCGCAAACAAATCGCCGCTTTCCCGGCCAACGAGGTCCCAGTCGGCAGCTCGGCCGCTTCCGGCAACCGACGCAACGGTCATTCCCAGAAGACTGTCAGCGGCGAGATGGGTGAAATCACCCTCGACACTCCGCGCAACCGCAAGGGCACCTTCGAGCCGCAGTTGATCCCCAAGTACCAGCGACGGCTGGCAGGCTTCGACGAGAAGATCCTGGCTCTGTACGCCAAGGGCATGACCACACGCGACATCCAGGAGGTGGTCAAGGATCTTTACGGAGTTGAGGTGTTGCCGACGCTGGTATCCGAGATTACCACCGACCTCGATGCCGAGGTGACGGCCTGGCGTCAGCGACGGCTGGAGGCGGTCTGGCCCATTGTCTACCTCGATGGCATTGTCGTGCATGTGCGCGGCGAAAACAGCCGGGTGTCGCAGCACACGATGTACGTGGCGATTGGCGTGAATCTGCTGGGAAAAAAGGAGCTGCTGGGACTGTGGCTCAGTGAGACGGAAGGCGCCAAGTTCTGGCTCAGTTGCCTGACGGACCTGAAGAATCGAGGACTGAACGACATTTTCGTTGTCTGTGTTGATGGCCTGACTGGCTTTGCCGACGCTATTCGCGCAGCGTATCCACAAACGATGGTGCAGTTGTGCATCGTGCATCTGGTGCGTGCGGCACTCAAGTACGTGACGGCCGAAGACAGCCGGGCAGTGGCGGCAGACCTGAAAGAGATCTATCAGTCGGCGACGGTGGCGGAAGCCGAAGAGGCGTTGGAAAAGTTTGCTCAAGTGTGGAGCGAGAAGTATCCGACGATTGTGAAGCAGTGGCGGCTGAAGTGGAACGACATCATCACGCTGTTCGAATTTCCGCCGGCGATCCGCAAGGCGATCTACACGACCAACGCGATCGAGTCGGTGAACAGCGTGATCCGGAAGTTCACCCGCAACCGCAAACAATACCCCAACGCCGAGTCGGCGTTGAAACTGGTGTACCTGGCGATTCACGAAGCGTCCAAACGGTGGACGATGCCAATTCGGGGCTGGAAGGCGGCCCTGAATCACTTCGCGATCATGTTCGAAGATCGCCTGCCGGGACGAGGCAAAAAAGAAGTGGCATAACCTGTCCCAGGCTGCGTGACACAAAAACGTTTACAAGCCCCTTAAAACCTTCTTGGCCGGTGGGGCACTGTTCCGAGGCCTTTTCGCGACCTGCTTCCGACTCTTTTTCCAAGTTGGGTTCCAGTTGCAGGCAATCTTCGCTTCCCTCAGCAGTCGCGGGAAGCTCTGATGTTGCAGGCTCAGCGTCCTGGGAGACGATCAAGATTTGTTCAGCACGTTCTTTGTCAGTCTCGGCCACGAACAACTTGACACCGCCTGTCGCGCTACCGTAGTACCAGATCTTGTTCACGGCGTCATCAACATCAAAACAGGCTTTTATGCCTTCGGCCTCAAGCCGGTTCTTGACCGCGTGAGCTTCTTCGACAGACCAGAATATGCTGAGTTCGACCATCTTTTCGGGCATGGTGACAACCTTTCCCGCCGAGCACAATACCTATTCTATGCGGCCGCTGGCTTATTCAACTGCTGGTAAAGAAGTTTCAGTTCTTCCTGGCAGGCTCGCAGTTGCTGGCAGGTGCGCAGAAGTTCCTGGTTTTGCACTTGCAGTTCCTCGAAGAGATCGGCCGGCGTGAGTTCGGTCAACTGCTTCATGGCCCATGCCACATCCGCCAGTCGAGCGGAGGTCGTTTCATGAGGGAGGCGGACCACCAAACGAAGTGGGCTGCGCCGATTGCGACGCAGTATGGTGATGCGTCCGCAAATTCGCGCGGCTCGCAAAGGCAAGACGTGAAGAGCGTTGTTCGTCACCCGAAATCGGATGCCGGCTCGCCTCTTGCCGCGGCAGGTAGCCTGAGCGAGTTCAAAGACAGCGGCGCTGATCCACATCTGCTCATGCGGGTCGAATTCCAGCATGGCCGCAATCTGGCGGGCATATTGCCGAGCCAGAACCAGGTCGCGCTTACTACACAGGCGGATAGTGAGAATATGTGTGTTCATGATCGGAGTCATCCTTGACAACGTTGGGGGTGAACATCAGAAATTGTATCAATTGATGTAACCTGGCGGCCAGTCCTATTTCCAATGACGTGGCCTGAAACACACTCGGCGAATAGTTTGCAAGCAGGAGACTAATCGCGAAGCAACACATGCAACACACTAATAAGGATGAAGGATGAAGGATGAAGGATGAAGGATGAATCAGACAACACGACCTTCTAGTCTTAGCGCGTGTAAAACAATAACTCCGCAGTTTTCACGATAGCCCCGTTTACGG
>CAWDRY010000039.1:0-21841 GCA_963804745.1 uncultured Gemmataceae bacterium
CCTATTTCACGATGTACACCTACAACTTCTGCTGGCCGGTGCGAACCCTGCGTCAGCGTGACAGCGAAGGAGGATGGCAGGAGCGGACGCCAGCAATGGCCGCGGGTCTGGCCGATCATGTCTGGACCCTCACCGAATGGCTGACATTCCCAGCTTTGCAACGCGAATAGGACACCAGGAGAAATCTGCTGGCAAGTGGGAATACACAACGCTGGAAGTCGCGCCCAAGGCCCGGATGCGCACATGAATCTGCGCTCCAAGCCGGAACAATAGATGGCTAACGAGTTTGTGCAACAGTTTCCGCTCACCCGCATACGGGACGGCAACCAACTGGACGCGGCCCAGAAGATGATCGACCATCTGCTGGGAGAAGACCGCGACCGTGGGGCCGAGGAGTACCTGGACGTTCTGACCGATCTGGTGGTCACGCTCGCTAAGCTGTTTGGTCTTTCTCCAAATGCGTTTCTGCCAACTTGAGGACGGTTTGATTCAAATTGAGGTGAGCCCTACTACCGGAGGCCGTCGCGGCCGGACTGAACCGGCACCCGGTCGCGCCGCTACTTCTTCTCTTCCGCCGCCGGTTTCTTGGCCGATGAACCTTCCCTGGCTGGCGGCGGCGCCAGCTTGCCCGACTTCAGGTCTTTCAACAAGGGCAAGACAACTTCCGAACGGCACGGCGTAACTCTCGGTGCGCCCGGCCCTGGCGATGTTGATGCCGATCACCCTGCCGTCGAGATCGACGAGCGGCCCGCCGCAGTCCGCGGGCTTCAGTACGGTGTCGTGTTGCAGGATGGTGGGGAAGCCGGTGCGGCGCTCGCTCAACTCGCTGCCCATGCGGTTTTGCGTCTCGCCCCGGTTGGCCGTCGCCGGCCGCCGCCCCAACGTCGCTTTCAGGTCGATCTCCTCCTCGCCGCGCTGGACATGGAGCGTTACGGCGTCGCCGGGTTTGTACCCCTGAAGCAGAGTAATCAAAGCGTCGCCATCCTCTACCGTCTTGCCCGAAACCGACAGGATGCGGTCATTGACCTTGAGGCCGGCTTTCTCGGCGGGGCTGCCCGGCGTCAACTGTTCAACCTTGGCGCCCAGAGCACTGAGATCGAGGCTGATGCCCAGGAAGCCGCCGTTGGCCGGGTTCGTCACGGGCGGCGTCCGCGCGTGGATACTTCACGAGTAGCCACGCTGACCACGCCGACCGCCACCGGTTCGTCGCCGATGCCCGGACTGGCGACCCAGTTGCCCACCGGCGTGCTCTTGCTGTCTAGCAACTTTGCTGGAGTCAGATTCTTGGCATCGATTTTCAAGAGGGCGAGGTCGTGCCGGTCGTGAACACCCACGATCCTGGCTTCCAATTCGCGGCCGTCCTTGAGCTTGCAAGTGATCTTGTTCTTAAGCTCGCTGGCCTTGGTGAGAATCCAGCCATCGCTTTCCACGATGGTACCGAGGGCGGCGTCCTTGCCGTCGCAGAGCACCCGGACAGTGCTTTGACTAGGTGTGGCGACGACATCATGAAAAGCCGCCAGGACCTTGGGGTTGCTTTTCCGGAAACTGGCTCCGCGGAGGTCGTCGAAACGCTGAGCCTGAGCCGTGGCAGCGGTGGACAGACTGAGTAACGTCACCGCAAGGAAGAATGACACAGTAGTTATCAGCCGGCAGTAGCATGAACAACTCTTGTAGATCGTCATGGTGCTTTGCTCCGTAATCAGAAGTCAGAGATCAGAAGTCAGAAGCCAGAAGTCAGAGATCAGAAAGCCCGCCATTTCGCGGCCGGCCTCTGACTTCTGACCTCTGACTTCTGACCTCTGACCTCAGCTATTGCTGCGCTTGCCCACAGTCGCTTTCAACTTGACAGTTCTGTCACCCCGGAGGACTTCAACAGTCACTTCATCACCGGGCTTTTTCTTGCGGACCTCGGCGATCAGGTCTTCGTAGCGGCGGATTTCCTGGCCGTCGAACTTCTTGACAACGTCATCAGTTCGAAGCCCCGCTTTCTCCGCAGGCGATCCGGAAACGATGTCGAGAATCTTGCAATCCTTGCCGTCAAGGTCGCCCTGAACTCCCAGGAACGGATCATTGGGCGAGCCGCCGCGAGCGACAGTGCTGGGGCCGCCCCAGGCTTCGCCCTTGACGAGCCGGTCCCAGGTGTCGCGATAGGTGTCCACCGGCACGTGAATGTTGGCCGCAATCGAGTTGCCGATGCGACTATGGATGCCGATGACATTTCCTTCCAGATCGAACAGAGGACCGCCCGAATCGCCGCCGACCAGTGTGCAATCCGTTGTGACAGCCGTTCGGCTGATTCCCAGGACACGGCCCAGGCGAACAACCGGAGTGCGCCCCGGCTTGAACCCGCCCGGGTGGCCCGTGGCGATGCACCACTGCCCCTGTTTCAGGTCCGCCGCAACGCCCATCTCGACAAATGGCCACTCGCCTTCCTCCGTGATCTTGACCATGCCGCTGTCGATGCCGCGATTGACGCCCAGCGTCTTGGCTTTCAGCCTGCGGCCGTCTTGCAGCACGATTGTGGCGTCCTTGTCCGGCTGTCCGGCGACATGGCCGGCGGTAAGAACATAACCGTCCTTGCTGACGATCACGCCGCTGCCCTGACTGTTGCCCATGCGGACGTTGACCGTGGCCGGCAACACCTTTTTTAATGCCGTCTTGACCTGTTCTTGCAGGAGCTTAAGGTCTTCGACGCTCTCAGGCGGGGCCTTTCCCAATGCGGTAAGGCGCTCATTGGCTTTGGCCTTTGATGTGTCATCAGCCAATGCGTAGGGTGCTAGCCCCAGCCACACAACTAGCAAAGCGGGCACTAATCTCAGTGTTCCATATCTCGATGACGATGGCATGCAGGAACTCTCCCTCAAAAAGAAGCTCGGCAACACACTGGCCCGAAGCGTGAGTAAGGGAGGCTTCGTCCCTCGCTCATGCTTCGGGCCAGTGTTGGATGTATTGTTTTCAAGTTAAACACCGCATGGGCAAGAGATGTTTCGTCCACTCGGCCGGTCATACTGGAAGTGCTCCAATGTAGATTGCTGCTTGATGTCCTACACGCATGAAATGGAACTTCAGTTTGGGATGTGCCGCATGAGCCGCATTCCCAGCTTCACTTAAAGTCCGGCCCAAAAAATATTCGTTCAATCCGGGGTGGACAGCCACGAAAGAGTGGATATGTGTGGCCTCAAGATGCGCACGAAAGTGCTTGTCATAGAATTCTTTGGCTCGGTAAATGAACTCGTGAGTTTCTTGGGATACCATTTCATCCGCCTTTCCGGCAGTTCCTACCGATTAAACACGAACTCCTTCGCGTTAATCAACGCCCACAAAATGTTTTCGTAAACCACCTTATTATTTTGACCATGCGCATTGATGTGTTCAAGAGCAAGGTGGAACTGTTCGGATGTCGGCTTTCTCCCGAAGGCCCACAGGAACAGCTCTTCCACTTTATCCGCGTCGGTACACCGGCGTTGCTAGCCCTGGACAGGCGTCCTTTTTCCTGGCTCGATGTGCGCAATCAGTGTACGCAAGGTCACATAATGGGCGCCTCTCTTTATGGAATTCGTGATGGAATACCGGTTCGTCCTGTACGTCAGAGCCGATCACAGATATGATGAGTCTCCGGAGGACGTTGAGCAATCTCTGCTCGTTTGTTCCAACTATGCAGAGGCCAGCTATTTGCAGCGCGTAATCCGAAGTTATACCAAGGATTGCGTCATTCGTTACCTCGGACCGGCAGGCGGATGCGACTGAGAGCGGAAAAATGTGGAATGGCGGCGCAAGTTTGCAGGTCTGCCGCGTTTAGTTAACAGTTGGATTGTTAACTCCCTGATCGGCGTGATTTATGACCATCTCTCTGCATCATTCTGGCACAATCGGCCCCGGCCTGCTGGCATTTCTTGCTCTGGCCCTTGGCGCTGCCCCGGTGCGAGCGGAGGTCATTTTTGTCAACAACGACACGCCCAATGGCGTCATATTGCGAGCCTCCTACATCGTTGCGGGAACTTTGCGTAATGACCGTGCTGTTTCGGTGGAACCCGGCAAAAGCGTCAGTATCAACCTGCCCGGCGACAAGGTCATCACGGTCTGGCCCGAGCCCAGTAGAGGTAGCGTTCGGTCTTTGGGCAGTCACAAAGTTCCGTCCGGTCCCGACAGAGCCTATTCTCTCCGGCCTGACCCGAACGGCTTGCCCCGAGTTCTGTTCATCCCCGCTCCACTTCCCCCGCCTTCGGCCACATCGCCGGCAGCACCGGCAGCGCCGGTACCGCCAGCACCGCCATCGTGACAGTTTTTCCAAGCCGATCCAGGCCGGATGAACAGGGTGCAGGACATGGTTTGCGCTCGACGTAGCCGAATTCGCCAGAATTCGGGTAGTGCCTGAACAATGCGGTGCTGCCCTGGATGGGGTGGTGGGTGCCATGCCCACGGCTTTGCGTGGTCATGTTTTGACAGCCCATCCATGCCCACGCAAAGCCGTGGGCATGGCACCCGACATGATACGCAGACTTGCACCGCAATACTCAGGCACTACCAGAATTCGGGGGCTGCGTCTCTCCCCAGGCCCCGAATTCTAGCGAATTCGGCTACAGAGCCTCCAGGGTATTTCACGCGCCGTTGCAAACCGTGTCCTGCACCCCTGCAACGTAGTGGCCGTCCGCACTCCAGCCTGTTAGAATTCCCTACCTATCAACCTCGGCCTCCTTAATGTCTTCTTGCAGGTGACTGGTGGGCGAAACGAATCCCGATCTCCCCGCTGTATCATCCAAATCCACGGCAGCATCTCACGTGCGCTACGGCGTGCTGGCGTTTGCTTGTTCCCTGTCGATGATTACCTACCTGGACCGAGCTTGCTTAGGTTCGTCCAGGACGGACATCGAAAAAGCCCTTGGGCTGACCAAGGAGTGGCATTTCGGCTGTTTTTTGTGGGCGTTCGCCATTGCCTATGCCTTGTTTGAAGTGCCGACAGGCTGGCTCGGCGACGTATTCGGACCGCGCAAGACCCTGATTCGGATTGTGCTGTGGTGGTCGTTTTTCACAGCATTGACGGGAGTGGTGGGATTGCAGGTCGGAGGGATCATATTAGGCGGGTTCTTGGTGATGGTGGTTGTCTGTTTCTTGTTTGGCATGGGAGAAGCCGGCGCTTATCCGAACATCACGCGAGCACTGCACAACTGGTTCCCGTACAGGCAGCGTGCCCTGGCTCAAGGCTTTATCTGGATGTCAGGCCGCTTGATGGGCGGCTTGACGCCGGTCGTATGGTGGCTGGTGACGCAGAAAGCGGGTTTGGACTGGCGACAGGCCTTTTATTCTTTCGGAGCTATTGGCATCGTTTGGTGTCTGGCGTTTGCATTCTGGTTCCGTAATCGGCCTGAGGAGAAAACCACAGTCAACAAGGCCGAATTGGCCCTGATCCAGGCAGGCCGCCATGACACGGAAGCGGGACATGCCAAGGTTCCCTGGGGCCGCCTGCTGCGAAGTTCCAACCTCTGGTGCCTTTGTCTCATGTACTTCTGTGTGTCCTATGGATGGTATTTCCACATGATGGGGCTGCCGAAATTCCTGGAGACACAATATGGGGTCCCCAAAGGGTCGGTCTTGGGGTCGGTCTACAAGGGCGGGCCGCTGATTATGGGAGCAACTACTTGCTTCCTGGGCGGTTGGCTCTCCGACCGTCTTATTCGGCGAACGGGGAACCGCAAATGGGGCAGGCGCCTTTTCGGTTTGGTGGGCTATTCCTTGTGTGCATTGTGCTATTTTGCCGGCTGTTTTGCCAGCCATGCCAGCAGCGGCACTTGATGT
Source organism: uncultured Gemmataceae bacterium (assembly GCA_963804745.1). Taxonomy (GTDB): domain Bacteria; phylum Planctomycetota; class Planctomycetia; order Gemmatales; family Gemmataceae; genus CAWDRY01. The sequence goes on from CAWDRY010000039.1 coordinate 5,794, forward strand.
CTTTGTCTTCGTTTTGGCCATTTCTTTAGCAGGGTTCTGGAGCGACCTGGCGATGGGTACGGCATGGGCGACGTGTCAGGACGTCGGCAAACGCTACTCGGCCATAGTGGCCGGTTGCATGAACATGATCGGCAACTTGGGTGGCGCAGCGACATTTGTAATAACCGATCTCATACTGGACGGTTCGCTCGCTCGCCCTTGCTGCAGCGCTTGGTATACAGCCTGACGAACTCAAAATGGAACAAGAGCGCGGCATCTTGCCCGGCTACCACATGAATTTCGTGATTTACGGCGTCGTCTACCTTGTCGCCGCCTTGCTGTGGTTGCGCATCGATGCTACAAAGCCGATCATACCTGATGAATGCGTGGTTGAGCAGAACCAGCCTTGAAGGTGGCTTCAATGCTCCATTCAAGTACAATGAAACTTGCACAGCAACTGGCCAAGGCGGAGAAATGAACAGCCCGAGGTGAATTTGCAACATTGGCCCGAAGCGTTAGCGAGGGAGGCTGTGTCCCTTGCTAACGCTTCGGGCCAGTGTGCCCTAATCTTCTGAACCAGGGAAGGTTGATGCGACCGCTAACCCACGACGATCTGCTGCCACTGGAAGAATACGCCGGCCGCCGCCGCGAGTTCTTCGATTCCTTCACGCGCTATGTCGATCGCCATCGCCGGGTGCGCATCGGGCCTCGCGTCACGCTCATCTTTGAGAATCGCCAGACCCTGTGGTTCCGCGTTCAGGAAGTGCTGCGCGTGGCCCGGCTGGCTGATCCGGCGCGCGTGCAACAGGAACTGGATCTGTACAACCGCCTGCTGCCGGGCCGAGACCGGCTCCAGGCGGCGTTCCTCATTGACGTGAAGGATGAGAAACACCTTGCCGAGGAGCTGGCCGCGTGGCAAACGCTGCGCGGGGACGAATTACGCTTCCGGCTCGGAGACAAATGTCTGCCCGCCGACCTGTTCACATGCCGGCCGGAAGATCGCTGCATCGGTGCGGCTCACTGGGTACAGTTCACCGTGGAGGCAGCCTGCCGGCGGTTGCTGGCCGAGACGCGCAACCGAACCCTCTTTGAAGTGCGCAATCCAACCTACCATTACGAAAGCCCGCCGCTGAGCGACGATGTGCGCCAGAGCCTGCTGGAAGACTTGAAACTTTCGGATCGGGACGGAGACCATACTGCACCTGGCGGCAAGTGACACAAGCCTGAAGCGCAAGCGAAGGTCAGTCCTTCGCTTGCGCTTCAGGCTTGTGTCAGGCCAGACCGGGCGGAGTATAAGCACTTGACTACTGGACTCTCCCCCCTGCCCCGGCTTCCACAAGTTCGTAAGTGCGGGCACTGTTGTTGTTGCCGTTGCGGTTGCGCAAGGCGAGCTGGTAGAGCCGTTCGCCGGTCGATGACGGGTAGTGTCCGGTAATGCACGCCCGGCATAACCGGGAGGCATCGAGGCCGATACACCGGGCGACGGCTTCGATAGGGAGATAGAAAAGGCTGTCGGTGCCGAGTTCCGCGGCCATCGCATCCTGTTCCGCGACGGTTGGGCGTTCACCACGCATGAAGCGCTGGGCAAACAATTCACGAACCGTGGACATGTCGATGCCGTAGAAGCACGGCGCCACAATCGGCGGACAGGCCACGCGGACGTGGACCTTGCGTGCGCCGCCGCGCCGCCGCAGGTCGTTCAGAAGCGTCTTCAGCGTCGTGCTGCGGACGATGGTATCTTCAATCAGGAGCACACGTTTGCCGGCCAGAACTTCGCGCAGAGGCGTGTACTTGAGCTGCACGCGCTCGGCACGGTTTTGCCCTTCAATGAATGTCCTGCCGACGTAACGATTGCGGATCAGACCTTCGACCGACGGCACGCCAAGCTCAAAAGCCATGGCGTCGGCCGCCGCCTTGCCGGTGTCGGGCACGGGTACGACAATCGTGTCGCTGTCGAGCGGCACCTTGCCCAGAGAGCGTTCCTGTTTGGCCAGCTCCTTGCCGAGGGCCGAGCGCGTGAGGTAAACGCTGCGCTCGTCGAGGGTGCTGGCGACATTGGCGAAGTAGATCCACTCAAAAAAGCAATGGGCGCTCGTTTGCCGGGCGGCGAAGCGCTCGTGGCGAATCCGGTTGTCCTGGATGATGATCATTTCGCCCGGCTCCAGCGAGCGCACGTCCTGAAAGCCGAGGTTGAGGAGCGGCACGCTTTCGCTGGCGGCGGCGAACAAGGGGCCGTCCTGTGCGTAACACAGCGGCCGGAACCCCTTGGGATCGCGGACAATGGCCATGTCGCCCAGGGCGTTGAGGAAGACGATGTTGTACGCCCCGTCGAATTTCTGGCAGAGGTTGGCGAACACCTCGACGAGGTTGGGACGATCATCGCCACGCAATTCGTGGCCGAGATAGTGCTGAATGACCTCGGTATCGGTGTCGCGCGTAAGGTGGTAGTCGGCCAGGGTCAGGAGGTAGTCGCGCAGCTCGGCGTAATTGGCCAGCTGACCGTTGAAAGCGAAGCTGAACCATTTCCACTTGCAGCCGTGATGGCGGTCGAACGGCTGGGCATAGCTCCGGTCGTTCGGACCGCACGTGGCATAGCGAACATGGCCGATCGCCGCCCGGCCGGCATACTCACGCATGATGCTGTCATACTTGGCCTGGTGGTTGAGGCGGAAAGCCTCGATGACCGTGCCGATCTGCTTGTAGGTGGTGAGGATCTGCTCACGGTGGGGATTGAACGTCGAGAAACCCGAAGCCAGCTGGCCACGGTTTTGCAAATCGAGCAGGATGCGCGGCATCAACCGGGAGACTTGCTCCTGTCCCGCCAGCGGCGCCAGCCGCGATGGAGTCGGACTGAGAAGGTGATAAATCGCGGCAATCCCGCATTCGTGGTGGAGTTCGTCCATTCGGATGCTTCACCCAGCGAGGTAACGGAACCTGGTAAAATACGCCCCATGTTTTGCGTTTTATGAAAGCAAACTTATTATAGGAATTTCACAGACCGACAACAACTGTCACGACGCTCGGATGACCACCACAGTGGAATTGTCGGTTGCGCCGTTGATATTTACCAGGTTCGTCAGGCGCCGTGCGGCCATTTCGGCGGACCCCGCCTCGATCTGGAGCATCTCCCGGAGCATGTCGCTGGTAACGTGGTTGGTGAGGCCGTCGGAGCAGACAACGATCCAGTCACCCTGTTTCAACGTGGCGTGATACAACCCCGGCTCGACGTCGGGCTGACCACCGACCGCCTGCTGCAGCTCGTTCTTGCGGGGATGATCCTCAGCCTCTTCCGGCGTCAGGGTCCCCAGCTCCACCAGCCGGTTGACCAGCGTTTGATCGCGTGTCAGTTGAATCACCCGGCCCTGGCTGAAGTGGTAGGTGCGGCTGTCGCCGACATGGCCCACGACTACGTTGCGGCCGTCGACGTAGACAACCTCGCAGGTGCAGCCCATGATCCGGCGGCCGCCGCCAACCTTGGATGCCGTATAGATTTGCTTGTTGGCATCCTTCAAGGCGGCCATAATGTTCTTTTTGCAGATGTCAACGTCGAGCGGTTCCCAGCCGGCATGTCCAGGCGCTTTCGGGTCGGCCGGCAGAGCGGACTGCCCGCCGGCGGTGCTGAACGGCTTGAGCGCCAGCAAGTTCTTGCGCAAAATCTGCATGCACATGGCGGCGGCCACCTCGCCTGCTTCATAGCCGCCCATGCCGTCCGCCAGGAAAATGAGCGCCGAATCGCGCAGGTCGTCTTGCCGTGATTCGACGGAGTGGATGAGGGCAAATGCGTCCTCGTTCCCGGTGCGAACAATGCCTGTGGTGGTCCAGGAAGCGATGTCGAGGCGAACCAGGTCCATGGTGCGCGCACACAACTCCAGCACTTTGATCAATTCGGTGAAGCCGGTGGGATCTTGCCGGCCGGCCTCATCGCTGGGGAAACGGAAGCCGGGATCGCGCATGAAAGTCTTGGTCAAGAGCCGGAACAGCAAGGGATGAATGTCCGGGTAGCGTGCCAGGACAGGCTTGGGGCTGCCGGCACGCTCGAAATCCATCTCCGCCAACTCGCGGCCCTCGTGCAATGCGTAAATCATCCCGCCGAAGCTATAAAGACTGGCACGGGCGTCCACGTTCTTGGCGCAGGCCGCCAGCTCGGGTGCTGTGTAGAAAGTGCCGCGTACGGGGGGATCGGGAGGCAGAGGCAGTGGCAGAAGGTCGGAAAGCTCATTCAATCGTGCCTGTCCGTCTGGAGCGATGGTTACGAGACTCGGCTTGATTGCCTCGAGCATCGCGCCGCTCTGGTGCAATTTCCGCAATGCCTCGGCCACCTGCTTGAGCCACCCCCAGCGGCTGGCGACCGTAGCATCTGGGGAATCCCAGCACTCCCACAGCGCTTGGCCAGCCGGCACTTCCTCGATCAGGTACTCGAAGCCGCCTTCCACGAAGTTGTCCAGCCAGGCGGGAAACCCGGGATGCTCGACCTTGTCCAGCAATGCCCGCTCCCAGCCGATGCTCGGCCAGGCGGTTGAGCTTGAAGGCAGCGCCGTGGCTATCTCGGCGGACGCAGGCACGTCGTCGAAGCTGGGCATGAACTCGTCTTCCGGCGAAACAGCTGCTGCGGGGGCGGAATTTTTCTCTGGCGACTGAGCTGCCGGCGCCCGCACAACAGTGACAGGGACTCCAGATGCGGAGCCTGACGCCCCGTAATCTGTCCCACGAAAGCGAGCGATGCCACAGCGCTCGGTTATGGCTGCGCCCGGCACATAACGGCCCTTGATCCGTCCACCCGGCGCGGCCGGCGCGGCGGCAACAGGTGCCGCGCCCGCCGGAAAGAAGTAGCCACAGTCGCCGCAATAAGTCAGCCCGGCTTTCCGCGGGGCCAGACACAGGGGACAAGGTCCACCTGACACCGCTGGTGCCACGGCCACATCTGCCGGCGCGGCTTCCTGTGGAGCAGAAGTGTCCCCGTTTGCCAGATCCTCGCTGCTCAGTTCCGCAGCTGGTGCAACTGCCTGAGCCATACCACGCAGTCGAGCCAGCATGGATTGAAGTCCACCAGGCCGTGAAGCATTCGGATCGGAAGGATTGGTTGACATGCAAGGGTCCTTGAAACAGTGATTGTCTGGTTGATGTCTCGCTGTCGCCGGGATAAATTCGGGAGACAGAAAGGGTCTAGCGCAAACGATTTCCACAATGGATGCAGCACCGGCTGCCCATGCGATTCTCCTTGCCGCACTGCTGGCAAGGCGGCATTTTGTCCGTAAGCGGCACGGCGCACTTGGCGCAATAGGGTTCCCGCACCTTGTTGACCTGCTTGCAGCTGGGGCAGAGCACCTCCTTGGTCACGCGCCGCCGCTCCAGGTCTGCCTTGAACTCGCGGGCGGTAAAATAACGGTCGTTCAGGTCCTCGGAGAGGTTGATCTTGAGCAAGTCGAAAAACCAGCGCTGGTCGGCCGGCAGAGGACCGTTGGCGTTCTTGAGCTGCTCTTCCAGCTCCCGCGCCGTGTAAAATCCTTCGGGGGCCTTGCCGGTAATCAGATGATACAGAGTGCCTGCCAGGGCGAAAAGATCGCTGCGCGGTTCCGGCTTGCCCAGGATTTGCTCCGGCGGCGCATAACCTTCCGTGTACACCTTTGTCTTGAGCGCCTTTTGCTCCTTCTGCGTGCGGCCGAGATCGCGAGCAGTGCCAAAGTCGATCATCTTGATCGAGCGCTTGTCCTCGAGCAGCATGATGTTGTCGGGCTTCAGGTCGCGGTGAACCAGGGGTGGCGACATGTTATGCATGTGGGTAAGCACGTCGCAAACATTCTTGCCCCATTCAACGACCTGCTCCAGGTTGAACGGCTTGTTGTTGTTGCCTTCCATCAGCTTGAGCAAGTCCTGCCCGCGAATAAATTCCAGGATGAGATGGGCCGTCTGGCCCTGTTCGATCAGATCGAAAACGCGCGGGACTGTGGGGAGAGTTTGCAGATCGCGCAGAATGGCCGCCTCGCGACGGAAGAAGTTCAGCCGGATCTTGAACTCCTGGGGATCGCCGCAGATCATTTCCTTGATGGCCACCGGGCGATTGCCGCCCTTGGTATCGGTTCCCATATAGACTTGTCCGAAACCGCCGTCGGCCAGGTGCTTGTCGATCCGGTAGCGGTTGTACAACATGGTCCCCGTCGGATAGCGCAGCGGCGTGGTGCAACGTTGGCAGGCACGTTCGCCCGGAGGATTGGCCACGCCGCAGGCCGGGTTGGGACAAAGGTTGGGCGGCCCTTCCATCTCCATCGAGCTGCTATCGCTCTGGAGCAGATAGCCGCAATCCATGCAAGCAATGGCGCCGGGGAGGAGTTTTGCCTTGCAGGCCGGGCATACCGTCGGTGTCCCCGAAGGTGAGGGCTTGCTGCTTGGTGGCGGCGCCGCCTGGATGGAACGAGAAGGAGCCTGAGCCGCCGGACGAGCTCCAGCAGCAGCGGCAGCGCCGGGGCCGCGCCGATCATGATCACTTTCTGACATTTCGGATTGGGACAACGGACCTGCTTGCCCACGGCATTGTCCGGGACCTGCATCGAATTCTTGCAATGTGGGCAGCTGATCACTTGCGGCATGTCTGCTTCTCGGTGCTGGCCTCAGGACCCGGTAATCACAATTCACCATACCAAAAAAGGGTGGTGGGGTTCCATGTTTCCACTCATGGTACAGTTTGGATTGGTTACCCAGCCCCTGATTCCCAGCCAAGCCCACCACGGAGGAATTGTATTCTGTGAAGGGCAAAAAGCATCGGCACCCCAGTGAAAATTTCCAACCGGGGAGCCGAAGCCCTGTTCATACCGGTGAGCGCTGAGGCGTAAGCCACCCTGGCCGAAGCGCATGCCCCGGTGGCTACGTCCCACGGCTCGCCGATGTTGTGATCGCAACTAGACCACAACCTTGAGCTGGACAGTGCCAACCTGAACGATGTCATTGACGTTGAGCGGCGTCTTCTGGCCGGGATGAATCCGGTTGCGATTGACGAAGGTCCCGTTGGAGCTATTCAGATCTTCGATCACCAGCCCGTTGTTCTCGAACGTGACGACAGCGTGCTGGCGGGAAGACCAAACCCGGTCGGGAGATTCTTGATCTTCGAGGTCGACATCAACCGGTTTTTCATCGGCGCGGCCGATGAAGTTGTGCCCCTCGTAGATCGGATACTCCTGGCCGATTTTCAGACCACGGGTGACCTTGAGCTTGGGCTGTGCTCCGGCGGGCAGAGCAGCCGCGGGAGCTGCCGGAGCAGCCACTGCGGCCGCAGCGACAGGCTCGGCAACCGCAACCGCCGCCTCGGGGACAGCCTCGACTACCGGGGCTGCTTCCGCGACTGCCACGACCGCTGCGGCGGGCGGAGCGCCTGCCAGATCGGACTTGCACTGTTCGCAGAAGAGAGCCCCATCTTCGTTGTTAAAATGACAGAATGGACATTGAAGCATGTGTGAAAACCCTCAAGATATTCGGCTATGTGCCAACCATGTGAAACCATCGACCCACTGCTGACGCGCAGGTACAGGCCAGCAGGCCAGTTACTCGACATTGTAAAATCCCTTCGGTCATCACGCTGATGGCCGAAGGGGGATAATTCCCTTTCGTTCCCGGAGACCGTGGGAACGAGGTCGAAGACACTTAACTCTCTGCCGCCAGACGAGCAGCGTCGTCCACGGCAAGCTGAGTCTTGCGCGAGACGCGGCCGCCGGCGTTCAACTCCGAAAGAACTTGCTTGGCCAACATGGTCTTCTTGGCGGCCCGTGGCCCCATGACCTCGCCCTTTTTCTCGATCTGCTGGGCCACTTCCTTGATCTTGGCCTTGTCGTCCGAGGCGATGGCCTGCTGCAGGTTCTTGTTCATCTCGAAGATCTGGACTTCGTCGATGTGCCGCGCAACCTCGGCATTGATGTAACCCTGCTGAGCCGAGTATTGCACTTCCAGCGGTATCTGGCCGGTGGACTCGCGCTTGCCCGTGCCCGTATCAAAGGTGATCTCGAGCTGGGCAATGGCGAACTTGCCGTCCGGCTTCTTGGGCAAGCTCAGGTCGATAATATAGCGCTGCGCCTTGTCGTGCTCCAGGGTTCCGAGCTGACCGACCAGGTGACGCTCCTCCGGCTCCGTGACGTTCAATTCCTTGATCTCGGGCATGACCTCGCGGAAGCGTTTCGCCTTGACGTCTTTGACCGGCCGCAAGTGCATCTCCACGTCCTTGAAAGCGGCTGAGGCAAGGCTTTCAAACTCTTCGACGAACACGTCCTGGGTTTCCTCGGCCTTGGACACGTCGATGTAGTACCACTTGCCCTCGGCGACCTTGGCCAGGTCCTTGATCAGGCTGGAGTTCCATTCGGTGCCGACGCCCATGATCGTAAAGTGAATCTTCTTTTCGGCCGCTTTCTTGGCCAACTCGCGGCAGACGCTTTCGCCGGACGTCTCGCCGTCGGTCAGGACCACGAGCTGAGACAACCGGCCGCTGCCGGTGTTCTTTCCGACTTCTTCCATGGCGAGACCAATCCCCTGGTCCATCACCGTGCCACCTGGATCGACATCGAACCGGTCGACGTTGTCGATGGTTTGTTCGATCTTGGCCTTGTCGGACAACTTGGTGGTTGGGAGAATCACCTGAGCATTGTGCGCGAAGGCGACAATTGCCAGGTTGTCGTTGGGCTTGAGTTTACCGATGGCTGCCTTGGCCGCCTTCTGGACACGAGCCAGACGGCTGGTACCGGTGCCATCTTCTTCGTACATCGAGCCGCTCACATCCAGCACCAGGGCCAGATTGAGGCCGAGTGGCTTGCTGGCTCCTTCGCCGCTGGGGATGAGCTTGACCAGGCAGTAACTGGCGGCACTTTGGCCTGGGACCGCAATACTGCTGCGGTACATCATACGTTCAATGTGAATCTTGGCCGGCATTCGTAGGAAACCTCCTCATAGTAGGGTTGAAACAGCGGCGGCTGGACTGGGAAGCGCGATGCCTTACAGCCCGGAATCCGCAAATCTAGTTAGTTCTTTCCTTGGTGCGACGGACCATCAATCCGTGATGGAAATGGAGCGAGGTGGTTCTCAACCCCCTCCTGGGATTGGCACACATACACCACCCAGATAGTTTGGTTTTAGCATACCGCAAAGCCGGTAGCAACAGGGAAGGCGACGATTAACTAAAATTTTACAGCTGTTTTGTTCAATGGCAAGAACAATCACGACAGCAGACCTATATTTCCCCTTTCATCAGACGGCATCGCGGTGGAAGTGCCCATTCCGTTGCTTTGACGGAATTTCCCTGACAAAGTTCCTCTTGATAATAAATGTCGCCGCCTGGAGAGTAAAACAATTCCTCCCGTCTTCTCATAAACCGGTAACAATTATTGCATCGCCATATATCCGGACGCACCTTTCAAGCCAAACAGCCCGAGCAGCCAGGAAATAGGCCCGCCGACGAAACCGAGCAGCTGACGGCCGCGCCGCCCCAGCAGACTGAGGAGAAAGCCAACCGCCCCTCCCTGGAGGACCCACAATCCAACGGTCCATACGATCCACATCGCCGTCCAACCCATAAGCGAACCGCCCTCTCCTCTGTCGCCTGCGTTGAGGCGGAAAAACCCCCATGCCACAGGATCGAGCAGCGGCATCAAACAGGCTATTGTGGCGCCGAAGGCGAGGCCCCCCACGGTGCCCGCGACGGCACCATAAATCACGTCATAAGAACGGCCGCCACGCCGCCAGGCAAGTACGACTCCCATGATCGTCCCCACCCACCAGGTCACCAGCACAAAACTGAAAGTGAATGCAGTATCTCCGAAAGGTGCTGGTAGCCCGACGAATGGGCCGAATGGTTCAGGTCCGCCCCAGAATTTCTCGTGTGCCCACCACTCGGGAGTCGCCCCTGGCACAACACGGGAAGCCTCGGCAGTCGCGCCGGCAATGCCGGGAAGGAGTTTCTTCCACAGGTCGGAATTAGCCAGCATCTCACGAATGGAGCCACCGGGTCCCATGATCAGCCGGCCCCAGATGTCCGCGGTCAAGGTCAAGAAAGCACGATACACAAAACCGAGGATGGCTCCGACCATGATGGGATGCAGCATCTTGCCCACAATCGACTCTTGTGGCCGGCGTGCATCCAGGCGAACACGCAGGTTCAGCTTTTGCCCGGCGTTGGCGACAAGCTTGACGACCCCCTCATGCAGGCCGCCGCTTTCCAGCTGGCTGGTATCCACCTCATACTGAATAACCGCCTGCTGCGGCCCGCTGACGCTGGGAGTCGTCACGCGCAGCCAGGAAGCCTCGCTGTCCGCATGGGCATAGACCCACTTCTTGGCCGCGGTGCGGAGCGTGACCTGACCACGTGCAACCTCCGGGTAGCGGCATGAATAGCGGGCTTCGGTTTCCGAAAGTTGCAGCTGTGGCGGCTTGGACAGGCCCATGCCTTCAAAGAACTGCTGCACCGCCGCCACACCCTTGGCAATCGGCCCCCGGGCCGGATAGGTCCAGCCGTTGGCCTGGAACCACCGTTCCACCTCGCCGCTTTCGAGAAGGGCAACGGCTGGCTTGGGATTCTTGCGCATCCGCTCGGCCATCTCACGCGGGGTGCCCTGCGCCCTGAAACGGTTGTTTGGTGAAAGGATGAGCAGTCAGGTCGAGGCGAACCGGCACCTCGACGATGCCGCCGTTCGTGATGACGGTCAGTTTGCGCTGTAAGTTTGCGGCGCCGCCAGCCCGTGGGTGTCGATGCGCAACTTGATTTGCTGCTGGCGCGGCACCTTGAGCATGCACTGCCCGTTGCCAGAACCGTCGTCCACGTGCAGCCACTTGCTCCCCTCGGTCACCTTCAGCGTGCCTTGCAGGATCCCCTTGCCCAGGTTGGACACGCTCAACTGAACCTTGCGCGAGTCACCGGCCCGCAAAGCTCCCAGAATCAACCGCCGCGGCTTCAGATCGAGCCGCGGCCCACCCGACTGGCTGATGGGTAACCGGCCGATGAAGGCGTGCAGGGCAATATCGGGATCGGGTGATTGCGTTTGCGATTCTTTGGCCGCCTTGGCCAGGTCGAGCCGGCCGGCATTGGCCAGGAACTGGGCAAAGACTCCCTGGCGCAGCAGATCACGGGCTGCGTCCCACTCTTGATGGCAGCCCTGGGCAAAATCATCGAACGTCTTGCAGTGCCGGCCCGACGGAAAGACAAATTCACGCGGCAGTGTACTGGCGGACCGCCCCCCCCCGACGGGGCGCAACTCGGCCCCATCGTAATAGCAGAAAACCGCTACACCAGGATTGGCCCGTTGACACCGCGGACAAACAAAATGAGCCATAATTGCTAAGGATGAAGGATGAAGAATGAAGGATGAATCTTGTCCGAGCCCTCAGCGTAAGCAAGGGTGGCGACTAACCTTGCTTTCGCTGCGGGTTCGGACTTTCTGATTCATCCTTCATCCTTCATCCTTCATCCTTCATCCTTTCTGCTTACCACCCCGGTCGCTTGCCGGTGATTTCCGTCTTCGGTCTCTGATACCCACCCACGAACTTGCGCCGGTTTACGGCGGCGCGGGCATGGAAACGGAGCAAAATGTTACCCAGCTGAATCTTGTCGCCTTCCTTCAACTCCACTTCCTGGCGAATCTTTTCGTCGTTGACCAGCGTGTATTCGGGCGGTGCGTTGTTGTTTTGGAGATAGAATCGGTCGCCGACACGATTGATGAAGCAGTGCCGCTTTTCCACCTTCATGTCGCGGAACAGAGCGATGTCGGCGTGCTCCTCGCGGCCGAGGAGGCTGGCCATCTTGATGAGCGGATACTCGCGTCCTTCCTGCCAGCCGCGCAGCACCTTGACGCACGCCGGCTGCATGACTCCTTGCACCAGGGCAGTCAGGGAGCCGATGCACGCTCCAACGATGACCAGCCCGAGGCCGCACCAGCCTCGTTCAAAGGAATCGCTCATCGAGGCCTTCTGCGCGATGTCCTGATGGGTTGTATAGTACAGGTTGAGCATCAGAAAGAAGCAATGTAAGCCGCCGCCGATGAAACCGCCGATGGCCCCGCCTATCGTTCCGTAGCTGAACTTGCCGAACGACCGCGCCGCGATTCCTTCGCTGACCCCGACTCCGCAGCCGACCAGAGTCCAGCAAACGCCGAAAACGAGCATGTCGAGAAGGGCTTTCCCGACGGAAACATTCGTCTTGCTTATCGGCTCGCCGATCCAGGGGATGACAATGGTGTTGACAAACTCCGCAAGGGGCAAACCGATCGCTCCCCCCATGGCGCCGATGATTAGGCCGTAGGTGGCCAGGCGGTTGAAGCGCAACCAGGAACCGTCGCGAAAGCCGTCCACGCTGACCACGAAGAAACCAATGCTGCCGCCGATGATAATGCCTTCAACAATTCCGTAAAGGAGCAACGGCAGGTACTCGGCTAAAATCCCTTGGGCGGCGCCTTGCACTACGTCGGGAGGCTGATGCCCTGTTGCTTTCAACAGAACGCCGATCAGGAGCCAGGCCATCAGCCCACCCAATGCTCCAAAGACGGCGTTGTAATAAATGCGAACTAGAAGTGCCATGTGTGCTGATCCCTGGCTAAACGTACCGGAAAAGTGTCTCTATCCTTTGTAATAGGAAAGAGGCGCGAATGCAAGTGGCTATGTCGCACACCAGAAGAAAACACTTGACAGCACAACAATAAGCTAGTTTAATACCTAACCTGTTAGGCTTTAATCTTTCGGGATGAGTCATGAGTCATTAGTCATTAGTTATTAGCGAGGGAGATACCGGCCAACTACTAATGACCAATGACTAATGACTAATGACTTAATGGAGCCAGACCGTGGAAGAAATGCCAACCCCAACCCGTCGCGAGTTGGAAATCCTCAAGTTGCTCTGGGAACGCGGGCCGAGCAGCGTGCGCGAAGTGCATCGCTCCCTGGCGAAGAATGAGGAACTCGCCTACAACACCATACAGACGTTGCTGCGCATCATGGACAAGAAGGGCCTTGTCACTCACCACGTCGAGGAGCGAACTTTCGTCTACACTCCACGCTTCAGCCGCGATCAGAGCGCAGCTCGGTTCCTCGACAGGGTGTTCGACGGTGCCGCCTCGCAACTGGTGTGCAGCCTGTTGCGGGCCGAACGCATTTCGGCTGAGGAGTTGGAACACCTGCACGCCCTGATCGCCGACGCCCGCCGCCGCAAGGTGGGCCGATAGGAGAGCAAAGGACCCGGCAGTGCCGATCGGCACGATCGGCGCATCGGGACATTCATCGGATCTTTTAAAGGTGGTGAGTGGTGAGTGGTGAGTGGTGACCGGCCGGTCTTTACCACTCACCACTTACCACTCACCACTCACTCCGTATTGGAGGGTGACTATGTTACTGCAATCTTTCAGCCCTGTTGAAAAACGCTGTCCGGCTCTGCGAACGCTGGCAGCTGCCGTCATCTTGCTGGCTCTGGCCGTGCTCGCAGCCGGCATCGGCATTCGCGCCGAGGCAGCGGACAAAGACGGCAAGGATCAGGCCGCGCCCAGTGAGATCGACCCCGCGGACGTGCAGAACCGTATTCAACAAGCCCAGGATGTGATTCGCCGCTCCCAGGAACAACAACACAAGGCGATGGAGGAGATGCGCAAACTGGTCGAGCAAATGCCGGAGACGCGGCAGGGCACGGCGCAGCTCCTGCAACAGATCCAACAAGCTCACGACGCATTCGTCAGGGCGCGGGAACAACAACAGAAGGCAACCGATGAAATCCGCAGAATCACGGATCAGGTACAGCGTATGCAGGGCGGCCAATGGCAGTTCCCAGGCGCGCAGCCCTTTCCCGGCGGCATCCCGCCGCTGCCGCCACAAATAGTCGGCGGACCGGGCGGGTTTCCCGGCGTGATGATCCAAACCGGCCGGCATGAGGAGGCCAGACTCGGCGTCCGGGTTGACAAGCCAACCGACGTGCTTGCCGACCAGCTCGATCTCCCCAAGGGGCAGGGTCTGATCATCGAACACGTTCAGCCCGATTCTCCCGCCGCCAAGGCCGGCTTGAAGGTCAACGACGTACTTCTGGAAGTGAACGGCAAGGCTGTTGCCAACGAGCCGCGCGAGCTTTCCAAGCTGATCGGTGACATCAAGGCGGACGCAGCTGTGGAACTGGCCGTCAAACGCAAGGGCAAGAAAGAAACGATTAAAATCGCAGCGCTGCCGGAAGCCAGACCGCCTCATATTGTCGGGCAAGGCAGCACGTCCACCAGCTTCTCTCGTAGCGGCGACCAGGTCATAGTGCGCCACAACGAAGGGAGGTTAAACATCGGCATCACCGGCACTGTCGCGGACGGCAAGCTCAAGGTCCGCAGCATTGACATTGGCGATACCAGCGGCGTCCACAAGTATGAAAGCGTGGACGATGTCCCGGAGAAGCTCCGGGACAAAGTCAAGAAGCTGATCGACATGAGTGACAAGGTTCCAATGGGCCAACGATAATCGTCAGGCGGCAGCCGGTTTCTTCTCCAAGGAGCGTTGAACGATTCCGCGTTTAGCGTTTAGCCGCGAGCCGATAGGCGAGCGCGGGGGTTTAACCTGCTAAGACTCAAACTCGCGTTTAGCGTTTAGCCGCGAGCCGATAGGCGAGCGCGGGGGTTTAACCTGCTAAGACTCAAAAGTAAGATGCGTGCGTTCCCACGAAAGATCGTGGGAACGAGGGAAAAACAATAACTATATTTCAGAGGAGGCTAATCATGTTTCATTCAACTCGCAAAGCCGGACCAACGTTGTGGCTGGCATGGACACTCATTGGCGCGACGACCGCCGCCCTGGTGGTCATCTCACCTTCGGTGAAGGCAGCGCCGGTTTCGGAGGCCGAACAACCTAAGAAGGAAGGACCCAAGAAAGAAGAACCAAAAAAGGATCAACCCAAAAAGACCGATCTGCCGCCGGGCTTCCCGGACCTGGACGACCTGATCAAAAAGCTGCCCGGCTCGGTTGATCCACAACAGGTGGAACAGTTCCGCAAGGAGATGCAGAAGGCCCAGGAGGAGATGCGCAAGGCCGTGGACGAGATCCGCCAGTTGCAAGGCCGACCCGGCGGCATCGCCGGACCCGGCTTCCCCTTTGGCCGGCCGCACGAGGGCCGTCTTGGTGTTGTCCTCTCGAAGCCGGCCGACGTCCTCGCCGAACAACTCGACCTGCCCAAGGGCCAGGGCCTGGTGCTGGAACGAGTCGAAGCCGATTCCGCCGCCGCCAAGGCCGGGTTGAAGCCCAACGACATCCTGCTGGAGTTGAACGGCAAGCCCGTGCCGAACGACATGCGCGAATTCGTCAAGATCATGGACGACATCAAGCCCGACACTGCGGTGATTGCCACCGTCTTGCGCAAGGGCAAGAAGGAGACGGTCAAGGGACTGAAACTCCCCGAGGCCAAGCCGGAGCAATTGCCTGGTCGGCGCCTTCCGCGCATCAACATCCCGCCCATTCAGCCTGGGCAGGGCTTGCTGGGCAACGCACCGGGAGTGCTGACAACCACGGTCACTCGCCGTGACGGCAACGTAACCACCACTCATCACGAAGGCGCACTCACCATCACCATCACCAGCACCACGGAGGATGGCAAGACCAAGCTCGGCGAAATCCGCGTGCAGGACGGTGCCGAAACCAACACGTATCAAAGCATGGACAAGGTGCCGGAAAAGTACCGCAACAAGGTCAAGGGATTGATCGAAATGAGCGAGAAGAAAGGCGGGGGTGTTAAACTCGATCTCAGGCTGCCCTAAATCACACATCGGCAGACCAAAACGCTGGGCAACCGAGGCGGCCACTGCTTTAGGCGTGCGGCAAGTGATACCATCCCTCGCTCACACTTCGGGCCAGTGTCACACTGGCCCGAAGCGTGAGCAAGGGATGGTAAATTATCTTCTGCCGCTCTCCTTAAGGAGCGTTCGCGGGGCGGCGCCTCCGAAGAACGCCGGCATTTCCTGGCTCAGGGCAGCAAGTTTCAGTTGCTGTTTCCCGTCCCTTGGGATCAAGACCGGAAAATCATCGTTGCCACATCTCTCGCCCGGCAACAGTCAAGAATCCACAAGCGATTGATAAATAAGCAGATGTGTCCATGATCTGG
>CAWDRY010000040.1:0-28563 GCA_963804745.1 uncultured Gemmataceae bacterium
ATTTCACGATGTACAGCTACAACTTCTGCTGGCCGGTGCGAACCCTGCGTCAGCGTGACAGCGAAGGAGGATGGCAGGAGCGGACGCCAGCAATGGCCGCGGGTCTGGCCGATCATGTCTGGACCCTCACCGAATGGCTGACATTCCCAGCTTTGCAACGCGAATAGGACGCCAGGGGATGCCAAGCAATCAACAGAAAGGTTGACACATGGAACTGCCGAGCCGAGCCAAGAATGATCGCTATACCAAGCCCGGCCAGTATCTGGAGATGGAGAGCCATCTGAGGGCCAACGCAGATAACGCCTCGGTTCCTGTTCTCGTTTGCTACGCCTTCGACTGGCGCACGCGACTGGGACCGTACCTCTTCGCCGACATGAATCTTCTGACCGCGGGACCGCGCGCCATAGCTGCCGCCCTGTACAATGCGGGCTTCACCAGGCTGCGCATCGTGCAGCGGCAATGGAACCGGAATTTGCGGCCGAGCGAAGTGCGCATGGATGGCGAGCCGCCGCAACTGCTGCTGGTTTCCAGCATGCAAATCCACAGCGCCAGTGCCTACGAGTTGATCGCCGATGCCTATCGGCTGGGCGAGGACCGGCCGCTTATCCTGGCCGGCGGCGCCAAGGCCATCTATGAGCCGTGGGACTTCTTCGGCTGCGGGCCTGGGAATCAGTACAGCGCCGATGTCGCCGTCACGGGCGAGGAATTCGTCGCCCTGGAATTACTCGACCGCATCATGGAGCACCGCTGCCGGGGCGAACATCTGCGCAAGACGTTCCACCGTCTGCGCCGATCGGGTCTGCTCGATGACATCCCCGGCCTGGTTTTCCGCGAGGGCGATGAACAGGCGCCGCTGAGCCGGCTCATTGATACCGGCGTGCAACGGCTCGTCGGCAACCTGGACGAACTCCCTCATCCGCTTGTGAGTCTCGGGCTGCTCGAACCGCCGCACCAGCGCCGCACCCTGTCCCGGCAGCCGATCGACGTGGCCAAGCTCTACCGCTACGCCAGCATGGTTTCGCTGGTGACGACCCACGGTTGCAAGTTCCATTGTCCATATTGCCCCATCCCGGCCTACAATCAGTTCACCTTCCGCTGCAAAAGCCCCGAACGCCTTCGTGATGAGATGGAGAAGATCGCGGAACGCACCCATATCGATGCCTTCTTCGGCACCGACGACAACTTCTTCAACAGCCGGGAAACGGTCGAGGAAGTCTTCGGCGTTCTGAGCAAGGGCAAGGTCGGCGGCAAGCCGTTCCGTGACAGCATTTTCTTCGGCACCGAGGCCACCGAGTACGACGTTTTCAAGAACCAGGACCTCTTGCCTTTGTGCCGCGACGGCGGCCTGCGCCCATCTGGTTTGGCATTGAAGACATGACACCGGCACTCATCAAGAAAGGACAAAACGAGGAAAAGACCGGGAGACTATTCGACTTGCTCAGGGCTTACGGCATTTGTCCCATGACCATGATGATGCACATCATGACGGTCAACCGCTGACCAGCAAGGGCAATCTCAGCGGCCTCCTTAACCAGGTCAAATACCTGCGCCAATCGGGATCCATAAGCCTCCAGGTGACGATCCTGACGCCGTCGGTAGGCAGCAAGGGCTACGAGGAGTCTTTCCGGACCGGCATGGTCATTGGCCAGGCCGGTAAGCGCAAGGTCGAGGATTACCAATTTGACGGCAATCATTGCGTCGCCACCCACGACTCCCGTCCGTGGATGAGGCAAATGAACATCTACCTGGCCTACGCCAGCTTTTACAATCCGCTGAGTTTCGTTCGGGCCATTGCCAACTGGAAAGACCCGCTCTGGAGTTACCGGGTCATGTACCAGGTCTACGGAATGGCCGGCCTGGTAAAGTCCATCGCGAAGGGGTGGAACTGGGCATGGAATCTCTACCGCGGCCCGATCCAGAAACTGCAAGATGTGCCGCGCCCCCGACTGGAACTGGTGCCGCCGCCCGTCGCCCCAGCGTGTGAACTCGTGCCCGTGCCGGTGGACACCGTTTGATAGCTGTTCGTAGAACGTAACGCCCAGTTGCGTAAGCAGCCAGTGATTGTGCGGGTGCTTTTCTCGCTCCTCTTCGAGCAGCTTGCGTGCCTTCTCCCATTTGCAGTGTTGGAAGAGTTCGTCGATCCGGTCACTGACATGATCCCTGGTCATGTAACTTCACTCTATGCGCCTGTAAAACAATAAGTCCGCAGTTTCGACAATGCAGGACAGATGTCCTGAGCCGTCCTGTAAGCCCCGTTCACGGGGCTTGCCGCGTAGCGGTGAAGGCCCGCCATTGACGGCGGGTTATTTGGGCGAAGAGTGTGTTCCCCAGCCCCGTTCACGGGGCTTCTCGTTATTTGGCTTGAGCCGTCTTACTCCGCGGCAGCTCTCACAGCTTAAGCTCAACTGCGAGAAGCCCCGTGAACGGGGCTACTAACAGAGAATTGTCAGATTCCGATCACCCGGCGTAAACGCCGGGCCTACACCGCTACGCGGAAAGCCCCGTGAACGGGGCCATCTTGAAAACTGCGGAGTTATTGTTTTACACTCGCTATGTCAGATGCTGGTTTGTGACAAGCGAAGCCTGTTCCCATTCGCCTTGAGGGGTCGCGGCCTTCACTTCCCGTCGCCGCCGAGTTGGAATGACGGCAATTTGCGCGTCAGCTCCTTGGCGAGGTTGGAACGCTTGAGGAAGAGCAACGCAAAGCAAGTATCGGTCATCTCCCTGCTCCCCCAGTAGTTGCCGTCGTTCCAATAGCCGTCGGGCTGCTGACTGGCCAACAGGAACCGAGCGCCCATGTTGTACCAATCCTTGCCGTCAACGGACTTCTGCTGGAACAGCACGCCAACGCGCTCAACCGTCCAGAGGTAGTAGAGGTTGCGCATGACCGCATAGTGGGTCTTGTCGAGCTTCCCTTCTGTGAAGTGGGTGTTTTGCTTGAGGAGCTTGCCGTCTTTATCCACCATCTCTTCGAGATGCTTGCTCAGCATCTTGAAGCCGGCCTGGACCATCTTGTCGTCCATCTTGTCCTTCATCTCCGGCTTGGCCCTTAGGCTGGCGGCCTGAGCCCAGATGTCGGAAGCCAGGCCATGACCGATGGCCAGGCCAAGCAAACCGACGCCCGTCATCGGTTCGTGATACGGCCAGTCGTCCTTGGCGTCGAGATGGTCCACGCGACCGTTGCGAAAGACATCGTTTTCGCGGTCGTAGCCGCCGTTCTTATACGTGTAGGACCAGGAGCCGTCCTTGTTCTGACTGCTCGTGAAGCGCATTACAATAAGGGCGAGGGTTCGATCCATGGGGATTTCATATTGTTTCTTGCTCGCTGCCAGCAAAGCCAACATGGCGAACTGGGTATTGGAGTTGTCGGTGTCTCCGGGGGTGCCTTTCTTCATTTCCTGCTTCAGTTTCTCAGGATCGGTAAGGACCGGCAGGTTCTTAATTTTGGCCGGCAGATCCTTCATGACCTTTTCACTATCGGGGCTGATGGGCCTCATGGACAGGATGGTCTCCGGCACAATTTCGCTGGGCGGACGCTGGGACAACAGACCGCTGCGGTCGGAAGGCTTTTCTGGCTTCGGCTTGGCGATGTTCGTGGTCGGGAGCTGGTTCATTTTGTCCTGCAAGGCGGCAGCCAGATGCCCGTGCGACGGCGTCAGAGCGTCCAATGCCTCTTTGAGCTGCGTCAGTTCCGCCGCGTCGAGCTGGGGAGCGCAATGATAGGTCCAGCCGCCGTTCGCCTTCTGGCCGGCGATCAGGCGCAGGGCCAAAGTCTGAATTAATTTCTTGTCGTCAGGATTTCTCAGGCGATCCAGAAACAGAATAGCAGCCCCCAGATCGTAAGTGGCGTACAATCCACTCCAATTCTGGGGATCGCGGACGAAAGCCGCGGCTTGCTTTACCGCGGGATCATCCCTGGACACGCCGCACTCCAATAGAACCAGACCCGGCCAAGCTACATAAGCAATCCTGCGCTGACTCCCGCGCTTGCTCCCGGCCTTGTTCTTGTCGAGCTTGCTCAAATGAAACGTGCCGCCTTCGTCCTGCATGTCCTTCAGGTACAGGATGCCCTTTTGGATGGCATCCTCAATCCGCTTTTGCATCTCCGGGGTCACTTCGACCAACGGCGTGGCATCTTCCGGATCGAGTGCCGGCTCAGGGACAAAATCCACTGGCCGTGGCGGTACGAACGGCGTCTTGGGTTTCTCTTCGGGAGGCAGGGCCTTCGGGCCGCCAGCCGCCGCCGGCAGAGGCTCACCTTTCTCCCGATTCGCCTTGAAGACCACTTCGACCGTGGTGCCGTCGGGGAACCGGAGGGTGATCTCATCGCGCTGGAGCGGATCCGGCGCAGCCTTGGTTGCCGTTGCCTTGGGCCACTTGTTCTTGATGGCGTCCTTGATGTCGTCAGGAAGGTTGTTGACCGGGATGTCCTCGGCACGCACGCTTGCCGCCAGGAACAGCAGTCCCAGGGCAACGCCACAGGCCAGCTTGTTCAGAATGCGCATGGTTTTTTCCTTTCGTTAGCGTTCGCCGAAGATCGTGCCCCCGGGGGTAACATCAATCTCCTTTTCAGACTTGTTGTTGGTGATCTGCAATGTGTACCCTGTCGTGTCGTTCCTGCTGTTGGTCAGCCGTTCCGCCTTCTGAATCTCAAATCCAGGGAAGTTCTTCTTCACGGCATCGGTCACGGCAGCCGGCAGGCCGGGTACGGCCGTTTCCGACGTGACGAGCACGTGCTTGGTCCCGGCCTTGTCAGGCCCCGTGTTGCCCTTAGGTTCGCCTTCCTTTGACGCGGCCGCGCCAGCCGAGGCAGGCGCCGGCGGGCGTGCCTCCGGCTGGCGTGCCTCCGGGTTTACCCCGGAGGCTCGCCCGCCGTGATGCCTCGAATTGACAACGAAGTAGATCGTGACAATGCCGCCGGCCAGGAGCACGAGCACCAGGAGCACCAGGAGCACTGCTCCCACCTTGCTGCCGCCGGTGGGCGAGCCTCCGGGTTTAACCCGGAGGCTCGCCCGCCGCGTGCCTTGATTGGGCTTGCTATCTTCGCGGGTACGCGGTTGGGACAGGTTCAGATCGCTCTTCGTATCAGCGTTTGCCGGCTGGGACCGTGGCGGCGGCGTACGGGTCAGCCTGCCGCTTTGCGCAGGCACAGTGAAGTAAGCGCCGCACTTGGGGCACTTGAGCTTTTGACCTGGAGCCAGTGCTGAAGCGGTCTGAAAACCGGTACGACAGTTCGGACAGGCAATTTTGGAAGCCAGCATGGAATTTCGCCTTCCTGCCGGGGACCATCCCCAAACTTCGCAGCCAGCGTGCTTCGCTCCGGCACAGCAGCCTCTGGCCGGGCAATCTCGCCGGCAGCGAACGGACGGTCCCTCGAATCGTTAGACGCTGGGGGGTGGGATTTGTTCCCGAAAACGGCTCGCTGATCCAGTTATTATAGCCCCAGTTGATCAATTCCTGGTGTCCTATTCGCGTTGCACAGCCAGGACACCAGAGAAACCTACCCGGCCAGGATTCGAACCTGGACAAAGAGAACCAAAATCTCTTGTGCTACCGTTACACTACCGGGTAACTAAGTGGACCGCAGCAAGCGCCGCCCATCTGTACTTGAAATGCTAACTGTTCTGGCTGAATGGTCAAGTCCACTGAAACCAAACTCCGCGAAACCGTAAGCGGGGAGGCGGTTGTTGTTGGCTTTCGACAATGTACAATAGCCGGCGTGTACTTGCTACGAGACACCAATGCTGGGCGATGACCATGCCGTCTCTCGAAATAATCAGCCAGCTCCCCGTGCTGCAACCGCGGCGTGCCGATGGCAACAAGGGCGACTTCGGCCGCGTGCTCGTCGTGGCCGGCAGTCGCGGGATGGCGGGCGCGGGGGTGCTTTGTGCCGGAGCGGCTCTGCGCGGCGGGGCCGGGTTGGTGCGGCTGGCGGTGCCGGCGGAGCTCCTGCCCGTCGTGGCGGCGGCCAACCCTTGCTACTTGACTGCTCCCTTGCCGCAGGATGAGCAAGGATTGCTTGCGGAATCGGCCGGGAAACAACTCCTCGAACTCGTCCGGGCCAACGATGTGATTGCGTTTGGTCCAGGGCTGGGACGAAGCCTCGCTATCGCCAGCCTGCTCCTGGAGATTCTGGAGCAGACGCAAACACCGATCGTCATCGACGCCGACGGTCTCAACGCACTCGCCGGCCATCTTGATTTGTTGCAAGCAAAGCAGTGCGACACGGTCGCACTGGGAACCACGGGCACGCCCACACTCTCCGACGCCGTCACCCTCGCACGCTTTCGGCGGTTGACTCCCTCTCCGATCATTCTCACGCCGCACCCCGGCGAGTTTGCCCGGCTCGTGGGCAGGAATACAACCGATGTGCAGAAACAGAGACAGGAACTGGCGGTTCGCTTCGCCGCGGATCATGGCGTGGTGCTCGTTCTCAAAGGACATGGAACCATCGTCACCGATGGCCGGCGCGTTTATCAGAACACTACCGGCAATCCGGGGATGGCCACCGGAGGGACGGGTGATGTGCTGACCGGCCTGATCGCCGCCCTGATCGGGCAGGGGCTGGAAGCGTTCGCGGCGGCTCAGCTTGGCGTCCACCTGCACGGACTGGCCGGCGATTTGGCACGAAATGAGCTGGGGGAGGTATCGCTAATTGCCTCCGACTTGCTACATTATCTCTCCAGAGCGTTCCGTGTACGGCTTGGCTAGCGGAGCCAGCAGCTGACAGCCGCCTGGCACAGCCGTAGTCGCAGGCTTGAGCCTGCGAATGCGCCGCAGGCTGAAGCCTGTTGCTACAAGAAGAATCAGCAAATCCGGAACTCGGAAGAGAGGACCGCCGACAAATAGTCAGTTCAAGGAGTACATGCGTAGGCTTCCTTGGACAAGAGTTGGATGGGAAGTGCCCCGCGTTTGGTGCTTCCCAGGGGAACCATTTTCGTCAACACAGGACCAGAACTCATGAACCTGCAATGTCCGAACTGCCAGAAAATGCTCACGCTCGCGGATCAGTATTCCGGGCAAACGATGAAGTGCCCCCTTTGTGGCGGGGCGTTCACGGCCCCGGCCTTGCCCCAGGCGCCGTCGTCGGCTCCACTGCCACCGCCGCCACCACCTCTCAGGTCGCAGCCAGCGCCGATCGCACCGCCGAGAAGCGAGCCACTGGCCGCGAGCAATCCGACGCCGTCCGGCGGGTACGGGCGGACGATCTCGTTGGGCATGAATCCGAAGATTGTGCCGTGGATAGCGCCGGCGGCTCTGGTAGTTATTTTCTTTTTGCTGTTTTTCAACTGGGTGGGAGTGTACGCCGGTGGAACAAGCTTGTACACACAAAATGCCTGGCAGGTCATCATTCGGCACCACTTCGCCTGATCCTGTAGTGGTAAATGGAGGTAAGGGCACATTTACATGGTTGTTCCCGAGAAGTTATCAGCCGGCTTCGGGTTGTTGACTTGTTCTATGTTCTGCTCTTTTTTCCAATGCTCCTGGTTGCTGTCGTATCAGCTCTGTTCTCACTCGTTGCAAAAAACCTTCCTGCCGGACTATCGCAGCTTAGGCAATGGCGCGGGGCAGCCATGGCCGCACTGGCGCTGTTGGCCTTTCTCTTCCTCCTGCTACAACTCATGGTCGGATTCAGCCTGGAAAGCAGAGCAGTCGATCAGGTGAAAGCTCAGACCCATGAGATGGACAAGGACAAGAAGCCAGATGAAAAACTACCACAGGAAGTAGGAGATTTGAGCACTGCCATCGTCCAGGGGATGGTGCAGCACACGAGTTGCTTCCAACTGGTGGTGTTCTTGCAAATCGTAGCCGTCGCCGGGGGTGGGTTGCTTTGCTGGTTGGATCACCGTGGCGACAAGCCGTTGCCCCGCATTGACGTTTCGTGGTGACCGTGACGGTAGCGTTTTGTCTGAGCCCGCAGCGTGAGCAAGGGTATCCTAGCTTACGCTGCGGGCTCGGATTCAGTTTGCGACGGAAGCCCCAGCGAGAGTCGCCTCGTGAACAAGGTTGCCCTAGCTTACGTTGCGGGCTCGGACGGTTTTACCCCCACATGGCGATTCTTCCCCAACGAGCCGCAACGTCAGGCACTTCACGCTGCCGCCCGCCTTCAGGAATTCGTCCAGTTCTGTTGCCACAGCTTGGAAGGAACCTACCAAAGTCGGTTCACTCCGTATGAATCGAAAATGGCATCTTTGCTCACCACAGACAAGTTTTCGACTTGTGCCTGTGCCACTATCAGCCGGTCGAACGGGTCACGATGATGAAACGGCATGGTCGTCAGGACCGCCGCATGTCTGGGTTCGATGGGGAGAACCTTGAATCCATTGCCATCAATGCCCTGCGTGATGAACGTCTCGTAGGGCGAAGAAAGGGGATATTTCCCGATGCTGACCTTGATGGCAGTCTCCCAATAGCTTGCCGGACTGATCAGAATCTCGTTGTTCGGATCCGCAATAATCGCCTTGGCGGCAGCGCTCGAGTTGTGGATCATTGGTTATGAACCATAGGAAAGCATGCGTGTCGAGCAGGAGCTTCACGGCATGTACTCCTCGAAGTCCTTCAAGTGCTCTTCGTCCTCAACTGCGAGAGTGATCATCCCCTTGCAGCTTCCGGGCACACGAGGTTTCCGTTCCGAGGGCCGTTCGCCGACTAGCTTCGCAACCGGCTGTTGGTTCTGCATAATCATGATCTCCTCGCCGGGAGTCAGTCTGCCGATAAGTTCGGTCAGCGTGGCTTGCGCTTTCTTCAATCGTCACGGTTGACATGGTTGACGCCTCCAAAGAATTGTCATGGAGTTCCTGTCCGTATCCATCCATTCTACCAATGTTCGAAGTCTGCGCTGGACTTGACCTGCGGGGTACTGCCAACGGCTTGCCGCAGATCGTTACCGGTGCGAAATGCTTCGGCCAGCATCTTCTTGGCGGCATCGGCGATACTGCTCTCCTGGATCACCTTCACCGTGTCCTCAACGGGATATTCGATCCGCTTGAGTTCCACGCTGTTGCCCTCGATGACGGCGTAGGAGACACGCGGGTCGCCGTCGCGCTGCAAGCCGACGCTGCCGGGATTGATGACCAGCTTGTTGCCGATTTCCAGGACAAACGGCTGGTGCGAATGGCCGGCGCAAATGACATCCGCGTCCACCTGCTTCAGTTGGCCGGCCCAGAAATCGATATCGGGCGGGCCGCCCTCGTCGAGCGGATCGCGCGGCGTCGCATGGACGAGGAAGAAACGTGTTTCGTCCAGGGTGACCATGCGCAGTCACCGGCAACCGGGCCAGGAAATGGAAGTCGTCCTCCTTGAGCCGTTGCCGGGTCAGAGGCCGCGTGACGCCGGTCAGATACTTGTAGCCGGTTTTGCCGGTCACGATGACATTCTGGGCAACGCCGTGATCGTGATTGCCGCGGACCGTGTGTTTCGCATGCCGCCGTATCCAGTTAAGGCACGGCCCCGGCTCCAGGGCATAATCGACCAGGTCGCCCAGGCACAGGCAAACGTCGTGCGGCTCGGCGATGGCCCGGAGGGCCGGCCAGTTGGCGTGAACGTCGGCTAGCAGAAGAATGCGCATAAGCGTGCCTGTAACTCGGAAAATACTTGGAAAGACCCCCTGATGAGAGTATACCTAACTTATCGGGAAGAAATGGGGAAGGATGATGACGGTCGAACGGCAGACACGTTCGTTGAGCCTGGAGCAAACGCTGACACATGCGGAGGAGTGTACACGCGCGCTCATCAAGCAATTGCAGAACACGGTGGCGCTGCGGCTGGGGGATTTCAACGACCTGAGCCGGCCGATCCGCCGCCGCAGCCATTATCCCACGCACCTCGTCGTGGAACATGCCCTCAAGCGGGTGGAACAGGCCAACGCGGAGGCCCGGACCTTGACCGAATATCTGCTGAAACAATTGCTGGAAATTCGGGCCCATGTGCTGGCAGTCAGAGGGCAGAAGTCAGAGGTCAGAGATCAGAAGTCAGAGGTCAGGGGTCAGAAGGCGGAGGTCGCAGTTCAGAAAGCGGAGGTCAGGAGTCAGAAGCCGGAGGTCAGGGGTCAGGGATCGGGTAAGGAGCAGGAAGCATCGCGGCGAACTGCACCCAAGAGCAATGACGAACCGAGTCAGAGCCTCTAAGGAAGGCAGGAAAACAGGAACCAAGAGCCAGCGCGAGCCAGCGGTTGACGAATCTTGTTGAACCCCGCACTTTTCGTGTCCTTTTCAGTTCCTGTCTTCCTGCCTTCTTTAGAGTCCAGGTTGCGGCTCGGCCGCGCTGTTTCTCTCATTGACCGAGCCGCCGGGAACCCAAAGCACATCTCGTTGCCCGTTCTCATTGCAAACGCGAGCCAGCACGAAGAGCAGGTCGGAGAGGCGATTGAGATAGATAACCACCTGCGGGTTGACCGATTCCGTGTGGCTCAACGTGATTACGTCGCGCTCCGCACGCCGGCATACGGTTCGAGCCAGATGACACCACGCGGACGTCGGGGAACCGCCGGGGAGCACGAAACTGGCCAGAGGTTTCAGGTCGGCATTGAGCCGATCGATGGCAACTTCGAGTCGTGCGGTTTGCTCGGAGCGAACACGGAGATGCTGGCCGCTCGACTCATTCGCTTGCGGCGGCCGGCACAGGTCGGCGCCGACGTCGAATAGATCGTTCTGGATGGTGCGCAACAGCTCGGCGTGACCGGCGGCTTCAAGGGCTTGCTGGTCGTGAGCGAGCAGAAGACCGAGGACAGCGTTCAACTCATCGACGCTGCCATGGGCGGCGACGCGCGGATGATCCTTGGGGACGCGCGTGCCGTCGCCAAGGGCGGTATCGCCCCGGTCGCCGGTCTTCGTGTAGATGCGCGAAAGGTAGACCATATTCGACCGTTTAGCCGCGATTCTCTATGAAACACCACCACCTGTTAGCGGTTTCGCGTCTTAACTGCACCCGGAACTTGCTCCACACGTATCACACTTGCAGCACGCCCCGCTGCGGATCAGCGTGAGCTGCCCGCACTCGCTGCACGGATCGCCTTCGTAGCCCTTGAGCCGGGCGAGGCGCATCCTGTCCTCCACCAGAGTCGCCACCCCTTCCGATGGGCGAGCCGGCTTGTGGCCGTTGCTGCCGTTTTCCGTGATGGGGTGAAGATGCCCGCTCCGCGGCGTGGCGAAGGCCTTGTTCAACGGTTGTGGTTCGACAATCCGTTGCTCACCCGCCTCTTCCGACTCGAAATCGATGTCGTCCCGCTCGTTGTGCAAGGCGTCGCCGCGCAGGTCCTCCGGCATGACGTGGGCCAGGTCGTGCCGGTCCAGGTAGGTGATGGCCAACTCGCGGAAGATGTAGTCGATGATCGAGGTGGTCATCTTGATGTGCGGGTTGCCGTCGACGACGCCGTTCGGCTCGAAGCGCGTAAAGAGAAAGGCATCGACGAACTCGTCCAGCGGCACGCCGTGCTGGAGTCCCAGCGAGATGGCAATGGCAAAACAGTTGGTCATGCTGCGGAAGGCGGCGCCTTCCTTGTGCATGTCGAGGAAGATTTCACCCAGCGCGCCGTCCTCGTATTCGCCCGTGCGCAAGTAAATCTTGTGGTTGGCGATGCGGGCCTTCTGTGTGTAGCCCGCCCGCCGATACGGCAGCCGGCGGCGATGAGCGATGTAACGATAGATGATCTTCTCAGCGATGCGGACCGGCTCGGCCTTCGCTTCGGTTGCAACAAGGTCCGGCACGTCGGCGACCGAGTTGAGAGGCTGACTGAGCTTGGAGCCGTCGCGGTAGAGAGCGTTGGCCTTGAGCATGAGGTGCCAGCTCAGGTGATAGGCACTCTTCACATCTTCGATGGTCGCCTCGTGCGGCATGTTGATCGTCTTGGATATGGCGCCGCTGATGAACGGCTGCGCCGCCGCCATCATACGGATGTGCGCCTCGGTCGATAGGAAGCGCTTGCCGCTTTTGCCGCACTTGTTGGCGCAATCGAACACCGGATAGTGTTCCTGCCGAAGATGCGGCGCCCCTTCGATGGTCATCGTGCCGCAGACGTGAGCGTTGGCCTCGGCGATCTGCTCCCGGCTGAAACCGAGCGCGGTCAGCAGGTCGAACGACGGCGTTTCCAATTGCTCCTTGCCGATGTGCAGCGCGTCCCGGCAGAAGTCGTCGCCCACGGTCCAGCGATTGAAGACGAACGACAGATCGAACGCAGCCGGCAGTTGTGCTTCGATCCGTTGCAGGACCTCGGCGGTGAAGCCCTTGGCCTTGAGGCTGTCGGCGTTGATGTCCGGGCAGCCCAGAAGCGTGCCGGAGCCACGGCAATAACGGACGATCTCGTCGATATGTTCGCGCGAGTAGCCGAGGTGAGCCAGGGCAGGAGGAATGGAGGCGTTGATGATCTTGAAGTAACCGCCGCCGGCCAGCTTTTTGAACTTGACCAGAGCGAAGTCGGGTTCGACGCCGGTGGTGTCGCAATCCATGACCAAGGCTATTGTTCCTGTGGGCGCTAAAACCGTGACCTGTGCATTGCGATAGCCATGCTTCTGCCCCAACTCCAACATGCGATCACATTCGCCGCGCGCCGCTTGCAAGAGGTAGTCGGGGCAATGGTGCGGATCGATGCCGGCCGGCGTGACAGTCAGTCCTTCGTATTCCTCCTTTGGAGCGTTGTACGCGGCCCGCCGATGGTTGCGGATGACCCGAAGCATGGTCTCACGGTTAGCGGCATAGTGCGGGAACGGCCCCCCCTCGGCAGCGATCTCGGCTGATGCCGCATACGAGACTGCGTGCATCAACGCTGTCAGCGCGCCGCACTGGGCACGGCCTTCCGGCGAATCGTAAGGAATGCCCTGGACCATGAGGAGCGAGCCAAGATTGGCGAAACCAAGGCCGAGCGTGCGGAAGTCGTAGGACTTCTGAGCCACCGGAACGCTGGGGAACTGAGCCATGTAAACGGAAACTTCGAGGATCAGCGTCCATAGCCGGCAGGCGTGGCGAAAGGCATCGACGTCGAAGCGGGCGGACTTGGCGTCGTAGAACTTGAGGAGATTGAGCGATCCGAGGTTGCAGGCGGTATCGTCGAGGAACATGTACTCGCTACATGGATTCGACGCATTGATCCTCCCATTCGCTGGACACGTATGCCATTCATTGATCGTCGTATCGAATTGCACCCCCGGATCGGCGCACGACCAGGCCGCATAGGTGATCTGGTCCCACAGTTCGCGGGCTGGGAGTGACTTGCACGGTTTGGCTGCTCGCCCCTCGCGCTTCGCTTTCTCCTTTTCGGTCCGCCAGTACAGGTCCCACGGGCCGTCATCCTCGACGGCTTTCATAAAAACGTTATCGATGCGCACCGAGTTGTTGCTGTTCTGACCCGAAACCGTGTAATACGCCTTCGAGGTCCAATCGGTGTCGTATTCATCGAAGCGCAGGGAAGTGAACCCCTGCCGGGCCAGTTGCAGGACGCGCTCAATGTAGTTGATCGGCACCAGTGCGGCCTGCGCGTCGGCGATGGCCTTGCGCAGGCCGGTATTGCGGCGGCGGTCGAAGCGCTCGGCGGCCTTTGACCACTCATGGCAGGCATGCATGATGCTGTTGAGATGCCGATTGAGCAACCTGGAGCCGGTCACGAGTGCGGCCACCTTCTGTTCCTCGACCACTTTCCAGTTGATGAAGTCCTCAATGTCGGGATGATCGAGATCGAGGACAACCATCTTGGCCGCCCGGCGCGTGGTGCCGCCCGATTTGATCGCCCCGGCGGCCCGGTCGCCGATCTTGAGGAAGCTCATCAACCCGCTCGACTTGCCGCCGCCGGACAGTGGTTCGCCATCGCCGCGGAGAGCGGAGAAGTTGGAACCAGTACCTGATCCGTACTTAAAAATGCGTGCTTCCCGCACCCACAAATCCATGATGCCGCCTTCGTTGACCAGATCGTCGGAAACGGACTGGATAAAGCAGTTATGAACGACCACATTGTTGGTCAGGAATGAATGGCTTTCTGTCTGAATGTCATAAACATCATCTTCACCGACATACTCGATGGACTCAATGACTTCATCTCGCAACTTGGCCACGCTACGGCCAGGCAAAGCGAGTGCCGCTTGGAGTTTGGCACGCTTGTCTTCCGACACGAAACCGATCAGTTCGGCAAACTTCTGTTTTTCGCTTCCCCATGCGATGAGCACATGGTAATACTCTTCTCGATCCAGCCGAGAATCTCGACAGGGTACGACACGGTTGTAGATGCCCAGGTTGAAGAGCAAGTGAGAGACGCCGATTGCAAGCTTTGGCGAGATGGTACCAAATGCGATATCGCTGCTCTGCCGCTCTTCGCGAATTCGCACACACCCATCCGCCTGGAATAAGGAACGTAAATAGGACAGGATCATGTTCCTGCCACCCCGCAGCACCGCATCGGGCACTTGCATTTCAAGTCGGCGATCCAACAATCCGTAGCGGGTGACAAAATCACGCAAAGGCTCGCCATAAAGACGCAGGCGACGAACGTCCAGAGTAGCGCTCTTGGTCACGGCTACTCGCTCATGTGCATGAACGCCGGAGAAAACGTGTTCGACTAATTCACCTACAAAGGTTCGTTCGTCATCATCAATAGTCATGGCCTCAATTGTGAGACTGCGGTTCGTGCCGTGCGTATATTGCCCGACAAAGCCATCGGCCTGGAGCCATCCCGCCAACGCGGCCTCGGCCTCTGGTTGGTCATCGCTGAGCAGTTCAACAGATGTATCGGTTCGCTGGATGAGCCGCATTCCTGGGCACAGATCTTGGATTGCGTACCATCTCTTTTTGCACTTGTGCCCCTCACAGGCCAACACCAGATGATCGGCCGTGGCCTCAATGAAATTTCCATTGGTCAAGCGTACCCTGTAGACCGCCTTCATACCATTATGTTTCACAGCAACGACACGAGTAATCGCCTTGGAATCGTATACAGGTAACCCGATCAGGTTCTGCTCCACAATCTGGCCGATTGGAATCGGTCCAGCGGGCGTTGTCACCCTTGCGTGATACGGCAGACACGCATGCGGCGCCGGCCGCTCATACGCCGAGGTCGAACCCACTACTCTCTGGCTGTGCGGATCAACATAGTAATGCCCTTGCGGCGGGCCTTCGATGCCGTAGGCCCAGTGCAGGCCGGTATTGAACCACTGCGGCGAGTTGGGCGCGGCCATCTGCGCCGCCAGCATGTAGCAGCTCTCGTCGAAGAACGTCCGCGCGTCGGTCTCGCTCGTGAAGTAGCTCCCTTTCCAGCCCCAGTAGGTCCAGCAACCAGCCAAACGGCGGAAGACCTGCCGGGCATCGGTCTCTTGCTCGCATGGCGAGCGGGGGGCGTCAGCCCCCTGATTGCCCACCGGCCGGTTGCGTTGCAACCAGATCGGCACGCCCATCTCGGCCACGCGCTCCGTCTGCGCTGGCACGCCGGCCTTGCGGAAGTACTTCTGGGCCAGGATGTCCACCGCCACCTGTGACCATTGTTCCGGCGCCAGCAGGTCCTTCATCTCAAAGACCACGGAACCGTCCGGGTTGGCAATCCGCGAGGTGCGCGGCACAAAGGCAATCGCTTCAAAAGGATCCTGTCCTTCAATGGTATAACGGCGTGTGATATGCATGGAGATGTCCTCTCAAACCCTGTCAGCCAGGGATTAGCCCCGCCTGCTTCAATGCAGTCGGAAAGGTTAGTGGTCAGTTGTTAGTTGTTAGTTGTTAGTGGTTCCTGACATGAACCACTAACCACTAACAACTAACAACCAACGTCTCTCGTGTTTCCTTACTTCTGGTGGTTCGATCCAACCACAAATGGCAACGTCAGTCCCTTCTGGTCTTGATATTTGCCCTTCTTGTCGGCATAGCTCGTTCGGCAGATGTCTTCAGCCCGGAGGAACAAAATCTGGGCGATGCCCTCGTTAGCATATATTTTTGCGGGCAGCGGCGTCGTGTTGCTGATTTCGATGGTCACCCGGCCGCGCCACTCCGGCTCCAGCGGCGTCACGTTCACGATAATGCCGCAGCGGGCATAGGTCGATTTGCCCACGCACAGGCAGATGACGTTGCGCGGAATCTCCAGAAACTCCACCGTCTCCGCCAGGGCGAAACTGTTCGGCGGAATCAGGCAGCTGTCGCCTTCAATGTCCACGAACGATGCCGGGTCGAAATTCTTGGGATCGACCACGGCACATCGGGCATTCGTGAACACCTTGAAGCGCCGGCCGACGCGGATGTCGTAGCCGTAGCTCGTCACTCCATAGGAGATCACACCCGGACGAATCGAACTATCAGCGAACGGCTCAATCTTGATGTCCCGCTCAATCAACCAATCCGGCAAGACGCCCATGTCCATCCCCCTCGATCCCGGCCAATGCCCTTATCGGTTATTATCCCACATAAGTATACATCTGAACAGAGAAAAACCATGTTTTTGTTAAGACCAATCAAAGATATTGTGTGGGAGGGGCATGCTAGCACAACATCTAGTGGTATTCAAGAACAATCTCTTAGGGTTTACCTAACCAGCGCCGCCATCAGCAGAAGCGCTTTCAGATTTTTTAAGGATGCCGGGAAGGCCGTCCGTCGATCCACTGAGATGCGTCACCTGCTCACCCAGGATTCTCCCAGAAAACACCGGCGGTGCATCAGGATCTTCTTTCTTCCTCGCCGTTTCAGCTGGGTGCCATGCCCACGTCTTCGTGGGCATGCTGTTCAATCATGCCCATGCAGACATGGGCATGGCACCCGGCGCACTCATATGATAATCCCAGAAGCCGTTAGCGTGTTCCTGTCCCCAAGGAGGCTCCGTGGAACGACAAGCCGAACGCAAGGCCCTGACCAAGGCCTGGAGCTATCTAAACTATCGACCGGCAGCCAAATGGTCAGCCCTCCTCGCTGCGGTGGGCACGGGCATACTCCATGTCGGCCTTCTCATCGTCCTGGGGTTGTTCGCCGACCTGATGGTTTATCGCGGCAGAATCCCGACCTACCGCGAGTTGACGCCGGCCGGCCAGGCGAAGTTTCAACGCGCGTGGCGCGGCCTTTCTCCGGACGAGCGGGAAAAACGTCTGGGCGAGCTTGGTCTCGATGAAGAAATCGCCTCGGACCTGGCCAGGCGCGACTCTGACAAATGGACGGCGTTGGACTACTCGCTCATGTGGCGCAGCCAGGTTTGCTGGTTGTTGAAAGAGCGCGTGGGCGCCAATGCCGCAGTTTCCACTCTGCCTTCGTTCCGCGAATTGCCGGAACCGGTGCAGGCGGCATTGGCCCGGCACCGGCAGTCTGCCGGCGCCGGGTATGTATCTCGGCACACCCCAGGCGGCGGTGCCGGTGGGTATCGGCTGGGGCGAGTCCCTGCCGGGCATCCCAGACCTGACCGACTTCGCCAGGAAACTCAACGACAACGAAACTCTGCTCGACCGACGTGACACACTGGCCGATCACGGTATGCTCAGTCTCGTCGTCCGCACCCACGAACAAAACCGCCTAACGGGGCATATCAACAACGTCATCCTGGGTTGGGTCGCCCGCGCCAACCCGTGGATGTGGAAGTACGGCAACACCGCCTTCCTGACCGGCCTGCTGGTGGTGGCGCTTGTTCTGGCATTGTTGCGCGGCATTCTCGTCTTCGTTCAACAGGAAATGGCCGCACGGGCCACCCTCGAGGCCGCCACCCGGCTGCGCCGCGCCATCTACCATCACACCTTCCGGCTAGGCACGCTCGCCATCCGCGCCCTGGGACCGAGCGAGGCGGTCAGCATCTTCGCCCGCCACGTCGAAGCCGTTCACGATGCCCTCTACGCCCGGCTGACGGTTTACTGCCGGGCGCCGATCACGTTCGCCCTGCTTCTGCTCTTCGCGTTGTTAGTCCATTTCTGGCTGGCACTCGCCTTTTTGCTGTCGGCTCTTCTCGTCTGGCTGATCGGCGGGCAGGTGGCCACGCATTTCAAACGCCAGGGCCGCCGGGCCACCAACCATGCCGCCGAGCAGCTCACGCTCTTGCGCGAGAGCCTCATGCTCATGCGCCTCGTGAAGGTCTATCTCATGGACCTGTTCAACCAGTCGCGCGTCGAACGGCAACTCGCCCGCTATGCCACGGCCCAGCAGATTCGTTTCCGCGGCGAGGCCATCTATCGCCCGCTGCTTCTCTTCCTGGGCGTACTGGCGACGGTGCTGCTGCTCTATGTCGCCGGCCTGAGCGTGTTCCATGAACATCTCAGCATGCCCAGCGCCATTACCCTCGCCACCGCCCTGGTCAGTCTCTACTGGCCGTTGAATGCCTGGCTGGAAAACCGCAAGCTCCTCCGCCGCGGCCGCGAGTCGGCGGTCTTCATCTTTCGCTTCCTCGACCGGCCCGGCGAAGTCGCACAAATGGTCGGGGCTGAATTCCTGGCACCGCTGTCCAAGCAACTCGAGTTCAACAAGGTCAGCCTGCGCGAGCCGGGCACGGCTCGCATGTTGCTGCACGATGTCAGCTTTACGGTCCGCGCCGGGCAGCGCGTGGCCCTGGTCGGCGCGGACGATCTGGAAAAACAAGCCCTCGTTTACCTCATCCCGCGATTTCTCGATCCGACCGCCGGCGAAATCCGCATCGACGGCCACAACCTCCGCTGGGTCACGCTCGATTCGCTGCGGGTGCAGATCGCCGTCGTCTTGCAGCACAACCTGATCTTTCACGACACGGTGGCCAACAACATCGGCTGCGGCGACCCCGGCTTCGCGCTGCCGCAGATCATCGAAGCCGCCAAGACCGCTCACGCCCACCACTTCATCCAGAAGCTGCCGCACGGCTACGAGACCGCCATCGGCGAACTGGGCCACGCTCTGAACGTCGGCGAACAATTCCGCATCGCCCTGGCCCGAGCCATCCTGCGCGATCCCGCTCTGTTGATTGTCGAGGAGCCGGCACTGCCGCTGGACGACGACACCAAGGCCCTGCTCGACGACACTTTCACCCGCCTGCTTGCCCAGCCGCACGGCCATCTTCCTGCCGCATCGGCTATCGACGATCAAATCGTGCGATCAGGTGTTCTTGCTGCACAAAGGCAAGCTCGAAGGAACCGGCGACCATCGCGGACTGCTGGCGAGCAATTCGCTGTACCGGCATTTGCATTACATTGAGTTCAACGAACTGGCGGAGCAGATGTGACCCTTACCGCCGATACACAGCAAAGACGATCAGGCCGATGGAGACTACGGCAAAAGCTATATCGACAGGAATCGCCCAGGGATAAGAGAACCCGAATGGCGGGCCATAATCTCTCCACGTCAGGTAGGGCAGAGGGAACCCTTGGCTGCCGGTGAAACCAGTGCTGCACCCGAAGATATTGGTCCAAAGCAAGAAACACACCCACCCCACAAGCGTGACAAACCCTTTGGTGCTTGGCCGGTTCTTGGTAGCCACAGGGGATCTCAAGCGCATGGAGGCTCTGGGAGCAAAGCACTTTCCGGAGACAAAGGCCGCTTTGGAGCAAATGGATCGCGAGGAAGAGACTATTGCTGAGCACTTGCGTGACGCACTATCCAAACGAAATGTCACGCAAGCGCAGCTCGCCGAGATGATTGGCGTCACTCAACCGGCCATCTCAATGATGTTACAACGAGAATGCCGTCCTCAGCGCCGTACCATTGTAAGAATCGCAGAGGCATTAAAATTCGCGCCCAAGGAACTCTGGCCTGGTTTTCAGGCAGACAAATAACCGTGCCATGGCTCCGCTGTAGTCTGAAAGAGCCTGGCGAGCGAATCGAAAGCTGAGTTTGCTGCCAGGCTCAGATTCCCTGACATCTGCCCCACATTTTCTGCTACAAAGAAATCATCGCCGCCGTTCACCCTGTCCGTTTATTGCAGGATGCAACCATGACCGTCACCGTCTCCGCGCCCTTCCATACCAATCCCTCAACCATCGCTCGCTACTTCTTCCACGACTGCGAACGTTTTCTCTACTACAGCTCCGCCGGTAAGGAACAACGCAAGAGTGAAGGCATCCCCGATGCCGAGTTCGATCACAGCCCCCTCGTGGAAGCCATCCTCTCCAGCGGGTTTCAGTGGGAAGAGGAAATCGTCGAGCGCATTCTCAAGGGCCGCGTCGTCATCGCTCCCGGCAGCGGCGAACTGCACACGCGCCGATTGTCGCCGGAGCAAACCCTACGCTGTCTCCGCCGCGAGAAGGCCGGACGGTTCCTCTACCAGCCGACGCTCGTGCCGCCACAGCAGTTTTATGAAGCATACGGCATCGACCCGAACCTGGTAATCATCAGCGATAACCATCCGGACCTTGTTGCCATTCTTCCGGACGAAGGCGGCGGACGGCTGCTCCGCGTGATCGATGTCAAACGCGGCGACGAACTCAAACTTACGCATCGCGTGCAAATTCTCCTCTATGCTCTTCAGCTTCAGGCGATCCTGGACGCGGAAGGCATCGATTCGGTCCGCGTCGATCTGGACCGGGGCGCAGTCTGGCTCGGCCAGCAGCAGGAGCCGGAAGTGTTCGACCTCAGCGACTTTCGTCCGCATCTGGAACGCTTTCTGCGTCACGACCTGGGCCGGATTCTTGCCGGCTCGGCCGAGGATGCTCACTGGCATCTGTACAACCGCTGCGAATGGTGCGAGTTCTTCGGCCATTGCCGGGAGGAGATGCGCTGCAACAACGATGTGTCACGCCTGGCACAGTTGACCACTTACGGCAAACGGCACCTGCGCGACGAAGCAGGCGTTAGCACTGTGCCGGAACTCGGCAAATTCCTGCGGCGCTCCGATGCCGACGAGGTGCTCGACCGTTGTGCTTCCCTGGCCGGACAGCGCCACCGCCTGCAAACGTGCGTCGCCTCGCTGGAAAAGGACAAGCCGCAACTTTACGGTGCTTCTTCGCCGGACTTGCCGAAGGGCGAGAACATCGGCGTCTTTCTCACCTTGCAGCAAGAGCCTCTCAGCCAGGCGGTCTATCTGGCCGGCATGCTCGTGACGGTCGCGAGGAAGTGTGCCGCGAGGTCTTCTCTCGCTCCGTGGCCAAACAAGTACGCAGCGCCAACGGCAAGGCGCAGCCGTGTGTCTGGGTGGCGGCCAAACCTGGTGATGCCGCCGCGGTCCGCCGAGACTTCATCGAATTGCTCTATCAGGTGTTGAACGAGGTCCATCGTTACAACATCCAAAAAAAGGAATGGAAGGAGCAACTGAGCCTTCAGGCTTATGTTCACACCGAGCAGGAACGAACGCTGCTCTTCACGCTCCTTCTCGAAGCGTTGCAAGAGCCTGAGCTGGCCGAAAAAGCAATGACGCTGCTCTTTCACTTCCAGGGGCCGGAGCTGATGCAGGCCGACCGGCACCCCGGCAACGAGGTCGCCTATCCTGTCGTAGTCCTGTTGAACGCGGTGAGCCGACTGCTGGCTCTTCCCGTCGATGTGAGTTACACCCTGCCGGAGATGCTGGAGGTCTTGGGCAGTTCCTTCCCCTATGCCCGCAAGGATTACTTTCACTTCCCGCTGGGCCACGGCATGCGCGCCGAGGCGCTGCACGCCGCCTGGTTTCGCGGCAAGAAGGACAACGTCGAAGAGATCGAGCGCCAGGCCAGGCTCCACCTGTTTGCGGTTGCTGCACTCTTGCGGTCTCTGCGCGAATGGGCCGGCGATTACCTCGTGGCCTGGCCGCCCAAGTTCACGCTGCCCACCGGGGCCGGCATCAAGGATCGGCTTCTCTCCCGGCTGGCATTCTTCACTCGCTACGAGAGCCTGCTGCGCTGCCTGGCCATCCGTGAGAGCCGTGCCGAGGCCAGGCCCACGCAGGTCTTGCTCGGACAGGTCATTGAATTGCAGGCGCGCAACGCTCAGGAGATGGAAGTTGTCGGCGACCTGCTCGTCGAACCCGAAGCCGACGGTTTTCCCGCCTGGCTGCTGGTCCGCGACAGCGAAGAAGGCCGCCGCGCTCAGGTCGAATACACGGATTACTGGTATCGCAATAAGCCCTATGGAGGGTCGGACAGCCCGTATCGTGCCGTCGTCGGCGTCCAGGACGTGACCACCACTCCGCAAGGCAAGGCACGCATTCGTTTGAGTTATGCCCGAAACTTCAAAGCAGAACCCGAGCGCCAGCGAGGGCAGTCCCGGTCCGCTCGCTGGCGCTCGGGTTCTGACCCAGGCGCTCCGGAGCGCGGCGAGCGCTTCCTGCTCTATCCCCGCTTCACCGACTTCACGACGGACGGGATGGTGCGCTTCCTCGAACAGATGGATCGCACGGGCGGCGGCTTGTTCCTTGAGTTGCTGCGCCAACCGGAACAGGCCGCTTCGCCGCTGCCGTTGCCCCGGAAGGTTACGCCGCTGGCTGTCTCGCGCATCGACCGAACGATCTTGGCTTCACCCCCAGCCAGCGTGACCGCTTACGAGGCCATCTGCCGACAGCGCGTCACCGCCGTGTGGGGACCGCCCGGCACGGGCAAGACGCACTTCCTCGCCTCGGCCATCATCGGTCTGGCCGCTGCCCACGCCTGGCCGGCAAGCCCTTTCGTGTTCTGGTCACCGCTTACACCCATGCGGCCATCGAGAACGTCCTGCGAAAACTCGCCCAGAGGCAGTCAGAGTCGAGCTCAGAAGTCGGTCAGTCAGTCCGACTCAGCACTCAGCACTCAGCACTCAGCACTCGAATGGCAAGGCCAAATACTGGCAGGGTGCGACGCCATTCGCCGAAACAGTCCGGGAGGACGACCTGGCCGACTGGCTCGACGCCAACAAGCATGCTGTCCTCGGCGCCACGCCGTATTCCTGCCTGAAGAAACATGCGGAGCTGCCCGGCTTCGACCTGGTGGTCATCGACGAAGCCTCGCAAGTGCGTGTCCCGGAAGCCGCAGTCGGCGTGAGTCTCGTCGCCGGCACGGGCCGCCTCGTGCTGGCCGGCGATCACCTGCAACTGCCCCCCATCGTCACCGGCGTCTATCCGGAAACGCCTCCCGATGAACCCGTGCTGCACCGCTCCATCTTCGAAGCCATCTGGCCGCGTCAAGAGTGGAGGATCGAAGATGGAGGATGGAAGATGAAACCACTCACGCGATCCTCCATCTCCATCCTCCATCCTCCACTCATCCACTCCGGACTTGCAGTCGCATCTTATCCGTCCCCTGCTCGAAAACTTCCGCATGAACGACGTGCTGACCAGCTTCGCCGCTCATCTTCTCTATGGGCCGGGCTATCGATGTGTCGATTCTGAGGTTGCCGGCCGCCGCCTTGCCTTCAAGCCTAAGCGGGACCTCGATCCGCTGATCGCCGCCTGTCTCGATCCAGCCGCTCCGCTGGTGATTGTCATTCTCGAAGGCATTCGGGCAGCGCAGGCCAACCCCGTGGAAGCCGACCTGGTTGCGCAACTGGTGACGGCGTTGCGAGAAGGTTTGCGTGACGACAGGGGCCGGCTTTACTCGAGCGATGCGGAGTTCTTCCGTCACGGCGTCTTCATCGTCAGTCCGCACCATGCCCAAATCCGGGCCATCCAGCGTGACCTGGCCGGGCGCCGGCAGTGGCAAGTAACGCCGTTCGTCGATACGGTGGACAAGATGCAGGGCCAGGAAGCCGACGCCGTGATCGTCAGCTACGGAGTGGCCGATCCCGAGTTCGCCCTGCGCGAGGCCGAGTTCATTTACGGTCTGAACCGCCTAAACGTAGCCATCACGCGAGCACGCAGCAAGTGTGTAGTCTGCCTGCCCCGGCCCCTCCTGGAAGCGACCCCACAGGTCCTCGACGTCGAAACCGCCGCCGCAGGTTTGGCCTTCATGCGCCGCTTGGTTTCCGCCGTGGAGCAAACAGGCGAAGAACTAGTATTTGAAGGCGAAGAAGTGGAAGCAAGAGTCTTACGGGCATTGCGGCCTTACAGTGGTGAGGCGAGCGGCAGAAGATACTTTGGAGGTTCTTCCGGGTTTCTTGTGGGAGAAAATACGTGTATGCCAGTACATATTGCGGCCTGAGCGGATTCACCATGTCCGTAACAGCAACGTACTCACTCCCCCTCGGAGGAAGGTGGGTACAGATCAAGCCCGCCACAGTGAAAGTAAATGGCCACCTTGAAGTTCTCCCGATTGCGAAACCCATAGGCGTTTTTTTTAGCGTCTGAATCTTCGAGTTTAGTCCCTCGCTGACGGCGTTGGTGATCCGATGATCGAAGTAAGTCAGCACGTTTGGCAGGTGCCGCTGTATCGTCTGCGCGGCTTCGATCACCGGCTCCAGGCGCGAATGCGTCGCCCAAAAGTACCAGTGCTTCCAGTGACGTTCTGCCCAGCCCCGACGTTGATAACCCCACAGATCCCGAAGACTTTCTTTGATCGCCCACGCCCGACCGGTCTTGAGGTGAAGACGCCGCATGGCCGTCAGCCACTGCTCTTGCTCCTCGGGCAGGTTCTCTCGCGAGTACAGCCACAGGTATTTCGTCCCGGTCAAGGTCTGGTCGCCAGTGGCCCGCAACAACCGGTGTTCCGCCTTGCGTACCGCGTCCACCGCCTTGAGCATGTAGGTCATCACGTGGTAGCGGTCGAACACAATCTTGGACGCGGCGTCTGGTACGTGGGCCTTCGTCGCGGCGATGAACGGATCCCACATGTCCATTGCCACAGCCTCGATACCCGCCAACTGCTTCGGCGACAAGGCACGGTAGAATCCTTCCAGACTCTCCTGCTTGCGATCCTCAGCCACGTATTCGACCGTGCCCCGCTTCAGATCGCTGACCAGAGTAAAGTAGCTATGCCCCTTGGCAATCGCTTTCTCATCGACTCCCAAGTCGGTGATGACCCGTCGTTGTTTGATACGCTGGCCGCGTGCCACGGCCCGCTCCATGATGCCCCAGGCTTCGTCCCAACTGATGTGCAGCAAGCGCGTGGCTCCGAGAACATCGGTCTCGCGGAGGACGTCGATGGCCCAACGCTCGAAGGCCATCGTGAAATGCGAGCGTGGCAAGGCCCAAGGAACCTTGACCTGCAGGATTCTGTGCCACAGGCAAGCAACACGAGGGATCTGGGCATGGACGCGCGTGCGGAACGAGCCGGTATCCAGATGCCGCCAAGTACGAGAAGGCACATGGTCAAACACCGACAACTCCAAGCCACACTCTGGGCAAGGGAAGCGTGCTCCTCGTCGGTGGGTGATCCAAACGTCGATCCTCTTTTCCTCCGGGGCAAGGTCAACGTGATCAACCCGCCAAGGGGATTGGAGTCCCAGCAATTGACGATAAAGTTCAACGGTGCCCATGGTTCAAGCCTCCTATTGAACCATTTGTATACTGATTTTCTCCCACAGAAAACCCGGAAGAACCACAATTCTTAGCGTGGGGGAGCTGTTGACCGTCCACGGTGGCTCGGCTGGGCCGGTCGCCAAGTGTTTCCAAGCTGTCAAGGAATAAGCAATGAGCGAGCCCGTGAACCCGAAGGTATTCATTTCCTATAGCTGGACGAGCGAAGAACACGTTGATTGGTTGGAAGATTTGGCCAAACGGCTGGAGAACGACTCCGTTGCTGTCGTTTTTGATCAATGGGATTTGACTCACGGGCAGGACAAATTCGCCTACATGGAAAAGATGGTGAGTGATCCGGCAATCATGAAAGTCTTGATGATTTGCGACCGGAAGTATGCGGAGAAGGCTGACGACCGCGCCGCTGGTGTAGGAGTCGAGACGGTCATAATCACTCCGGAGATCTACAACAAGACGGCACAGACGAAATTTGTTCCGATCGTTCGAGAACGGGATGACGAAGGCGAGCCTTGGCTTCCGGTTTACCTGAAATCACGCATTTACATCGATTTCTGTAACGACGACAATTTCGCCGAATCGTACGACAAACTGCTCCGGGACATTACGAATAAGCCTACGAGAAAGCGGCCGCGGCGCGGCGAGAAATTGCCTGCCCACCTATTGGAAGAAGGCGTGCCATATGTTGCCACTGGCCCCAAGCTCGACAAGACTGAAGCACGCGGTCACGCAAAACAAGCCCCATGTGAAACCGCTCTTCAAGGAATATCTGAAAACATTCTTGGAAAGCCTTGAAGACTTTCGGATCGTCCGCTCGGGGCATGATGAACTGTTCGATGATAAGGTCGCAGCGAGCATCACGTCGTTTCTCGGTTACCGTGGCTTTGCCTTTATTGGCCCGTCCCGCCCGCCCATTACGGGCAAACGTGGCCCAATAATTTCATCCTTGCCGATGCGAGCAGAGCGGATAGACGGACGCTACCTTTCCTGCGATGTTGGGAAAGAGACATTGGCCACAAGCTCTGGGGCTTTTTCACGCGCTGTCGTCGCCGTTGCCAGAGGAAATCAGCTCGATTGACAGCAGAATAAGGTGTGTTTTCGTAAAAGTGTAGTAAACGTAGGCGCTTTTCATGCCTGGATCATCTACGGTTCTTGTGAACCTGACATTAGAACCAGGATATGTTGGATGACCTGACTCTGGGCGTCTTCTCAGCACCCATTCTGTTGCCATAAACGCATCGTCAAAACGCTGAGGAACAGGCTGAATCCTTGCGTCTCTTCTTTGAAGCGTTCCGAAGTTATTATCGTGCGACTACTCATTGATACTGGCTAACATCTCTTTTGCCAACGGCTCAAGCTCTATACCGCGTTGACGATTATGCTCCGTAGGCTCCGGGGTCCGAACAAGGGCTACACCGTATGGGATTTCCTCTTTGTAATCAGCCGCCTTCCAGCCTAAGAACAAATGAGACAGTTCGCTTACTTCGCTAGCGTTCTTGTCCCATAGAGTCTCGATAACATCCGTGACGATGGCTATTTCCTGTGCTGTGAAGACGCCTAGGTCTGGGTCGCGCAAGGCAACCGTTCGCTTTTGAATTTTGCCGTGGTAGAGCAGTTCGGATCGTCCGATCTTGCGAGCCTCTTCCATTCTGTTTAGTACGGGAAGCAAAGCAATTGGCGCAGGACCATTATCGAGCCTTTGGTAATGATGCCAAGTAATGGCCTCGCCAAGCTCAAGGAAGGCAAGGAAATCTGAGTAGAAGAGTATCTTGTTGAGCTTGGTAGCCCCAAACTTCGGATCAGCCATTGATCTCTTACAGATAAAGAGAATCAACTCCTCAAATTTTCGATCATTAGGGTTTCTGTCTGCTCGGTTCATGGTTAACCACTCCACTGCCGGGCCGGGCCGGGCTGGGGCATGCGTAGCATATTGCATTCTACGTGTCGATAGGGACCGTGTACAGGTTAGCACAGGACTGGGGAATAGTAGTTGTTGCCGTCGGTGGGGGAGGTATTGTCAAATCTTGTGGATGGCAGGTTGCTAAAAGGCGGCGTACTCTAGGTGTAACAAATTCCACCCAACTGCCCACGAGGCAAAGGAGTACGCCACCATGTGTTTTTCTACGAACGATGTTTCCATTATGCCACTCCCCGAGAGCAAAGACGTGCTTACGGAGGTTCTTCGGCTGGGCGCTCAGAAACTGCTCGCCCAGGCCATCGAAACCGAGGTCGCTGATTGGATCGACCAGCATCAGCATCTCCAGGACCATGCCAACCACCGCCAGGTGGTACGCAATGGTCATCTGCCAGCACGCACGATCAGCACGGGAGTCGGCCCAGTCGAAGTCAAGCAACCGCGTGTGCATGACCGCCGGCTTGCGGGAGAGGCCGAGAAGTTCACCTCGGCGATCCTGCCACCCTACCTGCGCAAGACCAAGAGCCTGGAGGAACTGATCCCGTGGCTCTACCTCAAGGGGGTCAGCACCGGTGACTTCAGCGAGGCCCTGGCCGCCTTGCTGGGTCCGAATGCCCCCGGTTTGTCGGCCACCACCGTCACCCGCCTCAAGGCGGTCTGGGAGCAAGAGTTTCAAACCTGGAACGAGCGTTCCCTGGCTGACAAGCACTACGTCTACGTCTGGGCCGACGGAGTACATTTCAACATTCGTCTGGAAGAAGATCGGCAGTGTATCCTGGTGCTGATGGGAGCCACAGCGGACGGCAAGAAGGAACTCATTGCTATTGCGGATGGTTACCGGGAGTCGGAACAGTCCTGGAAAGCGCTGCTGTTGGACTGCAAGGCGCGTGGACTAACCACCGACCCGAAGTTGGCCATTGGGGATGGCACCCTGGGGTTTTGGAAGGCGATGCGGCAAATTTACCCGACCACCCAGGAGCAACGCTGCTGGGTTCACAAGACGGCCAATGTGCTGGACAAGATGCCCAAGGGCTTGCAGGCCCAAGCCAAAGACAAGTTGCACGATATCTGGCAGGCACCCACGCGCGCAACTGCGGAGAAGGCTTTCGATCTATTCGTGGCGACGTATGAGGCCAAGTATCCCAAGGCCGTGGAGTGCCTGACCAAGGATCGGCAAGAGCTGCTGGTCT
The DNA here is from genome assembly GCA_963804745.1 of uncultured Gemmataceae bacterium. Lineage (GTDB taxonomy): Bacteria > Planctomycetota > Planctomycetia > Gemmatales > Gemmataceae > CAWDRY01. The sequence continues at coordinate 28,286 of CAWDRY010000040.1, forward strand.
TCTACAACTACCCAGCGGAGCACTGGATGCACTTGCGGACGACCAATCCGATTGAGTCGGTGTTCGCGACCGTGCGGCTGCGAACGAACAAGACTAAGGGATCGGGCTCGCGGAAAGCTTGCCTGACGATGGTGTTCAAGCTCATGGAATCTGCATCGAAGAGATGGCGAGGGCTGAACGGTTCAGCGCTCATGACAGATGTCATCGCGGGAGTCGTGTTCCGCGATGGCGAGAAAGAGAACGCCGCCTGAAAAATCTTCATCCACAACTATTGACAA
>CAWDRY010000041.1:0-80471 GCA_963804745.1 uncultured Gemmataceae bacterium
GAGCCGCCCAACAACGCATCCGCGAACAGCTCGACGTGATCCGTGGCCGGATTTCGGACCTAGAGGAGCCGATCGTCATCGCCGAATTGGAAAACGCCGGCCACGGTGACGACAATCACGGCCACGGTGACGGCCATGCGCACGACGGCGTAAATCACGGCCACGGTGACGGCCACGGCAACGCTCACGGTGATGACGACGGCCATAACGCCAGCGTGAACACACCCTGAGACGAATCTACAAACGCGGACACTCGCTTCAGCAGCACAACAGCATGAGCAAGGGCAGGCACGATCAGGAAGGCGATTGACACTGACGACCGGAACCAAACAGCAAAAGGAGGAGATGAAGACGGCAGAGCATCCCGGAGCTGGTGGAGACGAGCTTCTACCTGTTCATGATGAGAGGCTTGACGGTTGAAGAATTGGATCACTACCAGGCTCTGGCCACGCTCAGCAATCTGTTGTAATTCGGTCAGGGTAGCGTGCTTGACCGAGTTCTTGGCTAACGGCGCGATGCCGTTATCGGGGTCGAGGAAGCAGAATTGGCAATCGGCCGTCGCAGCTAAAGCACACTGGAACCATGCTGCCCGGTCCGTCGTGCTCACCAGTTCATCGAAGAAGACGGTGCCATCTGGGAGGAGTGGCTTCGCGTGCTTTACGTGGCGGCGGCGCCGGTGAACTATCTCGCGAAGCCGGTCGAACAGTTCCGGGTCAAGTTCGCGGTGCTGGCCAGTGGTCAGATAGCCGATGTTACGACCATCACCGGTGCGGCCGTCTGGTTCCGTCAAGTACCACACGACGCCGATGCGCAAGGATGGTAATGCCCGCAGCAAGGCGAACTTGGCAAGGTCAGTCAGATCGCCGAAGTAGACATTTTTCATAAGAGCGTGTCTAAAAAGCCAGCTGTACGCAGACTGCCAGGGAAAAATAGGTTGTCTGCATGAGCAAGACACCTTATCCCAGCGACCTCACCGACCTCCAGTATGACAACATTGAGCACATGCTCCCACAGCCCAAAACGGGAGGCCGACCTCGTAAATACGATAACCGGGCACTCCTCAACGCCATACTATATGTGTTATGGTCCGGTTGCCAGTGGCGTATGCTGCCCCACGACTTCCCACCTTGGAAATCCGTCTATGGCTATTACAGCCGCTGGCAGAAAGCTGGGGTCTGGAGCGGCATACATGACAGCCTTCGGCAGACTGTCCGTGAACTCGAAGGGCACGACGCCCAACCCAGTGCCGCCATCCTGGACAGCCAAACGGTCAAGACCACCGAGCAAGGAGGGCCACATGGCTATGATGCCGGAAAAAAAGCCAACGGCCGCAAGCGGCATGTGCTGGTGGATACGCTGGGGCTGCTGCTGGCGGTCGTCGTGTTGCCCGCCAACATTCAGGATCGCGACGGAGCCAAGGTGCTGCTGGCCAAGGTCCGTAACTGGTTTCCACGCTTGCGACTGATCTGGGCAGACGGCGCCTATGCCGGGGAGTTGGTGAGCTGGGTCATGCAAAAATGCGGGTGGATTTTGCAGACCGTGCTGCGTCCCGTGGGGATCAAAGGATTCGTGCTCCTGCCGCGCCGCTGGGTGGTGGAGCGAACGTTCGGCTGGTTGAACCGGTGCCGCCGCTTGAGCAAAGATTATGAACGCCATCCACACACTACTGAGACTTGGATCCATATTGCAATGATCCGTCTTATGTCTAGGAGATTGTTACCAAAACCGGCTTTTTAGACACGCTCTGAGCGAGATCGGCACGGACCTGAGCCGCTTCCCGAGCGAGAAAAACTTCGTGAGTTGGCTGGGGCTGTGTCCGAATCATCGTGGCAGCGCGGGCAAGATTTTCAACCGGCGCGTGCGCAAAGGGGCGAACCGGGCCGCGCGGGCGCTGCGGTTGGCCGGGCAAGCCTGTCATCGTGCGAAGAATGCGTTGGGTGCTTTCTATCGGCGCATTCAAGCGCGGTGCGGTAGTCCGAAAGCCGTGGTGGCGACGGCCCGCAAGATCGCCGAGCGGGTGTATCGCTTACTGAAGTATGGCGAAGTGTATGTGCGTCAGGGTGAGAAAGCGTACGAGGAAGCCTATCGCGTGCGCACCCTGAAAGGCATGGCACGGAAGGCGAAAAGTTTGGGTTACAAGCTGGTGCCGGTGACGACGGAATAAGGCGATGCAGTGCGAGCGAGCAGCCATCGCTATGCACCCGTACCGTATCAATATCGATCAAGGAAACCCCAGCGCGAGATGGGGAGAGGGGGTAGTGTTGCCTGCAAAGGACGAAGAGGCCATGTGTACTGTGCCAACTTCCCCTCGCCCGAAGGATCTGTTCCTTGAGAGAACAGATAAAGATACATCGTTTTGTCCGTGTTCAATCCGTGTTCAATCCGTGGCTGGTAATTTCTCGAAGTCGGACGATCCTCTTGCCGGCCAGCCCGCATCGTTGCCAAGGTCGATGAACTGATGGCCCTGTGCGACCGGCTGGAAGGGCAGCTCAGCAGCATGCAGACGGTAAGCCGGCGGCTGCTGGAAGCGACGTTGCAGCCTCCACTCGGGCACGTAGCAACCACGCCAACGCCGATTATCTCCAGAGCCTGTCGTACTTCATTCGCCTGGCGATGACCTCGGCGGAGACTTCAAAGTGTCGGCCTATGTTCGACTTTTGCCCTTTTTACCATCCCTACGCCGACGGGGCGAGGCCGCGGAGCAAGGTCTCGCGCAATCGCGCTGGGATTTTTGCAAAGGCGTCCTTATGACCGGGTGTTGCCAAAATCCATTCGGCCCACAGCCAGCGCCGCACCGCCGTGATGGCGTCCGAGAAGGCAACTTCGTCCTTACCCACGCGACGGACAGCCCGTTGACACTGCCACCGCGCTGGCAACTCCGCGTACCACAATGCAATCACTGTATACAACCCAAACAAGCACGGTGCCGTCCGCAACACCGTCGGTTCCTTCCAGCCGCGCGTCTTCTCGAGCTTGAGGTACGAGCGCATCTCTTGAAAGGTCGTCTCGATGTTCCAGCGGCCCGTGTAGTGTTCGACCACCTGCTTGGCTGTCAGTTCCAGGTCGGTGGTGAAGAAATACTCGTCACGATGGGTGCCAGTTCGGTCATGCACGTACACCCAACGCACTGGTACCAATCCCTGGCCCGCCTTGTACCATTGCCCTGTATCACTCACCACCGCGATGTCACGCCACCCGCCACCATACCAGGCTACATTCAGGCGCTGCCGTCGGCGTGCTTGCGCGACAACTTTCTCTGGCGCTGGTTGCTTGGCTCCCTTTTCGGGCGGCCGGCCCTTTGGCTTCTTGCCGGTCACGACCGGCGGCGGCGCTGGTGCATGCAGGTTGGCATCCGGGTAGAACTTGCTGACCAAGGCGAACTGCCGCTGATGCCGATGCACAAACGCGGCCAACTCGTGCGTGGCATAGTTGCCATCGCCCGTGAAGATGAAGCGGCGTTCGGGAAACCAACGTCCCAGCACCACCAGCATCTGCCGCAACAATTCCGAGGGCGTTTTGTGCCGGCGGCCGTGCTTTTCGTTCCATTCTTCCGAGTGATACAAGGCCACCAGGATGGGCAGAGCCCAGGGACGCACCGCAAACGGGAACTTCACCAGGATGGTCAGGACCACCCACTTGTGCCCCCAGCGAAAGGCCGTGTACGACTGGGTCGAGCGCACGGCGTCGCGATGGCAGTCTTTGCCATAGACTTTCTTGCCGCGATGTTCGGCCACGGTATCGTCGCCCGCCAAGGGCACAGGGCCGGTAGGAACCCAGCGCTGCAGAACGAACCCCGCCAAGACCCGACCTAGCTTCCACAGCGACCAACGGCGTTGGGAGAAGACTCGGTGGTAGCTCGAGGGGTGCCCCGGAGCCAAGGCCTCTACCGTGCGGAGCAAATTCAGAATCGTGCGACAACCCGTGGTCAAGATCGCGGCGAAGAGCAGAATAACGAAACGTTCGCCCGTGGGACGTGTGAAAGCAGCGACCAAGGAATGCAGGAGCGAACCAGCAATACGGAGAACGCTGCGTGGGAGAGGCTGGGGCCGGCACAGCCGGCGGCGTTTGGCCTGGCGTTTGGTTTGACGTTGCCGCCGACGCAAGCGCTTGCCTTGTCGCCGAGACCGGGCCTTCCGTTGCCGCTGTCGCGCAGATATAGTGGTCATTGGAGCCTCCGTGCCGTGGAAACGTGGTGGCGAAGCGATCCCACAATTCCACCACAGCGGCTCCATTTTGTTTATGGCAACTGCTCACGGAAAGGCTCCAAAAAAGGGCAAAAGTCGACCTATGTGGCTCTCAATGAAAGTCATCCGCAACCAGTCGAAGCCGGTCATAGGGAAGAAAGGGCGTGACAATGGCCATCCTCAGGATCTCCGTATCTTGTCGATCAACTTGTCGAGTTTGTCTACCGGTATGGGCGAACCGCGCAGGGTCCTGAAAAGAACGGGCAGTTTGTCCAGGATCTCTTCGTCCGCGAGCAGGTCTTTGGGTATCTCGTCCTTGGAAGCTGCGGCCAGATCAAAAAACTCAAGCCAACCATCCGAGCCGCGTTTCAAACCAAGAGCTGTTGCGTACTTCTCCAGCAAATCTTCCTTTTGAGGCGGCGGGAAAAGTCCTCTCTCCAGCCGGCTATATGGCGCACAACCTTCCAGCAGACCGTCGGCATACCCCGCCTCCCCTTGCCGACCAGCCCGCATCGTCGCCAAGCTCGCCGACCTGCTGCCCCTGTGCGACCGGCTGGAAGCGCAGCTCACCAGTAGCCAGACCGAAAGCCGGCGGCTGCTGGAAGCGACGTTGCATGAAGCGCTGGCGACTTCCACCTGACACCTTTGACCGCACCCCTTTCAGGATTTCCCGATTACGTCTGAGCAGACGAATCGTGGTTAGTGGAATATTCTCGAAAAGTTTGCTTGCAGCCTTTTGGGCAGGGCAGTACTATCATCCTGGCGTCTAGTGACATGCTATACTCTGACCACTATAAAGTTTACAGGCTCCCCGACGTTAAGCCGGACGAGTTGCCAAGCGATTGTACCCAGCTTCACCTGCAAGCGACTCATAGTCTGGGAGAAGTGCCCGTCGATAACGTCCGATTCGATGCAACCAGGCGAGCTCAGGTAGACACGGCAATTCTGGATGAACTGGCAACACGCATTGGTGTCCAGCAGCGGCTCCCGAGCGCACAAAGGCTTTGAAACATGACCATCCATTCTGGACCTAGCGATCAATCGCACGGACCAGTGAACAACGGCCATCGTTCCACGAGCCAGCGCATCCTCGGTATCGACCCGGCCTGCAAATCACCGGCTACGCCGTGATCGAAGCAAGTTCCCTGCGACCCCTCATTTGCGAAGCCGGTGTCATCCGCACTACTCAGGAGCATGCCGCAACGGACATGGCCGGGCGGCTTCGTTGTCTCCATGACGGCGTCGAGGAAGTGCTCAACCAGTTTCATCCGAGCGTCGTTGTGGTGGAACAGCTTTACGCTCACTACAAGCATCCCCGGACCGCGATCCTCATGGGGCATGCCCGCGGCGTGATCTTCCTGGCAGCCGCACGGAGCAACTTGCCCGTCATCAGCTACAATGCAACAAGGATCAAGAAAACCATTACCGGCAGCGGACGAGCCAGTAAAGAGCAGATACAGCGCACCATCCAGCGTGAGTTGGGGCTAAGTAAGGTGCCCGAACCACCCAACGTCGCCGATGCACTGGCGGCGGCGCTGTGCCACTACTACGTTCAGAAACTTCCGGTAGGTTAGGCTTTCAGCCTGACTGGTCAGGCTGAAAGCCTAACCTACACCTTCTGAGGCACTCATGCTCACCAAAATCACCGGCGTTCTCAATCGCGTGCTCAACGAGGAGATCCGCTTGCAGGTCGGCCCGCTCGAATACCAGGTGCTGGTGCCGGAGTTCGTCCGCCGGCAGGTCCAGAGCCGCGTGGGTCAGGAGGTGACTTTGCATACCAGCGACTATCTCGACGGTAATCCCATGCAAGGGCGTGTTGTGCCGCGCTTGATCGGGTTTCTGTCCGAGCCGGAGCTGGAGTTCTTCGAGTTGTTCTGTACCGTGGACAAGGTGGGCATCCGCAAAGCCATCAAGGCGCTCGGCAGGCCGATCCGGGACATCGCCGATGCGATCCAGCGCCAGGACGCCAAGTGGCTAACGCAACTGCCGGGTGTCGGGGCGGCGACCTCCGAGCAGATCATTGCGACGCTTCGCCGCAAGGTCACCAAGTTCGCGCTGATGGCAACCGCCGGAGATGGCGAGAGCAAGCCGCCGTCTGCTGCCGCGACGGATGGGAACCTCCTGGAAGACGCCTACCAAGCGCTGCTCAGCGTCGGCCACAGTCCGACCGAGGCACGCAACCGGCTGGACAGGGTAATGACGGGCGGCCGATCGTTTCAGTCTGTCGAGGATATCCTCGTAGAGATTTACAAACAAGGAAAGTGAGCCGAGGTTCTCATGGCCCGCGAACCAATCGTTGGATCAGAGTACTCGCAAGAAGATCGCCAGCGCGATGATGCCCTGCGCCACACTGGCTTCGGGAAGTCATCGGTCAGAAGGCAGTCGTGCAGCGACTGAGCATAGTTCTCAAGTCGTGCAAGATGCGCAAGGAACCGCTTGCTCATATCCTTTTTGATGGCCCGCCCGGACTGGGCAAGACCACCTTTGCGACGGTCCTGCATAAGGAGCTGGACACCGATATTCAAATGACCAGTGGTCCGGCGCTGACTAATCCTAAGGACATACTCCCATTCTTGACCAATGCCGCAGAGCGTTCCATCCTCTTCATCGATGAAATTCATCGTCTACCGCGTGTGGTTGAGGAGTTCATCTACCCGGCGATGGAAGACTTCCGCATCGACATCGTGCTGGGCGAAGGCATTAACGCCCGCACCATCTCCATGACGCTCAATCGATTTACGCTCATCGGAGCGACCACGCGGAGCGGTATGCTCTCCGGACCGATGCGCGATCGCTTCAAAATGCACGAACATCTGGAATTTTATACAGTTGAAGAACTGGCGGAGATCGTGCGCATCAATGCCCGCAAACTGCAAACGGAGATAACGCCTGATGCCGCCCTGGAATTGGCTCGCCGCAGCCGGGGGACGCCTCGCATCGCCAACGCCAGGCTCTGGTGGACCCGCCATTATGCTACGAGCGAGGCCGACAGCAAAATCACGCTGGACGTGGCCAAGGCAGCCCTGGCAATGGCGGAGGTCGATATCGAAGGATTGGACAAGCAAGACCGCCGCTACCTGGAAACGCTTGTCGGCGTCTTCGAGGGCGGACCAACCGGTGTGGAAGCGCTTTCCGCTACCATGAACCTGCCGGTTGATACTCTCAGCGATGAGATAGAGCCTTACCTTCTGCGGGAGCAGTTTATCATCCGCACCTCTCGCGGCCGCCTGGCCACACCTCGCTCTTATCAACTTCTTGGCAAGCCAATGCCATCCTCTTCAAATGATGAAGATAGGAAAACATTGTTTGATTAGGCAATTCAGGAAAAATGCGCGATTTCCCCTTCCGGGCTGGCCACCTGGCCATCAGAGTTATACAAATACTCTAGACTCGTTGCCCTTTGCCCAGCAACACATGGAACTGCTGGCCAGGCAGGCCTGCCCCTCATCCTCCCCTGACGCCGGGGGATGCCAAATAGTGGGGGCACGACGGATCGGGAATTTGCAAGAGAGCCTCGCGGTTCCGGATTACCCCCCGGAATAACAACATAGTTTTTCACCATTTGAGAGCTAACCGGGATGGCACGCACCTTAAAAATTGTCTTTCGCAGAGACCCTTCCAAAGACCGGCACAAGGAACAAATCCAGTACGAGGGTTATGAAATCCTCTGGCCGGACGGCCAGCCGGTTGCGGTGGGGCTGGATGCGTTTTGCAAGCACGGGCAACGTTTGCTCGGCCTGGGGCGTCATCTGGCCGGCTGCACGGAAAAGCTTATCGAGTTGATATGCTTTCCTCTGGGCAGCCGCGAGGACGACCTCACCCGCATCCCAGGCCATCGCATCCGGCGTTTTTACCTTGAACGCACGGGTCGTTATGGCCGCATTCACTTCCTGGACGGAACGCCCACCGCAGCTGTCTTCGAGCTTGGCCGCGATGAGCCGCGCGTTCTCCACTGGATCGGGCTGGCCTCGTTGCGTGACGGCCAACGTCAATGGATGGACCTGGGCGACTGCGCGCTGGAACCCGCAGTAGCTGAACCCATGTTCGCTGAAGCGGGGCACTCTTTGTAATCAATCACGTCGGGCAAGTGAAGGGGGCAGCATCATGGTACCCAGAGAAACCCGGTTTCTCGGAGAAACCGGGTTTCTAACTGCGGAGTTATTCTTTTACAGGCGATTCTTGTCCGCCGCTGCTCCGGACCAGAATCTCCGTGGTGCCAAGAGTCCGCCGGTAGCCAGGGGCCACGTTCAGGATCTGTTCTTTGATGACGTCCTGACAGAAAATGTGGTCCTTGTCCATCCAGAAGCGTAGGGCAATGGGAACAGCCTCGCGAACATAGATTGCGCAGGCCCTGGGATTGCTGCCAAAGGCCACCGGCGTGGCTCCGAGATTGACGGTCCCAACTTGTCCCGGTCCGTAAGTAATCTCCAACATTGACCTGTGGCGTACCTGCGACCGGGACAGCAGGTGCCGTAGAGGTTTGCGGCTGGGGCTGCCTGCGCCTTCTCTGCGAGTTGCGCGGGGCAAGGGCACCTGCCAATACCCCGAAGGGAAAAGGAATGACGAGCTTGGCTATCGGGGCCGTTGGGTCGGGCGGACCCGGCACTGGAATGGCCGGCGGTGCAGCGCCGACTCAGCGGTCAAACCCAGAGCTTTGAAGAACTGCAAAACGGCGTCTATCCCCGACGCCGCCGGCGCTTGCACCGGGTAGAACCAACCGTTCTGCTGGTACCAGTTGGCGACCGAACCGTTCTCGAACAGAATGGCCGCTCCAGCTGGCGCTGCCTTTGTCTTGTCGACGATTTGCCTTGGGCTGACGGCCCCCGCCAGTACGCCGTGCGTGAACGGCTTGACCGGCACTTTTATGCGGACGACCACCGTGGCCGAGCCGCCGTTGGATTCTATCAGCAAGCAGCCTTCCTGGGGCTTGCTGGAAGCCCGCAGGTATTGGCCGCGCACATGCAGCGGAATGGCCAGCTCGGTACTGAACTGGAAAATCTTTTGTGACAACGTCGCAGCATCGCCGAGCGTCAACCAGAGGCAATCACTGGTCACGGTCCCATACAGCAGACCCATGCCCTCGTTGGTCAGGTTAAGTTCAAGCCGTCGGCTGTCACCGACCCCCTCACCCCAACCCCTCTCCCCCGCAGCGGGGGAGAGGGGCAGGGGTGAGGGGGCTTGTCCGAAGTTTATCTCTCGGTTTTCCACACTCAACCGGGCAGGCTTGAATACCTGACTCGGGATTTTAGCCAGCAAGAAGTCAAGCCCACGATCGCCGTCGGCAACGCGGGCGGCCTCACGCGCCGCCTGGGCCAGGTCTATCCGACCCAGACCGCCCAGGAAATTTTCCAGGAAGCCTTGCCGGAGAAACCCCACGGCAATCGGCCAATTTGCCTGGCAAACCCGAACAAGTTGGTCGAATTTATGGCATGCCTGGCCGGAAGGAAAGACCAGAGGAACGGGAAAGGGCCGAAGACCAGTGTGCATCCTGTCGCCGGCATGATGTTGGCGGACAGTCAGCACGTTGCCGTCGAAGTAGCAATAGGCGGCTTCGTCAGGATTGCAGCGTGAACATTTTGTGCAAGTGAGAGGCATAATGCACCGATTGCTGTCCCACTCTTGTCTCTTCCCTATCGGGCCGCTCTCCAAGTCCAGACTGGGCCGGCATCTTTCATTCGGTCAGGCGGGCACGGAAGGCCGGCAAATCGGCGCAAAGGCCAGCCCAAGCTCCAAGCTCATCCAGGCGTTGCTCATCCTGGATATTTTGTAACACCTTCACAAGATCCTGCGGGACGGGGCCAAAACGGGCAGCGAGAAGCAGCAGAATGTGCTTGTGACTCCTTTCGGCCATCAATTCCTGAATGAGTGGTGACTCGATCATGACTCGATTTCCTCCAAAGATAGACAACAACTCCTGTTCATTATAACGCAAACGAGTCAGCACCTGCGACACTGCCAGCAAATTTGCCTTTTCTTCTGCCGGTGCTTGCGTATCGGAGTCGGTGTCAGGAACCTTTGTGCGCCTATAGATGTCCGTAAAGGTTCCTGAAACCCCTGACACCCGCTTTCCACTGACACCCGCTTTCCACCTGCTTTCCCTTAAATCGCATGCCCCGCGCTCTTTTGGCAAAGTCTTCTTCGACCAACACGTTCTTCTATCAGAAAGAAAGGCACCCCTACCCTTGACTATGGCCTTATAGTGTATGTGTAGATTGAAAGACCCCTGGAGAGTCCGAACATGGCCGAGCGAAAATCCCCCCATATGACCATTACGGTCCCCGCTGACCTCAAATGGCGAATGGGCACCGTCAAGGAAGAGGTGAACTGGTCGGCCATCGCGGCGCAAGCCTTCGAGCACATGTTGACCTCGTCGCTTCCGCCTCGACTCTATCGCTACCGGGACACTGGCGAATACACCGAGAAGATCTTCACGAAACAAGAGTTGTTTTTGGCCGCGCCAAACGATTTCAACGATCCGTTTGACTGCGATTTTCACATTCTCTGCCAGGCGGACCACAATCAAGACGTGATAGCTTCCCAAGCAGTTAAGGCCGTGCGAAGAAAACACCCGGAAATGAGCGACGAACAGGCTTTTGACGCCGCCAACGAAGTCAGTGCAAAGATCTTGGCAGATCACCATGAAGAGGCATCGTGCCAACTCGGACGAAGTTCTCGCTCGGGATAACAATGACAAAGCGGGCATCCTCTGTTTAGCAGCAACCTGCACCGACATTTTAATGTGGTCGCACTATGCTAACCACCATCGTGGTATCTGTCTGGAGTTTCGCACGAACGTTGAGGACTCCATCTTCAGAAAGGCCCAGGCGGTCACGTATACCGATGAATATCCTCAACTCGACCTGCTCAAGATTATTCAAGACGAAAAATTCCGCGAGGCCAGTCCCTGGATGCTGACGAAATCGTCCTGTTGGTCCTATGAGCGCGAATGGCGAATTCTGGATTTCGAGAACGATCCAGGCATTCGAACTTTCCCGCCTACGTGTTTGTCGGCTGTTATCCTGGGATGTTGCATTCCCACCAATGAGAAAAAGAAGGTCCTGCGATGGATTCGAGCTTTCCCGACTCCCGTGCGAATCCTTCAGGCGAAGAAGTCCAACACTCACTTCCGCTTGGAAATCGCGGAAGTTCCCCGATAATAAAGCAAGTGCTTTTCTTGAACAATGGTGAGTGCATTTCCGTTTCTGCGCGTCCTCACCCTGCCCGGCGGAGGCGGCCGCGGTCCGGGCGCGGCGGTATTTCGCTGGAAGGCTTGCCGGGTAAGCGGTTAGGAGCCGGTGTACGGAACCATTTGAGCCGGTGTACAGAATCATTTTGCCTGCCCGGCACAATGACAGCCCAGCAAGGGGAACGTCCTAGATCCCCACAAGCTAACGAGTTATCCGGGCGGGCATGTTCGGATTACTCCGGCGAAGAAATTGGAACAGCGCAGATCACGTCGCAATCTGCGAGGTCGCCTTGCGCTCGGCATGGTGAATTCAGGAGACTGCCGGCATCCGACATCACAGAATCTCGCAGTGCGGCCACGTAGGGGGGGAACGCTTGCACTCGCAGTCAAACACCTGGAGGAAAACTCTGGAGACAATCATCGTCCGTACACTTGACCGGGGTCATATACGGCTTGGAAGGACAATGGAACTTCTTGTCCGCCGAGCAAGGCAATGAAAGCTCCCATGTCGTAACGCTGCACACACATTAACCCGCGAGCATCGTATTGCTGAAGTTGCCATAGACCTTGGTCTTCGAAGTCGAAGTAAACGGATTTGGAAGCCTCAAACCAGACAGATCGAGGATGTCGCCAATCAAACAAATGATGCCCAATATAGTGGCGCCGAATCTCGTTCTCAGTCTCGTTTATATCATGGATGAGGACCAGCTCCGGGGTTCTCTGATTTGCGCCAGAATCCCCTCCCTCGTCGGTCAATTCGCTGCCCGAAAAAGCACAGATCTTGGGCGAACTCGCACTGTGGGTCAGGCAACTGGTCGAGAATGTGAAACTGGCGGAACGTCTCTGCATTGACGACCCAAATCATGTTTCCGTAAAACGCCTCTCTTGAGTGAAGTTCAGTGGGTAGCATTGGCGAGTTTTGGAGTTCAAGCACTACCTCTTGATCGGTCTTCACGTCTGCGATGTGTTTCTCTCCGGTGTTCGCATTGAATTGGATCACTTCTTGCCATGATTCCGGGAAGTATCCTTTCCAGCGCCGGTGCCATTCCGTTTCGTTCTCCCACCAAGGATCACATTGCCGCTTCGGGTGATGTGCCCAATGCCAGACGACCTTCGTACCGCACTTTGAAACCGTTGGTTCGCCGCAGTAGCAACAGGTGCCGCGGGCTCTGGGTGACGCGGTCCGACGAATGCTGTCAATGAACGCATACTTCATCTTGGCAACCGTGTGACTCCGGCCTGCTATCCAGTCCCGGATAGAGTCAACGACCGGCTTCCGTCCACGCACGGAACGGCCGAGTAGCAGGCCGTTGCACGAAATCGGACCGCGCCACCGTGGCCTGTCAACAGCTCGCCCACGTTGAGGATTGTATCCAGACCGACGGGTCGTTGGCCAGCTTCTTCGACAGAATAACCCAACGCGAGTCGTCACATGGTGCAGGGCAACCGGCTGCAAAGTGGTGTCAGCGGGCCGCCAAAATATGCCGCCCCTGGGCACCCTCAAAATAGGCCACTTCGAGAGAGATTGCCTGGTGTCCTATTCGCGTTGCAAAGCTGGGAATGTCCAGCCATTCGGTGAGGGTCCAGACATGATCGGCCAGACCCGCGGCCATTGCTGGCGTCCGCTCCTGCCATCCTCCTTCGCTGTCACGCTGACGCAGGGTTCGCACCGGCCAGCAGAAGTTGTAGCTGTACATCGTGAAATAGGTCACCGCCTGATGCACGTCCCAATCCTTGGAGAAGCAGTAGGTCTTCCGCACCTTTCGAGCATTGCGGTTCCGGTCAGTCCCGTTGTGCCGTTCCACGAACGCTGTGTTGATCGCTCGGCTTGCCTTCGACAATGCCAGCGCGGCCATTACGGCCACGAACGTCCCGAACACCACTCGATGGTCGATCTTCACAACCCGGCCTTTTTTCCGGGTCTTATGCACGGTGGCATACTTCAAGTCGGCCAGCGGCACCTGGTACGGCGCTTGGGCCGTCCCGGTTTTCCAGTCCGCTCGGGGATGACCTCTTCCCCATACGCCTCCAGGATGGCCGTCTTGTAAGCAGCATATTCGTCCGTGGTGATGAGATTCGGAATCCGGCCTTCGGTACGCTTCTTGAAGTCTTGCACCACTTCCTGGGTATTCTCCGAGATGCGTTCTCCTGGCACAACACTCACGACCAAGCGGTGTTCGGGGTCGAAAGCCACATGGTCCCAGTTATCCCCCTGCCGGTCATCAGCGGGATCGGCAGGGTCGCAGTTCTTCTCTTTCTTGCCGACGAACGCCCATTTTTCGTCGAACTGCACCTCCCGCGTCTGAGGGGGAAAAAGCCACGAGTTCGTCGTGGAGGTTTTTGGCGTGCTCGCCGGCAAGTTTGCTGTAACGGACAACGGTATCCTTGTTCACTCCGACCAACCGACCGGTCTTGCGGACGCCACAGCCTTCGTCAATATGGGCCAAGATCGAGAGAATCTTCTCTTGGGGTAAGCATGCTCGGAAGAGCGGCGTGCCTTTCCGCTCGCAAAATCGGGCCTTGCATGTAGCACAGCGAAGCATGCGATGTTGTTTGTTGGCCCCGTAGCGATTGCAGACACTCAGGTTGCCGGCTCCACGTTTGCCATAGTCTGGACACTCCGGATCCAGGCAACAAAACCGTGACAGGTCGTCCATGCTTTGCCCTCCGTGGCATGTGCGTTGGTTACAAGGCGACCCAGTTTATACAAAACGACTGCCTTACCGTGCAATACGAGAAGGACACCAGGGGAGAATTGCAGTTCGTCAACTATTCTCTTTGTGCAACCCCAACTCAAGGAGAATGCTATTGCGAACGAACTCAAATGCGCCATGTGCCAGTACCAGCCTGGTGTCCTTCTCGTATTGCACGGTAAGGCAGTCGTTTTGTATAAACTGGGTCGCCTTGTAACCAACGCACATGCCACGGAGGGCAAAGCATGGACGACCTGTCACGGTTTTGTTGCCTGGATCCGGAGTGTCCAGACTATGGCAAACGTGGAGCCGGCAACCTGAGTGTCTGCAATCGCTACGGGGCCAACAAACAACATCGCATGCTTCGCTGTGCTACATGCAAGGCCCGATTTTGCGAGCGGAAAGGCACGCCGCTCTTCCGAGCATGCTTACCCCAAGAGAAGATTCTCTCGATCTTGGCCCATATTGACGAAGGCTGTGGCGTCCGCAAGACCGGTCGGTTGGTCGGAGTGAACAAGGATACCGTTGTCCGTTACAGCAAACTTGCCGGCGAGCACGCCAAAAACCTCCACGACGAACTCGTGGCTTTTTCCCCCTCAGACGCGGGAGGTGCAGTTCGACGAAAAATGGGCGTTCGTCGGCAAGAAAGAGAAGAACTGCGACCCTGCCGATCCCGCTGATGACCGGCAGGGGGATAACTGGGACCATGTGGCTTTCGACCCCGAACACCGCTTGGTCGTGAGTGTTGTGCCAGGAGAACGCATCTCGGAGAATACCCAGGAAGTGGTGCAAGACTTCAAGAAGCGTACCGAAGGCCGGATTCCGAATCTCATCACCACGGACGAATATGCTGCTTACAAGACGGCCATCCTGGAGGCGTATGGGGAAGAGGTCATCCCCGAGCGGACTGGAAAACCGGGACGGCCCAAGGCGCCGTACCAGGTGCCGCTGGCCGACTTGAAGTATGCCACCGTGCATAAGACCCGGAAAAAAGGCCGGGTTGTGAAGATCGACCATCGAGTGGTGTTCGGGACGTTCGTGGCCGTAATGGCCGCGCTGGCATTGTCGAAGGCAAGCCGAGCGATCAACACAGCGTTCGTGGAACGGCACAACGGGACTGACCGGAACCGCAATGCTCGAAAGGTGCGGAAGACCTACTGCTTCTCCAAGGATTGGGACGTGCATCAGGCGGTGACCTATTTCACGATGTACAGCTACAACTTCTGCTGGCCGGTGCGAACCCTGCGTTAGCGTGACAGCGAAGGAGGATGGCAGGAGCGGACGCCAGCAATGGCCGCGGGTCTGGCCGATCATGTCTGGACCCTCACCGAATGGCTGACATTCCCAGCTTTGCAACGCGAATAGGACACCAGGCAGTACCAGAGGATGGATCAAAGCCGGTGGCCTGGGACCATTTCAGGAACCGGCCCGAGCACGGCGGCACCAGAACGGGACCTCGCCCAGGGCACATTCACCTTATTTCTCCCTCCAAACCACCGCAAAATCGGTCCGCATCGGCTCAAAAAGAGGCAAAAAGCACCGAATGTGGCAATGAAACGGCAACAAAATGGCAACGATCTGGCAACGGGAACACACTTGCGATCCCGCAGATGCGTCTTCGCACCAGCCCTCGCTCAATCCAGCCTACGTTTCTTCTCACCTTGACAGGCCGATCATCTTGTGCAACTCGCCATGCTAACATGCTTCGTGGCCAGCACTTCGGGCTGGACGCCGGTCATGTGGTTTCTTCTCAAAGTGGATGAGAACCTCTCAGGGGGTATCCCAGGAGAGTGAGAAGAACCAGCGCCTGGTTTCCACCCCATGTTCTCCTACCTCCACTGCGTTTGCGCCGGTTGTGCATGCGAACATCAGAAAACCGGTTTCTCTGAGAAACCGGGTTTCTGTGTAGCGAAGGGGGAGCGGCCACAGGCCTCGAACCGGGTCGTTCGCGGCGGGAGCTGGAACAACAACGGCAGGAACTGCCGGTCCGCGAACCGCAACAGCAACGAGCCAGGCAACCGGAACAACAACCTCGGCTTCCGCGTGGCCGCAGTTCAGTCGGGGCGTTGAGCGGGGTCAGAAACCCGGTTTCTCCGAGCAACCGGGTTTCTGGTACGGGTTTCTGGTAGTATGCAGAAACCCAGTTTCTCAGAGCAACCGGGTTTCTGGTAGATTGCTGGAGAGGCCGATGCCCGATTACGATGCCGGTTTCAAGATCGTGGCTCATCAAGCGAGCCGGCAACTCGCCAAGATGGGCAAGGTCATTTGTGACCAATTGCAGCCGATCGGCGGCGAGGTTCAGGCTATCGAGCGCCTGGCTGACCGTGCCTTTCTTGCGCACCCACGGGAGCGAGCGCTTCGTGGTCTACATGGAAGCGTACACGCGCTGGCAGGCGGATGCGCCGTGGAGCGTCCTGGCCAAGAGCGGCCTGCTGTCCCAGCGCGAACGGCTAGCGACGAAAAGCCTGGTATACATTCTGCTGCCGCGCGGCTATCATTCGCAGGATGGCACTTTACGACTGACCGTAGACAAGCAACCGACACAACAGGTTTGGTTCCGCGAGATCTGCCTGTGGCAACAAGAGCCGCAAGGCTGGTGGGAAGAATCGCCCGGCCTGATGGCCCTGTACCCGCTGTGTCGCCATGGCCGGTCGCAAAAGGAAGCCATCACTCATGCCGCCGCCGTGATCCGTGCTGGCGTGGGCGACAGTATTATCCGCGCCGATCTACTGACAACTCTGGGCCTATTTGGTAAACTGGTAGCACCGCAGATCAATGTCTTCTCTTTGATCGGACGTGAAGCCATGAAAGAATCGAAGTTCTATCAAGAAATCCAGGAAGAGGGCCGCGTCGAGGGCCGTGTCGAGGGCCGTGTCGAGGGCCGCGTCGAGGGCCTGCGGACGGCCATACACGATGTTTTGGATGCTCGGTTCGGCACGGAGGCCGCTGCCGACTTCAACCAGGTCTTGCAGGGGCTGAACGACTCGGACGAGCTGATCCGGCTACACCGCGAAGCGATCCGCTGCCGCCGCCCGGCCGAGTTCCGGCGACTTGCTGCCAAGACAAGACCAGCCCAATTAGGCGACGAGCATGTGATAGTAGCCCGCACAACTCCGTGTGCGTAGCTATCGACACACGGAGTGTGTCGACTACAGAAGTCATCCCAAGTCTTCCTTTGGCCTTCTTCTTTGTGTCTTTGTGTTTGAGAAGTCTTGACAATTCTCACAACTTGGCCCGCCGGGGCAGCCTTCGGATCGGCTGATCGTGCTCGTCCTCGATGTCGCCGACGATCTCTTCCAGAATGTCTTCCAGGGTAATTAGCCCCAGAATCTTGCCATCCTCGTCACGGACCACAGCCATGTGACGATGTGTCTTGCGAAACAGCCTCAAACCGTTCGCCACCGGTTCGTCGGGCTTGAGGAACAGGGGCGGGTACATCGCATCTTCCAGCACGACGATGCCGCGCAGGCTGAAGAGATAGAAAAGGTCCTTGGTGTTGACGATGCCGACGATGTTGTCGAGATTCCCTTCGTAGACCGGCATGCGCGTGTGGGCGCCGCTGCGAACCGCTTCGAGCGCCATTTCGGGCTGTGTATGCAGCTCCAGCACGGCCATCTTGTCACTCGGCACCATGCAGTCACGGACCCGTTTTTCCGAGAACCGAAAGACATTTTGCACGAACTGGGCCTGTTCCGGCTCGAGGATGCCTGCTTCCTCGGTGTCTTCGATGAGGAGTGCCAGCTCCGCAACGGAATGAAGCATCTGCTCGCCGCGTGCCGGGTGGTAGCCGCATAGGCGGACGATCCAGTTGGCCGTGCCGCTCATGATGAACGTGAAGGGCCGTGTCAGCCGCGCAAAGACGACCAGGGGCGGCACGAGCCAGAGCGCGGCTCGGTCGGGTGTCTGAATGGCCAGATTCTTGGGGATAAGCTCGCCGAACACCACGTGCATAAACGTGATGAGGAGGAAGGCCAGCGTCACTGCCGCCGAGTGTGTTGCGATGCTGCTCCAGGGATCGGGGAGAGCGGCGAATAGCTGTCCCAGCATCGCCGCCAGCACCGGTTCCCCGAGCCAACCCAGGCCGATGCTGGCGAGGGTGACGCCGAGTTGCGTGGCAGCGATCGAGCGATCCAACCGCTTGATCGCTGCCTCAAGCGTCCTGGCGCCGCTCATTCCCTGGCGGACCATCTCTTCAACGCGCATCTTGCGCACGGCCACCAGGGCAAATTCCGCAGCGACGAACAGACCGTTGAGAACCACCAGCGCCGGGATGCTCAGTAGCTTCACGACGATCCAGGCAAGGTTTTGCTCAACATCTCCCGGCAACTCGGCTAGCACCGTCCATTTCCTCCTTTGCTTTGCAGTCCAGACGATAGCATAGCAAAAAGTGGTGAGTGGTGAGTGGAGAGTGGTGAGTCAGGTGCCGCGCACGTTGCCGTAGAGATCAATGTGCAAACGCGGGCAGTAGACGAAACCGTGTTTCTTGCACTCTTCCACCAGCCACAGGGCACGCTCGTGCAGTTCTTCCCGAGTAACACCCTGGGGCATGAGCAGCACTTTCGAGCGATCCACCCCTGGAAGCTGTTCCAGCACTGTCAACACTTCAGCCACGTCGCCGATTTGATCGATGACAAACTTCAACTGGTAATCGGACCGTGCCATGAATGCCTGGATCACGTCGGGGCGCAGTCGCAAGCCGTCGTGCTGGACGGCATGTCTCCCATGCGCTCTTTTGCAAGGGCGTCGAGTTGGACAACTTCGGGCTAAGGCTGGCCAGGTCGCACTCCACGGGTTTGAAGGCCGTGGCGGCGGTTTCGATGGTGATGTGGTAACCGTCTTTACGAAGCCCGGCGCAGAGTTCGTCGATGCCGGCAGCAATGAGCGGCTCGCCTCCCGTAACGACCACAAAGCGCGTGCTAAATTCAGCTATGCGAGCGAGGATAGCGGCGACGGTCCATTCATTCCCTTCCGGATTCCAGGAGGTGTACTCGGTGTCGCAGAACCAGCAGCGCAGGTTGCAGCCGCTGGTGCGAATGAAGGCCGAGGGCACTCCCATAAGCCCGCCTTCGCCCTGGATGGAATGGAAAATCTCAGCAATTCTCATGAACGAACCTGTCACTGCCTGCAAACAAGGAGTTGGTGAGGGCATGAGGATTATAGCAATGCGGGCGGGATTAGTTATCTTCAAACGAGCCATGTCAACCCAAGAACGATCACCCAGCGGAGCAGCATCAGCACGAGGAAGCCGATGATGAGCCACATGATGGTCCGCTCCAGCGACACGATGAACAACGGCCGGCCGAGCGCCACGCTGACAAGGCTCCAGGGGATGATCGCCAGGCAGACAACCGCGAGCAGAGTGCCGACTGCGTTGGCTTGCAGCGAGGGCCATATCTCCCCCCGGATCAAGAGCGCGAAGCTGGTGGTCATGCCGCACGATGGACAGGGCAGGCCCGTTTTGTCTTTGAAGGAACAGGGCGGCAGACCGAGTTTTCTGTGAGTCTCCATGCGCAGGGGCGTGATGCTGCCGTCGCTCTTGCGTTCGTAGGGGTCGAGGTAGACGGCAACCGCGAACACCGTAACCAATGCGGCAACAAGGAGCAGCAACAGACCGCGCACCCACCAGACCAGGACGGGTATCACGTCCACGGGCTGTTCAGCTTGTTCCTGAGTCTGTTCAGTCGATGGCAAAAGAGAAGGCACGATAGCGATCACCCTTTCCGCGCGAGATCAAATTCAGAGGTCAGAAGTCAGAGGTCAGAAGTCAGCCGATCTCTAACGTCTGACTCTATCCCATTGCCGCGCAGCGTTCAGCGGCTTCCGTGACACGCAGCAGTTCTTTCTCGATGCGCTGGCGATATTCTTCCAGCACTTCCTTCGTCAGATCAGCCGGCACGGTAATGGGGGCGCGGTCACGCACGTGCCGAGACTCCAGGGACGTGGCAGGGCGAAGCGGTCCCAACTCCGCATGCGCCAGGGCGCTCAAAACCTATGCCGGTTGGCACGATCGGCAGGCCGGACTTGGCAGCCAGATAGACTAGCCCCATCTGCACCCGGCAACGCGGTCCGCGCGGGCCATCGGGCGTAATGGCCAGATGATACTTGCGCCCACCCGAAGCAGTTGCCGCACTGCCTCGACGCCGCCGCGCGTCGATGAGCCACGGACCACGCGGATGCCGAGATGCCGGCAAACGGCGGCGATCAATTCCCCGTCGGCGTGCTGGCTGATGAGCACGTGAATGTTGCGCCGGGCATAACAGTGGGTCGGGAGCAGCATGTTCTCGTGCCAGAAAGCATAGATGTAACGCTCGCGCAACTCCGGCCGATTCGGGTTCACGTCAGGACCCAGCGAACGGTGCCGATAGCGGAACGTACCCATCCACAAACGAAAGACCCAGGCGGCGGCGAATCCGGTTGCCTGAATTAGCCAGGGATGACGAATCTTCATGGGATTTTCGATTTTCGATTTTCGATTTTCGATTGATAATTTTCGTTTACTCGAAAATCGGCAATCTAAAATCGAAAATGACTAATCCGGCCAGTCGCCGCTGAACACTTCCACCGCCGGCCCCGTCAAGTACACATGATTATCTATGTCCGACCAGTGCAGTTGCAGGTCGCCGCCGGGGAGATGCACCACGATACGCCGTTGCGTTCGGCCTGTCAACACGCCTGCGACAACCACGGCACAGGCTCCGGTGCCGCAGGCCATCGTCTCGCCGGAGCCGCGTTCCCAGACACGCAGGGTTACGTCGTCCGGGCGGTTAAAATGCACAAATTCGACGTTGGTCCGCCGGGGAAACGCCGGATGGCGCTCGACCAGCGGGCCGATCTTGAATACCAAGTCGTCGGTGATTCGGTTCACGAAGGTGACCGCGTGCGGGTTTCCCATCGACACGCAAGTCACGTCCAAGACACTATCGGGAATCGTCACCGGAACCAGAAGAGGGGGATTGCCGGGCAGCGTCGTCGGAATCCGCTCGGCCTGGAGGATCGGCTCTCCCATATCGACACGAACTTGATGCACAACCCCGTTATCGACTTCGAGGTCCAGCGTCAGCACGCCGCCGGCCGGTTTCGATAGCGAGCGTCGCTTGCGAACCAGGCCGTGGTCGTAGACATACTTGGCCACGCAGCGGATGCCATTGCCGCACATCTCGGCCTCGCTGCCGTCGGCGTTGAACATGCGCATGCGGACATCGGCCTTGTCGGAGGGGCAGATGAGGATGAGGCCATCGGCGCCGACGCCGAAATGGCGGTCGCTGATGGCGCGGCTCAGGCCGGCGGGGTCGTGCGGCAGCGGGTGGCGGAAGCAATCGACGTAGATGTAGTCGTTGCCGGTGCCGTGCATTTTGGTGAAGTGCATGGAATCACGTTCCTTCCGGTTCCTCGGGAATCGGCGGCTGGTCGGCAGTTTCGATGGAACGGGCCGTGTCCAGGCACTCGCGCAGAAAGTTCTGCAGCCAGCGCATCTGGCTGACCTTGTCACGTGAAAAGAAATGGACGGGTTCGGAGTCTAGCTCAACTCCTCGCCACCAGTTCTCTTCGTCCGACTCGCCCACGCCGAGCCTTGTAGCTGCTTCAGGATTGATTCGACAATGGACTGTTTCGAACACTAGTTCTTCTGGTGCCTCGTAATACAGCCCGACCCAATACTTATTCCGCTCAAGAGACAGACCGATGTAATCCCATGCGGCCGCTTTCTTGGGCGATGTCTTGCAGGCAGCAGCCACCTCGAAGAGCATGTTAAGCAGGCTCGACAATGCGCGAAGCCCCTCCGGCATGTACTTGTCCACATGAGTTAAGGTCATGTTTCTCTCCTTCAAGAAATCGAGAAACTGTCGCATAAGAAATCCGGATAGCTCGCCAGCAGCCTCGGCCGCAGGCAATTCACTCTCGAACCAATCAGCCAACTCAAGCCAGCGGACCTCCAAGTCCGGCCTGGTGTCCTCCGGACGGAATACTTGCGGGTAGCGGGTCAGCAAGACCAACCGCGTCTGGCCCACTCCACACTCGCGGAGCAGGATGCGGTAGCCTTCTAGTTGTCCGGTCCGCAAGTCGGCTTCCGCTTTCACTTCGGTCCAGACCAGACGGTCAGGTACACTTATCTCCAAATCTGGCCGTCCCGTTTCGACTGCCACCTGCGTGCGAATCACGATGGTGCCAGCAGCCTCGGGATTCGGCTCAATGAAATCTCCGGTGAGCCGGCTTATCAGTCGCATCGAGACAGCAGGTGCCAGAACCAACAATTGTTCCAGCACGACGGCCAGTGATTCGGTCAGGAAGTTCTCATCCTGGCGAATCGCCCATTTGTGCAACCGTGCAAACAGATTCGGGCCGCTGCTCAAGGTTCACTCCCATTCAATCGACGCCAGCGGGCTGTTGCTGGGCCTGCTGAGGCTCATGCCGCAGATGATCCGTAAAGTAATTCTTGAGGTTCTCCCAACATTCTTGCGTCACAAAAAATGTTTGCGTGGCTGCATAGCGCTTACCATCGGCTGCATCGAAGATGACCATCCAGCATACCGGATTGTCCTTCAGATTCTGGTCACGATAGAAACCGACATAACGCACCCGTTCGCCGATTTGAAAGTCGCGATTAGTTTCCAGGGAGGGGCGCAGACCCTGCGGCGGGCCAGTGAATTCCTCTATACAAATCAGTTCATCGCCTGCCTGCGATTCGTTAATGACGCTCATGATCATACCCCTTACGGAAAATTGTCATCGCCATGATGGACTTCCCCATCAGGGCGACATTGGTGTGGCTGCCATCGGGATGCTGAACATCCCAGTGAAAATCCTCCTCACGGCCGCTCGCCGGATAGTGGGGCACCCATTCATTTTGGTTATCATCCTTGTAGCCATGTTTGACCCCGCGTGGGACTATGTGGCCAATCGACGCCTTTCGGCGGCACGAATGGATGCGTTCCACCACGCGGCAGAAGCCTCCAAGGATATTTTACCGGCCAATCAGTATCGCCGTTCATGCAGTTTCCACCTCATTCCCACTCAATCGTCGCCGGTGGCTTGCTGCTGATATCGTACACGACGCGGTTGACTCCTTGTACCTGATTGATGATCCGCGTCGAAATCCGGGCCAGCAACTCGTAGGGCAGATGGGACCAATCGGCCGTCATGAAATCATCGGTCTGTACGGCTCGCAAGGCGATCACGTTCTCGTAAGTTCGGCCGTCGCCCATCACGCCGACGGATTGTACCGGCAGCAGGACGGCGAATGCCTGCCCAGTCTTGCGGTACCAGCCAGCTGTTTTCAACTCTTCCAGCAAGATGGCGTCGGCCTGACGGAGCGTGGTGAGCCGTTCAGTCGTGATCGAGCCGACACAGCGCACGGCCAGTCCCGGTCCGGGGAAGGGATGCCGCCAGACACTCTCTTCCGGCAGGCCTAGTTCCACACCTAAACGACGTACTTCGTCCTTGAACAGGTCTTTCAGCGGCTCGATCAACTCGAAACCGAGTTCTTTGGGCAGGCCGCCGACGTTGTGATGCGTCTTGATCGTCGCCGCCGGACCATCCTGCGAAGCGCCGCTTTCGATCACGTCGGGATAGAGCGTGCCCTGAGCGAGGAAGCGAACATTCTTGATGCGTTTGGCTTCGTCCTTGAAGACGTCAATAAAGACGTGGCCGATGATCCGGCGTTTCTCCTGCGGGTCAGCGATGCCAGCCAGGGCTTGCAGGAAGCGGTCGCGGGCATCGACGACGTGGAGGTCGGCGTGGAAATGGTCCCGGAAAGTGCTGCTCACCTTCGCAGCCTCACCCTGGCGCAACAGACCATTATCGACGAAGATGCAGGCGACCCGCGATCCTACCGCCTTGATCAGGATCGCTGCCGTGACAGCGGAATCGACGCCGCCGGATAGACCGCAGATGACTCGGTAGCTGCCGATGCGTTGGCGCAACTCGCTCGCGGTGCGTTCGATAAACGATTGCATTCGCCACAGACCCTGGCAGCCGCAGATGTCGTAGAGGAAGTTGTGCAGGATGCGGCTGCCTTCCGGCGTGTGGCTGACTTCGGGATGGAATTGCAGGCCGAAGACGGGCCGGCTGCGATGGCGGACGGCGGCGACGGGACAAGTATCGGTGGCAGCCAGCGGGACAAAATCGCCATTGACCGCCTGGACTTGATCGCCATGACTCATCCAGAACAACGGTTTCTTCGGGAACGCCGGTAAACAGACCGTCGGTTTCTTTGACATGACAATGAGCGCGGCCAAACTCTCGACTGGCTGCCGGCTTGACCTCGCCGCCGAGCATGTGACAGGCGAGTTGCATACCGTAGCAGATGCCGAGGATGGGGACATTCAACTCGAAGATTTTCGGATCGCAGCGCGGAGCGCCGGGCTCATAGACGCTGGCCGGCCCGCCGGAGAAGATCAGGCCGCGCGGCTGCAACTCGGCGACGCGCGCAGCCGGCAGGTCGGGCGCACGATCTGACAGAAGACATTCTGCTCGCGGACACGGCGGGCGATCAGTTGGCCGTACTGCGAGCCGAAGTCGAAGATGAGGATGCGTTCAGTTTCGGGACCTGGCGTCATTGTTGGTGGACCATTTCTTCCGCCGGTTCGTCTGAGCACAGGGTAAACAGCTCTTCGAGGGCGGATTCATCTTCTATATTGCCGTTGCTGTGATAGCGTTCGATTTCGATGCCCCCATCTTCCATGAACTCGATCTCCCAGTACTGGCCGGGAGCGAACGCGACCACCATGATCGCATCATCGCGTGAGTGTTCCAACTTGTAGCCGATCTCGGCTTCGTCCAATCGTTCCAGAAACGCCAGTAACTTTGCAAACTGGTTCTTCTTCATTTGTCAGACCTCTTACGTTTTTCAAACCTCTTGCCCTTGAGTAGCTTCTTGAATGTTCTGAAACCCGGCTCATCTTGGTCAGCCCTCTCCTCGATTTCATTCCAAGTTAGGCGCAGAATCTCGTCCCAACTTGGCGAGCCTTCCGCCAGGGGAGCTTTCTTAATGTTTCCTTTCTTATTTTTCAGAATTTCCGCCACGGTCTTGCGCGGGTTTATCGCCATTCAGCTTCTCCCTAATTCTACCGACCGTTTCGTCGCCGCTTCCACTGCATCTATCAACGCCGCCCGCACTCCGCCGTTTTCCAGCGCTTGTAAGCCGGCGATGGTTGTCCCTCCCGGACTCGTCACCATGTCCTTGAGCATCGCCGGGTGCGAGCCGGTCTCCAGTACCATCTTGGCGGCGCCGAAGACCGTTTGAGCAGCTAATGCCGTGGCAACGTCGCGCGGCAGGCCGACACGCACACCGCCGTCACTCAGGGCCTCAATCATCACGTAGACGAACGCCGGGCCGCTGCCGCTCAGGCCGGTGACGGCGTCGAGAAGACTTTCCGGAAGACGGAAGGCTCGGCCAACAGCGTTAAGCAAGCGGTCCACCAGAGCGATGTCATCGACTGTGGCCGTTGACGCCGGGGCGTAACCGGAAGCGCTGGCGCCGACCAGGCAAGGCGTGTTCGGCATGACGCGCACCAAGCGGCGGTTGGAGCCAAGGCCTTCGGCGAGTTGCTGCAAGGAGACACCGGCAGCGATGGAGACGACCAGATGCTCGGCAGTCACCGCCGGGCGAATCTCGGTCAGGAGAGAGCGCATCGACTGCGGTTTAACGGCGAGAACGAGCAGGCCGCTCTCGCTGACGACTTCACGGTTTTCGGCACTGACACGGGCGCCAGTCGCGGCGGCGAAATCGGCGCAGGCGGGCGCGAGCGGGTCGCTGGCGAAGACGTGGCCGGCTACTGTTACGTCGGCGGCAAGCCAGCCGCGTGCCAGAGCCGTGGCCATCTTACCAGCGCCCAGAAAGCCGATGCGGAGACTATTATTGCGAGCCGGCATGATTCCTCCTGTTATCCGCTGGTTAATCGCCAGGGAATCTCGTATTATACGGAACCATGCGACCTGGCGTAAATGCGGGCTGCGTATTGCGAGTGGCGGGGCTTGTCCGCGCCGGTCCGCCGGGGTTAACCCGGCGGCTCGCTGCTTCCATGTACAGACTGCTTTGATTGCTTTGCATCCATCCGGATACTGAGGTTTTATGCACGGTGCAGATAATTCGCCCGCCCCAGCGACCAACGGCCGTCCCTGGTGGCGCGAGTTGACGCGCTATCACTGGTTTGTGTTTGTCGTATGCGCTTTTGGTTGGATGTTCGACTGTCTTGATCAACAGCTGTTCACCATTGCTCGGCAACCGGCGATGCGGGCGCTGCTGCAGCCGGCTCCTGGCGTGGAGCCGAAACCGGAAGATGTCACCACGTATAGCACATACGCGACTTCCATCTTCTTGATCGGCTGGGGAGTAGGGGGTATCGGCTTCGGCGTACTGGCGGATCTCATCGGCCGCAGCAAGGCACTCATGCTGACCATCCTGCTGTACTCCATTTTCACGGGCCTGAGCGCTTTTTCAACATGCTTCGCGGATTTTGCTCTGTACCGCTTCCTCACCGGCCTGGGTGTGGGTGGCGAGTTCGGCGTCGGTGTTTCGTTGCTGGCCGAGGTTATGCCCGAGCGTGCCCGGCCGTTTGCACTGGGGCTGCTTCAGGCCCTGTCCGCGGTGGGGAACATGACGGCGGCCCTTGTCGGTATTCTTCTTGCCTGCCTGTACCGATGGGGAGTCATCGGCAGCACCTGGCGAATGATGTTCCTCATTGGCGTTGTGCCGGCCCTCCTGACGGTGGTAATCATGCGCCGTCTCAAGGAACCGGAGCGCTGGCTGAAGATGGCGTCGGCAAAGACACTGAGAGAACGGCTAGGCTCCTACGGTGCGCAGATCTTTGAGAATCCGCGCTGGGCCAAGAATGCTTTAATCGGGCTTCTGCTGGCTTCTTCCGGGATCATCGGGCTTTGGGGCATTGGCTTTTTCAGCATCGACCTCCAGCGCTCCGTTTTTCGTGCCCGGTTTGAGGCCGAAGGGCTTAGCGTTGAAGACACCAACTTTTACGGAGACATCTGGGCGTCGGTCACATCCATGGTTCTCAACCTCGGTGCTTTTTTGGGCATGTACTCCTTCAGCCGCGTCACACGTTATGTGGGCCGCAAGCCGGCTTTTGCGGTCGCGTTCATTCTGGCGATGGCCAGCACGGCCCTGGTCTTCTGGAAGTTGCAGACCATTGGCGACATTTTCTGGATGGTCCCGCTCATGGGCTTTTGCCTGTTCTCTCCGTTCGGCGGCTATGCGATCTACTTCCCCGAATTGTTCCCGACGCGGCTGCGCAGTTCGGGGATTTCATTGTGTTATAACGGCGCGCGGTTCCTGGCAGCCGCCGGCCCGGCAGCATTGGACCTCTTGACGAGGCAGGTGTATGGCGGCTATCACGAGCCAATCCGTTATGCCGGCATTACCATGTGTGCAATCTTCCTGATCGGTCTTCTGATTCTGCCGTTCGCTCCAGAAACCAGGGGCAAACCACTGCCCGAATGAGTCAACTCTGCCGTTATTCTGTGCCTTCTTGCCCGCGCTGATCCTGGCGATTCCGTGCTTTCTGCATCACGGAGTCGAAATCACGGAGTCGAACCGCGAACCGGAGATTAGATGCACCGCTTCCCGGCGAGCGTGCCAGGAAGGGGGGTGTTGGCAACGGTTTGAGGCGGGAAAAAGCTGGAAAGTCGAAAACCACCTCTGGAAATCGACCGAAATTTGCCCGGAATCACCCGAAAACGCCGACGACCACTCAAAATCACATCAAAAACACGGGGAATTCATACGTTCTCGTAGCCGCTTATCGCCACTTCTGAAGGTTTGCGGATTTGCCTCGTTGACAGATGTTGTTTATGGATAACGGGTTGTGAAAAGTGCATCATCGCCGGATGGGATGAGGCGGCAACGCTGATTTTTTGGGGTGGGGCATGATTTGACGTATCTGCTGTTGGAGTTGTGCTTTGTGCTCTTTGTGGCCAATTGGTCTCGAAACGGCGAGCGTGGCCCTCTCCGGCTGTGGCAAGATGTCCTCTGCGATAGAATGTCGATGTTCTTTCCCTCAAAGCCCACTACGGATGCCAGGTCACGTCCTTCAAGACATCGCGTTCGTAAATCTTCATGGTGTCGGTGATCTTCCTGTGGGTGGCTGGAGTAATTGACCGGAGAGTCTGGATAATCCGTTGAGCTATTGAGACGTCGATGTTGGCGATACTCTGACGGAAAGCGTGCTGCAAGTCGTAATCCGCATGATTACGGTGTCCGCGCAGGGCATTCAATTCGGCCCCTGCTTGCTTCACCTGTGGATCGCCGCCATTTTGCAAGCGGAGCCAGAGATAACCGTGCGCGCGGTCGCCACGGGGCACGGTGAAGCCCAGGTTTTCCATTAAATCCGCGCAACGTGAAACGCTGCGTAGTAGGCGCGGCTTACCGCGGTTCGCCATTCCGGTTCCGAGCGGCCCGCAGCCAATCGTATGGCCAACGGCAGGAAATCTTCACCTGTCATTGCGTGAGATCATCCCCAGTCGAAAGATGTAAACGTGCGTCGAAGGACAGTGTTCAAATAGCTCTTCTACCCACAGTGTATGCAAGTCGAATAGTCGTTGAGCATCGTTCTTGCCCACATCAACTTCAAACACGATATGCCAATCATTGGCGATTTCCGGATCGTCTTCCAGAAGGACGGTTAGGGGAAAATCGGCGAAGATTCGCCGTGTCATGGCAAGCACGGCCGGAAAATACTCGGCAGCGCCGTGTTCCGCGACGAATTCCATCACCTCCGCCGGAATAGTCGGGGCCGGGGCAGTGCTGATTGATTGAATCACAAGCGCCTCCTTCGGATAGGGAATGTACGCCTCCATGTTACCTACTTACAGACAAACAGCCAAGGCGACCTGTCACACGATCACACGACGACAATGGCGATCTCACACCTCCATCCACTCCCCAGGCTTCAACACCACCGGTTGGGCCTGCGTTTCCTTGCGCACGCGTGCGGCCCAGGCGGCGGCGTCCTGGGCGATCAAATCGAAGGTGTTGTAGTGGATTGGCAGCACCTTCTTCGGCTGGATCAGCTTCACGGCACGCAGTGCGTCATCCGGGCCCATCGTGTAGTTGTCGCCGATCGGCAGGATTGCCAGGTCGATGCCTTCCTCGCCGATCAAGCGCATGTCGCCGAACAGGCCGGTGTCGGCAGCGTCGTAGACCTTCTTGCCGTCTTTGAAGTGGAAGAGGAAGCCACACGGATTGCCGCCGTTGCTGCCGTCGGGGAGTGCGGAGCCGTGAAAAGCGAGCGTTAACTTCACCCGGCCGAACGAGAAAGCATGCCCGCCGCCGTGTTGCTGGCCATGGACCTTGGCCACGCCTTGCTTTTGCAGCCATTCGCTGATCTCGTAGTTGGTGATGACGGTGGCGCCGGTGCGCTGGGCGATGCTGATGGCGTCGCCAACGTGGTCGCCGTGGCCGTGCGAGATCAGGATGAAGTCGGCTTGAGCCTCATCGGCCTTGATGGCGGCCGCGGGGTTGCCGGTAAGAAACGGATCGACGAGCAGACGTTTGCCGTCGCTTTCGAGCAGCAAACAGGCATGACCGAGCCAGCGAACGCGGGTGGACATGATGGTACCTCCTCATGGATGCGATGAATCTTGGATGTCGAGGTTGTTATATCAATCGGAGTGGTGGTGAGTGGTGAGTGGTGAGTGGTGAGTGGTGAGTGGTGGAGCGCTCCGCTCCGAAGACTTCGCGTCGCGGCTAAACATAGCACGCTTCTCCGAAGCGTCGCTAAACGTAGCACGCTAAACGTAGCACGCTTCTCCGAAGCGTCGCTAAACGTCGGGTCGCGGCTAAACAGTGAAGTTGCTACAATCGCCGGTCATGGGAGATGCAAACGCGAAAGCAGGGAAGCTTGCTTACTGGGTTCTCGCTGCTCTGTTCGCGATGAACCTGCTCAACTATGTTGACCGCTTCATCCTGGCGTCGGTGATCACACCGGTGCAAGAAAGCCTCGGTTTCGCCGGCCAGGAAGCGAAGGCCGGGGCGCTGTCCACCGTCTTCTTCATCAGTTATGCTCTGTTTAGCCCGCTGTTCGGATGGCTTGGCGACCGGGTGACGCGAAAATACTTGCTTGCCGTCGGAGTGGGAATATGGAGCGTCGCCACGTTTGGCTCGGGCCTGGCGGAGTCGTATGCAGGGATCGTGCTGGCGCGCAGTGTCCTGGGCGTTGGTGAGGCGGCCTATGCAACACTGGCGCCGACTTTGCTAGCCGATCTGTTTCCCCGTGACAAGCGCAACCGGATCATGGCCATCTTCTACTCCGCCATTCCGCTAGGGGCGGCACTGGGGTACGCTCTGGGTGGACTCATCGTCGAACACCATAAAAGCCTGACCCTGTTGCCGCTGATCGAATCGGCATTACAACACGTTACGGGCCAGCACTTCGAGGAGACGAGCCGAGGATGGCGCATGGCTTTCTTCGTGGTCGGCTTGCCGGGACTGGTAGTGGCGTTGGCGGCGTTGTTCATCCGCGAGCCACGGCGAGGCGCCAGCGAGGGCGTCACTGACCACGATCTGAGCAAGTATCACGCCCTGCCCCTCTCGGCCGGTATCTACATCAAACTGCTGCGCAACCGATCCTACATATATAACGCCCTTGGTATGGCGATGTTCACTTTTGCTCTGGGGGGCCTGCAATATTGGACGCCCAAGTATCTATCGTCCGGAATCGGTGCGATGACACTGTCCGAGGCCGATCTTCGACTGGGGGTGGTAATCGTTCTCAGCGGGCTTGTCGGCACACTCATGGGAGCCTGGCTCAGCGACCGCTGGGCGCGGTCTCACAGAGGGGCGTATTTCTGGCTGTCCGGAGTGTCGATGCTCGGCGCCATTCCATTCATTGCCCTGGCACTTTTCGGGGGGCTCTATGGCTGGCATTGGTTGGTCATCTTTGGCAGCATTCTGGTGGGCCTCACTCTGGCCTTTTTCAACTTCGCTCCATCCAACACCATCATCGTGAATGTGACCGCGCCGCGTATCAGAGCTGCTGCTTTGGCGGTGAACCTATTCGTCATTCACCTGCTTGGCGACATTCCCTCTCCATATATGATGGGGAAGATTGCGGATCTGGTGCGCGGCGGCGCGACCGAGCCGGAGGCAGTGAAGTACAGTCTATTCTGGGGTCTGGCAATTACGATACCGACGATGGTGGCGAGCGGCGTGTTCTTCTGCCTCGGCGCGCCGCATCTGGAAGCCGACCAGGAGGCCGCTGTGCGGGGAATGCGATCGTCTGAAACAGGAAGCGATGGCGAGCGGGGATGAAGTCGCGAGGTAGTGGGGTGGTGAGATACCGGCACCCGGCAGCTTACGCTGCTCGGCTCGCCCTACCGCACGCGCACGAGAAACGTCAGCGCCGGCGGTTTCGCGCTATCCGCCCGGCAGACGTGATCGAAGCCGTACTTCATGATTTGCTTCAGCGCCTGTCGCGCTTCCTCGGCATGATCGCCGAAAGTGAACAGGACGAGTTGACCGTCACTGATGACCCAGCCGTTGCTTGATTGGCGCACAACAAGCGAAGCGGGGCGGAAGTCGGCGCTGTCCAGGCCGAGCATCATGCCGCGCAGGCGCCTGGCCGCGAACGAGGAAGTAGGAGAAGACGGGTTTGGGACGGCCAACGAGGCAGTGCTCTGTGAAGCGGTAAAATTGCACGACGTCGAGGGCCTTGCGCGCATCCGCCTCGTTGGTCCCGAAACTGGCCAGCGTGTAAGCGCCCTGTACGAGCTTCCATTCCTCGCCATCCTTCTGGACCTGCACCTGCCGGTAGTCGATGGGCACCCGGTCGCCCAGATCGGTCATGTCGGGAAGCAGCGGATTGGGCGACGACAACTGCCGGCTCGCCGGCAAAACCGTCGGCGCGGCGGTATTCGGTTTCGTGATGCTGATCGATGCAGTTGTGGTCTTGTCGAACGGGTTCTGAACCGGGACCGATTGCTGCTGCGGACCAGCCGGCGGTGCTGTGCCGGTGATCCCGGGCTGGATCACGTCCGTGTGGGCCGCCGGCTGGACGAGGGAAGTCTCCGCGGGTTTGAGCGGAGTCAACGGTTTGGCGGAGTGTCCGAACCAGGAACTTCCCTGGGGCAGGCGCTGGTTCGCCAGGGACGTGCCGCTGGTCGTGAAGACGAGCATGATCGGCCTGGGCTGGCCCACGTAACCTACCTGGGTGAATCCGTATTTTCGGATGACGGCCAACGCCTGCTGGGCCTCGTCGGCATGGGCGCCGAAGTTGAACAGCACCTGGAGATTATCGCGCACGCACGATTGTCCCTGCACCTGCTCGACGCGCAGGCTATGGGCGTCGAAAGGCGCCGGATGGAACCCCGGCGTCATCCCCTGCGGCGCCTGCCCGTCGGCGAGCCAGTATTCCATGATCGGTTGCGGCGTGCCGACCGTGCCGTGCTGGTTCAGGTGCAATTCCTGGATGATACGCAAGGCTTGCTGCGCCTCGGTATCGCGGCTGAATTCCTTGAGTATCGTGTCGCCGGCCACCAGCCGCCAACCGCCGTTGTGCCATTGGCGTTCAACCCGCTGCGGATCGAAGGTCCGCAGGTTCTCCTTCAGGTTGGCGGTTGCTTGTGCCAGCGCCGGTCCGGTGCAGAAGAATGCCAGGAAGCAAAAAGAGATGGTTCGCTTCATTATCTGGTTCCCCCCGATTGAGAGAAGGGCGGAGTTTTCACGACGAAGACACCTACGCGGAGTTTTCAACACAAAGACACAAAGAACACAAAGAAGAAGGCAGCAAGGGAGAAGACGATGTTGTTGATGTGGGCCGCGTTAGGCGCATCCGTTATCAAGTATCGGCTGTGAAGCTGGATGGAGTTTAACGAAAAGTTGGAATAAGCATGGGGCGAGCCTTGATGGTCGGCGGAGCCGACCCCCGGATCAGCACGAGCGGTTCGAGCCATAGGCCGGAAGAACGCTCGGGGACGGACGGGTTTAGCACCTGTCCAGCCCTTCGGCAGCCTGGCGACCATGATCGTGGCGCGGCGAAGATCAAGGCCCGTGGCTTTGCGTCGCCGTCTTTCGACGGGTTTGCCCTTTCGAGGATGAAAGGCGTTTCGATCCGGGCGTAATATCAAGGCCGCCCCCAAGGGTTGCCATAAAAGCTGGCAGCCTCGTTTTGCTGATCAAGCATAGGTCGCAATTAGGGCTGGTGCAACCGGGATAACGACAGGTGATGCGGCTCTGGGCATCCCGTCCTCAAGTTATATACCTACACCAACCCAACCGCCGCCATTATCACATGCTTCCTGCTCAGCCATCCTTGAACTTCGCAAGCGGCACCCTTCTTCTGACCGGGATGTCACCGGCAGCAGTCCGGCAGGTGTTCGGTGACCGGCTCTGGTCATGGGACGCGCGCGTGTCAGGCTGGCGCTGTGATGCGCTGGAATACATGTCGGTTCGCCAAGCACTGAAGACTTGCGGCCAGGCGTTCACGGATACCGTTCCCCAGTGGAGCCGAGTCCGTTGGCCCAACGTGCAATTGCCCACTTTGCGGCCGGAACAGAATGCCGCCGTGGCAGCGTGGCAAGCAGCGCGCCGTGGTGTCCTGGTCATGCCGACGGGGACCGGCAAAACGGAGGTCGCCCTTGCGATCATGCGCGATACCGCCGTCTCCACCCTTGTGGTAGCGCCGGTGCGCGATCTGATGTACCAGTGGCATCGCCGTATTCTCCAGGGGCTTGGCTTCGACGCGGGGATCATCGGCGACAACGTGTTCCGCGTCGAGCAGGTCTGCGTGACCACCTACGACAGCGCCTGGATTCACATGGAACGGCTGGGGGCGAAGTTCGCGCTGATCGTGTTTGATGAATGCCATCATTTGCCGGGCGAGGTCCGGCGCGATGCGGCGCGCATGTCGGCCGCTCCGCTGCGCCTGGGACTGACGGCCACGCTGGAACGCTCGGATGGGCGGCACGTTGACCTCGATGCGTTGATCGGTCCCGTCGTCTACCATCTGCCCATCGCGGAAGTCCGTGGTCAGACCCTGGCCGAGTATGAAGTTGTGCGCATCCCGGTACATCTCTCCGACCAGGAGCAAACCCGCTATGACGCGCTATCGGCGCAGGTGCGCCGTTACATGGCCAAACGGCGGAAGACCGAGCCGACGTTCACCTGGGAAAGTCTGTGCGCCGAGTCGGGCAAAGACCCGGAAGCACGCCGGGCGCTTCAGGCTTATTTCGCCCGCAAGGCGATTGAGGATCGGGCCGAGGAGAAGCTGCGCGTGCTGGAGGACATCTTTCGGCTGCACGCCGGCAGTTCCGTTCTCATCTTCGCCGGCTCCAATGCCATGGCCCGCGAAGTGTCGCGGCGATTTCTCATCCCGTGCCTTCTGAATCACTGCCGAAAGAGCGAACGGCTGGAAATCCTGGACGGTTTGCGCGATGGCGTCTACCCGGCGCTGGTCGCTAATCAGGTCCTTGACGAAGGCGTGGATGTGCCGGAGGTGAAAGTAGCCGTGGTGATCGGCGGCACGGCCTCGACCAGACAGGCCAAGCAACGGCTGGGGCGTATCCTGCGCCGGGCCGGCAATGCGCGGGCTACTTTGTATGAAGTCGTCTGCGCGGATACCAAGGAGGAGCAGCGGTCGCGGCAGAGGAGGGATAGCGATGCTTATCGGGGGACGCGACATCGGCGGATGTGAGAATCAAAGCAAGTCGATAAACTGCTGTTCAATTATTCCTGCGAGGTGTATCATTCGATATAGACCACTATCCAGGGGGCGAGTCATGACCGTTGCGAAAGTGTTCAAGAATGGGCGAAGCCAGGCGATTCGCCTGCCCAGGGAGTTTCGGGTGGACACCAGTGAAGTCTATCTCAAGCGAACGGGTGAAGGATTCCTGGTGATTTCCCGGGACCCGTGGGAGGTGTTCTTTGAGGGGGTTGAAGAACTGTCGGATGAGTTCTTCCGCACGGGCCGCCGCCAACCCGATCTCGAGCAGCGCGAGTGGTAGGAATGATCTATCTGCTGGACTTTGACGCGATCAACGGTCCCACGCACTACGGCCGCATTCGACAGGAACTGGAACAAAAGGGTGAAGCGATAGGTGCCATGGATTTGTTTATTGCCGCCCACGTTCTTAGTCTGGATGCGACGCTGGTGACCAACAACCTTTCGCATTTTCAACGCGTTTCGGGACTGAAAGTCGCTAATTGGTCCTGATAATGAGAAGGAGGTACTGACGATGACATACAAGACACTGGAGGGGCTGCTGCAACCCGATGGTAAAGTCTTATTGCCAAGGGGAGACTTGCCGGACCATCCCGTGCGCGTGCTGGTCACTATCGTGGGAGACAACCCGGAGGAGCTGCTTGCGGAACCAGGCGATTATCTTGAACGATTGACGGACTATGAAGAGCGGCTAGCGCGGGTGAGATTCGGTGGCACTAAGTCCGCAAGAAAGGTGCGATGACCATGAGTACTGCATTTATTGTCCCGGCTTCGACGACCGTGGAAGTCCGGGATCGCTTTCGGCGCTTAGCATCCGAGTGGAAGGAGCAATCGCGCTACCTGTCAAACACGGCCCAGATGGCGATGTTGAAGCCCTACCAGCGAATCATCGGGATGGGTTGGCCGGTGGTGCCCTTGATTCTGGACGAACTGCGGCGGGAACCGGATCAGTGGTTCTGGGCACTGGAAGCGCTCACCGATGAAAACCCCGTCCCGCCGGAAGCCGCGGGCCAAGTTGACCTCATGGCCCAGGCATGGATCGACTGGGGAACGAAGCAAGGACTCCTCAAAGTATGATTCCAACAGATGCATTTCCCCGCCTGACGGCAGACAACCACCGCGTGACCAGTCCGGAAAGCAAGCAATACAATTGCATTGCCTGGTCAACCGGAGACGTGCAGCATTGGTGGCAGCCGGGAAGGTTCTGGCCCACTGAAGTTGTCGCCGCCGACTGGGGCGTGGGAGTTCTGGTGCGATTGTTCAAGGCTCTGGGCTATGAGGATTGCGGCATGGAAGCCGGCGTCGAACCCGGCTTTGAAAAGGTCGCTCTTTACGGCGACTCACAGTATTACACCCACGCAGCAAGGCAATTGCCGAACGGCAAATGAACAAGCAAGTTGGGCAAGGCTGAAGACATCGAACACGATAGCCCGGCGGACCTGGCGGGGGGCGTTTACGCGGAGCTTGTCCGGGTGATGAAGCGTCCTGTTTGAGGGTGGCCGGGAGCCAGCGTTGGGGAAGTTTTGTGGATCTCTGGCGGCACCAGGAGGAATGGCAATTCCCATTGACCCTGACGCGGCACGTACCGGATTCGTGTCAGGAAGAGATTCGGGAGATGTTAGCGGAGATAGTGCCCGAGGGGCGGGGCAGGGCGAGGGCGTGTTGGACTGGGTACTGCAAAAGATGAAGCGACACCCATCGCATGCTGGTCAATCTTCGAGGTACGTATCTCGCACTGTCCCAAGCAACATGTTGCCCGCGACTGCTTCACCGGACGCGTTCAGTACCTCAACGCGAAAGCCTGGAAACTGTTGTGAGAAGCGCTGAGCGATCCATGCGGCTACGCTCATGCTGTTCTTGGCGGCGCGCTCGAAGCTATACTGCGGAACATTGCCACGATCGGCACGAACGTCACGGCCGTCCTCGTGCAGGATGCGGACGTTGAAGCCCTCGAGGTCCCAAATACGCTTCTCGACATTCTTCATTTGCGCCATTTCCGTCTCCTTTCAGTAGGCGAAGTAGATAACAATCAGACCAGGTAAGTTGCCGGGGCCGCCTCTATTCCATGTTCAAAATGGCCACGGGCGGCCCCAAAAACCGTCTTGGCCATCGCTTGGAGGTTCCGGAAAACAGACACAGCCCCCGAGCCGGAGCCGCCGGTCGGTTCCCCTGAAACTCAGCGCCAGCAGCGCTGCGACCGGATGTTTCGCGATGTTTCCTCAGGATTCCACAGATTTCTTCAACCTTCGCGACGTTTCTTTGCGTGACCAGAAATATCCGGATAGACCGTGGCCTCCTTGCCATACTGGTAGCTCGCAGCAAGGGTCGCTACCTTGTCCGATTGCCTTTTATCCAATTCGCGGAACCTTTCCTCCAGGTCATTCCACCACACTATGAGACTGTCCTTGCAGACTTTAGGTTGCCCTCCCTTTGGAGGCATAGTGATGGGGCCATCAAACCTCGTGTTCGCGTCCCGAACACGGCGATGGCTCTCCGCATCATTTGGCATGCCCAGGGCGTCGAGGATTTCCCTCCAATTCCAGAGATACTTTTTGGGGCAGCAGGTTTTAGGCGTCGTGTTGACGAGAGGTGCAGACATAGACCATCCTTTCTTTAAATGCATGAGCTAAAGGCGCATGCGGGTAAAGCGCTGGCATAAAATGCCAGCCCACTAATTCTACTGTATCAGGTCGAATTCAGGCGCAACGTGTTTCGCAGCATAATCTTGTGGTTTCCGAGTCCTAATGGGCACGAAACTTTGTTTGCAGGGGTGCCTGAGCATGGAACATCGTTTCGCCTTGGGAAACTGGAACCTTTAAGAAAGTAGGCCCTGACGTTGGGCTTCCCTTGGTCCAGCATCGCCCTGCATAGCGATTATCGGTACCCGATGGCATCAAACAACTTACGTGCTCTGACAATTAGATACAGTAGAACTAATCAGAGCTTGAGGCTGCCAAAACCTGTGTTTCCCATCGAGATCCCTTGTGGCGATGAAAGGTCGGCACCGACTATCGACTTCGCGTACGGGTCCAAGTCAACGAAGCTGATTGCCGACTCTTCGTTGAACAGACCGACCCGCTGCCAGCGGGGTTCCAGCGCCGAACGGAAAAAGGCAAGGGTAACCTTGCCGCCGCGGGTCTTCACCAGGTCGAGAAGCGGGTAATACAAATCGAAAGCATCCGTGACGACAACGACGTGAGGACGCTTCGGAGAGAGCAAGCCTGCGACGTACGCAATGCGAGTCGATAGCCTCTGGTATGGACTTGTCTTGTCAGGCAAAATGAATGCGTCCCGGTAGTCCGTTGCGTCAACAATGAAACCGAGTTGGCGCTGAAGAAAGCTGGTGAACTTCTTCTGGCCCTCGTTATCGAAGCTGACAGCGACGAAGGCCAGTTTAGGATCGAACTCGTCGTTTGGAAATTCTTTCTTGAGAGCGTCGAGAAGCACTCCGTAGTTCGGATTGCCTTGGACCGGAAAATCGTGGTCTTTCAAGTATTGCTGGAACGCAAAGATGGGCGTGGTATCAAGAAGAAGGGGGAGATCCATGAGCACCTCCGGAGTTTGTTTTTACTCGCCGAGGTACGCCTCGGCGACGGTATAGAATATGCGGATACCCGCACATTTGCATGCTAGCCACTGGACAGACGGAGGTCAACCCCTCGTGCAGTTTTTTCCTGCGTAACCCGGCTAACTGGTTATTCGCCTGACCAGCGTATCACCGCCGCT
This sequence comes from uncultured Gemmataceae bacterium, assembly GCA_963804745.1. Lineage (GTDB taxonomy): Bacteria > Planctomycetota > Planctomycetia > Gemmatales > Gemmataceae > CAWDRY01. Next base: position 38,453 of record CAWDRY010000041.1, read on the forward strand.
CCGGAGAAGGCGGGGTGTTGACCACCCTATTCTCGCGCCGGCATCCGCAAAGACGCACAGGTCGCGGTGTAGCTCTCCTCCAAACGAAGTGGCAGGCACAACTCCACATCCAACCAGAGCGGCATGGTAGGCAGCACGCTCCCCACGGTCAAGACTTCCGGCCACACTTCGAGCTGGTCCTGACCACCGGCATGGGTGGCGCGATAGGCGACCGCATACAGGTTCGTCGGAGAATGCCAGGCCGGCTCGCCGTTCACTTCCAGCGTGGCCAGCACCTCGGCATGGAAATTGGTCGACCGCTGGGTCACCACGTCCACGATCACGACCGAAACGCCTCGCTGCAGGTAACTGGCGCACTTGACGGCAAAGGCGTGGCGGTTGCTCGGCCGGTCCTTGTTCGCGGGACTTACCAGTTCGATAGCCGCACGCAACTGGGGACCCCCGAGGCGCTGCACGATCTGGACTTCGAATATGTCCATGTCGGTGAAGTCGATCGGCAAGACCAGGGCGGGACGGGGAGGCGCCAGACTGCTGTGGCTACCCCTCCTTCTCCCTCGTCGAGGCCGCCATCCTGATGGAAACCAGCCACATCTATTTCCACCTGGCCGCCCCTCTTGACGAGAGGAAGTGCATAGTAGTCCGATGGCAAAAGGTCTTCATTTAATTGCATAGCAATCGTGTGGGCCCAGGCACCGTAGAACTGCGTCCCAGGGCCAATCATCGCCTAAAGGTGATTGGAAATGATCTTGCAGTGGCATGATGTCTCTCCGGCCGAAATTGTGTATCTCTTCTTTCCATTATAAGACTATCCGCGCTCGTTCGCCCGTCAAACGACCTGTGTCTGTCGTCAGATCGGTTTCTTCGTCGTGCTCCAAGGGAGGGACCTACCCAAGCTGCGTTTTGATGGTATCACATTTTGTGATACCAAGACATCGCCTTCTTCCGGAGTGAGCTGAAACATGAAATCTTCAGGGAACCGCTCCAGATTCCGCTTAACCTGCTGGCGCAGAGCGATCGTTTTGACTCCATACAATTCCGCCAGATCGCGGTCGAGCATTACTCTTTGAGCGCGTAATGACAGGATCGCTTTTTCGATGCGCTCATCGGGAACCACCAAGAATGTTGTTCTCTTGGCCATGTCGGAAAGCTACAGAACCAGTTCGAAGATGGCAATGGCCACCATGTCGGTGACACGTTGCCCTTGGCATCGAGGCACACTTTGTCCATAAAGAGGAGCAAAGTTCGCGCCAGCGGAGGGACAACGATGCTCACCAAAGACCTCGCCATTGCCGACTATGAGAACGGCCGCCTGCTCTCAGATCGACTGACGCGACACTGCCACGCTCATTACGTTGCTTACGCCGAACAAATGTTGCAAGCCTACCGCACTGGCATCGGGCGCACACGCCGGGAGTTGCACCGCGCGGTCCAAACGATCTTTGCCAAGGAGACCGACTGCCCGATCCGGCGTATCCAGGCGTTTTGCAAGCTGCTGGACGATGTGAGCAGTTATGTCGGTGGCCGTAGCGGTAAGACTGCCGAACTGCGGCGGAATGTATTTCGCCGGGCGGCGGCGCTGCATCCGCTGGTGTGCTGCCCTGACCGGCTGTTCAAGAATGAGGAGACGGCAACCAAAGCCGCGCTTGCCGCGGACCTCGGGATGTCCTGGGACGAGATCGACCGGCAGCTTTTCGTGGATGTGATGGAGTGTCATCGGCTGGAAGAGTTCGCCGGTTATACCAACGGTGAGGCATTGCTGGCTCGGTATAACATTGCCCAGGTTCAGGTTGCTCTGTTCCGTGCCGTCGAGATGATCGTTTGGGCGACCGATGACTTCAAGACCATTTTGCGTTACGCCAAGCTGGCGCGGTTGATGCACAGCATCCGTCGGCTGGGCGATAGCCGGTACGAGATACGCCTGGATGGGCCGGGATCGGTACTGCGGGCGACGCGCCGTTACGGCGTGGCCCTGGCGAAGTTTCTACCGGCCCTGATTGCCTGCCGGGGTTGGCGAATGCATGCCGTTCTGCAAACGCGCCGGCGGGGTTGTTTCGTTGGCCTCGACCTCTCGCCCGAAGACCGCTTGAACAGCCATTTGCCGCCGCCTGAAGAGTTCGATTCGCATTTGGAAGAAGATTTCGCCCGCCGCTGGGGGGAGAAACGCGACGGCTGGTCGCTCGATCGAGAAGGAGAGATTTTGCACCAGGGGCAAAAAGTGTTCGTGCCGGACTTCGTGTTTCGCCATGACGACGGGCGTAATGTACTCATGGAGATTGTCGGCTTCTGGACGCCGGAGTATCTGCAAGCCAAGTTCCAGACTCTGCGGGTGTTTGCCGAGCAGCGAATTCTGGTGGCCGTCGCGAAAAGTGCCAGCCGGCAGCGGACGGAATTGCCGCCGGGCGCCATCTGTTTTGGGAGCGGGTTACGGCCCCAAGTCGTGTTGGAGTGGCTGCAAGCCAAAGGCATCACCGGAGAAAAAACCAAACCATCGTGATTAGGCGTGCGGCAAGTGATACCATCCCTCGCTCACGCTTCGGGCCAGTGTGACACTGGCCCGAAGCGTGAGCGAGGGATGGTAATTTATCTTCTGCCGCTCGCCTTACAGGCACGATCATCCTGGCCGATGTTGCCCATTTTACCTCAATTTCCCTTTCGCTCTTGCCGATCATACCTTTTGCGGATGGCTCTTGACCACACCGGCCAAATTGAGTACCAGCCCATACGGTTGATTGCTGGTGAACAACCAAGCTGTCGGCGCGCTCGATGAGGCCGTACCTTTGTGGCCATCGCTCCGCCGTGGAAATCTTCGGAGAAGCGACATGCACGCGCCACAGCGCGATGACTCATTGATCAGCCTGGTTTTTCCCACCTACAATCCTGGTCCCCGGCTGGAGCACACCTGGCGCGAGCTGCGCCGCTTCCTGAATGATGCTCCAGGCGAGTGGGAAATCTTGTTCGTTTGCGACGGCTGCACCGACGGTACCCCGCAGCGCCTCGCCGAGTTGACATGGCAGGACCGCGACCGCATCCGTTTGCTGACTTATGAACACAACCGCGGCAAGGGGTATGCCGTGCGCTCCGGCCTGGCAGCGGCGCGGGGTGGTCGGCGGCTGTTCACCGACGTCGATATGGCTTACAGTTTTGACGAGGTGCTGAGGGTCGCCGACACGTTGCGGACCGGCACGGACATGGCCATTGCCTCGCGCGTCCACCCCGACAGCAGAGTGGTTATGCCGGCGCACTTGCAGGGGTATGCTTATCGCCGGCACGTGCAGAGTCAGTTGTTCTCATGGATGGTCCGTTGTCTGTTGCCATTGCCTCAGAGCGATACACAGGCCGGCCTCAAAGGACTCACGGCGCGAGCGGCCGATCTGGTGCTGCCTTACATGCGCTGCGACGGCTTCGGGTTCGATTGCGAATTGTTGACGGCCTGCGTTCGTCTCGGTCTGACGGTCGCAGAGGTCCCCGTCAATGTCAGCTATGAAGAGGACATGGTCAGCACGACCAGCCTGGGCGGCGTGGTCCGGATGGTGCGTGAACTGTTGAAGGTTCGTCAAGATTGGCGGCGACCGCTGCCACGTGCGGTGAATGTCCCCTCTGAGCCGCACGGACGCGAGGCTGCGTGATTGGTCACCGGGAGATTGTGTGAACGGTACTCGCTATCTGCTCGTCACTGCGGACGATTTCGGCATCGGCATGCCCACGACGCTGGGCATTCTCGATCTGGCGGCACGAGAATTGGTAACCAGTACGGTGTTACTGGTCAACTCTCCCCATGCCGTGGCTGCGGTGCGCGCTTACCATAAGGCCGGGGTGCCGCTGGAGCTGGGCTGGCATCCGTGCCTGACCCTGGATCGGCCGGTGCTGCCTCCCCATCAAGTGCCCAGTCTCGTCGGGCCTGACGGCTGCTTCTGGCCGCTGAGCGCTTTCATGCGGCGGCTCTGTCTTGGGCGGATTCACGTTGCCGACATTGAAGCCGAGCTGTTAGCCCAGTACGCACTGTTCTGCGACCTGGCCGGTCATCCTCCTACGGTTGTGAACTCGCATCATCACGTGCAGGTTTTGCAGCCGGTGGGAGCAGTGTTATTGCACGTGCTGGAGAAGTGCCGGCCCCTGCCCTATGTGCGGCGCGTGCGGGAGCCGTGGATGATGCTCGCCAGGCTGCCGGGAGCGCGCGGCAAGCGTGCTTTTCTCTCGCTGCTGGGACGCCGTGGGGCGCGCTTGCAAGAGCGCAGAGGTTTCCCTGGGAACGACTGGCTCGCCGGCATCACCAATCCCAAGTGTGTCTCGGACGCCAACTTTCTGGCGCGTTGGTTGAGCCGGGTGCCGGGCCGCATCGTCGAGTTGACGTGTCATCCCGGTTACCTCGATATGACATTGCTGGGCCGCGACTGCACGCCGACGGACGGGTACTTGCAGCGCCGGGTCATCGAATTGCATCTCTTGCAGCATGAAAGCTTCCGCGAGGCGTGCCGGCGAGCGGGGTTCACGCTGGTGGCGCCTTCGGGATTGGCACAGATTCGACACGCGCGGGCGGCTTGAGATAGCGCGAAACCGCAAGCGGGAAAACGCGCGAGTTGCTATAATAGCTCTGCTGTTTGGACATCATGTTTTGACGCCAGGGAGCTTCACGATGAGCAACGAATCCGCCCTACCTGATGTGGTTGCGACGACGAAATCCAAACCGCGCGAGCAAAACCACACGCGCCGGTTGCCGCCGTACAACGTCATCATTGACAACGACGATTACCATTCCTTCGAGTTCGTGGCCGGCGTGCTGTCCAAGGCCCTGGGTTTCGCCAGCGAGCGCGCTCACCAACTCACGCTCCAGGCCCACACCACGGGCCGGGCCGTCGTCTGGACCGGACCGAAGGAAGTTGCCGAGTTGAAAGTCGATCAAATCCGCTCCTTCCACGAGATTCGCCGGCCCGACGGCGCCGAGCTTGGTCCGCTGGACTGTTCCCTTGAACCGGCGCCGGGTGGCTAACTCGGAATTCTAGTAGTGCCTGAATATTGCGGTGCAAGTCTGCATATCATGTCGGGTGCCATGCCCACGGCTTTGCGTGGGCATGGATGGGCTGTCAAAACATGCCCACGCAAAGCCGTGGGCATGGCACCCACGACCCCGTCCGGGGCAGCACCGCATTGTTCAGGCACTACCGGAATTCTCACCACGACACTAGCCCGAAGCGTTAGCGAGGGGAGCTGTCTCCCTCGCTAACGCTTCGGGCTAGTGTGGTATAGAACACGCAAGATGATAGAAGAAACCCTCTCCCTGTCAACAAAGCAGCTGGCCATTGGGGTCTGTAGTTGGTCGCTGCAAGTCAAGAGCGTTGTCGAGCTGAAGTGCCTGCTCGACCGGCTGGGCATCGACGTGGTTCAGATCGCTTGTGGCGATTCGCGTCATGCCGCGTGGGATGAAGGGGAGCGTCTGCCGGAGGTTGCCCGCGCCGCCGGCTTCCGCATGACCAGCGCCATGCTCGGCTTTCCCGGCGAGGACTACACGACGCCACAGACCATCCAGCACACCGGCGGTTTCGGCAATGTGGCGACACGCGCGGAACGACTACAGCGTTTGCAATGGGGTGTGGAGCGAACCCGTGCCCTGGGTCTCACTGACCTGACATTGCATGCGGGCTTCATCCCCGAGCCGGGCAGCCCCGACCGCAAATCGTTCCTCGAAGCACTGAGCCGGGCAAGTGAAATAGCGAGAGGCAAAAGTGTCATCTTGGCTTTCGAGACCGGGCAGGAAACGGCCGACCTGTTACGCTTGACGCTCGATGAGCTGAAGTGCCCGAACCTGAAGGTCAATTTCGACCCGGCCAACATGCTGCTCTACGACAAGGGTGATCCGCTGCGGGCGGTTGAGATTCTCGCTTCCGACATCCGTAGCGTTCACGTCAAGGACGCCAATCGGCCAAAGGTTCCTGGAACCTGGGGTGAGGAAGTGCCGCTGGGCAAGGGGCAGGTCAACATTCGGCAGTTCGTCAAGATACTGCAAAAGATCGGCTATCGTGGTCCGCTGTGCATCGAGCGCGAGGTGGGGAATCGGGAGCAGCGTGTGGCGGACATCTCACACGGTATCCGCTATCTGCGCGAATGTATAATCTAATTCGAGACCGGGCAGCAAACTGCCGACAGGGTTGCGCTCAGCGTGTCGATGGCGATTGGTTTGCCCAGGATCCGAGTTACCCCTTCGATCACTTCGTTTTCCGCTTGAAGTTGATCGGCCCAACCCGTCAGCAGAATGACGGGCGTGCCGGGCGCTTTTCTGGCGATGGTCCGTGCCACCTCCTTGCCGTCGATGCCCGGCAGGCCGAGGTCGGTGACAACGGCGTCGAAACGCTCCCGAGCAAATGCGCTGAATCCCTGCTGAGCGTCAGCCGCCAGGACGGGCCGGTGCCCCAGCCGCGTCAGAGTGACTTCAAGGAAACGGCGAACATTGTCCTCGTCTTCAATGACCAGAATGCGCAAGCCTTCCGGTGATGCCGCTGCCTCCCGTACCAGACAAGGAGACAAGGAGACAGGGAGACAAGGAGCAAAGACCGCCGCATCCTGTCTCCCTGTCTCCCTGTCTCCCTGTCTCCCTGTCTCCTTGTCTCCTTGTCTTTGCGGGGGGAGCGCGGGCAGGCATACGGTGAATGTCGAGCCGCGACCGACCTGGGAGTGGACGCTTATCTTGCCGCCGTGGCGTGAGATGATGCCGAAGGCGACGCTCAGCCCCAGGCCGTTGCCGTGCTCCTCCTTGGTCGTGAAGAACGGCTCGAACAGGCGCCCTGCGCACTTCTTCGCTGATGCCGATGCCCGTGTCCTCTACAGAAAAGAAAACCAGACAAGGAGACGACGACGTGACAGGGTGACAGGGTGACAAGGTGACAAGGTGACAAGATGACACCGTGTCCGACTCATTCTCCTTGTCTGTCTGACTCAGCCTCGCTTTGTCGCCTTGTCTCCCTGTCACCTTGTCACCCTGTCTCCCTGTCACCTTGTCATCCTGTCTCCCTGATTCCTTGTCTCCTTGTTGAGGGGAGTTCCAGGTGCGAATGGTAAGCGTGCCGCCGTCGGGCATGGCATCGACGGCGTTGAAGATGAGGTTGGTGAGCACTTCGCGCAGCTCGGCGGGGCCGCCGGAGACCCAGGCGGTGGCCTCCGTATGTATGTCTACCTCGATGATCGCGCCGTTGGCCTGCCGGGGCATTTCCCACTTGGGCCGGGTCAGATCCACCGTTTGCCGGACCAGTTCGTTGAGATCCAGAGGTTGCACCTTCATGTCGCTGCATCGCTGGCGGGCGAAGTCTTGCACGCGGCGGACAGTCTGAGCAGCGTCCAGGGGCGGAGGCTCGCCGCGGATTGCAGATAACTTCGGCAGGTTGCATCCAGGGCCTTGTGGCCCAGGGCCAACTCCATGAAACCCAGCGTGCCGCACAGGGCATTGTTGAACTCGTGAGCCATCCCGCTCGCCAGCTCACCGAGGGCACGAAGCTTCTCGGCCTGGATGAGTTGTGACTGGGTAATGCGCAAGTCTTCATAGGCGGTGCGCAGCTTGCCAAAAAGCTGGCAATTGGAAATGGCCGGTCCGAGCACGTCGCTGACAAGGTAGAGCAACTGTATTTGGTCGCGACTGAAGCCTGTCGGCCGCGTGGACACGCTTTGCAGGATGCCCACCATGCGTTCGCCGGCACGCAGCGGCACGGCAAAGCACGACGTGGCGCCGTGCCGGGCCAGGCTCTCGGTCAGAGCTTCGAGAATGGAAGATGGAGGATGGAGGATGGAGGATGGAGGATGGAGGATGGAGGATGGATTCCCCGCCCCTCGATCTTCCATCCTCGATCCTCGATCCTCGATCCCCTCGGTCTCCTTGTCACCTTGTCTCCCTGTCACCTTGTCTCCCTGGTGGTCCGAAGCGTTGGCGAGGGAAGCCTCGGAGGGCTGTGTCAGATCGACGTAGTATGCCTGACCATTGTGGAAACAGGTGGCGAAGGGAGTCTGGTCGAGCGGCAAGCGCATGCCTGGTTGCAATCCGAGTCTGTCCGCCTGCAAACCGGGCAGCGAACTGACTTCTTCCAACACGACGCCAGATTCCGGTTTCTCTTCCGCCAGCCACACGGCGGTGATACTCAAGGGCAGGTGCCGGTCCAGTTCACGCAGGGCAACCTTGAGAATGCGTGACAGATTCGGATTGCCCGCTGCTTCTTGCGTGAGGCGGTTGAGCAAATTGACCTGCGCCAACAAGCTCGCGTCGGAAAATGGTTTAGAGTCCGAGCCCGAAGCGTTAGCGAGGGTAAAGCCTACCTCGCTTACGCTTCGGGCTCGGACTTTAAGGCGTTCCCCGGTCGAAATTTCGGCTTGATCGACCTTCATCTTCATCCTTTGGTGTTCAAGTCTTCAGCGACGGTCCCCTCACCCCTGCCCCTCTCCCCCGCCGCGGGGGAGAGGGGCAGGGGTGAGGGGTCGGGGGCCGATTTCGTCAGGGCGGTTGGCTTCAACAGAAACGAGCTGTCGCCCGTGCGCAAGGCTCCGTCGATGGCATGACACAACGAGTCACCGACCCCCTGCTGGCGGATCACATGGATTTTCTGCCGGCTGCGCATGAAGGCATCGATAACTTGCTTGTCCCATTGCGTCGCAGCCCCTTCCGCGAGAATCTGCTCCACCTTGCGGCACGGCATCGGGTCGCGGTAGGGCCGGGCCGTGCTCATGGCGTCGTAGCCGTCGGCCACCGACAGGATGCGGGCCAGGAGCGGAATGTTGTCGCCGGCCAGCCCGTCGGGGTAGCCCTTGCCGTCGTAACGTTCGTGATGATAGAGCACTCCGGGCAGCAGGTTGCGAATGGGACGCAGGTCGGCGAGAATCTTGTAGCCGATGGTCACGTGCTGTTTGATGTGCTCGAATTCTTCCGGTGTGAGCGGCCCCGGCTTGCTGAGGACAGCGTCGCGCACGCCGATCTTGCCGACATCGTGCAGCAGTCCCGCCAGGTAGATGTCGCTCAATTCGTCGTCGGACAGGCCCAGCTCGCGGCCCAGTTCGACCGCTATCCGCGCCATGCGCTCGCTGTGGCCGAAGGTGTACGAATCCTTGGCGTCGAGCGCCAACGTCAGCGACCGCGTCAAGCCGACGAGCAGCTCTTTCAGGTCCTGGTACCGTCTCGACCCGCGTGCGTGCAGCTCCATAAGCCCCGCGAGGGGAGCCAGCAGCGCCACATCGGCTTTGCGGAAGGCAGTGAACGTGACAGGGTGATTGGGTGACAAGCTGTTTAGCGACGCTTCGGAGAAGCGTGAGGGTGCAGGTGCAGGGGTGGCAGGGTGACAAGATGACGACGACGTGACAGGGTGACAGGGTGACAAGGTGACAGGGTGACAAGATGACCCAGCATCCGACTCATTCTTCTTGTCTGTCTGACTCCCCCTCGCCTTGCCACCTTGTCTCCCTGTCACCTTGTCACCTTGTCTCCCTGTCACCTGGTCAGCTTGTCTCCCCGCCCCCTTGTTGACGGCGATGAGCCAGCCCACGCCGCCGTGATCGTCTACCTCAAAAGCGAGCAGGTTCTCGATCCGGGGAAAACGCACGCCCCAGGGCGTCTGCTGAACACGATTGCACAGCAACGGTTCGGAGGGCCGATGGTCGGGATTCTTGGTAAGGACGTCGGCCAATTGCCGGCAGTCGAAGGTCCCCAGTCCTGACTCGCCGGCGCTGACAACCAGCTCATCCGGGTCGCGGGGCACCCACACGACGGCCTGAACGCCGAGCAGTCCGAAGGCTACATCCAGAATGCGTTTTTGATTCTTCTCCGGGCTTTTGTGAATCCGCAACCGGCGAATGAGACAGTCGAGCGTCAGGATCGCTTCCCAGGCCAAGGTGATCTGGGCATTCTGTTCCTCCTCCAGCCGGCGCCGGCTGAGGAGTTGATCGGTCAAGCGCAGGCGATCCGCGACGGCTTGCAGCCACTTCTGGAGCCGGTCGCATTCCCCCTGCGTCCCCTCTCGCTCACGCTTCGGGCCAGTATGAGGGACACTGGCCCGAAGCGTGAGCGAGGGGACCTGCGCTGGCACATTCTGACTCAGTGCAGCAACCGTTCCGCTGGCGACGAGGACAGGCTTGTTCGATTCATAGAGCAACAGCGTCAATTGGTAGCGCCCATCCGGCAGGGCGGTCACCACCGGTCGGCCCTTGGCAGCCAACGCGGTGATCTCCGAAGCAGACAAGGAGACAGGGTGACAAGGTGACAAGGTGACAGGGTGACAAGGTGACAAGGTGACAGGGTGACCAGATGATACAGCACTCGACTGGGTCTCCTTGTCTCCCTGTCTCCTTGTCTCCTTGTCTCCTTGTCTCGAATCATGGCCCCAGACCGCTTCTCCGGTTGTAGCGTCGTAGAAGGCGAACGGCGCGCCAAATTCTTCGCGCAGGATGAGCGCCAGCGCCTTGGCTTGATCGGCCAGAGAATAACGCCGGGTGTCGGCCTTGATGGGATGTTCTTTTAGAAGCATTTGCTTCTCCTTCCGAACTGGTGAGTGGTGAGTGGTGAGTGGTAAACCTTATGACCACCCACCACTCACCACTCACCACACGGGGGGCAATAGCAACTTTTCCACTCGTAACAACTCTACTTCGCTTTCCGTGGTTGGGCAGGCTTCCAGCCCCAACATTTACACGGTTTGTCCGGATTATGCCGGCAATGGATTATTTCACTCATTGCGGTTAGCGACGCTTCGCAGAAGCGTTGAACGCTTCTGCGAAGCGTAGTTAACCATAAGAACGCTTCTGCGAAGCGTCGTTAACCATAAGAACGCTTCTGCGAAGCGTCGTTAACCATAAGCAGCTTTTTGAACTCCGGATCGGTTCGAATACTGGCCAGGTCCGGGTCGGCCGCCGCCTTGTCCCGGCCGTAACCGAGAGCGAACGCCTCGCGCAACAGAGCGATGGCATCCGTCTTCAACTTGGGCTGGAGCTGTTCGGGGAAATGTTCCACGGCCCGGGCATAGACACACGCCGCACAGTACAGCGTGGCCCCGTCCCTGGAATGCCTTTCCAGGCACCAGTTGATGTCCCGGCTCGCTTCGTCGAACTTGCCGCGCCGGGCATGCATGATGGCGCAAAAGCGCCGCGCTTCATCGAAGTTGGGAGATGCTTCAATGGCACGGTTGAAATAGCCGACGGCCTCTTCGAGTTGTCCCTCATCCACGGCCAGCATGGCACGTCCATACAGGGCCTGGTGTTGTTTGGGATCCTGTCGAATCACGTCGTCGAAGGCCTCGCGGGCTTCTTCCGGCAAACGGTTGGCGACGGCAAAGCCGTAGCACCAACGGATGCCTCTTTGTACCTGGGGGGGAGCCGTCAAGGCCCGGAGGCATGCCGTCCGAAAGGCCGCATCCGCTTCCTTGGGCCGTCCCAATCTTTCCAGGGCTGTGCCACGGTAGGCGTGCAGGAAAGCGTTGTCGTGCCCCAACTCGGCTGTCTTGTCGAAATCCGCGAGCGCCTGCTGATACTGCTCCAGCTCCTGGTAGGCCAGTGCGCGGTTCCAGTAGGCCAGCAAGAACGACGGATCGCGCTCCAGCGCGGCAGTGTAGTTCTCGATGGCCTCCTTTTTCTTGCCCATCTTGAACTGAGCGCAGCCGAGGTTGAAGTAACCCCAGGCGAACTCGGCCACAGGCCGATGCAAATGCCGAAATCACCGGCAGCCAGCACGTATTCACCCAGTTCATGATGCAAAATGCCGAGCTGAACCCACGACCAGTAGTGACGAGGGCTGAGACGGAGGGCTTCGCGCAGCTCGGCTATCGCCTCCTTGTTCTGGCGCTGACGTGCATGGTAGGTCGCCAACTGGTAATGATCGCGCGCACTGCGCAGGGAGTATGCCCGGCTGCCTCCAGCGCCGCTTTCTCGCCTGCTGCATCGTCGAGATCGTGGAGATAGGAAGCTCTTTCCAGCGAAAGCGCGCGCGAAGGCTGTAACTCCTGAATACCCTCGGCACGGTCAAGAAGAGCCAGCGACTGCCGCAACACGTTTCGGTCGCCAGGCGAGGTGCGGACACGGGCCGAGGCCAAAAGTAAAAGGAGCTCCCTGGTATCTTCCGCGAGCTGCAGGCGTTCCTCGTGATTGAGCCGCCGCCATAATGGATGCGATTGCCAATCGTCCCTCTCAAGAACGTCGTACAGCGCCAATGTCCGTTCGCAGACCTTCAACCCTTGTCGCAGGTGATCGTCCACATTGCCGGTGAGCTGGCTTTGCAGGTCGCCCTGATCGGTCCTGGTGTTCACCAAACAGAGTGCGCGTTCCGTGCCGGCCTCGTATTCTTTGGCCTGCTTCTGGGATTGCTCAATTTCCAATTGATCGCGTGTCTTCACCAGATGATCGCGAACACCCAGCAGGGCCGCGCTCACACCGATCAGCAGAATTGCCGCTGCCGTGGCCACCGAGCCCGTCGAGGCGGCGCGTGGATGCCGCCGCAGCCATTTGCGGACACGTTCGGTCTGGCTCAGCTCCGGAGCATGCTTGAGAGGCAGGTCTTCCAGGAAACAGCGCAGGTCCTCGGCCAGTTGTTCCGCCCGTTGATAGCGCTGTGCCGGGTCGGGCGCCAGGCATTTGCGGACGATGCTCTCCAGGCTCCAGGGAGCATCGGGCCCCCCCCCCCCGTTGTGTTCGCAGGGACGGCACGGTCTTGCCGCGTTCCAGGGCCATCGCCTCGATCAGCGCCGGCAGCGGCGTATAACTGGCGCTCTGGTCAAAGGGGCTGTGGCCGGCCAGCATTTCATAGAGGACCATGCCCAGCGAGTAGATGTCGGCGCGACGGTCCACTTGCTTGACGTGGGCCGGGTCGCGAGTGGCCAGAGCGCGGAGATGTTCGGGCGCCATGTAGGCGATGGTGCCGCCAAGCACGGCCTGGGCCTGGTCGCTGTTGAGCTGCTGAGAAAGATTGAAGTCAAGCAACATCGGCTGGCCGTCGCTGCCGACCAGGATGTTCGACGGTTTGATGTCCCGGTGGAGGACGCCGCGATCGTGGGCGTGTTGCAAACCCTCGGCCAGCCGGGCCACGATCCAGGCGGCGGCCTGCAGGTAGGTGTAACCTCTCAACAACTCCAGAAGGGGAGACAGGGAGACAGGGAGACAGGGAGACAGGCGAGACAGAATCCGCGGACGGCTCCCTCCTTGTCTCCTTGTCTCCTCGTCTCCCTGTCTCCTTGTCTCTTCCACCGACGGGCTACTAACAACGCCCAGACTCTCCACGAACTCCTCGCCTCTGCTCGGCAGCTTCGTGTCGTTCCACAGTCCCTGGAGAACGCGCGACAGGCTGGCGCCGCCGAAGTAGGGCATGCACACCGCTCGCAGGCCCGCCTCGGCATTCTCGTGAACCGAGTAGATCGGCACGATATGCGTGTGCTGCAACTGGGCCAGCGTTTGCGGCTCGTTCCCTTCGATGCTGGATACCTTGAGCACCACGGGCCGGCTGGCCAGATCCGACTGTTCAGCCAGGAAAACTCTCGCGAACGCGCCTCGGCCCAGCTCGTGCCGCAGCCGGAAGCCGAACAACTCGTCGCCCACGGCTGGGAGCGCCAGCCTGGGCGTGCTCTGGCGCTCGCGGCACTTATCGAGCGCAGCACACCATGATTGCGGAGCAGACCGGCCAGGGAGTCCTTGTGCTGAGGGAAACGGCGGTCGTAGTCGTCGATGCTTGGCTCATCGCCGTGATCCTGCCGTTGCTGGAAATCCTGGAAAAGAAGACTGGCGACGTCGGGATCGGTGGTGGGATCGCTCGGCCAGCGCTGCAAGATGTCTTCGGGCTGAAGCGGTTTGCCCTCCTCATAGCTGCCGCGCAGCTCGGCCAGGAGTTCGCGCTTCAAGCTGCGCCTCGGCAAAGCCGGGGGCCTCGTCGAAGTCGTCCCGGCTAACGTCCGCTTCATGAGCGGCAACAGCGCCGTCGAACAGTCGGCTCATGATCCTCCACCTCGAAATACCCATCTCTATTCCGGATCACTCTCCACTTCCGGACCGCCGCCCGGCTGCCCTTGCTCCTCGGAGAATGCCCCTGCGTCGGTGGGCATGTCGATGCTCAGCCCCGGCGTCGCCGCCGACGGAGCCAGCCAGTTGCCCATCGAGAAGACAATGTCGCACACCTGCTCCAGGGACTGCATAATGTCTTTCAGATATTCTTCCACTGCCGCCATTGAGGCTATCGGCGCTGTGTTCGCCGGTGGCAGCGTCGCGGCCGATGGTGTTCCATTCGTTGTTTCCTCAGCGGGAAAGTTGATCCCAGCCGGCTGCGTCAAGATCGTCAGTTGCAGCACCTGCTGCACCGCCGCCAGATCGAGCCTCTGTGCCAGCACGGTGTCAGTCGGCGTCAGAGGAGCGGTGTTCCCGGATACGCGCACTCCACCGACCGGGCCGGCGGCAAGACAGGCCACGACATCCGCCGACAGGGTCGGCGGCGATGTAACGGTGACCGGCGGATTGGGGCCCACAGGTCCGGTGCCGCCGCTGCTGCTCCCGCCATTGTCGGCAGTGTTCGAACTACTGCCGCCGGAGTTGTCACCCTGAGAATTTGACAAGTCCACCTGCGGCGGCGCCGGCGTCGGAGCGGGCGGCGTCGGAGCAGGCGGGGCCGGGTCGGCCAGCCGGATGGTGAGAGCCGGCGCCGGGCCGACCGTCAACGGTTGTGGGTTTATCTGCAAATTTAGAATGGTCAGGTGAACGTTGTACACGGCCTGAGAGTAGTCGCCGCTACCGAAGGAACCGACGCGCAGCACATAGGTGCCCGGATTGAGGTTGGCCTCGATCACCGTATGATGGCTGCGAACGGATGCGAAAATCGGATTCCCGTCGGTGTCGGTCAACGCCAACTGGACCCCCGAAGGCAAGTTGGTGCCGTTGAGAGTGAACAGGTAGTCCTGGCTCTCGGGAACCTGGAACTCGTAGTAATCAGCGCTGTCCGGCGAACCGGTGAGCGGTGTCTGCGCGAAGTTCCGCGTGAACGTGACGCCGTTCTGGAGTTCGTGGAGGAAAAGCAGGCCGAGGTCCTGCGGGGCTTGCAGGCTGTTATTCGGCTCGGCATCGGTCCAGAGCAAGGGGTTTCCGTTGGTCCCGCGGGTCTGGCCGGTGACCGAGAAGCGCACGACGTAGTCGCCGCTGAAATCGTTGGCGACCAGCAGGTTGCCGGCGAAGTCCATTAGCCCCTGCGGCCCGGACAGGTGCAGCTCATAGTTGCCGGGAGCCAGACCGTCGAGCATACGGAACGTGGCCTGGTTGGTAGCAGTGTCGAACGAATCCAACCGCGGGTAATACGGCCCGCCGGGACCGATAACCTCGACGGCGTTCACGTTGTACTGCGATGTCTGCTGCCCGGTCTGGTAGACCAGTTGGTTCAAATTGACCGGTTCATTGAACTGGACCACCAGTTGTGTGGGCGGCGTGGTAAGCACCTGATCTTCAGCCGGCGTGGTGGAAACCACGCGGGGCGGAGCGCTCCTGGGTTGAACGTACACGCCGAGCACATAATCCCCGGTCGAAAAACCGCCCTGGCCGGAGTGGGATGTCGCCGGGTCGAAAATGGTGCCGTTGCCGGGCGTCAGTCCCTGGATCCCAAGTGGAACATTGCCCGCACTGGAAACCGCCAGATAGTAATCTCCCGCTGTCAAGGTGACGAACAGGGCGGAATCGTCCAGCAATACGGGGATGCCGTCGGTTGCCGGGGTCGTGTTGAGTGTGTCGTCATTCCCGGCCAGGAAATGATAAGGGTGCTGGTGGTCGCTGGGGACATACTCGAACAAACTCAAGCCAGGGTTGAGCGGCGAACCGATGCGCCCGGCGGACACCTCGGCCGTGAGCGCGTATTGATCCGAGCCGGTGATCTGGAAGTGGTACATGTCCACCTCGTTGCCCGGATTCAAGGTCGAGTCGCAGGCCGTGAAGTCGTAATAGGGGTCGTCGCCAATGGTGCCTGACACCTGTACGATGCCCGCAGGCACAATGTCATTCGACAGCAAGAGAGAAGTGGCTGGGGTGTCGTGGGCCGTGGTGTTGCCGCAATCAAGACTGAAGTTGTCGCTCCAGGATTGAGCGAAAGGGCCTCCCGCGTCCGGGCCGGCAACGGTGAATGTATACTGGCCAGGCGTCAGCGCCTGGTCAGGTAACAACAACAGTTCGTGGGATCCCGTGGTGTAGAACGATCTCGTCCAGTCAATGGTAACGGGCGCTCCGGTACTGTCGGAAAGCTGCACCGTGTCGTTGGTGAATGTGGTCGGATCGGCCGGGTCGGCGTTGAAGTCGAGCCGGACCACCAGCGGCGAGGCATCGACCGCCAGAATGGGATTGACCGTGGGGTCGGTTGAGAGAGGCGTGGCTGTCGCGGACAGTTCATAGTCGCCCGTCTTCCCGGGCAGGCCGCTGTCCGCCAGATTGGGATGGAAATACAGGTTGCCGTGGCCGCTGACCGCGACATAGTAATCACCCGGCCCCAGGTTCCGATCGATGGAAGCATGGCCGTCCGGTGCTGGTGCCGTCCACCTGGACCAACAGCCGGTGCCCCAGGGGATCGTACAGGTCGTTGAAGTCGAAAGCGTCGCTGTTGTACAGGCTCAGAACGCTGTTGAAGTGCTGCCGCCGGGCTGATCGAGCGTCGCCAGATCTGACTTCGGCTGGACCGTTGAGCTGAAAGTGGTACCAATCCACGTCGGCCGCGCCCATATTGCCCGTCGCCGATGGAGCCGCTAGTGCAACAGCCTGGCCCACACTGTCCAGGCTGGCGGCCGTCACGGGAGCGACCAGCTCACTCGCCTGGCTCAGCGTGTCATTCGGCTCCGGCCAGAGGCTGGCGTTCGTCAGGTCCCGCACTTCGAGCGGCTCGACGAACAGGCGGGCTTTGTTGCGCTGGTGGCGGCGATAGTTCTTCGACGTTCTTTTCATCAGCAGCACGTTATCTTTCCTCCACGTGGAGGGGAGGACACGGCGTAGCGGAATTTGCTCAACGAAATCTAGCACGGGATCGGTGATAGTGCGCGATTTGCCGAAAAAGTCAGGCAGATCGGTTGCGCCGGTTTTTCCGTGGACGCCATAATTCCCATGCTGCATGAATCTGACGGCTCGTCATGTGCCAGCTGACCAGCTGGCAATCTGGCCCTATTCCCAGCTGGGACTCTTTGGCAACAGCAGCTGTCATGCACGCCTGTATCCGCCTTGTGTGCTGGACCAATCGCAACCGCTACGACCCCTACAGATTGCCATCCCCGAACAACTGCTTGGCAGCTTTTTCCCGTTTTTGCTTGTGCGTTGCAACTGTTCCGGAAACGATGACG
This sequence comes from uncultured Gemmataceae bacterium, assembly GCA_963804745.1. GTDB lineage: Bacteria > Planctomycetota > Planctomycetia > Gemmatales > Gemmataceae > CAWDRY01. The sequence continues at coordinate 55,738 of CAWDRY010000041.1, forward strand.
GTATGGAGTCTATTGATGACTCCATAAAAACCGCCGGCGACTTCCTCCCAGCGCAAAGCGCACCGGCGAAGGAATTTTCGATTGACGATTTTCGATTGGCGGGCGCCACCTCACCCCAACCTCTCTCCCCCGCAGCGGGGGAGAGGGGCAGGGGTGAGGGGGCGGGCTTTGGCAATCGAAAATCGAAAATGGGAGGAGCCATATCGGTGTGGTTCCGAACTTCTTGTCTCGGGGAGGATGCAGAATGTTAGCTTTGTTTACGAAGTGGAGACGTACACGTCGTTCGCGAGTCTCGGTGACTCGCCGAGCTTGTCTCCAGGTGGAGGCGCTCGAAGCTCGGGCCGTCCCCACCGCCAGCGGCAATGCCTGGGTTCATCCAGAATTGGTGACCATCAGTTTTGTTCCTGACGGCACCAATCTCGGTGGCCAGAGCAGCAACCTGTTCAGCACGTTCAACGCCAAGTTCGGCTCGGCCTCGGCCTGGCAGAGCCAGATCGTCAAGGCGGCCCAGGTTTGGGCACAGCAAACCAACCTCAACTTTGCCGTTGTCTCCGACAGCGGCGCCGATAGCGGCTCGGGCAATTATCAACAAGGCGACTCGACCTTCGGCGACATCCGCATCGGCGGCTTCAACTACGGGCCGGGCAACAACACTCTGGCGGCAGCCGACTTCCCGCCGCCGGTCAATAATTATTCCATCGCCGGTGATATCACGTTCAACACCGGTCAGGCCTTTAACATCAACGGCCAAAACTACGACCTGATGACCGTTGCGATCCATGAGATCGGTCATGCGATCGGTCTGAACCACAGCACTGCGTACTACGCCGACATGTATCCCACCTACGTCTCGGTGCGGAGGACGTTGAACAGCGACGACATCAGCGTGGTGCAGAGCATCTACAGCGGCGGCAGTGCTCGTTCCGCCGACGCCTATGATGCCGCATCATCGAACGGCAGCTTCTCGACCGCGACCAACATCAGTTCGCAAATCAATCCCACGGCGTTGACGGCGGTCGTCAACAACATGGACATCACGACGACGTCGGACCTGGACTATTACACTTTCACCGCGCCGTCCGGCAGCAGCAGCAACATGACGGTCACTGTGCAAAGCAGCGGCCTGAGCCTGCTGTCGCCGAAGGTGACGGTGTATGCTTCCAACCAGGTCACCGTTCTGGGTTCCGCCAACGGTTCCGGCCAGTACGGCGCGACTCTGTTGGTGCCCGTCAGCGGCATCAGCGCCGGCCAGCAGTTCTACGTCAAGGTCCAGGGAGCGGACACCACGGCCAACGGCACGGGCAAGTACGCCCTAACCTTGAATCTGGGTACTGGATCAGCGCCGACCGTGACGCTGCCCAACACCCAGACGGCCAACGGCAATCCGCTTCAGGGCGGCGGCGGCATCGCTGACACGGGCAAATATCACGGACACAATCGTGGCCCGGAAGGCGATAACCTGGAAGCCGCTTCGATCGTTCAGGCAGTCGACCCTTGCCTGTTCGTGCATACGGCCGCATCTCCGGGCAGTTATGCTGTCTTGAGTTCGGCTTCGTCAACACCCTTGACCCTTACCATAAGCTCTGGACCAGTATCGCGCACGGAGTCTCTGGTCAGCACTCTTACCGATGTCACGCCACGAGCCACTCAGGCGAGCCACAGCTCGCATCTGGATGAGGTCTGGAGCAATCTGGACCTTGGTGTAAGCCCTGCCTACTTGACGGACCTCACGGCGGACCTGTAAAATCTTATCTTCGTTGACAACACCTGCCACGGCGTTGGAGGTCACGGCAGCCAAGGCCGCCGGGTCCTCACCCAGCGCGGCGTCGTGACAGGTAGTCAGCGAAGCATTGCCTCATTGCCGCCAGTTTGCTATCACCTACGTTAGAGAAGGATGAAGGATGAAGGATGAAGGATGAATCAGGCAATTCATCCTTCATCCTTCATCTTTCATTCTTCATCGAGGTATCCATGCGACTGGCAACGATCCAGACTCCCCACGGCCCGCGAGCCGCTGTGCTCCACGGCAATTGTTACATCGATCTCCACGCCACCGACCCGGCATTGCCGACCAGCGTGCGGGCCATTCTTGAGGAAGGCCCCGCGGCCTTGAGCGCAGCCGATAAGGCGGCGCGCTGCGATAAGACGGTGGCATACGACGCCGCCAGCGTCAAGCTGCTGCCGCCCGTTCCCGATCCGCGCAAGATCGTCTGTATCGGCCTCAACTACCGCGATCACGCTGCGGAAACCCATGTCCCCATCCCCAAGGAGCCGGTCCTCTTCAGCAAATATGCGACCGCTCTGATCGGGCACGGCGAACCGATCCTCCTGCCGCCGGTCAGCAAGGAGGTTGATTTCGAGGCCGAACTGGTCCTGGTCGTCGGCAAGCGCGGCCGCTTCCTCGATCCCGACACGGCGGTGAACTACCTGGCCGGCTATACCATCGGCCATGACGTATCGGCGCGACTGGCAGCTAAAAAAGGAGCAGAAGCAGTGGATGATCGGCAAGACCTTCGACACCTTCGCCCCGACCGGGCCGGTGCTGGTGACTGCCGATGAGATTCCCGATCCACACAACCTGGCGATCCGGCTGAGGATCAATAGTCAGACGATGCAAGACAGCAACACCCGGCAGATGATCTTCCGCGCCGGGGCCATCCTAACTTACATTTCGCAAGTATTCACGATCGAGCCGGGAGACCTGATTTTTACCGGCACGCCGCCGGGCGTTGGTTTTGCGCGGAAGCCGCCGGTGTTTCTCAAGGCCGGCGACGTGGTCGAGGTGGAGATTGAAAAGATCGGCGTGCTGCGAAATGCGGTGGTGCAGGGATAGTTTAGCCGCGACCCGGAGGGGAGCGCGTGGAGCAACCCTCACGCTCCTCTCCGGGTCGCGGCTAAACGTTATTCTGTGCTTGTGGCAAATCTCGCAAACTCCGCAGCCCAAACACCTGCAAAAACTTCTTGGTGGTTGCATAAAGGACCGGCCGTCCCAGCGAGTCGTGCCGGCCGGCAATGCGGATCAATCCCTTCTCCATTAACAGATGCAGCACATCCGCGCACTGCACGCCGCGGACGGCTTCGATGTCGGCCCGTGTGATCGGTTGTCGATAGGCCACGATCGCCAATGTTTCCCGCGCTGCCGAGGATAAGCGCAGCTCATTCCCACTACGCCGCAACCGTGAGAGCCAGGAGTGAAATTCCGGCCGAGTCAGCAGTTGAAAGCCGCCGGCCAACTCCTCCACGCGGAAAGCGGAGCCTTCTTCATCGTAAAGGGCTTGTAACTTCTGAACGAGGCGGCGCGCTTCCGTGCCTCCGCTGACTCCGGCCACCGCGGCGAGCCGGCGCAAGGTCAACGGCTCATCCGCGGCCAGCAGAGCAGCTTCCACGACCGCCAGCCGCCGGTCGCGGGCAAACTCGCCCTCCCCGGTCGGTTCTGTACCTCGGTCCCAGACAAACCGATAGACCGCCGGCAGCCGGTGATTGCGCGGCATCTGGTCGCGGGTGGGATCGAGCAAGAGGACTGCTTTCTCTTCGGAGGTACATATTGGCACCCGCAATGACTGGCCCCGCGCTCGACTTACTGATCGCCCATGGTGTACCGATAGCCCTGCACCGACCCAGCCGCCGCCGTGATGTTGCGTACAAACAGATTCGCCCGCATCGACATCTCTACGGCATTTGTCGGGCCAGGAAAGGGATTGTTGTAGATGATCTTCCCGGAGTTGTCGTCGTAGCCGACCGCGACCACGACGTGATACCCTTTCTTCTTGCCCGGGCGAGACTCGGCAATCCGTGACACCCACAGCGGTCCCAAATCCAGCTCCTTCAGGAAGGCTTCGGCACCATCGGAAAGCCCGATGTCGATGAGGGGCGACTTGTTGAACGTCAGCCCGGACCAGCTCTTCAGCCCGAGGGCGCGGGCAGCCTTTGCGTAATCGGTGTCTGCCAACCCATTTTCCTTGCAGTCGTCCACGTCGATCTTCACAGCGTTCAGCTTGTCATCGATTTCGTTTAGATTGCGATTGAGGTATTTGTACAGCATCCGGTAGGACGCCCACCAGCAGGTGGAAAAACTCGGCTGGCCCATACCCGCCACCAGGACAGTTTTCTTGAAGCTCTGCGGCATTGTTCTCCTCCTCCACTTCAACAAGGTGAAAGCCGTCAAAATCTGGGAGCCGGAAGCCCGGCTTAGACCCATTTTAGTCCATCTGGGTCGGCAAAGCCACGGCGGGCCTACGCCGCGCCGCTTGCCGGGTAAAACCGCTTGCCGTTGCCCCTTCTCACGCATAGAGTAACGCCCATCGAGTCACCTGAACAGTGCATTCCGTAGGACGGATTGTCAATCCGTCCTGCCTCTGCATGATTTGAGGATAGCAAAGCGTGCCGGATTCGTTGCAGTCTTTGTTCACCTTTCTGGATTCGCCACAGATGCCCGGTGTCTCCGGGGTTGCCGCCGCGGTCGTCAAGACCGTGCTGCTGGTTGCTTTCGTGGCCGTGTCGGCGGTGTTCTTCATCTGGCTGGAACGCAAGGTCGCGGGCCGTATCCAGGACCGCCTCGGGCCTACTCGCGTCGGCGGCAAGTTCGGTTGGTTGCAATCCATCGCCGACGGCATAAAGCTCTTCGTCAAGGAAGACATCATCCCCGCCGACGCCGACCATATGCTCTTCCGCATCAGTCCCTATATCGCCTTTTGCGGCTCGTTCATGGCTTTTCTCGCTCTGCCGTTCGCCAAGGATTGGGTGGCGATGGACATGAGCATCGGCATCTTTTTTATCCTGGCGGTCATGTCCACGGAAGTCTTCGGCATCATCCTGTCGGGGTACGGCTCCGGCAGCAAGTGGTCGCTGTTCGGCGGCATGCGCGAAGCGGCCCAGGTAGTCAGCTACGAAGTGCCGATGGCCATCTGCGTGCTGATCCCGGTGATCGTGGCCGGCACCATGAGCCTCAATACTGCCGCCAAGCAGCAATCCGGCCCGTTCTGGAACTGGTACATCTTCCATGATCCGTTCACGTTCTGCACCTTCTGGACCTACTTCACCTGCGCCACCGCGAGCTGCAAACGCGCCCCGTTCGACCTGGCCGAGGCCGAGAGCGAGCTGGTCGCCGGCTTTCATACGGAATATAGCGGCCTGCGCTGGTCGTTTTTCTTCATGGCGGAATACGGCAGCATGTTCGCCGTCAGCGGCATCGCCACGCTGTTGTTCCTGGGCGGCTGGAACACCGGCTTTTTGCCTTTCGACCTGAGCGACAAGCTCGGCATTGCCGGCAACGTCATCAACGTGGCCGTGTTCATCGTCAAGTGCTGGCTGCTGGTCCTCGTCATGATCTGGGTGCGCTGGACACTGCCCCGCCTGCGGATCGACCAGGTGATGATGACATGCTTGACGTATCTTCTGCCCGTGAGCTGCGCATTGCTTCTGGGCGTAAGCTCGTGGCAGGTGGCGGTACCATCCGTGGTGCAGCCCATTGTTAAATATGTGATTTTCGCCGGCTGTGTGTTGCTGCTGGCATGGTTCATCAAGCGGCTTGTGAGCACCCGGCACACGCTCCCCGCCGGCGGCGTGCCGACTTTGTGGAACCAATCGCCGGGCTATGAGAAAGTGAAAAACTGAGCACCAGCGAGCCGCCGGGTTTACCCCGGCGGTATGGAATCGAACACGGCGGGGATAAACCCCGCCGCTCGCTCAATTGAGAAAGAGATGGCATTAACCACCTTCCTCTTCTGGACCATCGCCGCCCTGACGGGCATCTGCGCCATCGCCGTCGTGGTGACGCAGAACATCGTCCGCGCCGCGGCCTGGCTGCTGTTCGCTCTCGGCGGCACGGCAGGCATCTTCTTTCTGCTCGGGGCTGACTTTGTGGGCGCGACGCAACTGCTTGTTTACGTTGGCGGGACGCTCGTCCTCGTCGTCTTCGGCGTCATGCTCACCGCTCAGGGGCCGTTCATTTCGATGAAGACCGGTCCGGCCGAGTGGGCCATTGCCGCTATCGTCGGTCTCCTCCTCTATGGGGTTCTGGCCGTTAGCACCGTCATGGCGAGTTGGCCGCGGGAGGACATCAAGCCCGAGGTGACGCAGAGCGAACCTGGTCAGTCCAGCAACAGCATGAATCTCGGCAAAGGCTTCTTGGGCCTGCCGGTTGGCCCGAAGCATGCTGAAGAGAATACGCACACCAGCTACTTGCTCCCGTTTGAAATCGTCTCCGTCCACCTTCTGGTAGTATTGATCGGCGCTGCGTACCTGGCCCGGGCCAAACGCCGGCGAGGAGCTGTGTCATGACCGAGCCGATCGGCTTGAACCATTATCTGTTGCTCGGCGCCGTGCTGTTCGTCTGCGGCGCCCTGTGCATGGCGACGAAGCGCAACGCCATTGGTATTCTCATGGGCGTCGAGCTGGTACTCAACGGAGCCAATGTCAACTTCGTTGCGCTGGCCGCCTTCAATCCGAACTTCGCCATCGAAGGCCAGATGTTCGCCCTGTTCGTCATCGTCCTGGCCGCTGCTGAGGCCGCCATCGCCCTGGCCATCGTGCTCAACTTCTACAACAACCACATGACCGTGGACGTCGATACCGCCGAGGAGCTGAAAGGATAGTGATGGACTCGCTGGTCAAGCACATCCAGGATCATCCCGGCCTGCTCTACGTCGCGGCCACGCTGCTGCCGTTGGCGGCGTTCGTGCTCCTGCTGCTAGCCGGCGGGCTGCGGCTGTTCTTGCACTCATGCCGTGATTCGATGCTGGCCGCCACCCTCTATCGCCTGCTCGGCGGCTACACGCCAGGCCGCATGGCTGCGTACATCGCCACGGGGTCTATTGGCCTCGCTTTTGTGCTGAGCACCTATGGCTTCTGGCTCCATGCACAAGATGCGGCAAAACTGCACGAAGCACATGAGGACACAGTTCAACTCCAGCTTCACGAGCAGGCAATGGAGCACCGCTGGTCCGCTCATCTCGACTGGGCACATGTCGGGCCGCTGAAAAACGTGGAGTCTGCCACCGTTCTGCGACTCGGCTACCATATTGACAATCTCACCACCATCATGTTTGCGATGGTGACGCTCATCTCTACGCTCATCTTCCTCTTCTCCATCGGCTACATGAGCGAGGAATTGGACCGCATCGTCTCTGACCATCAGGTTCATACGCAGGAAGGACATCTGCACCGCCGTGGCCGATTCGGCCGCTTCTTCCTGTTCATGTCGCTCTTTTGCTTCTCGATGCTCAACCTCGTCCTGGCGGATAACCTCTTCCAGGTGTTCATTAGCTGGGAGCTGGTCGGCATCTGCTCGTATCTGCTGATCGGCTTCTACTACGAGCGACGCAGTGCTTCCAACGCGGCGATCAAGGCCTTTGTCACCAACCGCATCGGCGACGCCGGTTTCATCATCGGCCTGCTCATCATCTGGACCTACCTTGGCACGTTCAGTTTCGAGGACATTTTTCAGCGGATTCGCGCACCGATTTCAGGTCCTGTGATTTGGTCGGAGCCGGCCGGGCAGATCATTCGCGGTACTCCAGGAGTTGAGAGGGATGGAGGCAGCCGGAATCTGCGGGTGGGCCGGCCCGAGGATCGCACAGGGTCGGAAGCGCTGCTTTTCCCATGCTCTGTTCCCAAACAAGACCCCAACGCGAGTCCCTCCGGCTCCGGTCCACTTCTGAGCATGGACATGAAGAACGGGGAATTTAGGGTGATCTCCGTTCCCACTGTGAGCAATCCCCGACCTGAACAATATGGCTCAATGCCCTACTGGCTCCTCGTCGTCGCCGGTCTCGGCATCTTCCTCGGCTGCGTCGGCAAGTCGGCACAGTTCCCGCTGCACGTCTGGTTGCCCGATGCAATGGAAGGCCCAACGCCGGTCAGCGCCCTGATCCACGCCGCCACCATGGTCGCGGCCGGCGTCTACCTCGTGGGCCGCTGTTTCCCGCTCTTCACGGAGGAAGCCCGCCTGGTCATTGCTTACACGGGCGGCATCACGCTCTTCGTGGCGGCGACCATCGCCCTCGTCATGACCGACATCAAGAAAGTGCTCGCCTACTCCACCGTCAGCCAGCTCGGCTACATGATGCTGGCCCTCGGCGTCGGCGGCTGGGTGGCCGGGCTGTTCCATCTGGTGACACACGCTTTCTTCAAGGCATTGTTGTTCCTCTGCTCCGGCAGCGTCATCTACGGCTGCCATCACGAGCAGGAAATGACGAAGATGGGCGGCCTCTTCCCCAAGATGAAAATCACCGCCATCACCATGTTGGTCGGCGTGCTGGCCATCGCCGGCATTCCCCTTTTCAGCGGCTGGTACAGCAAGGATGCCATCCTGGCTCAGGCATACGGCTTCGTCAGCAATCATCGCGAACACGGCTTGCTGTTCTTATTGCCGCTCTTCACGGTGGGGATCACCGCGTTTTACATGTTCCGCATGTGGTACATGACGTTCGCAGGCAAACCCCGCGATGACCACGTCCATGAACACGCTCACGAATCGCCGTGGGTGATGACGCTGCCGCTCGTGGCTCTGGCGATCTTCAGCGTGATCGTGGCCTGGGGTGTGCCGATGTGGGACCCGGAGAAGAGCCTGCTGGCACAGCATATTGAACACGCTCAGTACACCTCGGTGGCAGCCGATCTCCACGAGGAGCTTCATCTCGCCCACGCAGGCCATGCCCTGGCGGGCAACCTGGCCCTGGGCGTGGTAGCGCTGGCCATTGTGTTCGCCTCCTTGATCTATTACTTCGGCGTGCTCGATCCCGCGGAGGCCAAGGCGCAGTTTCCGAGGGTACATGCCTTTCTCTGGAACAAATGGTACTTCGACGAGCTTTACAACGTCTTGCTCGTCCGGCCGGCGCTCGTTGTGTCCGGCTGGTGCCGGGCGTTCGATCTGCGCGCCATCGATGGTTTTGCCAACGGCCTGGCCCGCTGGACAGTGTTTGTCTCCCGATGGAGCGGCCGCTTCGACCTGGGCATCGTCGATGGACTGGTGAACCTGACGGCCCGCGTGGTGCAGTTCATCGGCGGCAGGCTGCGCGGCGTGCAGACCGGCTATTTGCGCAGTTATGTGTTGTTTCTGGTACTGGCCGTCATTGGGATATTCGCCGTGCTTTCGTATCTGGTCACCCTGCGGATAGCGAGTAAGTTCTCATGTCTGAATCCGATATGATCGTGATGTCGCTGGTCATCTTCGTACCCACCATCTTCGCGCTGGTATTGCTTCTCTTCCCCAAGGGCACCGAAGAGTACATGCGCTGGTGGTCGCTTCTCGGCACGACGGTCACGCTGGTCATCAGCATGTGGATGTTCATCGACTACTACAACATGTTCCAGAGCTATACCAGCACGCCCGAGCACCCCAACCAAGGCGCCTTGCTCAATGTCCGGGCCGATCAGGCCGATCAAAAGATGGCAACTGGGCAACCACGCAACGACAAAGACATGATCTGTCGCTACTCGTGGATCCCTCAAGTTCAACATCGACTACTACCTTGGCACCGACGGCATCAGCATGCCGCTGATTCTGCTCACGACCGGACTTAGCTTCCTGGCGATGATGGCAAGCTGGAACATCGAGAAACACGTCAAGGGCTACTGCGTGCTGTTTCTGCTGCTGGAAACGGGCATGATCGGCACTTTCCTGGCGCTCGATTTCTTCCTGTTCTACATCTTCTGGGAGATCATGCTCCTGCCGATGTACTTCCTCATCGGCGTCTGGGGCGGCCCGCGCCGTGAATACGCAGCCATCAAGTTCTTCCTTTTCACCCTGCTCGGCAGCGTGCTTATTCTCATCGCCATGCTCGGCTTCTACTTCACGACGTCCGCGACTTCGTGCACGGCGGCCAGGTCCCGAACCAGGCGATACGAACTTCGTGATCGATATCGATTGACGCCTGCAAGTGAAGGCAGGCAAACGTTGATCGTGACCGCCTGATCTCAACAGTGGTGAGAACGGCGGCGCATCGCAGCGATCAACCGGAAGTAGGCGAACGGACGCGGCGAAAAAGGACCACGCGTAGACCGTCGATTGAACCGCCTGCAAAGGGACAGATGTTCTTCAGCGCCAAGACGTTCCAAATCATCATGTTCGTGCTGCTGTTCATCGGCTTCGCCATCAAGGTGCCGATCTTCCCGTTCCACACGTGGTTGCCGGACGCCCACGTCGAGGCGCCGACGCCGATCAGCATGATCCTGGCCGGCGTGCTGCTCAAGATGGGCGGCTACGGCATCCTGCGCATCGCCTATCCGATCTGTCCGTGGGCGGCGGAGTATCTGGCCCTGGGCATCGGCATCTTCGCCATGATCAACATCGTCTACGGCGCCTTCGCGGCCATGGCCCAGACCGATTTCAAGAAGCTGGTGGCCTACAGCTCGATCAGCCACATGGGCTACGTCATCCTGGGCATTGCCGTCTGGTCGAGCGACCGAAGAATCAGCTACTGGTCGTGGGGCATGAACGGCGCCATGTTCCAGATGATCGCCCACGGCATCAGCTCGGCCGGCATGTTCTTCCTGGTCGGCGTCATTTACGATCGGGCCCATCATCGCAACCTCGACAACTTCCGCGGCCTGTACGAGCCGATGCCGCTCTACGGCGGCATCAGTGCCATGATCTTCTTCGCCGCGATGGGGCTGCCGGGCCTGTGCGGCTTCGTCGGCGAGGTCATGGTAATCATCGGCACATGGAACTTCCAGCCTGCGGCCTTCCCGCGGCCGGCATGGTCTTTGCCGTCCTCGCCGCTCTGACCGTGGTGCTGACCGCCGGTTACATCCTCTGGACCCTGCAGCGCATGTTCATGGGCACAGAACCCCGCGTACAAGGATTACCCCGAAATCAATCTGCGCGAGCTGTTGTGCATCGTGCCGCTGGTTGTGTTTGCTGTTCTCCTGGGCGTAGCACCTAACCTGCTGTTGTCATGGATGGAACCGAGCGTGACAGGGCTGGTGAACACGTTAGCACAGGTGGCACGGTAATGAATCGGCTGCGATTGGGCCGCAAGACGCCTTCAAATAGAAGGAGGAATTCGTGTTGAAGCTGCATCCCGAAATCCTGGTCAAAAATGGCAAGAAGCAATTCGCCGTGCTGCCTTACGAGGAATTCCTTGCACCTGAAAGCGCGGCTGGCAGATGCCGAAGATCTCTTGGAACTTCGCAAAGCCAAGCGAGCAGAGGGAGCCAAGCAGTCGATTCCACTGGCCAAAGTAAAAAGCGAGCTTGGTTGATGAGTCACTAGTCATTGGTCATTAGTGATGTGCCTTAGCGGCTCAGGACTAATAACAAAGCCAATGACTAGTGACTAATGACCAATGACCAATGACTAATGACTAACAAACGATGAACCTGACTGACCTTCTAAAACCTGTTCAAGATAGCCTCGGCCGTGATGCTCTGGCCTTCCTGCCGGAGCTGATCCTCTGCGGCACCATCGTTTTGCTGTTGCTCCTGAGACTGTTCTCCGGGCTTGAAGCGGGTTCACCTTGGCTGGCTGGCATTGGTTCTGACCGTGGCCGCCCTGTGCGTGAGCGTGTGTCAGTGGACAGGAGCCGCTTCGTCCATATCGTCCAACATGTTCACCGGCCTGCTGACCTACGACTCATTCACCGTATTCATCCGCATGTTTCTGCTCGGCTTCACAGCGTTGGTGATCTGGCTGTCTCTGCTTACCGGTATTCCCGACCGCGCGGACTCCGCCGACTTCTATTGCCTCCTTCTGGGGGCCGTCGTCGGCATGTCGCTGATGGCGTCGGCGAATCATCTGCTCATGATCTTCATCGGCGTCGAGATGGCCAGCTTGCCGAGTTATGCGCTGGCCGGCTTTCTCAAGGGCAGGAGACAGAGCAGCGAGGCCGCACTCAAGTACGTCGTCTATGGCGGCGGTACCTCCGGCATCATGCTCTACGGCATCAGCCTGCTCGCCGGACGATTCGGCACCGGCTACCTTCCCGATGTCGCGACCGGCTTCATTCAGGCGTTCAGCAGTGGCAAGCCCGATCTCATCCTCGTGCTCGGTACCCTGTTCATTCTCATCGGCATCGCCTTCAAGCTATCGGCGGTGCCGTTCCACTTCTGGTGTCCCGACGTATTCGAGGGCGCGGCGGCCGAGGTGGCCGGTTTCCTGTCCGTGGCATCCAAAGGGGCGGCCCTGGCACTGCTGGCGCGATTTGCCTGCGCGCTGTCCGGCCTCTCGGAGGGAGCGGCCGAGCCCGAAACTGGCCAGGTTTCTCATTCCAGCCCTGGCCTTCTTTGCGGCCTTGACCGCAACCTTCGGCAACCTGGCGGCTTACTTCCAGACTAATCTCAAACGCCTGCTCGCCTATTCGACGATCGCCCACGCCGGCTACATGATGATGGGGCTGGCTACGTTGACCCGGGAAGGCGCGGGGGCCGTGCTCTTCTACCTGGTTGCGTATTTGTTCATGAACCTGGGGGCCTTCGCGGTGGTGGCGTTCCTGCGCAACCAGACTGGCTCGGAAGACCTGTCCAGCTATCGCGGTATGATCCGCCGCTCGCCGTGGATGACGATCACCCTCGTCATCTTTCTGCTGAGCCTGCTGGGCATACCGCCGCTGGCCGGGTTCGCTGCCAAATTTCAGATATTCCGCGTTCTTTTCTACACGGCGCAAAGCCATGTCGGCAAAGAACCTTCCCTGTCCGCCACCTTGTTCACTCTGCTCGCGATCGGCGGCATCAACACCGTCATCAGCCTGGTGTATTACATCAAGGTGGCCAAAGTGATGATCCTGGAGACGCCTGTGGAAGAGCTGGAAGGCCAGCCGGCGACACCGCTCCCAGAGCCTGCCGGGGCCATTGCCTTCGCCGGCCTGCTGGCCGCCATGATCTTCGTCGTGGGCATCTTGTGGAACCCCCTCGTGGTTGCCAGTGTGAACGGGGCGAATAACAGCTTTCAAAAACCAGCAGTACAACAGCAGACCGAGGCCCCCAGGACAGAGGAGTAGCAGCCGTGATCGACGTGCCAACCCAGGCCGTGCTCTTGAACATTGTGCGCCGGGCAAAGTGCTCGTTGTTGCAGTATGTCCACGACTCCTTTCCCTGGATCACTCCCGATGAACAGGACGCCCTGGCCGAGCTGAAAAAACTGATCTGCGCAGAACGTGAAGCCACGGCCGGCATCGTGCGGCTTCTGCAACGCCATCACGTAACGGTACCGCCCTATGGCACTTATCCGGCGTCCTTCACGACAATCAATTACGTCTCGCTCGCCCATCTGCTGCCCTTGCTGGCCCAGCACGAACACCGGGACGTTGCCGAGTTGCAAGCGAGCCTACCTCGTGCAAGCGATGCCGAAGTCCACACTGCCGTGCAGCAATTACTGGAGATGAAGCAACAGCACGTGAAAAGGCTCGAACAACTGGCCGCCGCTCATCCCGAACCCGCGATGGGTTGATTGACATGTCTTCTTTGTGTCCTTTCGTGTCCTTTGTGTTGAATACAACTGGTGAACCGTGCAATTCATCGACACTCATGCTCATCTCGACGACGAGCGGTTCCACGCCGACTTGCCGACAGTCATCGAGCGCGCCGCCGCCGCGGGCGTGTGCCGCATAGTGACCATCGCCACGACGGCCGCATCGAGCGCCGCCATCGTTTCCCTCGCCGCACAGTATCCTGCTCTCTTCGCGACCGTCGGCGTCCAACCCAATCATGTGGCCGAGGCCGAGCCGACTGCCTGGGACGAGATTGTCCGGCTGGTCACGCAGAACAAGGTGATTGCCGTCGGCGAGACCGGCCTGGATCGCCATTGGATCTACACGCCGTTCCCCCAGCAGGAGGACTATTTCGCTCGCCATCTGCAACTGGCGCGGAAGCACAATCTGGCGGCAGTGATTCACTGCCGCGAAGCCGAAGCCGACATGGTGCGGATGTTGTGTGAGGATTATTCGCGCCATGGGCCCGTCCGTGGCGTCATGCACTCCTTCACCGGCGACCTGGCTACTGCGGAAGCATGTTTGGCGATGGGTTTGCACATTTCTTTCGCCGGCATGGTGACGTACAAGAATGCCCAGGCGCTGCGCGACGTGGCGGCGAAGGTTCCGCTGGATAGACTACTGGTGGAGACGGACAGTCCGTATCTGGCGCCGGTGCCGGTGCGCGGACAACGTAACGAGCCGGCTCATGTGGTTCATACAGCGGCGCGTCTGGCGGCGGTCGCGGCGTGGAGTTGGCGGTGATTGCGAAGCAGACGACGAAGAATGCGCGGGAGTTGTTTGGGATTTCCATTTGATTCGTCTTCCGTGATTGGTGTATAGTGATACAAGCCCTGCTGAACACGCCACCACATGCACTGGAGGAACCATGCCGCAACAACAGAACCTTGGCCTGTTTGCACCTTCACCGGAAGTAAAGCCTAGCATCGCCACTGGCGTTGCGTCCCATCTTGCCAAACTGCCGTCCTGGGGCATTATCAGCCGCGATTGGGATGCGATACGTGGCTACCTTGAGCAGTATCCCGATCTCGCTCCTTTGTTGCTACCCATCAGCGAGGCCGTGCGAAAGGAGTTTGGGCCAGAGGCCGAACTGGAGCTTGAGATATATCGCGATCCGGAAATCAAGGACGAGTATCTCACCCTCTTTCCTACGGTTAACCGTCTATGAGATTGACACCTTGGAGAGGCTGGACCGGGCCTGCCAGCCATTTGATGAGCAACTGGCGCAATCGCCGGGTTATCTGCTGCTGACCTCGGATTTTCGTAATCCCAGAGGGATCCATGCCATTTGACTGGAAGTCCTACGTCGAACTGGCGATGCAGCCTCGAAGGGCGGGCTGCCAGTGCAACGAACCCCGAGGCTGTGCTTCGGTCCGTCCTGAGCAGGGCCTATTACGGTGTGTTCTGCTACGCGCGAACTATGCCCGCGACTGGCTGAAATTCGATCCAAGGAACAATACGGACGATCATGGGCGCTTACGAGCCCATCTAAAAAGCAAGCGCCGTCACGGAGACGCTAACAGGCTGGACAGGCTGCGCCGCTGGAGAAATGAGTGTGATTACCTTGACGAACTGACCTTTGACTTGCAGACCACGGTGCCGCTCGCGTTCAAAGATGCGGAGATGCTTTTCGCGAGCCTTGTGCAACCCAAGCCGAAAGCTCAGTGAGTCTTCCATCAACTCAATTATTTATTCGGTTCTTCCCTACCGAGCCACTGTCTTTGATGCCACGTGCCAACAACGCTCACAATTTACCCCGCATGATTGCACCCATCTGCCGCTGAGCTTCCGTAAGCTTGGGCGTCTCGTTCAAGGCATTCCAAAACGCGAGTTGCTCTTCCGGCGTCATCGAGATGATTCCTTCACAGTCTTGACGGAGTTCGCGTCGCGCTTGCCCGGCTATCAGCGTGCGTACATAGTTGCTCACGCTCATCCCGCGCAGTTCGGCGGCTCTTTCCAGGCATGCTTTGCTGTCCTCATCGAGACGAACTATCAGTCGTCTGGATGCTCGGTTTTTCTTGGTCTGATGCAATTTGCGCTTTGCTCCCACTGTAAATCCTCCTGTGCCGTAAATGCTCAGCAACTCGCCATACAGTCACGGGGAGGCCCTTCACTTCCCCCGCACATCATAACACAACACATAATCCTCTTCCCGCAGAAACAGCTTCCCCCCGTCACCACCGGATGCGACCAGCTTGGCCGGTCGCCGCTGTGCGGAATTTTGAACGAACTGACTTCCTTGTAGGCTTCCGGTGAGGCGTTCGCCAGCACCATCGTGCCGTTGGCGAAACGGATGTAGAGGTGGCCGTCGGCGGCGGTGACGGCTGCCGATCCTTTGCCGGAGCCGCGCCCTTTCCAGAGTACCTTGCCGGTCTTCAATTCGGCACAGTACGGCGCACCGCTGTCGTTGGTGTCGCCGTAGAGATAGTCGCCGACCAGCACGACGCCGCCGTGCTTGTTGTTCAGCTCCTTGTTCAGCGGGTAGATTTCCTCCATCATGACGCCGCCGTCGGGCGTGGCCGTTTGCCGAAGCAGCGCCCCGCCGCGTTCATAGCCGGCAGTGAAGAACACCAGGTCATCGCGAACGATCGGCGTCGGGATTACCGCGACGGTCTTGTCGATCACATAGTTCCAGAGCACCTTGCCGTCGCTGGCCCGGACGCCGAAGGCTCCACTGGCAGTTGTCTGAACGTAGACACGTGTCTTGCCGACCTCGGCAACTACGATGGAAGCATGGCCGGCACCGCGATCTTCCGGCACTGATGCTGTCCAGATCTTCTCGCCGGTCTTCTTGTCGAGTGCCGCCATGGTGGCCTTGCTGCGACCTGGCGTACAGACCACCTTGTCGCCGTCGATCAGGCACCGATTCGCTGTAACCCCACATATCCCCTTTGTCGCCGCCCAGGTCCTTTCTGAGGTCTTTGTGCCAACGCTGTTTGCCGCCGGCGGTCTCCAAACAGAACAAAATGCCGTGGGGCGTCAGGATGCAGAGCAGGTCGCCGTCCACGGTCGGCGTGGAGCGGGAACTCTGCCAATTCCCCTGGCCCGATGTCCAGGCAGGACCGAGTTTCGCCTTCCACAGTTCTTTGCCTTTGGCCTCGTCCAGGCAGATCACGTATTCATCTTTCTCATCGTCACCCATCGTATAGACCTTGCCGGCGACGACCGCGACACTCGAATAGCCCCGGCCGGCACCCTTGGCTTCCCAAAGCAGCTTCGGTCCGTCCTTCGGCCACTCCTTGAGCAGACCGGTATCCACGGACACGCCGTCCCGCTTCGGTCCGCGGAACTGGGGCCAGTAATCCCCCTGGGGGGTCTTCTCCGCGGCGAATACCGTGATCAAAGTCGTGGTTAGAACCAGTACCAAGCTGGCGAGCAGCATTTTGCGAAACACGCGCTCAACTCCTTCAGTTCGAGATTGCGAATCGTTTGGAGGGAACAATAGGGTAGGACGGATACCGCCTCACATCATCTATTCTTATAGCGGGGACGGGGTGAGTTCGCAAGAAGTGATTGATGCACTTTGTCATTGGTGGCCGGTTTCGTGAGCGTGCGATTCATTTCACTGCCGGGGCGGGGTCCTTGCAAAGCAATGTATGAAAAGAGAAGACACAATAGCAGCCATGCAGCGGCAGGAAGTCAAGGTGACCTCGTGTGTTACGGTTGCTGCATCGACGATGGGCGGATCGCGGCGGGTGAAAAGTTTTCACGGTTAACAGTTCGGACATCGCTGCTGGGGACGGGTGTTCTTTCTGATGTCCACCTGTCATGTCCATCGCATCCGCCGTGACACCGACATTTGAAACATGTCCCAAAATCTGACCCACCCGCTCGACATTGTTCAACTTTCTTGTAGACCGTGCCTGATGGATTGGGGGCATTGGGTTGCGAAGTTGCACTTCAGACTGACGAAGCGTTATCATCCCCGATGTTCAGGGAAATTTTTACAAAACGAAGGGCGGGAAAAGCCGATACTCCATGAGAGAACACCAAATGTGCAAACGCCAGCGATGCGCTAAGAGCGTGTCTAAAAAGCCGGTTTTGGTAACAATCTCCTAGACATAAGACGGATCATTGCAATATGGATCCAAGTCTCAGTAGTGTGTGGATGGCGTTCATAATCTTTGCTCAAGCGGCGGCACCGGTTCAACCAGCCGAACGTTCGCTCCACCACCCAGCGGCGCGGCAGGAGCACGAATCCTTTGATCCCCACGGGACGCAGCACGGTCTGCAAAATCCACCCGCATTTTTGCATGACCCAGCTCACCAACTCCCCGGCATAGGCGCCGTCTGCCCAGATCAGTCGCAAGCGTGGAAACCAGTTACGGACCTTGGCCAGCAGCACCTTGGCTCCGTCGCGATCCTGAATGTTGGCGGGCAACACGACGACCGCCAGCAGCAGCCCCAGCGTATCCACCAGCACATGCCGCTTGCGGCCGTTGGCTTTTTTTCCGGCATCATAGCCATGTGGCCCTCCTTGCTCGGTGGTCTTGACCGTTTGGCTGTCCAGGATGGCGGCACTGGGTTGGGCGTCGTGCCCTTCGAGTTCACGGACAGTCTGCCGAAGGCTGTCATGTATGCCGCTCCAGACCCCAGCTTTCTGCCAGCGGCTGTAATAGCCATAGACGGATTTCCAAGGTGGGAAGTCGTGGGGCAGCATACGCCACTGGCAACCGGACCATAACACATATAGTATGGCGTTGAGGAGTGCCCGGTTATCGTATTTACGAGGTCGGCCTCCCGTTTTGGGCTGTGGGAGCATGTGCTCAATGTTGTCATACTGGAGGTCGGTGAGGTCGCTGGGATAAGGTGTCTTGCTCATGCAGACAACCTATTTTTCCTTGGCAGCGCGTACACTGGCTTTTTAGACACGCTCTAAGCAGTTACCCAAGGAAGGGCTTATGAACGGTGCTCATGTGCCGCTTCCTCCGCTATCCAGGAGGAAAGCAACGCATCTTAGATTTTTTGCTAAAGTATCTTCCCGCTCGATCTACGATCAGTGGCAGGTTCGTTGAGCCTTTCGTGGGAGGGGGGGCGATTTTTTTTGCCATGAACCCCAAGAAGGCTCTTCTAGCCGACGCCAACCCAGAACTCATAGACTTGTACCGTGGCATCCGCCTGTATCCTGAGACTGTTTGGGAGAAGTACCGGGATTTTCCCTCATCAAAAAGAGGCTACTATAAGGTCCGGGCTTGGGAACACGACGATCTGGAGCTTGCTGATCGTGCCGCGAGGACGCTGTACCTCAACCGCACCTGCTTCAAGGGCATGTGGCGGCACAATTCGAGCGGCCAATTCAATGTCGGATACGGTGGCCAGGACCGTTGGTGGACCATCGGTGAAGAATGCTTGAAAGCGATAGCGAACCGTCTGAGGCGGGCCGCCTTCGCTGCTCAGATTTCGACGAAGTGATCGAGGATTGCACGAAAGATGATTACTTGTTTCTGGACCCTCCATACCGGCCTGGGGAACGCGACATGCCTGTGGATCATTATGCGTGGTCCTTCTTTCAGTACAATGACCACAAGCGTCTGGCGAATAGCCTCCGTTCCATGACAAAGAAAGGAGTACGTTGGGCGATGACGACCACGTCTCATCCCGATGTTCTCAAGCTCTTTGCCAAATGCCATGTCATCGCCCTTCCCCGAGGTACGGGAGGCACGCCGGGTCTGCTTGCCAAGAACACTGGCGAGGTGTTGATCCGCAATCACGAGGATCTGCCGTGAAAGATTTTTTTGAAAAGGCGGCGATGCAGGATCATCCCCTGCGAGCGTTGATGACTTTCCTTGAACAGGAGCAAGCGAACGAGCAGGCGAAGAAATACGGCGAGATGCGTTTCGTTGGCTACGTGCTCGACATCGGCTACGACACGGCGACGATCATTACCTCAGACCCCTTCAAAATCGCAGTTGGAGGAGTACCTCGCAATTCTCTCCTGATCATGGTCCCAAGCAGTCTTGAGGGGCTGTATCCGCACTTCACGATTCTGCGGGTTCTCGAGTCGGCCCAGACGCCTCTTACCAAAGAGGTGCAGCAAACCTGACTTCGAACTTCAGAAGAAGTCGATGCCCGAACTGGATATCTTCACCCAGAGCGAACTCCAGTGGGGAGCCTTAAAGACGGCCATTCTCGGAATGTTCTACCCACACGTTGACCAACAAGACAGCATCGAATTTTCCGGAGACGTAAACAACTTTGTCAGTGCGCACAAGTACCGAGTCTATTCACCGACAACCGACCTTTTGCATCTTATCGTGAACTGTCTCGTCCCGAAGGAGAACCAGTTTTACCTAGGATCGCTTCGGCTCACCGAATGCCGGCTAGCAACTCCCGGTCAGGCCAAGCCCCAAGTATCCGTCAACGCGTCATCGCTCGATTTCATGGGCACTCGCACGGCAATGTTCGGAAAAACTCGGCAGGGAAAGAGCAACGTTGTCAAGTTGATCGCCCAGAGCTTGCTTGACACCACCGCCATCACGAAGAACGTTGGACAGCTCATCTTCGACATCAACGGAGAGTATGCCAACGATAACCCGCAAGACGGAAGCCGATCTTTGAAAAGCGGCAATCCAACGCGATGCTTCGTGTATGCACTCACGCCAAAAGAATCCACCCCTTCGAAGCCCCTCAAACTCAACTTTTACGAGCAGCCAGAAAGCGGATTGGCTATTGTTGGCAGTCTTCTGCGAGAACGGAAGAGGACCTCGGCATACATTGAAGCTTTTTCAAGCGTGGTGCTGCCCTCCATTGACGAGGTTCGCCAGCTGGCACCTGACGAGGTGACGAGGCCGCTACGGAAATTACAGATGTACTGGGCGGTCCTGAGCAAAGCCGGCTATCCCCTAGATGAGAGGCAACTTCGTGACGTTGCACCGAGGGGAGCCATCGCTTCTCAGTTCAATCCTGGCTTCGCGGATGCCCTCCGTGATGCAGCTTACCGTTTTGACGGACAGACTGCTCCGAATCCTCCTGCGAACCTTGGACAGCTAGTTTCGGAACTCGAAGTCATGGCTCGCTTCAGACGAGAAAACTCTACGAACAAGGCTCTAAAGTCGACAGGTACCTCGGGCAAACAGGTTTTCGAGGCTGAGGATATCGCCTTGTTGGAGTTTCTCGAGCCGCCTCAAGGGCGCAGCGGAGTATCGCTTCTTCAACCGTTCCGGCATTACCATGACTTCCATGCCGGAGATTTCCAAGCCGACATCTTGAAGCTCCTCGATGAAGGTCAAACGGTGATCCTTGATCTTGGCAACGCAAATCGGGAGGTCATGGAGTATTTTTCCAATTCCCTCTCGGAGGCCGTGTTTGCTCATCAGGTCACGAAATTCACCAACGACAACCTCGGTGACCACTTCATCCAAGTCTACTTCGAGGAAGCCCACAATCTGTTTCCGCATACGGAACCCAAGCCAACGATCTACACGCGATTTGCAAAAGAGGGAGCCAAGTACCACATCGGCATGGTCTACTCGACTCAATCTCCAACCACGATCAATCATGATCTCTTGGCTCAGACCGAGAATTTCTTCATCGCTCATCTCTCCTCTCAAGACGAAGTGAACGCCTTGGCTAAAATGAATACTTCTTTCAACGGACTTCAGGAGGACATTCTCCGTTGCAGCACGAGAGGTTACGTCAGGATGCTCACCAGATCTCATCGTTTCGTCATCCCAGTACAGGCACGCAAGTTCGAGGTAAGAGCACAGGAGAAAACCAATGCCGTATCAGGAGGGGGACCGCCTGCCGGGGGAACGAGCAAGCAGGCTCGGACATCTCGACGTTCTGAAAAGTGAGCTGGTCAAAAAGCTCTGCAAGGCATTCGAGGAAGGTCCCAAAGCTACGCAAGTGCCGTCAAGCACATGGTCCCCTATTCCTTCGCAGGGGAAACCGCTTCCCCTCGTTTTCGGGGTAGATGGGTCCGTGCAAATCATCAAGGACGAGACGCCGCCGCATAAGACGCTCGCCTTTGTGAAGACGGCTCTGCTGAGGATTGACAGTCAGGCCCTCGCGGAGATCGATAAGGATTCTCCGCACCCATTGGCCCTTCGAGATATTTTGTCGGAGGCGGCCCTGTATCATGCCACCGTCTTTCCGCTCCGGCATGTGAAGGTTCCGGGCTTCTCCACCTATGATGCTGTGCGCCAGATCATCTTCGAGTCTCTTGCTGATGCTTCTTTGCAGAGAGAACCGCTCGAAACCTTGAAATGGCTCGCCTATGACAAGTGGGACGGAAATGCCAAGGACTTGAAGGCGTTCCAGTGCCCGCACTGCGAGAAGACGTGTGCCACCCTCCCGTACAATTCTGAAACAGGAAGGTGCCCAGATTGCAACGGAGACCTATACCTGACCGACATGTTGGGCTTCCACCAAGAAATGGGACCGGATGCCGCTCCTGACAGCGTGGCCACAAACTACATGGCTGTGCATGAAACGCTGTTGCTTTTCACGGGTATCAGGATCTATTGGGAAACAAAGCGCGATCTTCTCAGCAAGTGTCTTTTCGTCAAAGACGGCCCCCTATCGATCCGCGCCCAATATTCCAAGCTGGTGAACCCGATCCGCCGATTCTTCGACTTCGCCAAGAAAGACGGATCGCCTGTTTGCATTCTGGGACAGGAAAAAACGGGCGCCTTCGTCGATCATCTGCATTTGATCGGGGATGCGGCACCTCTCGGGAATTTCTTTGTTCCCGATGACCACTACATCAAAACCGAGGTTCAGCACCGGCCAGACAGGGGAGCCCCGTATGGCACCGATACGAATTACGGGGCTAAGGTCTTCATGAAAATCAACAACTACCACCGCATGGTAGTAAACGTTCCCACGGGTGCGTACAAGCAGAATCCCCAGCCTTCGGACCTGATTGGGTTTGACCGAATCTGCGCCACCCTGCCGACGATCCTTAGCAACAGACACGAAGGAGCCCTCCTCCCTATCGAGTTGCGCATGGCGTGGCTTCTCTATCCACCTATCCTTCAGCACGAATCTTGAAGATCTTCGCCGATGCGAAGGGGCAGACGTGAAATGCAAAAGCGGAACCCAGCAGGGACAAACATTAACGGGCAAAGCGAGGCAAGCGGTGAATTATTGGGTTAACAAACCGCGCCCAAAACGGACGTGCACAATGGGCACAGTCTGAAGGGAGGAAAACCGGCGTCAGTCGTCATGCCCCCTGACGCGGCACCCAGAAACCATGCAACAGCCAGTAAAGATTGTTGGGCACGAGTATCAACTCATCTTCTCGAGGCAATGATCCACCTCATCAAGCTTTACCTGCTCCCATTCATCGGCAGAAGTGAATTTCATCTGGGCT
This sequence comes from uncultured Gemmataceae bacterium, assembly GCA_963804745.1. GTDB lineage: Bacteria > Planctomycetota > Planctomycetia > Gemmatales > Gemmataceae > CAWDRY01. The sequence goes on from CAWDRY010000041.1 coordinate 78,475, forward strand.
ACGTTGCTTAGACCCATTGCTCTGATCAGGAGGGACTCGATATCCCCGATAACTTGGTTGGGTTTGCCAATGGATAGTTCAGCGAGCTTTTTCAAGCGGCAAACGTTTTCGCTATCAACGCTCATCAACACGGCGCGAAATCCAAACCAGGAGAACCGGTCCCACTGCCCCTCATGCTCATCAGTAAGATGATTCTTGAGACGCGCGCCTAGGCCCAGTTTTCTCGTGAGGCCGACATAGTGAGGACCATGATTGCCGTACAGAATATAAATCCCCTTCTGGTGCCTGAAATCGGCCAGCCGCAACCCCGGAAGATTGGCTCCTCGTCGCCCAAGCAAGCGAAATGCTCCCCTTAGAGCGTGTCTAAAAAGCCGGTTTTGGTAACAATCTCCTAGACATAAGACGGATCATTGCAATATGGATCCAAGTCTCAGTAGTGTGTGGATGGCGTTCATAATCTTTGCTCAAGCGGCGGCACCGGTTCAACCAGCCGAACGTTCGCTCCACCACCCAGCGGCGCGGCAGGAGCACGAATCCTTTGATCCCCACGGGACGCAGCACGGTCTGCAAAATCCACCCGCATTTTTGCATGACCCAGCTCACCAACTCCCCGGCATAGGCGCCGTCTGCCCAGATCAGTCGCAAGCGTGGAAACCAGTTACGGACCTTGGCCAGCAGCACCTTGGCTCCGTCGCGATCCTGAATGTTGGCGGGCAACACGACGACCGCCAGCAGCAGCCCCAGCGTATCCACCAGCACATGCCGCTTGCGGCCGTTGGCTTTTTTTCCGGCATCATAGCCATGTGGCCCTCCTTGCTCGGTGGTCTTGACCGTTTGGCTGTCCAGGATGGCGGCACTGGGTTGGGCGTCGTGCCCTTCGAGTTCACGGACAGTCTGCCGAAGGCTGTCATGTATGCCGCTCCAGACCCCAGCTTTCTGCCAGCGGCTGTAATAGCCATAGACGGATTTCCAAGGTGGGAAGTCGTGGGGCAGCATACGCCACTGGCAACCGGACCATAACACATATAGTATGGCGTTGAGGAGTGCCCGGTTATCGTATTTACGAGGTCGGCCTCCCGTTTTGGGCTGTGGGAGCATGTGCTCAATGTTGTCATACTGGAGGTCGGTGAGGTCGCTGGGATAAGGTGTCTTGCTCATGCAGACAACCTATTTTTCCCTGGCAGCTGCGTACAGCTGGCTTTTTAGACACGCTCTGAGGAAACAGCCTGGTTGGCTGTCAGGGATTTCTGCCTCACGGGGGAAAAAAGCTCCAAGATCGACTGGATAACCCCAGAAATGTTGCCGGATGGGGCTAACTGGTGAAGCAAGACTCTGCTGGACCGGGTAGCTACTTCCTCGCGCCAGCACCGCGCTGCTGGCGCAACAGTTGCGGTTTCGTTCACCCCGGACACGCTCATATCGACGGCGACTGGCTTGCGGCGGTTAGGAGACGTGAACTCGGGTGACTACGTCCATGCCTACGATTTCACGACAGGCAAATGGGTTCTCTCCGATGTTCTACAGCGGCACGACAATCGCTACGACGGTGAGATGGTCACCGTTCATGTTGGCGAGACCTCAATTGAAGTGACGGCCAATCATCCGTTCTGGGTCGTCGAAGGTTCGCGGTTGCAAGAGCGCAGCCAGCCGGAACATCTTGACCCGGGCGCAGACCAAGGCCAATATCTGGCTGGCCGGTGGGTCAACTCGCAGGAACTTTGCGAGGGTGATCTGGTATTCTGCCAGCAATTCCCGGACCGAGTTTTCCTTTGAAGAAAATCGCCGATTCTGGCCTTCCCTTTCGTAATGCCAACCTACAGAATACTCTCCCAGCTTGTCCATTTTTACATTCACGCAAAAGGAATTGTTGACCATGGTCGTTTCTGCCAGGAAGGCACGCAAGAATCTTTCCGCAGATTCTCTCTTTCACATGCTCCGATCCGCCTTTGACCGTATCCACGATCCACGCGAGGATGCGTCAGATATTTCCCTCGGCA
>CAWDRY010000042.1:0-59716 GCA_963804745.1 uncultured Gemmataceae bacterium
GTTCGACTTCTTGCTGGAGTTTATGTTCACGTTGTTTGGCGCGGCGGTGTTGACTTTGCCAATAGTGGCTCTGCCTGCGCAGCAGGACCATTTGTAGGCGCAGGCGTCGAATGATAGCGACCGCGAGCAGCAGCAAGAAAAGGAGGACGATCAGACATTGCCGCAACCAGAAGAGCAAAGCATCCAGGTGTTCTTCAGGAGTTGGAAGGAGATTCCACTATGCCATCATCGAGAAGCATGGTGGTAGCATCTTCGGGGGTAGGCGAGCGGGGCACCAGAGGATAAAAGGTGTCGGCGTCCATGCACTAAGCATGTTAGGCTGACTGGCCGTGCGGAGCGGAAAAAAAGCGAGAGAAAACCCGTCCAAGAACGTCAAACTAAGTAAGATCTAACTGTCGCGACGACTACGCAAGAACTTGGGTTAGCCGAATATTTACTGAGAGCAAATAGTAACTCTATGGCACGCATTGAGATATGTCGGAGCCAGCTTAATCAGCAGTGTTTTTGGTCGCATCCTGTTGCCGGCACAAGACTTGCGGAACATTTTGGCGCTTTTCGGTTTTCAACAACTCCCATTCCCGAGCTTTGCCAGCAGTTCAGCCCAGAATCTGGCCCGATTCAGCATCTATCAGATGCTCTTGCATGGTGAAGCTGGAACCGGTGTAATTCGTTCAACCCAAAGGACAAGGAGGTCACACTTGAAGACGGCCATAATCATTCCCGCCCGGCACGCGTCGTCGCGCTTGCCGGGGAAGCCGCTCTTGCGTCAGACGGGCAAGTATCTGGTGCAGCATGTCTATGAGCGAGCCTGCCAGGCGCGAACGGCCAGTCAGGTCATCGTCGCCACCGACGATCCACGTATCCTGGCAGCGGTGCAGAGCTTCGGCGGCGCGGTCGTGATGACACGCCGCGATCATCCAAGCGGTACCGATCGCGTGGCCGAAGTTGCGGGCAGCCTGGACGCCGACGTGATCGTCAACCTGCAAGGCGATGAGCCGCTCGTCGATCCAGCCGCTCTCGATCTCTTGCCGGCACTCCTGGAGCGCGATCCGCAGGCTGAGATGGCGACGCTCGCCGTCCCGATCACCTCCGCCGAGCAATGGCGCAATCCGAATTGCGTGAAAGTGGTTTGCGATGCCGGCGGGCGGGCGCTCTATTTCAGCCGTAGCCCAATCCCCTTCGTCCGCGACGGCCAACCAGATTTCACTGCCGACCCGCCGCGATTCTTGCAGCATCTGGGGCTGTATGCGTATCGCCGCGACTTCTTGCTCAAGCTGGCCGCGCTACCACCAGAGCCGCTCGAACAGTTAGAAAAGCTGGAGCAACTCCGCGTTCTGGCCCTGGGGCACCGGATTTCGGTCGGAGTAGTCCATCAAGCTGCGATCGGCGTCGACACCTACGAAGATTACCAGCAATTCGTACACGTCTATCGACAGGGCCGGATGGGCCGGGCGGCTTGAAGAACCGAGTCGGAGGCGGTAGGCTCGGAGTGGTTAAGAAGACAGGGAGACAGGGAGACAGGGAGACAAGGTGACAGGGAGACAAGGTGACAAGGTGACAGGGAGAGGTCGATCATGTGCGCGAGTTGGTGGACCAGTGCCGCTGGGATTTCCGGGGTTGGGAGAAGCAAGGCGGAGAAGCCATGACGCTTGAGTCATGCTGCCGGCGGCGGCTCGGCAAGGGCGGCTCGTACTTCGGGCAAGTCGAAGAAAAGTCGCAGTAACTTGTCCAGAGAGCGTTGCTGAATCTGTCCGCCGGTCTCCCAGCGGGACAGGATTGCCTCCGGCACGCCCAGGCGAGCAGCTAGTTCTTTCTGCTCCAGGCCGAGTGCTTCTCGGTTACTGCGGATTTCCTCGGGAGTCAACAACCCTGCCGTCCGCCGGAACGCCGAATCGATCTGCCGGTTAGCCACCGTGTCCAGGACGCCTTCGCCGCAGTTCCGGCAACGAAATACGCGCAAGGTGGGCACGATTACCTTGTAAGAGCAGCCATCGTGGACGACCTCGGTGGTGTAGTCTTCCTCCGTGGGACATACTGCGCGCTGGCCGCAGTGTCCGCACTTCCACGGGAAGGGCCGGGTTGCGCGGGCGGGAGTGTCCTGCGTCATGGCTATGCGTGAATCAGTGTTTCTGTTCATGTGCATTTACAATTTGGACGGCCGGATCTTTGGGGTCGTCGTCAACCAGAATGATCTCAACGAACAACCCGTGCTTGAATCTGTTCAGTGGGAGAATGACCTTATAGTAAAAACGCCTGTCGGAATACTGCGGCCGGGTTTCTGACACCTGCTGGATCGGACCGCCCTGGTTGACGAAATCCTCAAGAAGTTTCTTGATTCCATCCGGAGTGAGGCCCTGGAGTTCAGGATCGCATAGCGCCCTCTCCGCTGCCCGCTCGTGCCACTCGCAATCCCCGGTAGTGTGGCTGGCGATGGCCTTGCGGACCAGTTCGAGTTCGGCCGGCTCGCCCATGCGTTTAACTCCTCATGCATGGTAAACTCATCAATGAAGCAGGTCAAGGCAAAGACAGTTTCAGGCAGAAACTCAACGACTCGCTGAGAGAGTCATTGGGGCTGCCGTAAGCTGAAGGACGCTCCGTCATCCAAACTCGAGCAGCGCCTGCCTCATTTCTTTGACATCCGCAAACCGCTCCTCTGGCTCTCGCGGCAGCGAGCGGTGGATGACATTGGCCAGCGGCTCAGGAACAGCCGGCTGGTCCGAGCGGATCGGCACAGGATCGTCTTGCAAGATCAGCGCGATGCGCTTGTCGGCCTGGTAATCGGCACCTAAACCGCCGCGGCCCAACATGCGAAGGCGCCGGTAGCCGGGAATCGGCTGGGGGTGCTTGCGGGCTTCTTCGAGACGGGGCCGTTTTAGTTAGAAGTTCATCGCCGTGTGGATTGATCTGATCCTCCCCAGTTTCCCTTTCCGTCGAACCTTGCCCAGCCGATTTCTCGGTGCATCCCGGCAGCGGTTGCCTGAAACCTTGACTGGGCAATGTCCTGCGCCGCGGGTCTCTCCAGGTTGCCATTCTTTAACTTTTCACGTTCCTTCATGCAGGTTTTGCAACATGCCGATACCACCATGCAGCATAGCTCGCGCCCGGAGAATTCGGCACGCTTGGCGTTCGGGGAAAAGCTGATTCCTGACGCAGGGCTAGCACTACCGATTGGGGAACTGTCATGCGAATTCGTTATTTTGGCTCCATCGCGGTACTGTTCGTGACCGGGGGTCTGGCCCTGGCGCAAGACATTACACTGGAACAACCGCCGTCGTTGACGCCCGCGAGGCTGGCGGGCGCTTCGGAGCCTCAGCCAACGCCGGTACACCAGCCGGCCAACGTTCCCGTGCCGCCGGCGCCGGTTCCCGTGGTGAAGCAGGCTCCAGCAGCGACACCCTTGATTTCCGTGCCCACCCCCGTACCCGCTGAGCCTGTCTGGGAAAATCGGCACGTGCGTGGGGACGGGGAGCCGCTTGGTTTCGTCAATTGCGAATTCCTGGCGTGGTGGATTCGGGGGACGAAAATACCGTACATGGTGGGATCCGCTCCGACTTCCCTGAACGGCCTGTCACCGCTGCTGGCCGGAACGATTCCAGGTCCCTTGACCGCCGTGTCGGGAGCTTCGGCGGCGGTCAACTTGGTTTCCACGCCAACGGTTGCTTATGACGTCAATGCCGGCGGCCGTCTCACAACCGGAATTTGGCTGGATCGGGAACGGGTCATAGGGCTTGACGGCAGCTTCTTTCAGTTCGAACATCGAGCCAAGGGCCAGGGCTTCAGCTCGTCGGGCAGCCCGGTATTGGGGCCTACCTATTACGATCTGACCCTCGCGCAGCAAGTGCTGGTGGAAGATGCCGTCAACGGAGCCGGTGCCCGGACCGGATCGGTGCTGATCAACAACAGCGAACGATTGTGGGGCGGCGAGGTCCATGCACGCGTGGCTGGTTATTCCATCGTCAGCGACCGCACGGACTTCCTGATCGGTTTCCGGCACGTCTCTTTCAACGAAGGAGTTACAGTCGACGGGTTCTCTACCGATACCTCGAACGGGAACACGGTGAACCAGTACGATAATTTCGGCACCCACAATCAGTTCTACGGCGCCGAACTTGGCTTCCAGTCCGATTACCGCCGCGGCCGGTGGTTTGCCAATATTCGCGGCAAGGTAGCGCTGGGCGTGGCGCACGAGGTGGTTGATATTCAGGGGTTGACGACTATCGTGAATCCGATCGTGACGACGTATCCCGGCGGCATCTACGCTCAGCCGAGCAACATGGGTCATCACACCCGCGACGAGTTCGCCGTGGTGCCGGAGCTGACGGCCAACTTCGGCTACCAGGTGACGTCGCACGTGCGCGTGTTCGCCGGCTACAACCTCCTGTACATGAGCAACGTGGTGCGGCCGGGCGATCACGTGAACGTGAACGTCGACAGCACACAGGTGCAGAGCCTGGCGGCCTACGATCCGACTGCCTTGGCGGTTCACCCGGCATTCTCGTGGCGCGATTCGAGCTTCTGGGCACAGGGGGTGAATTTCGGGGTGGAGGTGAGGTATTGAGAGACGCGTCAATAATCCGTCGTGACGAATTCCCTTGCCGCGGCGGCCAGCATGCCAATCGTGAAGATCAGTGACGTGAGCAGCGACAGCTCGGGGTAAAACATCCCCTTGCTTTGAATCACCTGAAACGCTGCCGGCTTGCCGAACGAATTGCCCGCTCCCAGGGCATCAAACAGGACAATCCCCAGGTCGGCCGGCTTGGGCAGAATCCAGTATCCTGCTTCCACCAGGGTTTGAACCGAGCCTGGCAGCAAGGCGGGATCAGGCAAGGCCAGAACAACATGCCGGCCGTAGTTCATGCCCCAGCACAACATCCAGAACAGCACCGAGCCGAAGATGCAAGCGACCGTGCTGCGCGTGCAGACCGCCAGGAATGCCGACACGCTGAAGAAGATGGCGAAGTGGATCAAGAGCATGGGGATGCACAACAAGTAAGCGGGCTGCCAGATACCCGTGCTGATTCCCAGAGCCAGCCAGGTGCCGCCGACGAAGATTATGGCCTGGAAGGCCACGAAGGCCAACACGCCGAGATATTTGCCGGTCAGCAAGCTCCAGCGCGGCACCGGCTTGGCCAGCAACACCGAGGCGGAGCCAGGCTCCAGAAACGCCGGCAGGAAGCCGGCCGTCCAGATCAGCGCCAGCAGGATGCCGGCCGCGTCGGCCACGCCGCCAGCGAGGATCAACTGGAGGAAGCGGACAGCATCCGTACCGTCCCGGCCCAGCGGTATCCGAACCTTGCCGAACAGCAGCGTCAATTCGCCGGTCACCACCGTGACGCCGGTGTTGGCCAGCTTTTCCGGAGTGGCCGCCAGCGGATCGGTGCGCGGCAAGAACTCCGGTTGCTCGTTCCCCTGGTGCAACGGCGCATCTCCCGAGAGACCGGCACTCAGGCACACCACGATGCACAGGCCGCTCACACCGAGCATGAGCCAGAAGATTCCCGAAGCCAGCGCCTGGCGGAAGGTGTCCTTCACCAGCCAACGCACAGCATAAATGGCAGCAGGCAAATTCATGATGCTTTCCGGTAGAGTTCTTGCAAGGCCTGTTCCAGCGAGCGGCGGGGTTTATCCCCGCCGACTGGCCCGCCGGTCGTGTACTGGACGAGGCTTGCCAACAAGCCCTGGTGAGCAAGTCGGCCGTTGATAAGCACGGCTACCCGGTCGCACAGTTTCTCAACATCGGCGAGCGAATGAGACACGAGCAAGACGCTGTGTCCCTTGCCGCGCTGCTCGGCGACCACTTCATGAACCAGACGGCGTCCGGCCAGGTCGAGTCCTTCGGTCGGTTCGTCGAGCACCAGCAGGTCGGGGTCGTTGAGCAGGGCCTGGGCCAGGGCGAGGCGCTGAACCATGCCCTTGCTGAACCGGGCGATCGGTTCCCGGCAACGGTCAGCGAGGCCCACCAGGTTGAGGAGTTCAGGAACGCGGCTTGCGGACCTGGGGTTCCTGCATCAGCGTCAGGCAGCCGTAATACTCCAGCAAGCTGGCGGCAGTATGGTAGCGCGGAAAGGCCTGGTTCTCGTGCATGTAGCCGATGCGTGCCAGGGTACGGGGATCGGTCTGCGCTCGGCCAAGGCGAAGCACGCGCCCCGGTAGACGGCCAGCACAGGGACAGCAGCATCTTGACCAGCGTGGTCTTGCCGGCACGGTTCGGTCCGAGCAGGCCGAAGACTTCGCCCGGCTGAATCTCAAAGCTGACGCCGGTGACGGCGGTCACGGCGCCGCGCCAGAAGCCGTTACGGTAGATCTTGCTGACGTTGTCGAACTGAACCAGTGGTGTCGCGGACATGCTCGTGTTCCTCGGCAAACGTGGGGCAGGCTTTCAGCCTGCCTGATTGTCCAGGCAGGCTGAAAGCCTGTCCCACCGTTCAAGGATAGATCACGTTTTTCTTGCCTGACGGTAGGTTGGACTGTTTCTTAGACGAATGGCAGGCGTAACTGTACCCTCGCTCGCGCGTCGGGCTAACGTCCTACCGTTAGCCCGAACGCGAAAGCGAGGGTAAATTGACTGCCGCCGCTACTGTAGCAGCGACACTTCGACGCCGCCTTGAAGGATAATGTTGAAGGCTTTTTGCAAATTAGTTATGACCGTGTTCTGGTTTCCGTAGATGATCTTGTAAGGCTGATTCACGTCCATGGCGATTGAGGCCGACGACTGCGTCTTGCCGATGTACTGAATCTGCTGCAAGGTCGCCAGCGCGCTGGCTTTGTCTGATGAACCCGTGGCATAGACCGGTCCGAAACCAATGCAGTGAATCAGCACCGGCTTGCGCACCGTCGAATAGCCTGCAGGACTCGCCGTATCGAGAGCGCAAATCTGATTGCAGAGGCTGGTAATCTGATTGACAACTGTGGAACTATTGTCGCTGGATGGGCTTACGCTCGGGAAGTCGCTGGCCGACGGATTGCTGCTGTTGTACCGGACCTTGTAGTACGAGTTGTAGGCGCCGTTGTTGACGAAGGTAGCACTGGCGGTGTAGTTGGGCATGCCGTCCGTCTCCAGGATTATGACCTTTTGGCGCCTTTGCGACCGTTGCCGCCGGCATCTCCGGTGGGAGCCGGTGACGGGTTATAAGTCTGAAGCGAACTGTTGGTGCTGAACTGATTAAAGGCCAGCATGAGCGGATGGGCGAAGCAGGTGCTGCCCATGGCGTGCGGTGTCTCGACCATGTTGGTGTAATCGTAGGGGTTAACGGTACACCCTGGGTTGTCGATGGTGTAGAGCGGATACCACAGCGCATCTTGCATGCGCTGGAAGTTAGTGCCGAGGGGTGCCCGTACCCGGTTGAAGCGTGCGGCGTCATCGTTGGTATTTACCATCGGTATGCTGAACATGATTAGCGACACCCAGTCATTGGGGTGGTTGTTCTGGATGTCTGTGAGCGCAGCCTGGATGCCCAGCTTGCACTGGTACAAGGGTGATTCGTGGCAGATGCCCGGCATCCAGCAGTAGCGCGAAGTGTTGGGAGAGACCTCGTACCAGAGGTTGTAGTTGCCCAGGAAATCGGCCATGGTCAGCGGGCCGAACCAGAAGTGCAGGCGAGGCCGCTTCGGATTGTCGTCGTAGCGCATGTACGGCTTGGGCGAGCCGCTTAGGCTCGACTTGGGCGTGATCTTGACCGTGCCCCAGGTGAAGTCGCCGCCGTAGCCGGTGTAACCGACCTCTTGGTTGCTGCTGTCGTATCCCGTGACCACTTCCCAGCTGCTGGAGCTTTGCTGGATCAGCCCCAGCACGAAGTCGATGTAGTCCTTCCAGAAGCGCTGGTTGAGATCGGTGGGCGGAAACGTCGAGGTGTTGATGGTATCGGGGATGGCCGTGTAGTAAACGATACGGCCGGACTGCAACTGCGAGGGGAACGGGTTGGGGCCGTAGTTCTTGATCCAGTACAGGATGGCGTCGTAGTTGATCTTGTAGGTGTTGCTGCCGGGGGCCAGCCAACGGCCGCTGCTGTCCCAGAGCTTCGAGTTGTCGTCCATCGGCGTGGTGGTGCCCGCATAGTAGAAATAGCGCTTCCGCCAGTCGTTCGTCTGGGGATTGGCGGCGGTGCCGACAACAGGATTGAGCACGTTGGTGCTGGGATCGGGCGGCCACATGAAGAAGGTCTTGCCCCAGTAGCCAGGCCCTTGCGTATAGCGGCTGAAGCTCGCGCTCATGCCATAGGTGGGCGCGGCGTAGCCCCCCGTGCCGGTCAGCGGCTCCCACGTGGGGTCAGCGGGTGTGGAGTTGGAAACGCTGCCGAGGTTCAACAGGTCCTTGACCGAGTAAGCGTAGGTCGCCCCGCTATTCTTGTTGATCTTCATGAACTTGTCGCCCGGCGACGACAGGGCGTAGTGGTCGCCGTTGTCCGCGGTCACCGAGGTGAAAGCTGCCGTGCCGTTGTTGTTCTGGTAGAAGTCGGCACAGATCGGCGGCCGGCCGTCGGAAGTGGTTGTGGTGTAGTTCGCCGGGTCGTATTCGTTGCCATCGAAGAATAGACTGGAGGTCTGCTGGAGGTCCGCGTTGCCGGAGGAATACTGGCAAAAGAGGGGGTAGACGGAATCGGGGTTGTTGGAGCCTGAGTTCTCGGTGGAGCCGTTTCCGGTGTTGTCCCGAGTCCCATAGTCAGGGCGCACCGAGCAACGAGCCAAAACGCATCGATCCCGAATAGTCGAGGATGACGGCGATGTCGCGCGGTCGGTGTGCCGCCGCCGCTGTGGTAGTGGTGTTGAACGAGCTAAGCCCGAAAACCTTGCCAAAAACCGTATTGACCGTGCTCGTAACCTGGACCTGACAGAGGCTCCAGTTGGTCGAGTTGGCCGGCACCGTGCCGCCGGCGGTCACGGTCGTCAGGCCCGTAAAGGGCGGCGTGGGAAAACTTTGCGTGGTCGCGTTGTAGTTGTAAGTGCCGATCTGCACGGTCACCTGGGAATTGGCGATGCTTGTCCCCAGGACCTGATTGGCCGCCGTTGACGCCAGCGCCTGGGAGGCGACGTTGCCCGCGTTGTTGTTCGTGCTGGTATTCGCCGTGAGTGTGCGCCCCGGCCATGGCTGCGCCGTCGGCAGCGTTCTGGCACTGCGTTCGCGCGATGGCTACCAGCCCCAGATCGACCGACAGGGCGACGAACCCCGTAAGGGCCACCATGCTGATGATCAGGAACGGCAACACGCCGCCCTTCCGCCTCGGAACCCGAGCGCAAGCGAGGGCCGCCATCTTGCCTCGCTTGGCGCTCGGGCTCCGACAACCAATGTGTTTCGCAGGACCATGACACCCTCTCTTTCAAATGCAGTAGTTCCAAACCCAGGGCGAGATAGAATGCAATCACAACTTCTTTACCCCGAAGGGGTAGGATAACTCAGCCCAGGGTCGCCGTTGCGGCGCAGCCCTGGGTGAGACCGAACCCCATACTCAGCTACCCTGAAAGGGTGGGATAATCAACCAGGCGTCCAGGTTATCCCACCCTTTCAGGGTGGACATCATGTTGCGACCCCGTTTTCCCAGGGTGCGCCGCAGACGGCGACCCTGGGCTGTGTTATTCAACTCCTTCGGAGTAAAGCAGTTGCAAGCCTCGGCGGTTTTGGAACTACTGAAATTACTGACCTCTGACCTCTGACCTCTGACCTCTGACCTCTGACCTCTGACCTCTGACCACTGCTCTAATTCGCCTCGCTATTCATGATGATCGTGGAACTCACGGTGAACGATGTGCTTGCCTTCAGGAAGCTCGGCACCAGCGGCTGATACGTGCCGCTGATCGTCACGCCCACCCCTTGGCCGAACGTGGCATTGTTCCAATCGGTCCCGATGTTGTTGCCGCTCGAGTCGGCATGAAAAACCGTGATATTGCTGTACTTGTTGTAACCCTGAAGCTGCTGTGTCCCCTGGCCTGCCAGGGCCGCATCGGCGGCATCTTGAATTTGCGACGTCGTGTAATCCGCGGTATGCACCACGGCCAGGCGGCAGCCCTCGCGGGCAGCGTTGTCGAGCAAGTTCTCCACCATGAGATAGCGGCCGTATTCGTAGATGCCGAGCATGAACATGAGACAAATCGACAGAACCAGGGCCGCCTCGACCAGCGTCGCCCCGCAGCGTTGTTTGGCGCGGGTGTTATTTGCACTCATGGCTTGCCTCCAACACGGGGTCAATTATTGGGCAAAGTCGTGGTTACGACCACGTTGGTGTCGAGCATCGAGTACCAATCCGCCGAGCCGTTCAACTGGGTGATCCCGGTAATGCTGGTCAGAATGACGTACCGGACATTGTTGAAGGGCAGCGAGACCGTGACGCGCAGGTGATCGAGTCTGCGTAGCCTGATAGGGATCGGTCACCGACGTATTGCTCAAATCGCTGAACTGAACGGAGATCCCCGTCGTGTTCACTCCGTTACGCGAGAGATAATTCGTCACCGTGTTGGTCACGTCGGTGGCGTAAATGTTTTTTTGCGATCCGGTCCGTGGGATTGATCATGGCCCCCACTGCTGCTTGACGGGCGCTTCGCGCGCCGCATTGTTCACCAGTTGCTGCACTTCGACCATGCGCGCAACCTCCCAGATGCCGAGCAAGAGAGTGGTCATGAGCGGCGCCAGCAAAGCCATCTCCACCGCGGCGGCGGCACGCCGGGAGAAGTTCTTACCATCGCGACGGGTCATGCAAGGGCCTCATTCTGTTGTCATGGGACGGGCTTCTGAGGGCATCTGCCATCGGGGGAGGCAGAGGGGAGAAGAGGGACACCGCTGCCCCCTCACCCTACCCTCTCCCCCAGCGGCTGGGGGAGAGGGTAGAGTGAGGGGGCAGCAATGTCCCTGCAATCGAACTATAGGTCACAATCGGTGCATTGTGCAAATGTATGCGAAGAGTGAAATCGAGCAAAAGCGGCCACCCATTGCGGCGGGAGCAGATTTATTGCGTCAGGGCGAGGTCAAGACGGCGAAACGCAGAAACTGTTTCGCCAGTTGGCCGAGAGCGACTGGCAGCCGCGGTTCAACTCGCTGAAGGCCCAGGCACGGCAACTGGTGGACAAACGTTGATAGAGGTCTATTCAATGGGTGCAGGACGTGGTTTGTGCGGTCGTAGCCGAATTCGCCAGAATTCGGGCTGTGCTTTTCTCCCCAGGCCCCGAATTCTGGCGAATTCGGCTACAGAGCCTCCAGGGTATTTCATGTGCCGTTGCAAACTGTGTCCTGCACCCCTATTCAATGGGTGCAGGACATGGTTTGCGCGCGTCGTAGCCGAATTCGCCAGAATTCGGGGCGTGTCTCTCCCCAGGCCCCGAATTCTGGCGAATTCGGCTACAGAGCCTCCAGGGTATTTCATGCGCCGTTGCAAACTGTGTCCTGCACCCCTATTCAATTGCCCGCATGAACCACTGTTGCCCACCATGGCCTGCTTTGGTACAGTTCTCGCCGCACCGAGATTCCTTCCCAGATTTTGTCGCCTCACATGGCGCTCCCCTTCGGGTCGCGGCTAAACAAGGGATCGGGTCGCGGCTAAACAAGGGATCGGATCGCGGCTAAAAAAGGGATCGGGTCGCGGCTAAACAAGGGAGTCGGAGAAGACACTTTCTCACGACCGGGTGCGGCAGTGGACAGTTCGGCTCAGCGCCGAACTTTCTGGCGCTGACGCAACATGTTGATAGCATTGGCTTTCAATCGCCATCATGGCCATTCGCGATACCCAAGAGTGTCAAGTACTGGTACACTGCCGCGTACAGGTGATTTGAGAAAGAGTCGTTGGAGAATGAACATCCAATCATCGCGCCGCTGTGGCGCGAGCCGGAAGTCATCATGCTGCTGGCTCTGGTTGCGGCGGGCTATTTCGTGCGGCTGGCCGAGTTGCCCGTTCGAGCAGAGGAGCCGCGCTGGCGCAGGTCGCCTACGAAATTCAGCAGCGCGGCGACTGGGTCGTACCACGTGAGCAGGGCGAACCGTTCCTCAGCCGGCCGCCGTTGCACAGTTGGCTCGTCATTGCCAGTACCAATCTGTTCGGCACGCGCGCCGCCTGGCGCTGAGATTACCAACGGCGCGAGGGACACTTCTCACAACTCTGCTGATCTACGGCTATTCGCGAACTTTCCTATCTCGCCTGGCGCCCTGACCGCCGCCGCTGCTTTCGCCACGTTCGGTGAAATGTTCTCGACCGGGTTTCAGGCCGAGACTGAAGGTATCTTCATTCCGCTGGTCAGTGCGTCGCTCCTCTTGTGGTCGTGGGGCCAGGTGGCGCGGCTGGCCGGCAATCGTGACCTGGATCAGCGCTTACACCTGCGTCGGCCTGGCAGTTCTGGCCAAGGGACCGCAGCCGCCAACCTATTTCATTGGCTCCGTTGGTGCCTATCTGATATTGACCGGTCAGTGGCGCCGCCTGTTCAGCAAGGCTCACCTGGCGGGGATCGGTGGTCGGTGCCGCCATCGTTCTGGCCTGGATGAGTTCCTTGCGCTCAGCGGGTCGGCTGGGCGGAAGTGCGTGGCATCCTCGGCAACGACACGGCCACGCGCTTTCATGACTGGAAGATCGGCGAGGTGGCACTACACCTGATTCAGTATCCGCTCGAGGTGCTGGGCTGCACGCTGCCGTGGTCGCTTCCTACTCGTTGGCCTTGGCGGGGTGGCATGCTTTCGCGGCCTGGCAAACCTCGCTGTGAGGTGTAGGTTAGGCTTTCAGCCTGACGGTCAGGCTGAAAGCCTAACCTTCACTTCAGCATGGCACTCTTTGCGTCAGGTCCGGCCACAGGTCCTCTTCGTGACGATCTGTCTGCTGCTCGCATTTCCAACCTGCTGGATCCCGCCCGGCGGCCAGACACGCTACTTCACGCCTCTGTACCCCTGCCTGGCGGTGCTGATCGGCGTCGTGGTGGATCGCTCCGCCGAGGCGGACGCGTCGCAATGGGTGTACGATGCGTGGCGCCGTTACGTCACAGTCGCGGCTTGCGGGATGATAGCGTGCGGAGTCGCCGTGGTCATCGTGTCGATCTTTCTGGCGAATCATCCGAAACTGGGACCGTGGGCCGAACCGCCGTTCGTGGCCGTGGGGTATGCCGTGGCCGCCGGCGTCACAGCCGTTCTCGCCTGGCGAGCGCGGCCGGGCGGCGATGCAAAACGAGTGGGCAGTGGGGTGGTGGGCATCGCCTGGTTCACCGTCATCACACTGGGCGTCGTCGTCAACGACGTGAAGATTCACCAGAGCGAGAACCAGGCCGCCGCCATGTCCCGTTTGAAGGAGAAGCTGCCCGCGGATTGCCGGCTCGTCAGCATCGGTCACATCGACGCCTTGTTTGCTTATCACTTCGGCGCGCTGATCGAGACGCAGCCTGTGCCGAAAACACCGGACGACACGCCGCGGCGCGAGTACTTCTGCTTCGGCGTCTTCGGCGACAGTTATCCGGACCTGCCGTTTGCCTGGGAAGTGGTGGACACTATTTCGATGGACCGCAAGCGGCACGCGCCGCCGAAGCGAACGGTAGTTGTCGGCAGGGTGATGCGCTAGCAGGGAAAAACGAAAACAATCCCTACCTCGTCTGTATGATAGAAGGCGGCGAATCGTCGCCTTGGTATTGGTCAACCATTGTGACCCTACACCCCTATCCATTCTCACGAAAGGATCCATCATGCGTCGCACATTCCTGGCAGCGTTGCTGCTCGTCACCCTGGCCGCGAGTGCGGTCATCATCATCGTCGGACTCCGCTTCTTGCCGAAACCGGCCGCATTGGCCGCCGACCCCGGCAAACCCGAGCCGGCAGCTAAACCTGCCGCTCCGCAACTTCCCGTTTCCCGCGTCATCCTCTTCAGCAGCGGCGTCGGCTTCTTTCAGCGCGAAGGTCAGGTTGACGGCAACGCCCGCGTCGATCTGTCCTTCCCCGTGCGCGACGTCAACGACCTGCTCAAGAGCATGGTGCTGCAAGACATGAACGGCGGCAAGATCAGCACCGTCAACTATGAAAGTCACGATCCGATCGACAAGACGCTCCGCAGTTTCGCCGTCAACCTGACCGGCAACCCGTCGTTCGGCCAGCTCCTCAACCAGGCGCGCGGCGAGAAGGCCGAGGTCGTCTTGCAGCAATCCAACGCCACGCAAGCCGGCACCGTAACCGGCACCATCGTCGGCGTCGAGCAGCAGAAGCAGATTATCAACAAGGACACCATCGTCGAGGTCGAATTCCTCAACGTCTGGACCGAGAAGGGGCTGCGCAGTTTCCGCCTGGCGGACGTGCAGCAAGTGCATTTCGTCAATCCGCTCATGGAGGCCGAGTTCTCCCATGCCCTGGAAGTGCTGGCCAAATCGCACGACACGCAGAAGAAGGCCGTCAGCATCACTTTCACCGGCGACGGCAAACGGCAGGTGCGCGTCGGCTACGTCATCGAGAATCCAATCTGGAAGACCAGCTATCGGCTGGTGCTCGACAAGAAGGAGAAGCCATTCCTGCAAGGCTGGGCCGTGGTGGAAAACCCCAGCGATGAGGATTGGAAGGATGTACGCATGTCGCTGGTGTCGGGCCGGCCGATATCGTTCCAGATGGATCTGTATCAGCCGCTGTATGTGCCCCGCCCGGTGGTCGAGCCGGAGTTGTTTGCTTCATTAAGGCCGCCGACTTATGCAGGGGCCATGGGCGATGCTAACGCTCCGAGGGCCGCACGGGCTTCTGCTCCTGCGTCTACCCCTCCTGTACTCACATCAGGGGCTGCTAACCTCCCCCCCTCCTGGCGGGTGGGTTACAGGTAGCGACAACTTCGGGGTGGCCGTGGGCTGGATGACCATGACGGTAGTATCATAGCCAAGGGAAAGACTGAAGCAGAGAGGATGAATCTGGCTAAAGGCATCGTTTCAGCAGCGTCCGCCGCCAGCCTGGGCGACTTCTTCCAGTATGCCATCGACCAGCCTGTCACCCTGCCCCGCCAGAAATCAGCCATGCTGCCCATCGTCAACAAGGAAATCGAAGGCAGCCGCGTCAGCATCTACAACGAACACACCCTCGCCAAACATCCGCTGCTCGGTCTGCGGTTCAAGAACACGACCGGGCTGCATCTCATGCAGGGGCCGATCACGATTTTTGAAGGCAGCAGCTATGCCGGCGATGCTCGCGTCCTCGATCTCCAGCCCAACGAAGAACGGCTCATCAGCTACGCCATTGACCTTGGCACCGAGGTGGACCCCGTCGCCAAGCGCGACCCGGACAAGCTCATCGCGGTCAAGATCGGCAAGGGCATCCTGATCGCCACCAACAAAATCCGCGAAAGCAAGATCTACAAGATCAAGAATCGTTCAGAAACAGAGCGCACGCTGCTCATCGAGCATCCGTTCCGGCCGGAATTCAAGCTGGTGAGCACGGAAAAGCCGGCCGAGCAGGCACGCGATGTCTACCGCTTCGAGGTGAAAGTACCGGTGGATAAGACGGCCGAGCTTACGGTCACCGAGGAACGCGATATTGTCCAAAACATCGCCCTGACCAACTCGCCCGACGATACCGTGCGCATCTTCCTGGCCAGCAACGTCACCAGCGAGAAGGTGCAAGCGGCACTCAAGAAGGCCCTGGAGTTGAAGAGCAAGCTGGAAGCGACCCGCAGTGAGCGGGCCCGTAATCAGGGCGAGTTCGAGTCGATCCGAAAGGACCAGGAACGGATGCGCGAGAACTTGAAGGTCCTGCCGCAGACATCCGATGCCTACAAGCGTTTCGTCAATGACTTTGACACTCAGGAGACCGAGATCAAGAAACTGCAAGGGCAGATCAAGAAGCTCGATGAGACGGTGCAACAGCAGGAGAACGAGTACAGGAGTTACCTGTCGAATCTGAGCGTGGAGTAGATCAACGTGCGCAATTTGGCAGCACACTGGCCCGAAGCGTGAGCGAGGGACGAACCCTCTCTCGCTAAGGCGAGCGGCAATTGATACCCTCCCTCGCTAACGCTTCGGGCCAGTGTCACACTGGCCCGAAGCGTTAGCGAGGGAGGGTAAATTACCAGCAATTCCCGGTCTCTGATGGTTGCCCCGGCCCAGTTCCTCCATTTTGCAAAGGACACCGGGATTTGTCCCGCCAGGGTAGCATCGGTGGAGAGTGGGTTGAGGCTTTGCAGCAGCGGCGCACGCTGATTGACAGCTGGCCGGGAGGGTGTGTACGCACCGCGAACGTCACGCCGGGCCAGCATTCTGCGGCAGACAGCTTTTCACAGCCGTGCTCGATCACGACGAGTCCTGCAAGACCGGAACCTGACGCACAATGCCACGAATCAGGGTCGTCAACAGTTCCGCCATGGAGGTGAACACGAACGTGTGAAAATGAATACGGATTTGCTCCCAGAGATGACGCTTGCTCCCCATCTTATCCCAGGCGGCCTGGAACAAGGGACAGCATAATTGCTGGGTCTGGTCCACCAGAAAGGCGAGCATCATCAAGAGGACCAGGACCACGGATAGATTCTGATCGCCGTGGCCATAGTTGTGATCCAGGTGATAGCCCTGATTTTTGAGCGTGTTGAAGGTTTCGTTCTCGATCTTCCAACGAGCCCGGCCGCCGCGCATAACGGCATAAACGGTGTCCGGCAGCAGCGGCCAATCGGTGATCCAACTGAAATACTGCATGGTGCCGTCTGCCTTGATCTCCCAGTATTCGAGGACGTTCACCAACTCGTCGGGGTTGGACTCGTTGAGCGGCACCGCGTGGTGCCAGCGAAAGTGGTGCAACACGCCCGTGCCGGGATCGACCTGGGTGAGGTGTTGGGTTTGCCCGGCGGCGTCGGCGTTCCGGAGATGCTGGAACAGAAAGGCATGGTCGCCGGGCTTGACGCCGAGGATGTAGTGTACGTGGGCATCGCGCAGGTCGCGCAGATGCGGAGCATTGGCGCTGAGGCCGTCCTCGACGATGATGACGGGCAGGTGCGGATGCTCCTGGCGAAAATGTTTCAGCCAACGGCGGGTGGCGTTACGCTCGCAGTCGTTCTTGGTGTAGCCGTCTTGGTTGACAATCGGCTCGGGCGCCAGCGGGATGACCTCCTTGAGGTCGGGATGGACCAACGTAGCCCCCAGGAGTTGGTGGTAATAAGTGATGCCACCGCCGCAATGGTGCTTTTCCAGGCACGCAGGGCAATGGACCTTGGTTGAGGAGAAGTACGTGGTCCCATCCAGCGATAGCAGGTAATGGCCGTCCAGATAGACAAAACGTTCCAGTGCCTTGCCACGCTGCAGACGGCGGCAAACGTCGCCGAACAGGGGCCGCAACTCGTCGGGTTCAACGGGATCGAGGATGGCCCGCATCTGCGTGTCGCAGGGAACGCGCTCGATGCCATAGATGGAGCGGAAGTTGTCGCTGGGATCGCGGCGGCGTGCGTCGAAAGCCAGCAAGGACGGATCCTTGAGCGAAAACATGGCAAAGCTCGACATTAGAGCATTGCCGAGGGAAATATCTGACGCATCCTCGCGTGGATCGTGGATACGGTCAAAGGCGGATCGGAGCATGTGAAAGAGAGAATCTGCGGAAAGATTCTTGCGTGCCTTCCTGGCAGAAACGACCATGGTCAACAATTCCTTTTGCGTGAATGTAAAAATGGACAAGCTGGGAGAGTATTCTGTAGGTTGGCATTACGAAAGGGAAGGCCAGAATCGGCGATTTTCTTCAAAGGAAAACTCGGTCCGGGAATTGCTGGTAAATTACCTTCTGCCGCTCGCCTAACGCTTCGGGCCAGTGTTGTCGCCGGCAGATTGTAACATTCGGTAACAACCAAGGAAGCGAATCGCCAGGGCGAGGCGGCGCCTGTATAATTCTCTATTAGACCAGTCGTCACCGTGACGTGCTGAGACCGAGGAAAAAGCCGGCACTGTCCGTGGGACGGATTGGCAATCCGTCCTACACGAAAACGTCGGTTCGAGAGGAGCAAGCATGACCAATCGAGTCAGAATAATCGCTCTCACTGCTATCCTGATCGCGGCAGGCGCCATGCGCGCGGAGATGCCTAAGCCCGAAGACCTTGGGCAACTCAAGACGGCTTTCGAGCGCTATTCGGGGGCCAAGCTGGTCTTCCTGGCAGCGGAGCTTCCGGCAGGTAGCTATTACGATGTGATGCCCACGCTTGCGGAGCAGGACCAGCTCCGGGCCGCCAGAATCATCACCAAAGAAATGCAGAAGTACCCCAGAGGCTACCTGAACAAGATCGGGTTCAAAACAATAGGCGTCTTCGCTGCCTGCGCATCGCGGCAGAACGACGGTTATCATCCTTTCGATGAGAAGCTGCAAGGCTATCGCTACTACGGAATCTGGAACGGCAAAGACGCATCTGCTGCAGCCTTCTACACGGAAGGTCAATTGCCGTTGACCATGCACCACGAGATATTTCACCAGGTCGATGCGACCCGCAAGGGCAAGATCGATTACCCGGCGAACAGCACCGGCGATGGTTTTACAGATGCCGTGTCGGGCAAGAAACCGTACCCGGCTCTGAAGATAGCTGCTGCTGACCTGGCCGCCCTTCGGAAGCGTGGTGCGGGCCGGGTGCTGGAAGATGTTGTCAGCGATTACTGCAAAAAGAACCCGACCGAGGACAAGGCCGAGACTGCCCGTTACCTTATGAGCAATCTGGCCGATTCCCTGGTACAGGCTGCCACTCGGCCTGAACTGGCGGGGAGCCAGCGCATCATGCACGTCCTTGCCAGGTATGAACAAGCGCTGGCGAGCGACGGCCCCGGAGTCGAGTGGTTCGTGCAAATTGCCTTGGACCGAACGGCTGCTAACAGCGTCAAGCCGGCCAATCCCTTCATCGGCCAGGTTGATAGCGCCGTTGCCGACCCCCAGGTACTGCGCCGCCATCAAGCAGGTTCAGCCGGCCTGCGTCCGTGTGGGCCAGGGCAGCGGGGTCAACATCAGTGTCGACGGACGGGTGCTCACTGCGGCTCACGTGCCCAACAAACTCGGTGCCCGGTTGACCGTGTTCTTCCCCAATGGCCGGGAATACGTTGGGACCTGTAGCGCCATCGATCAGCGCCTCGATCTTGCCGTCTTGACCCTGTCAACAACCGACAAACTGCCTTTCGCGCCGCTGGCCAAGGCGCCTCCAGAGACAGGGACAAAGGTGGTCTGCATTGGTCAACCGGGGGCCTGGACGCCGAAAGGCAAGCCCACCGGCTACGGGGCCTTCCATGTATCCGCGGGCAGCATCCGCGGTTTCCTGGACGATCCCCTGGGCGACCAAACGCTGGGACGGACCAAGCACGATGCCTGGACCTACTGGGGGCATTCGGGCAGTCCCCTGTTCAACGAAGCTGGTCAGATTGTAGCGATGCACAACAGCTGGGATTCGACCACGGCCATGCGTCATGCCGTGACCTACCAGGCAATCATCGACTTTCTCAAGCGGGAGAAGATTGCTTACACGGCTGGACAATGACCTGTCGTACGGCACCGATCCGTCCGTGGTAGCCGCGCTGCTTTCCCTCGAGTGAGTTGCCGCCCCGGTCAGTCCCAGTAAAGGGTGATGATCAGCTTGGTGGGCTTGACGTAATGGAGCAGCGTATCTTGCTTGTTCCAGTCGTCGTAACAGAACCCGTAAGCCTTGTGATCGATGCTGTGGTCATGGAAGAACTTGGCGAAGTAGTTGGCCGGCGCTGCCAGGTAGTACTTGCTGGCATCGTTCCAGTACTCGGGTTCACCCAGGACATGCCGATTGACGGCGGAGCAAAATGCGGGGGAGGTGCCCAGCGGGCCGGTGCCCAGCAGCGCTTCCTGAGTCGTGGGTTTCTTGCCGCAGGTAAAGGTCTTGCCGCCGCCGGTGAACGTGAGGGCGCCATTGACCACCTTCTTCGTCCAGCCGTTCTCGGTCTTCTCGGTGGCGTACTTCTCCCAGACCTCGTCAACGTACTTGTCGAAGTAATTGCCGTTGGCCTGGCCCTTGTTGAAATCGGCGCGGCAAGGCGAGACGATCCGCTGGGTGCCCTTGATGCACGACTGGAATTCCTTGGGTAACTCTTTCTTGGCCGCCTCGAACAGGGCGGACCGGGACTCGGTGATCCCGACCTTCCCGGCCTTGCCGTCGGCATCGAAAAGCTCGATGGTCAGCGGGATGACGAACTCATCCACTTGCGTGGTGTTGCCGTACCAGCCAGTGGCGCCGTGGGTGAACTCGATGAAATCGGTGTACGACGCGCCGCCGGCCGCCATCTTGATGTAAAGCCGGCCGCCGCCACCCATGCGCGCGGGCGCCCCTTTGGCCTCGGCCAGAGTTTTGTAGTTCCTCTCACCGCCCATGCTCCAGCTGATCTGCTCATCCGTGAACTTGCCCTTGGTATTATTCACGAACTGGTAGAACAGACCGCTCTCGGCCGGGGGGTCCTTCTTGTCCTCAGCCATTAGCGCTGTCGGCGCCAGGGCGAGACCGGCCCCGATGGTACCCATACCCATGAGGAATGAACGGCGCGTCAGTCGTCTTGTCATGTAAAATCTCCTTGCTTGGTGTGAAAATCCACGTTTGTTTGCCTCGGTTCAGCCGAACCTGAAGCGTTAGCGAAGATTGCGGACGCCGTATTCTTCGCTAACGCTTCAGGTTCGGCTGTGTGCGAGGTTGCCCATTCACGCACGATGATCTAAGGGGTGATTCTATCCCGGCCTGTAAGACGGGTGCCATGCCCACGTCCGCGTGGGCATGTCTTGTAGCGGTGGCCGACATGCCCACGCGGACGTGGGCATGACACCCGGCCCATTCACGCACGGTGATCTAGGGGTGATTCTATACTGGCCTGTACGTGTTTGGCCAGCTTTTATTGCACCGTCAGCACGGCTGGCCAAGATGTCGCGGTCCCATTCTGTATCGCCGTGAGCATTCGTCCCAGGCGTGCAGTGTCGCTAACCGCGTTCAGGGTAGCAGTCGAATAAGCATCCGGCGTGCCAAGTATGGGGATGCCCTGTGCCAGAATTTTATACAGGGCGGTGTAAAGAGCTGTGCCGACTGGCTGTTGGTCTAGCGACACCGCAGTCGTTCCCGTAGTGGGTGTTGGAGTGGGTGTCGGAGTGGGTGTCGGAGTGGGTGTCGGCTGTGGTGGATAATAAGGCGGCTGATAAGTGGTGGGTGGATAATAAGTGCATAGGGCCAATTATTACCTTGCGAATAATAGGGCCCATTACCTTGCGAATAATAGGGCCCATTACCTTGCGAATAATAGGGCGGATAATTCTGAAAGTTGGGCGGATAATAACCCTGTTGGTAAACCGGATAGAACGGCGAATAAGGCTGATAAGCCTGGGAATCGTAAACCGGAACGTTGCCCCATGTATTGGCGGCAGATTGGTTGGTAAAGAGACCAGCTGGAACGCCGGGGATAGCACCCAAGTTCATACCAGCCGGAACGCCGGGGATACCACCCAAGTTCATAGAAGAATAGGGAGAGGCAGCTCCGTAGCTCGTGATGTTGAGGTTGGTCCTGGTGTAGTTAATAAAAGCAGCCCAGGACGGTCCGGCACCAAAGAGCAATCCCCCCAATGCCAGGCAGGGTACGAAGGTCGCTAGCAACAGCCGACGGGTAGTTTTCATGGCAATACCCCTAGCAACGCGAAAAGGCATGGTAGTTGGTGCGTTGCTCCCGCACTACCATGGGTGTGTCTGGGCCTTTAGTTTCTGTAAGTCCTGCTCTTTCGCAGGTATTTGCAATCAGGTCGGTCGGCGCAGCTGCCGCGCTAGACAACGCTTGTGGTGTCTTCGAAAGACATCAAGCCTCTTTTTCAAATCTTCAGATCAAATTCACGCGAGTCGTCTTTCGGCCTCAGCTTGAGGCCGATTGCCTATATAACACCGATTAGGCATTCTGGTATCTGCCGATTTCAAAAAAAAGCAGGTGCAAACGGAGCGACGAAATATCAACAACTCAAGCGCTTCAGGCTAGCCCCACCTTGTCGGTGGGCGGAAGGAAGAAGCGAAGGACTACTGCTCGGATGGCGTCATGCAGCGACGCGGCGTTTTTTTCTCCATACGAGCGGCGTCTGCTGGAAGAGGTCCGTCAGGCGTCGCGGGGTTCAAGGAATGTTCAAACACTATTGGCTACGAGTAGCTATTCCACCAATCGGGAATAGCAGCCGTGACTGAAAGTTATTAAACCAAACAATAACTCGTTGTCAACTGCATCCGGCCAAAATTTTGAAGGATTTGTCGTCATCATCATTTTGCCTCGGTTCAGCCGAACCTGAAGCGTTAGCGAAGATTGCGGACGCCGTATGCTTCGCTAACGCTTCAGGCTCGGCTGTTTTGGAAAAAAATGCTGTCTGCGTCACTTCACCTGGACCGGCAAATTCGCCGTGGCCGCCGAACCTTTCGGATCCAGGACGTAGACGAAGATCCGATAGTTGCCTTCCTTCTGAGGCAACTGGATGACAGCCTCGCTCTTCTCCGTGGCGACCACAGCCTGGGCGATTGGCGGCGTTGGCGGCTCGGCATCGCCGCCGGTGCTGCGGTTGCCGGCGACATCAAGCCGCACGTCCCACTTGACCGTCAGCGCATCACCGTCCGGATCACTGGCATCGACTGTGCAGCGGAGACGTTGCCCCTTGGCAAAAACGTGCCGGGCGGCCTCCTGGTCACCCTCCAGATAGACCCGAATCTTCTTGGGGCCGATCTCCGGACAGCGATTGGCCGGCCAGCGGCCGGTCCAGCTCATGGTCAGGGCATCCACCGCGCCGAGACGGTTGCCTTCGGGCAGGAACATGCCGTACCAGGTATGCGTCTTTTCCTGCTTCTGGCCCCACAAAAAGGCGTAGGAGCCGAGGCAAGCCGGCTGGGCGGCGATCACCTGACTGTAGCCCTTGAGGTAGAGTTCGGCCTTCTGGGTGCTGCTGTCTTCGATGGGCAGGCCCCACGGCGTCTTCGGCACTTCCCAGTGGCCGCGCGGACCGAACTCCGTCACCAGCCAGGGACGTGTCCACCCTTGCTTGGCGACGGCTGCCGGTAGCGTGAGGATGCCGCCGTAGGTGTTGATGCCCACGGCATCCACGGCCGGGCAATGCTCATTAAGCTCCCTCAACTTGGTGTCGCCAATCCCGGCCAGAACGGCGATCACCGGATGGTTGCCGTCGGCCTGCTTGACGACCTTGGCCAATTCGTTGAGGGCCTTCCAAATCTTGATCCGATCCCCCTGGGACACGTCCAGTTCCAGCTCGTTGCCCAGAGCATACATCAACAGCGCCGGATGGTTCTTGAGCTTGGCCACGTCCCGGCGAATGCGCTCGGCCTGCTGCGCGACAGCCTTGTCGTCGCCATAGTTGAATCCCTGGCGCATGGGCCGCAGCCCCAGACCCACCAGGACCGTAAGCCCGCGTGCCTCCGGGTTGAACCCGGAGGCTCGCAGGTCGCCGCCGTAGGTGCGGATCGAATTGCCGCCGGCCGCCACCAGTTCGTCGAGCCGGCTGTCGCCACAAACACCCTTGGCGAAGTAGGGCTGATCGTTGCGGAGCATCTGGTAGCCCTGCTCTTTGCGAACGATCTTCACGACCGCCGGCCCCTCGGCCGCGCTAACAACGCCAGCTAACCATGCACAGATCAGGAAGCCAATGCCGATTCTCATAAACAACCTCAGTGCGAAAGGATGAAGGATGAAGGATGAAGGATGAAGGATGAAGGATGAAGGATGAAGGATGAATCAACACTGGCCCGAAGCGTTAGCAAGAATCAAACTGGCCCGAAGCGTTAGCAAGAATCAACACTGGCCCGAAGCGTTAGCGAGGGTTGAGCCTACCTCGCTTACGCTTCGGGCCTGTGACGGCTTGTCTTGTCTGATTCATCCTTCATCCTTCATCCTTCATCCTTCATCCTTACATCATCACTTCCCCGCCACCTTGTACAGATGCACCTCCCACGGCCCGAAGGCATCACGGAAGAGACCGTCGCGGACCTCCAGGGTGCGGCCTTCATCGAGGACTTCGACCTTCGCTCCCGCCTTTACGCCGGCCACTTTGAAAGTCGCCTCCGCTTTGCCGTTCGCGCATCCCGACCGCGAAGATGTAGAGGGCGTCCTCATGCCGCTTGGCCGCCGCCTCGATCGGGACCGCCGCTGCCGATGATTCCACGGTCACTGCCTCGGCAATACTGGGGCTGTTGACCACAGGAGCCAGCCGCTGAATCTGCAAGTTCGTTTCTCGGACCTTGGCCAGCATATCCGCATCGGCCAGCAGACCCGCTTCGATGAACTTGGGCTTGAACTGATGGACAAAGTAGATCAGGCCGTTCGTGCCGCGAATCAGGGACATCCACACTTCTGCCTTGACCTGCTGGGGTGTCGCCTTCGCATTCGGGTTACTGATGCGCGTACACTCGATGCAGTTCCAGACGATCTTGCGATCATCCGACCACTTGCGCAGCCGGCTGACGCCGTCGGCAACCATCCAGAGCTTGCCGGCCACGGCACGGTTATCGTGGCAGGCCGGGTAGATGTCGAAAGAAGCAATGTCGCAGCCCTTGACATACTCCGGGTAATCCTCGGGATGATTCGTGCGCACGCCGCGGCCGTACCACTGGTCCCAGGCCACGCCCTGACCGAGGTTCAACATGACGGGGCGCGTCGGATCGGCCTTCCGCATTCGGTCGTAGCCTTCGATGATCTTCGCGGGCTGGATGGGCGGACCGTAGCCCTTGCCCTTGCCGAGTTCCTGGGCGTTATCCGGCTCGTCGTCGTGCATCCAACCGACGATGGTGGGATCGTCCTTGTGCTTGAGGCCGACCTCGTTCTGATCGCAGAAGACGCGCATGCCGTGCTTTTTCAGCTCGGCAAGCTGCTGCTCGGTCGGTCCCTGCCACAAACCGACGTACACGTTGAAGCCGGCCGCCTGGAACTTCGGCGCCGCGGCGGGATCCTGCAACCAAACCGCGATAGGGAAGAAGTCGGCGCTGCCCGGCAAGCCGTTCTTCCACTGGGCGTAGCGGGTTTCGGTCGCCTTTGGTCCTGGTTCTGCCGCTGCCGCCCAGCACGCGCTGGCCAGCAGAACCATAATGAGCGTCTGTACGCGGAGTTTCATGGGTTTGTCTCCAGAACGGTTTGCAATGTAGCCCTGCGTATCATGGTACTGTTCAGACAGACATTTTCCAAGCCTCGACCAGGTCGATGAGCTGCGGAGTAAACGGCACTCCCGCGCCGGCAGAAGGCGGCTGGGGAACCAGCCAGTTCGAAATGGCCTGGCACAACTCATCCAGACCGGCCCGAGTCCGTGCCGAGACGTGGATGGCATCCGCTGCTGCCTTGTGGTCCCAGGCCGGCGGCAAGTCGATCTTGTTCACCACGAGCCGCATGTTGCTATTTCGGACCGCAGGCCATACCGGCGTGGCGGCTCCATCGAGCACCCACAAGCAAATGTCAGCGGCAGTGGCAGCCGCGCAAGCCCGCTGGATGCCCTGTTCCTCCAGGGATCCCTCGGCCGGCGCTGGCCTGCTGTATCCGCCAGTTCCACGGGCCAGCCGTCGATGGACAGAACAGTGGTCACCACATCGCGAGTAGTTCCCGGCGAAGGTGCAACGATGCTGCGCTGATAACCGGCGAGAGCGTTGAGGAGGCTGCTCTTGCCGACGTTGGCCGCTCCAGCGATGGTCACACGCCAGGGCGTCGTTAGATGGCGACCAACGCCGGCATGACGGCTCAACTCGGTCAACAAACGGTCTGTCTCATCGACATCGCCGCATTCCAGCGCCGTGATAATTTCCTGGATGGCACGTTCAAAAGCGCCCTGGTATTGATCGAGTAGGATCGCGGCCGTCCGCGTGGTTTTTGCATGTGCCAGGGCTACCGCTGCCGCTATCTGTAGACTCAGGCTTAAGCCTGAGCCTGAGCCTGCCTGCCTGCCTGTGGCCATGAATTGTTGCCATGAACAAATCTTCGCCCCCCGGTCCTCAAGCGTATCCAGTAGGTAACGAACCACCTCCCGCCCGCCGTGACCGTGCAATTCCAGCCACGGTGTTGGGTCGGCACTCTTGACAACCAGCACCACATCATCGGCGACGTTTCCACCCAGGCGGCCCAACCATATCCGGCCGGGCTTACAGCCTTCGGGCAAACCGTGCCCGGCATCCGACCTGGGGTGAAAGAGTTCACGCAACAACTGCCACGCGCGGCTACCCGCGCACCGCAATGGTTGCGATGGCCGCAGTACCCGGAGGAGTAAGACACGCGGCGTAAGTGTCCAAAGAGGAAGGATGAAGAAGAAAGGATGAAGGATGAAGGATGAAGGATGAATCAGAGTCGGGTGCCATGCCCACGTCTTCGTGGGCATGTCGGGAGCCGCTTGTACCACATGCCCACGTAGACGTGGGCATGGCACCCGGCTTCTTCTTGTCTTTCTCATCCTTCATCCTTCATCCTTCATCCTTTCTTTTCCGCACTGATGCGAACCCCTTCCAAAGTCATGGTGGGCCATAACAACACTGTCCGATCCAGGGCCGGACACAGGTATGACGCATCTCCTCCGGTCAAGAACAGATCCACTGGTGGGGCAGCAAATTCATCAATCAACGACCGGATGCCTCCTGCCACGGCCCAGAAAACACCTGCGGCGATGGCAGAGTCAGTTGACGTTCCTGGAAGCGGAGGAAGAGATTGGTTCGTGTAGGACGGATTGGCAATCCGTCCCATGTCCACCAGCGGCAGCAGGGCCGTGTGGTCGTGCAACGCCTGAGCCATCAAGCGCAGCCCCGGAAATATCGCTCCGCCGCGAAAGACACCCTGCTCGTCGAGAAGATCGACCGTAACCGCAGTGCCCGCATCAATGATGATCGCCCTGGTACTGTGTGGGACGGATTGGCAATCCGTCCTACTCGACCCCTGCGCCAGCCGGCTTTTGGCCGCCACTGCATTCAGAAGCCGGTCCATGCCGACATGGTCCGGTTGCTCAACCTGAATGTCAAGAGGCACATCCCGCCACGACGCGAGCACCTCGACGACCTCGCCCCGTTTCCGAAGCCAATCGACAAGGGCATCACGGACCTGCGGCTGAACTCCTGCCACCGCCCATGTTAGGCGTGCGGCAAGTGATACCATCCCTCGCTCACGCTTCGGGCCAGTGTCACACTGGCCCGAAGCGTGAGCGAGGGATGGTAATTTATCTTCTGCCGCTCGCCTTATCGCTGTGGGGTAGGTTTCCAACCTGCCTGCGCTATCACCGGCAGGTTGCAAACCCACCCCACGCCACTGCTCCAGTTGCCTCTCCCAGGCAGAGGAATCATCGGCTGGCAGCGACACGCTTTCCGCCACCGCCCCTCGCAAACACCGCCCCCACTTGATTCGGCTATTGCCAACATCCACTACGATCAAGGATGAAGGATGAAGGATGAAGGATGAATCGGACCCGGGTGCCATGCCCACGTCCGCGTGGGCATGTCGGTGGCCGCCTATATCACATGCCCACGAAGACGTGGGCATGGCACCCGGCTTCTTCTTGTCTTTTTCATCCTTCATCCTTCATCCTTTCTTTTTCATCCTTCATCCTTCATCCTTTCCATGATACCACGCACCAGATCGGCCAGCCCCTGTCCCGTCACGGCAGAGACAGCGAGAACTTCGCGCCCAAGCTCCGACTGCAAGCGCCGTTGGATCTCGTCGCTGCCGGTCAGTTCGGCCTTGCTTACCACGACGACCTCCGGCCTGTCCGCCAGTGTGGGATCGTGAAGCTCCAGCTCACGGCGGATAGTCTGATAGTTTTTGAGCGGGTCACTACCGTCCGGCGGCAATGGCTCGACCAAATGAACCAGCACTCGGGTGCGTTCCACGTGCCGCAGGAATTCGTGGCCGAGGCCCACGCCGCTGTGAGCGCCTTCGATCAGGCCGGGCAGATCGGCCAGCACGAAAGCGCGTTCACCGCCGATGGTCACAAGGCCGAGATTGGGGTGCTTGGTCGTGAATGGATAGTCGGCGATCTCGGGCTGTGCTCGCGACAGCCGGCTCAGGAGGGTCGATTTGCCGGCATTGGGCAGGCCGATCAGCCCCGCATCGGCGATCACTTTCAACTCCAGGATGATCCAGCGCTCCTCGCCGAGGCCGGCCGGGCCGGTTTCGCGGGGCGCCTGGTTGGTGGACGTGGCGAACGCCCGGTTGCCACGCCCGCCACGGCCCCCGTGGGCCACGGTGACTTGCTGGCCGGCTTCCGTCAGGTCGCGTAACACATTCCCGCGATCACGATCGAGAACCAACGTGCCGGGAGGCACCCGGATGAAGATATCACGGCCGCTCCGCCCGGAGCAGTTGGCTCCGCGCCCAGCGCCCCCGCATGGCGCCCGCCAATGTTTCCGATTGGCCACATCCGCCAGGCTATCCGCCCCGGCCAGTGCCTCGACAATGACACTACCGCCGTCCCCGCCGTCGCCGCCGTCCGGCCCGCCGCGCGGCACGTACTTCTCGCGCCGGAAGCTACAGCAGCCCCGACCACCATCGCCGCCCTTGACGTACAGAATTACACGATCTACAAACATGATCGGTATATGATAGCAGGTCCGGCGCCGGGCCGGGTGGTGGTGTCCCAGTTTGAGCAAACCGTAGTGCAGGCGGCCCGCCTGCATCGTGCCACGCAACAGTGCCCAATAATCCCCTCAACGGTTCCTTGAATTGCTCGTCCAGGGTCGTTGGATCAATGCTCCACAGGTAAGCGAGCTGCATCACACCACCCTCGTCCGGGAGGGTAACATTCTGGTTCTGGGCTTGCCCGACCGCAGGGGACCGCCCGTCAAAGAACCGGAAGCCGAGGTTGCGCTCTTCCTTCGTCTGCCCACCTTCATCCCAGAGGGTAAGGCCCTTCATGCCAAGCCAGCCGTAGCCCCGGACCAGCCGCCCTTGCCGGGCTCGCGCCCAGATATGCAGTTCAACGTCCCGATGCGTGTAGAAGTACTGGGCATCCCCGAATTGCCGGCTCAGCCGCTCCAGGAGCGGTTTGACAAATGTCTCCGCCCGGTCGGGCGGGAACAGCTGCGCTGCCCACAGCCAACGTCCATTCCCCCAGCTGGTTCCTGGCACGCCCTGCCGCGCGGTCAAGGAGCACTTCGCGGGCGGCCGCAAACGCTTCCGAGGACCAGCGGTCCTGGTCGTTGGATTGCACAATCTCATCAAGCAGAGCCGATGTGTATTCGGCGAAGCGAGTCTTGCAGGACGGTGGCTGCCGTCAGTCCGTTGCGCACACCGTCCAAGATAGGAGCAAATGCCCAGCGCCGCATCGCGGGCACGTTAGCAATTCGCGCACCACGCCACCACTCATTGTCATCACGGATCGTGGCCTCAAGGCCACCAGCAAGAATCGCGAATAGTGTTGGTTGTGTCATGTAGAATGGTCGAACTCCCCAGCCGGCCACAGGCAACCTGTCCTGCGAATTGCTTCAGACTGTGAACCAGCGCTGGACCTCAGGTGTCGTGATCGGTAACATGATCTGACATGCCTGCCAAGCGCACACTCGCTCGGTTTGCTGGTTACTATTGAGATCAACGAGAAGAAGTGAAAAGCAGTTCGCTAACCCCCTTCCTGTTCATGCTCGCCGGCAGCGTGGCCTTTGCCTTGATGAGTACGCTGGCACATGAGCTAGGCTCACGCTGCGACTGGCAGGTATCGCCCTGACTCGTGCCGGACTGGCATTCACTTTCATGACCGCGTTGGCTGTGCCGGCCGGTGTGAAGCTGGTCTTCTGGCAGCCGCGGATACTATGGATTCGCAGCATCGCCGACAGCATCAGCCTGATCTGCACATTTTTCGCACTCACCCATCTGCCGGCCGCCGACGTGATCACTGCGGACATGAGTGGATGTTGGACATGAACAAACCGTTTAGCCGCGACCCGAAGGGGAGCGCGAAGAGCATGCTTCGCGCTCGCCTACCGGCTCGCGGCTAAACAATGTCACTTCTTCCCTTCCTCCCCCAGCGCGCTTTCCAATGTCCGGATCGTCTCCTCAACCTCACCCATCTCCGGATTGATCTCCAGTGCCCGCCGAAATGCCTTCAACGCTGCCCGAGGCTTGTTCAAATGTAAGTAGCTTTGCCCCATCCCAGCCAGTGCCGCGAAATGGCACGGGTTCAACTGGATGACCTTCTCGCAGTCGGCAACCGACCTGGGATAATCCTTCTTGCGGAAATAGAGAATGGCACGCTGATTGAGAGCCTCGGCGAACTGAGGGGCCTTGCGGATCAGGTCGTCAAGCCCGGCAAGCGCCTTGTCGCGGTTGCGCACGCGCATGAGGCGCTGCAACTCCCTGACATGGGCCGTGGCATCGGCCCGGAACCACAAGGTCCAGAGAGCATCGCTGGCCAGTTGCCGCACTACGTGATCCTCGTCGTGCAGCCGCTCGGCAACCACCCTGTTCGATTGCATCGTTCCGACCATGCCCAGAGCCAGGACAGCCGCACGCCGGTCCTGCACGTGATTCGATTCCAGCAGCCGATGCAAGGTCCCTTCCGTGTAGCGTTCGGACACCTGCTTCTTGAACGTTTCCAAGGCCGCACGCACGCGCGGCAGTTGCTCCTGGATGTCACTCCCTTCGCGAGGTTCGGGCAGTTCGTTGTAATACTCGACGAGCAATGATGCACCCATGTCGTCACCTCTTGGTTGCAAATCCATCGCGAGCAATGTTGCTGCCAATAGTAAAGTCTATGATTCACGCTGCCAGCCTGCAACCCAAAAAGTTTGCTTGATTGTCGCCCCGTCTTCCCTCTCCTGCCAAGATTGCTCTTTTTATACAATCTCAACCTGACCGGCGGCGGATGCTTGACCCAACCATGCGCCGCTTCATACGATTGAGTGAAGATTGAATCAGAGGCTAAACATGTCGAAAGTGCCAGCAACCTACATCAAGGCCCAGCGTCATTTGTCCCGGCGCGATCCGGTACTCAAACGGCTGATCTCAACCATCGGTCCATGCACGCTGTGGCACAATCCGGACCGGTTCGCCTTGCTCGTCCGGTCGATCATTTCACAGCAGATCTCGTCCAGGGCCGCGCACGCGATCAGTACGCGGCTCGAAGAGATTCTGTCACCTCGAGCCTTGACCCCGGCGAATCTCTTGAAGCTCTCGGATGAAGACTTGCGCGACGCCGGTATCTCAGCCGGAAAGGCACGCGCCTTGCGTGATCTTGCCGCCAAGGTCCACCGAAAAGAAGTGCCGCTGCACAAACTGCACGAACTGGACGACGACGAAGTGATCGCCACTCTGGACCCGGTCTGGGGAATCGGTCCCTGGACGGCACAGATGTTTCTGATCTTCTCTCTCGGCCGGCTCGACGTGCTGGCGGTCGATGATCTGGGTCTGCGCTCGGGCATTCAGCGTCAGTACGAACTCAACCAACTTCCAACCAAGGCCGAGGTCACCGAACTGGCCGAACCGTGGCGGCCATACCGCAGCATTGCCACGTGGTACATCTGGCGAAGCTTCGGAGCCGTGCCTCAATCCGAATAATCATAGTGTTGTGTGCTGACAGGATGACAGGATGACAGGATGACAAGATGACGGTGAGTGGATGACCTCTCCATCATCATCTTGTCATCTTGTCATCTTGTCATCTTGCCGCTTACCACTGTTTCTTGTCCCACACCGGCTTGAATACCTCCTCCTTGTGCCGATGCCGATTCAGTTGCTCGGTCAGCATCCGCATTGCCCTGCACGATTCGCGGAATGCGGCTGGCAGGTCGTTCGCCGCCAGGTGTTTGCCGGCCAGCGTTTCATGCTGCTCATATGCGGCCCAGTCCACTTCCCAGCTCTTGTCGTGCACCTGCTGTTTCAGAGTGGACATGGC
Organism: uncultured Gemmataceae bacterium; assembly: GCA_963804745.1. Classification (GTDB taxonomy): domain Bacteria; phylum Planctomycetota; class Planctomycetia; order Gemmatales; family Gemmataceae; genus CAWDRY01. Next base: position 31,733 of record CAWDRY010000042.1, read on the forward strand.
ATTGGTAGAGCTTCTCCAGCAACGAGCGCTCGATCTTGCAGGAAGCCCGGCGATGAATCCTGGGTTTGGTTTGAGGAAGTTCGTCCGCCGGTTCCTCGCGCCGATTTTCCTGCATGACTTGCATGACCAGGCCCACGATGCCGGCCGCGATCACAAGGATTGCCAGCGCCAGGGCAGGCAGGCCCAGCGACGGCCGGTAGAAAGCGAGCAGAGCAGACCCGACGGCTAGCAGTATCCCAACGGAGAGGGCAAGCAACGGCCAGGGGAGGCGTGCAAAGATTGTTCGGGGTGAGCCGGCATCGGCAGCCGAGGCAGCGCCGGCATCCTTGACGCGAACGATAACGATCGTGATATTGTCCACGCCGCCGCGCATATTCGCCAGATCGACAAGGAGATGACCTGCCTCTTCCGGAGGCAGCACAGCGGCCAGTGCGCCGATCTCCTCATCGGAAACTAGCCCGCTCAGCCCGTCGGTACAGAGGACGAAGATGTCGCCTTTGCGCCACCGGATGCGGCCCCTCGATGTCCACCGTTACCTGCGGATCAGGACCGAGAGAGCGCAGGATGCGATTGCTGGGGACGCCATGCACCTTCGCCGGATCGACGCCTTTCCTGCGCGCGAGTTCCCAGAGTGCGCTGTGGTCGAACGTGAGCTGTTCGATGTGCGTGCCACGGACTCGGTAAAGACGGCTGTCACCCACGTGGCCGACCCATGCTCCGTCCGGTCGCAGGACGAGGGCCGTCGCGGTCGTGCCCATGCCCGCGAATTCCCGATTCTGCTGGCCGCGGCTGTGGATGCTCGTGTTGGCCTCCAGGAATGCTTTGTGCAGAGCGGCAACAGCTCCCTGGCCGGCGTATTTGTGATAGGTATGCGGGATAATGCCGGCCGCCAGCTCACTGGCCTTCTCGCCGACCGCGTGCGCACCCATGCCGTCGGCCACAAGGAATACATGCCCCTGTTTCCGCCATTGATCCACGTCGGCGGCCAGCAAGACGGCGTGGCCGTCTTGATTGTGACTGCGGCGGACGCCCACGTCGGTGATGCCAGCCTGTTCGATGTTGGCGAAGCTGCTCACGTTCGCTTACCCCAAGCACCCTGTTTGCCGGAACTCTTTATATGGTACATGGTTGCCGGCTGAATCAAAAGTGGTGAGTGCTCTTGACCGCCGCGATCTCATTGGCTATATGGATCAACCCTTTTTCCAGGTAACGATCATGAATAGCAGGTTACGGCTAGGCGTGATGTCGGTCTGCATCTTCCTGTGTACCGGACTGATCACCGGATGCGTCGAGCGGCGCTTTGTGGTCGTGTCCAGTCCGCCGGGCGCCATGGTTCTTGTCAATAACCAGAGGATCGGCGCCGCGCCGGCCGACGAGTTTTTTGTCTATCACGGCAAGTACCATATCGTCCTAGTGAAGGACGGTTACGAAACTCTGTCGGTCATTCAAAACGTCGCGCCGCGCTGGTACGAATACTGGCCCATCGATTTCATCTCCGAAAACATCTGGCCCTTGATCATTCGTGACGTTCGCGTGTTCCCCTACACCATGCAACCAGCCCAGGCAGTCCTCGACGACCCGATACTAGGCAGGGCCACCGACCTCCGCAATCAAGGACAAGGTCTCGGCTCTCCCAAGCCGGCTCCGACCCCCCGACCACAGCAGTAAGACTAAATGGCCGTGCGTAAGGCGAAGGGCAAGTGAAAGTTTCACCCTCGCTTGACGCTTCGGGCTAACAGCAGAACGTTAGCCCGACGCGCAAGCGAGGGATAAATTTACTGCTGCCGCGCGCCTAAACTGCTGCGCAAGCCATCACTCGTAGACCCGGACCACGTTTCGTGGAAGAAAGACCGAGATTTGCGTAGGGTGGGTCGAGTCTGCGAGACCCACCAACGGTGGCAAAGGTGGGCTACATCCAGGACCGACGAACTTGTGCAACCGAGTAGGCGGGTTCACTCTTCCGGCTTATCTTCTTCCGGTTTTTTCGGCTGGGGTGTTTCTTCATCCGCCGGTTCGCGGAGGGCGTCAACCGCCAGGTCGTGCAGCAACAGCGATCCAGCCCACAAGTTCATGAGGCTGGCGGCTAGCTCGTCTTGTTTGTGCTTCTCGGCGAAAACGGCATCAGCGGCGTTGACCTCTTCGACGGTGGCTTTTTTCACGGCATCCGGCGCAAGTACGGTATCTTCTAGCATCCAGCGGGATTCCATCAGATCGACATCAACCGGCACCGCAGGACGTGCTTCCGAAGACATGGCTCACCTCCACGTAATTGTCTCACCACCTATTTCCAGTATATCCCGGAGATCGCGGCGAGCAAAGGGCGCTCTTCAGGTTCCAGCTTACCCCAGTGCCTCCAAACTCTTCCACTACCTTGATATGAGCTTAGGCATTGGGAAGCAACCGCCATCCAACTCGTCGTGACAAGATGACAGGGTGACAGGGTGACAAGATGACGAAGGTGACAAGGTGACAAAATGCAAGAACGTTGAGCTTGCCTGTCACCCTGTCACCCTGTCACCTTGTCACCCTGTCACCCCTTTTTTGGCCTTGCGAGCACCCCGCATTTGTCTATGATCCGCCTTCTTTGCCGATGACGGTAAAGTTTTTGTTCTCGCGGAGAGTAATCAGTGCTTGTACCCGAATCTTTCCTGCTTGATTATCCCGCTGTGATGCCGCTGCTCATCTTTCTTGCCGAGGTGACGGTCGTCACTATCAGTACGATCCGGATCATCTTCGTCTCCAGAGGCAAGAGGCTGCTGGCCCCGTTCCTCGGGTTTTTTGAAGTCACCATCTGGCTGTTAGCCATGGTGCAGATCATGAAGAACGTGAGCAACGTCGGCTGCTTCCTCGGTTTTGTCGGCGGCTTCACGGTCGGCACCCTGCTCGGCATCCTCATCGAAAACAAGCTGGCCATCGGCAGCCTCTTCGTCCGAGTCGTTACCAGCAAGGACGCCGGTGCCCTGGTCGAAAGCCTGAAGGCAGCGAATTACGGCGTCACCAGCATGGACGGCCAGGGAACCACTGGTCCTGTGCAGATAGTATTCACGGTAATCAAGCGGAAGGACCTGCACAACGTTCTAACCATTGTGAAGTGCTTCGACCCCAGGGCATTTTACTCGGTGGACGAATTACAGGCCGCATCTCAAGGTGACACGGAAACGAAACAGGCATCATCGATACTGGTACGCATCTGGCGATAAAGGGCAACCGGTTGCCGGGTGTGCCGCTGCTTTCCAGGAGATATAACCTGGTCTGTATTCACCCCTATCCCAGCCCGCAGCGCAAGCACGAGCGGAGGTGTCGAGTTGAGCAAGGTTATTCTGGTTACTGGTGTGGCCGGCTTCATCGGCAGTCACGTGGCACAAGCTCTGCTGGCTCGTGGGGACACGGTCGTCGGCCTCGACAACCTGAACGACTACTACAGCCCGGAGCGCAAGCAGGCCAACCTGGCCGAGGTTCGGAGCAGTGCTGGGTCACAGGCAGGATGCCCGTGCTATCTGGTCACTGGCGACATCCGCGACCGCGACCTCATCGGCAGAGTATTTGCAGAGCATCGTCCCGACGCGGTCATCCATCTGGCGGCTTTGCCGGGCGTGCGCGCGTTGGCGAAAGACCCTCATCTGTACTTCGACGTGAACCTGATGGGGACGCTGCACTTGCTCGAGGCCGCGAAGTCGCACGAGACAGGAAACTTTGTCTTCGCTTCGACCTCATCGGTGTATGGGCATACGGATCGAATCCCTTTCATCGAAACCGACTCGTGTGATCGGCCCCTGGCGCCCTATCCGGCGAGCAAACGCGCGGCCGAGATGCTTGGCTTTACCTACCACCACCTGAACGGGCTGAATTTCACGGCTCTGCGTTTCTTTACGGTCTATGGGCCGCGCAACCGCCCCGACATGATGGCGCACATGGTGGTGGACAACCTGTTCTTCGGTCGCAAGGTGGCGCTCTACAGTCAGGGCCAACTGTACCGCGACTGGACCTACATCGACGACATCGTCCATGGTGTGGTGGCCGCTATTGATCGTCCCCTGGGCTACGAGGTCATCAACCTGGGCCGGGGGCAGCCGGTGCTGCTGGCCGACTTCGTTCACGTGCTGGAGCAGCTCGCCGGCCGAAAAGCCGACCTTCAGCCGGCTGCCATGCCCGATACCGACGTGATCTCCACGCACGCCGATATCCGCAAGGCCCAGGCTCTTCTCGGTTATAACCCCAGCATTTCCGTGAGCGAAGGCGCCGCTCGTTTCTGGCAATGGTATCGGACGACCGTTTTGGAAGCGGTTTGACATCTTCACGCCAGCAGGCACGACCGGTACGGTAGGAGTAGTCCTACGGCTCCAGCATGCCCGTGGGCGGCATCTTAGTTCGACTTTTGCCTTTTCAGGCGACCTGAAAGCCAGGAAGTACTGTGAAAATGGGCAGCGGCGTTTTTTGGAAACGAGCGCGCCACACGGGGGTGTTTCAAAAACCCAGGGGCTGGAACGCGAGGCGAATTTCGGCGCTGTTAAACAGGGGGTTTCCGGAAGTTTGAGCCTCTGTGAAAAAGGGCAAAAGTCGAACTTAGTTCGACTTTTGCCCTTTTCAGGCGACCTGAAAGCCAGGAAGTCCTGTGAAAATGGGCAGCCGCGCTTTTTGGAAACCCCCGCCCCACACCGGGGTGTTTCAAAAACGCAGGGGCTGGAACCGCGCACCGAAGTTTGGGCGCTGTTAAACAGGGGGTTTCCGGAAGTTTGAGCCCCTGTCAAAAAGGGCAAAAGTCGAACTTAGCGCGTGTAAAACAATAACTCCGCAGTTTTCACGATAGCCCCGTTTACGGGGCTTCCCGCATGGCGGCACTAGGCCCGGCGTTTACGCGGGGCGATGGGAACTGATGATTCTTTTTTAGCGCCGTTCACGGGGCTTCTCGCAGGCGAGCTTTAGCTGTGGGAGCTGCCGCGGAGTGCTACGGCTCAAGCCAAACACCGAGAAGCCCCGTGAACGGGGCTCGTGGACACCTCTGCCCCCGACTAACCCGGCGTCAACGCCGGGCCTAAACCCTGCCGGCAATCCCGTGAACGGGGCTCGTCGGACGGCTTGGGTGAGCCGTCTTACATCGTCGAAAACGCGGACTTATTATTTTACAGGCATCTTATCCTCCCGTTCGGCAGGCGACATAGGCGGCACGGGAATTGCGGTAGGCGACTGCCGGCACGGCAATAAGGAGCACAACCAGAAAAAGGAGAATTATCACTCCTCCGAAGCCGATTGCGATCTTCCCCGGCAATGTCTTCCGACCGATCAGGCCAAAGACACAACCGGCGATGCAGGTTAGAAAGGCTCCCCACGCAGCTCCTTCATGGTTGAGCCAAGCGACATTCCGGCCGACAGCGAATACGCCTATGAACACGAAGAAGCTGACCAACACCAGGCCCAGGCCGATGTAACCAATGGCCGTGTTGTTCCTGGGGTTTTTCTCATTCGGGGTGATGACGGGCTGGACCGTTCAACTGACCGCCCGCCATGCGCTGCGGACGATCAGGAAATCGACTACCACCGAGGTCAGCAGGGCCGCGGACAAGACGAAACTGGTGTCTGGCTCTGCATGCTCACCCACGACACTCTTGAGAAAGCCGTACCAGCAGCCGCCGATCAGCCCGTCCAGGGCCAGGAGCGGAAACAACAGAGCGTCGAACAGGGCCAGTCCCAGGCCGTACAATCGCCCGGCGGAACGGCGAATCTGCCTCAGTGCAACTAGTCCCAGAATTGTGCTTCCAGGCGCCGAAAGTATGATGAGCAAAGGTAGGGTCGCGATGCCAGGGCCTGATCCCGTATGAACTGCTGGTTGGTCAGTGTGACGGGCCTGACTCGGTTGTGCTGTTGTGAGAAAATATACTCCTACGAAGAATGCCGCAAGGAGGGCAATGCAGAAGGGGGTCCAAACAGCCCCAACAATGGCGGTTCTGGAAAGTCTTGGTGCAGGCTGGGAACTGGCCGCCGATCCGCGGTCTGGCTTGCTCACGACCGGTGCCCCGGTGCTCGGTTGAGGCGGACTCACCGGCGCGGCCTGGCTGACGATCTCCACCTCCGTCTTCATCTCGCTGGCCTGCTGGTAACGGCGTTCCGGCTCCTTCTCCAGCGCCCGCAACACCACTTCGTCCAGCCGCACATCGATTTGCACTTTTTGCGAAGGCGGGGCAAACCGGCCCAGGGGCAACTCGCCCGTGAGCATCTGGTAAAAGACCACCCCCAGCGAGTAGATGTCGGCCCGATGGTCCACTTCCTGCGGCCGTTCCACCTGCTCGGGCGCCATGTAGTGCGGCGTGCCCATCACCTGCCCGGCACCGGTCAGCGCCAGGCCTCCACCCTCGCGGCTCACCAGCTTCGCCAGGCCGAAATCGGCAATCTTCACCCGGCCCTGCTTGTCCAGCAGGATGTTCTCCGGCTTGATGTCGCGATGCACGATGCCGGCGTCGTGGGCGTACTGGAGGGCATCGCAGATCTGCGGCACGATCGCCAACGCCTCCTGGGCGCGAGCTTGCCGGTGTCCAACAGTTGCCGCAGGCTCACCCCGTCAACAAACTCCATGAGGAAATAGAACAGGTCATCGGTCTGCCCAAAATCATGGACGGCCACGATGTTGGGGTGGCTGAGCATGGCCAGCGCCCGGGCCTCGCGCGTGAAGCGCTCGGCGAAGGCCGGGTCTTTGCCGACCGAGGGGGCCAGGATCTTCAGCGCCACCAGCCGATCGAGATGTTTCTGCCGGGCCTTGTAGACCACGCCCATGCCGCCACGGCCCACCAACTCCAGGATGTCGAGGTCCGGGAAATACGCGGCCAACTCCGCGGGCGTGGGCGGGACGGCATCGGCCGCGGCCGCCGCGCTTGCCCCTTGGCCGGCGGCGGTCTGCGTTTCCAGCCCCCGCTTCAAGAGGCACGCCGGGCACAGTCCTTGCGGCGCATCGGCCGCCAGTTCCGCCCCGCATTCGGGACACCGTCTACCTTCACTCATGGTTAGACCCTTTTGCTTGATTGTCCTTCCCTACTACCCAACCCGGCTCAGTTCCCGGACTGAACTGCGGCCACGCGGAAGCCGAGGTCGTAGTCCTGGTGGCTGGGGTCGTGCCAGTAGCGAGACGGCGGATCGGCAGCTCCTGCCGTCGACGCTACCAACACCCGCCGCGAACGACCCGGAGCAAGTCCTGCGCAGGCCCTGGAGGATCTTCCTGGGACTGCTCTTGTAGTAGTCCTCTGTCATACCAATCCTGGCACCACTCCCAGACATTACCATGCATGTCGTACAGGCCGAAAGCATTGGCAGCATACGTGCCGACCTTCGCCGTTCTCGCAAGAAACGGCCTCTTGTCGGCTCCTCCATACGGGCAGTTGCCATCAAAGTTGGCCTGCTTGGACGACAGCGAGTTGCCGTAGTGGAAGACCGTCTTGGTGCCGGCCCGGCAGGCATATTCCCACTCGGCCTCGGTCGGCAGACGATAAACCCGCCCCGCCTTTTTCTCTTCCGGCAACTCCGATAGCTTCTTGCAGAAGGCCACGGCATCGTCCCAGGAGACCTTTCCACCGGAAACTGCCCAGTGTCTATGTCCTTGACTCTGTCCTTGCCGTTGCTCTTGGAGGAGAAGTAACTGGGGTTGTTCCCCATGACTTTCTCGTACTCGGCCTGCGTCACCGCATAGACGCCCAGGTAGAACGGCTTGGTGATCGACACTTCGTGCTGCTCTTCGTCCTGGCAAGCGTTCTTTCTCATCCTTCGGCGAGCCCATCGAGGAACTTGCCGGCCGGGATCAGGGCCAGCTTCATGCCGATGGAGTTGGTGCTTTGCTGGGGCTCCAACGGCTTGCCCTCCGCCTCGGCAAATCGCGGTGGCATGTTCTCGGCCATTTCCTCTCGCATTTCCTCCATTTTTTTTATCACTGACGCCCCGCGTATCATGATCAAAACAAGAGACAGAATCACGGAAGACCCGCAAGAATACCAAGAACGCAGACCGAGATAATCGCTATTTTCCCAGCTTTCTCCTTTCGGCCCGCAATGCCAAGAATGGCGGTTAGAATCAACAAGGCCACGGCCAGTATCGCTGCAACGGCGGCAACCTCTTCATTGATATTGCCCTGGGCCGCCGCTCCAATCCCGAGCAACAACAGAGGCAGAACAACGGTGGCGATCAGCGTACCCAAGGCCCACAGCCCAAGGTGGTTAGTACCAGGGATCGCGCAGTTTGCACCGAAGGGACCTGCTGTCTTGGCATCGCAACGTCAACAGGTCTGTTGACCGCACTCGCGGCCGGCGCTGCGTGACGATCTCCACCTGCGTCTTCATCTCGCTGGCCTGCTGGTAGCGGCGTTCCGGCTCCTTCTCCAACGCCCGCAGCACCACCTCATCCAGCCGCACATCAATCTGCACCTTCCGCGAAGGCGGGGCAAACCGGCCCAGCGGCAACTCGCCAGTGAGCATCTGGTAAAAGACCACCCCCAGCGAGTAGATGTCGGCCCGATGGTCCACTGCCTGCGGCCGTTCCACCTGCTCCGGCGCCATGTAGTGCGGTGTGCCCATCACCTGCCCGGCGCCGGTCAGCGCCAGGCCTCCGGCTATCCGGCTCACCAGCTTCGCCAGGCCGAAATCGGCAATCTTCACCCGGCCCTGCTTGTCCAGCAGGATGTTCTCAGGCTTGATGTCGCGATGCACGATGCCGGCGTCGTGGGCATACTGGAGGGCATCGCAGATCTGCGGCACGATGGCCAACGCCTCGCTGGGCGCGAGCTTGCCGGTGTCCAACAGTTGCCGCAGGCTCACCCCGTCAACAAACTCCATGAGGAAATAGAACAGGTCATCGGTCTGCCCAAAATCATGGACGGCCACGATGTTGGGGTGGCTGAGCATGGCCAGCGCCCGGGCCTCGCGCGTGAAGCGCTCGGCGAAGGCCGGGTCTTTGCCGACCGAGGGGGCAAGGATCTTCAGGGCCACCAGCCGATCGAGATGTTTCTGCCGGGCCTTGTAGACCACACCCATACCGCCACGGCCCACCAACTCCAGGATGTCGAGGTCCGGGAAATACGCGGCCAACTCCGTGGGAGTGGGCGGGACGGCATCGGCCGCGGCCGCCGCGCTCGCCCCCTGGCCGGCGGCGGTCTGCGTTTCCAGCCCCCGCTTCAAGAGGCACGCCGGGCACAGTCCCTGCGGAACATCGGCCGCCAGTTCCGCCCCGCATTCGGGACATCGTCCACTTTCGCTCATGGCCAGACCCTTTTGCCTGATTTTCTGGTATGGTTCAGAAAACAACCTTTCGGGTAGCGCCAAATGTGGCGGCACGTTTCCAACGTGCCGGTGCCGGACCTCTCGGCACGTTGGAAACGTGCCGCCACAATACTACCCGCTTTTGAACCAAGTCGATTTTCTTCCCTTCTACACCTTACATAAGCAAAACGCGAAAAAGGTTACAGGCAACGCAAGAGGTAATGGATTTCCTCGTTGATGTCCTCCGGGCTGGCGACGGTGTGAGCGATTTCCTCGCGCAGCCGCTGGCGAAACCGGCGGCGCAGGCGATGAACGGCCACCTTGACGGCATTCTCGGTCATCGCCAGCTCGACCCCGGCATGGGCGTAGGTCCTGGACGCCTCGCCGCCGGTGAGCAACTCTTTGCACTCGTCGAAGAGTGCAGCCTTGCCTGCGGCCGCGTACTCCTGGCGAAGCTGGGCCAAAACGTGCTCCAGGACGGTCAGCGCCCATTGCCGCTCGTAGAGTTTTTCCGGTGTCAGCTCGTGCGCAGGTTCCGTGCCGTGGCGGGAATGGGCGCGCAGCTCGTCCAGCGGCACGATCACCTGTCCGCCGCCACGTTTCCGGGTTTGCTTGCGGTCCCACTCGTTGGCCAGGAAATGCTTCAGCGCGGTCAAGAGGAACGAGCGGAACTTGCCCTTGCCGGGGTCCACATCCTTCAGGTAGTTCTTCTCCACCAGCCGGGCGAAGAATTCCTGGGTCAGATCCTCCGCCTCGTGCGTGTCGTGGCCACGGCGGCGAATGAAAGCGTAGAGGGGATACCAATAAACGCGGCATAATTCCGCCAGGGCCTCGGTGGCACGGGGATGGGGACCGCCACGAGCGGCCCTCAGCACGGTTGTCCAGCGCGTGAGGGCAAATTGCTCGGCGCCGTGGAGGCCGCTGATAGATTCTCTTCCGGGCATGTCAATGGTCGCCTTCCAGGGTCGGAGTCAAGGGGCCAATGATGACGCACTTGCTTCTTCTGCCTATGTTCCTGGACCGCAACGATTACGTTCAAGGTACACTTGAAGCCAAGAGAGTCAGGTCATGGCTTGAGCCGCTGTCGGGCTGCACGGGCTTCTTCTGTCAGCAAGGCGCCTTCTGCTCCCTTGGCCAGTGTTTCCAGCAGTTGTTTTGCTTCCGGGCTGCCGATTTGCTCCAGCACCATGACGGCCCGCTGCACACGCAACCGTTCCGGCGTGGGCGTGGAGAGTTTCGCCAGGAGGATTTCCACACGATAACGCACTTCCGGGGTAGGTTGTCCTGCCAGTGTCTTCTGTAATGCAGGCAGCGCCAATTCGCCTAGCTTGGCCAGTTCGTCGCTGGCTTTTTCACGCACCGCAAACTTGTTATCATCCAGGTCGGCCAGCATCTGGGCAATACGTTGAGCGTCCGGGCCTGCTGCCGGTCGTATTTGCTGCTGTAAGAAAGTCAGGGTTTCCTTGCGGCCAGCAATCAGAGTGTAGACAGCCTGGTAGGCTTTGGCCGCATCTTCATTGCCCAGGTCAGCCCATAAACTTTCCAGGTGTTTGCCATCGAGTTTGGTTATCAAGGGGTCGCCACAGTATATCTCCGACAACCGCCAGACCAACACGGTTGTATTTCTGCCTGCGCTGGCTAACGATCTGCCATCAGGGGAAAAAGCTACCGACCAGATCGCTCCCTGGTGTCCCTGGAGTTTGCTGATTTCCTTGCCCGTGGCCGTCTCCCACAACCGCACGGTCCCGTCCGCACTGGCCGAGGCCAAGGTCTTGCCATCCGGGGAAAAGACCACGGAATTGACATAACCTTCGTGCCCCTGGAATTGGCGGATTTCCTTGCCGCTGGCGACCTCCCACAACCGCACCGTCTTGTCATCACTGGCCGAGGCCAACGTTTTGCCATCCGGGGAAAAGACCACGGAATTGACATCACCTTTGTGCCCCTGGAATTGGCGGATTTCGTTGCCGCTGGCCACCTCCCACAGCCCCACCGTCTCGTTACCAGTGAACGAGTCCGAGGCCAAAGTCTTGCCATCCGGGGAAAAGACCACGGACCTGACCGGACAGCGGTGCGCCTGGATTTGGCGGATTTCCTTGCCGCTGGCGACGTCCCACAGCCGCACGGTATCGTCCCGACCGGCCGAGGCCAAGGTCTTGCCATCCGGGGAAAAAACTACGGACCAGAACCGAGCTCGCATGCACCTGGAATTGGCGGATTTCCTTGCCGCTGGCCGCCTCCCACAGCCGCACCGTCTCGTCCCAACCGGCCGAGGCCAAGGTCTTGCCATCCGGGGAAAAGACCACGGAATTGACCCCACCTGGGTGCCCCTGGAATTGGCGGATTTCCTTGCCGCTGGCCACATCCCACAGCCGCACCGTCTTGTCCCCACTGGCCGAGGCCAAGGTCTTGCTTTCCGGGGAAAAGACCACGGAATTGACCGCAGCCTGGTGCCCCTGGCATGGGCGGATTTCCTTGCCGCTGGACACATCCCACAACCGCACGGTGTTATTACTGGCCGAGGCCAAGGTCTTGCCATCGGGGGAAAAGACCACGGACTTTACATCAGATTGGTGCCCCTGGAGCTGGCGGATTTCCTTGCCGCTGGCCGCCTCCCACAGGCGCACGCTATTGTCATAACCGGCCGATGCCAAGGTTTTGCCATCCGGTGAAAACGCCACGGACAGGACCGAATCCTGGTGCCCCTGGAGTTGGCGGATTTCCTTGCCGCTGGCGACCTCCCACAGCCGCACCGTCTTGTCGTAACCGGCCGCCACTGAATTGCCATCCGGAGAAAAGACGACAGAGTGCCCCTCGAATTGGATTTGACGGATTTCCTTGCCGCTGGCCGCCTCCCACAGCCGCACCGACTGGTCCGAACCGGCCGAGGCCAAGGTCTTGCCATCCGGGGAAAAGACCACGGAATAAACCATTCCTCCTTGTGTTTGGGGCGGCTGGATCCGGTATATTACCTTTCCGGTCGCCGTATCCCACAGGCGTGCGCCCAATAACCGGCCGAGGCCAAAGTTTTGCCATCCGGAGAGAAGACCACAGACAACACGTAACATCCGTCCCATCGAAGCTGGCGGATTTCCTTGCCGCTGGCGACCTCCCACAGCCGCACCGTCGTATCCTGGCCGGCCGAGGCCAAGGTCTTGCCATCCGGGGAAAAAGCCACGGAATTGACCTCAGCTTGGTGCCCCTGGAATTGGCGGATTTCCTTGCCGCTGGACACATCCCACAGGCGCACGGTCTTGTCCGCACTGGCCGAGGCCAAGGTCTTGCCATCCGGTGAAAACACCACGGCATTCACAGAGGCATCATGGCGGAAGCGCACCGTGCCCAGGCGGGCGATGGCACCTGGCGGCAGCGGATCGCCGTAAAGATCGGTGCGAACTTGCTTCGCCTCTGGGGCAGGTTGTGGCATGTCCGGCGCGGGTGGCTCACAGCGGGCGAATGCGACGAGTGCGAAGCTGATGGCAACGGCAAAATGAAACCGAAATCCGTGGCATGGGAGCATGGCTGATCCCTCGTTGGTTGAAGGAATCCGTAAAGAAGATACTCATAGGGTAGCGGAGATTGTGGGGTATGTCGAGAGATTACCACAGCTCCCATGCGATTGGCGAAACAATGGTTACTTCCTCTGGCCGTCGCGATCCTGGCGACGGCACCAGCCGTCGTTGGTACGGTGGACGGCCAGCGAGGCGGTGCGCGGCAGGCACCTGAGGGTCGAGTTGCGGCGGCAAACTTTTTTTGAAAAAAAGCGGGCATTGGCGCGGCACGATTTGGCACTCAAAAAGGGGAGGTGCCGCCGAGTCTCTTTGCCGTAACATCTTGTTATCAGGGCGGTTGCGGCATGCTTCTTGTGGCCTGGCCTACTAAAGAGTGACACGATAGCTTTTATCGCTTGTTTTTGACTTTGGGCCGTTCACATGGTATATTTGTAATTGGCTTTTTCCTGAGCGACGAAGCGAACATGGGGATGGCAGCGGCTGTCGAGTTTGGACCTGACCACAGCCTCTGGGTTTGACCAGCGCTTGCCCGATTTGGCAATCAGTCTGCTGCAAATATGCCTGGCCCTGGCTGCGGACGGGGCCATTTTGGTCAGAAGAATTATGGCGGCAAGGAGTTTGGCAAACTGTCACTTGCACTTGCCCCTGATATGATGTGTGTTGTGGACGTTTCCTATTGATAAGGGGAATAGCGCATGAGTTCAAAACTCAAAGAAATCTACTCGGTTTTCTCTCCCAGTCCGCTGCAACCGAACCAGAACGAGTTGTACATCGACCTGGAGAACGTCCGCGGCAACGCGGGCATCGTCCACCGTATGGCTCAGAAGATTCGCCTGACCGATGCGCCGACCTGCCAGGTCTTGACTGGGCATCGCGGCAGCGGCAAATCAACTGAACTATCGCGCTTGCGGCAAACGTTGCAGGAAACGACCGACAGCGATTCTCGCTTCTTCGTTGTGCAAATCCAGGCCGACGACGAACTCGACCGTAACGATATTGACTTCCCGGAGGTCTTGATCGCCATCGTGCGGCAGGTGGCGGAGCAACTGCGTACCAGCGCAGGTATCGAACTGAAACCGGGATATTTCCGGGATCGTTTGGAGCAGTTGAAGAAGCTCGCGCTCGCAGAAGTATCGTTTGACAAACTCGAACTCGGTGCCAGCTTCGCCAAGCTGTCGGCTACGATCAAGAACAGCCCCGAAGCACGGCAGCTGGTCCGTAAGGCGCTGGAACCGGACACCAATAATTGGCTGACGGCGGCCAATGACGTGATTGGTCAAGGTGTTCTGGAACTCGGGAAGAAAGGCTTTTGCGGTCTGGTCGTCATTGTCGATGACCTCGACAAGATGATTACGCGGCCCTATGAACCCGCTGGTTGCTCGACGACCGAATATCTTTTCGTTCATCGTTCCACTTAACTCCGCGCATTTCAATGCCACCTGATCTATACACTGCCGATTGAGTTGGCGTACTCCCATCAAGAACCGACGATCAAGCAGTCTGTATGGCGGTCATCTGCCGGTCGTGCCGATGACCAAACTCGCCACCCCTCCTCCGCAATCCAAGACTTTCCCACCCGGAATGAAGAAGTTTCGGGAGATCATCACCGCCCGGCTGAAATCAGTCGGGGCCAACGAGGGCGATCTGTTCCAAAGCCCAAAAGCCCGCGATGATCTCATCAAACTGACCGGCGGTCAACCCACCGAGTTGATGAGCATGGTTCGGGAAGCGATCATCACGGAAGGTCTACCAATTGGATCGGCGGGGGTGAAGCGCTGCCGCACCGAAGCGATGAGGAGCTATCGCCGGCAACTGCGCAGCGACCATTGGCCGTTGATCGAAGAGGTTCGCCGCACCGGCCAGATGATCCGCACGAAAGAGAGTGAGACCGCGTTTCGCGAACTGCTCGATAGCCGCGCGATTCTGTTGTATGTGAATGACGGGGAATGGTACGGCGTCAATCCGGCCATCGACGCCCTGCCCCCACCGGAAAAAAGCGGGCCGAGCGAGGTAGTGCCATGAGCCGCACACAGCACGAGCGGAGCATGTTGTCGGCGGCAGATGAGCGGGATTCCAGCCGCCAGGCGGGAGATCTCGCGGCATTGCGGCGAATGCTCGTGGTGTCGGAAGGTTGTTTTTCGCTGAGCTTTGCCGTCTGCAATGATCGAACGCTTCGTAACCGACTGATCGAGCGCCTGCGCGAGGATTTTTGGGGCCTCGCCGTCGTCGAACTCCCGGCAGAAACCCCCGATGTCTATCAGACGGCCTGCGACCAGGTAACGGGTGAGTCGCCACGGGCGGTTTTTGTGTTGGATTTAGAAGCCAGTGTTCCGTCAGAGGCCAATACGTATCCGGCCCTACGTTCGCTGAACAGCTCTCGTGAGCTGTGGGAACGGCTGGCGTGCCCGGTGGTGTTCTGGCTGGCGGAGTATGCTGCTACGCTGGTGGCTCGCTACGCGCCGGACTTTTGGCGCTACCGAAGTCATCAGTTCGAATTTGTCTCCGACCGAGGCAGCGTGGCAGAGGCCATCGGCGAACCGTTCTCCAGCTACGAGATTGTAGATGGGCTGCCGTTCGAAGAAAAGCGGTTTCGCATGGCCGAACTTGAAGAGCGGCTGCGAGAGGTAGGCACGCCACCCTCATCCGATCTGCTGCCGCATGCTCTTCAGTGGCTGTATGAACTGGCGCACCTTTGTCGCCACGCAGCGCAGTTCGACCGCGCAGGCGAACTCCTTAATCGTGCTATATCATGGACCGAATCTGCATACGGCCCAGACGACCCCCGCACAGCCATCGCACTGAACAACCTGGCTCAGTTGCTGAACGACACAAATCGCCTGGCCGAGGCCGAGTTGCTCTACCGGCGCATCCTTGCCGACATCGAGCAAGCGTTTGGGCGCGAACACCCCAACGTTGCCGCCGGCCTCAACAACCTGGCTGAGTTGCTTCGCGCCACGAACCGGCTAGCCGAGGCCGAGCTGCTCTACCGCCGCGCCTCTAGCCATCGACGAACAGACGTTTGGCCCCGACCACCCCAATGTCGGCAGAGATTTGAACAACCTTGCGCCGTTGCTCAAGACCACTAATCGGCTGGCCGAGGCCGAGTCGTTCCAACGCCGCGCCCTAGCAATCGAGCAGGCGTCAAGAACCGATCATCCCAGAGCCGCCACCAGCCTCAACAACCTGGCGCAGTTGTTCAAGGCCACGAACCGCCTAGCCGAGGCCGAACCACTCTACCGCCGCGCACTGGCCATTGATGAGCAGTCGTTCGGACCCGAACACCCCAACGTGAGCAGAGACCTCACCAACCTGGCATCCTTGCTCCAAGCGACGAACCGCCTGACCGGGGCCGAAGAACTTTACCGCCGCGCACTGGCCATCGATGCCCGGGTATTCGGACCCGAGCACCCCAACGTCGCCAGAGACCTCAACAACCTCGCGTTGTTGTTCTTAGACACGAACCGGCTGGCGGAGGCTGAACCGCTCTTGCGCCGCGCCATCGCCATCGAAGAACGGTCATTCGGACCGGAGCACCCCGACGTTGCGACTAGCCTCAGCAACCTGGCGCGATTACTCGAGGTCACAAACCATCTAGCCGAGGGTAAGCCTCTCTTCCTCCGCGCTCTGGCCATTGATGAGCAGTCGTTCGGCCCCGAACATCCCAACGTCAGCAGAGACCTCAACAACCTGGCGCATTTGCTTCAGGCGACGAACCGGCTGGCCGAGGCCGAGCCTCTCATACGCCGCGCCCTGGCGATCGACGAAGAGGCGTTCGGCCCCGACCACCCCAGTGTCGCGATAAGCCTCAACAACCTGAGTTCCTTGCTTCAGGCAACGAACCGGCTGGCCGAGGCTGAGCCTCTCATACGCCGCGCCCTGGCGATCGACGAAAAGGCGTTCGGCCCCGACCACCCCGACGTCGCTAGAGGCCTCACCAACCTGGCGCACTTGCTTCAGGCCACGAACCGTCTGGCCGAGGCTGAACCCCTCGTATGCCGCGCCCTGGCCATAAACGAGCGGTCGTTCGGACCTGAACACCCCAGGGTCGCAATTGATCTCAACAACTTGGCACAGTTGCTCCAGGTCACAAACCGGCTGGCCGAGGCCGAGCCTCTCATACACCGTTCCCTGGCCATCGCCGAGCAGTCGTTCGGCCCCGACCACCCCGACGTCGCCATACATCTCAACAACCTGTCCTTGTTACTCAAAGACACGAACCGAGTAGCTGAGGCTGAGCCCCTCATACGCCGCGCTCTGGCTATCGCCGAGCAGTCATTCGGGCCCGACCATCCGAGAGTGGCAACACACCTCAATAACTTGGCACGGTTGCTCCTGGCCACGAATGGCTTGGGCGAAGCGGAAGCGCTCATACGCCGCGCCCTGGCTATCGCCGAGCAGTCGTTCGGTCCCGATCACCCCGACGTCGCGATAGACCTCAATACCTTGTCGTTGGTGCTCATGGCGTCGAACCGGCACATAGAGGCCGAACCGCACCTCCGCCGGGCCCTTACCATTGCTGAGCAGTCGTTTGGTCCCAAGCACTGGAGAGTCGCAACTTACCTAAACAACCTGGCGCGGTTGCTCCAGACCACGAACCGCCTCAATGAGGCCGAGCTGCTTGTGCGTCGCGCCCTAGCAATTGACGAGCAATCGTTTGGGCCCGATCATCGAGATGTCGCCAGAGACCTCAACACCCTAGCCTTGGTGCTCAAGGCCACGAACCGTCTGGCCGATGCCGAGCCGCTTATGCAACGGCAATTGGAAATTCTCCTCAATTTCACTCGTCAAACCGGACACACACACCCGCACCTGGAAGAAGCCATCCGCAACTACGAGTTGTTGCTGCAAACAATGGGGATGAGCGAAAAAGAGATCAAGCTGCGTCTCGATGAAATGCAGCGTGCGCTCCGCTCGGGCAATCGGCAATGAGAACACATCTGAATCCTTTTGCCCTGGAACGCCCTGTACACCAAAACGATGCCATACCACATGTCTGGTCCACTTCGGGACTGATCGCTCAAGGAAACACACGGCGATTACTTCCCTGTCGCCGTGCCGGGCGTCTCCAACAATCCCTCGGCCGCCGACTTCAAGACCTCGATGATGCGCTCGTCTGTATAGTAGTTGGTCATCTGCTTGCCGGCGTTGCCCGGTTTTGGACTGGACGATCAGGTCATGGCTTCATCCGCTGCCGGGCTGCACGGACTTCTTCTGTCAGCAAGGCGCCTTCTGGTCCCTTGCTCAGTGTTTCCAGCAGTTGTCTTGCTTCCGGGCTGCCGATTTGCTCCAGTACCATGACGGCACGCTGTATTCGCAATCGTTCCGGCGTCGGCGCCGACAACTTGTCCAGAAGAGCTAGCACACGCTGCTGCACCTCGGCGGAAGGTTGGCCTGCCAGCGCTTTCTGCAATGCTGGTTGGGCCAACTCGCCCAGTTGCTCTAAGTCCTGGCTGGCTTTTTCACGCACATTGAACTTGTCGGCATCCAGATCGGTCAGCAGCCGGGCGATTCGCTCGGCATCTGGGGGCGGCACCGGCTGCAAGCGCTTCTGCAGGAAAGGTATGACATCCGGTCGCTCAGGCGACTCGGCTCGCCGGATGAGAGTGCCGGCGGCTTGGTAGGCTTTGGCCACATCGTCGCCGGCCAGATCGGTCCACAGGCTTTCCAGTTGCTTGGGATCGAGTTTCGCTTCCGACATCTCGCCGCAGTATACTTCAGCCAGCAACCAGACCAGTACGGTCGTATTGCTGCCTGCGCTGGCCAGCAGCTTGCCATCTGGGGAAAACGCTACTGAAGTGACGGAACCTTGTTGACACTGAATCTTTCGGATCTCCTTGCCAGAGCTTATCTCCCACAAACGCATGGTCCCATCCTTCCCAGCCGAGGCCAACGTCTTGCCGTCCGGTGAAAAAACCACGAACTGAGCCGGTCCAATATGTCCTCGGAGCTGGCAGATTTCCTTGCCGGTGGCCGTCTCCCATAGCCGCACCGTGCTATCGATGCTTGCCGAGGCCAACATCTTGCCATCCGGTGACATCGCAACAGAACACACCTCGAGTTTGTGCGCCTGGAACCGGCGAATCTCCTTGCCGCTAGCCACATCGAACAACAGCACATTCTCGCGGCCATCGGTCGAGACCAATGTCTTGCCATCCAGTGAAAAGGTCATGGAGCGGCACGCACCCTTGAGTTGGCGGACTTCCTTGCCGCTGGCAACGTCCCACAATCTCAGCATCGTATTATCACGGAAACCGGGACCTGTGGCCAATGTCTTGCCATCCGGAGAGATTTTCACAGAATATGTGCCGATTTCCAATCGACGAATTTCCTTGCCGCTGGTCGGTTCCCACAGCAGCACCATCCGGCCCCCACTTGCCGATGCCAGAATCTTGCCATCCGCTGAATAAGCGACGCTGTTGCCTTGAAGCCGGCGGACTCCCTTGCCAGTGGCTGGCTCCCAAAGGCGCACCGAATCATCCCTACCGGCGGACGCCAGGGCCTACGCATTAAGGATTACCCTCCTTAGCGTATGTTCTTCCGGTTGTAGAAAATGTTCAGTTGTCTCTTGGCACTTTGCAGGCATAGAATGCGGCCTCGTCAAATGTCTGCCAGGTCCGTGAGCCTGAGAGGAGTGGGCAGGATGAAGTTGCATCTTGGTCCAGGAGTCACGACGGGCCGTGACCCCAACATATTGCCCATCTTCCAGCATGGGAAGTAGGTTTTCACGATCAGCCATTTTTGGCCTCGCCTGGCACGCAGACAAGTGTACGCCGTGACCGTCATGGTTATTTTCTCTCTCGACCTGGCAACCTTTAATGCGTAGGCCCTGCGGCGGACGCCAGTGTCTTGCCATCTGGAGAAAAGGCTATGGATAGGTAGTCATCTTGGTGTCCCTCAAGGTGTTGGACCTCATTGCCAGTCACTACATTCCACATGCGAACGGTATGGTCCTCACTTGCTGAGGCCAAAGTCTTGCCATCCGGGGAGAAAGCCACGGACTTAACTGTATGTGAATGCCCTTTGAACTGGAAGATTTCTTTGCCACTCGCCACCTCCCAGAGTCTGGCAGATTTATCCCCATTCCCTGTGGCCAACGTCTTGCCGTCCGGTGAAAAGACCACGGAATAGACCCCACACCAATCACCCTTGGAATCTTCGAGCTTGCGAGCTTCCTTACCCGTGGCTGTGTCCCACATCCGCACCGTATGGTGGTCTGCCGAAGCCAAAACGTTGCTATCTGCTGAAAAAGCCAATTTTAGCACTGGCTCTTTGTGTCCCTGGAGTTGCTGGGTTTCCTTGCCCGTGGCAGCGTCCCAGACCCGTACCACCTTGTCGCCCCCGGCGGAGGCTACCATCTTGCCATTCGGGGAGAAGGCGACGGATCTCACCCCGCCCTGGCATACTTCGAGTCGCCGGATTTGCCCCGTAGCGATCTCCCACAAGCATGTCATGCCTGTGCCAGCATAACCAGCCAAGGCCAGTGTCTTACTGTCCGGAGAAAAGGACAAAGAAAAGACCCAACTATCCTTCTCCCCGAATCGGTGGAGATCCTTGCCTGTGGCAACGTCCCATAGCCGGACTGTCGAATCGTCACTGGCCGAAGCCAATGTCTTGCCGTCTGGAGAAAAGGACACACAGAAGATCCCACTTTCGTGCCCGGCGAATTGACGGAGTTCCTTGTGTGTCGCCGCGTCCCACAGACGCACTACCTTGTCGTCACCCGCCGAGGCTAATGTCTTGCCATCCGGAGAAAAGGACACGCTGTAAACCTCTGATTCATGCCGGAAGCGCACCGTGCCCAGGCGGGCGATGGCGCCTGACGGCAGCGGGTCGCCGAGGAGGTCGGTGCGGACCTGCTTCGCCACTGGGGCAGGCTGTGGCGTGTCTGGCGTGGGTGGTTCACATCGGGCAAATGCGCCGAGCACGACGCTGATGGCAACGGCAACAAGAAACCGAAATCCGTGGCATGGTCGCATGGCTGATCCCTCGTTGGTTGAAGGAGTCCGTAAAGAAGATGCTCATAGGGTAGCGGAGATTGTGGGGCATGTCGAGTACACACAACCATAAGGCCAGGTGTCATACTCGCCTATTGCCGAAACGTATGTTCCGCCGCCGGGAATGTCCCTTCGCGGACTTCCTGGCAATAACTCTCCACGGCCCGCACCACGGCATCGCCCAGGTCGGCATAGCGTTTGACGAAGCGTGGCCGCAGGTCCTGAAACAGACCGAGCATGTCGTGAACAACGAGAATCTGCCCGTCGCAACCACATCCCGCACCGATGCCGATGGTGGGAATCTTCAGTGCCGCGGTGATTTTCTGGGCGATGTCGGCTGGAACGCACTCGATGACGACTGCAAAAGCCCCCGCTTGCTCGACGGCCAGGGCGTCATCCATGAGCCGGGCTTCGTCGCTTTGCACGGGGAAGCCGCCAAAGCGATGGACGGATTGCGGGGTCATGCCGATGTGCCCCATAACGGGAATCTCGGCGCCGACAATGGCGGCGACGCTGGCCGCGCTGCGAACGCCGCCTTCGAGCTTGACCGCGTGGGCGCCGCCTTCCTTGACGAGGCGGCCCGCGTTCTCCAGCGCTTGCTGCGGACCGACCTGGAACGACATGAACGGCATGTCCGTCACCAGCAAGCTACGGCTCACGCCTCGGGCGACCAGCCGGGTGTGATAAATCATCTCGTCCAGCGTCACGCTCAGGCAGTGCTCAAGCCCTTGCACCACCATGCCCAACGAATCTCCGACGAGAATGCCGTCGATGCCTGCGCCATCGAGAAGGCGGGCCATGGTGTAATCATAAGCGGTAAGCATCGTGAGCTTGACGCCACGAGCCTTCGCAGCAAGGAAATCAGGCACAGTCCAGCTCCGGCCCCGTGGCAGCTTAGTAATTGCAGACATGACAAACCTCCTCAAGGAAGGATGAAGGATGAAGGATGAAGGATGAATCAGAAAAGATAAGCTGTCACTGGCCCGAAGCTTCAGCGAGGAAGGGCTTACCCTCGCTAACGCTTCGGGGAGGAAGGGCTTACCCTCGCTAACGCTTCGGGCCAGTGTTGACTGTTCTCTTCATCCTTCATCCTTCATCCTTCATCCTTCATCCTTCATCCTTCATCCTTCCGTCACTGGTCATTAGTCCGCCGACTAGCTACTAATGACTAATGACTAGTGACCAATGACTTATCCTGGAATTCGATGTATGACCCGACGATATATTCAGCAACTGGCCGACGGCGACACGGTGGACGAAGTGTTCCTCGTGGGCGACAAGCAACTGCGTGCCAACCGCAACGGCAACCTCTATCTTCAGGTCGAGCTGCGCAACCGCAGCGGGTCGATCAGTGCCAGGCTCTGGAACGCCGGAGAGCACCTGTTCCGTTCCTTCGACGAGGGCGATTTTCTCCTGGTCAAGGCCAAGGTGCAGCTCTTCCAGGGTGCTCTTCAAATGATACTAAGTCACATCGAGCGCATCGAGTCGGAAAAGGTCGAGTTGGCCGATTTCTTGCCGCACACCGACAAGGACGTGAACAAGCTGCTGGAACGATTGCGCGGCATCCTGATGCGGGTGGGCAATCCGCACCTGCGAGCGCTCGCGGAATGCTTTCTCATGGACGATGAGTTCCTGCGCGGACTGATGCGCGCTCCGGCCGGCATCCGCAATCACCATGCCTACCTGGGAGGATTACTGGAGCACGTGGTCAACTTGCTCGACGCCGGCGAACGCCTGCTGCCCCTCTATCCGGAACTGGACGGCGACCTCCTGCTCATGGGTATCTTCCTGCACGACATCGGCAAGGTCCGCGAGTTGAGCTATGAACGCGCCTTCGCTTATACCGACGAGGGCCAGTTGATCGGTCATCTGGTCATCGGCGTGGAGATGCTCAACGAGAAAGTTGCCAGGGTACCCGACCTGACCGGCGAGCCGTTCCCCGTCGAATTGCTGCTGCGTCTGAAGCACATGATCCTGAGTCATCACGGCACCTACGAGTTCGGCAGCCCCAAGCTGCCCATGACCGCTGAGGCCATCGCCCTACACCATCTGGACAACCTCGACGCCAAGGTTCACAGTTTCGCCCGCGACATCCGCGAAGATCGGAACCAAACCTCGGCATGGACGCCTTATAATCAGTCCTTGCAACGCAAGCTCTTCAAGGGATCGGTCAACGGCGGCGAAGCGGCCTGTACGCCCGTTCTGGAAAGTGTCGATTGACCTGGACCACACGAGAACATGCCTGACTTTGCTGAACAAATCCTGGCTGCCCTGGGCAGAACAAGCTATCAACCCCTCAAGCCGAAGTCCCTGGCCCGCAAGCTGGGGGTGCCGGACTCGCAGTACGGCGATTTCCGGCGATCCTTGCGCGAACTGGTCCAGCAGGGGCGCGCCGAGATGGGGAAGAACCACACGATCCGGTCCCGGCGGCCTCATGGTGCGGTGACGGGCATCTATCGCCGTACTTCGTCGGGCAGCGGCTACGTTCGGCCGCACCTGGTCGATGGACAGGCCGGCCCGGAGATTTCCATCCGTGCCGACTCCGCCCTCGATGCCGTAACCGGCGACGAGGTCGTTGTTCGTATCACGCGCAAGCCGGCCAGGGCCGGGCAAAACCCTTCCGGCGAAGTGATCCAGGTGCTGGAGCGGGCGACCCGCCAGTTCGTCGGCACCTATTTTGAACGCGACGGTCAGGGTTTCGTGCGTGTCGACGGCGCCGTTTTCAGCCACAGCATTCACGTCGGCGATCCCGGCGCCAAGGGCGCCCAGCCCGACGACAAGGTTGTAGTCGAGATGCTGCGCTTCCCGTCGCCGGAGGACCGCGGCGAGGGAGTCATTACCGAAATTCTCGGACCGCGCGGCCAGCCAGGAGTGGATACCCTGTCGATCATCCGCGCCTTTGGCCTGCCGGACAAATTCCCGGATGATGTGCTCGAAGAGGCTCGCGATGCGGCGGCAGCATTCAGGGAAGACGACCTGGAAGGCCGCGAGGATTTTACTGCCGACCTTGTCATCACCATCGACCCGGCCGACGCGCGCGACTTCGACGATGCCGTCTCGCTGACCCAGGATAGTCGCAGCAAGCATTGGCTGCTGGGCGTTCACATCGCCGACGTGGGCCACTTTGCTCCGCCGGGCAGCGCGCTCGACCGCGAGGCGCGTAAGCGCGGCAACAGCGTCTACCTGCCCCAGCGCGTCTTGCCGATGTTTCCCGAAATCATTTCTAACAGCCTGGCCAGCCTGCAACAGGACCGGGTGCGTTATGTCAAAAGCGTACACATCGACTTCACGCCGGCAGGGCAAAAAACGGATGTGCGCTTCGCCAACGGAGCCATTCGCAACAAGCGGCGCTTCACCTATGAACAGGTGTCCGCCATCCTGGAAGATCCCGAAGGCGCGGAAACGAAGATCGAGCCGGAAATCGTGTCCCTCCTTCTTCGGATGCGCGAGTTGGCCCTGATCCTGCGCCGTCGCCGGGTGCGCCGGGGCTTCCTGGAACTTGACATGCCGGAGCCCGAGCTGGAGTATGACAACGAAGGAAAAGTGACGGGAGCGCACTTCGTCAAACATGATGTCAGTCATCAGATCATCGAGGAATTCATGTTGACGGCCAACGAGGCGGTGGCCGAGCAACTGGCTAGGCTTGAAGTGCCCTTTCTGCGGCGGCTTCACCCTCCGCCGGAACCGAGCAAACTCAAGGCCTTCGCGGTCTTCGCCCGCAGCCTCGGCTACAAGATCGAGCGCGACACCGACCGATTCGCCCTCCAGCATGTCCTGGAGAAGTCGGCCGGTCAACCCGACGTTTACGCGGTTCATTATGCGCTGTTGCGCAGTCTCAAGCAGGCGACCTACGGCCCGGCGGAAGAGGGGCACTACGCCCTGGCCAGCGACACCTATTGCCATTTCACCTCGCCGATCCGCCGCTATCCCGATCTGACCGTTCATCGACTGCTGGGCCGCTGGCTGCAAACCGGCAAGGCCGGCAGCGTCGAGACCGAGCTGGCCGCCCTCGGCGAGCATTGCAGCAAGACCGAGCGCCGGGCAGACGTGGCCGAGCGCGAACTCATCAAGATACGGCTCCTCACTTATCTCAGCGAGCGCCTCGGGTTGGAGTTGGAGGTCGTCATCACCGGCGTGGCCGACTACGGCTTCTTCGGCCAGGCGGAAGATCTGCCCGTCGAAGGCCTGGTCCACATCAGCACGTTGAACGATGATTACTACTACTACGAAGAAGCCGCGCACAGCCTGATCGGCCGCCGCACGCGCAAACGTTACCGGTTAGGCGACAAGGTGAAGGTCATCGTGGTGCGCGTTGATATGCAGCGAAGGCAGTTGGACTTTCGGATCAGCGAGAGGAAACGGCGGTAGTGAGGTGGTGGGGTAGTGAGGTAGTGGATTGCGGAGAGGATGGAGGATGGAGGATGGAGGATGGAACCATCGCTTCGCCATCCTCCATCCTCCATCCTCTTCGTCGCCCCCGCACTACCTCACTACCTCGTTCCGTCATCCGCCCAAATTCGCAGCCCAAACCCCTCCATGTCAATCTCATCCTTCTCCGGCTCGTCAGGGCCGCCGTGTTCGACGGTGACACGGACGATGCCCCACAACCCAGCCGGCTCGCCGGCGTGATCGTAGCCGTCGGCGTCGCAGTCGCCTTCGATAAGCCAGCGCCATGATCGCCGTTCGCTGCCGGGGTCGGCTTCTTCCTGCCAGCCTTTCAAGACCCGCTCCACTCCTTGCAGAGCCGCCCTCCAGGTCTTGGCGTCCCTGATTTGCACGCGCCATTCATCCGAGCCGGACTCCGCCGCAAGGCCCGGCAGGTTGCGAACGGCGTCGAACATGCGATGTTCCAGTGCCGAAGAGCGCCAAGGGGACCAGAGATGAAACATGACCTTGCTCGTTTCAAATGCCAGGCCGTAAATATCGACGCGCATGGGCTACTCTCCGGAAAACGCTGGTGTACCCTGTAACAGTCTATGCTAACGTAAATATTCGACCAACGTACTCTGCGGTGAGTAGCTTGTTCGCTTTTCACAAGCATTTGCGGATGCGCTGCAAGATCAACTGCTCCAACTTTTCATCGCGCATGGTATTGCCACAGCGGTCGATGGGGATCCAGTTCGGTTGGAACACGGTGGCATCGATGACCTCAAACTGTCTTTCGATCGTGTTGTCGCTGCGGAAGGCAGCGGCGCCGGCGGAGGCGAGCGTTGGGCGAGGCAGATCCTCCAGTTCCTTGAATACCTTCACGTCGATGAAGTAGCCGCCGTCGTTCGCGGGCTGAATTAGCACGAAGGCCCGGTGCCGGATGGTTTGCATGGAAGCCAGAAGCCGTTCGTTAAAATCGGGGCTGCCCGGCTTCCAGGGCTGCTCCAGACCCGGGGCGATGCGCGGGAAGGTCTCAATCTGTCCGCCGTAACGGTTCGTGTCGGCAATTTCAAAGTAGTCGCTGACAATATCAAGCACCTTGTCGAAGACAATGTGATAGGAGGTCGGCCTCACTCCGGGATGGACCCAGACCGGATTGTCAACCTTCACGGTGGGATCCGGCCTGACCAGGACAGGATTGTTGAGAAGAGGCTCGCTTGCGCAGCCGGCCGCGATTAGCGTCAGCACGCCAGATAACCCCGCCCACAATATTCGCCGCAAAGTACACATTCCGTTGCCTCGCGCATCGCGGACGCAGCGCCAGGTCATGCCCTGGGAACCGATGATAAGAGTCCTGGTTTAAGGGGCGGAGTTATGCCAGGGGATTGTGTTTGTGTCAAGATGGAATCTTGACAGGGTGACAGGGTGACAGGGTGACAGGGTGACAGGGTGACAGGGTGATCCGAAGTACGTGGGAATCACTTGTGTCGGGAACGGTTTGAGAGAATCCATGTATCTGGATGGTTGATCATTCCAACTAGAATGCCAATGATCTTGTCATAGGTTTTGTAAAGGGGGCGGCCTTCTTCGGGTGTCATGTACTCGCACCGCACTGCGAACTCTAGCCAAACCTGGGTTTCCGCGACTTCTGCCTCTGCTTCATTCAGTTTGTTGACAAAGGCTGCTTCATAACGTCTGCAGCCGCCAGGCTTCCGCAATGCCAGAGCAAACTGAACGCGAAGAACGACGAATCTGGTCTGTCAGTGAATAGCGTTCTTCCTTGGGGAACCGCTTCGAGATTTGAAAGATGGACATGGCAGCCTTGAAGGCAAGCTTGTACACCTCAAGATCCAGGTGAGTAACGATTTTCTTACTCATTGGTACCTCTCCTTTTGGTCACCCCGTCACCCTGTCACCTTGTCACCTTGTCACCTTGTCACCCCGTCACCTTGTCACCCTGTCACCCTGTCACCCCGTCACCCTGTCACCCTGTCTCCTTGTCACCTTGTCACCCTGTCTCCCTGTCTCCCTGTCTCCTTGTCTATTTCCAAAAGCCCCGCCTCGTCCAGCATCAGTCGGCGAATGCTCGAAGCGCGGCCCGACGCGGGATCGATTTCAACCACGGCGCCGCCCAGGCGCGGGTCGCCGGTGGCTACCTCGAAGGAGCAGGGCACGAAAGTCACAGCAGTGGCAAGGACGCGGTCGACGCGGCGGCCCAGGATGCTGTCGTAGGGGCCGGTCATGCCGACGTCGCTGATGAAAGCGGTGCCTCCCGGCAGTATCTGCTCGTCGGCGGTCTGGACATGGGTATGCGTGCCGAGGACGGCGCTGACCCGGCCCTTGAGATGATGGCCGAGCAGGTACTTGTCGCCCGTCGCTTCGGCATGAGCATCGACAACAATGCAGCGGAACTGGCCGTCAATGGCTTGCAAAACGCGGTCGGCGGCGTGAAAGGGACAATCCACGGGGCGCATGAAGGTTCGGCCGAGGAGACTGATGACGGCTACCGGCGTACCGTCGCGGGCGGTAGCAGTGGCCCATTCGCGCCCGGGGGCTTCCGGAGGGAAATTGGCGGGCTTGCAGATGCGCACCTCTTCCTGGAGCGTGGAAGCGATATCCATTTTCTTGTAGATGTGATCGCCCAGGGTCATGCAATCGACGCCGGCCTCGCGCAGCTTGCGGTAGACGGCCGGTGTCAAACCGGAGCCGTTGACGGCATTCTCGGCGTTGGCGATGACGAGATCGAGCTTTTCGCGCTCGATGAGCACGGGCAGCGCTCGTTTGATGAACGCTACTCCGGGTGTGCCGACAATATCACCGATGAAAAGGATACGCATGGTCATTGGTCATTGGTCATTGGTCATTAGTCATTGGTCATTA
>CAWDRY010000043.1:0-205514 GCA_963804745.1 uncultured Gemmataceae bacterium
AGTTCGACTTTTGCCCTTTTCAGGCGACCTGAAAGCCAGGAAGTCCTGTGAAAATGGGCAGCCGCGCTTTTTGGAAACCCCCGCCCCACACCGGGGTGTTTCAAAAACCCAGGGGCTGGAACCGCGCGCCGAAGTTTCGGCGCTGTTAAACAGGGGGTTTCCGGAAGTTTGAGCCCCTGTCAAAAAGGGCAAAAGTCGAACTTAGCGCGTGTAAAACAATAACTCCGCAGTTTCCACGATAGCCCCGTTTACGGGGCTTTCCGCATGGCGGCACTAGGCCCGGCGTTTACGCCGGGTGATCGGAACTGACGATTCTTATTTAGCCCCGTTCACGGGGCTTCTCGCAGGCGAGCTTTAGCTGTGGGAGCTGCCGCGGAGTGGTACGGCTCAAGCCAAACAACGAGAAGCCCCGTAAACGGGGCTCGTGGACACCTCTGCCCCCGGCTAACCCGGCGTCAACGCCGGGCCTAAACCGCTGCGCGGTAAGCCCCGTGAACGGGGCTCGTCGGACGGCTTGGGTGAGCCGTCTTACATCGTCGAAACCGCGGACTTATTATTTTACAGGCGATTATTGAAGGATTATGAACAAAATTGACCGAAGGCAAGTTCCAGCGAAGTAGAAATCGTCGCAGTCAATCCATAAAATGACGATCATTCAAGAGGGGGCCGACAAGACGATCATCGTGGGCGGAGATTACGCGCCTAGCAAGACGCAGCCCACCCATCGTGTTTTCGAGATCCACGCCAAGCCGGGCGGACTTACCCGGCTCACTGCCCTGGCAATCGACGGCGGCAGCGGCGCCAGGGAGCCTAACAACAAGGGGATGGTATCGCTGGACGGCGATTCCACGACCTGGCGCATCGATCACGTTCGCTTCCGTGCCACCCGCTGCACAACACCCGCACCGGCAGAAGCAGCATTATCCTGTCAAACACCGCCGATACCATTACGGTGCGGATCGAGGGCACGCACGGACCGACCCTGGCCTGGGATCCGGGCGATGGATTTAAGATTGAGCGCTGCCTGATCGCCTTGGACCAGATGGGCAGGGGGAAGGGAAAACTGATTAGCGGCGATGTGCCGCAGCCGGCTGCCTGGCCGGAGCAAGAAGCGGATCCCGCCTATTTTTGGGACAACACGCTGGACGGCCGCCCCGCGGGCCTGCACAGTAGTTCGCCGCACGTGAAGGAGGGCGTTGACTTTTTCAACGGCATGGCCAGGCCCGATTACAAGCCTTACATGTATCCGCATCCGCTGGTGAAGTGAGGCGGAAAACGACACGTGGCCAGGGTCTGCTGCTTAACCTCCCTCCTTCGGCTGCGATAGAAGAATTGGTCACGGCCGGCCCCAGGACTTGGCGTACCAAGTCCGCAGCACCTGCTCGGCAGGCTTGCCGAAGCAGCAGAACGACTTATCGGTGGCAGCCTTATCCTTCGAGTACAGGTGAGCGGGCCAGTCCCACCAGGCGAACCCGCAGAACCAGGGTTCCTGGTAGAAGGTCTTCATCACCGACTCATAGAATCGGGCCTGCTCCTCGGCGTCGTAGGGCCATTCAGGGTGACTGAAGTCCCACGGCATGGTGGTCGCGGAGCGGGCGCTGCGAACACCAATCTCGATGAAGAGGATCGGACGGTTGCGCGCCGCGGCGAGTTTGCGGAGTCGGTCGCGGATCTTCTCCCACGCGGCGATCATGTGGGCCAGCGATGTGTCATCCTTTGTGCTGACCGGGTAATAAGCGCTGATGCCGATAATATCGACCGCATCCCACCAAGCGACCTTGTCCTCGTCGCCCCAGTTTGTGTCGTAGATGAGGGGACCAGAGTAGGCCTTGCGTATCTTGCCGATGACGGCCCGCCACTGGCTCTCGAACCGCTCGGTCGTGTGCATCTCGCAGCCGATGCACAGGAGTTCGCACTTCTCGGTCTGGGCGATGGCGGCATAGTGGAGCATGAACGCCTCGTAGGCCTTCCACCATTTCTCCCAGGCCGCATCGTCGGTCTTGCCCCCTCACCCCGCCCCTCTCCCCGCAGCGGGGGAGAGGGGTTGGGGTGAGGGGGTCTTGAACTCGATGGTGCCGCGCCACTGGCCGTCGGCAGGGTCAATGACGGGTTTCAGGATGATCTTCAGGTGGTTGTCGCGTGCGAGTTTGATGGCGTGGCGGATCTCGTCGTCGGTGACCATCGAGGGGTCTGACCCGGCGAAGCGGATCTCGGGGGTGCTGCGGGTGGGTTGGTGGCCGACGAAGCCGATGCAGACCCACTGGCTCCCTGTCTCGGCGAGAAGCCGCATCGACTCGGCAGGCCGATCACCCAGGTAGGAGCCGCGCAAGCCAACCCAGCCCCACGTGTAGCCCTTGACGAAACCGACGGGCGAGACAGGCCAGGCCGGGGCTTTCGCGTCGGGCGCGGCTCTGCGCCGAACACCGCACCAGCAACCAGAAGTACAACGAGGCATGGCATGGCAACCACCGTACGATAGTTCATTGCAATCTCCTTGAGTTAAGAGTACGCCCACGATAGCGGGAACTGGAGTGTGAATCAACTACTGCTTCTTTATCTCCTTGACCTCATGATTCCGCCGGGAACTTCTTCGTGAACCACTCCCGCAGCGACTCCGCACCGTTGGCCTCCACCGCGGCGGCGATGCGGGCGGTGATCTTCGGATTGTCCCGGACGCGGCCACGAGATCGCCGACCAGCTCGGGAACGGCTTGATCCTTGATGATCCGGGCCGCCTCCGCCACGATGAAGCTGGAAGCATCCGCGAGATAGCGGCGCAGTTCCAGAGTGGTTTCCGAAGCGGCCGGCTGGTTGCGCAGGGCATGAAGCCGGGCCAGCTTGGCATCGGACCCACGTGGTTTCTTTTCCCTGGCCATGCAGTCATCTTAGGCTGGCAGCGACGCAGAACTCAAGGACAGGCAGACTTGCTACAATAGCAGAGTATATTGATGCGAAGTAGTCAGCTCCCGAGTAGCAATGAGAGGATAAATGGAGGTGTATCATGCATGCCGTCAAAGCAACTTGGACGAACGGGCAGATTGTGCCACTCCAGCCCGTAGATTGGCCGGAAGGCAGCGAGTTGCTGGTGGAGCCGCTGCCGGCCTGTGAGAAGCTCGGTTTGACCGAAGAGGAATGGCGGGACGATCCTGAGTCAATCGCAGCCTGGATTGAAGCGGTCGAAAAAATCGAACCGCTTATCTGGGCGGAAGGGGAGTACGAGGAGTACGAGCGCTACCGCAAGAAGAGCCGCGAATTCAACATCGAAGCTGTCCGCAAGCAAATGGGATCCATGCAGGATGGTGACCCGTCATGAAACGACACTATCTGCTCGACACCGGGATTGCGCAAGATTTTCAAGCAAGGCGCGGGCGTGTCCGCGAGCGCAATCGCCCTGCGTAAGGATGGCCATCGTATCGGCATATGCGTGCCGGTGTTGGGAGAACCATCGCCAGAACACTGCCCAATTGTGTCATAGTCACGAAAGATACGGATTTGGCTGCAATTTCCGGGGTGAAGGTTGAATACTGGGCAACTTGAATTGAGTTTGGCGTGCCGATATGCGGATCAGGAGTTGGTCTTGATGGCGCTGCATCCAGGGAATTGAAGCACGTCCTCGTATTCGGTTGGCAGAAAGGGACGGCGGATGCTTTGGGTTTACAATCCTCGTTGCGTCCGGAGGGCAGACCGCGAAAAGCCAAAGGAGAAGGCACCTGAAAACCTAACCTGACCCCTTTTCCTCTCTCGTATTATGTCCTAGCGACCTTCTCTTCGGCGGTGTGATGCTTACAAGCCTTACGCATGGAATTCTCCTCCCTTTGTTGAGGTTGAGCCAACTATAGCTCAGGAAAACTCCGCTTCCAAATGAGGCAAAACAAGGACAGCAGTCAGCACACGGCGAAGTTGGCCTGATTCACGATTACTAGGCGTGGGACATCAGTTCGAGAAAAGCCTTTCCGTCAACTTGCATGTTAAGCTGATGGATAGGCGGGATCGCGCTCATAGTGATACGACCAGAATGGGACCGGCAGAGATCCAGAAGCATGCGCACGGACCGCCCACCATGGACGTATCTGGGAACATGAAGAACACCACGAACCATCTCTTCATCAATATCTGCGATATTGCCCTCGTTCAAGTTCTGCATCTCTGCAAGAATAGATCGAATGAGGACAGCCCAACGTATCAAATAAAGATCGTCTTCCGCATCGGCGGGATTTATTCCGATGATGTCCAAATGTCCCCGCAGACGGCTTACGAAATCCGGGCCCTTTGCTTTGCTGAACGCGACATACTGAAGATCTGTGGAAGCCCGGTTTTCCAAGCTGAATTCCGCGAACGAACTGCTAGTTCCTCCTGCGAACACCAAAATGGCTTTCTTGATCCTATGCTTCCCGTAGACGCCCTCTTCCATCGGACCCAAGAAGAATCGCAACCAGCCCCAAGGATCCTGGTCACCTTGAAATCGACAGTCGAATTCGTCGAAAAAGGCAATTGGAATGGTATGGTGATCCGATCCCACACGGACGATCTCCCCGAAAACATCATCTAGCGCCTTCACATCGGTGAATTGAGCCAAATTGCACTGCACTACGCTGTTTTCCGTGATATTCTGGTCTTCCAGACTCTCGATAATCTTCTTGATAGCGGTGGATTTTCCGGAACCCGGAGGGCCGAACACTGCAATGCACAAAGGGCGAACCGCTTTCTTCAAATCCTCTGCAGAGTCAATATGAACACTCATCATCCTCTGGATTGTCCGAAAACTCTCAATTTCCCGGCGATCTACAACGATCATGGGGCGGCAATCATCTTTTCGGCCAAATCGTACTAGAAGCGCCACCACAGCACCATGCGGATCATCATAGATCGGAGGTGTGTGAATCATCTCCAACGTGTCTTTCCGAATGTCATTTAGTTCATTCTTGAAGTCGTCGCCAATAGGAGACTTGGATCGAGTTTTTTCTTGATAAGGTTGACAATGGGATCCCAGTCCTGCATCTGTTTCTCTGGCAAGAAGTCAACTAGAGAATCGGGCGACCGTTTGCCGACAATCTCTCCTTTCTCAAATACTGCAATGCGTGCTACTTGGACTAACTCCCTGATTTCTTCTTCGTCAGGAGGAATATCACCACCTCGCATATTGTCAATGATTGCATCGAACAGCGCGTCACAGACATGCTCGCGCTTAGGGGTTGGCTGGTTCAGAACCCCGTCCACTCCATACATGACTATTTGTCGCGCCACTTCTCCAATACGTGTCTGAGTGGACTGCAGCAATATCGACCAGTTACGCAGTGAGACTTGGGGTACTCCGACCTTGGCAATCGGAACCAAGGCCGTTTCCTTCCCTGCAGGTTCTGTTGGTTTGACAAGGCCCGGATTAAACCATTTGTTGTCAACACTAGCAATTTGCTGAAATTCATCGGGACTACTTCCGTATGCTTTCAAACTCATTTGTTGACAGCGAAGAACAGCCGAAGGCATAATCCTACAAACGCGGATAGGAAGGTCTGAGAGATAAGCTCCGTCCGGCTCCTCAATGCAAGTCTTGACCAACGACTGAACAAGAAAGGCAACGAACAACGAACTATATCCCAGGACATGGCCACATTTCACTTTGTCGTTTAACAGGCTGTCGTCTTGTTCCGGATCGAAATGGAGCGTATAGCAGAACACGTCATCGCTGTCTGGCACGGAGTTTCGAGAAATATGCAATGCGCCTGATACTCCGTACCGAACTATAATATTGCCGCATCGAAGCAATGGGCGCAGAAGATCAGACCTCCGAAACTCAAGAATAGTGTCCTGGACAGTTCGCTCCCAAGAAAGACCGGAACTGATTCCGACCCGGTAACTTTGCGGAGATCATCGGCGTCGAGTAGAAGAACGATCCGCGCCGGCAATCCAGGTTCGTCCAACAACTTTGACCAGAATCTTGTTGGCTGGCCTAGACGCCGCCTATTCAACAAACTGTCTAAATCATCCATCAGAGAGATGACAATGATGGGTGATAGGAGCTTTTGGTGCTCTTTATTCTGCAGTCGTTTGCGAAGACGAGCGAACAGGACCTTAACAGCTGTTTGGAGGTCATTCGGATCAGCATGGTAATCAACAGCGCCATCTTCGATTTCGATATGACGTAGGCTTTCTCCCAGATCATCAAATACCATGATGTCGGGGAGTTGGAGAAGAGTCTTGTCCTGGGATGTCTTCTCCCATTCTGCGAAGCGGACATCACTCAGGAACCTGCCGTCTTGCCCGAGCGCCTTCTTAAGCCCCTTATCCAACTGTGGCCACCCTCGCCTGGGCATCAGTCCTTCGAATCTCAGGCGATAGACTGCGGTAGCCTTGTCGCCGTATGAGGACAAAGTCCATTTGCGACCTGCGCCCAACCTTTGATCCGTACTCGGCTGTTGGTAAGAGAAGATGTCAGGAATGGCACCAGCAGCCCCCATTGTTAATGCCTGTTGAATAGTATGTCTCATGAAAAACGCGCCACCGTAAAGAAGGTATGCGTCGTGTGGTTCACGCAATTTCTCACACCGGCAGTTAATGGTATGGGTTCGGATGTCGCCCAGTACGAGAACGCTTTTCATGTTCAGATAATCCCCATGCTGTAGTTTCTTTAGAGCGTGTCTAAAAAGCCGGTTTTGGTAACAATCTCCTAGACATAAGACGGATCATTGCAATATGGATCCAAGTCTCAGTAGTGTGTGGATGGCGTTCATAATCTTTGCTCAAGCGGCGGCACCGGTTCAACCAGCCGAACGTTCGCTCCACCACCCAGCGGCGCGGCAGGAGCACGAATCCTTTGATCCCCACGGGACGCAGCACGGTCTGCAAAATCCACCCGCATTTTTGCATGACCCAGCTCACCAACTCCCCGGCATAGGCGCCGTCTGCCCAGATCAGTCGCAAGCGTGGAAACCAGTTACGGACCTTGGCCAGCAGCACCTTGGCTCCGTCGCGATCCTGAATGTTGGCGGGCAACACGACGACCGCCAGCAGCAGCCCCAGCGTATCCACCAGCACATGCCGCTTGCGGCCGTTGGCTTTTTTTCCGGCATCATAGCCATGTGGCCCTCCTTGCTCGGTGGTCTTGACCGTTTGGCTGTCCAGGATGGCGGCACTGGGTTGGGCGTCGTGCCCTTCGAGTTCACGGACAGTCTGCCGAAGGCTGTCATGTATGCCGCTCCAGACCCAGCTTTCTGCCAGCGGCTGTAATAGCCATAGACGGATTTCCAAGGTGGGAAGTCGTGGGGCAGCATACGCCACTGGCAACCGGACCATAACACATATAGTATGGCGTTGAGGAGTGCCCGGTTATCGTATTTACGAGGTCGGCCTCCCGTTTTGGGCTGTGGGAGCATGTGCTCAATGTTGTCATACTGGAGGTCGGTGAGGTCGCTGGGATAAGGTGTCTTGCTCATGCAGACAACCTATTTTTCCCTGGCAGCTGCGTACAGCTGGCTTTTTAGACACGCTCTTAGGTGCTTAGGACCGCTATTCGTCACTTGGTGATCGATACATGACCGCGGTCAGTAAATGCTGCCCCTAGTTCTAGGCGACAGAATGCTGCTACCGCCTTCGTACGCCACCTGCGATTCGCACTTCCTAGCCACAGTGATGCCTACGTGGCCACGTTTTTTTGCCTATGCGATCTTTGCGTCCATGCCAGGCCGTTCGCAACGTTCTCATCCCTAAGTTCTATCGTTTCTCCGCCTGCTGGACCATTTCGGCTAGACCATCGTCGTCATGTGTGGTCAGAGCCTGCTCAGCTACCAAGTCGAGAACATCCTGCAGCATCCGGCCATGAAAGCCAGGGCCGGTGGCGAAGTGTGCGGTTTGGGTCCATCGTCATAGGCTTTCTTCCTTCACGGGCAGAACCCACGCCCCATTCTTCTCCTTCCGCCCAACCCAATGTCGGCGGCAAATCTAACATGTCGGAATCCCCAACAATATATCCAGGAGGACATGCAGAGGCAATACGCCGGCGCCATTTTGTGGACTATCAATTCTAGCCGGCCGGCACGTCGTGCGGGTTTCCCGTGATCTCGAGGATCCGGACTCGAGCTGGGTCGAGACACTGCTCTACTGGACCGACGGCAAGTTCTGCGTCCATGGCCAGTGTGTGCTAGCCATGCCCCTGGTGGACCTGCTGCTCTGTCACTCGGTGCAGTCGAGCTAGCTAATCAGTTGCGCCTGCCTTGCGAAAGAGCCGAAGTAGTTTCGGGCCGTGAACAATCTCTATCCTGCCGCCTCTTAGAAGAAATGTGGGCAGTAGTCGGCCATCTGCGGATGGCAACAGCAACGCAAGGCACTGCCAAGACCAGCGGGATAAATCCCCTCCCGCAATTCCCTTTGAGCAGCTTTTGGAGTCTGCGACCCGACGCGACTTCATTTCCGTTTGCCTTCGGCAAGACAACTGCTCAAATTGAGGCACGTTCGGGTATGCCGCCACAGGCTGGCCGGGTGTCGAGGCCGTTGAGGGTGCGTGCCCACCGTCGATCGCGGTCGTCTGAGCACCGACTGGCTTCGTCCTGACGCTCGAAACTGACTCTCTTTTTCCGCCCGGTTCCAATCTATCGCTTCCTGGGCAAGTAGTGCATGCGAAATAGCCGATTTTCTTTGGAATTCCACGGGCTCTGCCTGCGTTATTTTCCCAACAAGCGATGGCTCGAGGCCTGTGGGGGGTAGTCGAAGGTGTGGCGTATGCCATCCCACCTACAACCAGAACTAAGTGGCGAGGCAGACGCCCTCGGAAACCCGTAGATGAGCGGCCACTCCTTGCTCCTGCCTGGCAAACGAGAGAACCTGTCAGCGACTGTAGAATAGCAGCGCCGTCTAGTAAACTCGCTGGCTTGGAAAAGCGCCCCCACCCATCTGGCTCAGGGTGCATGGGTTCTAGGGGCGAACCAATCTTGTTCCCGCCTTGTCAGGAATCAGGCGAGGTGACAACTTGCGTTGACAAGATGAGCGTTATCGATATAACTGGAAAAAATCGCCGTTTTTCCCTGCCGGTTTGGGAAGAATCCATACAATGCCACTGGAATGGTTGCCGGAACCAGTGAATAATCTTGGGAAAGGACTACACCATGAATGAAATTAAGATGTTTGCTCTGGACCTGAACAGATCTCAGCAGCCAGCGGGAAATAGTTCCAAACTAGGTGACATCTTTCGTCCATTTGGTTCTGACATTGCGCGTCAGATGGCTAACCGCTTGCGGATACCTTCGAGTCATTTTACCCTGAACTCCGTCAGCGTGCAGGAATCCAATGGGCACCCGACTTTGGAGTGACCTGCTAGGTAACAGTGGATCGTCCTGGCGACTTTACCTCACGGAGCGCATTCGAGTCGCAGCAGGATTTACCCTTGGCACCAGCTGCCAACAAGAACGAACGATTCAAGCTGGCCAGCCACGCCTTCATCTACGGTGCCGGACGTGAACATGCGAACATGCTCGGCGGCGACCCGAACGACGAAAACGACGATGGCTGCACCGGTGCCGCAGTGGCCTGGGCCTGCGTAAATACGGGCAATTTGACAAATGTGGAGGCTGGCGACGACGACAGCGACGTGCTGGCTTGCCAGTGGGGAGCCAAGGGGAAATGGGGACGTGCTTCGTTTCATTCGGAAATGAAGGACGTACTCATTCCTCTCTCCCTATTCCTCTCTCCCCATTCCTCCTCCTGAATTACGTCCTGATCCCCGCCTTGTTCTGGAAGGCGAAGGCACGCGGCCTGTCACGGGGACTGGATTTGCTCCTGGGCAAGTGGGCGTTTCAAGGTAACCGATCATAGGCCGCTTTGCTCCGCCCAGTTCAACCACGCCTGCGTCATTGCGTCCACGTTGCCGCAAGCGGAGGGCAGAATCGGATTTGCTCCTGTGATTGCTTGCAAAGCCACGAACCAATGATCCGGCTCCCGGCGCAGCTGTTCGAGTAACAGGGGAAGCACGTCCTTGCCCATGCCGATGATTTGCAGGTGCGCTGGATGGATGACCATATCATCAATGGACGACATGAATCGGGTGTCCTCTTTCCATTGGGCCACGAGTTCATGAAATCGGCGGCTGAGGTCCGGTCCCAGCGGCGGACGGATTTCGACCTCCGTGCCGTCGGGCCAGTCAACAGGCACTTCGACCTCCAGGCGTCGGCCCCTTATGGTTGCCTTGACTCTTGTCATCATGCACCTCCGTCAATTTCGCACCCGCTCTGGAGCCTATTGTATCTTATGCGCGATTGCTATGCTCGTGCGGCTTGTATATATGGACCTGGCAACGAAGAAACGCGACGCTGCTAATCCGATGCCGGCCCGCGCCAGACACTGCCGCCAAACGTGGTCACGTAGATCACGGAATCATCGGCTGGGTCAAAGGCGATACGCTGGGCATTGGCAAAGGGTAGACCGTTCATTGCCGACCAGGTGGCGCCGTTGTCCTTGCTCAGCCACAGCCCTGCACCGGGCGCATCCTCGGTCAGCGTCATGTAAATCCACCCCGTGTGTTTGGGATTCAGGTATGCCCCGAAATGCTCGGATCCCTTGCGGGCCAGGAGCGACCAGGTGGCCCCGCCATCGGTTGTGCGGTCAGGGCCTACGCATTAAAGGTTGCCAGGTCGAGAGAGAAAATAACCATGACGGTCACGGCGTACACTTGTCTGCGTGCCAGGCGAGGCCAAAAATGGCTGATCGTGAAAACCTACTTCCCATGCTGGAAGATGGGCAATATGTTGGGGTCACGGCCCGTCGTGACTCCTGGACCAAGATGCAACTTCATCCTGCCCACTCCTCTCAGGCTCACGGACCTGGCAGACATTTGACGAGGCCGCATTCTATGCCTGCAAAGTGCCAAGAGACAACTGAACATTTTCTACAACCGGAAGAACATACGCTAAGGAGGGTAATCCTTAATGCGTAGGCCCTGGTTGTGCGGTACAGCCCGCCCTGTTTCTTGTCCCCGGCATCGGCCGCGCCCACGAATATGATACGGCTGTCCTTGGGATCGACCGTGAAATCCTTCGGCCAGAGGAGTGGTTGGGTCTTGTTGACGATTTCCCACGTCTTGGCGCCGTCCTTGGACCGGTAAAGGCCGGGGCCGTCGGCAACAAACTTGCCGCCCTGTCGCAGCGCGGTGACCACTACGAAGAGGCTACCATCGCTGTGGAGTTGCAGCCGGCAGACCCGCAGGTCCTCGGGCGAACCCAAACCTTGGCTGGCCTTCTGCCACGTCTTGCCGTCATCGGCGGACTTGAAGACCCCGTACACGAACACGCTGGCATACAGCGTGCGCGACCCGGCAGGGCTCTTGGCATCCACGACCACAGATAGCGCCGGCGCCTTGGGTAGTCCCTGGCCGGCCACCTTCCACGTGGCGCCGAAATCCGTGCTAACGCATACCCCTCCCGGCCCGGCCGCTCCGTGCCGCCCCGTAATGATGTTGGCGTTGGGAATGTCGTGGACGTTGGAGAACGCGCCCAGATCTTCCCCGGCGTCGTCGGGTCGAAGGCCAGCTCGTAACACGTGTTGGTCCACGGGGCTCGGCCTTCCAGCGCCCACCATCTCCAACTCTTGCCGGCATCCAGCGAACGGGCAAACCCGATGTCCGTGTAACAGATGTAGTGCCGCTGTGGCTGGAAGGGGTCGATGTAGTAGTTCCATGTCGTGGTGACCACCAGGCCGTTGCACAGCCAGGCCGCCTCCTTGCTGGAAGCGTCCTTTGCTCCGGTCAGGTGCGTGTGGGCGGCCACCCACGTTTTCCCACCGTCCGCGGTGATGTAGCACCGCCCGCCATCCACCTGCATCACGTGGTCCGGGTTGGATGGGTCAATCGCGGTGCCGGTGGGCACATCTTGATAGAACTGGCGGACGCCGGCGGTTATGTAGTCGGCCTCGACGTTGAAGGGGGTGTACCGCGGATCGGGGTGAAAGGTAGCCTGCCAGGTTTTGCCTGTATCATCCGAACGGTACACGGTCGTATGGTGCGGCGGCCTGACGCCGGTGTTGGCGTTCAGGGCATAAACAACTTGCGGCTTGACGTTGGTCGTGAGGACCCGGTGGTACTGGGCAACGCTGTCCATCGCCCACTGGTCAGCGGCCTTTGTGTCCATGTTCATCGCGGGGGCCATAGCCGACTGCCAATTGTCGCCGCGGTCTGCCGAACGATAAACCCCGCCAGCGTACTTGCCGTCCACGACTTTGCTCGGAATGGCGCAGTACAGGAGGATCGCCTTGTCCGCAGCGTTTGACCCACCTGCAAACGAGCGCAGGCCTGCGCCAGGGAAGACCGGCGGATTTCTCCGCCCAGCTCGCGCCGCCATCGTCCGACCGCCAGATGCCTTCGGCTGTCGCCGCAAAACAGATGCGCTTCTCGGCCGGGCTAGTCTGATCGAAATGGAAGGCAACGGCCGCGCCGCGTAAGCCCTGGCAGCGAGTCCACTTCTTGCCGCCGTCAAGTGAACGCCAGACCTCCCTGGAGGCGCCCGCCAACATCAGGTCCGGCCGGCCGGGGTCGATGGCAATCTCACCGGCCAGGTCGCCCGGCAGGTTGCCGACGGACTCCCAGTACACGCCCAGATCGCGCGTGACCTTCAAGCCCGACCAGCCGCTGGCCGCGAAGATGGTCTTGGCCTCAGTGGGGTGAAACGCCGGCCGGCATTGTGTGCTGGACCGAAGTTGGCTGCAATGGATCATCCGCCATGCGGCCCCGCCATCGCTGGAGATGTAGGCCGCACTCATGTCGCAGTTGACCATCATGAGCCGGCCGTCGCGTGGGCTGATCGCAGGAGCAAACATCGCCCCGCCACCGGAAAGACCGATCGGCTGCCAACCAGGTTGCCGCGGCGGCCCATCAGCCGCGCTGACCACCTTGATGGACAAGAGGACGGGAATGAACAGAGAAACGGCGACAAGGCGCAAGACTCACCCACTTTCATAGTCGGCCTCCGAACAAATGAGGCGATCCGGGCTGCTTTCAGTAGGGTGGGTGCCGCACCCACCCTACAAGACTAATCAAGTAGGGTGGGTGCCGCCCTCCCCTACTAATTGCCCAGGATGGCATCCTTGGCAGCCTTGGTCACACGGAACTTGACGACCTTCTTCTTCGGAACCGTGATCGTCTGACCAGCCTTCGGTCCGAAACGCATAAGCATCTTGCGTGCTGGGCGCTCTGCCATCACCAGCTTGCCGATGCCGGGGATCACG
Organism: uncultured Gemmataceae bacterium; assembly: GCA_963804745.1. GTDB lineage: Bacteria > Planctomycetota > Planctomycetia > Gemmatales > Gemmataceae > CAWDRY01. The sequence continues at coordinate 13,200 of CAWDRY010000043.1, forward strand.
AATGAGTTCTTGGCCTGCTTGTAGGCCAGCTCGGCCTGAGCCAGCAAGAACTCGTTGACCTGCTTCTTGCTGATGCCGACTTTGGCTGCCAGTTCTGCGACAATTGCTGATTTTGTCAATGCCTTTGCCATATGCTCAATCTCCTTGAAAAGAGTGATGTTCTCGACAAGAGTGCCGGCCGGTCCAGCCCTCTGCCATGCCTATGGTATATTGGCCGGACTGCCTTGTTGCCAGATGATGCGGGACAAAGGCCTTGATTTCATTGCGGTCTGCGACGACATGGGGCTGCCGGTCGAAGATCATTTCGAGCACGATGAGGCTGTGGATGGCCCGGCTGCCCTTCGCGCTGCTGTTGCTGACTTCCTACTAACCAGCCAAATCTTCGCGTGCTGCCAAGATTTCAAAACCTCTAAGGAAGGCAGGAAGACAGGAAATAAGAGCCAACCCAAGCCTCCGGTTGACGAAACATGTTGTCACGCTCGCCTTTTGTGCTCTTTTCTTTTCCTGTCTTCCTGCCTTCCTTAGAGTTTTGGTTGCGGCTTCGCCGCGCTGGGGTTCTCCGGTTGCGGCTTCGCCGTGATGTGTTCAATCCGTGGCATGACCTTGTGCGGCCAGCTTTTGTAACATTTCGTAACATCCTGCCTTTTTTCCCCTTTTTGCAATCCACACACGGCTCTCGTTCGTCTAGTATGTGCGCAGGAGAAATTTACGCCTTCTTTACGAAAGGGGTTGCCATGTCTCGTTACTTCTCTGTCTTGACACTCGTGCTGGCCTGGGCGGGAGCGGTCCACGCTCACGGCCTGCTGATTCCAGTGGAAAAAACGCTGCCGCCGCTGGCGATGCTGAATCACAAGGTATCTATCAGCATCGAAGACCAGGTGGCGGTCACCAAGGTGGAACAAACGTTCCGTAACCACACCGATCGGCAGCTGGAAGCGACCTACATCTTCCCGGTGCCCAAGGGCGCCAATGTAAACAAGTTCACTATGTCGGTCGGCGGCAAGGAAGTGACCGGCGAACTGGTCGAAGCCGACAAGGCCCGCGAAATCTACGCGAGCGTCGTCCGCCGCACGCAGGATCCCGGCCTCCTGGAGTACATGGGCAACAACCTGCTGCGCATGCGTGTCTTCCCCGTGCCGGCCAGGGGCGATCAAAAGGTGTCCTTGAGCTTCACCGCCGTCATTCAGCGTGAAGACGACCTGGTCGCGTACATCTACCCGCTCAAGACCGACGGCAAGGCCACCAGCACCCTGGAAGACTTCGCCATCACCGCCACCATCAAGTCGCAGCACGCCGTCCAGAACGTTTATAGCCCGACGCACGGCATCGTTGTCAAGCGGACCAATGACAAGGAAGTCGTCGTCCACTTCGATCGCTACCAGGGACTGCTCGACAAGGACTTCCAGCTCTTCTACACCATCGGCGACAAGGACATCGGTCTGACCGCGCTGACCCACCGGCCCATGAGCGGCGAGAACGGCTACTTCATGCTTCTCGTCACCCCCAAGGTGGAAATGACCCAGTCGCACCAGATACCACGGGACGTGGTCCTGGTGCTCGACACTTCCGGCAGCATGCGCGGCGTCAAGATGGAGCAGGCCAAGAAGGCGATGAGGTATGTCCTTGACAACCTGACCTCGGGAGACCGTTTCGCCATGATGAACTTCGCCACGGTCGTCAATACCTACAAGTCCGGGCTGACGAAAGTGAACAGGGAGTCGGTCGAGGACGGCCGCAAGTGGATCAGCAAACTGGAGGCGACCGGCGGCACGGCCATCAACGACGCCATGCTCACCGCCCTCGGCATGCGCACCGGCGACACGGGCCGAACGTTCAACATCGTCTTTTTCACCGACGGCATGCCGACCATCGGCGAGACCAACCCCGACAAGATCCTCAAGAACATCGCTGCCAAGAACACGGCCAACACGCGCATCTTCACCTTCGGGGTAGGGGACGATGTGAACGCCACCATGCTCGATCAGATGGCCGAGCAATCGCGCGCCGTCAGCACCTACGTCCGCCCTGCCGAGGACATCGAGGCCAAAGTGAGCGGCCTGTTCAGCAAGATCAGCCATCCGGTCCTCGCCAATCTCAAGCTGACGGCTACAAACGACGTTTCCTTGTCGGAAATCTATCCGCCGCAGCTCCCCGACCTGTTCCACGGTCAGCAGCTAACCGTGCTGGGCCGCTACTCAGGCAAGGGGCCGAGTGCCATCAAGCTGACCGGCGCCGTTGGCAAGGAAGAAGAGGAATTCGTCTACGAGATGACCTTCCCCAAGAGGACGAACGAGGACAAAGAGTTCGTCGAGCACCTGTGGGCGCGGCGCAAGGTCGGCTACATGCTCGATCAGATTCGGACCAACGGCGAGAAGAAGGAACTGGTGGACGAGGTTGTGACGCTGGCGAAGAAGTACGGCATCACGACGCCGTATACCAGCTACCTGATCGTGCCGGATACAGCGGTGCCGGTGGCCGGTCGTATGGCCGGCGGCGGCGGGTTAGCGATGCAACCTTCCCCAGCCACCGTGGCTCCCCTCCCCACTGCACCGCCACCCCATACCGCTGTTCCATACGGAAGTTACGCCTCAGGTGTTCCGGGGTCCTACAGCAGTCGTCAAGCCCTACCATGGCGTCCCTTCCTGTGGCCGACTACGCCAAGCAAGTGCAGCCCTCGGCCGGCCAGCTTGCCGTGCAATCGTATGGGGTTGGCGCAGCAAGCATTCAATGGCCCGGCACCGGCAGTACAACCGACAGGCAGCGTGCCCCTGAATGCCACCAAAGAAAAGGTGCAAGCCTACGACCAGGCCCGTGAGGCGCTCGCTCGCCGCGATCAAAACGCCGTCCAGGCCGGCAGGCTCGGCGTCGATCTGTCGGTGCAAACGAACAACCTGCGCAACCAGAGCCAGCTGCAGCAGACGGCGTACCGCAACGTTCAGGGCCGCAACTGCATGGAGATCGGCGGCGTCTGGATCGACGACCAGTTCGACGCCAAGATGCCCGTTGTGACCGTGAAGGCCCAGAGCGAGGCCTACTTCCGCATCATGGAACGGCATCCTCAGGTCAGGGACGTTTACCAGCTCGGCAACTACGTCGTCTGGGTGACGCCGACCAACACCGTCCTCGCCATCGACGCCAACAACGGCAAGGATAAGCTGAGCGACGAAGAGATCGACAAGCTATTCGTCGCGAAGAAGTGAAAATCCTGATAGTCAGGTACCCGGAGAAACCGCAAGCGAGCCCGCGCTTGCGGTTTCGTGTTTCAAGAGTGTTCCAGACACGGAACACGAGAAACAATCCTTGCAGCCATCGTCCTGCGGTATACAATCCACTACATCACGAGTTGTCCTCGTTTCCACGGTCCTCCGCGGGAACGCCAGCCCCTGTTCCCACGGAGGACCGTGGAAACGGGAGCGAACCAGTGGGGTCCTATTCAGGCGGATCAACACACCAAGCAAGGAGATCTGACATGACAGGACGACTGACGCGTCGTTCATTCCTTATTAGCATGGGCACCATCGGGGCCGGTCTCGCCCTGACACCGACGGCGATCCTGGCTGAGGACAAGAAGGCGCCAGCGGCCGAAAGGGAGAATAAGACTCCTCCAGCCGATAGCGGTCTGTTCTACCAGTTCGTGAACAACACCAAGGGCAAGTTCAAGGATGAGCAGATCAGCCTGAGCTTGGGTGACGACAAGAATTACAAGTCGCTGGCCGAAGTGAAAGGGTTCCCGGTGCGCATGGGCGATCATCTGCGGATCTACATCAAGATGACCACCGGCACCGAGACGTACACCGATTTCATCGAGTTTGCCCACGTTGCCAGCGGCTGGTGGGGCAACACGACTCAGGTTAACGAGTTCGTCATCCCGCTGACCATGGAAATCTTCGATGCTGACGGGAAGTCCAGGAAGGTTGGGATCACCGAGTCCCGGTCCGCCCTTTTCGAGGCGGCCAGGAAAGAGTTGCCCAAGGAATTCCAGTCGTGCATCAAGGGCGCCCAGCGGATCGTCGCGCCCTGCCGCGGCGATGTTGAACCGTATATCGGCAGTGATTTCGACAAGGGCAAACCCTACGCCAAGTACTTCGACCAGTACATTGACGAGGTCTGGGACAAGTACGCCACCGAGAAGACCGAGAACGGCTGGACGAAGAAAGTGGCCGGCACCGCCCTCACGTTCACCGGTCCCAAGGGCGAGAAGCACCACTGCCCCAGGAAACCGACGACGCGGGAAGCATTCCTGGGCACAGGGATCATGACCGGTCTCCCCCAATTCTGTGCCGCCATCAATCGCCACGTCCTGGGAGAACCAGAGAACTGGAAAGATGCCAGCAAATACTACCTGGCAGCGCCAGCCAACTACTACGCCAAGTTCTTGCACGACCACAGCATCAATCACAAGTCCTACGGGTTTTGCTACGACGACCAGAACGGGCAAGATACGATGCTTCATTCCGTCAAACCCGCCAAGTTGATCACCACCTTATATTGGGACTGACAGGTAGACCGTGAGGCAAAGGGAGGCATGGTTGAGACATTTTTTTGGGGGGCCAATCCCAGCGTTGTGAAGTTTCAGTTGCATTGAAACCGAACTATCAATTATGCAGGCACTGCCTCAACCGTTCGAGCAAGGTCATCCAAACAACCAAGGTGATGACATGCCTACACGCACTACTCCCAGAGCGGCGATTCCTCAACCCCGCTGCAAATTATCCACAAAACTCAGAGCTCTCGTAGGCCCTATCGTCCTTGTCGTGGCGTTGACAATGGGTTTTGGCTGGCTGACTTACCTGGTCTTCCATCCTTCGCCAGGAAACCAGCAAGATGTTGAACGCGTCAAGCGTCTTTTCGAACAACGCAGGAACGGGCAGAAGGACCCTCTCTGCTTTCCATAGACTTGAATTTTTGCACGCACTGTCAACGACGTCGTGTTTCAGGTCCCCAGCGCTTGCTTCACTTCACTGATGAGGGACGTGAAGAGTTGCTGAAGATCGGTGCTGGATCCGGTCTGACTGCTGGTGTTGCTGGTAGTCGACGACACGGGCTGGCCGCTCTGATTGTAGGCGCCATGGGCGTGATGGCCGTGATGGTGGTGATGCGGCTGCAATTGGGAAAGGTCACCGGTACTGGCTACGTTCTGGAATTTGCCGGCCAGGTCCGTCAGAAATTGTCCCTGGCTAGTCTGGCCCTGCTGCTGCGCTGCCGCTTGAAGCTGACTGGCGATCTGCGTGACGACCTGCTTGAACTGGTCTGGACTCTTGGCCTGCAACTGCTGGAGATCGCTCAGCAACTGTGCCAGCGGGGAGATGTTGGCGGAACTCTGGCCAGTTTGACCAGCGCCAGCTGCGCTTGATGAAGCGCTCGAACTCCCGAGCGAATTGATCGACTGTAACTGTGATGCCGTGTAGATGCTGTTTACGCCGGATGTTGCTCCGATCATGGTTCACCTCTTTTTCCAGCAAGGTCTCCGAGTCAAAATGTCTCCGATTCTATTATCGTATACTCTTTCGCCCGGCTATCTACACCTCTAGACTTCTTTACAACAATCTGACAGTGTCCACTCCGGATCAGACGCCGGTGATGATTCTGCGTAACGCGCGGGTTAGTCTGGAAGATCAGTAAGTGAACTCTATGCCCAAGTTGAGATGTTGCATCCAGATGGCAGTCGGCAGTCCATAAATCAACTGCCTACTGCCTACTGCCTACTGCCTACTGATGGACAACCGCCTGTAGCCGGTCACATCGTTGTATTTTCGTGAATGATCCGCCAGCCTGACGGCAACTTCTTGTAAACCCGGCTGAATCGCCCGCTGCGTTTCTGGCTGCTTGTCACAACCTGCCACTCTCCCCACACCAGAGCATTCCGTGAATCGAGCATCTGGATGGGGCCTTTCAGCGTGAGCAAGCCCATCTCCTGTCCTTTGGCCTGGTAACGTTCCTGGTAGTGCTGGAACGTGGCTTGACAGCCCGCCAAATGGGTATCGCCTGTAATGAGAATTAGCTCGTCGGATTCCCAGTAGGCGTCCATGAACCCGTCCAGGTTACCGTTCTTCCATGCCTCTCGTTGGGCGTCCAGTGATTGCTCGATGGCTGCCAGAGATGCGGCCATCCGGTCAGGCTGTGAGCGGCTGCGAAGCGCTACCGCCGTAGCGACGAGCAGAATGATAAGGGTCAGAATGAATACAGGCCTCATGCGTGTGGGTTTCGCAGTGGCAGTGCTCACGTTCGCCCTCCTGTCAAGGTTGGTGAGTGGTGAATCAGTAGGCGGTTGGCAGTAGGAAGTAGGCAGTAGGCAGTAGGCAGCGAAGCAGAAGTTTTCTGGCTGCTTACTGCCTACTGCTTACTGTCTACTGATTCTTTACTCACCACTCACCACTCACCACTCACCACTCACTACTATTTCAAAAAGTCCAACAGGCTTTGGTTTAGGAGCTTGGAAGCCGTGAGGAGAGTGTATTGCAACAGGTTCTGCTGTGCTTGGAGTTCGAGGGCCACCTGGCTCATGTCGGCATCCTGGAGGTTACTGATGTTCTGCTTTGTCCCGAGTTGAACATCCTGAATGCGATTCTGGAGCGCTTGCAAGTTGGTGAGATCAGCCGATTGCTTGCCGACGGTGGTCAGCACAGTGCCTTGCACACGCTGCAATTCACCAATGCGGCCCGACAGGGATTGAGAAAGTTGAGCCTCGGAGATTTGTGGGTTCCGCAGGTCATCGCGGACGGCCATGAGAATCTGGAAGGCATCGTAGGTGCCGGGATGGTCGATGTGATCGGCACCAGTTTGGGTGATGTTCGTGCTGTTGATGTTGGTGACCGCTCCGGTCACACTGTCCTTCACGGTCTGGTTGGCGCTGAAATCAACGGCCACAGTGCTTTTGCCGCCGTCCACGGAGAGAGTGCCGTTCGCGGTGATGGAAACATCGCCATTGAAACCGGGCGCGATGGCACTGGCGTCGACGTAAACAACCCCGCCGTCAGGCCCCGTGATCTTCAAATCCGTGTCGGAATTCGTGAAAGCGACAGCCGGGCCGCCATCGAGCGAAATGGTGCCGCTGGCGCCGGTGCCGCTCGTGTCGTTAATTGACAGATGATGCACACCGGCCGGGCCGAGAATGGTGTCGCCGGCCGCTGAACTGGTCCCAGCCTGGATCCCGGAGCCAGACGCATAGATCGTGGCCGTGTGTTGCACCGTCAGCGTGCCCTGGCCGGTGGCACTGTCGGTGCCCGAGCCCGCGGTTGCTCCGGTGCCCCCGGTTATCACCGTCTGGCTGCGTTGCCGGCTTTGAAAGACCTGGTCGCCGGGATAGAGAGTCGATACTGTCTGCGTTGGGCTGATGCCCGCTTCGACGCTGTCCTCCGCGCCGTGGTACGCCACGGACAGGGGCCGTCCCTGGCCGTCAGTGGCAGTGACGGCGAAGGGGGCAGTGTTTCCCGCTGTGCCGCCATAAATATAGCGCCCGTTCTGCTGCGTGTTGGCCACATCGAGCAACTGATTGAGCAAACCGTCTACTTCCTGGGCCAGGGCCTCGTTGGAAGTCGCGTCATTGCCGGCCTGGGCGCCCTGAATGGCGATGGACTTGGCCTGCGTGAGAATAGTGTTGACTTGTTGCAAGGCGGAGACGCTTGTGTTCAACGTGGCCTGGGCATCCTGAATATTGCTGAGGTAGGTGTCCATCCGCCCGCTTTGCGCCTGTAGACCCATCACGGTGACCGAGCCCAGCGGGTCGTCGGAGGGAGACAGGATTCGTTTGCCCGTGGTTGCCTGCTGCTGTAGATTTGCCAACTGATCGAACTGTTCGCGCGCGGCCGTGACGGCTTCGCTGACCAGGGTCAGGGGTGTAGTGCGGAGGTTCATGAGTCCTACTCACAAAATTTGCAACAGGTTGTTCAAGCTATCATCGATCGCGCTCGACGTAGCGCGCCGCTGCTTGAAACGAGCGCTGGAACTGAAGCATCTGGATCAGCTCCTCGTTGGGATCCACGCCGGAGACGCTCTGCTGCTGGGCCTGAAGGTTCTGGGTCAATACCTGGTCGGCACTCTGGCGTTGAGTCAGTCCCTGGACTTGCGTGCCCACATCGCCAACCATGGCAGCGTAAAACTGACTGAAGGTCTGAGTGCCGTTCGCCAGACCAGGCTTGTCACGCAGCGCCACCATGGCCTGCAAGTTTGACCCGTCGTTGGGCTGGCCGCTGCGTGATGCCGCCAGATCCTGAGGTTGGGCCAGCAGGTCGGGATTAACCTGGATGTCGCTGGCCGTGCTGCCGGTGAAGAAAGTGTTCAAGCCGAGAGCAGTCAGGAACCCGGCGGTGTCGGGTTTGGCTATCACTTGCGTAGAAAAGCTGTCGCCGTCGTTGACCGTGCCGTCCGAGAGCTGCACGGTCACGCCGTTGGCCACTTGCAGCGTCGAACCTGGCTCATAACCCTGGCCAATGTTGAGTGCCGTGACCAGGTTGCCCGCCGAGTTCAGGACGTGCAACGACAGGCTGGAAGCCTGTCCCACGGTCCCGCTCCCCACGACCTGGAACGTGTAGGCGTCGTTGTTAGTCCCCGTATAGGCGCCGCCGATTTGTGGCACCGCCGTGCCCGTGATGGTGGAACTCTGTGGGGCGGTGGGAATCTGGCCGGCGAAGTCGAACGCATAACCGGACTGAGCCAGGATTTTCAGAGTGCCGCTCTGGCTGTCGGTCAGGGCCTGGAGGTGGCCGACGCCGCTGATGGCGTTGGCCACGTCGTTCAGGCTCTGCGTGCTCGGATCGATCTTGACCTCGTTGAGCGTTCGCTGGCCGGTGGACAGATTGGTGACGCTGATGAAGAGGGAACCGGCCTGGATCGGAAACTTCGTGTCGGCCTTGGCGAGCGGCACCGTGACGTCGCTGACGCTGCGCAGGCTCGACAGATTGTTGAACGGGCCATTGAGACCGAGGCCGGTCGCGTGGATGCCGTCCAGCCCTTGCATCAGGCCCTGGGCCAAGGTATCGAGGCGTTGCCGGTAATTGGGCAACACTTGATTCCGCACCTGGAGCAAGCCCCCGATTTGCCCACCGGTGATGTTTAGCGGCTGCTGGCTGCCAGCGACCGTCAGAACTGCGTTATTGGACTGATCCTTGGCGAACTGAACGTTTGTGCTTTGGCTGCCAAGGACGAGTGGCACGCCACCTACCAGCACGGTCGTTTGCCCGAGCGGTTGTTCAACGGTTCGCACATTCACGAGATTGGCCAGTTGATTGATGAGCTGATCGCGCTGGTCGCATTGATCATTGACCTGGAGACCGCTCGCTTCGGAGGTGCCAATCTGGGTATTCAAGGCGGCAATCTGCCCGGTCAGCGAGTTCACCTGGTTTGTCAGCACATTCAACTGGGTCTCGATGCCGCTGTTGGTTTGGTCGAGGGAACCTGCCAGCGAATTGAACTGGTTGCCAAGAGCGCTCGCGCCACCGAGGACGATCTGACGCTGCGCCGTGTCGTTCGGCTGTGAGGACAGCTGTTCGAGCTGATTGAAGAAGCTTTCCAGCAAGGTCCCAACATCGCTGTCGCCAGGGGCCAATTGTGTTTGAATCTGCTGTAGAATGTCGAGCTGAGAACTCGTGTTCGACGCCTGCGCGGTTTGGCTCGTGATGGCCTGTTCCAGGAAGACGTTGTGCGCTCGGCTAATGTCGGCGATGTCCACACCCGAACCGATGGACAGAGCACCCTGTTCGTTGGGAGGGAGTTCGACCAGTTGCGCAACCTGGCGATGATAGCCGGGCGTGCTGGCATTGGCAATGTTATTGCCGATGATTTCCAGGCGCGCTGATCGGTCTGTACGCGCGGACAGGCCAGTGTTCATGCTCGATATAGCCATCCGTTCAACCTCGGGTCAGAAGCCCGGTTTCTCTGAGAAACCGGGTTTCTTCAAGTCAAATGAGGATACTACTCAACCTCGCGCCTGGATCAAGGAGCCGCATCCTGGTTCCTGCCGCCGGCCTCCGGCGTTGTAGCGAGCGCCGCTCGATTCGCCGCCGGTGATCTCCACCAGCAGCCCCTGCATGAAGTTCAGGCAGTGCCAGACCAGGGCGGCATTGCCCTGATTAACATGATCTACTTCCGTCGCCATGTTTCGCAGGCGCTCACGGCAGCGTGCCAGGCGATCTCCTCTCTCATCGGGCAAACGCAGTGCTAGCATCTGCACGGTGACCGATTCCCAAGCGATGCCCATCACGGCCGCCAACTCCCGCCGGAGCAAGTCCCGCTTGTGGCGCAACTCCTCGCCGGCCCGCGCCGTATGTGCCTGCGGTGTCAGTGCCGTCCTCAAGGCTTGCAGGTTGCCGCTCACGAGGGCGGCACGAACCTGGTGCAAAGACGTGAGAGTAGCGCCGAGCAGCGCCTCTTCTTGTTCCAGGTGCGCCAGGCAAGTCAGGAACAGTCTGGTGGCGTGCGGTTCCGCAATGTGCGAAGTGTTATTAGTCATTAGTCATTAGTCATTAGTCATTAGTCATTAGTCATTAGTTGTTTGCCGTCTGGCTTTTCCTAATGACTAATGACCAATGACTAATGACTTTTCTCCAGTTGTTGTTTCACCATGGCAGCGATTCCCATGCCGCCGGCTTGCGCCAGGTGCTGGCCGAGATACAGATCGAACAGGCCGCCGTTAATGTCGCCGCTGTCGCTGCCAAACAGTGTACCCGGTTCCAGCGTCTGCCGCATTTCCTTGATGAGTTGTGCCAGGAACAAGCTCTCGAATCCGGTGGCGACGGCGGCGGCGGACCGGCTGTCCCCTGGATGCGCCTGGGCGGCGAGCGCCTCTGGTGAAGCACCGAGTTGCAGTGCCGGCATGGCTGTGGGACCAAGAGCATCCATCCGTTTTTCCCCTTACCCCTCACCCCAACCCCACGCTTCTCTGAAGCGTCGCTAAACGCTACATGACAATCAATTCCGCGTGCAGCGCCCCTGCCTGCTTGAGGGCCTGGAAGATGGCGATCAGGTCGCGCGGCGTCACCCCCAGGGCATTCAGGGCACGGGCCAACTCGGCCGCTGTTACCAACCGGGTCACGACCTTGAGGCCCCCGCCTTGCTCAGTGACGCCGAGGTTCGTGCGCGGCACCACGGTAGTCTGCCCTTTGCTGAACGGCGCCGGCTGGGATACCTGCGGCTCCTCGTTCGTGACGATGGCGAGGTTGCCGTGGGCGATGTTTACCGTGGCAATTTTCACCTGCTCCCCCGCGACGATGGTGCCGGTGCGCTCATTGATGACCACGCGCACCGGTGCGTCAGGCGTTACCTCAAGCAGGAGGAGTTCGCTGGCAAAACCGACCAGGTTCGCAAGCCGGTTGCGGGGCACGAACACCTGCACGGTGCCGGCGTCCAGGGTGACGGCGCTGGCCGGGAATTCGTCGTTGATGACCTTGGTGATGGCCCGAGCAGTCGTATAGTCGGCCTCCCTGAGCAACAGACGCATCTGGCCGTTGCACACGATGTCCCCGCGAGCTTCGTGTTCCACGATGGCGCCCCCGGCAATCCGGCCGACATTGGGATGGTTCTTCTGAGAGCTGGCCGCCTTGCCGCTGAAGCTGAAACCGCCAACGGAGATCGGCCCCTGGGCCAGTGCATAGTCCACGCCGTCTGCTCCCCGCAAAGGAGTGGACAGCAGCGTGCCGCCCTGCAAGCTGCTGGCATCGTCGTAAATGGAAACGGTTACGTCGAGCCGGCTGCCACAACGCGTGAATGGGCCGATCTCGGTCGTCACCGTGACCAGGGAGACGTTGCCCGACTTGTAGATGCTGTCTCCCTTGTTGTCGGCTACGATTTTCGAGCCGATACCGAACTTCTGAAGCATGTCCACGGCCACTTGCTGGGTGGTAAGCATCTTGCCGCCGGACCCGTCGAGGCCGACGACCAGGCCGATGCCCAGAAGATAGTTGCCGCGCGCACCCTGGAAGTCCGTAATGTCCTTGATTCTCACCCCGGCCTGGGCGGTCGAGGCGAAGAGGAACAGTGCTGCCAACCAGATTGTAGATTTCACACCTTCACGCATGGCTCAACTAAGAAAGGATGAAGGATGAAGGATGAAGGATGAAGGATGAAGGACGCCGTGGCAGCAAGGGCCTGCCGTACCCCTTGCTGGCGCTGCGGGCTGGTATCCTTCATCCTTCATCCTTTTGTTCTTATTCATCCTTCATCCTTCATCCTTCATCCTTATTTCAAAACGGCCACACTCGATTCATGATCTTGCCAATCCAACCCTGATTGCTGAAGCTGGAGTCAGGACCTTTGCCTACGTAACTAAAGTGGGGGTTGGCGATGTATTGCGATAGTACGATGTTTCCCGGTCCGATGTTCAACGGGCGAACCAGGCCGGTGACGCGCAGCACTCGTTCCTCCTTGTTCACCACTCGGCGCCGGAATCCTTCAATGACGAGGTTGCCGTTGGGCAGCACATCAATGACCATGACCGTCATGTTATCGGTAAAGTTGCGGTCGCTGGTGTACTTGGCCGAACCTGAAAACGACCGGCTCGACCCCGTTTGAGCACTGAAGTCGGCTGCCGCCGCCCGGCTGGCCACGTTGCCGGTCGACGTCCCCTTGAAGTTGAACAAGCCGCTGGTATTGGTGTCCTTCTGCATCTGCCGCTGGTCATTGTCGTCGATGCCGGTGGTTTCCTGGACGACAATGGTAAGGAGGTCGCCCACTCTCCGGCGCGCGAATCCACAAACAGGTAAGCGCTGTTCGACTCGCGTCGCTGCCAGATCGAATCGGCGCGGACATATCCAGCGCTCATCAGCGCGGCAAGGAGCAATAGTAGTCGGTAATGTCTCACGGCAATTATCCTTCACAAAGGATGAAGGATGCCAGCCCGCAGCGCCAGCAAGGGCCTGCCGTAACCCTTGCTGGCGCTGCGGGCTGGTATCCTTCATGGTGCCACTTCAACAACCGAATGTTCAACGACCCGGCCCACAACGATTACGCTGGAATCGACGTTTCTGATGCGGATCAACTGGCCGGCCTTGCCGTCCTGCAGGGCCTCGCCCTTGGCCTTGATTTCGAGCGGGCCGACCCGAGCCACGAGCTGAACCAGTTCGCGCTGTTTGATGAGAACAGGCGCTTTGGGCAGAACCTGAGCGCCAAGCGAGGGCCCAACCTGGTTGCCGTCGCTTGGCGCTCCGGTTCTGAAAGGCGGCTGGAAACGTGCCTGTCTCACGCCTCCTTCTGTGTAGGCCGGGTTATCAATCCGGCCCACCCTTGCTGGCGCTGCGGGCTGGTATCCTTCGTCATACCAGCCCGCAGCGCCAGCAAGGAGGCGGGCTGACAGCCGAACCGTTACGCTTTCTGCCCCTCGAACAAGGAAAAGCCTGGGATCGATTCCGGCGACTTGAATACGACAAGCAATCTGGTTGGCCGGGATCGCAATGCTCTGGTGAGCGTGGGGCGCATCGGCGAGATCCAATCGGACGAGTTGCTCACGGAGCTGCGCGCTGCCGCCTCGAACATCGGCCACGTCACCCACCAAGACGTGCGCCGCCATGACTGTGGACATGGAACGCACCGTCACGACCACGACATCATCCGTCGGCCCAGTCGCGGGTGGGGCGGCGACGGCGGTCGCAGCCCACACCAGGCACAGCCCCACCGTGTGGAACGGATTAGCAATCCGTTCTACCCGTCTTCGCTGACGCTTCAGGCTCGGTCCAGCATGTCGCACTTTGCTGTTTGTCATTGGCTAGCTCACAAGATTGTTGGTGGCGGAGAGCATCTCATTCGATGCCTGGATGGCTTTCGTGTTGAATTCGTAAGCGCGCTGAGCCGTTATCAAGTTCACCAATTCCTGAACGACATCCACGTTGGAGCCTTCGACGAAGCCCTGGCGGAGCGTACCCACGCCATTTTGTCCGGGAACGCCTTCCTGAGGAGCACCGGAGGCGGCCGTCTCCGCGAACAGGTTGCTCCCCTCGCTGCTCAGTCCGGCCGCGTTGGGAAAGCGGGTGAGCGTGATATTGCCGACAACCGTGGGCTTGGTCGGGGCAGAAGCAGTCGTCACGGACACGGTGCCGTCGTTGCCGATGCCGACGGAGAGGGTATCCTGGGGGATGGTGATTTTCGGCTGAAGCGCGAAGCCGTCAGACGTCACGATCTCTCCCGTGGAATTCATGCGGAAAGAGCCGGCACGCGTATAGCGGAGATCATTATTGGGCATGGTAATCTTGAAAAAGCCGTCCCCTTCGATGGCCAGGTCCAACTGGTTGTTAGTGTTCTGGGCTGTTCCCGCCGTGAAGATTTTGGTGTTGTCGGCGACACGCACACCGCTGCCAATCTGCAGCCCGGTCGGCGCTTGCAGCCCCTGGGCCACTTCGGTCCCAGGCCGCTGCTTGGTGACGTAAATCAGGTCCGCGAAGTTCACCTGGCTGCGCTTGAAGCCAGCCGTGTTGACGTTTGCCAGGTTGTTGGCGGTGTTGTCCACCACGAGCTGCTGGGCGTTCATGCCGGTGGCGCTGGTAAAGAGAGCTTTGATCATGTTTATTGTCCTCTACATCACCTTGTCACCCCAGTAGGCAGTAGGCAGTAGGCAGTAGGCAGTAGGGTTCTGGCTGCTTACTGCTTACTGCTTACGGCCTACTGTTTTGTTGCGCCGCGTCGGAAAGCGCACGCATGGCACGCTGCGCCGCTTCGTACTGCCGCATGCCGGCAATCATCTGGGCCATTTCATTTACCACCTGTACGTTCGATCCCTCTCGGTAACCTTGCAGCACCGTGCCGCCTCCGTTCTGTGCTTCCACGCCCGTGGGCGCTTTGAACAGCGTCGTGCCGGCGACGACGAGTTGGCGCGGATCATCGAAGCGAGCCAGCCGCAACTGGCCGACGGCCGTGTTGTTGGCAATGACCGTGCCGTCGGCACTGATGGAGATCTGCGAGGTTTCAGGCGGAATGGTAATCCGGCCCGAGACCGCTTCCACGGGCAATCCACCCTTCGCCTGGAGTTCTCCCTTGCCATTGAGTTCAAAGACTCCGTTGCGTGTATAAAGCGGGCCTTTCGGTCCGTCGAGCACGAAGAAGCCGTCGCCGCGTACAGCCAGGTCGAGCGAGTTGCCTGTATACTGGTAGTCCCCTGGCGTGAATTCCGTGAAAACCTTTGCTACCCGTGTGCCCACGGAGCTAGGGCTTGGCGTGGATTCCTGGGACTGTCCATTCCCCAAAGTCTCGAAGACGACGGCCTGGCGGCGGTAGCCAGGCGTCGTGGCATTCGCTATGTTCTGGGCCACGACATCTTGGCTCTGCCCGAGCGCATCGACCGCCGTGGCGGCACTGTACATGCCTTGAATCATGATCGAGTCCTTCAGCAAAGGGCGTGCCCAATTACGGTGGGGTAAGAGAAATGGCAAGTAGCGTTTTTGCAAGTTCGTGCAGAAACCAGGGTTGCGCAAAGTGAAAGCTGCCGTGGTTGTCCTGGCAGGCAAGGATGATCGGAAGAACTTTCCGGCGCGAGCGAAGAACTTTCTTCTCCGGAGGGTCCGGGATCACGCGGTCATCTGCAGACTGCTGACGTTGTTCACCGGGGGAATCTTGCCGTCCCGTTCGAGCTGTACGCGCTTCTTCCCGAATGCCTTGCATCCCTTCGCGTAGGATGTTCAGGATATGCAACGCCTCATCGATGTTTTCGGTCTTGCCCAGTTGAATTCTCTGTGCGGCGAACGTATATAGCCGCAGCAGGTTGCGGGGCAACTCCCCGTGCCGCAGGTCGATGCCGGCGGCCAGCTCGGCAACGATGAGCTGGGCCCGCGCCAGGAGTGAAGTCGCCGCCAGGGCGTCGCCGCGCTCGAGCTCTTCCCGTGCCTTCAACAACCGCTCGATGGCCCCGTCGAACAGGGCCAGCAAGAGATCGATGCGGGTCCAACCGACGGTCTGTTGTTGCATGTATGTGGAATAGGGGTTCATGACGTACCTCAACCGGGTTGGTGAGTGGTGAATCAGTAGGCGGTTGGCAGTAGGCAGTAGGCAGTAGGCAGTAGGCAGCGAAGCAGAAGTTTTCTGGCTGCTTACTGCCTACTGCTTACTGTCTACTGATTCTCTACTCACCACTCACCACTCACCACTCACTAACTACCTGAGTTGGAGCTGCTGCTTGTGTTCGAGCCGCTCGTGTTGGAGCTGCCCGAGCTGGTGCTGCCAATGTTCAGACTACCCACGCTCGGCGTATTGATATTGGCGGCCTGGCCGTTGAAAATACTGGCCGCATTGAGCTGTGCCGATAAAAAATTGCCCGTCGCCTGAAGCTGGGCAAGCGTCTGCTCCATGGCGGTGAATTCCGTCAGCAGTGTTTGCTGCTTCTGTGCGATGTAGGCGTTTTGCTGGGTGATGTTCTGCTGAATGTCCGTCAGCTGGCTCTGGTACTGGTCGTCAATCGACTTCAGGCGGCCAGTGATCGGATCGGTCAGATTGTTGAGTATGGTTCCCAGGCTGGCGGCGATGCCGCGAGTTACGGTTAGAGTGGCTTCTGGACCGGACTGGATTTGTGCCGGAGTCAGGCTTACTACTATCTCCAGGCCCGACGTGTTGGCATTGCCCGAATTGCCCGTCAGCACCTGCCCGCTCCCGGTAGCCGCTTCGTCCACGCCGTTGACCACGAATTTGCCCGCCACGTCCGTGCCGTGGTTCGTCTCCGAACCGTCAAACCCGAGAACCGACAGAGCGCTTCCGCTGCCGATCGTGACTTCCGACTTGGAGCCGTAGCTGCTGGAAGTGATAACCAGGTGATTGCTGCTATCTACACTCACCGCCACCTGCCGTCCCGCAAGCACCGTGCTGGCGATAATCTGCTTCTGCACTTCCTGGGCCAGACTCGATGCTGTGTAGGTGCTTCCAGGCGTCAACGTAATGGTGTCCGAAGTCTTGCCATCCACAGTGATCGTAAAGATATTGTTCGAGTTGTCGATGCTGGGCAAGGTCTGGGCGAGCTGGGAGCCGGCTGTAATGCTCGCCTGCGCCGCCGCCTGGGTAATATACACCTGATAGGGGACGCCGTTGGCCACGGTGTTGGCGCCGGCCGTGACATACTGCACGCCGGGATTGGTGGAACTGCCCACCTGGGCAAAGAGCCGGCTGACGTCGTCGAGGGTGACGCCGCTCACCTGCCCGTTCAGCACCGCCGACAACCGCGTGCTGTCCACCGTTAGTTGCCCTTGATCATTCGTCGTGATGCCGAGGGCGGTAAGGTTGTTCAGCTTCGGATTGACGCCGGGCACGATACTCGTGACGGCATCGCGAACCTGGTCCTCGATCGCGGTTGCGTCCATTTGCCCGAGGAGCGAGCCGCCTGTGTTCGTGGTAGGATCGTAGGTGGTCTGCTGATCGATGTTCTGAATGACGCTGTTATACGCCTGCACGAAGGAATTGACGGCGTCGGAGACCTTGCTTGTGTCGTTGGCAACAGTCAGGGTCACTGGTTGCGTCTTGTCGGCTCCCGCCAGATTGATGGTCACGCCGTTGATGACGTTGTCCACCTGATTGCTGTCGCTTTGGATGGTCAGCGCGCCGGCGCCCGTGCCGAGCGTGATCGAGGCATTGGCGGCCTGCTGGACGGTGGTGTCGAACAGCGGCGTGACTGCTCCGCCCGAGGTATCGGTCAGGTTGTTGGTCAGGGAGATGGCGTTATCGGTCCCGGTCTGGGTGGCAACGAGCAGCAACCGGTACGGTTGCACGCCGCTGCCGTCATTAACGACTGATGCTGTTACGGCAGCCCCCGATTTGTTGATGGCTGTGGCCAGCCCTTGCAACGTGTTGGTGGTGGTGTCGATGGTGATCGTGGTAGCCGCGCCGGAACCGGCTTGTATCTGCAACGTGCCCTTGGCGATGAGACTGCTTGCACTGTCGAAGCCTTGCGAGGCAATTTCATGCGCTTGCGCCAGGTTATTGACCGTGACAGTGTAGGTGCCCGGCGCGGCGTTGCTGGAAGCGGCAGCCGTGGCAAGGTTGCTGTTGGAAGATGTGACGGTCTTGACATTGAAGACGCTATTGTTGCCGACCTGCGCCAGGCTCGTGGCCTGGGATTGCAAGCTGAGCAACTGGGCCTCGATGCCCTTGAAGGCGGTCTCTTGTTGTGTCTCGGTTTGTTGCTGGTTTTGCAGATTCGTGACGCGTTGCTGATCGATGCTCAGAAGTCCGTTAATGAGCTGCGTGGTATTGAGTCCACTGACCAATCCATCGACTGTTGCGCTGGCCATCGGTTTCCTCCCATGGGCGTTTGACAGGATGACAAGATGACAAGATGACAAGATGACAAGATGACCGGACGAGTCCAGTGTAATGCTGTCATCTTGTCATCCTGTCATCCTGTCATCCGCTGTCATCCTGTCATCCGCTGTCATCCTGTCATCCGCTGTCATCCTGTCATCCGCTGTCATCCTGTCACTGTCCCTCGTTACTTGAGCAGTTGCAGCACAAGTTGCGGGATCTGGTTGGAATTGGCCAGGACGGTGGTGCCGGCCTGGAGCAATACCTGGTCCTTCGTATAGTTGGCCGTTTCCGCGGCGAAATCGGTGTCCTGAATGGTCGATTCCGCGGCGGCCGTGTTGCTCAAGGTGGTCTGCAAGTTTGTGGCGGTCGCTTGCAGCGTGTTCGCCTGGAAGGCCCCCAAGTTGCCACGCAACGTGCTGACTTCGCTGACGGCCTTGTCGATGACAGCGAGAGCATCCTGAGCGCTGCCAGTTTGGACATTGATGTCTGCGAGACTGGCAAACGAATTGGGGGTTATTCCGTCTTGTTCCAACGCGCCGGTGCCCAGGGCTGACGCCTGCATGTCACCGATAGAAATCGACGCCGTTTGTCCCGCGTTCCCACCGATCTGGAAAACGGCACCGTTGCCGGCAGTAGCCACGCTGTAGACGCTATATTTCGTTCCGGCTACGGCATACGCGCCGGAAGGAGAGGTGTCATTGTCGTTGGCGAGGTCGAATTCGATGGTATCTTGTCCCGCAACATTGCTATTGACGAGCACTGTGCCGTCAGAACCAGTCTTGGCCACCAAATTCGCCACCGTATTGCCGTTCGAATCAACGATCTTACCCGCGGCATCATGTACCGCGGTCACACCGCCGGTGGTAGGCGTTACTTCGCCCTGGTAAGTGCTGCCCGCGATTCTCAACACCGCGCCGTCGCCGGCGGCACCATTACCAGCCTTCGCCGTAACCGTGAACTTGTGATCCGTGTCACTGAGCGAAACCGTGTACTGGTTGCCGCTGACATTGTTGAGCGCAGCAATGGTATCTCCTACCGTATCGCCCAAACTGTAGGAAACGGCGTACTTGCCCACGCTGATCTGGCCGGCTTCCTGGAACACAGAGTCGTTTGTAACAGCAGAGGCATCGACACCGGTGGGTACTGTGGCTCCGTCATTGAAGAAGTTTGCATGATCCACGCCCGTCTCGGCCGTGAGTACGTGTGTCACGGTGGACGCCTTGTCATCGACCTTGGGCTGGGTAATCTCCAACTTATACGTGCCAACGGGCAAGTTCATGGCATCCAGACCGGTCGTCTTGGATGACTCAAATATTGAGGTGTTTCCAGCGGCGAGATTGGTCTGCGTGGTGACTGCACCCAGAGTGCCGTCCAGCAGTTTCGTGGAGCCGAATTGCGTGGTTTTGGCAATGTTGGTGATGGTTTCCAGGGCATTGGTGATTTCAGACTGGTTGGCTGTCAGAGAGGTAGGGTCGTTCACGGCCGCGTTGGCCGAATCGACCGCCAGGCCACGCACCTTGGTGAGAAGCGTGTTGATTTCACTGAGGGCGCCTTCGGCCGTCTGAATCATGGACACGCCCTTGCTGGTGTTGTCGATGGCGGCCTGCAAGCCGGCAATCTGTGATTGCTGCTCCTGGGAAATGACGAGGGCGGCAGGACCGTCAGCACCGCTGTTGATCTTCAAGCCTGAAGACAGCCGCTGCAGTGAGGTGGCCAGATTCGACGACGTCCGCGACAGGTTCTGCTGTGCGATCATGGACGTCACGTTGGTGTTGATTGCCAAACTCATTGAACAAATCTCCTTTGCGCAAATTTTGGAGTAATTTCTTGATGCGGCGCACCCTGCCGATGTTATCTTCCTTTCCCAAGTTATCGAATTGCCCTGCGTAGACTTGCTTGAAGTGGAGCGAAACAACGACACTCGGCAGGAGAGTGGGTCGTTACAATCGGCACAATCAATTCATCCCTGATGAAGGATGAAGGATGAAGGATGAAGGATGAAGCAACAAGAGGACAGTTTGCTCCGCCTCTTTTCATCCTTCATCCTTCATCCTTCATCCTTTCTGGTCAACTTGCCAAGATTGCCTCTGCTGTTTGGTCAGCAGCAAACCGCGTCAAATAATCCCCACAGGCCAACCGCTGTTTAGCGATTAGGACAAGCTCCGAGCGCGTTTCGGGGATTTGGCGCACCCCGGCCAGAAGCTGTGTCAGCTCCGGAGCCGGTGTATGTGTACTAAGATTCTCTGCGGCGCCGGCATCTGCCGCCGGTTTCCGCTCCGTAGCGGAAGAGACGTAGAGCATATTCGGTTGGCTGACAGGTGGATTGGAGCGGTGGTTGTCGATCCGCATGGCTTTTCTCCTTACTGCACTTGATCGAATAATTTACGAAAAACTTGCTGAAATATTTTGCTCCTCAAGAAAACTTCTTGCCGGACCGATAACTTTCAAAAAGCGCCGGCAATTTGTAACGAATTTGACGAAGCTGCGGCCAATGACAACTAGCAACGATTCCCCTGCCGAACCAGAACCTCAGCCCGAGACGTCTAGCCGCGAGCCAGCGGCGAACGCTCACGCCGGCGCGGGCAGAGGCGGCCCTGGCGCTGGTCTTCGCTTACGCTTCAGGCTCGGAAGGCTACCCAGGGCCAAGCCATTCCTCTGGCCGGTCTTGTGTTTGTTTCAACTGGGCCTTCTCGCCGGCTGGGTCTTGCTGAGAAGTGGACATTCAAGCCAACCGGTTGATTTCAGTGCCGCGCCAGCCGAGCTTAAGCCGTCTTCCGCAAATTCCCTGGCCGAGATGACCCGTGCGGATGACCTGCTCCGTCAGGGCAAATACGATCTGGCCCTGGCCATCTATCAGCAGCTACAGCCCGAGCCCGCTCAACTTGATGCTCTGCAATACCGCACGGCCCTCTGCCGGGAAGGGCTGGGACGCTGGGACGAGGCGCTCGCGGACCTCCGTGCGGTATCCAGCCGCAGCACCAATCCCAACATGTTTTGGTCCGCTCAACTCGGCCAGGCCCGCGTTTGGCTGCGCCTGAGAAAATCGGTGGAGGCGCGAGGCTTGCTCAGCAACATGATTCTCAAGTCCGCCGAGCCGGCACTCCCCGAGCAACGCTTCCTGGCCGAGGCTCGCTATCTGATGGCGTTCACTCTCACCCTGGAGGCATGGAACCCCGACAGGCCTGGGCCGAACAATGATTCCGTGATCGGGCACGCAGCCGGCGATGTGCCGGCCGAATGCGCTCTCGATTGGCTGACAGCGGCGAAAGAGTTTCAGTCTCGTTCCCAAACCGAGTTTGGGAACGATGGTGGGGAAACAAGGGAGGGCGCCGTCGTGGTGAAACGCCCCGGCCCAAGCGTGGAGGAAGCATTGGCAGATGCCAACGTGCGGCAAATGCCCGCGCGGGAGTTCCTCGAACGACTCGCCGAACAGAGCCAGTTGCGGCTGGAGTGGTCGACCCGTGCCAGCCAGCAAATAGCCGAACGCTCCGTGGTGGTCATGGTTGCAAACTTGCCGCTGCCCGACCTCTTGAACGCCATCACCGATCCACTAGGCCTTGTCTGGAAGATCGGCGACGGCGCGATCGCCTTTGCCACGGAGCAAGACCTGTCGAGAGAGCAGTTTGCCGACTACCGCAGGACGATGGCCATGCGGACCTCGCGTGCCGTGATCCTGGCGTATCCGGGGCATCCCATGACGCCGGCTGCCTACCTCGACTGCGGCAACCTGGAATTCGCTGCCGGTCATCTGATCGACGCGGCCGGCTGGTACGAACGGCTGCTTCGCGAGTTGCCGCGCTCTCCGGTCGTGATTGAAGCACACTACAACCGGGGACTGACGTATCAACTTTTGGATGATCTTGCCCCGGCACGGAACTCGTTCTATCAAGTCGTCGACCGGGCGCCGGGACATGAGTTGGCACCACTCGCCTACTTGCGCATCGGCAGGATGTATCTGAACGAAGGAGACCCCGAACATGCAGTCCCACCCTTGCGCCGGGCCTTGTCCTCCGCGCCGGGACCGGCAGGCGAGCCGGCGGCAGCCGTCGCCCTGGCCACGGCGTATCTGCTGACCGACAACCCGCGCGCCGCCAACGCCGTTCTCGTCGAGCACCGCGAGCCGGTTGGCCAGGAACCGTATCACCGGGTGGCTGCATTTCTGGATGCTCTGCGCGCTATCGGGCTGTCCCCGAACGCAACCAGGCACGCCGCGAAGCCGCTACACTCCTGGCCGCGGCACTGTCAGCCCGCGAAGACCCCCTTCTCGGCCCCACGGGACGTCTGCTGTTGGGACAGGCTTTCCACGAACTCGGCATGAGCGAGCAAATGGCAGTGATCTATGAGAATGCCTTGCACGAAGCGCGCGGCCCTCTGGCCGCGGAGATGTCCTTCACTCTGGCCCAGTCGCTCTACCTGGCGGAGGATCGTGAACCGGCGCTGCAATTGTTCACCAGTCTGGCAGCGACGGACAACGACAAGTGGGCGCCGCGCGCTCGGATCCGGCTGGCGGAGATCGCTTTGCAGGAAGAACGCGCGCAGGACTGCCTCGACTGGTGCCGTAAGCTCCTCAAGCAACAACACCAGGCGGACGTACCGGCGGTGTTGAAGCTGATGGGGCAGGCCTTCGAGCAACTAGGAGAACATCGCCAGGCAGCTCGCTGCTACGCGGGGCAGTTGCCGGCGGAGTAGTAGGGTAGTGAGGTGGAAAGGTGGTGAGGTGGTGAGGTGGTGGGATGGTGGGGAGGTGAAATGGACAGGGTGACAAGGTGACAGGGTGACAAAGACAGTACCACGTCCTTCACTCTGTCACCCTGTCACCCTGTCACCTTGTCTTGCCTCTGCTCGTCCATGAGGAAGCGCCACAGTGCCTTCTCCCGGCTCTCGTCGGCAATTGGGTTCGTTGAGGACAGGAACTGAATCCCGCAGTAGTGACCGTCTTGGGTCGTCCGAGAATAGACCACGGCAGAAGCGAGTCCGTGGCGGGCATCCATGCCCGGGATGGCCGATCGGACACGCAACATATCGTTCGGCTTCGGTGGATCGACCCCTTTGTCGAGCCGAATCCGCATGCCGCCGATCGACAGATCCAAAATCTCGCCGGTGGTGGTCCCCCGGCGAGCCGGCAACTCCAGGTCCACGTGCCTTCCTTCGGCCGGGGGAAACGAATGACGATAGTTTTTGCGACGGTTTTCCATGCCACACATGTTATCGACGGCTCCGGACCAGTCTCGTTAACCGGTTTTTTCGTCAATCCGGGTA
Organism: uncultured Gemmataceae bacterium; assembly: GCA_963804745.1. GTDB lineage: Bacteria > Planctomycetota > Planctomycetia > Gemmatales > Gemmataceae > CAWDRY01. The sequence continues at coordinate 36,660 of CAWDRY010000043.1, forward strand.
AAGTTCATCCTTCCTCTACAAAATGCCGATAAAGACAGTGCCATGTTTCCACAGATTGCCTGGCTGGGATTGTTTGTGTGTACGGTCTCGGTGCCGGCTAACGATCCGTCGGTTCTTCAGCCGGCGCTCGCCGGCACTCCGGATGCCCCTGCCGCGCTTGCCCCTCGTTCCCAGGCTGGGGCCTGGGGACGAGGAGAAGCCGCGGAGAATCCGAAGACCGGCCTGGAGCAATTGAGCCAGGAACTGGCAAGGCTCCAGACGCTTCGCCATGCCCTCGCGGCAGAACGCACCCAGGGCGTTGCCGAGGCTGACAGCCCCGGCGACTCGACGGCGGAGCAGATCAGCAAGCTGCGCCTCCGTCTCGGCGAGTTGCTGACCAGGGCCAGCACACAGGGTACTCGGGACAGGACAAAAAACGCCGCGAAACCAGTCCCGCCGCCACAAGCAAGCTTTGCTGCTCCACCCGCGGCAGCGGTGAAACTCGTTCCCCAGCCGCCGTCCAAGGAGCCGAAGCAGGACAAGGCGAAAGGGGCCTTCGCCACTGGCGACGACAAGCCGGTTGACGCACTGTCTCTGGCGGCAGAGCTCTTCAATCTCGGCGACTACGAGGGAGCGCTCCATGCCTATCAGATGGTTGATCCGAAAAGCATCGGGGCCGAGGTCCGAATTTCGGTGCAATACATGACGGCCACATGTCTGCGCAGACTGGGCAAATTGGAAGAAGCGGAAACCATGTACCGCGAGGTCGCGAACTCACGAGTTGATGAGATGGTGACCGACTGTGCCCAATGGCAGTTGAGTTCCATCCGCTGGCAGCGCGAGATGGAAGGCGAGATCGAGCAACTGCGCCAGCGCAGAAAAGGGCTGGAGGATAAACCGTGAGCGACCACGGCACAGAGATCGAAGTTGTCTTGTGCGCGGCCTATGCCGAGGAAGCAGACTGCTATGCCAAAGCCCTGCGGTTGGCAGAGGAGCTGCCCACCGCGTTTCACCGGGGGGAATGTCCCGGCGTCCAGCTCCAGCGAGTGCTTGCTGCCCTTGACGAAGTGGCGGCCATCGAAGTCCGAATTGCAGACAGCAAACGCCGCTGGCTAGCCTCCCGCGTAAGCGGGTGGGCGAATGCCTGGCTTGATGCTCCAGCGCCGGCTGGCACAGGTCAAGGACCTGATCCAACATCTGGCCTCGCTGATCCGCTGTGCCGAACAGGATGCCTCGGCTCAGAGGGAGCGGATGGTTCCAGAGGTCGATGCCGTTATTCGTGGTCAGCAGATGCTGCGGGCATATAAGTGTACGAGAAAGGCTGCCCAACCATGAATCCTCCCAATCTCATTATTCGACGTGACTCTGCCTCTACCGAGCGGCAGCAGGCGCACGCCCCAGACAGGGAGACACTGAGACAAGGTGACAAGGTGACAGGGAGACAAGGTGACAAGGTGATGGTGAGTCAGACAGACAAGGAGAATGAGTCGGACGCTGTGTCATCTTGTCACCCTGTCACCTTGTCACCCTGTCACCCTGTCACGTCGTTGTCTCCTTGTCTGAGGTCGGTCCAGGATCTCAATACTTTGTTGGCTGAGGCGCCCGTGGAAACTCGGCCTGAAAGCGTGGAAATTGTCGCTCAATCGCAAAAGATGCGCGACATTCTGGCGTTGGCGCGGCGCGTCGCCGTCAGCAAGGCATCCGTGCTCGTCGAAGGCGAGAGCGGCACGGGCAAAGAGCTGATTGCCCGCTTGATTCATTACTCCAGTCCGCGCGCCGGAAACCTTTCGTGCGCGTCAATTGTGCCGCCCTGTCCGAGAGCCTGGTGGAAAGCGAACTGTTCGGGCACGAACGGGGAGCATTCACCGGCGCGGCCGAAAGTCGCGTCGGCCGCTTCGAGCTGGCTCACGGAGGAACCCTGCTGCTGGACGAGATCAGCGAGATGTCGGTCAAGCTGCAGGCCAAGCTGTTGCGCGCTCTCGAAGAGGAAGAGTTCGAGCGCGTCGGCGGCACCAAGACGCTGCGCGTCAACGTGCGCGTCATCGCCACGAGCAACCGCAACCTGCTCGAGGAAACCGCCCAGCAGCACTTCCGCCGCGATCTCTTCTACCGGTTGAACGCGGTACAGTTGACCCTGCCGCCGCTGCGAGTACGCCGCGAAGACATCTTGCCCCTGGCGCAGCATTTCTTCTCTCAGTATCGTACTCAGGCCACCGCCCCTGTAGCACAAGCTGATAGCTTGTGTCACCTGAAAGGGATATCCGCCTCCACGATGGAGTTGTTGACGGCACACGACTGGCCCGGCAATGTCCGCCAACTCCGCAATGTCGTCCACCGGGCCTGCATACTAGCGACGGGGCCTGAGATCCAGCCCAGCGACCTCCCGCCGCTTGGATGCACGCCCGCCATGCTGGAGAAAACTTCCGGCCGAACGCTGGAGGAGATTGAACGGCAGGTAATTCTCAGCACGCTGCATGAATTGGCGGGCAACAAAAGCGCTGTGGCCGAGCGTCTCGGTATCACGACACGCACCTTGCTCAACAAGATGAACAAGTATCGCGCGGATGGCTTTGTCTAGCCGGCAGGCAGTAGGCAGTAGGCAGTAAGGTTCTGGCTGCTTACTGCTTACTGCTTACTGCCTACTACTTTTAGGCAATTCTTTCTTCCTGGCCACGAAAAGTTTTCCTGTGACCGTTGCTGCAGCACAAGCTGACAGCTTGTACTGCTTTCGCTGGAACATGCACTGCCATAATGGATTACAGTAACGGAAGTGGCGGTCAATTCCGCTACTGCCACAAAAAATCTTCACGGCACGCCGCTTGCTCTTCACCGGGCAGCAATACTACTGGTTGTAGCGGAATTTGCTGAGAATTCCTCTACCTGGTGACTCCATGAGCCTGCATCCATGCTGTTGAACACCGTCCTTGCTCCGACGATTGTACCCCAGACCTCTGCCAAGGCGGGTTCTTCGCCGTCCAGCCAGCCCGCCGATGACGTTGCTCCATCGTCAGGTAATGACTCGCCGCGGCGGGGCTTGCAGGCACAAAAGACTGGCGCGGCAGATTTTCAGGGCTTTCTGGCCTCGTTGCTCACTTGCCCCACAGTTGATCCGTCCGGTGCCACGGGTGGCATGCTTTCGGTTGCCGCAACCAAAAGCATGCGGTTCGCTGGCTCAAAGTTCCAAGGCGCACCAAAAAACATGGCACCGCAGTCAGATAACAATATCATGACGTTCTTCAGCAAGGTGAAGCCGAACGGAAAGGGGCAGTCGGCATCTGCGGCTGCCGTGGAAGAGAGTCTTCCATTACCGCAGATAGTTGATGGTCAGACCGTGCAGGCACAAACAGCGCCGCATGATCCCGGGTCGCAGGTTCCCTTATCGGTAACTGCCGAAACCAAGCTTCCCCCGGAGACAACGCCCACTGAAAACAGCGTCCAGGCGGGTGGCGGCAAGTTTGCAAACGTGCCCCCACAGGCATCACAGCCTTTGCCGGCAACGCTGTTCCTTTTCATGAAAATGCCCGAAACGCCTTCGCCGGCTCAGCAGTCCCAGCAGGGTGCAAACTCGGCTTCTTCCCCAACAGTTGCTTCGCCTATTCCCCAACCACCGTTGGACAAACCTGGTTTGGGGCAAACCGGGTTTGTGAAGGATACAGCGACAGAGCAGACTCTGCACGCGGCAAACCCGCCGAGTGGCGGCAAGTTTGAAACTTGCTCCACTTCACCGCAACCGCTCCCTTCCCAGGGCGATCAGGCACCCACCCTGTCAGTCGAAACCCGGACGCCAAGCGAGGGCGCGTTGAACATTCCGAGCGCTCGCCTGTCGCTCTGGCTCCGAGATTCGCCGGCTGGCGTTCTCCAGCCGGCACAGGATCAGGAACCCGGTGTCGTGCGGGCAGCGTTTTCGGAAATGGTCGTTCTGGCGGCGGCACCAGGTGGCGGCAAATTTGAAACTTGCCCCACAACCGCGGCTGGTTCCTCCGACTCGATCAAAGGCCTGCGGCGAAATAATGCGGATGATGAATCCGATGACGGCGCCGTGCAAGGAACCCTGGCGACAAGCAATCATGAAATCGGCAGCGTTACGCCAACGAGCGCTGGACGTGCAAGCCGCCGGGCCTGGCAAATCGGGGCCATCACCAGCTCAACAGATTGGCAACGAAATTATCGCCAGGGCGGAGGTAGTGAGCCGCGACGGCCGGACAGAACTTCACATCCGCCTGGAGCCTCCGGAACTTGGGACGGTGCGTGTGTACCTCTCCGCTTCGGAACATACTCTCAGCGCCAGGCTCGTGGTAAGTGATGAAGCGGTCCGGCAGCTACTTGTCGGTCAACTGGACACGCTACGGCAAAACCTGGCAAGCGCCGGAATTTCACTGGGAAGCTTTAACGTGACGCGCGACGGCGGCGGCGCGGGGAATCCGGGTACACAGGAGCAGCCCGGCCCCATACCCACGCCCGCCATGACGGATTCGAGTCGTCTCGCCCAGACAGTATCCTTGCCACCTGCAGCGTCTCTCCAGCCGGGACGAATCGACGTCCTTGCTTGATTTTGTGAGTAGTGAGTGGTGAGTGGTCCGCGTTTTTCACCACTCACCAAACCGATGTGACAAAGGAGGGTAGACACGTGTCAACCAGTCCGATTAGTGGGACCACCGCCAGCTTGACGAGCGGAGCAACCGCCAGCCCAACCAGTGGGACCGATTCAGTTCTGAGCAGCGATGCGTTCTTGAAACTGCTTACGACGCAGTTGCAGAACCAGGATCCGCTCAACCCGGTCAGCAGTTCCGATTTTACATCGCAACTAGCCCAACTGTCGTCGCTGCAAGGCATGCAGCAGCTCAATACAAGTTTCACCAGCTTGTTGACGCTGCAGCAGATGACTCAGGGCGCCAGCTTGATCGGCCGCAATGTGGTTTACAGCGCGGACAGCAATGGCACGCTCGCCCAGGGCACGGTGACGGCCGTGGACTTGCAGAACAACCAGATGCAGTTGATGGTGGGAGGAAATACCGTGCCGCTCGCTCAAGTACAGGGCTTTACGCAATGAAGGATGAAGGAGTGAAGGATGAAAAGAGGAGTCCGAGCCCGCAGCGTAAGCAAGGTTAGTCACCACCCTTGCTTACGCTACGGGCTCGGACTTCATCCTTCATCCTTGTTCTTACAACTAACGACGAACAACACACGGAGACTTCACGATGTCCAGTTCACTTTTGGCAGGCGTGTCAGGTTTGGAAGCGCACCAGCAGATGCTCGACGTGGTCGGCAACAACCTGGCAAATCTCAACACCACCGGCTATCAAGGCACAGACCATGAACTTTCGCAGACTTGCTCTACGAAACCATGCGCTCGGCCTCGCAGGGGACCTCGAACGGCGTGGGTGGGACCAATCCCATCCAGATCGGCCTGGGAGTGAGAGCCTCTTCCGTCAGCAGCAATTTGCAACAGGGGAGCCTGCAAACGACCGGCAACGATCTGGATCTGGCGATTCAGGGCAACGGCTTTTTCGTCGTCAATGACGGAACGCAGGATCTTTACACGCGTGCCGGCTCCTTCGCCGTGGACAAGAACAACACACTGGTCGATCCGGCCACCGGTTTTCAGGTCCAGCGTTACGGCAGCAGTCGGCGAAGGCAGCGCCACCTCGCCAGCGTTTCAGACGCCCGGCAACACCAGTGTGAAGGTCCCCATCGGCAGCAGCATCCCGGGCAAAGCCACCTCCACGATAGCATTCCAGGGCAACCTGGACTCCCTTGCCGGCGGTCCCCTGGCTCAGACCATTACGACCGATCAACCCTTCACGGTTAGCGGAGCAGCGGCACAGACATCGGACACTCTCAACAGTCTCGACGGCGCCGTTGCCTACCAGATCGCGAGATAAGATTCTCATCACGGGTAAGGACTCCGATGGAACGGCGGTCAACACTTCGCTGTCAGTGGACGACACCAGCAAGATCAGCGACCTGCTGGGCGCCTTGACCACCGCGTTCCCCAAGTCCACCGCCAGCCTCGATGGGAAAGGCAACATTGTTCTCCAGGCCAAGACGGCCGGGCCGTCCAGCCTGACCTTGACCCTCGCAGACGCCTCCACAAACAATGGCAGTCTCGGCTTTAGCGGCCACAATTCGATACTGTCGGTAGCCGGCAAGGCCGGCGACACCGTGGGCACCGCCATCCAGGTGTTCGATGCGCAAGGCACGGCCCATAATGTGTCGTTCACGTTCCAGAAACAGGGCAATAACCTGTGGGACATGACCGCTTCCATGGATGCCAAGGATGGGACCATCATCAACGGCAAAGTGACTGGCATCCAGTTCAACGACGACGGCTCATTCCTGCAGGTGACGGGCAGCAGCGGCACGAACATATCCATGCAATTCGCCGGGCTGTCCACGCCGCAGACCATCGGTTTGTCCTTCGGCAGTGCCAACGGCTTCAACGGGGTCACGCAGTTCGGCAGTGCGTCCTCGGCAGCAGCTACCGGACAGGACGGCTACACCGCCGGCTTCCTGACCGGGGTCTCCGTGGCCCAGGACGGCATCATGGACGGCATTTTCACCAACGGCCGGACGCTCCCCATCGCGCAACTGGCAGTTGCCAGATTTTACCAACCCCGGCGGGTTGACTCGGGAAGGAAACAATTATTTCAGTCTGAGCCTTAATTCGGGCCTGCCTCTGGTCGGGGCAGCGACTACCGGCGAACGCGGGTCGATCCAGCACGGGGCCCTCGAATCTTCCAATGTGGACGTGGCCCTGGAATTCACACGCTTGATCACGGCCCAGCCAGGCTTCCAGGTCAATGCTCGAACCATCACGGCCAGCAATGAGGTGCTGCAAGAATTGGCCAACATCATTCAGTAGGTTTGACGAATCAGTTTACGTGAGCAAAACTTTCACATCGCTGCGCTAATCAAGCGCTCTTTTCGGCATGGTTCAAGATTGGCATTTGCTGGGTAACACGTAGTAGGCCCCGCTTGCCGAGCGGGGCCGGTCCGGCTCGGCAAGCCGGACCGGCCTCCTGTCACCCCCTTTTGAACCATGCACTGTTTCGGGATGTGTCCGGCATGACGAACGAGCTTTTCCTGGCCAGGATTGCGGAAAATCCTCACCTGCCGACGCCACCGGGCCTCGCATTACAGGTGTTGGAGCGCGTTAGTCGTCCGGATTGCACCCTCGAACAAGTCGGCAAGCTGATAAGCTGTGACCCGGCCCTGTGCAGCAACATGCTCAAAACCGTAAACTCCGCTTTCTTCGGCCTGCCCCGAACCATTTCCTCGATAGACCGGGCTTTGAAGATGCTCGGCTTGAAGACAGTTCGATCTCTTGTCCTCAGCCTGTCGTTGCCTGCGATGCGCTGCCAGACGATCCCCGCTGAGCGGATGCGCGAACACTGGCGATCTTCCGTGGCCGGAGCGATCGCGGCGCGGGAACTGGCCATTCGCCTGCGCCGTCCCGACCCCGAGGACGACCTCGTGGCCGGGTTGCTGCGCGATCTGGGCATGTTGATTCTGCATCAGGAAAAGCCGGATGCTTACGCCGACTTGCTCGCTCAACCGCCGGAGGTGCTTGCCCGCAGCCAGTGTCAACTGGAGGAACAACTTTTTGGCGTCAACCATGCCGAGGTCGGCGCCTACCTGTTGCGGCGCTGGCGGCTGCCCGCGGAGATCACCGAGCCGATCCGCTATCATCACGACTTCGCCGGAAGCAGGACGTTAACTGCCCAGGTCGCCCAGCGAGCACTGGTGCTCCACTTCGCCACCCGGGTTACCGAATTACAGTCGGTCCCGCTCGGGTCGGCAAACTGCCGCGAGATTCTCGATCTCGCCAGCGCCCACCTCGGCATGAATGAGGAACAGTTGCACGCCTACCTGGAGCCGCTCCATACCAAGATGCAAGAGTTCGCCTCCTCGATAAACCTGGACATCGGCCAGTGCGACAACTATTCCCTGGTTCTGGCCAGTGCCACCGAGGAGCTGCTCCAACTGGCTGTCGAGAACACCATGGACAATCTGCGCGTCCGCCAGGAGAAGAGCCAGGCCGAGCAGGAAGCTCAGCACTGGCGGCAAACGGCTAATGACTTTCACCGGGAAGCAATCCGGGACGCGCTGACCGGCGTCTACAACCGAGGCTCACTTCGACGAAACCCTGGCCATTGCCTTCAAGCAAGCCCGGCGGCGCTGCCATTTGATGGGGCTTATCTTCCTCGACCTCGACAATTTCAAGGATCTTCAACGATAGTTTCGGCCACCGCTTTGGCGACCAGGTGCTCAGGGAAGTCGGGCGCTCTGCTACGCCGCGAGGTTCGCGGAGGCGACACGGCCGCCCGCTATGGCGGCGACGAGTTTTGCATCATCGTCGCCAACACCTCCGAGCCGGGCCTGCAGGTGCTGGCGCATCGCCTCTGGAAGGCCATCATGCTTCGTTGACCGTCACATTCGAAGGCAACGTGGGGTCCGTCGAGGCGTCGGTCGGCGCGGTCGCCTGTTTCCCCCATCGCACTCAGCACACCTGCGGGCAATTCATCGCTGCTGCCGACAAGGCGATGTACTCTTCCAAAACGTCGGGGAAGAACCGGGTTACGATGGCGTCGCTCCTGGCGGAAGAAGACCGCCGCCTGGTCGAGGCGGTCCGCAAACTGCTGTTCAGCGTTCAACTCCACGAACGTGGCGGCGTCAACTACGCGGAGATCAAGGAGGCAACACGTTTGGTTGCCGGCGGATCTTCGTGCCTGGGTCGCCTGGCGCGGAAGCAGGGCTGGATAAGTAACGGCGAGTTGGCACACGTACTACTGGAACAGCGCCGGACGAGGAAACTGTTCGGGGAGGTTGCCATTGCCAAGGGCTATCTCACGCAGGCGCAGGTCTACGCACTGCTGGCGATACAAAAGGAACACCCCGAGGGACTGGCCGAGGCACTTGTCGATTTGGGAGTGCTGACAGAGGAAGATGCCAAGCGCGAGCTGTCCGATTACTACCAAAGCATCCAGGCCCTAAGAAGTCAAGGCCGCCAGTCCGGTCGTCAGAAGACAGGGAAGGGGTCATGGTCGCTTCTTCGGGTCGGCGATTTCCTTGATGCGCACGGCAAAGTCGATCGTCCACGACCACAACCTCGCCGCGCGCCAGACGGACTCCTTGCACCATGAGGTCCACTGGCTCCGATACCGAGTGATCCAGCTCCAGTACCGATCCGATGCCCAGCTTGAGCACGTTGCCGATCGGCAGGGTGGCACGCGCCGAAGTTCCGCCGTCACCTTGACAGTTACATCGAGCAACCGGTCCAGGGAAGCAGCCGCCCCGGAGGCTAACGCCTCCCGGCTCCCCGGTGCCGGTCAACTCCGCGAAATCGGCAACCCTGGCCATAATGCTGGGCCTGTCGTCCGCTGCCCGAGTCGATTCACTTCCGTCCAGTTCAGGCATGGTCGTGATGGACATGGTTCAGCCCTCGATGAGAGACTCGATTTGAAACGCCCGCCGTACAGCCTTACGGCCGGGCCAAACATGGAACGTTCTCAAGCCGGCAACACAAGCAGTCAGCGGCTCGGAAACACGTTGATTCAGGATCACCAGGTCGCCGGCACGAAGCTCCGTCAACTGGGCGAGTGGCAGTTGGACGTCCCCCAACGTTACGGACACATCGACGGGCAGTTCCTGGACGACCGCTTCCAGGCGCGGCCGGACAGCCTCTTCCTGCCCATGCCCAGCCCCCTGATCCGCATGAGCAAACAGGGCGAGCACTTCTTGCTGGGGTGACATCCAGTGCCATTCTTGCTGGCCGAATGCTCCCTGTACGTGAAAGGAACAGACCACGGCGTTGGCGTCGGCCGCGAAGATGCGCGCCCTCTTCGGGATTGGCTCACGCCCACGCATGCACAGATCCAGCGGCTCGGTCCCCGGCCACGTCTCCTGCATCACCGCGAGAAGAAACTGCTGCACGAGGTATTCGCACAGAGATTCTTCCACCACGGTCATCTCACGGTCGGCAGGCAACTGTTCAGCCGGTTCGCCGACCGCCGCCCCGACCAGGAGAAGTGCCAGCGTTCTCGGCAAGAGCAGCAAGGTCGAGGCGCCTTGTTCATTCAGGCTGACACGGTAGCCGATCGAAGTGTCCGGCAGACGTGTCAGTCCCTCGGCAGGCCGGATCATCTCCAGCCCCTGGAACTTGATCTCGACTTGCAACGACAAACGCCGAGCCAGCTTTTCAGGCGCCTGGGTGCAGAAATCGCGCAGCCAGGCGGCCAAACGCTGTTCCAGGTCGCTGGCCAGCGGACCGGGCTTGCGAAAGTTGTACAGCTCGATTGTCATTGAATCACGAACTCTTCGAAGAGAACGTCTCGGATCTTCTCGGAACCGTCCGGGAACATCTGGTTGTTGAACTGGTCCTGAATCTCACGCCGCAAGCGATTGACTCCGGTGGCGCCGCTGACTTCCTGAAGCGACTTGTCGGACAGGTAACTGATGAGCCAGTTCTTCAAAATCGCTTTCTTCTTTTGGATCAATTCAGTGACGGGCTTCTCCTGGGCGATGTCGATGACGAGAATCAGCTTCACGCGCAGATAGCGCGTGAGGCGTTCTTCGTTGAGGTTGACCACCACCTCGCCGAACGGCATAAAAGCTTGAATCGAACCACCTAGAGTCTTGGCGTGAACCACCTCGGCGTTGTCCTTGTGCTCGGTCCCGCCGGGCAAAAACATGGGCGCGGCGAATCCGGCGCCCGCGGCGACCAGGCCGACGACTCCCATAAGCAGCCAGCTCATCATGCCACGCTTGGCTGGTGGAGGCGCTGACTCCGCTTTCTCCTCGGCTTTGGCCATTGCAGGACTCCGTACCCTTCAGGTGGCTCGCCCCCTGGCGCAGCCAAATGAAACACTGACAACGCATTCTGGTACTTCTATCTCATTCGGATAATCTGCCATTCGATCTTGAGTATTCTTCTTGAGCCGAGCCCGCAGCGTAAGCAAGGTTAGTCACCACCCTTGCTTACGCTGCGGGCTCGGACAAGATTCATTCTTCGGATTGTGAAAGGTACGCAAGCCACGTAAGGGGCGTGGGAACGATAGGACAGGTCAATGAGAATCACGAGCATGGGGCATCGCCTCCGGGTTCCCTTCCGGGCCCTCACCCCCGCCCCTCTCCCCCGCCGCGGGGGAGAGGGGTTGGGGTGCCCCCTCACCCCTGCCCCTCTCCCCCGCCGCGGGGGAGAGGGGTTGGGGTGAGGGGGGTCGCGGCTCGCCAGGAGTGTAGGCGGCATGCGTGCCGCCAGGATTGTGAAACGCTTTGGTACCCGAATTCTCCCGGCTCTCGTTCCCAGTCTCAGCTTGGGAACGAGGTGCTTTGTCACGTTCCAGGAACTTTTCCAGCATTGCGACAATGGCTTGCAGTGTCGTCAGGTTCTCCTTTTCCGAGGCAAGGAGCCGCTCGCGGCAGCTTGCTGTTTCTTGCTTCATGCGCTGAAGCTCTGTGCGTGTCCGGGTCACTTCTTCATTGGCTGCTCGAATCTCGGCTTTGATGCTATGGAGTGCCCGGTCTCTTTCCTCCAGCGCGGTTTCCAGTTGCCCAATTTGCGCTGTCAGCGCTCTCCGCTCATCCTCCGCAGTAGCCAGGCGTTGCGATATCTCCACGACGCGGTCGTTGCCCACCGGTTGGACAGCTCCCGTTGTGCCACGGTCTCCTGACCGTGGCACCGTTTGGCCACGGTCAAGAGACCGTGGCACAACGGTGGTGCCGGTGGCGGCAAGATTGGCATCTTGTCCCACGACTGGTTGGGTAGGTGTACCGGGCGCGTTGGTGCGCCCTCGCCAGAGAGGTAGAGCTGTGCAGCCGCAGAGTAACCACAGAGCCAGGCCGGCAACCCAGGGCTTCATTCTGTAAGGATGAATGATGAAGGATGAAGGATGAACCGGAGTTCGGCTTTCATCCTTCATCATTCCGCCTTCATCCTTTCCTTTTTCATCTTTCATACTTCCGCCTTTATCCTTTCCTTTTTCATCCTTCATCCTTGCTTGTGTAATCACAACGTATCCGAATACACCGGCCACAGGTGCAAACCACCTCGATCGCCCGGATGATATTGCCTTCACGGATCAAGTCAACCCGTGGTTCCGCAGAGCTTTGTCCGGGAATGCGAACGCGCGCCGGTTCATCAGTCCAACGCACGCAATTGCCGTGGACAACAGCTCCGGGCTGGCCGCCAAGTTCGTGTCCGTCCTCTGTTTTCGTGGTCATCTCTCCCCTCCTTCTTAGTGCAGGTACTCGGCCAGATGGAACAGGGCGGCGTTCATGACCCGCGATACTCGTGATTCGGACAGCTCCAGCACCTTGCCGATCTCTTTGAGGCGAAGGTCTTCCATGTAGTAGAGCGTTATGACCAGGCGTTCCCGCTCGGGCAGTGTCGTAATCGCCTCTGCCAGGAGCGATTTCTCCTCTGCATTCTCCATCAGGGAATCGGGTCGCTCCTGTCGTGTATCCAACCGCGAGCCGGCCAATTCGCCGCATCGTTCCCACGACGTCATCCGTGTCATTCGGATTGCAGCCAGGCAGTCGGCAACCTCGTCGCTGCTCAGCCCCGTGGCAGCCGCCAGGGCATCGATTGTTACCGGGGCCGGCAACTCGGCACGAGCCTTGCGGACCAGAGCGACACGCTCGAGCATGTGCTGCGGCAGCGGGCAATTGCGGCGCAGCTCGTCGAGCACCGCCCCACGGATGCGGTTGTAGGCAAAGGTCTTGAACTCGATGCCGTGGTCCGGATCGAAGTTGGTTGCCGCCTCGACGAGCCCCAACACTCCGGCTGCTTCCAGATTCTCCAGGTCCACGCCGGGCGGTAACTGGGCCACGAGCTTGCCAACGATGTGCCGTACCAGTTCCATATGGGCTAGTATCAGCTCATCGCGGCGGCTTTGACCGGCAATCTGGCTGTAGGTTTGCGTTGCAGCTTCCACGGGACCTCACGACACGTTTAACCGCGACACCTCACCCCTACCCCTTAACCCGCGTTTAGCGACGCTTCGGAGAAGCGTGCGGGCCCCACGCTTCTCCGAAGCGTCGCTAAACGCGAGGTAGGGAAGCGCGGATCAAAACAACTGAACGGCTACGGCTCGAACCACACGTGTGGCCACACCCAGCACCACAGCCGCCACAACCGCCCGAAATAGAATGACATCGGGATCGAGTTTGCAGAGCACCCCGATCACCATCACAACACAACCGGCCAGCAGGCCGATGGCCCTGCCCCAGGGATTGTTACCACTGCCCATAGCGTCCTCAATCCGTGTAGTGGACTGACAGGATGACAAGATGACAGGATGACAAGGTGACAGGGTGACAAAGTGACAGGGTGAAGGTTGCAGTACGGTCTTTGTCACCTTGTCACCCTGTCACCTTGTCACCTTGTCACCTTGCCACCTTGCCACCTCACCACCTCACCACCTCACCACCTCACCACCTCATGCCGCCGAGCTGATGTCCTCTGGTTTCAGCATCCCTGCCGGCTCCAAAAGCAAATCGCCGGGCACCTCCTGGTAGGCGATCACTGCCAGGTCGGGCAGTGCCCGTGCCAGCGCCTGGCGCAAGGCTCGACGCAGGTTGGCATCGGTCAGCAACGCCACATCCTGTCCGCGGACGTTGGCCTTACGCCATTCATTGGCCAGGCGCGTGATCAACTTCTCCAGCCGCGACGCCTCCAGCACAAGGTTCTTCTCATGAATCGACCGGCGCAGTTCCAGCTCAAGCCGCGGGTCGCACACGATGGCATGGATACGTCCCTGCTCGTCGCGGAAACGATCACAAATGGTCCGGCCCAGGTCACCGCGCACGCGCTCGGTTAGCTCCACCGGATCCTTGGTAAGCGTTACGTGATTCGCCAGACTTTCAAGGATGCGGGGCAGGTTCGAGATCGGCACGCGCTCTTCTAGAAGCAGAGAGAGAACGCGGTGCAACGTCCCCATGGTCATCACGTTGGGAATCAACTCGTCCACCACGCTGGCGTTCGATTCCTTGACCTTGTCGATGAGGTTCTTGAGGTCCTCACGGCTGAGCAGCTCATGTGCGTGCCGCCGGACAATCTCGCCCAGGTGTGTAATCAGGACGCTCGGAGCATCCACGACCGTGTAGCCCGCCAATTCGGCACGCTGCCGTTCGCCCTCGGCAATCCATTTCGCCGGCAGGCCAAACGCCGGCTCCTTCGTCGTCTCGCCTTCGAGGCTGATGCGCGTGCCGCCCGGATCGATGGCCAGCCAGCGCGTCAGGCCGCAGATGGCTCCGCGTCACTTCCCGGCCGCCGATCAGGATGCGGTACAACTCCGGATCGAGTTGAATGTTGTCGCGCACTCGGATAGGAGGCACCCACAGGCCGCTCTTGCGTGCCAGATCGCGGCGCAGGCCGCTAATGCGATCGAGTAGTCCGGATCCGCGTTTGGGATCCACCAGCGGGATAAGTCGGGCGCCAATTTCCACGCAGGCACGATCCGTTTGCAGGAATTCCTCCACGGGAAGCTCGGCGAGTGGCTTCGCAGGTCCGGCCGGCTCCTTCTTTGTGGCGGTAGGTTGCAAACTTGCCCCACGCATTCGGCGTGACAGGAACAACAGTCCGCCGGCCAGGACGACGAACGGTATCGCCGGCAGGCCGGGTACCAGGCCCAGACCCAGTAGGATGACCGCGCCAATCACCAGGGGCCGTGGATTCATCATGAATTGCGAGCCGATTTCATGGCCCAGGCTCGTGTGCGACGTCGCCTTGGTTACCAGAATGCCCGCGGCTGTGGCCACGATCAGTGCGGGAATCTGCGAGACGAGACCGTCGCCGACGGTCAGGATCGAATAGGTGTGCAGCGCCTGGCCGATCGTCATGTTGCGGAGCAGACCGAGAACAACACCGCCCACCAGGTTGATCGCCGTGATGATGAGGCCGGCAACGGCGTCGCCGCGGACGAACTTGCTGGCTCCGTCCATCGCACCGTGGAACTCAGCCTCGCGCAGCAGATGCTGCCGGCGCCGGCGTGCCTCGACTTCGTCGATGTGGCCGGCGTTCAGTTCGGCGTCGATAGCCATCTGCTTGCCGGGCAAGGCGTCCAACGTAAAACGCGCCGCCACTTCCGAAATACGCCCGGCACCCTTGGTAATCACCACAAACTGAATGATGATGAGGATGAGGAAGACGACCAACCCGACGACGAGATTGCCGCCCACGACCACATTGCCAAAGGCAGCCACGATCATCCCGGCGCTGCCTTTTAGCAGAATAAGCCGGGTCGTTGCCACATTGAGCGACAAACGCAACAGTGTCATCAGCAACAGGAGAGAGGGAAATACCGAGAAGTCGAGCGGTTCCTTGGCGCTGAGCGTGACGAGGAGCAAAAGAACGGTAAGCGCGAGGTTGCACGCCAGCAGCAGATCGAGCAGCATGGGCGGCAGCGGCACGAGCAGAACCACGAGCACGCCCAGAGCGCAATCGACAGGATCAGCTCACTACGCTGGGAAAAACCCAGGTTGGAATCCGCCGATATGGAATTCACGTTGCTCATGGAATTCTCGTGCTTGACAGCGGATGACAAGATGACAAGATGACCGGGTGACAAGATGACCAGACTTCACCCTGTCATCTTGTCATCCTGTCACCTTGTCATCCTGTCATCCTGTCACCCTGTCATCCTGTCACCCCGTCACTCTGTCACTCTGACACCCTGTCACCCTGTCATCCTCCCGCCCCGCGCAGCCGATACACATACGCCAGCACCTCGGCAACAGCGTAGTACAGCGCCGTGGGAATATCCTGGCCGACTTTCACGGCCTTGAACAAAGCTTGAGCGACAGGTTTCCTTTCCACCACCGGCACCGAATGCCGCCGGGCCAACTCCTTGATGCGTTCGGCGATAAACCCAGCGCCCTTGGCAACCACTTGCGGGGCCGGCATCACGCCGCGCTCATACCGGATGGCCACGGCCAGGTGCGTCGGGTTGGTAATGACGACGGTCGCGCGCGGCACGTCGTCCAGCATGCGTTTGCGGGCCATCTCGCGCTGCAACTTCCGGATACGGGCGCGCGTATGCGGATCACCTTCCTCACGCTTCAACTCTTCTTTCAATTCCTGACGCGTCATGAACAAAGCCTTCTCGTGACGCCAGCGCTGAAAAACATAGTCCGCTACTCCAACCAGAACCAGGGCCGCCGCGATGGCCAGGGCCATGCGGATGGCCAGTCCCCAGCCTGTGGCCACGATGCTCGCCAGGCTGGCTTCCCCCAATGAAGCGATGTGTCCGCCCTGTCCCCGCAGTATCCATAACGCCAGCAGCGCCACGAGGCTTGCCTTGGCGATTGCCATCAGACCGCGCACGCCCGCGGCCCCGGAGAAGAGCCGTGACCAGCCGTTCGCCGGTGACAGTTTGCCCCAGTTCGGCAAAGCCAATTCGGGCACAACATGGAAGCCCACCTGCAACGCACTGACCCCGAGACCGACTACAACCATGAATCCCAGAAAGTAGCCGAGCAATTCCAGGCCTCGGTTGAGTAGTGAAGCGAAGACCGTTTGTGCGTCTTCCGGTCTCAATTCCACCGGCCTAAATTCTTGCAACGTTCCACGAAGCGTTTCCAGCAGGCCGCCGCCCACGTGCTCGGCGCCAAACCAAAGCGCCGCGATACCGGCCAGCAAGAGCAAGCCGCTGCTTAACTCGGCGCTAACGGCTACCTGCCCCTGTTGCCGGGCCTCTTCGCGCCGGCGCAGCGTTGGGGCTTCTGTCCTGGATTGGCCGAATTCTTCAGCCATGCGTTACACCAGCTTGAGCACCCATTCGCTGAAATGTCCGAAGACGGCAACCATTGCCGTCCCCAGGTGCGGCAGCACAACTACCGCCGCCACCAATCCCACGACCACCCGCAAAGCGAAACCGACCGACCAGATATTCATTTGCGGTGCCGCCCGTGCCATGAACGCCATGACCACCGAAGCAATGAACAGGCAGATGCCAATGGGAGCAGCCAGCAGCATGCCCCACTCCTGTGCCGAGGCAACCCCGTCAACCAGGTGCGTCAGCGGGACCGGAAACAAGGAGCCGCCCACCGGCCAGCGCGTGAATGTGCTGTTCAGCGTGGACAGGAACAGGTGATGACCGTCCAGTCCAAGGAAAATCACGGTGCCGAGCATCTCGAATATCTGCGTTATCACCGCCGAGGAGTTCTCGGCCAGCGGATCGACGAGGCTCGCCATCGACAATCCCATTTCCTCAGCAATGAATTCGCCTGCTATCCTCACAGGCACGAGGAACATGCTGAAGGCATATCCCAGAACAGCGCCCAGGATGACCTCCCTGCCCAGAGCAAGACCGTACATGCACCACAAGGCTTGCGGCGTCTTGTCCAGGAACTCTTTTGTCACCGACTGATCGACCGATCCGAACCACAGGCCGGCCAGGGCGAAGGTCATGCCGATCTTTACCAGGCGAGGCACCTGCGAGCCTCCCAGGACAGGAAGCAGGGTCACGAAGCTGCCGACGCGCGCCAGGACCAGACTGTAGGAGATGACCAGCGCATCGATCACTGTCCGACCCTCCGCGGCTTTCGAGAGCATTCGTACCGTGAAATGAAGAGCCATCTGCAACGTCCACGACATCGAGAACACAATGGCCAGGCCAACCGCCACAATGCGCGGCACAAAGGTCAGGGTCTGTTCCTGGATGCTCGTGATCGTCTGAAACACGCTGACAATCAGGCCCACGATCAGGCTGACCGCCAAAGCCGGCAAGGCCAGCAGCAGCGCCGTGTACAAGAGATCGCGACCCAACTCCAGTACCTGCGGAATGGACATGCAACTCCTCCCCATAGGCCCCGTTCCCGGGCTAGCGCCTGGGAACAGGCCCAACGTCAAGCAAAACTGAGACTGAGGGCCCGGACCACAAGGTGCCAGCCGTCGGCCAGCACGAACAGGAGAATCTTGAAGGGCGCGGAGATAATCACCGGCGGCATCATCATCATGCCCAGGGACGTGAGCACGCTGGAAACAACCAGATCCACGAGCAAAAACGGCAGATAGATGCAAAAGCCCATGATGAATGCGGTCTTGAGTTCGCTAATGACGAACGCCGGTATGAGCACGCGGATCGGAGTATCGCTGGGCTGCTGCGGCGCCTCCATGCCGGACATGTGTATGAACAGAGCGAGATCTTGCTTCCGTGTCTGCCGCAGCATGAATTTGTGCAAAACGGCGCTGCCGCCCTGAAAGGCCTGTGTACCGCCTATCTTGCCGTCCAGGTAAGGAGTGATTGCTTGCTTGTTCATATCGTCCAAAGTCGGTCCCATCACGAACAGCGTCAGAAACAGCGAGAGACCGGTGAGGACGGTGTTGGATGGGATCTCTTGCGAGGTCACGGCCCGGCGCACGAAGGAAAGCACGATGACAATGCGCGTGAAGGGCGTCAGGCAAACCAGCGCCGCCGGCAGCAGCACAAGAGAACCCAGGAACAGGGCGGTCTGCACAGGCGACGACAAGTTCTGGAAAGCGCTCGACGCACTGATACGCTCAACAATCTGGACCGTGTCAGCCATGCCCGTTCTCCTTGAAGGTGGCAGCGAGGGTGCCGTCTGCCTGCATTTCGTTTAGCGAGGTCTCGAAGCACTCGGGAAGCGCCACCAGCGCTTTGAGCCCGGAAGCGTCGATGCCGGCAAGGATCTGATGATTTCCGGCACCAAGCAGATAGACGGAACAGCGGTTATTGATGGCCAGCGATTCAACAATACGAAGCTGGCCGCCGCCGACTGCGCCGATTGACTTGCCGCGCACAAACCGCTTCAGAAGCCATAAGGAGCCCACACAAACGACCAGGACGACGGCTGTTCCCCAGCCCAGACGCAGCAACATGGCCGTGGAATCGGGAGCATCCGGCCAAGCGGGCGGCGTGTACGTAAGCTTTTCGTTCGTGGCCGATGGAACTTGCTGCTCGTTAACCGGATGCGCCAGCGACGCTTCTTGCTCGTTAACCGGACGCGCCAGCGACGCAGGCTCGCCGCTGGCCAGGATGTGCGGCATGGCGATACCTGCTGCCAGGGCCACTATGCCGAGAATGCCCGGAAGGAGCCACTTTTTCAGCTTCGCCTGGGCAGTCTGAGTTGTGCCGGCTGTGATCATCGTGAGACTTCTCCGGAACTCGTAGGACGGTTCTGAGAACCGTCCTGCCATTGCCAGAGTGGAAGCACATTCCACCCTCCCCGGTCGAACTGCGCCGGGTGCCATGCCCACGGCTTTGCGTGGGCATGTAGTACAGGCGGCTACCACACATGCCCACGCGGACGTGGGCATGGCACCCGAACCAGGCGCTATTCCTCTCCATCGGGCGTTCGGCGTCCGATCTTGAGGGTTCTTCCGGTTATTCCGAAGAAGTAAACTGGGCTGTTTGCGTTTAGAAGTTGCTGGCCTGCGGCTTGCGGCCCAGCCCCCTCACCCCACCCTCTCCCCCGTAGCGGGGGAGAGGGTGGGGTGAGGGGGCTTGCGGTCATGCTTTGTCATTGTTTCAGGGATGAGGTTTCCGGAGATGTCGTCCGCTTCAAGTTCTTCATCTTCTCCAACAGTTGTGCTGCAAGAGCCTCGGGCAACACGGACAATACCTTGGCAGCTTGCCGCTCTTGCATCTGCCCAAGCACCTTGACCGCAGTTTCCATCTTACCGGTGTCCGCCATCTGCTGCAGGACCCTGGCCGCACTTTCCGGTTCCATGCCCTGGTACATTTTGGCCATCTTGTCGATGTTGCGTCGTTCGTTTTCTTCGATCTCCATCACGCTCTTCTGCATTTGCGTGCCCTTGTCGGTCAATTCCTGTTTTTGCTGTTCGATCTCGACCTTCTTCCGTTCGGCAGCGTCCATCTTCTCTTTGACAGCTTTTAGCTCTTCGCCGACTTGCTTGCGCAGTTCATCGACGGCGCTGCGCTCGCTGCGGATGTCGTTGTATATCAATTGCAATTGCTTCTGCCTGGCGGCCAGTTGTGTTTCCCGTTCCTTGACAGCGGCCAGACGTTCACGCAGATTGCTGGCAAGTTGGACGGCCTCATCGGCTCCGGCAGTGTAGGGTGGACGCACGGCTGATCGTTGCGGCGCCGCCGCATAACCGGCTACAGGGCCGTCCTTGCTCTTGCCCATGTTCTCCGGTTTTGTCGCAATCAGCGACTCATGACCGGCCTCTTCTTCCTCGTGGGGCTTGCTGTGATGCCGCCACATCCACGACCCTCCCGCCGAGAGACCGAAGAGTACCCCCGCCACCAGAACAAGCACAACGAGCTTTTTCATAAGGCATCAACCTCCGCGTAAAAGGATGAAGGATGAAGGATGAAGGATGAACAAGACCCACCCGCGTAAAAGGATGAAGGATGAAGGATGAACAAGACCTACCCGCACACGCCGCCCCTCACCCCAACCCCTCTCCCCCGCTGCGGGGGAGAGGGGTTGGGGTGAGGGGCGACTGTTCCTGGATCATCCTTGCCTGATTCATCCTTCATCCTTCATCCTTCATCCTTGGTTTCGCCCTGCCATCGGCGAATCCCCAACTCATCAAGCTGATTTTGCTCCAGCCGCGCGATTTGCCGCTGATGTTCTTGCCATTGCCGCTGGCGCAGGTGTAGGAGCGCTTCCACTTCGGTGGCGATCTTTGCCCGCTCTGCATTGGCCTGTTGCAATGCCTGCCCCGCTTGCCGAGCTCTTGCCTCGGCAGATTCCAGCGTCTGGCCGAGTTGCGCCGCGTGGTGATAATGAGCTATCCAGGCCGCAGTGGTTACTGATTGTCCTATCCGGGCCTGCATGACCAGTGCCGTCTGCGACAAGCGCTCCTGCAGCATCTGGACTGCCGAGTTGGCCGTATCCAGGACCAGCCGGGCTTGTTTCTGACGCAGTTCGGCAAGCCGCTCGCGCTGCTGTTTCCACTTCAACACCCGCTCCAAACGGAATGCAAATGCCTTCACGCTATTTGGTGAGTGGTGAGTGGTGAGTGGTGAGTGGTAACCATTTGGACCACTCACCACTCACCACTCACCACTCACTCTCCCTATTTGGTGAGTGGTGAGTGGTGAGTGGTAAGTGGTAAACATTTGGACCACTCACCACTCACCTACTCACCACTCACTCTTCCTAGAAAGGCCACGCCGCCGCGATTTGTTGCATCGCAAGCCGCGTATCGTCGAGTTTTGTTCGCTCGCCAACGTCCTGTCTCAGGAACGCCTCGATTTGTGGCATCAAGTCCATCGCCCGGTCCACCTGGGGACTGCTCCCTCTGGCATAGGCGCCGATCCGGATAAGGTCCTCCGCATCAGTGTACGTGGCCAGAATCGCGCGCAGCTTGCGCGCGGCAGCCTGATGGGATGCGTCCGTCACGTCCTGTGCAATTCGGCTGATACTGTGGCCGACACCGATCGGCGGATAATGGCCGCGCTCTGCCAATTGCCTGTCGAGCACGATGTGGGCGTCAACCAGTGCGCGCGTGGCGTCGGCAATCGGCTCGTCCATGTCGCCGCCGTCCACAAGCACCGTCACGATTCCGGTGATGCTCCCCCTGGCCGCGTTTCCCATGCGCTCCAGTGTCGTGGCCAGCAACTGGAAGACCGACGGCGTGTAACCGCGTGCCGTGGGCGGTTCTCCCCGCGCCAGACCCAGTTCCCGCTGGGCCATCGCCAGGCGGGTCAAGCTGTCCAGGAGCAGCAAAACATGGGCACCCTGCTCTCGATAGTAGTCGGCGAGAGTGACTGCCACCTGAGCGGCCCGCACGCGCATCAAGGGCGGCTGGTCACAAGTTGAGACCAGCACCACAGACCGCTTGAGACCTTCCGGACCAACACAGTCTTCGAGGAACGGCTTCACTTCCCGGCCCCGCTCCCCGATCAACGCGATCACGTTGACGTCGGCATCGGACCACCTGGCGATTTCACCCAGCAAGGTGCTCTTGCCCACCCCGCTGCCGGCGAAGATGCCGACGCGTTGGCCGCGGCCCAGGGTGAGTAGGCCGTCCAGTGTACGCTGGCCGGTGACGAATGCTTGCTGGATCCGCGCACGGCTCAACGGCGGCGGCGTGTCATTGTGGACGAGTCGCCGTTCCAGAGCATCCACAGGTCCGCGTTCGTCCAGGGGACGCCCCAGGCCGTCCAGGATCCGTCCCAGGAGACCTTGACCGGCCGGCACCGACAGGCCGTGTCCTTTCCAGATGACCGGCATGCCAGGATGAAAACCCTCGGCCAACTCGTAAGGCAGCAGGTAGGCCATGCCGGTGGCGAAACCGATGACCTCGGCCGGCACGCCGTGCCCGTGTGCTGTGACAATTTCACACTGGTCGCCCACCGCCGCCGGGAGTGTGCAGGTCAGTACACCGGTGGCGCTGCACAACTTGCCGGCAACCCGATAACCCCGGCAACGGCTTACTTCATTGATGAGCTTCTTGACTGGAATCACTAGCAATGCTCCGTAAGAGATGCTGGCGAATATCGGCCAGCTGTGTCTCCAATCGAGCCGACACGCTCACATCACCCGACTCGGCCTGGCAGTCACCGCGCTGGAAGGATGCATCGGCAACCAATTTCACATCCGCTCTATCGTGGAAGAGGGGCTGATTTTCCCCAAGCCGCCGCTGCAAGAGGACCATATCTTCCGGGTGCAAACGCACGATTACGGGCTTCCCGGACCCGATTTTCTCTACCAGTTCACGGACGAGAACTTCCGTGGCGAAGTTACCCGCATGAAGCGTTTCATGCACAAGGTGCGAGGCAATGGCGACGGCAAGTTCCACCGCTGCACGCGGCAATTCTCTTTTCTGTTGCTCCTGGAAGCCCGCCAGATTGCGAGCCGCCTCGGTCATGCTGCCGAGGACGCGCTGAATGGCTGCGCGTTCATCCTGGACGCGCTTCTGCTCGCTTTCGTTTAGCCGCGACCCGGTAGCGAGCGCGGGTTCACATGCCACCGGCTTGACCCCAAGCAATGATGAGTGAAACGGGATGACGATTTCGTGTTGCACAGTGGACTCATCCCTCCTTCATGACCAGTTCGCCAGCCTGGTCGAGACGTTGAATCACATCCACAATCATCTTTTGTGCCTGCTGGATCTGGGCGGAAGGCACAGAACTCATGAACTCCATCTCTTCGGCCAGCGACTCGCGAGCACGCTTCGACAGATTGTTTTGCACCTTCTCGTTGATCTCCTCGGAAGCAGTCTTCAACGCAAGGGCCAGGTTCCTGGTATCGATCTCGGTCAGGAGTTTTTGCATGGAGCGGTCCTCGATCACCATGAGATCATCGAAGTGATAGAGGTGGTCCTTGATCTTGGCTGCGGTATCCCCATCGCCCTGCTGCAAGGCGGCCAGGATTTCCATGCGATCCGGCTTGTCCAGCAAGCGCAGCATGTCGGCTATTCTCTTGTACTTGGCGCCATCGTCAGGCTTGGCCGGAGCGTCCCTGAGAGTGCCGCTTTTTTTGAGCAGAGCACGCGCGATGTGCTGCAAGACATCGGGACCGCTTCGTGCGGTCTGGCTTAGCCGTAGCGAAACGTCCCGACGTGTTTCCGGACGCAGCCGTTTCAACACCTCGCCCGCTTTATCTGTCTCCAGTGAATTGAGCACCATCGAGACCGTGCGTGGGTGTTCTCCGAACAAAGCCGCCGCCAGCCGTTGGCCGTCGAGTTGGCGCAGTGCCTCGACAGCATCGCCGCTCATATCGATCTCACTGCTCTCGTCCTGGCTTGCGCTGACCAGCCGAAGAGAGGGTGGGCCGTTCTTCTGCCCTGCGCCGCGAGGACCAGTAGCCTCTGGTGAGCGGGGTGCGTCCGCCTCCCGCTGACCTGTCTCAGCAGTAGCGGAATTCGCCAGAATTCCGGGTCTGGCAGGCCCGGAATTCTGGCGAATTCCGCTACTGCTGTTCATTTTCTGAACCAGGTCGCCAAACTCGCGCAGAACCTGATTGAGAACTTCACGTGAACGGCCCGACGAGTCGATGCGCTGGATCTGGCGCGCAGCCGGCTGCCGCGCTCCGGCCCCAGCCGGGCCAGGACGACTTCTCGCGCCTCAGGAGCCAGGCTGGTCAACAGCATTGCAGCCTTTTCTTCTTTCATACTTGTGTGCATGTTCGTTCCATTCACTGGTCAGGCTCAGGCGGCCTTACGCGACTGCTCGGGTTCTTCAAGCCAGGCCGTCAGCAACCGAGCAACGGTTTCAGGGTCGCGCTGGGCCATCATCGAGAAACTCTGCACGATTGGGCTATCTTCCATCTGCTGTGGTGCAGGTTCCGTCGCCGCTGCGGTCATTGGCCGCATCCGCCTGAGGAACAACCAACCGAACAGCAGTGCCACCAGGGCCGCTACTCCGAGCGAAGCGTTCTTTGCCAGATTCACATAGTTCTGCCAGCGCTGGTTTTCGGTCCATTCCGCGTCCAGGCTTGTCAGCGCCGGCGGGGCAGCCAGTTTGACGTCCGTGACCTTGATCTCATCCCCCCGTACTTGTTTGAATCCCACGGCTTTCTTGATGATTTCCTCGGCCTCCGTGCGGGTTAGCGGAGGATTTCCTGACTTGGTCCCTGTCGCATCCGCCGCGGAAAGATCCACCATGGCGGCTATGGTCAACCGCTCTACACTCCCTGCACCTTCCACGCGCACCTGCTTCGTCATGGACGGTGCGTATTCGATTTTGGATACTTCCTCGGTATCGTTGGAGCCGGCCGCTGTGCCTCCGCCTCCGGGGGCCGGCCTTCCCAGATTGCTGGAGGTGCCTGACGGACCCCCGCATGACCCACCCGCCGGAGCTTGTTGACTTGTGGCTTGTTATGTCCTCCTTCAATACTCTTCCTTGATCGTATTGTTCTCTTGTCTCTGTCAAGGTCTTGAAATTGATGTCCGCCGCCACGCGCACAATGGCGTGCCCTGGTCCCAGATACTGGGCCAGCATTTCCTCCGCCTGCTTCGCGAGATAGGTTTCATGCCGGCGCTTGTGGTCCAATTGCAAAGAAGATGGAACCGCTCCTGACTCGCTGCCGCCCTGCTCGGAAAGTATCCGGCCGCTCGTGTCCAGCACGGTGACCTGCTCAGGTTTGAGGCCTTCCACGGCACCGGCGACCAGGGCCACAATGCTGGCCGCGACGCTGGGATTCAAGGAGGCGTTGGGTTTGAGCTTCAGGACCACACTGGCCGTCGTGGGCTTCTGGTCCCGAACAAATGGAGTGGACTCGGGACGCACGATGTGGACGCGGGCATACGCGACCGGTTCGAGCTGCATGATCGTCTTCGCCAGTTCCGCCTGGAGCGCCCGGCTATAATTCACTTGCTGGAGAAAAGGTGTCAGGCCGATGGAAGAGCCGTCGAGGATCTCAAAGCCCTTGCCGCCCTTGGCGGGAAGCCCTTCCGCGGCGAGATCCAGCCGCAATTGCTGGACCTGCTCAGCCGGGACCAGGATGCTCGTGCCCCCCGAAGTGAGCCGAAAGGATGTGTTCTGCGCCTGCAGCTTGGCAGTGATCGCGCTGGCATCATCCACCGACAGGCCGGAGTACAGCACCCGGTAGTCGGGTTGCGAGGCCCAGTAACCGACGCCCACGATCACCGCAAGGCAGAGCGCACTCAGAACCACAAAGCTGACGCGGCGGGCCATGCTCATGCCCAGCCAGACCTGCTTCAACTGTTCCGCGACTCGCTGTAGAAAACGCATGGGGTACCACCTGGCATAGTATTAGTCATTAGTCATTAGTCATTAATGAGGTATGCGGAGTCTTCTCCAATGACTAATGACTAATGACTTTTGACTAGACCTGCATCTGCATTACTGCCTGATAGGCATCCGTCAAGCGATTGCGTATTTCGAGTACCAGGCGAAAGCTCAAATCGGCCTTGGCTACCGACAACAAGACGTTGTGCAAGTCATTCGTTTGCCCCAGGGCGAGTTGTTTCACGGCCTGATCGGCTTGCACCTGCTGCTGATTGACTTCGCCAAGCATTTGATCGATGACCCGGGCAAACGGCATCTCGGACGGGCCTGTTGCCGGTACCGGTTGCGTAACGGTCTGGACCGGTGAGAGAACTGCCGGTCCCAGAGGTGCAATGGTCATGCTCATGAGCGTGCCAACGTTAAGGCCTGGTCAGCCATCTGACGGAAAGACTGGAGCACCTTCAGATTGGCCTCGTAAGCCCGGCTAGCCGTCATCAAGTTCACCATCTCAAGGGGCAAGTGGACGTTCGGCATCAACACGAAGCCTTCGCTGTCGGCGTCAGGATGTCCAGGATTGTAAACCCGGTTGAATTCGGACATGTCATTCTCAATCCCCACGACACGAACGCCGCCCAGCTGCGCCGCGCCGGCGCCGCCGGCCCGAAGCCGCTCGTTGAGCACGGAGCTGAATACGACATCCTGCCGCCGAAAGGGGCCGCCGCTGGGAGAACGCGTGGAAAAGGCATTGGCGATGTTGTTCGCCACCACTTCCATCCGCTGGCGCTCGGCCGAGAGCCCCGAGGCACTAATGTTTGTCGCGGATAAGATGTCCTGGAAAGACATGGCACTTCCCGTCTCCCCTCGCCCCTGCCCCTCTCCCCCGCGGCGGGGGAGAGGGGTAGGGGTGAGGGGCCTTTAGCGGCCGGTGATGGCACTGCGCATCACCGCAATCTTGTTGGCAAGGATTTGCGCATAGGCGTTGAACAACATGGTGTTTTTGTTGAGGTTGCCCATCTCAGCGTCGATGTCCACGTTGTTGCCGTCCGACCGCTCAGTCCCGCCCGTTGCTTCGACGATCTTTCGGTTTCAGTCCAGCGTCGAAGCGCTCGTCGCCGCTACGAAGCTGACGGGCGAAAGCATCCTCGAACGATACATCCAGGCCATGATAGCCGGGCGTATTCACGTTGGCGACGTTCTGGGCGATCACTTGATGGCGCATACTGGCCACGTCAAGCAGCTTTGAAAGTAGCTCAATTTGGCAAGTTGTGACGGTCATGTCGGTTCTATCGGCAATAGCGGTTGCCGGCTTTAGGAGATTGTCGTCTTCTTCGCCTCTGGCAGAAGGGCCAAGGTAAACCAGGCAAGCTAACGCTGCACTGCGGGTTCCATTCAGAAGATAGGATCCGCGCCGTCCAGACAGCGCAAAGCACTTTCAAGGCTTAAACAAGATATGGTCGATTCAATGATTAAGCAGATTTTCCACGGTTAACCAGGGGCGTGCTCATGGACTTCGGAACGATCTTGGGATTTGTGCTCGGCTTCACGTTCATCGGCGTCGCCATCACCATGCACGGCAGCCTGAAGGACTTTATCGATGTGCCTGGCGCGTTGGTCGCCTTCGGCGGCTCCTTCTCAGCAGTATTCATCAACTTTCCACTGAAAAAGGTGCTGGGCGTGTTTGGCGTGGTGAAGAATTGCTTCCTGGTCCGCTTGCCGGAGCCAAGGATGTCATTCGCCAGCTGTCGCAACTGTCCGCATTCGCTCGGCGCGACGGATTGTTGGCTCTGGAAAAGCAGATCCCCGATGTGAAGGATCCCTTCCTGATCCGTGGTCTGGAAATGGTGATCGATGGGACTGCCAAGGAAAAGCTGGAAGAGGTCCTGTCCATCGAGTTGCAGTGTATCAAGGAAAGGCACGGCACCGGCAAAAAGATATTCGACCAACTGGGAGCGTCGCTGCCCGCCTTCGGCATGGTCGGAACGCTGATCGGTCTGATTCAGATGTTGCATGAACTCGACGATCCCACCAAGATTGGCGCCGGCATGGCCGTCGCCATGGTGACGACCTTCTACGGTGCCTTCGTGGCCAACCTGGTCTTCCTGCCCTTGGCCGGCAAGCTGGAGGCACGCAGCAAGGAAGAAGTGTTGCTGCGTGAGCTGATGATTCATGGCCTCGTCGCCCTGGCGGAAGGAGAAGCCCCCAGGGCCATGGAGGCGAAGCTCCAGGCCTTCCTGTCGCCGAAGGTGCGGCAAAGTCGAGGTGGCAGCCGCGGCCTGAAACAGTGATGAGTGCTGAGTGCTGAGTAATACCCATCTGCGGTTGCATCAGCACGGAGCTTGAATTGTCGGTCACACTGAATTGCACTCAGAACTGACATGCAACTCAGCTTACTCAGCACTGACTGGGAGGGGCAGCATGTCCGCAGAAGCACAACATGATGAAGGGGGACACGGCGGCGGACACGGTACTACGTGGATTGTCACTTACAGTGACATGGTTACCCTGCTCATCGCCTGTTTCATCATGATCATCACCTTTTCCTCCAAGGAAACCGAAAAGTATGGGAAAAAGCGCGACTCTGTCCTTTATGGGGCAGGTGGAACAGGCGCGGCTGGTGCGAATCAGGATGGACTCGACCTGGATGCGGTTGTGTGGCGAACGCGCCCGCCGCTGGCTCGCCTCGGTCAAGGAGGTTCCGAAATGCCTCCTCTCTACAGCGACCCTGCCTTGAGTTCCCCCGCCGACATGTTGCACAGCCTGGAAACGACGAAGATCGGCACACTGCTTGACAGCTACGCCATGCGCGTGCCTCTGGCAATGCTGTTTCAGTCCGACGGCCGCCTCTCTCCGCCGGGAGCGTGGATTTTGCACGCCGTCGCAAACAACGTGCGGTCATTGCCTTACGATATCCAGGTTCAGGTGGAGGATCCCGGCCACGTCGCCAAAGCTGTCACACTGGCCCAGCATTTTGCCCGGCAGGAAGCCATTCATCCCGGCCGTGTGGGAGTAGGCTTGCGCGAGTCCGGCGATCCCTTGAAGACATCCGTATGGTTCGTCTATGTCCGGCATTGAGGTGAGTGGTGAGTGGTGAGTGGTGAGTGGTGAGTGGTGAGTGGTGAGTGAGTGAGTCCAAATGGTTACCACTCACCACTCACTACTCACCACTCACTCTTCCTCACCACTCACCACTCACCTACTCACTCCGTGAGGTACCCAACCATGAAACTCCTGGGCAAAGGAGGCAGCGGCGATTCGGCCATCAACACCAATGCCTGGATGATGTCGTATGCCGACATGGCAACGACTCTCCTGGCCATGTTCATCGTGCTCAGCACTCTTGGTAAGGATCAGACCGGCGTGAGCCTGCACAACGGCACGGGTTCTTTCATTCACGCAGTGGACTCGTTCGGCCTTTCCGGCGTGCTGCCGTCGTCGTCACGGGTCATTCAGATGCAAAGTCCCGGACCTCATTACCACCATCCGCCCGCAGGCCAGCAGGGGGACTCGAAGAATGCCGGCACTGACAATGGCGAGTCGTCACAACGGGTTATCGACTTGGAAGAGGAACAGTTGCAGCAGTTCCTACGCGAGATGGAAAGACAGTTTTCCATCGAAAAACTACCCCGGATGACAGGCCAGGTCGTCGTGGACATGTATGACCGGATCAACCAAACAGCGCCCTACCTCACCGCCAAGCAAGCAGAAACGGTCTGGCAGGTGGTTCCCTTGTTGCGCCGCCCCAACTATCGCATCTACTTCGTGGTATGGGCCACAACACCCAGCGAAAGTGCCTGGAATCGTGCCGTTAATCAGGCCCGGCTCGTCACCGAGGAAATCGCCACGACTGCTCAACTCGATCCGGAGTCGCGAAACCGTCTTATCCCCCTCGGACAACCCTGGCGCCATCGCGATATTCGCCGCCCGGTCCTGTCGCTGATTGTCGCCCGGACCGATCAGGCTGGTTGAGCCTCAACTTCCCCGAATTTGACGATTTTGCAGCCATGACATAGAGTTGCGCGGACATTCTCTCCAAATTCTTGGTGGAGTCGTCGTCATGTCTGAAAATCTTGCTGCCGCCCGAAGTGAATCGGACCAGGAAGCTGCCAGAGTCGAGAAGCGATCCAGCAGACGGTATTCGTCCGAGCCACAAACTACCATTTCCTTGCTGGTTCGGCCGACTTTTCTATCGTTGAATGCTCGCGTCCGGGACGCAAGCACTACGGGTCTTGGCTTGATACTCGACCGCAGACTGGAAAAGGGAACTATCCTGCACGTACAACTTCCAGGTCAACGCCACCGCCGGTTATCGTCGGCCTTGTTGTCGGCGTGCGTGGTCCACGCCACCCCACAGGCTGATGGCACATGGCTCCTCGGCTGCAAGCTTTCCGCTCTTTTGAAGGAAGATGAATTAAAGACCTTGCTTGAATTTGGCCGGACTCAGACACAGTATGCCTAAAGAGTGTAGTCGCCAGCGATCCCGAGCACACCGAACGGCTGGTCCCATTGGCGGCATTTCGCCAACGGGGCTGGCGGCGTTTCACCCTTGAGGCCCCAAGCGAGGCCTCTTCTTATAACGGGTGATTAACGCAACCTGCGCCGGCACTTTATTACCGGCGCCGGCTAGCCATGCCGGGGCACGATCAACGGCGCAGCCATCACCGCTGTTGTCTTCAAGAAACTCCGGCGGCTCATCTTGCGTTTGTTCTTGGCCATCGGAATACCTCGCTTTCTTCCTGCTTGGTAGGTTGATGCACGCCGAGCGTGCAGGTGGATGATATTGATTATACACCGCATGACTACAGCCGCCATGGGGCGCGCATGGGCTGGTTGGCCAGCCGGTTGGCTTCTTCGTCGCCGATGACCTCGTCCTTGACCGGGTCAAAGCGAATTGTGCGGCCGCAGCGCATCGCAATGTTCATGAGGTGGTAGATCGAAGCTACCCGATGTGAAGCGGCTGCGTTGCCGCCGGCCGGTTTGCGCTTGCGAATGGCGTCCGCAAAGCTCAGCAGTGGTGGCGAATCGGGCATGGCATCGAGTTTCTTCTGGTCCTCCTCGCTCAACATCTTCCGGATGTCGCTCTCACCCGTGTTTTTCACTTGCAGGCGGTCATACCTTGGCCCCCATTCTTGACTCTCGATCACCAGCGTGAAGCCGTCGGCATACTTCATCTCACACCAGCCCCACAGCATGCAGCACTCGGGGTGCATCGGTGGAGCGTAAGGCGTGATTTCGACCGGAGAGGTGAGGTTGCGCCCATACTGGTAGCATGGTCCGTCCAGGTAATGGTGAGCCATGTCGGCCAGGCCGCCGCCTGCGTAGTCCCAGTAGCCGCAACATGCGAGACGACAGCTGACGTAGTTGCCGCGATCGCTTTGATACGGCCGCAGCGGCGCAGGGCCGCAATACATGTCCCAGTCCAGGTTCGAGGGCACAGGCTCGACCTTGTAGCGCACCTTGCCAATCCACGCCCTCACCTTGAGCCCGCCCCGCTGTATCAATACGGTATCGCACTGCTTCAACAGGCCGCTTTCGAAGATCTTGCGCATCTTACGATTCGCTCCGAAGCGTCCGTAGGTGCCGATCTGGAACATGCGGTTGTAGCGCTTCTCGGCCTCGGCCACGGCCCGGCCTTCGGCAATGAATCGGCACATGGGCCTATCGCAAAACACGTCCTTGCCTGCTTCCATGGCCGCGATGGAGATGAGGGCGTGCCAACCGGCATTCGTGGCGATGGCTACCACATCGATGTCCTTGCGCTCCAGCACCTTGCGGAAGTCGGTGTAGATGGTCTTGTCGTCGGCCATGTTCTTGAACGTGACATCGCACCTGGCCAGCATCTTGACGCCTGGGCCAAGGCCGCTAAAGGTGGTTGGACCTTGGCGATTGCAACCGATCAAGGCGCCGCCAAAGGTATCGCTAGGTGCAATCTGATCCGGCCCACCCAGCACGTGCCGCGGCACAATCAGCGGCGCGGCCATCACCGCTGTTGTCTTCAGAAAACCTCGGCGGTTAATTTTGCGTTCGTCTCTTGCCATCGGAATACCTCGCTTTCTTCCTGCTTGGTAGGTCGTGTACGCCGAGCGTGCAGGTGGATGATCCTGAATTATACACCGCATGACTACAGCCGCCATGGGGCGCGCATGGGCTGGTTGGCCAGCCGGTTGGCTTCTTCGTCGCCGATGACCTCGTCCTTGACGGGATCAAAGCGAATTGTGCGGCCGCAGCGCATCGCAATGTTCATGAGGTGGTAGATCGAAGCTACCCGATGTGAAGCGGCTGCGTTGCCGCCGGCCGGTTTGCGCTTGCGAATGGCGTCCGCAAAGCTCAGCAGTGGTGGCGAATCGGGCATGGCATCGAGTTTCTTCTGGTCCTCCTCGCTCAACATCTTCCGGATGTCGCTCTCACCCGTGTTTTTCACTTGCAGGCGGTCATACCTTGGCCCCCATTCTTGACTCTCGATCACCAGCGTGAAGCCGTCGGCATATTTCAACTCACACCAGCCCCACATCATGCAGCACTCGGGGTGCATCGGTGGAGCGTAGGGCGTGATTTCGACCGGAGAGGTGAGGTCGCGGCCGTACTGGTAGCAGGGTCCGTCCAGGTAATGGTGAGCCATGTAGGCCAGGCCGCCGCCTGAGTAGTCCCAGTAGCCGTAACTGTACCAAAGGCAGCCGCAGATGAAGCGATGGCCTTGATACGGCCGGAGCGGCGCAGGGCCGCAGTACATGTCCCAATCCAGGTTGGCCGGCACAGGCTCGACCTTGTATTTCACCTTGCCACATAACCCCTGCACCCTGAGGCCGCCATGCTGGATCAACACGGTGTCGCATTGCTTGAGTAAGCCGCTTTCGAAGATCTTGCGTATTCGGCGACTCGCCATGAATCGTCCGTAGGTGCCGATCTGGAAGATACGGTTGTAGCGTTTTTCGGCCTCGGCCACGGCCCGGCTTTCAGCAATGGATCGGCACATGGGCCTATCGCAAAGCACGTCCTTGCCTGCTTCCATGGCCGCGATGGAGATGAGGGCGTGCCAGCCGGGATTCGTGGCGACGGCTACCACGTCGATGTCCTTGCGCTCCAGCACCTTGCGGAAGTCGGTGTAGATGGTCTTGTCGTCGGCCGTGTTCTTGAACTTGACATCGCACCTGGCCAGCATCTTGACGCCGAAGCCAAGGCCGCTGAAGGTGGTCGGACCTTGGTAACCGCAACCGATCAAGGCGCCGCCAAAGGTATCGCTGGGTGCGACCTGCCCTGGTCCACCCAGCACGTGCCGCGGCACGATCAGGGGCGCGGCCATCACAGCTGTTGTTTTCAGAAAACTTCGGCGGCTAATGTTACGTTTGTCTCTTGCCATCGGAATACCTCGCTTTCTTCCTGGTGGTGAATGGTGAGTGGTGAGTGGTGAGTGGTGTTTTTACTCACCACTCACCACTCACTCCGTATTCTTCACAGCCGCCACGGGGCGCGCATGGGCTGGTTGGCCAGCCGGTTGGCTTCCTCATCGCCGACAACCTCGTCCTTGACCGGGTCAAAGCGAATTGTGCGGCCGCAGCGCATCGCGATGTTCATAAGGTGGTAGATCGAGGCCACCCGATGCGAAGCGGCTGCGTTGCCACCCGCCGGTTTCCGCTTGCGAATCGCCTCTGCGAAGGTGAGCAGGGGTGTCGGCTCTGGCATGGCATCGAGTTTCTTCTGGTCTGCCGCGCTCAACATCTTCCGGATGTCGCCCTCGCCGGTGTTCTTCACTTGCAGGCGGTCGTACTTCGGCCCCCATTCGGTGCTTTCGACCACCAGCGTGAAGCCGTCGGCATACTTCAGCTCGCACCAGCCCCACAACATGCAGCACTCGGGGTGCATCGGGGGAGCGTAGGGCGTGATTTCGACCGGCGACGTGAGGTCGCGGCCGTATTGGTAGCAGGGCGCATCCAGGTAATGGTGAGCCATGTCTGCCAAACCGCCGCCTTCGTAGTCCCAGTAACTGCGGTGGCTGCCGCCGAAGCGATGAGGCTGGAAAGGCCGCAGCAAAGCGGGACCGCAGTACATGTCCCAGTCCAGGTTGGCGGGCACAGGTGCGACCTTGTATTGCACCTTGCCACACTGCCCCTTCACCTTGAGGCCGCCATGCTGGATCAGCACCGTATCGCACTCCTTCAACAGGCCGCTTTCGAAGATCTTGCGAATCCTGCGATTCGCCCCGAAACGCGCAAAGGTGCCGATCTGGAAAATGCGGCCATAGCGTTTCTCGGCCTCGGCCATGGCACGGCCTTCGGCTATGAAGCGGCACATGGGTTTCTCGCAGAGCACGTCCTTGCCGGCTGCCATGGCCGCGATGGTAATGAGGGCGTGCCAGCCGGGATGCGTGGCGATGGCCACCACGTCGATATCTTTCCGTTCCAGCAGTTTGCGAAAGTCGGTGTAGATGGTCTTGTCGTCGGCCGTGTCCTTGAACTTGACATCACATTTGGCCAGCATGGTGACGCCGGGGCCAAGGCCCTTGACGGTGGTTTGGCCTTGCCCGCCGCAGCCGATCAAGGCGCCGCCAAAGGTATCGCTGGGTGCGACCTGCCCCGGTCCACCCAGCACGTGCCGCGGCACAATCAGTGGCGCAGCCATCACAGCTGTTGTTTTCAGAAAACTTCGGCGGCTAATCATGTCAATTCTCCTTGCTTGGTAGGTTGATGCATGCAGAGCATGGGGTGGATAATCCAGGCTGGTCTATTTTATGTCGGTGGAAGAGATTGGAGTGCTTCGCGACGGCACGTATTTGTTGGCCACAACAAAACGGGCCTGTCAAGGTGTTTGAACCCGTCCTGTTACGGCGAGGGGAATACCGCCATGCAAACTTGATTGTACAGCGCGGAACGACGGCTGCAAGTACACTTTCATCCTGTTTTCTTCTCTCCTTTCTTGCCGGCACATCTTGACGCCAGTGATAAAACCGGATAGCCTAATTTACATAAGGACCACGCTTATTGCCTTCCCCAGGTTCCTTCCCAGATAACCCCGCCACGGCCGTGCAGACAAGATGATACTTCTTACCCAGTTACAGTTACCTGTTCTTCGGACAGGCCATTTAGAACCCCGGAGGTGTGTAATCATGAGTTCGAGAACACTCGCGTGTCTACTCGCTTTTTTGGCGATCCTGTGTATGGGCGCAGCAGCGCTCGCTGCCGAACCGAGCGGCACCGGCGATTGGCCCTGCTGGCTCGGCCCGAATCACGACGGCAAATCGCCCGACAGGAGCCTGCTCAAGGAGTGGCCCGCGGAAGGCCCCAAGCAGCTCTGGAAGGCCACCGGGATCGGCACCGGCTACTCCAGTGTCGCTGTGGCGAGAGGCAAGGTCTACATCACCGGCGACGGAAAAGACAAGGGGAATCTCTCCGCGTTCGACCTGGAGGGTAAACTGCTTTGGAAGGTGGAATGCGGCCAGGCCAGCAATTTCAAACAGCGAAGCGGCTTCTGCGGCTCGCCCGTCGTGGACGGCGGCGAAGTCTACACCCTCGATGGCCACGGCTTGCTTTCTTGCCTTGAGGCCGATACAGGCAAAAAGAAGTGGTCGCGCGAAGCGAAGGAGTTCGGCGGCGGGCCCGGCGGCTGGGGCTACGCTGAATCGCCGCTGATTCTCGGCGACTGGGTGGTTTTCAAGCCGGGTGGCAAGAACTGCATCGTCGCACTCGACAAGGCTACCGGCAAGGACGTCTGGAAGAGCACGGGCTTCTCGGCCGGAGCGGAATACAGTTCTTGCACCCCCTTTGTCCACGACAAGGTGCAGATGCTGGTCACCGGGACAAACGCCGGACTGGTGTGCGTCGATGCCAAGACGGGCAAGCTGTTGTGGAAGAACGGGTTCTCCGCGGGCAACGTCGCCAATTGCCCCACACCGCTGTACAGCGACGGCTACGTGTTCTGGGCCAATGGCTACAGCAAGGGCGGCATCTGCATGAAGCTTGAAGCGGACGGCACCGCCAAGGAAGCCTACAAGACCAAGGACATGGAGTGCCATCACGGCGGTTTCATCATCGACAACGGCTATGTCTACGGCAATAACGGCGGCGGCTTTGCCTGCCTGGACCTGAAGACCGGCAAGAAGATGTGGAGCGAGAGCGGCGGCGTCGGTAAGGGATCGCTGTGCTGGGCGGATGGCATGCTCTACCTGTTCGGCGAGGGCGGCGGCAAGGCAGCGCTGGGCACTTGTACCCCGGAAGGGTTGAAGATCACCGGCAAAGTGGAGGTCAAGGGCGAAGGCCCGAGTTGGGCCCATCCGGTTGTTGCCGGCGGACGACTCTACCTGCGCTTCGGCGATAACCTCTACTGTTTTGATGTGAAGGCGAAATAGTGACCGTGGGGCTTCAGCAAAATGGTTCAAACTAATCAAAACAGGAAAGGACAAACATGAAACGCTTTGCGATCGGAGCCTGTGCTTTATTTCTTGCACTGGCTTTTGTCTATCTTACGACGGACAACAGTTCAGTAGTGGCAGAACCTGCGGCTCCGGCCGCGGATGGCAAGCCCATCCCGCTGTTCAACAGCGACACCAAGCTCGAGCCGTCGTTAACCGAGGAAACGCCGACGGCGCTGATCACGCGCGTGGCCGACCGCGGGCGTGACCGGCACGCGCGGGAAGGGATGTTCAAGGTCTACGAACACTGGATCGGCTTTTACTTTGAGTTTCGCACCTCCACGATCGAGATCGTGGATACCGTGGCCAAAGGCGGCGACAGCGTCACCTTCAACATGACCTCACTGGTGCCGTTGCACGGGCCGAATATACGCGCTTTCTTCTCGGGCACAGCTCCCAATGCTTATTCGCACAACGCGATTGCCAAACAGGTCGATCCGCTGCACTACACCTATACCCTGAAACATAATCCCAATGAAAAACGCCCCATCAAGATCGGCGATCGCATTGAAATCGAATGGAGCGTGTTCCTGGACAAGGCCGCCATCCATCGCCCGCATCCGAGCGAAGACCGCATCGCCTATTACGGCACCCCCCTCTTGTACGTTGTCGGCACGCCCGGCATCCAGCCCTGGGAAGGCATCGGACGGGGCAAGGATTCGTTTCCTTTGCCCGGGTTAGCCTTGTCCGGCGGCGGCACGACATCGCATCAGAGTTATTCGAACGAGCCGAAGTGGCTGTTCGAGCAGATGGCAACCAACATGGCGCCGATCGACGCGCAGCCATACATGCTGGGCCGGCGCCTGGCTCACACCGATTTCGGCAACGGCGTCCATTCCGAGCCTAACAATCCGATCTTTACGGAAAACATGGGCAAACTCGGTCCGCGCTTTGCTGAACGCAGCTGCATCGCTTGCGCCGGGGCCATGCCGCCGGCCGCGGGCAAGCCGCTGCTGCAATACCTGGTCAAGGTCGGCAGCGACGCCAAGGGCACGCCCCATCCACAACTCGGCTCCGTGCTTCAGCCGCAGGCCGCCAAAGGCGCTACTCCTGAAGGAAGCGTGAGCATCAGCGGCTGGACAACGACCGAGGGAACTTATGCTGACGGCACCAAGTTCACCTTGCAGAAGCCCGAGTACAAGTTCACTGGTGTTGTCCCTGAGTTCTACTCGGTCCGGCTGGCTGTGCCGAGGCCCGTCGGCATGGGCATGCTGGAGGCGGTGGACGAAGGCGACATCGCAGCTCTGGCCGCGAAGAACGGCGGCCAGATGCGCCTGGTCACCGATCCGGAGAACGGCAAGGTGCGCATGGGCCGCTACGGTTGGAAAGCAAGCGAGGCCAGCCTGAAGCACCAGATTGCCCGCAGACTTAACGACGCCATGAGCATCACCACCACGATCTACCCGAAGTCCGATCGTGGCTCGGACCAGCCCGATCTTGATAGCGCCAGCAATAAACTGACCAATGAGGATGTCGAAAACATCTATCGTTACTATGCCTTGCGTGCCGTGCCGCCGCGGCGCGACTTCCGCGATGAAGAGGTCCAGAAGGGCGAGAAGTTGTTCGTCAGCGCGGAATGCGCCACGTGCCACACTCCGACCTTGAAGACCAGCGCCTACCATCCCATGGCCGAGCTGCGCAGCCAGACCATCCACCCCTTCACCGATCTGCTGCTGCACGACATGGGCAAAGGTCTGGCGGACAACATGGCGGAAGGCAATGCCTCGGCCACGGAATGGCGGACACCACCGCTGTGGGGCACCGGCGTGATCCCCGGAACCCTGGGCGGCGAGGCCTACCTGCACGACGGCCGAGCCCGCAACCTGAGCGAAGCCATCCTCTGGCACGGCGGCGAGTCGCACGCTTCAAAGGAGGTGTTCCGGACCATGTCGGCCGACGATCGGGCGGCGCTGCTCAAGTTTCTGAAATCGCTGTAAGGTGGTGAGTGGTGAGTGGTGAGTAGTGAGTGGTGAGTAGAAAAACCATTCACCACTCACTACTCACCACTCACTCTGATGGGAGAACCTGACCATGACCACAGCGGCTGGGAGCCTGCTGCGAAAAAGTGCTAGTGACGGCATCGGTTACTCGGTCGTCGAACTGAACGACGTCCGCCATGTTTTTGCCGCCGCTGTGCCGCACAACGGAAGCACTCTGGAGGAACAGGCGGAAGACGCTCTGCGGGCCATCGCAGCTGTCATCGACAAGGAAGGATCACGTGGCTCCATCGTTCACCAGGCCGTGTTCGTCGCCGATGCTGCCTTCCTCAAACCTTGCCGGCAGTTGATCCATGACTTCTACGGGGACGATCTACCCGCCACCACCTACGTTCGGCAGCGGCCCTGCGAAGGCAAGCTGCTGGCCATCGAAGCGCTGAGCGTTGGTCAAGGGGAGAAAGACGTTCAAATTGATCGGATCAGCGAACAACTTGTCATTGCCTCACACAACGACATCTCCTGGATACACTGTGCCCAGGTCACGCCGCGAACCAACACGGCCGGAGTTTACGGCCGCTCCCAGAGCGCCTTTACCGCCATGCGCTTGCTTTTGACCCAGGCGGGTGCCGGCTTCGACCAGATCATCCGGACCTGGCTCTATCTGGGCGATATCGTCGGCATGGAAGGGCCCGTACAGCGCTACCAGGAACTGAACCGGGCCCGCACCGATTTCTTCAAGGGGATCAATTTCCAGGTGTGCGGGGTGCCATGCTCACGTCCGCGTGAGCATGCCCACGCGGATGTGGGCACGGCACCCGACGCGGGGTATCCGGCGAGCACCGGTATTGGCACCGAGGGCAATGACATTATGATGAGCTGCATCGCCCTGGCCACGGACCGCAAGGACATACTGGCTGTGCCTCTGGAGAATCCCCGCCAAACAGCTGCCTATGACTACGTGGCCTCGTACAGTCCGAAAAGTCCGAAGTTCTCGCGGGCCATGGCCCTGTCCTGCGGCTCGCATGCCACGATTTTTATCTCCGGCACCGCCAGCATTACCCACTCCGAAACGCGGCACGTGGGCGATGCAGCGACGCAAACCCAGGAGACGCTGGACAACATCGAGGCGCTGATTGCCGAGGACAATCTCGCCCGCCACGGTCTCCCCGGCCTGGGAACGACTCTAGCCAACCTGGGCCTGGTTCGGGTCTACATTAAACGGCAGGAAGACTATGCCCAGGTCCGCGCGGTGTGCCAAGCCCGGCTGGGCGAGTTGCCCACGATTTACGCGGTCGCCGACATCTGCCGGCCAGAATTACTCGTCGAAATCGAGGGCATCGCGTTTTCCCGGCGAATCACCACTCACCACTCACCACTTTCGCCCTGAAGGAGTCCAAACATGTTACGCATCTCTTGTGTCATCAGCGCCCTGAGCTGTTTGCTTGCCTCGGCTGTCCTCGCGGCCGACAAGCCGGAAGCTCCCAAGCCGACCGCGCCGCCCGAGCCGGAAGGAATGGTGTCCCTGTTCAACGGCAAGGACCTCACCGGGTGGGACGGCGACCCGCGGTTATGGTCGGTGAAGGACGGCATCGTCTGCGGTGAAACGACCAAGGAGAACTCGCCTCGGGGCAATACCTTCCTCATCTGGAAGGGAGGAACCCTTGCCGACTTCGAGCTGCGGCTATCGTACCGCATGAAGAGCGGCAACTCCGGCGTTCAGTACCGCAGCAGGCACGTGCCGTTCAAGGAAACGGACGCCAACAAGTGGGTTGTCACCGGTTACCAGGCCGAGATCGCGAATAAGCCCGGAGCAGACGGTTTTCTCTACCACGAAGCGGGACGCGGCTCGCTCTGCCGGGTCGGCGACAAGGTGGTCATCGGCGAGGACGGCAAGCCCCAGGTAGTCGGCAAAGTCGGCGACAAAGAGGCCATCGCTGCCACGTTCAAGCAGTCCGACTGGAACGATTACGTCATCGTCGCTCGCGGCAATCACCTCGTCCATTACCTCAACGGCATCCAGACCATCGACGTCGTTGACAACGACCCAAAGCGCAGTGCGGCGAGCGGCATCCTGGCCCTGCAAATCCACGCCGGCCCGCCGTTCCTCGTCGAGTTCAAGAATGTCCGGCTCAAGCAATACGAGAGCAAGGAAAAGAAGACCGATGAGCCTAAGGGCAAAGCAAAACCAGAGAAATGAACAGGCTGTACGATACATCACAAACCCGGTTTCTTAAAGAAACCGGGTTTGTCAGACAACCGCAAGAAGATCTGAAAGGAGCTTACGAATTATGACACGTTTTTTTTGCATACTTTCTGTCGTGACGCTTGTCGCCTGTGCCACTGCTGCCGGGGTTGCTGCTGAACCCGACTTCGGTCCGAAAGTGCTGGTGTTCGACCCGTCTCAGAAGGACATACAGCAACGGATCAATGCTGTTTCCAAGGAGCAAGACAGCGCCCAGTTCGGCTCGGGGCGGTACGCGCTGCTGTTCAAACCGGGCCAGTATAAAGTCGATGTTCCCGTTGGCTTCTACACTCAAGTGGTGGGGTTGGGGCATAAGCCCGGCGATGTGGCGATCGAGGGCGATGTCTGGACGGACGCCGCCTGGATGGGGCGCAACGCCACCTGCAATTTCTGGCGCGGCGTCGAGAACCTCACGGCCACGCCGGTTCGCAACAAGGGTACCAATGTCTGGGCTGTGTCCCAGGCCGTCCATCTGCGGCGCGTCCACATCAAGGGCAATTTGAATCTGTCGTCGGGCGGGTGGTCGAGCGGCGGTTTCATGGCCGACTGCCTGATCGACGGAACCGTGGACGCGGGCAGCCAGCAACAATGGTTCTCCCGCAACAGCGGCTGGAAGTCCTGGAAGGGTGGAAACTGGAACCTGGTCTTCCTGGGCACGGACAATCCGCCGCCGGTCAACTGGCCGGACAAGCCGGTCACGGTGATTCCAAAGACGCCCGTCATCCGCGAGAAGCCGTTTCTCGTTGTGGACGAAAAGGGTGGCTACTCCGTGATGGTGCCGGAACTCAACACAACCGGAACCTCTGGTGTCACCTGGGAAAAAGGGCCAGCGGCAGGAAAGCTGGTGCCAATCGATCAATTCCATCTCGCCCAGCCGGGGAAGGACACCGCCGCCAGCATGAATAAAGCCCTTGGCGAGGGGAAGAACCTACTGTTCACGCCCGGCATTTACAAATTGGACGAGAGCATTGTGGTCTCCAAGCCCAACACGATTGTCCTCGGACTGGGTATTACAACTCTCGTGCCCACGTCGGGCAAGCCGGCGCTGATTGTTGAGGCCGGCGAAGGAGTGCTTGTCGGCGGCCTGCTGATTGACGCAGCGCCGCACGAGGCGGAGACGCTGGTTCAAATCGGTCTGCCGGGAAAGAGTGCCGGCAGCGCCGAGAACCCGGTGTGCCTGTACGACCTCCATTGCCGGGTGGGCGGAGCGAGCGCCGGCAAGGCGAAGTGCATGGTGACCATCCACACGAACCACGTCATCGGTGACCACCTTTGGCTCTGGCGGGCCGACCACGGCGCAGGCGTCGGCTGGAATGCCAACACCAACGCCACCGGTCTGCGCGTCGAGGGCGACAACGTCACGATGTACGGTTTGTTCGTGGAACACACCCAGGAATATCAGACTCTCTGGAACGGCAACGGCGGACGGGTTTTCTTCTACCAGTCCGAGATGCCCTACGATCCACCCTCGAACCAGGTCTGGCGCGACGGCAACAAGAACGGATTCGCCTCTTACAAGGTGGGCAACAAGGTCACAACGCACGAGGCCTGGGGCCTGGGAGCTTATCAGTTCTTCAAAAACGGAGCGCTCGTTGTCACGAATTCGTTCGAGGCCCCCGCAGGGCCGGGGGTCCAGTTGCACCACCTGGTGACCTTCCGCGGCGGTGTTAAACGCTTCCCCGACGGCACGGGCTATGAGGCGACTAAAAACCCGAAAGCCGGCGAGAAGTGAGTAGCAGGCAGCAAGTAGCCAGAGCAACAAACCCGGTTTCTTCAAGAAACCGGGTTTGCCGTGAACGGTTGCCAATGGTCAGTGGCGACGGATGGGTCGTTGTAAGAGGATGTCGATTATTTCGACTTATCGTTT
Source organism: uncultured Gemmataceae bacterium (assembly GCA_963804745.1). Taxonomy (GTDB): domain Bacteria; phylum Planctomycetota; class Planctomycetia; order Gemmatales; family Gemmataceae; genus CAWDRY01. The sequence continues at coordinate 78,715 of CAWDRY010000043.1, forward strand.
CACACTCGAAGGCCCGGGGGCAGCAGGCAGTGGACAGTAATAAACTGCCCGCTGCCTGCTGTTCGGGGCTGGGTGCCATGCCCACGTCTTCGTGGGCATGCTCTTCTACCATGCCCATGCGGACATGGGCATGGCACCCGGCTACGTTGAGCAAAGGATTGGTCGCCTGGAAAGGGCAAACATGAAACGCTTTGCGATCGGAACTGCCGTGAAATCTTATCCAATCGCCACGGTTTTTGCCCTGGCTATTGCGTGGGCGTTGTTTCCGAATGCTGGCGCTGCTCCCGAGAAAGCCTCCCAAGTGCAGTCGCCAGTGTCCGCCAGTGTGGAGGCCAAAAGCCCTTTCGGAAAACAACACGTATTGGATCTCACTGCGACAATCGCCAACGACACCCTCAACATCAGAGTGAATCAGACCAGATATTACGCCTCCGTCGCGCCGAATTACCCGTTCTACAACGTCATGGAAGGGCTCGGTACCACCGGATCAAGAGACACGGACTCGCTGCAGGTTGCGGTGCGCTGGACTGACACGGTAGGTGGGGGCGGCACTGATGCCGGCCACAACACCAACGCCGTACCCTGGATTGATTCTGTTAAGAAGAGTGTGCGACAGAAAGGGGCGAACTGGGAAAGGGGAGTCGTTGGCAAAGAACAATGGGTCTCGTGGGAATACGGAGAAGTGCCCTCAAATGCCAAGCACCTGGACATAGTATTCGTTTACACCGACGTGTTTCTCGGTAATCCTTCTGATTGGGGTCAGAGCAACAAAGGCGATCTCCCTGTCATTGTCGGCTCCTTTTCTGCGGAACTAAAAGACGAAAAGTGGGACGTGAAGCCAATAACCGAGGAAAAACCATGGCAGGACTATTATCCGGATCCCAACAGCTACCCTGAGATCTACGAGAAGGTCAAGAAAACGCTGAAGGACAAGACCGGCTATGACCTGAAGCCCCGGCCCAAGGCGCTCCTCCAGACGATCAATGGAAAAGAGACATGGATTTACAAGCCGGGCCTGACCAAGGAGTTCAACGCGAAATGGATCAAAAGCGAGATTAGGAAAGCAGTCGACATCGACAAGGCGATCCGCGACGAACACGACACAGGATTCGACATTATCCCGCGGAACTAAGGAGACGAACCGATGTCACGATCACGAAGCAGACCTTCGCAATCACCTACACCTATGCCAACGGCGTCCGCGTGCTGTGCGCCAATCGAGGCATTCGCGGCGGCGTCTCTTTCGAAGGGACCCGCGGCACGATCTTTGTCGATCGCGGCCGCCTGGAAGCGAATCCTCCCGAACTGCTGCGTCAGCAACCCGGCGAGCAGGACATCCGGCTGTACGTCAGCAACAGCCACAGAGGCAACTGGCTCGAATGCATCCGCACACGCCGAGCCCCGATCTGCGACGCGGAAACCGGCCATCGCTCGGCCACGGTGTGCCATCTGGGCAACATCGCCGTGCGTACCGGCCGGCGCATCACCTGGGACCCGGCCCGCGAAGTCATCGCCGGCGACGAACAGGCCCAGGCCATGGTCAGCCGGCCCTATCGGGCGCAGTGGCGGATGCCTGATCTGCAAGGAAAGGATGAAGGATGAAGGATGAAACATGCGTATGAGCGTCTTGTGTCTTTTTCATCCTTCATCCTTCATCCTTCATTCTCTTTCGTTCGTTGATCGCCTTCGAGGATTAACCATGAAATGGCACACCGGCTTGCTCAGCGCCCTGCTTCTGACATTCGCCGTTCTCCCGGCCTATCTCCGGCCTGGCGAACCGGCGGCCCAATCCAATGGCTCCGGCCCCTCACCCCAACCCCTCTCCCCCGCTGCGGGGGAGAGGGGCGGGGGTGAGGGGGTCGGCAAACCCTTCAAGATTTCCTGGAAGAAGACCGTCGTGGACAAGGTCTTTCGCTCCGACGGCGTCGCTGTCGCCAACGTCAACAAGGACGGCAAGCCCGACATCATCATCGGCAACGTCTGGTACGAAGCCCCCGACTGGAAGATGCATTCTTTGCGCAAGGAACGCCAGACAAATCACGATGTGTTGGGACACGCCGAGGCCATGGGTGTATACACCGACGACATAAACGGCGACGGCTATCCCGACGTCATCATCATCCCGTATCCCGGCAAAGCGTGCTACTGGTACGAAAACCCCATGGCGAGCAAGGGGCCACAACGACGGGAGGACCGGCTCTGGAAAGAGCACCTCCTTGCGTCCAGTTGCTGCAACGAAACGCCGATCTACGTAGACCTGTTCAAGACCGGCAAGCGCGTGCTGGTCATGGGCTCGCAAGCACCTGGCAACGGTGCCGGCGAACTCTGCTACTTTCAGCCGGGCAAGGACCTGACGAAGCCGTGGGAGTGCATTTCGATCAGCGGCAAGATGGCCGGGGGCGCTCCCGGTTCCGCCCAGTTCGATCACGGCCTGGGCTGCGGCGACGTCAACGGTGACGGCCGCAACAACGTCATCACGCCGCACGGCTGGTACGAGCAGCCCGAGAAGCTGGATGGCCGGCCGTGGAAGTTTCATGCGCAGAAGATCGGTCCGCCCTGTGCCGACATGCACGTTCTGGACGTGGACGGCGACGGCAAGGCAGAACGTCATCAGCAGCTCGGCTCACGAGTACGGTCTGTGGTGGCATCAGCAACAGGCGGACGGGTCGTTTCTGACCAAGGATCTGTTCCCAACGCCGCCGATGCTGGCCAAGGAGCCGGAAGGATACAAGTTCACCAAGGAAGAGAAGGAGCTGTTCGCTGCCGTCGTCAAGTTCCGGGAGGGACAAAGGCGGTCTCCCTGGCGCTCGGATGCCAAGCTCTGCGAAATGGCGCGCCAGGTCGCCGACAAGGACGCGAAGCCAAGCGCTGCCGCGCTTCTGGTCACGCGGGGCGCTTCGATCGAAGAGGTCATGAAGCCGCTTGCCAAGTCGCCTCAGCCAGATTTGCTTGCCTTGTCGGCTCCCAACCTGGCTGTTGGAGTCGGCTTTGCTCAGGGCAAATACGCTTTGGTCCTGGCCGACCAGGGCCACTTCGCCCTGCCCGGCCAGACGCACGCCCTGCACTGCGTGGACATCAACGGCGATGGCTTGAAGGACCTTGTTACCGGCCGACGCTGGTGGGCTCACGGCCCGTACAAGGACGCCAGCCCGCAGGATCCGCCGTGTCTCTGCTGGTTCGAAGCGAAGAAGGACAAGACCGGCACGATCAGCTTCACGCCGCACGTGATCGACGGCGATTCCGGCATTGGCACCCAGTTCGCGGTCGCTGACATCAACAACGACGGACTGCTTGACATCATTGTTTCCGCCAGGAAGGGCGTGTTCGTCTTCGAGCAAGTGCGAACGGAAATCGGAGCCGCCGTGATGCCGGAGAGGAAGTGAGAAAGGGAGAAAGGGCAGTCAACGCCTTCACAGAGCTTCGTGTCGATCCTGGGGGTAGCCAAACGTCCTCCAGCGTCGTTGACAACGACTTGAAACGCAGTGCGGCGAGCGGCATCCTGGCGCTGCAAATCCACGCCGGTCCGCCGTTCCTCGTCGAGTTCAAGAATGTCCGGCTCACGCAATATGAGAGCAAGGAGAAGAAGATAGACGGGAAGAACTGAGGAAGTGTGCGCAGTGTAAAACAGCACACAAGCCCGACGTTGTCGCCCTATTGGGGCCGGTTTCCGGGCTGCGTCTGATAGGCTCGCGAAACTGGTTTAGAGGAAACGACTTCCCGGTGCGTTGCCGGGAGCGTAGAACGCATGTTGGTGTACATCAGACAGGAGAACTGCTATGTTGCGGAAGTTAGTTACAGCCGCCTTTGGCCTCGTGTTGGTCGCGGGCATCGTGCGCGCCGAAGATCTCAATCTCAATGGCAAGATCAAGAGTGTCGATGTTGACGGCAAGTCACTCGTCGTCACCCCTGATGACAAGGCCATCTCGGACACAACGTTCAAAGTCACGGATACGACCAGCATCGTCAGGAAGTCAAAGGATGGGGAGAAGGATGTGAAGGACGGTCTGAAAGGTCTCAAGGAAGGCCGGGCCGTGACGGTCACGTACGTCGTCAAAGATAAGGATAATGTGGCGAGCAAGATTCTCGTAACCAGCTTCGGCAGGGGGCCGAAGAAGGAAGAGCCGAAGAAGGAAGAGCCGAAGAAGGAAGAGCCGAAGAAGGAAGAGCCGAAGAAGGGCTAAAAGAACCCGTAGAGTTGCCTCGTTGCCCGTCTTCGTCCCATGTGGTTCATTTCCTTGCCCCCGCATGGGCACGAGGACGGGCAAAGCCGAATACTTCGCGATGGGTGCCGTCCTTGTTCGGCCAATCGCGTTTAGCGACGCTTCGGAGAAGCGTGGCCGGCGCACGCTTCTCCGAAGCGTCGTTAAACGCGCCATAGCAGGGGTCTGACATGAGGCGTGCCATCTTATTCATTGGTATCACTCTTCTGACTCTCGCTGTTTCTGCAATGGCTGAGGAATGGCCTGGCTGGCGGGGACCGCGCGGGGATGGCACCAGTGAGGAAGCGAACGTACCCATTCGGTGGAGCGAGAAGGAAAACATCGCCTGGAAAGTGGCCATCCCCGGCAAGGGCCACTCCTCGCCGATCGTCTGGGGCGAGCGCATCTTCGTCACAACCTGCCTGGAGGAGAAGCAGAAACGCATGCTGCTCTGCCTGGACCGGCATACCGGCAAGACCTTGTGGGAGCGCGAGGTCCTCGCGGCAGAGTTAGAGAAGAAACACAAGCTGAACAGCTTCGCCAGCTCAACCCCGGTCACAGACGGCGAGCATGTCTGGGTGACCTTCCTCGACTATCCGAACATCCAGGTCGCCTGCTACGACTTCGATGGCAAGCTGATCTGGCGGAAATCGCCGGGCAAGTTCTATTCCGTCCATGGTTTCTGCAGCTCGCCCGTGCTGCACAAGGACATGATCATTGTCAACGCCGATCAGGATGCCGTGGCCTACATCGTGGCCCTGGACAAGGCCACCGGCGCCGAGCGTTGGCGTGCCGACCGGCCTAACCGGACACGCTCCTATTGCACGCCAATCATCATCGATGCCGCCGGCAAGAAACAACTCGTGCTGAGCGGCAGCAAGTGCGTCGCCAGTTATGACCCGGACACCGGCAAGCAGATCTGGATCATTGACGGCCCCACCGAGCAGTTCGTCGCCAGCCTGGTGTTCGCCGACAACATCGTTTTCCTGACGGCCGGGTTTCCCGACTTCCACCTCATGGGCATCCGGCCCGACGGCACCGGCAACGTTACCAGGACACACGTTCTCTGGCACGAACCTACCGGTCCGTCGGGTGCCGCCTACGTTCCCTCGCCGATTGCTCACGACAAGTATTTCTTCGTTGTCTCCGATACCGGCATGGCCAGTTGCCTGGAGGCCCGAACCGGCAAGCACCTGTGGAAGGAGCGTCTCGGCCGGCACCATAGTGCATCACCGGTGTCCGCCGGAGGGCATCTTTACTTTCCGGATGACGACGGCAAGGTCTTCGTCCTTAAGGCCGGGCCGAAGTTCGAGGTTGTCAGCCGCAATCTTCTCGACGATGAATGTTACGCCTCGCCGGCGATTTCCCGCGGGCAGATATTCATACGCGGGCTACACAACCTTTACTGCATTGGAGCAGCTAACAAATGAAGAGAATTGAAGAAGCATTGGCCTGCTTTCAGGAAGGTTGTTCATGCTCCCAGGCGATTATGGCAGCTTACGCGCCGGCGCTGGATTGGATCGGCATGCGGCCCTGAAGGTCGCCTCAGGCTTCGGCGGCGGCATGGGCCGATTGGCCGAGACTTGCGGCGCGGTCACGGGAGCTTTCATGGTCTTGGGGCTGAAGCATGGCAGCCCCACAACAGACCAACAGGCCAAAGAAGCAGTCTATGCACGGGTCAGGGAGTTTGCCAAACGCTTCAAAGCCTGCCACGGGTCACTATTATGCCGCGATCTGCTTGGCTGTGACTTGAGTACCCTCGAAGGTTCCGCCTTGGCACAGGAGCGAAAGTTGTCTGCAACGGTCTGCCCACGATACATCCAGACCGCTGCCGAAATCTTGAAGGACATGCTTCAGTGACCAGCACTGTTATGAGAATCGAGGCGACCGGCCGCATCCGCGAAAGCGAGAGGAAGTGCGGCAGCCACGTCCTGACAGGGTGGAGCTAACGATGAAGTATAAAATGCTGGCTATCGGGGAGGTCCTTTGGGATCTGCTACCCTCCGGCCGACAGCTCGGCGGGGCCCCCGCGAACTTTGCCTACCACGCGCACGCCCTCGGCGCCGATGCCCGGCTAGTGACGCGGGTGGGGGACGACGCGCTGGGGCGGGAAGTGTTGGAGCGCTTCCGCCTGCTGGGCTTGCCCACCGACACCATTGCGGTGGACGCCGCCGCCCCGACGGGAACGGTGTCAGTCGAGTTGGGTCCGGGCGGGCAGCCCCAGTTCACCATCCACGAGAACGTCGCGTGGGACCGGATCACGGCCGATGAGATCGCGCTGGCCGCGGCCGCGGAGGCGGACGCCGTGTGCTTCGGCAGCCTCGCCCAGCGGAGCGAGCCGGCGCGCCGTGCGGTCCGCTTGCTCGTCGCCGCTACCCGCCCCGGCGCTTTCCGCATCTTCGACGTGAATCTCCGGCCGCCCTTCGTCGACCGCGACGTGATCGAAGGCTCGCTGGTGCTGGCGAACGTCCTGAAACTGAACGACCTGGAGCTGTCCGTGCTGGCGGAGATGTTCGGCCTGCCGGCGGTGCGGAGGAAGGGATGGAGGAGCTGGCCCGCCGCTACGAGCTGTCGCTGGTGGCCCTCACGCGCGGCGCCTCTGGCAGCCTGCTGCTCGCGGGCGGCCGCCGGTCTGACCATCACGGGCTGCCCGTCGAGGTGTTGTGCGACACCGTCGGTGCCGGCGACGCCTTCACCGCGGCCCTGGCAGTCGGGCTTCTCGCCGGCCGGACACTCGACGAGATCAATCGCCACGCCAACGAGGTCGCCGCCTTCGTCTGCTCCCGGCCCGGCGGCACCCCGGCCCTGCCCAACGCGCTGAAGGCCTTCGCTCCCACGCCCACGGAGGATCCTCGCGGTCAATTGCGATCCGATTCCGCCATCGCTTGACGAACCAGCTCCACGTCCACTTCCAGCATGGCAGCGATCTCAGCGGCGGACATCTTCCTGGCCAGCATCCGCGCGATGGCACGTTGCCGCTCCTTCTCGATTCCCTTTTCGATCCCCTTCTCGATCCCTCTCTCCTCTCCCTCTTTCAAGCCCTCCTCTTTGGCTTCCTGGTAAACGCGGCTCTCCCGAATGTCGTGTACCTGCAACATCTTTTGAATCTCCTCCCGGGTCAGCCCGGACAGCTTGTAAGATGATGACCGTCTCGATCAATTCTATCAGATCAGCCCGCAACGCTTCATCCCCGATTTCCGCCTTGGTGCGCGCAATAAGTTCGCGGGCTGTCGCCGGCGCCTGTTCCTCCGTTTGCCGAATCAAGTACAAGATCGACAAGCCCAGCGGCGCGTTCGCCGACTCCGGCATCTCATCCAGATAGAAACGCTGGATCAGCCCGGTATCCAGCAGTGGCTGGTAGGTGCCACTTCGGCGGGCTCCAGGCGCGGCTGGCGAACAAGACCACGCCGGGGGTTGACAAGCCTTGTAAGAATCTGGCGAATGAGCCGGCGAACCTCTATATCAACCAACGGCCTGCCTGGCTTGCGGCGTGACTTCCAGCACCAGGTGCGGCGGAAGGTGAAGCGACGCCAGCGGATACCGTCGGCGCCGGCAACGCTTTCACCGCGGCCCAGGCGGTCGGGCTCCTCGCCGGCCAGACGCTCGACGAGATCAATCGCCACGCCAACGAGGTCGCCGCCTTTGAAGCCAGCCATGCCTAATCTTCGAGTCTTCCTTGCTTTGGCAGCGATCGTCTGGGGCTGCTCCGCGATTGGCTGTTCCGCTCGTCACCGCGCCGGCGGCGATCCCACACGGTTGACGATCGCCACGGTCAACAACGCCGAAATGATCACCATGCAGGAACTCTCGAAGGAATTTGAGGAGCAGCACCCGGATATCAAGTTGGACTGGGTGGTACTGGAGGAGAACGTCCTCCGCGAGCGCACGACTACCGACATCGCCACCAGGGGAGGCCAGTTCGACATTCTCACGATCGGGACCTACGAGACGCCCATCTGGGGGAAGCGGGGATGGCTGCTGCGTCAGGACGAAGACCTGCCAGAGAGCTACGACCTGGAGGACGTGCTCAAGCCGGTGCGCGAGGGCCTCACGCACGAGGGCAAGCTCTACGCTCTGCCTTTCTACGGCGAGAGTTCGTTCACCTATTACCGCAAGGACCTGTTCGACAAGGCCAAGCTCAAGATGCCCGACCAGCCCACGTACGAAGACATCGCGCGGTTTGCCAAGGCGCTGAACGACCCGAAGGGCGGGATGTTACGGGATCACCCTTCGCGGCAAGCCGGGCTGGGGCGAGAACATGGCGTACCTATCAACGCTCGTGAACACGTACGGCGGCCGCTGGTTCGACGAGGAGTGGCAGCCGCAGATCAACTCGCCGGAGTGGAAGGAGGCGATTACCTTCTACGTGGGTCTGCTGAAGGACTACGGCCCACCGGGGTCGAGCTCGAACGGGCATAACGAGTGCCGTGCCCTGTTCGCCAACGGCCAGGCCGCAATGTGGATCGACGCGACCTGCGCCGCGGGATACTTCGCCGACCCCAGCCAGTCCAAGGTGGCGGACAAGGTCGCCTTCGCGCCGGCCCCGATCGCCAGGACGGCGACCGGGCAACAATGGCTGTGGTCCTGGGCGCTGGCAGTCCCCGTGTCGTCGAAGCACCCGAACGAGGCCAAGCAGTTCGTCCGGTGGGCCACGTCCAGGGACTACATCAAGCTGGTTGCGAAGACGAAAGGCTGGGCGGTCGTGCCGCCCGGCACCCGCAAGTCTACTTACGAGGAGCCTGAGTACCGCAAGGCCGCACCGTTCGCGGACATGGTATACAAGGCAATCCTGGCCGCCGACCCGAACCACCCAACGGCGAAGCCGGTCAAGTACAGCGGGATTCAGTACGTCGGTATTCCGGAGTTCCCGGCGATCGGCACAGAGGTCGGACAGCAGATTGCTTCGGCGCTGGTTGGCGACACGACCGTTGACGAGGCCCTGGAATCGGCTCAGTCGAGGACCGAACGCACCATGCGAAGTACACAGCCCGCACAAGGCCCAAACCTTGTGTTCTATGGCATCGTCGCGGGAATCGTGGTCGCGGGGATCGTGGTCGCGGGAATCTATGTGATTAAACGATGCAAACTTTTCAGCGGTGGGTCCAAAGAAATCGCCACGAGCCTGGCCCCAAACCCCCTCACCCCTACCCCTCTCCCCCGCGACGGGGGAGAGGGGGAAGGCTATTTCCCCGTGCCGCCCTCGGACGCCCCTCTCCCCCGCGGCGGGGGAGAAGGGTTGGGGGTGAGGGGGAAGGGCCGGCGGACGGTCAACACCCTTTACCTCAAGGCCCCATCGGTCATTGTGTTGTTGTTGTGGTCGATCGTGCCACTGGTGATGACGATCTGGTTCTCGTTCCAGCGCTACAACCTGCTGAAACCGGAGCAGACCGGGTTTGTCGGGTTCGAGAACTACCGCTACCTCCTGACGAACCCTGACCTGATGACGGCGCTGGGCAACACGTTGGTGCTGGTCGGCTCGGTTCTCGTTATCACGGTCGGGCTTGGCACGCTCCTGGCCGTGCTATTCGATCAGGAGTTCTTCGGCCGCGGGGTCGCCCGCGTGCTGGTCATCGCGCCGTTTTTCGTCATGCCGACTGTGGCTGCGCTGGTTTGGAAGAACATGATGATGCACCCAGTCAACGGCCTGATCAGCCATGCGCTGCGCGGCGTCGGACTGGGGACTATCGACTGGTTCGCGGATTGGCCGCTGACGGCGATCATCATCATCGTGGCCTGGCAGTGGCTGCCGTACGCTACGTTGATCCTGCTCACCGCCATCCAATCGCTCGACCCGGAGATCAAGGAGTCGGCCCGTATGGACGGGGCGGGGCCGTTCTCCATGTTTATCTTCATTATCGTGCCGCACCTGCGTCGCGCGATCGCCGTCGTCGTGATGATCGAGACAATCTATCTTGCTCGCGGTGTTCGCGGAGATCCTCGTGACCACCTCGGGCGGGCCGGGCTGCGCGTCCACCAACCTGGCGTTCCTGATCTACAAGGACGCGATGCTGGAACACGACATCGGCGGCGCCTCGGTAGGCGGAGTCATCGCCATCGTTCTGGCCAACATCGTCGCCCTGTTTCTGGTACGGACCGTCGCCCGCAACATCCAACAGACCTGACTTGTTCGGAGGCCCCTCGTCATGAAGAGAGCAATGCGGCACAAGCTGATCCTCACGGCCGTCGGCTGGCTGGTAGCCGGCCTGATCTTCTTCCCGATCTTCTGGATGTTACTGACGGGGTTCAAGACCGAGGTCGATGCCCTGTCGCCGAGCGTGTTCTTCAAGCCTACGCTGGAGAACTACGTCGCGGTGCAGGAACGGGCCGACTACCTGAGGTTCGCCTGGAACAGCGTGGCCATCTCCGTAGGCTCGACACTCCTGGCGCTGGCGCTGGCCGTTCCGGCGGCCTACGCGATGGCGTTCTTCCCGACCCGGCGGACGAAGGACCTGTTGCTGTGGATGCTGTCAACCAAGATGATGCCGGCGGTCGGGGTGCTGGTGCCCATCTACCTGCTTTGCCGTGACACCGGCCTGCTCGACACCCGGATCGCGCTGCTGGTCCTCTGCGCCCTGATCAACCTGCCGATCATGGTCTGGATGCTCTACACGTTCTTTGCGGAGGTCCCCCGCGATCTGTTGGAGGCGGCCCGCATGGACGGCGCCCGCCCCAGGGACGAACTGTACTACGTGCTGCTGCCGCTGTCGTTGCCGGGCATCGTCTCGACGAGCCTGATCGCGATTATCTTCGCCTGGAACGAGGCCTTCTGGAGCCTCAACCTGACCGCCGCCAGGGCGACGCCGCTGACGGCCTTCATCGCCTCCTTCTCCAGCCCTGAGGGGTTGTTCTGGGCGAAGCTCTCCGCGGCATCGACCCTGGCCATCGCCCCAATCGTGGTGTTCGGTTGGCTGAGCCAGCGCCAACTCGTGCGCGGCCTCACCTTTGGGGCGGTGAAGTAAAGTCTGACCTACTATGGAGTCAACTATGGCAACCATAAGGCTAAGAAACATCCGGAAGAACTTCGGCGATGTCGAGGTCATAAAGGGGATCGACCTCGACGTTGACGACCGCGAGTTCTGCGTCTTCGTGGGCCCGTCGGGATGCGGCAAGTCTACCATCCTCCGCATGCTTGCCGGGCTAGAAGAGATCAGCTCCGGCGACCTCTTGATCGACGGCGAGAAAGTCAACGACGTGCCGCCGGCCAGGCGCGGGCTTGCGATGGTCTTCCAAACCTACGCCCTCTACCCTCACATGACCGTGGCCGGCAACATGGGGTTTAGCCTGCGGCTGGCCGGCGTGCCCAGGGCGGAGCGGGACGCGAAGGTGCTTGCGGTCGCGCGCACCCTCCACCTCGAACCGCTGCTCAAACGCAAGCCCAGGGAACTGTCCGGCGGCCAGCGCCAGCGGGTGGCCATCGGGCGGGCCATCGTCCGGCAGCCCAGGGCCTTCCTGTTCGACGAGCCGCTCTCGAACCTGGACGCCGCGCTCCGCGTGCAGATGCGCATCGAGATCTCCCGCCTGCACGAGGAACTCAACACCACCATGATCTACGTCACCCACGACCAGGTCGAAGCCATGACCCTGGCCGACAAGATCGTCGTGTTGCAGACCGGCGTGATCGAGCAGATCGGCTCGCCGCTGGAACTCTACCACCACCCGCGTAACAAGTTCGTCGCCGGCTTCATCGGCTCGCCGAAGATGAACTTCCTGGCCGCCACGGTCGCCAGGATCGGGCCGAACGGCGCCACAGTGAACCTGCCCGGCGCCAGGGCGATCGAGGCGGCCGTCAAGCCCGACGGGCTCCAGCAGGGCCAGAACGTGACGCTCGGCGTCCGGCCGGAACACCTGGTGCTGGCCGACGACGGCCAGATCCGCGGCGAGGTGTTGGTGGCCGAGCGGCTCGGCGGCGCAACGTTCCTCCACGTTCAAGTCGAAGGGGGCGACCTGCTCACGATCCAGGCCGACGGGAACAACCCGGTCCGCGTTCACGACCGCGTCGGCATCAAGGTGACCAGCGACAGCTGCCACGTGTTCACCGAGGCGAACGACGCCGTTCCGCGCACCGCGTGCCATGCTTTCGCGGCCACGCCCGCGTCACGGCGCCAGGAGGAGGCTGCGCCATGACCAGATCGACCGCCACACCCACCCCGACCAAACTCAACGCGTCCAACCTGAAGCGACTGCCTACTGACGTGCAGGTCCCGTCGTACGACCGTAGTGCCGTTACCCAAAGCATCGTCCACATTGGTGTCGGCGGCTTCCACCGTGCTCATCAGGCGGTCTACCTCGACGACCTGCTGCACCAGCCGGGCAACGCCGAATGGGGCCTGTGCGGAGTCGGATTGCTCCGGCAGGACGACCGGATACGTGACGCGCTGTCATCCCAGGATTTCCTGTACACCCTCGTCACGCGCGGCGCCGGCCACGAGCGCGCCCGCGTGATCGGCTCGATCGTGAACTTCCTCTACGCCCCGGCGAGTCCCGAGGCGGTGATCGAGAAGATGGCCGCGCCCGATACCCGGATCGTCTCCCTCACCATCACCGAGGGCGGGTACTACGTGAAGGAGGGGACCGGCCAATTCGACGATCAGCACCCCGACATCCAGCACGACCTCGCCCACCCGCACCAGCCGGCCGGCAGCCTTCGGCTACCTGGCCGAGGCGCTGGACCGCCGCCGCGCCCGCGGCCTGCCGCCGTTCACGGTGATGTCTTGCGACAACCTCCAGAACAACGGCGCCATCACCCGGCGGATGCTGCTGGCCTTCATGGAGCGGCGCGACCCGCGCTCGCCGGCTGGGTCGCCGCCAACGGCGCCTTCCCGAACAGCATGGTCGATCGCATCACGCCGGCAACCACCGACGAACACCGGGCCCTGGTGCGCGACAAGTTCGGCATCGACGACGCCTGGCCGGTGACGACCGAGCCGTTCATCCAGTGGGTGGTCGAAGACCAGTTCGTCCTGGGTCGGCCGGCGTGGGAGCGGGTCGGGGTGCAAATGACGCGCAACGTCGAGCCCTACGAGAAGATGAAGATCCGGCTCCTCAACGGCGGCCATCAGGCCATGTGCTATATCGGGATGCTTCTGGGTTATCGGTACGCTCCCGAAGCCCTGGCCGACGCGCAAATCAATTGGCTCCTGCAGACGTTCATGGAAGAGGTGACTCCACTGGTGCCGCCGGTGCCGGGCATCGACTTGGAGGACTACAAGCGGACCCTGATGGAGCGGTTCGCCAATCCGGCGATCAAGGACCAGCTTGCGCATCGGCACCGAGGGCTCGGCCCGCATCCCCAAGTTCGTCCTGCCCTCAATACTCGAGCAGTTGCACCGAGGCGGGCCCATCAAGACGGCTTCCTTTACCGTGGCGGCCTGGTTCCGCTACCTGACGGGAATCGACGACCAGGGCCGGGAGATGCCGATCAACGACCCCATGGCCGCCAAGCTCCAGGAGCGCGCCCGCCGCGGCGGGGCTGACCCGCGCGACTGCTGTCGCTGCGCGAGCTGTTCGGCGACATCCTACCCAACGCGCCCCCGTTTGTCGAGGAGGTGAGCCGCGCGCTACGGAGCTTCTCCGACAAAGGGGTCAGAGCGACGTTAGCGAGTTATGCGGAGGCCTGGAAATTGTAGATTGCAGATTGTAGATTGCAGATTTAACCTGGTCTGCAATCTGAAATCCACGGAAGCGTGTAACTTCGCCGGCAAGGCGATCCTGATTATGGAGGTAAACATATGGCGGTTCATGCAACCTATAACTTCGCCGGCAGAACCATCCTGATTACGGGAGGCGCCGGAGACATCGGCAGGGCGGCCGCACGCCGCTTCGCTGCCGATGGCGCAGGAGTAGTGCTCCTGGACGTGAACGAAGAGAAAATGGCCAAAGTGGCCGGCGAACTGGAGATGTACAAGACTCCGGTAGCCGCCATTCGCTGCGATGTCACGGCTCCCGACGACGTCGCCAATGCGTTTGCCGGCGCCGTGAAGCGGTTCGGTCGCATCGATTACGTCTTCAACAACGCGGGTTATCAGGGGGCGTTCGCCAGGACCGACGAGTACCCCGAACCCGACTTTCAACGGGTGATCGACATCAACGTCAGGGGGGTGTTCCGGATACTGAAGGCTGCCGCCCGGCACATGTGCGCATCGGGTGGAGGGGCGATCGTCAACACGGCGAGCTACGCGGGAGTAATGGGGCCTCCGAACATGCTGGCGTATGCCGCCTCGAAATTTGCGGTAATCGGCATGACCCAGACGGCGGCGAAGGATCTCGCCCCGTACCGCATCAGGGTCAACGCGCTCTCGCCCGCGCTGATCGGTCCGGGTCTGATGTGGACGCGGCAGACAGAATTGCAGGCGGCCGTGGGGTCGCAGTACTTCGCTGCCGATCCCAAGGTGGTCGAGCAGCAGATGATCAACTCCGTGCCGATGCGCCGCCTGGGGAGCCTGGAAGAGGTTGCCAACGCCGTGGCGTTTCTGATGAGCGACGAGGCCAGTTATATTACGGGGTTCAATCTTGAGATCACGGGTGGGCTGTAGCGTCGCCCGTTGATGCTGAATTTCAGCAATTCCCCGGTTCGCTGTCTTCCCTGACTGCCGCGTAGAAGATCCCCTCACCCCAACCCCTCTCCCCCGCGGCGGGGGAGAGGGGCAGGGGTTCACCCCAACCCCTCTCCCCTGCGGCAGGGGAGAGGGGCAGGGGTGAGGGGGATGCAGGGTGCTTACACCTTGGGCGCGGCTTCGATGTACCCCATGATCTGGTCGATCTGCTCAGGAGACTCGAAGCCGATCACAAAGGCATGGACGCAGTCAAGACCCAGCACGTAGCGGACAGACTTTATCTTTTCGTCTTCGGCCTTGATTTTGCCTTCACCCATGATTTTCATGCCGAGGATGCCTTTGCCGTTCCCGTGCATGCTTTTCAGACAGGGCACCACTTCTTCCGGCTTGCCGTCCATATTGATGCCGAATGGATTGATGCGGGCCAAATTGACGTCAACCCAGTCGCACTTGACGGCCGCACGCAGCGGCTCGATGCCATGACACGATACGCCGACAGCCTTGACAGTGCCCTTGGCCTTGGCATCGGCCATGACGTCCATCACCGCCTGACGATCCGTGGACCACGAGCCTTTGGTCATGCAATGGATGAGCAGCGAGTCGATATAGTCCGTGCCCAGTTCCTTGCGGAAGCGTTCTATGTCGGCCTTGGCCTGTTCAGCTGTGCCGGATCGAATCTTGGTCTGGATGAAGAGTTTCTCCCGAGGCAACCCCTCAATTGCCTTGCGCACGAAGGAGTGCGTGGCGTAGCCGTCGGCGGTATCGATGTAGGTGATGCCCTTGTCATAAGCGTACCGGACCAGTTTGGTGAATCCATCCTGCCCGAGCCGTCTCTGGTTGTTGCCGCTAAAAGTTCCAGTGCCCATGCCGAGCAGGGATGTCTTGATGCCGGTCTTGCCCAGGACAACCTGATCGGCGCCGCTTTTGAGTTTCGGCTTCTCCTCGGCGGCGGAGCTTATGAAGCGACCGGCCGCCAATACCCCAACAGCGGCAGCCGACTGTTTAAGAAAGTCGCGACGTGACAGCGACATAGCAGTTCTCCTTCAGTTTGGACATGACACAGAATACAGTAATCAGTGGTCAGTGGTCAGAGGTCAGCAAGCGTTTGCTTTCGCGGCTGACTTCTGACCACTGACCACTAGTAACGATGGCATTATAGCACCTCCTCACCCAACCCTCTCCCCCTGTCGCGGGGGGAGAGTGCAGGGTGAGGGGGGACTGTCAATCAATCAGTACCTAATTGCCGCACCGCGAGCAGCTGATTCATGGTGGTGAGGTACAGCACCCCATTGGCTGCCATGGGCGTCGCGGCAATGCCTCGGTCCAGCGACACCGAGCCTAGCACCTTCTTCTCCTTGGCCGCGGCCAGAGTCCACAACTCGCCGGCCAGGGTGCCCGCGTATACCTTGCCGTCGGCCACCAGCGGCGAGCCATACCCCTGTCCCTTCATTGTATGCGTCCAGTAGGGCTTGCCGGTGTCGATGTCCACACAGTGCAGAGTGCCGCCGCAATCCGTAACAAACACCAGGCCATGCGCGATCGCCGGCGTGGCACAGGTCGCGTTGTTCATGGGATAGGACCAAAGCTCGCCGGTGGCAGTGATGTCGCCTGTCTTCGTGGCGTCGATACACTTCAGGAACGACTTCGTCTTGCCCTGTTGAAAATCCCCGCCGGCGGCTACGAAGACGCGGTTGTTGTAGAACACCGGCATGCCGTTGACGTTGCTGGGGCCTTCCTTGCGGTTGCCGATATACTTGTGAATGTTAGTTTTGGGCGCTGTCGGTTCGCAGTCGAACTGCCACACCTTCTTGAGCTTCTCCACCTTGCCCTCGGGCACCGCCCCCTCACCCCTACCCCTCTCCCCTTTAGTGGGGGCGAGGGCAGATTTGACGGTCTCGAAGGCGTAACAGACGCCGTTGCCTCCGGCGAAGAAAATCAAAGGCCGCCCGTTGACAGTGCCCAGCGCAGGCGACGACCAGGTGGAATGGAAGATGTCTGGGCCGATGTGTTCATCGTCCTGGGCCACGAGCCGGCCGGTGGATTTCTCCAGCACAATGAGGCTGGGAGCTTCCGGAGCGCGAATGCGGCGGTGCGTGTTGTCCACACCGTTGCAGGAGTTCAGGTACAGGTAATCGCCGTGAAGCAGAATCGAGGCGTATCCCGTGTCATGGCGGTACGTGCCGGTCTTGGCGGGAATATCGAATGCCCAAATGATATCGGCGTCCTTTGTGGTCACCTTCAAGTTCAGGCACAAAACTTCCGTGCGGTTGGTCACCACATAGACACGGTCCCCCTCCACGGTGGGCGGTGAGCAGATGCCGATTTTCGGCCAGTCTTGATAGATATCACCCTCACACTTGGGAACGACCAGCTGCCAGCACAAGCTCCCATCCTTCTCGTCGAGACAGAGCAGAATGCCGCGATCACCCTTGTGCCGTGGGTCGCGCGGGTTATCGTTGTTCGTGCCGATCAGCACCCGGCCGCCCGCCACCACCGGCGTCGCATAGGTGTTGGAACCGAGAGCCGCCTTCCACTTGATGTTCTTGCCCGTTTTCAGGTCGAACGCGGTGGGCAGGGATTTCTCGGGGGAAATCATGTTGCGCGAGTACTGCTCGCCAAATTGGGCCTGATCGTCGGCCCGGAGCTTAAACGCCGCAGCCCACAGCACGATCACAGCGAATAGTCCCAGAATACATTGCCGGCTTTTGGACATCGAAGTCTCCTCAAGCAGGAATGAGTGGTCAGTGGTGAGTAGTGAGTGGTCAGCAAGACTTCGACCGGATCACCACTCATCACGCACTTCTGACCTCTGACTCATCATAAATTTCGGGCAAAGCTCCCTACAGCGACCAACCTTTGCGGTATTCACGTTTGATATACTTCTCGGCATCGGGCAAGTTGGTCACTTTCGTGTTAACGCCGTCCCATTCGATCTTCTTGCCGGCGCGAATGGCAACATTGCCCAGCAGTACAGTTTCCGTCAGCAGCCCGGCATAGTCGAAGTTCGACAATGCCGGTTTGCCGCCCTTGCAGGCCAGGATCCACTCCCTGTGATGGCCGGGCGACCTGGGGAGGGATTCCGGCACACTTTTCTGGTCCTTACCCGAAGCACCCACGAAGTCGATGGAGGTCCCGTAATCGTCTTTGGAATAGAGTGCGCCCTTGTCACCAACGACGAGGCAGCCGCTGTCGTTAAGCTTCTGTCCCTTCAACAAGCTCTCAGGGGGAAGAACGTGCTTGCCGTCGCGGTTGCCTTCGTACCAGGTCAGCGTTACCGGAGGCATGTCGCCGCGGGCCGGGAACTCGTAACGGACCTTGGCCCAGGTTTGATAGGTTTCGGCATTGAACCTGGACGATTCGGCTTCCACGGAGGTCGGCGAGGCCAGCTTCAAGGCCAGGAAGGGCAGGTTCATGGTATGGCAGGCCATGTCGCCCAGGGCGCCAGTGCCGAAATCCCACCAACCGCGCCACTTGAACGGGACATAGGCAGGGCTATAGGGCCGTTCAGGGGCCGTGCCGAGCCAGAGGTCCCAGTCGAGGGTCTTGGGAACGGGCGGGGTGTCTTTGGGACGGTCGATGCCTTGAGGCCAGATGGGCCGGTTGGTCCAGACATGGACTTCCTTGACCGTGCCAATAACGCCGCCACGGATCAGTTCAGCGGCGCGGCGGAGGGGATTGCTCCCTGTGCCCTGGTTGCCCATCTGCGTGGCCACCTTCATATTTGTGGCCGTGTCGCGCATGAGGCGGGCTTCGTAAACGTCATGGGTCAGCGGCTTCTCACAATAGACGTGCTTGCCCAGCTTCATCGCCGTGATGCTGATGATGGCATGCTGGTGATCAGGCGTGCTGACTACGACGGCATCTATCTCCTTGTGCATCTCGTCGAACATCTTGCGGAAATCGTGGTATTTCTTGGCCTTGGGACGGCCGTTGAAGGCGCCTTTGGCCCGGTCTTCGTCCACGTCGCACAGGGCTACGATGTTTTCACTGGAAACAGCGCCCAGGTTGCCGCCGCCCTGGCCGCCGCAACCGATGACGGCGATGTTGAGTTTCTCGTTGGGCGATTTCGGGTCGGCGGCAGCATTGGCGATGCCGCCTGCCACCCAGAAGCCGACGCCGGCCAGGGTAGTCTGTTTGAGGAAGTCACGACGATTGGTTCTGCGGTTCATGGTGGGGTTCCTAAAAGGGAGTAAGTAAGGAGGTAAGAGCCTGGCAAAGTTACGGATCGGCCAGGCCCTGGGACGTTTCCGGGCCTGGCTCGTCAGCACACTATGGTAACAACCTTAACCGGCAGCAGCCAAGCCCTTCTCGGCTGCGTCGCGGACGTATTTCTCGTGCGGATCCTCACGTGATCGATCATTACTTCTTCTTCGACACGCTCAAACCGGCACCCGCTGTGTAGAACACAGTCTCCAAGTCCGGGTTCGTTGTGACCGCCTTGACATACGGGTTTGCCGAACGGGCACTGACATTGTGGGCGCATATCAGTCCGCCGGTACGCACCAGAGGCAGCAACTTATTGAGGTAATCCGTGTATCCTTCCTTGTCCGCGTCGATGAAGACCATGTCAACCGGCCCTTTCAGGTCGGCGACCGTCTTGTGAGCGTCTCCTTCGACCACGGTGACGATGTCGGCAACTCCGGCGGCCTTGAAGTTGTCGCGGGCAAGGGCAACCGTCTTCGGATCTATTTCATGAGTGATCAACTTCCCGCCCGTCTTCCGCAAGGCCATGCACAACCAAATCCCCGAGATGCCGTTGGAAGTCCCGATCTCGACCACCGACTTCGCGCCTATACTCTCCGCCAGGCGTTTCAGCTCGCGGCCGTCTGCTGCCGGCACATTCAGCTTCCATCCCTGCTTCTTGGTGATGTCTTCCATGACCGTCAGGATTTTCTTCTCGGCATCATCCGCTGGAGCGTCGGTCTTGGGCTTGTCCTTGGCCGGTTCTTCCTTCGGCGCAGTCTTCGGCTTGTCCACAGGGTCTGCCTTCGGGGCAGCATCGGTTTTGGGCTTGTCCTTGGCCGGTTCTTCCTTGAGTGTAGCGTCGGTCTTGGGCTTGTCCTTCGCGGGCTTGTCCTTCACCGGTTTGTCCTTCGGGGGAGTGTCGGTCTTCGACTTCTCCGCCGGTTTGTCCTTTGGCGGAGTGTCGGTCTTTGGCTTGTCCCCAGGCTTAACGCTCGGCGAGGTGTCAGCCTTCAGATCGCCCAGCAGAAATTGCACGCCGTCCTGGAAATGCTGCAGGAGCATCGGGTTGGTGTAAATCTGACGGTCATGCCCGAAAGAACAGTAAAACACCCGCCCCTTCTCGTAGGACTTGATCCAGCTGATGGCATAATCTTGATCGTCGCGCGGTCCCTTGTTGGGTAGTTTCGACTCGGGCACGTCGATACTCAACAGTACGTGCAGCTTCTCGCGCGAATAAGGCTGCTCTTTGGCTCGTGTTCTTGGGCCAAACACATACATTTCATCGCTGATCGGGAAGCCCTTCCCCTTGAACGCTGCGTTGACCGGGCTGTCCGGGTCGTCGATCTTGACCACGATCTTGCCGAACGGATGCTCGGAGAAAAACGCCCCCATCATCAGGCCGTATTCAGGCCAGTTGTAGTTGGCATCGGTGGCCCCGTGGTTGCCGCCCACACCCTTGCCGCCGGCGACGAAGTCCAGCAGACTCTTGCGGTATTTTTCGGCCTGTGGACCGCCGAAGATCTCGCCGGTCGTGACGCAGAAGAATACGCCGTCGAACTGCTTCAGGTTCTCAGGATCGAACATGGCCAGATCGTCGCTGATGACGGTCTTCCAGGCGCAAGTCTTCTCACCCATGATCTCCAGCATCTTGGCAGAGACCGGAATCGAATCATGGCGGAAACCGACGGACCGGGTGAAGGCCAGCAGGTTGCGCGTGGCAGCCGGCTTGGCCGTGGCCTTTTCCGGTGCGGCCTTGGTGATCTTGTCAACCAAGTCCTTCGGCACGTTGACCGTGGTGGTCTTCGGCTTCGGTGGAGCATCCTTGTCCTGAGCGGTGACGGACATGCTGACCATGAGGGCCAGCACGGCAGCAGCGCACCCAGCGCTGCTCGGAAAATGATGTGTTGCATGATGCACCTTTCTAAAACAAGGCGAAGGAATGAAGTAAATGCAGGTGGGCCGCTGATCCGCGCTTAGCGACGCTTCGGAGAAGCGTGCGGCGTCCACGCTTCTCCGAAGCGTCGCTAAACGCGGCTGATCGGTTCGGAAACCTGCCCGGTGTTCGACCCAGGGCGCACAAGTTCATGATTTTGCGGCGGCCAGGCCCTTCACAGCTGCGTCGCGGACGTATTTCTCGTGCGGTTCTTTCCGCGAGTCGCGCAGATACTCGTAGATCTTGGCAGCCTCAGCCTTTTTGTCGGCGGCTGTAAGTTTCTCGGCCAGCACGAGGCAGTGCTTGGTGGCTTCGACCCGTTCCCAGCCCTCCGGTACCCCGGCCGCCTTGATCAGTGCTTCGACCGAGCCGGCGTCACCCATGCGAGCCAGACTCCAACCGGCGGCCAGACGGATTTCACGATCATCATCCTTCAAGAGCGCCTTCAGGCCAGTGACCGATTCGCTGTCGCCGACTGCGCCCAAGCCCTGCACGATATTCAACTTGCAGGCTCCCTTGGCGCTGGGCAATGCTGCGCGAAACTGCTCGGCGGCCCCGTCCTTGATGGCCACCAGAGCCATTGCCGCGGGTGCGCTCAACTCGGGGTCGTTGAGTACCTTGCCCAATGCCGCGACGGCCTCTTTGCGCCCGGCCCACTGCAACTCCTGGCACAGGTATGCCTGCACGCCCTTGGGCCGGTCGCCGCCGATCTGCCCGGCCAGCGTTTCGCTTAACTCCTTGCGCCTTTTCATCCTTGATCACCAGGACGTAGTTGGCCAGGCAGTGCAGCGCGTAGTGCGGTTTGACATCCGTCACTTCCTGGCCCAGCTTGGGCTCGGCGAGCATGTCTATGATCCCCAGGATGTATTCCTTGCCGCCCTTGTGGATCTCGGCGGTTGTCTGGTTAATCTTGTCTTTGTCGATGTTGGTGTTGTACTTGCCGTCGCCGCCCGCGGCAGGCATTTGATCGACCAAGTCTTTCAGTTCAGCAGCTGCCATATGTAATGTCCTTTCAGAATGAATTCGGTTCAAAAATGGTAATTGGTGAGTGGTGAGTGGTGAGTGGTGAGTGGTGCTTTTACTCACCACTCACCACTCACCACTCACTCCGTATCATTTACAGCCGCCACGGGGCGCGCGTGGGCTGGTTGGCCAGCCGGTTGGCTTCCTCATCGCCGACGACTTGGTCCGTGACGGGATCAAACTTGATCTTGCGTCCGCAGCGCATCGCGACGTTCATGAGATGGTAGATCGTGGCCACCCGGTGCGAAGCAGCCGCGTTGCCGCCGGCCGGTTTCCGCTTGCGGATCGCTTCCGAGAAGGTCAGCAGCGGCGGGACATCGGGCAGGGCGTCGAGCTTCTTCTGGTCTTCCGCGCTCAACATCTCACGGATGTCGCCCTCGCCTGTGTTCTTCGCCTGGAGGCGGTCGTATTTCTGCCCCCATTCGGTGCTTTCGAACACCAGCGTGAAGCCGTCGGCATACTTCAGCTCACACCAGCCCCACACCATGCAGCACTCGGGATGCAATATGGGAGCGTACGGCGTGACTTCGACGGGAGATGTGAGGTCGCGGCCGTACTGGTAGCAGGGACCGTCGAGGTGATGGTGCCCCATGTCGCCCAGGCCGCCGCCTTCGTAGTCCCAGTAGCCGCGGTGGCTGCCGCCGAAGCGATGGGGCTGGAAAGGTCGTAGCGGAGCGGGACCGCAGTATATGTCCCAGTCAAGGTTTGAAGGCACAGATTCGACCTTGTACTTCACCTTGCCGCTCCATTCATGCACCTTGACGCCGCCATGCACGAACAGCACGGTGTCGCACTGCTTCAGCAGGCCGCTCTCGAAGATCTTGCGCATCTTGCGATTGGCGCCGAAGCGGCCAAAGGTGCCGATCTGGAAGATACGGTTGTAGCGCTTCTCCGCCTCGGCGACAGCCCGGCCCTCAGCGATGAAACGGCACATGGGCTTCTCGCAAAGCACGTCCTTGCCGGCTTCCATGGCCGCAATGGAAATGAGCGCATGCCAGCCGGGAGGCGTGGCGATGGCCACCACGTCGATGTCTTTCCGTTCGAGCACCTTGCGGAAGTCGGTGTAGACGGACTTGTCGTCGGCCGTGTTCTTGAACTTAACGTCGCACCGGGCCAGTAGTCTGATGCCGCCGCCGAGGGCCCCGACGGTGCCTCTCGGCCCTTGGCCGCCGCAGCCGATCAAGGCGGCACCGAAGCTGTCGCTGGGTGGGACTTGCCCAGGGCCGCCGAGCACATGCCGTGGCACGATCAGCGGTGCGGCCAGCACCGCTGCCGTCTTCAGGAAACCACGTCGGCTGATCTTGCGTTTGTTTCTCGCCATTGAAATATCTCGCTTTCTGCCTGCTCTCGTTCAGGCTCGTTCATGGTTACTTGGACATTACCGTAAAACCTTTGGTCTTGGCCTCGACCGTCATGCCGTCCGTAAACTTCACGGTCAGCGGCTTGTCGGTCATGTTGTAAACGGCGTACGTTTTCTTGCCATCCTTGTTGTACACGTTATAGATGGGGTAGTCGGCAGTTACACTCTTATCGATAAGCCCCAGGTTGTTAAGAGTGTAGACCCAATGGTACAGGAACGCCCGCGAATTGCCGCCCTCTACCTTCATCTCTGGAGTGGACTCGACAAACTTGACGGCACTGGCCGGGTCCTGACCGGCATGGAACATCAAGACCAGGTCACCCCATCCCGCGTTCAGGTTGTCACCAGCCTTACGAACCTTCAGAATGACCGGGTAAGCACGCTTGATGTATTCCGGGTACCGGACCAGATACACGGAGCCTGGAGTGTACGGCAGGAAGTTGATGCCGTGGATGCAGTCGGGGTCGCCCGAGAACCACGTCCCCCAGGCGCCCGAGCCACCCCAGCACATGCCGAGGCCTACCTGCGTGAAATCCTTCGGGTAATTCGTGCCCTCCATGTCGAACCAGTACTCCAGGATGGCCGTCATCTCGGTGGTGTAGAGATAAAGCCCGAGGTCACGCATGGCCGTGTCGCCCGTAGCTGCACCCCACATCGTCAGCCCGTACCAGGCATTCATCGACTCGGAGGAGGATTCCTGGTTGTTGCCGTCAGAGAAGCCGGCGTCGCCCGAGGCCCAGGAATGGCCCGCGTAGCGGTCGAAGCAGCGCATAAACGGGAACAACTTGTCCTGGCGATCGGGGCTGGCGATATCGCGGATCACCATGTTGACCATGCCACCCCACTTGTCCTGGGCCGCCCAGGCCGGATCGCAGCGGGCCACTTCAGCGGCAGCCCGGATGAAGTATCCGTAGTGGAAATGATGGTCGTTGAACGGCCAATCGCTGCCGTAAGAGCCCTTCTGGCCAACCAGGATGCCCCAGGTCGGATTGTAGGTGAAGACCCCACTGCCCTTGTCCGGTGTGGCGGTGAACCAGGCTTCCAGACGTCTCTTGAGTTCGGTCAGGACTTGCTGGTGCGAGGCCTGGTCGCCCATGAGTTCGGCAATCTCGCCGATAGATGCCCATTTGCCCAGGTTCTTGCCTTCTGAATAGGTATCGCCGAAACCACCACCACCCGGCAGAGACTGCTTGACATAGCCAGCCATCCGGGATGTGTTTTGGATTCCTTGCGGCGGCAGCATCGGCAGAATGCCCTGGATCGGCGTCACGGTCGTGAACGAAGGCCCCGTGGCCACCTTCATGGTGCCACGGACTGATTGATAGGTCAGTTTCGTCAAATTCGTGAGCTCGTCCGTGGTGTCCCACAAACCCGGTTTCTTGAAGAAACCGGAATCGTCCGTGGTGTGCTTCCATTGGTGAGGATAGAGCGCGGTGACGGTACCGGTCTCGGTGCCCTCGTAGGGCTTGGTCGTGAACGTGTAGGTCACTTTCATGGCGCCGATCTCAGGCTCGAACTTCCATGCAACCTTGGTATCGGTCACATGGGCATAAGCGTACTTCTTGAAGAGTTCCAGCGTTTCCGGCGTTGCGTCGGGCAGCAAGGCCAGAGCGAAGTACGGCTTGCCGGCGGGCTGGTTGACCAGTTTGCCGGTACTGAGGCCGGTCCAGGTGGATCCCGAGGGACCGAACAGGGCGTAGTGGTTCTTGCCGTTGACTGTGATGCCGAGAACGGAATCCTTCTCGCTGCCCGACCAGACCTTGATCTGGCTGCCCGAGATGCTCGCACCACCCTTGTCAAACATGGCGTAAATGAACGGCGAACCGTGACCGTAAGAGAGCTGCATCCCCTTGCCGCTCGTGGTGAACGCCACGCGGATGAACCAATCACTGTAGGCGTCCAGCTGGACATCGCTGAATTGCCCCCCTTCAGAGCAGCTCAGCAGCAGCTCGCCTTCCTTGGGCATTGAGCCCTTGATACCTTTGGAGTCGGCGGTGATGGAATTGCCGGGGTAGTAGATCTGTAGCCCGCTCGCCGTGGGATGCACAGCCAGCGGATGGGGGTACTGGCGCTCCGCATTCTTGCCACGGAATACCAGGTTGGTGAACCACTGGGTAGTGGGCATGGCTCCCTTGAAGTTCTCGGACTTGATGGGGCTACTCTTGCCACCTTCCTTGATCAGGTAGCTGCCCGCACCGACTTTGACCACTTGGGCCTGTACCTGGCTCGCGAGCATGCCGACCACCAGCAAACCGGCGCTGATCCAAGTTACGCGCCGTGCGCATGGAACGAAGTCGCCCGGTTTGTTGCCGTGACGGCCTCGCAGGTGGCAACGTCATGGAATTGCTTGAACTAGGATTCATCACATTCTCCTTCTGCTAAGTTGTGAATTGGGTAGGATTCGTGTTGAGGTGCGCAGGTCAGAGGTCAGAGGTCAGAGATCAGAGGTCAGCAAAGCGACGCCTTCATCGACTTCTGACCTCTGACTTCTGCCCTATGGCCTGCGCTCCATTACTTACGGCTTGGGCTTGGTTGTCTTGCTGCTGGCCGCGTCATCCTCCGCCTTTGCAGTAGCGGCGATTGTCTTGGCGTCGCGGTCGCTGCCGGCAAGCATCTCGGCGATCATTGCCGCGCGTTTCTCGCCGGCACTATCCAGCATGCCGCGTAAGGCCGCCAGCCGCACCGGCCGGGGTTGTTGCGGATTGCTGAGTTCTTTGTAAATAACCGCCGCGTCCTTGGCCTTGCCTTCCTTGAGCATCTTGTCGGCGCAGAGTAAATGAGCGTCACCGATCGCCAAACGGACTTCATCCTTGGCCTTGTCCTGCGCTGCGGCCAATGCCTTGGCGGCCTCCGGCGTGCCGAATTTGCCCAGTGCCCGCGCTGCCGCGACGGCTACCGCCGGCTCCGTGCTGGTCAACTCCTTCGCAACCTCGTCTGTGGCAGTCTTGTCGCCACGGTAGCCCAGAGCATTGAGTACACCAACCTTGGTTTTGTCCTTTGTGGTCGGCAACTTCGCGAGCAATTTGGCCGTGGCCTGGGGAGCAGGATTATTGGCCAGGCAGCGCACGGCTGCCTCGCGAACATGGTCATCCTTGTCGTCCAGCACGGCGGCCACGGCATCCACGCACTCGGCCCGGCCGATTCGCTCCAGCTGCCTCAGCAGCCAGAGGCGAGCGGTGTCCGGCGTCTTTGAATCGAGCTTCTCGGCCATGAGTTTGCATGCCTCCAAGCGCACCTCCTCGTTGCCCGGCGTGCCGGCTTGCCAGCAAATCTCCTGCCACCTCTGCTGAGCGATGGACTTGGGGGTCTCGGCCGCTTTGAGACTGGGAACTTTGGACTCGGGCTTGCCGGATTTCTCCTGAGGTGCTGACTCGGTCTCGTCCGCCGCTCCCATGGCCGGCAAGAGTTCAGTGAACACCTCCTTGAGGGTCTTGCCCTTGAGGTCGATCGGCGTAGCCATCGCAGCCGCTGCCCAAATGAAGCATAATGTCATACCCACTAGTTTTGCTAATCTCATATCTGCCCCCGCAAAAGGAATTCCAAAAGGATAAAGGATGAAAAATAAAGGATGAAGGATGAAGGATGAAGGATGAATCGGAGCCGGGGCGCAAGGCGCACACTTGCTTCATCTTGTCTTTTTCATCCTTCATCCTTCATCCTTCCATTAACTCAGCGTCCACGGTTCGCGTTTGGGCCGATCTACCCAGCGATTGGCATCCTCGTCGCCAACGATGACCTCCTTGACCGGATCCCATTTCAGCGGGCGCTTGAGCCAGTAAGCGATGTTGCCCAGGTGGCACACGGTGCAGGCGCGATGGGCAATCTCGATGTCGCGGAAAGGCCGCTGCCTCGAGCGGACGGAGGCGAGGAAGTCTCCGAAGATGCCTCCCCGGCCTCTGTAACCGGGAACATCCACCGCCGCAGGTTCCCGCCGCTGACTGCCGGGCAACGAGCCCTCGCTGCCCTTGTAGGTGATGTCGTTGGTGCCGCCGTGGTACATTCTCATGCCGTCGGCAAAGATGTACGTGAGGTACTTGTGGTCCTTGCCATCGGGGGGGATGACTTCGACCGGGCCGGTCTTGTGCATCTGCGTGGCGAACATCGCCGCGCCGAAGCGGTGGGCGCCCCAATCGGTCATGCCGCCGCCCGAGAAATCTCGGTAAGCGCGGAAGCGGCCGCGGATCAGGGTGCTATGGTAGGGCCGCCACGGGGACGGTCCCAGCCACATGTCCCAATCCAACCCTTCCGGGACCGGTTGTGCCGGCAGGTAACAGTCCCCCGACGGGCCGCCGCACGCGACGAACACTTCCTGCACCTTGCCGATGGCGCCGCCCCACAGTAACTTCGGCATGTTGGGGTTGCGGTAATCGTCCAGCACGCGCTGGCTCCCGCCGGAGAACACACGGCCGTAACGCCGGACCGCCTCGACCATTGCCCGGCCCTCGCGGATCGTCAGGGTTTCGGGCTTCTCGCAATACACGTCCTTGCCGTGCTTGCAGGCCGCGATGGTGATGAGTGCGTGCCAGTGGTCGGGCGTAGCGATCAGCACGGCGTCGATGTCATCGCGGGCCAGCACCTCGCGGAAATCGCTGTAGGCCTTGCAGTCGCTATTCTTGTAGCGCCCGTTGATAGCGCTCCTGGCTTTTTCACGGTGTTCGGGAACCGGGTCGCACACCGCGACCATCTGCACCTCGCCAAAGCCCATGAATCCATTCATGTCGCCGGTGCCCTGGCCGCCGGTGCCGATGGTAGCCATGACGATCCGATCATTGGCCGGGGTCCGAGGCTGGGCTTTCAGCGAAGATGTAATGACGAAGGGCGCTGCCACTGCCGCTCCCGCCGCCTTGAGAAACTGCCGACGGGTTGTACATGCCACTTTGCTCATGGAAGGTTTCCTCATTTAGCTCGTACTCTCTTAACCTCGTTCCCAAGCTGAGCTTGGGAACGAGGGAAAAGGAGGTCACCCTCGTTCCCAGGACGAGCGGAAGCCCGAGAACGAGGAGTAATCTCTTCTATTAAAAACGGCACTTGCGCTCGGACGAGGCGGCGCACTGAAGCACCGGTTGGTCTCTAAAGATGAAGAGGGACTGAGCCGGGAAGTAGGACGGCTCTGAGAACCGTCCCACGACAGTAGCCTTGTTCCTAATCCTTCATCCAGGGGAGTGTTAATCGCCCGCTTTCTCTTGGTTAGGTAGTGTTGGCTGGTCTATCGTATTTCGGTGGGGGCAGTAATGACTTTTATTCTACACAACACGATGACGACTGCAAGGGCTCTTTCCCAATTCACGATCAGGTCGTATGATTCTGCGTGATGTATCACAAGCTGTCAGCTTGTGCCACAATGCCGGCATGTCACTGCCCGGTGTCTGCGCTTCCGTGTGGAGGAGACGATCATGACGACGACGCGACCAGGAATCGGCGAGATAGCACTGCTATTCGCGCTTCTGACCCCAAGCATTCTGAGGGCCGACGATGCCGAAATGAAGGCCGTGCAGGCGATCCAGCGGCTTGGCGGCACGATCACCCGGGATGAAAAAGCGGACGGTAAGCCGGTAGTGGCCGTGAGCTTTGAGAACAGCGGCGTAACCGATGCGGACTTGAAGGAACTGGCCCCACTCAAGCAGCTTCTGACCCTGAGTCTGAAGAACACGCCGGTGACGGATGAGTGCGTCAAGGAACTGGCCCCGCTCAAGCAGCTCCAGATATTGAGCCTTGCCTCCACCGGAGTGAAGGATACCGGCTTGAGGGAACTGGCCGTATTCAAGCAACTGAAGAACCTGGACATTGAAGACGCCAAGGTGTCGGACAAGGGCATGAAGGAGCTGACCGCACTCAAGCGCCTTCAGACCTTGAACCTCAGGAATACCCAGGTGACGGACCTGGGGCTGAAGGAACTCGCCGCACTTCAGCAGCTGCAAACCTTGAGCCTGGCTTCGACCGAAGTGACGGATGCGGGGCTGAAGGAACTCGCCGCACTCAAACAGCTCCGTTCGCTGGACCTCAACTGGACTGGAGTGACAGATGCCGGGCTGAAGGAACTGGCCGATCTCAAGCAGCTCCAGACGCTGAACCTTTCCGTCACCCGAGTGACGGATGCGGGCCTGAAAGAACTGGCCCCACTCGAGCAACTTGAGAGTCTCCACCTCAGGAACACCCAGGTGACCGATGTGGGCCTCAAAGAACTGGCTGCACTCAAGCAACTCAAATCGCTGCGTCTCGACGACACGGGAGTGACAGATGCGGGACTCAAGGAACTGGCCGCGCTCAAGCAGCTTCAGTGGTTGAATCTCTGGCGCACGCAGGTGACGGATGCGGGACTAAAGGAACTGGCCACACTCAAACAGCTCCAGTGGCTGAGCCTTGCCGACACAGCAGTGACGGATACAGGCCTGAAGTACATATCGGCACTCCAGCAACTCAAGTCACTGCGCCTGTCGGGCACGCAGGTGACCGATGCCGGATTGAAAGACCTCGCCGCACTCCAGCATCTGGAGTCGTTGAACCTTGCCGACACACCAGTGACAGATGCCGGTGTTGCCGAACTCCAGAAGGCCCTGCCGAAGGTCAAGATCGAGCGCTGAATTGCCCTGATACACGGCAAATCGACTATGCTGACTTCTCTCTCCCGCGTAAGATGGGGAATCGCCACCTGCAAGTTCGGAGAGATCGACCATGTCGGAGGACAGGGCCGTTGCTGTCTATCTGCTGCCCAGCCTGGTGCCGTGTGGGCGGCTAACGGGCGGCGTCGCGGTGGTCATCGACGTGCTGCGGGCCACAACGACCGTGATACACGCCCTGGTCGCCGGCTGCACGGCGGTTCGCCCGTGCGCCGAAGTCGAGGAAGCTCGTACACTGGCCGATCAGATGCGCGCCGGACGGGTGTTGCTGGGCGGCGAGCGCGGCGGCCGGCCGGTGTCAGGATTCGACCTGGGCAATTCGCCGGGTGAATATGTTGCCAAGGTCTGCCGCGGGACCACGCTCGTGTTGACCACGACCAACGGCACACGGGCCATGGTTCGCGCCGCGGAGGCCGAGCGCGTACTCCTAGCCGGTTTCGTCAATTACAGTGCCGTCTGCGAACAACTGCGGCAGGAAAGGCGTCCAATTCATATTATTTGTGCGGGCACCGACGGAGATGTGACATTGGAGGACACGCTTCTGGCCGGGGCACTGGTCGATTTCCTCTCCGACACGGCCGATGTATGCCTCAACGACGCCGCCCGGCTCGCCTGGGATTGCTTCGAGAATCACGGCCAGGTGCTTCAGGGCGCCCTGGAAGTCAGCAAAGGCGGCACCAACTTGCGCCGGCTGGGTTATGATGATGACATCGTGGCCGCGGCGCAGGTCGATCAGTTCTGCCTCGTGCCGGAATTGCGGCGCGATCCTATGCGGGTCGAGGTCGGAGCGGTGGGAATTGTGAAGAGTCGATGGCAAAGATGAATTTCGTTTAGCCGCGACTCGAAGGGGAGGCGCGCGACACACGCCCAAGCGCTCCCCTTCGGGTCGCGGCTAAACAATCATGGCTGGAGAATCACGATGGAAATGGAAAAACTGGTATCCCTGTGTCGGCGGCGCGGGTTCATCTTTCAATCGAGCGAGATTTACGGCGGCATCAACGGTTTCTGGGACTACGGACCGATGGGCGTCGAGTTGAAGAAGAACGTGAAGGAAGCCTGGTGGCAGGATATGGTTCGAAATCCGCCGCCGGGGCCGGATGGGCAGGAGATTGACATGGTGGGGGTCGATTGTGCGCTCATCATGAATCCAAAGGTATGGGAAGCGAGTGGACATGTTGGTGGGTTCGCTGATTTGATGGTCGATTGTAAGAAATGCCGGAAACGTTACCGAGCCGACAAGGTTCGCGTCGGCGCTTTCATGAATCTCGAGAATACGCCGATTGACATTGTTTCAGTTGAGGCGGATAGCGCCAAGGAAGCTGACCAGATTCTGAGGACGGAGCTTGATCGCCGCCGGAAGAAGAACAGGAAGTACGAGAAGCGCCGGAACTGGGCATTCTTTCCCTGTGAGCCAATTTCGAGAGTCGGGCTACGCTCGTTGCCCCTGTCCATCACCGGGCTGTGATGGCGAGCTAACGGAAGCCCGACAGTTTAATCTAATGTTCGAGACATACGTCGGTGCGGTGCAGGATGAAGAAAACAAGGCATATCTCCGCCCTGAAACTGCGCAGGGTATCTTCGCAAACTTCAAGAACGTCCTTGACAGCACCCGGCTCAAGTTGCCCTTTGGAATTGCCCAGGTCGGCAAGGCGTTTCGTAATGAGATCAATCCGCGTAACTACACCTTTCGTAGCCGCGAGTTCGAGCAGATGGAAATCGAGTTCTTCTGCCATCCGTCCGAGTCAATGAAGTGGTACCAATACTGGCGCGATGTGCGCATCAGGTGGTACACACAGCTCGGCATCAAGTCGGATCGGTTGCGGCCGCGCGAGCAGGGGAAAGAGGAACTGGCACACTACTCCATCGGCACGACGGATATCGAGTACATGTTTCCGTTCTCGGAGGAGCCGCAGGAACTGGAAGGCGTGGCCCATCGCGGCGACTACGACCTCACCCAGCACGCGAAGCACAGCGGCAAGGACCTCAGCTACTTCGAGGAGGACGCCTGGGCCAAGTCCGACAAATCAGCTTTCGCTGGAGACAAGAAGAAAGAGCAAGAAGAGAAGGCCAAGTATCGCTTCATGCCACACGTCATCGAGCCGTCGGCCGGGGCCGACCGGTTCACTCTGGCCGTGCTCTGCGAAGCGTATGCTGAGGACGAGATCGGCGGCGAGGCGCGCACGGTGATGCGCTTCCATCCCCGGCTGGCCCCGATCAAGGCAGCGATCTTTCCGCTGGTGAACAAGGAAGGGATGCCGGAGAAGGCGCATGACCTCTATCGGGAGTTGAAGGCCGACTACAACGTCTTCTACGACGACAAGGGCGCCGTCGGCCGCCGCTACCGCCGGCAGGATGAGGCTGGAACGCCGTTCTGCATCACCATCGACGGCCAGACGCTTCAGGATGACACGGTGACGGTGCGCGATCGCGACACGACGCAGCAATGGCGCGTGCCAATCAAAGGTGTGGCCGACGAGCTGCGCAAACGCCTGCGGACTGGAATGTGATTCCTGAGCCGGATTTCTCACCGCGGAGGACGCAGAGGGCAAAAGAGAATAGAGGATGGAGGATGGAGGATAGAGGATAGAGAATCGACTTGTCTTTCCATCTTCCATCCTCCATTCTCTATCCTCGCCTTAATTCCTCTGCGACCTCTGTGGTGAGATTTGCGGGTTGAAGCCCTTGCAAGTTCACTTCTCCGCCGGTTCATAGCGCTTGGCCTCTTTCGGACCTTCCGCTTCCAGACGGATAATAAACACGGTGCGCCGGGCGGCGTGATCCTTGCCCAGGGATAGTGGACCGGCCAGACTGTCGCAGTTATCGAACTTGTTCAGCTCGTCACGCACCTTGCTCGCAGCCGGCGATTTTACCCGGTGCATCGACTCGAAAAGAAGCCGGGCGCTGGCATAGCCCAGGAGGGCATGTACGTCGGGTTCCTGATGGAAGTGTTCGCGGTAAACCTTGACAAACTCCGGTTCCCGCGGCGTCCCATCGGCTGCAAGATAAGCGGTCGCCACGATCATGCCGCCACGTGCGTTTGGGTCAGCGAGCAGGGCCGCCACTTCCTGCTCCCCGCAGCCACAGAGAACAGGCGCTTGCACCCCGGCCGTGCGCAGCTTGGGCCTCAGTTTCGCCAGGTCCGAGGCCCTCCCCACGATAAGGACCGCCCCAGGTTTCGCGTTGCCGACATAAACCACCAGGTCGGCGAAGTCGATCTCGCCCTGGTAAATGCGTTCCTCGACGCGGATACCTTTGTCTTTCAGTTCGTTCAAGAAAGCAACAACCAGTATCTTCCCTGCTTCATAGCGTTGATCCTTCAGCACCATGATGCTCTCGGCCTTCAGCTCCTGGCTCGTGAACCGCGCCAGGATTTGCCCTCGGTAGGCTGGAGCCACGTCAAGCGAGAAGACGGGCACACTGTCGGCCGCCGCTGTCTTGGGTTGATCCGTCGCCGCCGGCTGGAGTTGTTCGCCGGGCGTCAGTAATGGGAGGCCGTAACGCTGAGCGTCCGGAACCAGCACGTCCAGCTCCGCAGCATCGGTCCCGCCGAGCAGGCCGGCGACGTGATTGACCGTAACAAGGCGCACCGCTTCCGCTTGCAGTGCTTCCTTGTTGCCGTGCGTGTCAACATGCAACACCGCCAGGCGTCGACCGTCGATCCGGTTTTCTTCTTTGTTGGCCTCCTCCACGGCCAGCGCGATGCCTTGCTGGGCATGCTGGCCTGCTGCCTCGGAGGAGCCGCTGAGCGTCGCCAGGTGACCGACCAGGATCGGTTCCGAGGCGCCGCGTTGGCAGCCTCCAGCCGACAGCAAGAAGACAAGGATGAAGGATGAAGGATGAAGGATGAAGAGAAGACGCAAGTGGGGTTTCTCGTCCCGGTCGCTCGGCAGCCTCTGGTTAACCATGTCATTACCTTTCCGGGCAGTTACCGCGTCGATATTCACTTTCCTAGCTGCTTCCCTCCTCGAAGGCTTTCTTGAAATCACGTGCCCCACGAAGTACACGAACCACTTCAATACCGTTTTCTATCTCCCTGTAGAAGATGACGTGCTTGCCAACGACGAACGTGCGCAGCCCTGGGGCGAGTTCGTCGTAAGGAGAACCAATTCCCGGAAAGTCCGCCAGTGTTCGAATCTTCTGATCAAGTTTTTCAACAAAGCGAAGGGCAGCGCGAGGGTTGTTCCTGGCAATGTAGTCGTGAATCTCGATCAGATCCATATTAGCTTGAGGACTGATGTCGCGGATGCTCATCTGCTCTCTTTCATGCTTTGGTTACGTGCCCGAAGTCTCATGAATACCTCGTCCGCCGGCATGCCTTCTCCGCGTTCCAGTTCCTCAACACCAATCATGATTTCACGACGCAGCTCTTCCAGCCGGCGTTCGCGGAACAGTCGCTTGTGCTCTTCCCATTGTTCCGCGGATAAGCTCCTGGAATCCTCATCTTTCAGTCCTTCGAGAAGGTAAGCCTCGATGGCTTCGCCCGCCTTGCGCCTTTGGGCCTGACAGATGAGTTCGCGGATGTACTCGTCCGCGGTTACGTAGCCGCCCTCGTCTACTTCGCTGTCGATGAATGCTTTCATCGGTTCTGGCAAAGATAAACTGATGAGTGTCGTTTGCATAATGCCAACCCGCCCCATTGAGAAACATGGCCACCGAGCACTTAGTTACATGGTATCTTGAGATCAATGCCGCGACAATGTCACCGTGGTCGATTGCGCGACCGAAGTTGGCCCAGCAGCACATCAAGATCCGCCGGCATCGAAGTAGTCCATTGCACGTACTTGCCCGTCGCCGGATGCTGGAAACCGAGCATGACTGCGTGCAGCGCCGGCCGGGCCATGCCGCTGCCGTCCGGCGCCGGCTTGCCGTGGAGCGGTCTATCGTAGATGCGCTCGCCGCACAACGGCGTTCCCGCCTCGGCCAGATGAATGCGCACTTGATGGGTACGTCCGGTTTCCAGCCGGCATTCGACGAGTGTGTACGGTCCCAGTTCTTCCACAACGCGGACATGCGTGACAGCCCTTTCGCCGGCACCGGGCTTCGCGGTGCTGCCGCGCCGGCCGTCGCCCCGGTTGCGCACTAGATGGGACTCAATCCGGCCGCCGATGGCCCGGCCGCGCACCACGGCAAGGTAACAGCGCTTGATGGTGTGTTCGCGGAATTGCCGGCCCAGGTGTCGTGCGGCTTGCGGCGTCCGTGCCAAGACAACAAGGCCGCTCGTCTCCTTGTCGAGCCGATGCACAGGTATCGCGGATAGGGGAGCAGCCCGACGGCCAGGATGCTTTCCACCATCTCGCGCAGCGAGCGCTGCCGGGAGCAGATCGGCAAGCGTCGGCGGCAGAAAGCGCCGAGCGCGGGCGCCGAACTCCGCCGCTTCCTCCCGGTGACGCATTGTCGTCAGCCCCGCTGGCTTGTCCACGACAACGATGTGCCCATCGGCAAAGCGAATGCCCGATGGATCCAGAACGTTCTTGCGTCGCCCTTGTCGTGTCATTTATCGGGATTGTGCAAACTTCCCCGCCCGCCTACTCCGGCAAGGATCAGAGATCAGAGATCAGAGGTCAGAGGTCAGACGGGCATGCCGACTTCTGATCTCTGACCTCTGACCTCTGACTATCACCTTTCAGATGATTATATTGACAGTTTTGCCCACTACCGCTAATCTCGCACCCGGCACCTCGATTTCCCCACCACGAATCATAGCGCCGCCCAGGGGACCAATCTCATGCAACTCATTTACCCGGACATCCTGGAGGAAGGTCATGGCCTGCCGATCTCGGTTTGCGTCTCGTGTCTGACGTTTGGGTTCGCCCTTTGGCTGTTCGGTTGGCGCTGGTACCGGTTCTGGGTCGTCCTGGGGTCAACCCTGATTGCGGGTCTCGTCGGTCTGAACAGCGCTCAGGCTTATAACATCCATCCCCTCGTTGGCGCTCTCGTCTTGTCGGTCATCACGGGGGCACTCTCCCTGGCCCTGGTGCGCGTCGTGGCATTTGTCGGCGGCGGCCTGACCTGCTGGATGCTCTTCCATACCCTGGCCCCGCAGTGGGACGAGCCGATCCTCTGCTTCATCGCCGGCGGTCTTATCGGCGTGTTCCTGCTGCGTCTGTGGATGACTGCCATCACCAGCATGGTCGGTTCACTGCTGATGGCCTATGCGACATTTTGCCTTCTTGACCGCTTGCACAAGCTCGATGCGCCTGCCTGGACCGGCGATCATGTCGTCCTTCTCAACTGGCTAACGGGGGGCCTCGCTGTGCTAGGTCTGCTGGTGCAGCTCCTGATCGAACGGCGGCGAGCTATCCGCCAACGCGCCGCCGAGAGCAAAGCCAAGGAGAAAGAGAAAGAGAAGGACAAGGAGAAGAAAGACAGCCAACCCAAGAAGCCGCCCTGGTGGACGCTTGGATTGCCGATGTACCGGCAAGCCGGGTGATAGTTCAGCCGCGAAGTGCGCCCCTGTCAGTCCTTGGGCTGAATCAACTTGACACTGCGAATATGATAGCGCGGGTAGTGATTCCAGGCGCCACGCACGGGCTGGCCGTTTTCACGCACAATTTCACCTTCGACCATGACCACGTCGCCTTCCTTGAACTGGGCCAGGCGGGGATCATCTTCCAAATGGACCTTGCCGCCCCACTGGTCATCAACCGCGGCGTCACAGTAGCGCAGCGAGAAATGACCGTGAAAGTTTTTATCGAGAATGCCCTGGAGCCAGGTATAGTCGGCTGCGTGTCCATATGACCCGGAAACCTCCCGGCGTTGAGCGGTGACAGCGGGGAGTTCGCTCGAACTGCTCCGGACGGCGGGAAAGACCGGCACGGTCTTCGGGCTGGCCGGTTCCCTGGCACCGGGCTGCGGCGCGGATTGTACGGCGTTAAGCTCCGATGCCGGCACGGGTTTGCCAAACGTCACGAGATCGGGCCGATAGCGGACACGTTCAGGATCGGCCCCAGCGATGCTCGTGTTCGACGGCATGGAAGCGAGGGCAGTGGCAGGGATGGCAGGCGCCTCTGGTTCGTTGTACGCGAGTGCAATTGGTTTGCCGTCCTGGGCCTTGCTCTCGATGGGTTTCTTGCTGATGAGCAGGGGGTCCTGGGGATGAGGACGCAGCGAAGCACGCTCGCAGCCGGCCAGAAGACTGATCCCCAGCACTGCTGCCAGCCAAATTCTGTATAACTTGAGCCGCATGGCATACCTCATCCATATTGCCGAATCCTTCGGCACTGCGCAGGGGTGTGCGCGTATCTATCCTTGCATATCTTTTGATCGGCAAGAGGGGCAGGGAACTCAAGGAAATTGGCGGGGGAATTGCGGAGAGTTTGAGGTGGGGGAATTGGGCAATATGAACCTGGGAGAAGTCAGCCGATTCCAAGGACCAGTTGCGGACCGTCCAGCAAGAAACGATGGGTGTTCAGGAACGTCACGCCCCAACAAGATATAGGGTTCGTGCTCGCCGAGTGCCGCTCGGATCAAGACCGGCGGTAGATCGTGAACCGTCACTGCGACCAGATAAATGGGGAGTTCGATGAGATTGCTGCCGAGCCCCTGGAATACTGCTCGACCGTCCTGTGCCAACTTCAAGGCAGTAACGACGTTGCCGGGAAGCACAGTGCGGTCGGCGGCGGAGTCTACCTGAGCCGGCAGCCCCACTGCTTGCTCCCCTGTTGACGGGCAACGCAACGACACGTTGACAAAGGGGGCTGGTGGGTTCAGGTCTGCGGAATAGCGGTACTGGATCATTCTGTCTCCGCTGGGTGGTACTCGCGATAGTGCGGGACGCGACTCGGTTGAGACGGCTGGTCCTTCACTCGTTCAACGTGAATGGGAACATACCCGAAACGGGCATGCACGCGCAGGATCAGCGCGATGTCGGTTGTGTCACTGTCCACCACGTGACCATCATGGATGGCAACATACTGGCCACGGTGTGTTTGCAGCAGTTGGGGCAACAGCCGCTGAAAGGCCAGGTACTCCTGCTCCCATTTGGTGCGTGAGTTGGTTGTCGGCGTGACCACGGGGGCCGGTAGGGTAATGGTCTGATCTGTTTTCATGACGAACTGCCCATGTTGGGGAAACGAGGCTGGTCAGTAAGTATGTTAGCACCGAGGGACGGGATATGGCAACGATCTATTATGATCGGCGCTCGCCCAGGTCCTCGCACAGCCGTTCCAGCGTCTCCTGACAGTGCCGGGCAATGTCCGGATCTTCGGAGTCGGCGAGGCGGTCGAGGTCGGGCCAGAGCAGCGTAAGCCCTTCGTTGGCCACTAGCTGAAGCGCCTCGTGGACGCGCTGGGGGTCCTCGCTGGTCAAGGTCTGCTGGAACCAGTGCAGGGCCTGGCGTTCGCCGAGGCGCGCGAGAGCCGACCGCGCAGCCTGGCGGACTTCCGGATTGGGATCGTGGCGGCCTTCTTGCAAACCGGCGAGCACGGCGGCGCGCTGCAATGGCTCCCACCAACCCAGGCTGCCGACGGCTGTGGCCCGGTAACGTGGGTCCCAATCGCGCCCGGCCAGCAGCAAGAAATCCTCAGTCTGCGGCGAAGGATGGCCACGCAGGCGGCGCAGGATCGCCTGATAGGGCACATCAGCCGGAATGGACAGCCGGCGGGGAGATTGATAGCGCTTCCGCGCCCTGGCACGTTGCAACATCGGTATGCGCCGGGCCGCCCAGGCTCGGAGAAAGGGACCGACGCGCACGTCATGCGACCAGGTCGACACATCCACGGCCAGTTCCGCATGAGCGAAAGAGGGATCGTTCAGCAGCGGCAAGAGAACGTCGCTGGCCTCGGCACGCAGGTCGGCCAGCGCCAGCAACACGTCACGTTGATCGTGACCTCGGGACAGGGCCGTCCGCAGTTGGGCCGGCGCCTCGTCCAGGAAGTCGATCAGCGCCGGTTCCAGGGCGGCCAAACGCGACATCTGCCAGGTGAACGATTCCTGTTCCGACGCCTCGCCCGTGAAACAAGTCTCCGCGTTCGGCGCCCGCCGCAACAGTCGCAGCGCCTCCGAGAAAATTCGCACCACCAAAGGATCAATCTCCACGGAACGGTAGTCCCAGAGCTGTTCGACCATGTCACCGATCCGAGCCTCGCTGACCAGATACGGTGGGACTCCACAGCGCAGGCCTTCCAAAGCACGGTGCAGCGTGCGCAGGGCCGATCGGCCCAGCGGCGTCTGCACCTGGAGGAGATAGCTCGCGAAGCTCGTGAAGCAAACCGTCTCGGCGGCGAAGAAATGTCCCAGCGGCAGCTCGCCCGCAGCCTCCGCGCACTCTAGTAGCGGCGGCAGGCTTTGCGGCCGGTTCAGATGGCGTAGGCCGTTGGCGAGGTCGATCCAGTACCACGATTGTTCGAGCTGGTCGTCGGTCAGGCGTCGGTGCAGTTGCCGTTCCAAAATCCGGCCCGCCGTGTCGGTACCGAGTTCAGCCAGGGCACGGACATGGATGACGTACTGCATCCCCGGACGCAAGCTCGCCTCGATGCCGGCCACGTCGCCGCGTTCGAGCAGGTCACGGAAGCGATCCTTGGCTGCCTCCACATCCGCCTCGTTGAGCTCCCCGCCCTGGAAAAGATCGATGTGCTGCCTGCTGACGGGGGAAAGCTGGTACTGCATCGCCTGCCGGCGGTGCAGATGCCTGCCCAGCAGGAAGGCTGCCGCCATCATGATCGGCAGCAGGATAGCCATGATTAGGACTGCT
The DNA here is from genome assembly GCA_963804745.1 of uncultured Gemmataceae bacterium. Classification (GTDB taxonomy): domain Bacteria; phylum Planctomycetota; class Planctomycetia; order Gemmatales; family Gemmataceae; genus CAWDRY01. Next base: position 118,276 of record CAWDRY010000043.1, read on the forward strand.
TCTTGCATCGAACTCCATCCCAGTCTACGTCCGCACCTGTCCGTCCCCATACACAATGTACTTGTAACTGGTCAGTTCTTGCAAGCCACAAGGCCCGCGGGCGTGAAATTTATCCGTGCTGATGCCGATCTCGGCGCCGAGGCCGAATTCGTAACCGTCGTTGAAGCGCGTGCTGGCGTTGACCATCACCGCCGACGAATCGACCGCCTCGGTGAAACGGCGGGCGGCTGCCAGGTCGTTCGTGATAATGGCGTCGGTGTGCTGGGAGCCGTAGGTCGTGATGTGCTCGATCGCCTGTTCCAGCCCCGGCACCACCTTGATGGAGAGAATCAACTCCAGGTACTCGGCGGCGTAGTCCTCTTCCGTGGCGGGGAGAGCGTCGGGGATTAGCCGGCGTGTCTCGGGGCAGCCGCGCAGCTCGACGCCGCGCTGCCGTAAGGCTGTGGCAGCCCTGGGCAGGAACGTTGCCGCGACATCCTTGTGAACGAGCAGGCTCTCAGCGGCGTTACAGACGCCGGGCCGCTGGCACTTGGCGTTGATGAGGATGCGCTCGGCCATGTCGAGATCGGCGGCGCGGTCCACATATACATGGCAGTTGCCCTTGTAATGCTTGAGCACCGGCATGCGCGCTTCCTCGGCCACCCGGCGAATCAGGCTTTCGCCGCCGCGGGGGATGACGAGGTCGATGTATTTATCGAGCTGGAGGAGACGCCCCACAGCCTCCCGGTCGGTGCTGGCGACCAGTTGCACGGCATCGGCAGGCAAACCAGCATCGGTCAGGCACTCCTGGAGAAGCCGGTGCAACGCAGTGTTGGAATGCAGCGCTTCCTTGCCGCCGCGGAGGATGACGGCGTTGCCGCTCTTGACGCACAGCCCGGCCGCATCCACGGTGACGTTGGGCCGCGACTCGTAGATGAAGAAGATCACACCGAGCGGTACGCCGACCTTGAGGACTTGCAGGCCGTTGGGCCGGATATTGCTATCGAGAACTCGGCCGACGGGTTCGGGCAGGGCTGCCACTTCCCGCAATCCTGCGGCGGCGGCGCGGATACGTTCGGGTGTCAAACGCAGCCGATCGATCTGAGCGTCGGTCAGTCCCTGCTCGTTCGCCTCGGCAACATCTCGCTGATTCGCTTGCAGAATTTCGTCTGTACGGGTAACTAGCGCGGCTGACGGCGAGTTGCAGCCAATGATTCTTCTTGCCGCCGCTCGCGGTAGCCAGCAAGCGCGCCGCGGCCCGCGCCCGGCGGCCCAGGTCTTCGCAGTAGGCGGCCAGATCAGATTGCATGCCCGGCGGCAGGACGGAGGTTGACATGATGCTTGCTCTTATCTGAATCTTTCAACACAAAGACACAAAGGTCACAAAGAATTTGTGCTCGCTTGAGAATGAGATTCATGTATTTAGCTTGCTGGTCCGATTTCCAGGGCCTTGGCGGCTGGGTCGATCGGCACCAGTTCGAAACTCAGCTCGCGCGGCGAAATCTCGATCGTATGAAAGTCCCTGGGTAATTGTACCTGGACCGGCGCGGATTTTCTCCCCGGATTGTATTCCTGCCTGGTCAGATCGATATAGGCGCCTGCTGTTACCGGCTCCTCCACGAGCGGTCCCGAGATAGTTATCTTGACCATGCCGTCGCGGCCGGCGCTGACAAACCTTGGCCGCAGCGGCCAATTGGCCGGACACAAAAAGCGCACGGGCATGTCCATTTCGTAGAGTTTTTGCTGCGGCTGCAAGGTGAAACGCGGCACGACTTCCGCAGGGGTCGCGCACAGGCAGGCCTTCAAGCTCTCGAACGAGCGAAACCGGCGTCAAGGTGATCGGCTGCGCCGGCGGGATTCCTTCAGGCGGAGCAGGAATGACGAAAGGCTGCGTCGGCATGGTCCGCATCCGGTCAAGGATTTCCTGGGGACCGCGAACGACGACCTTTACAGGCTCGAACTTCACCGGTCCCAGCCGTTCGTCCGCGGTGTAGTCGAAACGCACCGACAGATGGCGATCGACCAGCCGATGCAGTGTGACCGGAATGCGGTTCCGTCCGTCAACCAACGTCGTCGTCACTCCCGGAGGGGCGTGGAGGTCGGCCACCTCGATGTGGACGGTGTCGGTATAACGACTTTCCTTCTGGCGTTCCTCGGGGACGGCGATCTTCTGGCTCACTTGCAATTCGCCGCGATGGAGCATGCCACGCACCTCGCGAATGCGTGCCGGCGGCCCGGTGAAGGAAGCCAATACCTGCGACGGCCCGGAAACCTCCAGGTTATAGAGATCGGCCTGAGCGGGCACCATTGTGATCTGGACGGGGATGGGGATGTTATCGAGCATCTCCTGGTCCCGGCTGCGCAGCGTACAGCCAGACCAAAAAGGCGAGGCTAAGAGCCATCAGGATTGATAGGAAGCGGTCAAGCATGGCAGTATTCGTTCCTTGCCATTCACGCCACGGATTTCTCGTTCCTGACTTCTGACTTCTGATTCCTGACTTCTGATTCTTGACTTCCGACTTCCGACTTCCGACTTCTGATTCCTGCTCCCAGATTCTTGCTGCTCAGCACGACGGCCAGGCGGCGCGACAGGTTGTCGCGCAACACCGGTTCCAACCGGCCGGCGACGGCCAAGGAAATGCGTCCGGTTTCTTCACTCACCACCACCAGCACGGCGTCGGTTTCCTCGCTCAGTGCCAGGGCGGCGCGATGGCGCATGCCCATGTGGCCGCCGGCTCTTTCAGGAGGCTGGCCGAGCGGCAACTGGCAGGCCACGGCCGAGATGCGGCCGTTGCTGATGATCATGGCGCCGTCGTGGAGCGGGCTATGCCGGTTGAAGACGGCGCGGATCAGGCCGGCCGAGATTTCGCCGTCGATGCGCTCGCCGGTTTCCGCGCACGGATCGAGGCTGATCTCGCGCTGGATGGCGATCAGGGCGCCGATACACTCGCGCGAAAGACTTTCAGCGGCGTCGGCCAGCCGGTCGGCAATGGGGTGCTGACCGGTGCGCACGAAATAATGCAGGGCGCGATAGCCGCCGAGCACCATCAGACCACGGCGTAACTCGGGCTGAAAGATGACCAGCAGACCGACCAGCACCGTCGTCAGCAAATAATCGAGCACCTTGCCGAGGACGGTCAGGTCAAAGCTGGCGATGACCACTTGAGCGACGAGAAACAACCCGACTGCAAGGAGTCCCAGGCCGCGAACAATACCCGCGCCGCGCGTCTTGCCCAGGAAGCGCAGGATCGCGTACATGGCCACGCCCAGGATGGCGATCTCGACCAGGTCGCGCACCCACGGACTCATAAAGGTGCAACAGCCGGTCCCTCAACGTTCTTCTCCCCGCTAACAGAGGTCGGAAGTCAGAGGTCGGAAGTCAGAGGTCAGAACTCAGAGGTCAGAGGTCAGGCGCAACTTTCGCATCCGACCTCTGATCTCTGACCTCTGATCTCTGATTGCCTACCTCTGATCTCCGACTTCTGACCTCTGAAGCTGCTCCTCGATTGCCAGGAAAACCGTTACGGCATCCCGTGTCTCTTCCACATCATGAACGCGCACCACCTGCACGGCCCGGCGGCCCAGGGCGTGACACAGCGCGGCCAGCGAGCCCGGCAAACGACGCTGTACCGGCTGGTTGTTCAACCAGCCGATGAAGCCCTTGCGCGAGACGCCGAGACAAACGGGCCGGCCGTAGCGTTGCAACTCGTCGAGCCGTGCCAGGATTTGCAGGTTGTGAATCCCCGTCTTACCAAAGCCGACGCCAGGATCCAATACGATTCGTTCCCGCGGCACCCCCAGCCTGGCGGCATCCTGTAATCGAGCTTCGAAGAACCGGCTGATCTCGGCTACCACGTCGCCATAGCGCGGCTCGCGCTGCATGGTTTGCGGCGTCCCCTGCATGTGCATGAGGATCACGCCGGCGCCCGCCGCCCGCACCACCTCCGGCATGTCCGGGTCGCCCGTCAGCGCGGTCACATCATTAATAATGTGGGCTCCCGCCGCCAGGCAGGCCCGCGCCACCTCGGCCTTGGACGTATCAACTGAGAGCGGCACCGTTGTCTGTTTCGTCAGCGTTTCAACCACCGGAAGCACACGGCGTAATTCTTCGTCCAGGCTTACGCGATCTGCGCCGGGACGGGTTGATTCGCCGCCAATGTCGAGGATGTCGGCTCCCTGCTCGACCAGTTTCAAAGCGTGTGCCGTGGCCGCCTCGTGCTGGCATGTTGTCCACTGTCGGAAAAGCTATCGGGCGTCACGTTGACAATGCCCAGGATCAGGGGCCGTGAACCAATCTTCAGGATGCGGTCGCGTAGGTGCCATTCGTGCATACCTCGAGTTTACCAGGGCTTTTCCATCATGTACACAATCTGTTTCGCCAGGAGTTCGACGTTCTGTTGCCGGGCAGTGGTGAAGGATCCACCCAACTCGGGAATGAACGAGGCCTTCGACTGCACGAGCAGCGGCGGCGGCGGCGGTTGCGGGCCGACGAGCGTCGCAGGATCGGGAGGAGGGCCTTTCTTCTTCGGCTGCGACAGAACCTCCCCCGTCCGCAGGTTGCGCCAGACAATTTCAACCGACAACAACACCTCGCCTTCGCGCACCGTGTTACGCTGAGTACGGTTGAGCAGTTGTTTCGGATTGTTCACAATGATGCCCATCAACTCGGTATCGGCGTCGCAGTTGGCGCCGACCACTTTGAAAGGCGTCCTCTTTTCAATCTCGCGAATCACTGCTTCGGTCAGGTCAAACTCTTCACCCCGGCGCACAGTGTCCTGAACAACGTTGTTCTTGAAGATCGGCACGCGCACGGTGCGGATGGTGCAATCGTAGTTCGGCCGGGTCGAGTAGCCAAAGATCGAGAAATGGCCGTCCGACTCGCACGCCGGCAGAGCCAGGCCGCATACCGTGACCAGAGCCAGAGCGGAGCGTTGCCAAATGGAGGTTGCATGAATCATGAGTCATTCTCCTTATCACCAGGCAGGCGGCGGATAATAACTTGCCATCCCTCGCTCACGCTTCGGGCCAGTGTGACACTGGCCCGAAGCGTGAGCGAGGGATGGTCTCAGTTTCCCCTCGCCCACTACTGCGGCGGCGGCAGCGATCTGCCGATCAGGTTACCGTCCTGCGGCGGCACACCGTTCGATCCATCCTGTCCGGTCACACTCGCTTGTTTGTCTTTCCACGGCGCCGCCGGCAGCGAGTCCCATTGTTTTTGCATCCAGCCTGTCAGCGTCAGCTCGTGCGGCAGCGTGGGCGGCCTGGACGGGTCCTTCGGCGGGTTCTTGTCCAGCACAACCTGCAGTTCCTGCATGCGCTGTGTGGCCAGATCATAGTAAGGATGCACATTGTAATAGCGCCGGCGCACGATTTCGTAGTAGAACCACGCCGAGCCTGGATGGCCCGTGCGGCGGTAAAACTCGGCCATCTCATAGTCCTTCTGCGCCTGTTGCAACGTGATGCTGTAAGCTTGCTCGCTGAAGAACTTGCTGTCACCGGCCAGCTCCGGGTACGCCTGGGCCCTGTTAATCTGTTCCCTGGCCTCGGCGCACCTGCGGAGATCGTAGACCGCGCCGCCCGTGCTCATCTGCTTGGAAACAATGGCCAGCTTGATCGCCTTGGGCGCGAACGAGCTATCCTTGTGCATCTCCGCGAGCTGGCTGAAGTAGTGGTCGGCCTCGCGGTAGTCCTCGTTGTGGAATTTGACGCTGCCCATGAGGAAAAGGGTCCTGTCCGCCAGCGGGCCGGTGATGTCGTTGTAGCGCCACCTGCTCCAGTTTCTGCATGGCCCAGCCTTCCTCGTCGAACAACGGCTTTTTCTTGTCCCAGTGCATGTAACGGGGCCAGACTAGCCAGCGCTTGCCGGCGCGGCGTTCCTTCTCTTCGCGGAGTTCCTCGCGCGTGTCGTCGAGCCAGAAGTTGGCTATGTCGAAGAGATGCTGATTGGCCTCTTCACGATGGATGCCCATCGGAAACTCGGTCAACATGGCCATGTAAGTCTCTGCCGCCTTCGGCAACCGGTCCTGGAGGCGCAGGCACTCGGCCTCGTAATAGCGAGCCTCCTCGGCAATCTGGACGCTGCTGTTCTTTTTGGGCTCGGCGATGCGATGGAAGTCCTTCTCGGCGGCAACATAATCACCAGGGAGACCTCGACGGAACAGCTCCTTGGCCGCAGCCAGTTGCGCGGCGGCCTTGGGATCGATCGGATGCCTGTCCTTTTCGAGCTGGTCGCCGCGGAGCACCAGTTGGTCCGCCGGCGTGTACGTCGGCGGCGCCTTGCGGCCGAACCAGTTCCAGCGATCCTGGCTGGACGTGCTGGCCGGCGCATCACTGGGCGACGACTCGCGGCCGAACCAGTTGAAGCGATCCCACGTGCAGCCACTCGCCGCGCCAAGCAAAAAAAGGCCCAATAGGCAGACACGGAGACACGGAGACACGGAGACGACGGCTCTCCTCCGTCTTGTCTCCCAGTCTCCCAGTCTCCCAGTCTCCCAGTCTCCCTGTCTTTGTATCTTCTTCACGGCATCAGCTCCCCAGATAAGGCAGCAGGCGCGGTCGCCGGCCCATGAGATAGGTCACGTACTGGCCGAGCACCTGGCGCACTTCGGCCCGTACCGCCAGGTCCCAGTCGCCTCGCCAGCCTTCCCCCGAACCACTCCATGCCAGTAATGCTTGCCAGGCCGGCACGGACAACGGCCGGCCGTCGCGCTGTCGATTGCGGCATGCCGGGCAGAGTACGCCGCCCGCCGCCGGACTGAAGGCCAAGGCGGCAAGGTGGTGAGGTGGTGCCGGAGAGGATGGAAGATTGAGGATCGAGGATGGCGAAGTCTTGCTTCCATCCTCCATCCTCCATCTTCCATCCTCTCTGCAATCCATCACCACACCATCCAGCGGTTGTCCGCAAGCGGCACAATTCTTCAGCGCCGGGCCGTAACCAAGCTCATGCAACATGACCAGCTCAAACCGCGCTACTCTCGGCCCGGCCGCGACATCGGGCGCCCCCAGAGTCGCCAACGTCGCCAGCGCCTCGTCAAAAAGATCAGGATGTGGGTCGTAATCTTCCGTCCAGTCCGCAAGCAATTCCGCGACGTAATAGGCCGCGTAGAGGGCCGGCAGATCGCTGCGCAGCCGCGGGAATCGCTTGACGACTTGAGCCTCCGTCAGCAAGTCGAGACTTCCGGAAAATTTTCGGAGCAGGACTATACTGCACACAGTCAACAGGTCAAGGGCATTTTCAAAGTTGGATTTGAGCCGCCGTCCCCCCTTGGCCAGGACGCGCACCCTGCCGAATTCCCGCGTCCACAACGTCGCTACCCGGCTGGTTTCGCTCCAGTCGGTCGCGCGCAACACCAGTGCCAAAGTTTTTTCGGCTGCCACGATTAAGTTCCTTCAACAGAAGCATCAAAAATGCAAAGCGAGGATGGAGGATGGAAAATAGAGGATAGAGGATGGAAAATAGAGGATAGAGGATAGAGGATGGAAGATGCCTGAGAGCGGCTTCATTCTCAATCCTCAATCCTCAATCCTAAATCCTAAGTTCGACTTTTGCCCTTTTCAGGCGACCTGAAAGCCAGGAAGTCCTGTGAAAATGGGCAGCCGCGCTTTTTGGAAACCCCCGCCCCACACCGGGGTGTTTCAAAAACCCAGGGGCTGGAACCGCGCGCCGAAGTTTCGGCGCTGTTAAACAGGGGGTTTCCGGAACTTTGAGCCCCTGTCAAAAAGGGCAAAAGTCGAACTAAGCGCCTGTAAAAAAATAACTTCGCAGTTTGGTTTTGCAGGGTGCCATGCCCACGGCTCTGCGTGGGCATGGAAAGCCGTCAAAACATGCCCACGCAGAGCCGTGGGCATGGCACCCTGCGAAGCATGTCGCTCCGATGCTGCGATTTTATTGTCTTACAGTCGCTAAATCCTCTATCCTCTATCCTCTATCCTCTATCTGCCATCCTCTATCTGCCATCCTCCATCTTCCATCCTCATTCTTCTTCCGGCGCGATGTCCGGCAACCCCAACTCGCTTAGATAGTGCCGTTCGCGCCGCGCATCTCGGCTGCGCCCGCTGCCGTCTTGTCATCATGGCCGCACAGGTGCAGAAGCCCGTGAATGACGTAAAGCGCCAGCTCCGCCTGGACATCGTGGCCGCGACTTTCCGCCTGGCTCTTGGCGACTTCGGCGCCGATGACCAGCTCTCCAGCCAGGCGGCGGGCATTCGGCTCACTCAGAGGAAAGCTCAGCACGTCGGTCGGCTCGTCGTGAGCGAGGTAACGCCGGTTCAGATGATGGATCGTCTCGTCATCCACGAAAGCGAGGCTGATCTCGGCGTCCGCGACGTTTTCGCCTGCGAGTACAGTGCGGACGATCTGCCGCATGCAACCGCGGTCGATGGGAACTGTCTCTTGCGGACTGGCGATGGCGATACGGCTCATGGGTACCTCCACACTTCACACTGACGTGACCGGATCGCGTTCTCTTTCACTGGCCCAGACGCGAACCTCGGGCCACTGCTTCTGAAGCCGGGCGGCCAGCTCTTCGACGCCGCAGCGTTCCGTGGCGTAGTGTCCGGGGAGCAGCAGGGCCAATCCCTGGGCCTGTGCCGCCAGGCAATCATGGAAACGCAACTCCCCTGTCAGCAGCACGTCGGCCCGGACGCGCACGGCATCGTTCAGGAACTCGCCGCCCGCCCCGCAGACGATCGCCACGCGCTCCAGCTTGCGGTCCGGGTCGCCGACCGTTTGTACGACCGTGGCACTCAAGCCGAGCTTCACCGCCCGTGCCAGGTTGCCGAGCGTCGTCGTTTGCGGCAGCCGGCCGCAGCGGCCTTCGCCGAGAGCAGAGAGCGTCGGTCGCAAAGGGTACAAGTCGTAAGCTGGTTCTTCGTAAGAGTGTGCCCGGCGCACAGCAGCGACGACAGGCTCAACAAGGTCTTCCGGACAGACCGCTTCCAGTCGCCATTCGGGGATCTCTTCGCGCCGGCCTTTCTGACCGACAGTCGGGTTGGCGGCGTCGGAGCCGAAGAAAGTGCCGGTGCCGGCCAGGCGGAAACTGCACTCCCTGTACTGGCCAATGCGCCCTGCCCCCGCGGCGAACATGGCATCGGCAACACGCATCAAGTCGGCGTCGGGAACGAAGACGACCACCTTGCACTGCCTGGGTCCGTCGTGCTGGCGCAACGCTGTCACGTCGAGCAGCCCCAGCCGCCTGGCCAGCAGTTCATTGATGCCGTCGTGCGTGTTGTCAAAAGCCGTGTGCGGACTATAGACGGCCACGCCGGCCCGGATGAGCGTCAGCAGCATGCGGCCTTCGGCTGTATCGCTCGTGAGCCGCTTCACGGATCGGAACAAAATGGGATGATGCGTGACGATGAGCTGCGCCCCTGATTCGACGGCCTCAGCGGCGGATTCCGGCGTCACGGTCAGGCATGTCATGATGCTCTGGACCGCCGCGACGCGGTCGCCCAGCAGCAGGCCGACATTGTCCCAGTCGGCGGCGAGGCCGAGAGGAGCGAATTGGTTCAGATAGTCAACAGCCGCGGCAACGGTGAGCATGGCAAGCCTCCGTCAAAGCTTCGATCAGTCGCTTCACATCTTCCACCGTATGCCCGGCGGTCAGGCTGATGCGCAGCCGGGCCGTTCCCTTTGGAACCGACGGCGGCCGAATAGCCGGCACGAGCAAGCCATGCTCCTGGAGCCGGGCGGACAGCTCGGTTGCAGCCTGGGCAGCGCCGACGATGACCGGCACAATCTGGCAGCGTGACTTCGTATCAGCATAACCGATGGCGTGCAATTGGTCACGCAGAAAATCTCCGAGGGCGAGCAAATACCGGCGCCGCTCCGGCTCCTCCATCACGATTCGCACCGCCCGGCGAGCGGCGGCAGCACTGGTCGGCGCCAGGGCGGTCGAAAAGATGTAAGGCCGGGCGTGATTAACCAGCCAATCGACGAGTTGCCCGGTGCCGCACACAAAACCACCCTGCGAGCCAAGGGCCTTGCTCAGCGTGCCGATCTTGATGACATGATCTGGATCAAGCACACACCCCGGCGGCAGCTCCGTGGCACCGCGGCCCTGTGTACCCAGGACGCCGGTGGCGTGGGCCTCGTCGAGCAACAGCAAGCAATCATGCTGCCGCGCCAGATCAACAAGATCAGCCAGCGGAGCCAGGTCGCCGTCCATGCTGAAAACAGTATCGGTCACGATCAGGCGCCGGCGGCACTGGGATCCCTCACTTCGGAGCAGATCGTTGAGATGATTGGCATCGCCGTGCCGATAGACGTGGGCGCTGGCTCGCGACAATCGGCAGCCGTCGATGAGACTGGCGTGGTTCAGTTCGTCGCTAAAGACAGCGTCGCCTGGTTTGGCAAGGGAGCTGACCAGGGCCAGGTTGGCGGCGAAACCGCTGCTGAAAACCAGAGCGGCTTCTGATTCTTCCCAGCGCGCCAGGTCGCGTTCCAGGTTGCGGAGCGGCGGCAGATAACCCGACACCAGTGGAGAGGCCCCGGCGCCGCAGCCATAACGCTTTGCCGCTCGGGCTGCCGCCCGTGCCAGGCGCGGATCGGCGGCGAGATTCAGGTAATCGTTGGAAGAGAAATTGAGGAAGTCGCGGCCGTGCAGACGGACATGAACTCCCTGGGCGGATTGAATGCGTCGCCGGACGCGGTACAGTCCACGGCGCCGATGTTTGTTCAGGTCGTTGTGCATCCAGGGAAGCATGAGGGTTCAGGAATTATATCGAAATGCCTCGAAGAATACGCACCAAACGCACGCAAGAAGGTGCCTATTCCCAATATCTACCTCGAGTTCGCGGGACAAAAGATGTACTTTGCGGGAGTAGCCGTATCATCCGTTGGCGGCGCGAGTTGGGGCGCGCGAGGGCGTTTTGGCGCGGCATAAAATGGCACAAAATGGCACCTAAAGACACGGTGGCCACGACGCGACTTTTGGCGTAACATATTATCGCGGTGAAGGTTATGGAATAGTGTTTTTGGCGAGGACTGTCAAAGACTGACACGATCTCAAATATATCTATTGATAACCTATTTCATGGCAAAGAGTTGTGTCGCGTGAACAGAGGCTAAAGCATGGCGGGCTTATTTTCGACGTAAGCTGTGTGAGTGAATGATGTTGCGTCCATTTGGCAGACTTCCTGGCTGAGAAAGATGGCGCTGGAGGCGGACAAGATGGGCCAAAGTAACTCATGATCGCATAGCTGATCGGCCGGCTTAATCTTCTACCGGGTTGTTAGGCGACCGGCAACTGATATATCCCCCTCACCCCAACCCCTCTCCCCCGAAGCGGGGGAGAGGGGTTGGGGTGAGGGGGTATGTTATTTCCCGCCGTTCGCCTTATTTATTTTAGTTAAGGCAACATGGCGGTACGGCAGCGTTCCTGCCCCGGAGCCGCTGTAGATCGGCAGTCCTTGTCCCGCTGATGGGGGACCGGGCGCTCTAACGTTTCGGCCCTTCTTGCGCTTGCTCCAGCCGCTCCAGCTCGGCCACGGCTATCGTGTATTCGATAAAGGTCGGGTTGCCGTGCTCCTTCACCCAGCGGAAATGGGTCAGGGCCTCATCTTTGCGTCCTTTGAGCGCGTGGTCCAGCCCCAGGAAGCAGCGGGCGTCGGTCTGCTTGTCGTCATCAGTGGCGAGTTTGAGCAATTGGGTCTCGTCAATGTCACCGCGCAGGAACTTGACCGCCGGATAGGGCCAGGCCTCGTCCAGCTTGAATGCGGAGTCTTTCAAGAACCGATTCGCCGCGGCCTCGTCTCCCATCTGCCGGGCCGCGATATTCCCCAGTACGACGACGTACGTGGCCAGGTCCCCGTTCCACCCCTGGAGGTCAAGCACCGACTGGAACCCTTTCACAGCCTCCGGTCGCCGTAACAGCATGAACGCCACCGACCGGTGGAATGGAGCCCCGGCGAACTTGGGGTCGAGTCGGATAGCCTCGTCGTAGTCCTTGATCGCCTTGTCGTACTCCTTCTTGCTATGCCAGGCCCAACCGCGGTCGTTAAATACCAATGCGTACTTGGGGTCGAGGCGGATGGCCTCATCGAAGTCCTTGATCGCCTTGTCGTACTCCTTCTTGTCACTCCAGGCGTTGCCACGGTTGTTAAAGGCGAGGGCGTGCTTGGGGTTGAGGCGGATGGCCTCGTTGTAGTCCTTGATCGCCTTGTCGTACTCCTTCTTGTCACTCCAGGCGTTGCCGCGGTTGTAAAAGGGGACGGCAAGAGTGGGGTCGAGTCGGATGGCCTCGTCGTAGTCCTTGATCGCCTTGTCGTACTCCTTCTTCGCGCTCCAGGCGTTGCCACGACAAGTGAAGGCAGCAAAGTCCGTTGGATCCAACCGGATGCATTCGTTGAAGTCCTTGATGGCGTTGTCCAGCTCCCCCCTCTCCAGCCAACCCAGGCCTCGTGAGGACAGCGAAGATGTCCTCCGGGTTGGCCTGGACGCGTCGGTGAAAATAGGCCGGGGCGTCGCGCACCAGCACGAAGTCCGCCTTGTGTACCCAACCCTCTCGGTAACTGTCATGGATGCGTAGCCAGCCGTCGCGGTCATCGCGGACCATGATCGGAAGAATGCCGGAGAAGGGGAAGTAGACCTGCTTGCCATTCACTCGATCGCCGAACTCGATGTCTTTGGCCGGCTTCGTGTACATCACCGACTCGCCGACCCAGGATTTCTCCTCGGCGGTGGCCCGTAAGCCCGTCGCTGAGACCACTGCCGCCACTATGACCATCTGGACCAACCGGATCGTCTTCATTGGGTTTACCCTCCACTGCGGAAACAGAATTTGTGTTGCCTTTGCCCGACAAAGGCAGAGATTGCTCAGAGTCGGTCCGGAAAACCCCTCACCCCCACCCCCTCTCCCCGGAGTACCGGGGCGAGGGGAGCCTTCCCGGAAAGACTCTCAACATGCCACGGTTTCACTCTTGACGTACACCGTTGGTATCGGGTGGGAATGTCTGAAACGCCCGCCCACCCTTTTCCGGGGATTCGTCAGTGAGCGAAACCTGTCTTGCTTCAGATTGTATTCCAGGTTCCCCCGAACGGCAACCGCCAAGATTGCTGGCTGCCAGTGCTCAATCGACCGACACCGAATACCAGTCCGCCAGGTTATCCCACCATTTCAGGGTGGACATGATGATGTGACCTCGTTTTCCCAGGTGCGCCGCGGACGGCGACCCTGGGCTGGGTTGTTCAACTCCTTCGGAGTAAGGACCACGTTTTCCCAGGGTGCGCCGCGGACGGCGACCCTGGGCTGGGTTGTTGAACTCCTTCGGAGTAAGGCGGGTGAGAGAATTAGCGGTTTTGGATCTGCTGATTTTGCAATCAGGCGGCTGTGGAGGTGCCTGCCCCCCGCTCCGGCCGTCTGCTCTGTCCAGGCCGGACTGGCGAACGGCCGGACACGTCGGCTGCAACGGCGCACTGCCGCCTCATCGGCGGCGTTGGTATGCATGCCATTGCAGAAACTCACGGGGTATCGAATATGTCCTGCCAGCCAACGAGTTGCCCGGTGCCGCACACAAAACCACCCTGCGAGCCAAGGGCCTTGCTCAGCGTGCCGATCTTGATGACATGATCGGGATCAAGCACACACCCGGCGGCAGCAGTTCCGTGGCGCCGCGGCCCTGTGTACCCAGGACGCCGGTGGCGTGGGCCTCGTCGAGCAACAGCAAGCAATCATGCTGCCGCGCCAGATCAACAAGATCAGCCAGCGGAGCCAGATCGCCGTCCATGCTGAAAACCGTATCGGTCACGATCAGGCGCCGGCGGAACGGGGCACCCTCACTTCGGAGCAGATCGTTGAGATGATTGGCATCGCCGTGCCGATAAACGTGGGCGCTGGCTCGCGACAAGCGGCAGCCGTCGATGAGACTGGCGTGGTTCAGCTCGTCGCTAAAGACAGCGTCGCCTGGTTTGGCAAGGGAACTGACCAGGGCCAGGTTGGCGGCGAAACCGCTGCTGAAAACCAGCGCCGCTTCGGATTCTTCCCAGCCGGCCAGGTCGCGTTCCAGCTTGCGGAGCGGCGGCAGATAACCCGACACCAGTGGCGAAGCCCCGGCGCTGCAGCCATAATGCTTTGCCGCTCGGGCTGCCGCCGCGCCAGGCGCGGATCGGCGGCGAGATTCAGGTAATCATTGGAAGAGAAATTGAGGAAGTCGCGGCCGTGCAGACGGACATGAACTCCCTGGGCAGATTGAATGCGTCGCCGGACGCGGTATAGTCCACGGCGCCGACGGTTGTTCAGGTCGTTGTGCATCCAGGGGAGCATGGGGGTTCAGGAATTATATTGAAATGCCTCGAACGAGGTCCCGGAAAGCACAACGGCTGATGAATGGGCGTTGTCCTGAACACGCCGGGAGAGGTATGAGGCGGCGTTACGCGATGCATCTGCGGACAAGACTACTCTACAAACTCCACCGGCACCGGCGACGGAATGATCCCCGCCTTATGACCCTCATCAAGCAACCTTCGTACTGCTTCTCGGCCGCGCGGTCCGTAATCGAGCGTCCAATCGTTGACGTACATGCCGACGAATTGATCCGCCAGTGATTTGTCCATGTCACGAGCATAGCGCAAAGCGTACGCGAGTGCGTCCTCGCGATGGGCGAGGCCGTAACGAATGCTTTCCTTGAGCAGCCGGCTGATTTGCTGAATGGTGGCGTGTCCGAGATCATGGCGCACCACGTTGCCGCCCAAAGGCAAAGGCAGGCCGGTGCGATCTTGCCACCAGACACCGAGATCGACGACGAGATGGAGGCCCTGATTCTGAAAAGTCAGCTGGCCCTCGTGGATGATGAGGCCGGCGTCGAACCGGCCCTCCGCCACCGCTGCAAGAATCTGATCGAAAGGAAGCACCTCGTATGTAAATTGACCGGACAGCAACAGGCGCAAGGTCAGAAAGGCCGTGGTCAATGTGCCGGGGACGGCGATCCGCGATGTTTTCAACTGGTCAAGAGTCATTGGCCGGCGGGCAACGACCATCGGGCCATAACGGTCGCCCATGCTGCATCCGCTCGGCAGGAGAGCGTACTTGTCGAGCAGGAAGGCATAGGCATGGATGCTGACGGCGGTGACTTCCAGTTCGCCGCGCAAGGCTCGGCGGTTGAGGGTCTCGATGTCTTGCAGCTCGTGGCGGAAGCGCAGGTTGCCGGTGTCGAGCTTGTCGTGGGCCAGGGCGTAGAACATGAAAGCGTCGTCGGGGTCGGGGCTATGGCCGACGGTGATCATCTGGTTAGCCATGTGAACTTCTGCTCGAGGTTAGAAGTAGCGCTTCAAACAAACTCCGACCTGACATCCGGACTCAGCAGCACGATCATGGCCCAGACGCCGACAAACTCGCCCACGCCGCAACAACCCGAACAAGAAAGGAACGGCAATGCGGCCAGCACCGAACCGGCTATCGCCATGCCGTAGGACTCCAGACGGCGCATGTAGAAGCCGGCGTAGAAAGTCAGCACGCTGGCTGCGAACGACAATCCGCCCCAGATGAGATAGCCCCAGGCATTGGCAGTCCTTCCCGGTAGCGGATCGCCCTGTTGCTCCATCATCTTCACCAGACCCGGCATCGAGGAGCGTATGTTCTCCATACTTTCATGCTGGGTGCTGTGGAACTCGTCGTCCGACATGCGGAACAGTTGTATCCCAGTGAAAATGATTGCAACCGTCAGGGGGAGATTCAGAAGCCCGACCGTGCTCAGCAGAATCCCCGGAGCGTTCGTTCGATTGCTAGCGGCGAGTTCGCGCGGCGTGGGAACGTATTCTTCTTGGCCTTCAGACATCGCTTCTGCCCTGCCGCGCAGTTTGGAGATTCAGAAACTTCATTGAAACGATGCTTTGACATCGGCGTTTAGCAGCACCACCAAGGCCCAGATGCCGAGTCCTATACCGAAGATGCAAGGACAGGCCGAAGGAGATATGCAAGGGATAGCCGCCAGAATCGAACCGGTCATGCACAATCCATAAGATCGAAGCGAACGCATTCTCAAGCCGGCGAGGATCGTCAGGGGGGCTGCTATCAGCGCTAACACTCCCGAGATAATGAGAGGAACGCCGCCTGCCTTGCCCCATGTGCTGCTGGATTCTTCTATCTGCTTACGCTCCTCTGCTGTCACCGGTGCCGTCTTTAAGCTCTGTTCGAGGTTTCTTTTGTGCTCCTCCTCCCCTCCCTTGGTGGCGGCGAGATTCCAGACACCATCGCCCACAAAATACAAGGCGCCGATCACATTCAAGGCGCCCAGCACGATCAGTAAGATGCCCGGCACGTTAGTCTTCTGCGCTGCTGAACTGGTTGACGGTTGGTAACTCATCGTTGCTCCTTTGGCTTAGACTCCATTAAGTTGACAACCACGTCCCATTGGCGCGGTCGATACTGAATCGGCACTATGACATCACCTCTGTCCTTCCGGTTATTGCAGCCGTTCTGAGTGAGGCGATCAATGGAACGACGCTTTAACTTCGGCATTCATCAGCACAACCAGCGCCCAGATGCCGGCGACCATCCCAAATATACACGGGCAGGCCCCGGGAGAGAGACAAGGAATCAAGGTGTATATCGCACCGAACATGCACAACCCGTAGGATTGCAGGGATCGCATCTTGATACCGGCCATGATACCGAGTATGCCGCCCAGGAGCGCGATTACACTCCACCCCACCCCAGTGACACCGCCAATTTTTCCTCCAACCTCCTGCGGGGACCAACCCAACTCCTTTTCCATCTTTTCATTTTGCCTTCTTTGCTCTGGCGTCATGTTCTGCAAATTCTGCTGAACAGCCGCTTGAGGATTCATCATTCCGGAGATACTGTTGAAAAGCATCCACAACGCAAGCAGCACGTTTAGGATGCCCCCGATCATAAGCAAGATGCCTGGTACATTGGTTTTCTGTGCGGCCGATTCGGAAGATGGTTCGTAGCTCATCTTTTCCCCTTGTTGCAAGAAATAGTGTGAAATTCCCAGTACGGCATCCCCATCGGTGCCGTCATCATCAAATCGGCATTATTGTACACGGGCCGAAGAGAAAGAATAGACCCCGTGCCGACTTCCGTCAGGCCAACTCTAACCCTTCCGTTGCAACCAACCGCCTTCTTCTCTATAATTCAGCACTTACGGCTCTTCGGAGGGGTAAACAGGTTTGCCTCTTAATCTTCAGAGCCGGGTGGCGTGCCCACGTCTTCGTGGGCATGCGGTACGAGCGGCTGCCAGACATGCCCACGCGGACGTGGGCATGGCACCCTGCAATCATTTCCTCAGCCAGTAAAGCTGGGGCGGGTTGAAACATGTTTGAAGGCATTCAACGCGGCCTTGGCGAGGCCCTGAAGAAGCTGCGGGGACGCGGCCGGCTGACCGAAGTGAACATTCGCGACGGGTTGCAGGAGGTGCGCAAGGCCCTCCTCGACGCCGACGTGAATTTCACGGTGGCCAACGACTTCATTGCCCGCGTCACCGAGCGTTCGCTGGGCCAGGCGGTGCTGCGTACCCTCGACCCCAGCGAGCAGATAGTCCGTATTGTCTACGACGAACTGGTGAAGCTGATGGGGCCGGTGGATCACAGCTTCCACTTCGCCAAGGATCGGCCGACGGTCATCATGCTGTGCGGGCTTCAGGGCAGCGGCAAGACGACCACCGCCGGCAAGCTAGCTTTGACGCTCAGGGAGCTTGGCCGCAAGCCGCTCCTCGTCGCCGCCGACTTGCAGCGTCCCGCCGCCATCGACCAGTTGAAAGTGCTGGGCGAACAGCTCCAGGTGCCGGTTTACGCTCCGGGGGCTGATCCGGGGGCTGATCCGGGGGCTAACGCCCTCGGCTCGCCATTAGATGTTTGCCGGAAGGCCGTGGACCATGCACGCACTGGCTCGCTCGATAGCGTCATCCTCGACACCGCCGGCCGGCTGCACATCGCCGAGATGCCGATGGACGAGCTGAAGCAGATCGACCGATTGGTCAAGCCCGACCAGGTCTATCTGGTGTGCGACGCCATGACCGGCCAGGATGCGGTCAACAGCGCCAAGGCGTTCAACGACGCTCTGGAGCTTAACGGCGTCATTCTGACCAAGCTCGACGGCGACGCCCGCGGCGGTGCGGCCCTGTCGATCAAGGAAGTCACGCAAGGTGCCGATCAAGTTCATCGGCGTCGGCGAGAAGCTGGACCGGCTCGAGGAATTCCATCCGGAGCGCATGGCCCAGCGCATCCTCGGCCAGGGCGACCTGATGAGCCTGATCGAAAAGGTCGGCCGGGTGCAGGCGGAGCTGAGCAAGGAAGAGATCGAGAAGCAGCAGAAGAAGCTTCAAGAGGGCGACTTCAACCTCGACGACTTCCGCAAGCAGTTCGAGCAGCTCAAGAAGATGGGGCCGATGCAGCGACATCATGGCTGCGATGCCGGGCATGTCGGAAATGATCCCCGAAGGCGAAGATCCCGAGAAGGGCATCGGCCGGCTCCAGGGCATGATCGACTCGATGACCAAGGAGGAGCGGCGCAACCCCGACATCATCGACATCAACCGCCGCCGCCGCATCGCCGCCGGCAGCGGCAGCGAGCCGCACGAGGTCAAGCAGTTCCTCAACCAGTTCGAGCAGGTGCGCGGCTTCATGCGGCAGATGGCCAAGATGAGCATGATCGAACGGCTCAAGATGATGACCGGCATGGGCAAGCAAGGCATGTTCCAGCCCGGCGCCAAGCTGGCGAAGACCAAGGTCGGCACCGGGCATCGCAAAAGCGCCAAGGAACGAGCGGAGGAACGGAAGAAGAAGCGGAAGAAGAGAAAGTAGTCATTAGTCATTAGTCACTAGTCATTGGTAGATGGCGGATACACGGGTTTTCTTGCACAAACGACTGATCACTGATGACCAATGACTACATGACTCTGGAAGGAGGATTTGTGGCAGTACGTATCCGAATGAAGATGATGGGGCGGAAGCACCGGCATTATTTCCGGATTGTCGCCATCGACTCGCGGCAGCCGCGCGATGGCCGGATCATCGAAGAGCTAGGCTCTTACGACCCGATGATCAAGGAAACCGACGAGCGCGTGTCAAGCTCAAGCCAGACCGCGTCAAGCACTGGTTGGGCGTCGGCGCCAAGCCGTCCGAGAGGGTGGCGACTCTGCTCAAGAAGTACATGGCGAAATTCGAGCAACAGCCAAGTTCGGGTGAGCCTGTGGCGAGTCCGTGAATTCGTTAGTGGTTAGTTGTTAGTTGTTCGTGCCTGTTTGCTACCGAACGACATACAACTAACGACTAACAACTAACCACTAACAACGCGACATGCGCTTTGACGTTTTGACACTGTTTCCAGAGATCTTCCAGGGGTATCTCAGCCAGAGCATTCTCAAGCTGGCTCTGGAGAGTGGCCTGGTGGAGATCAATCTCTGGAACATTCGGGACTGGGCGAAGGGGAGGCATCACAGCGTGGACGACCGGCCCTTCGGCGGCGGGCCGGGCATGGTGATGATGCCGGAACCGGTCTTCGCTGCGGTCGAAGCGGTGCAGCAGAAGGCGGCGGAGCCGGGGCAGCTCGTGCTGCTCACGCCGGCAGGCGAACGATTGACCCAGCCTGTGGTTCGGGAGTTGGCGGTCCATCGCCGGCTGCTTTTGCTATGCGGCCGGTATGAGGGCTTTGATGAACGTATTCGCCTGGGTTTGCAGCCGCGGGAAATCTCGATCGGCGACTATATTTGCAACGGCGGCGAGGTGCCGGCGATGGTCGTGATCGACACGGTGGTCCGTTACGTGCCCGGCGTGCTGGGCGATCCGGAGAGTGTGGCGGAGGAATCGCACAGCGATCCGGGAAAATTGGAGTATCCACAATACACGAGACCGCGTATCTTTCGCGGCATGGCGGTGCCGGAGGTGCTGGTGAGCGGCGATCACCAGGCCATTGCCCGCTGGCGGCAGGAACAATCGGAGGCCCGCAGCCGCGCCTGGCCGGGATTGAGCAGTTAAACAGTAAAGAAGAAAGGTGATAGTCATGAAGAATAGATTGATGGGTTTGGTGGAAGAGGCGGCGAAGAAGAAGGAAATACCGAGCTTCGCCATCGGCGATCAGGTGGAGATTCACCAGCGCATCCTCGAAGGGCAGAAGGAGCGCGTCCAGGTATTCAGCGGCGTGGTCATTGCCCGCCGCGGCGAAGGGATGCGGGCATCGTTCACGGTTCGCCGGATTGTGCAAGGCGAGGGGGTCGAGCGCGTCTTCCCCTTGCACTCGCCGAAGATTGCCAAGGTGGAAGTGAAACGCACGGGCGTTGTGCGGCGGGCCAAACTGTACTACCTCCGCAAGCGCGTCGGCAAGGCGACACGATTGCGAGAACGTAAGGGCAAGGTGGCAGTGACGGGGACGGAAGAGAGCAAGAGTTGAACTTGCCCGATTCTCACTGTTCACCGTTGCCAGACGGCGATGATATGGGCATTTCTTCCAATGCGACCACATGCACCATGGCGACACGCGACACCTGATCGTAGACGGAAGGATTGTCGGCATCCGGGAAGCCAATCGTTATGTCGCGTCTGCCGACGAATACGAGATCGGGATGCTTTATGTCAAACCGAAGCCCTTCGCTGGCGATGATCCGAAACGGGCGAAACGGCTTCTGGCGCAAGCGAGCCTGAATGTCTTCGGCACGGTACATGGCATTCCTCCTCGGGGCGGGTATCTAATACAGGATAGCTAAACTGTATACGCAATGCAAGTAGGGCTTCCAGAGCGAAAGCAACGCCGGTCTGTGCCAAGGAATCTATATGGCAGGCGAATCTCCCATCAAGCCCTGGTGGCGGCGCTGGTTCGGCAACCGTTCTGAGGCGCGGCGGCGAAGTTTCTCAGCGCCTTGGCTATCGTATTGTCGCCCGCAATTACATCTGTCCCTACGGCGAACTCGATCTCGTAGCCGTCGATGGCAAGTGCATCGTCTTCGTGGAAGTGCGTTCGACGGAATCAGGTGATGCCGGCCGGCCGGCGGCTTCCGTCGATCTGGCCAAGCAGCGCCGACTGACGGACCTGGCCGTGTACTTCATGCAGAAGCATCGCCTGCTCCATTGCATGGCCCGCTTTGATGTGCTGGCCGTGAGTTGGCCGGCCGGAAGGAAGGAACCTGCCATTGTTCACTATGCCAATGCGTTCGAGGCTGTGGGACAGTTTCAGATGCACAGTTAGAGGCCATGACTCGGTGAAAACCATTCATGGATCAGCGAGCGGCGGGGTTTATCCCCGCCGTAGTCCTACCGGGGCCAACGACAGGTGGGCAGCCGGCGGCTCGCCATCAGGGAAGGACCGAGCGTGAAATCCGTCGATGAACAACTAGCACTAATACGACGTGGCGTCGAGCAGATCGTGCCCGAAGCCGAATTGCGGCAGAAGCTCGAACGGAGTTTCAAGACCGGCCAGCCGTTGCGCGTCAAGTACGGCATTGATCCGACCGGCATCGACGTTCATCTAGGCCATACCGTACCCCTGCGGAAGCTGCGGCTCTTTCAAGAACTCGGCCACAAGGCGGTGCTGATCATCGGCAACTACACGGCCCTGGTCGGCGACCCGAGCGGCCGGGATCAGACGCGCGCTCGGCTCACTCCCGAACAGGTTGAGGCGAACGCCCGCGACTATCTCAAGCAGGTCAGCAAGGTCATCGACATCGCCCAGACGGAAGTGCGGCAGAACGGCGATTGGTTTGGTCGTTTCGGCTTCCTCGACGTGCTCGCTCTGACCAGCAAGATCACCATGCAGCGCATGCTGGAGCGCGACGATTTCACCAAGCGCATCAAGGCCGAAACGCCCGTCTATTTGCACGAATGTCTCTATCCGCTCATGCAGGGTCACGACAGCGTGGAAATCCGCTGCGACATCGAGCTGGGAGGCAGCGAGCAGCTCTTCAGCCTGATGGTGGGCCGCGATTTGCAGCGCGACGCCGGCCAGGAGCCGCAGATTTGCATCACGCTGCCGATCCTGCGCGGCCTGGACGGTGTGCGGCGCATGGGCAAGAGCCTGGGCAACTACATCGGCGTCGGCGAGCCGGCTTATGACCAGTTCGCCAAGGTCATGAGCATTCCGGACGATCTGATGCGCGAATGGTTTGAACTGCTGACCGACCGAAGCACGGATGAGATCGGCAAGTTGACCAACGCCCAATTGACGCATCCGATGCAGGCAAAGGAAACGCTCGGCAAAGACATTGTGGCCTTCTATTACGGCGAACAGGCCGCTATCGACGCGGCCGCCGAGTGGAAGAAACGCTTCTCGGAGCGACAGGACCCGACGGACATAGCCGTGGTAGTCATCTCCGGGTCGGAATTGAGCGACGGCAAGATCTGGGTGTGCAGGCTGCTTGTGCTGTTGGGGTTCGCCAAGAGCAACAACGAGGCGAGCCGGCTGGTGAAAGGCGGCGCTGTCAACATCGGGCCGGAGCGGGAGAAGATTACCGAGCCGAAAGCGAACATTGCGGTCACGGATGGATTAGTTGTTCGGGCCGGAAATCGCCGGGTGGCACGGGTTCAGCTTTCAAGCAACTGACCAGTGCCGAACAGCCTCAGGCACGTACTTTCCTCTTGTGACTTCGGGCAATTTTAAGGAGTCTGCGCAGGGCTTCGTTCACCGAATCGGCATCTGGGAAGGCGTCTGCAACATCGGGAGCAAGCACAACGACGTTGGTTCCCTCCGCATATCGTTTGGCATACTTACCCCGAACGCCCTTGCTGAAATCATATTCGCTCAGCATATCGGTATTGGTCTGCTTCCTAGGTACCCTCTTCATAATCCTTCCTCTCTCGGCGACTCGCCACGCGGGCGCTGATAATGCGAATCTTAGCACCGCGATCGGTAAAAGACACTACCAACAGACGCCGCCGATGCGATTGTCCCAGGATCAAGAACCGATCTTCCTCCTCCGAGTGAAGCAGATCGTCAATCGTCAAGGAGAGCGGATCGCCGAACACAGTGCTGGCTTCTTCGAACGATACGCCGTGCTTCTTGAGGTTTGTCGTGGCCTTGTTCTCATCCCATTCAAAGGCAACGCCCATTGGTACTCCTTCAATTCGGAATTGCCTATCGTCACTGCTCTCGCACTATATCTGATCGGGTATCGCTGTCAACACACTTGCGAGGATTTTTCTGCGGGTGTGTGATAGCTTCTCTGAACCAGTTCGGCTAGAATCTCAACGGCTAGGCCACCCTTTTGGATAAACCTGAGCCTACCCCGGAACGCGCGTGCTGGTGGATTTCCTGACTCCGCAGCGCGAGTTCACGCCCCTCTCAAGTCCGAATTGACCAGAGGAACCGATGCCGCTCTTTGGTGCTCACATGTCGATTGCCGGCGGCTATCACAACGCTTTGGAAGCCGCCATGCGATATGGCTGCCAGACGGTGCAGCTATTCACGAAGAACTCCAACCAGTGGAACGCCAAGGAATTGACGGACGAGGAAGTCAAAACATTCCGCCAGCTGCTCCGCAGCAGCCGGTTGCGTTTCCCTACTGCTCATGATTCCTATCTCATCAACCTGGCCTCACCCGATAACACGCTGTATCGCCGTTCGGTGGAAGCATTCGTCGTCGAGCTGCAGCGGGCCGAGCGGCTGGGATTGCGCTATCTTGTGACCCATCCCGGCTCGGCAACTGACGGCGACGTGGAAGCCGGTCTGGCTCGCGTGGCACAGGCGCTCGATGAGGTCCACGGCCGCTGCCAGGGTTTTCGCGTTCAGATCTTGCTGGAAACGACTGCAGGTCAAGGGAACACGCTCGGCCATCGTTTCGAGCAGCTGGCGCGGATTCTAGCGCTCGTTCACGATCCGAAGCGGCTGGGAGTCTGCTTTGATACCTGCCATGTTTTTGCCGCAGGTTACGCATTAGCTCCCCAAGCCGAGTATAGGGCCACGATGCGGGCCTTCGCCCGGACGGTGGGTCTGGGCCGGTTGCGGTCCTTTCATGTCAATGACAGCCTCAGACCGCGGGGTAGCCGGGTCGATCGGCATGCTCATATCGGCCGCGGGCATCTTGGGCTGGAGCCTTTTCGCCTTCTGGTCAACGACCCGCGGTTTCGCAATCGGCCGATGATACTGGAAACTCCGAAGGAAGACGGCGACCAGGCGGACATGGACACGGTAAACCTGGGCGTCCTGCGCGGGTTGATCGAAACGTGAACAAGCCCGCGCAGGTGGAATAGTCAGCGCAGGCCGCGCGGTGCTCGCAGCGAGCGGCAACCATCCTAGATCGTCCGGCCTACCGCGCCTCAAGCGTTTGCCGCCGGCTGCCGATATTCATTCTGCCCCTGACCGACTGGCGGCCGACTCGCACGGGGCTCCGGCATTCAGGTTTTTCCCCAACCGCTTCGACTCTGCGACGACCCCGTTGTTGCTACCCCACCGCAAGCGGTTCATTGCTACGACCCCGCCGGAGCCCCTTTTTTTAGAGGTCAGAGGTCAGAGGTCAGTGGTCAGTGGCGGGCCGGTGGGGGTTAGCCTCCGGAGAGAATCACTGGAAACTGGGAGCGGAAGTGATAAAACTACACCAGTCTTACTGGTGTTTTTTTATTTCCATTGGTTTCTGGTTAACTCTCATGAACATCGAAAGCATTCATGCACGTGAAATCCTCGATAGTCGAGGCAATCCAACTGTTGAAGTCGAAGCGATCCTTTCAGACGGCGCTTTGGGCCGCGCCGCAGTGCCCAGTGGGGCCAGTACCGGCGCTCACGAGGCGCTGGAACTGCGCGACGGCGACAAGAAACGGTATCTTGGCCGTGGCACGCTCAAAGCTGTGGCGAACGTTAACGAAGTCATCGCTCCGAAATTGCTCGGGCAGGACGCTCGGGAACAGGTGACAATCGACAATTTGCTGCTGCAACTCGATGGCACCCCGCATAAGTCCAAGCTCGGCGCTAACGCCATGCTGGGCGTTTCCCTCGCCGTGGCTCACGCGGCTGCTGCCTCGGAAAGCTTGCCCCTCTACCGCTATCTGGGCGGCACCAACGCCAAGTACCTGCCCGTGCCGATGATGAATATCCTCAACGGCGGCAAGCACGCCGACAATAACGTCGATTTCCAGGAGTTCATGATCATGCCGCTGGGCGCTCCCTCATTCCGGGAAGCGCTGCGCATGGGGGCCGAAGTGTTCCACGCCTTGAAGGGCGTCCTGCACGACCGCCATCTCAACACGGCAGTCGGCGATGAAGGCGGATTCGCTCCCAGCCTGAAGAGCAGCGATGAAGCGCTCGAAGTGCTGGCCAAGGCCATCGAGAAAGCCGGGTACCGTCTTGGAGAAGACATTGCATTCGCGCTCGATCCCGCCGCCACGGAACTATTCGACGAAGCCAAGAAGAAAGGCAAGACGGGCTACTGTTTCTTCAAGAGCCAGCCCGATCGTATCGCCAGCTCGGATGAGATGATTGACATTTGGAAGAAACTCTGTGCCAAATGGCCGATTCGTTCCCTTGAAGACGGTCTGGCCGAGGACGACTGGGCCGGCTGGCAGAAGCTGACACGCGAATTAGGGAGCAAACTCCAACTCGTCGGCGACGACATCTTTGTTACAAACACAACCCTTTTGCAGCGAGGCATCACCGAGGGAGTGGCCAACAGCATCCTCATCAAGGTCAACCAGATCGGCACGCTGACGGAAACCCTCGACGCCATCGAGCTGGCCCGGCGCAACGGCTACACGACGATCATCAGCCATCGCAGCGGCGAGACGGAGGACACAACGATCGCCGATATTGCGGTGGCCACGAACGCCGGCCAGATCAAGACCGGCTCCGCTAGCCGGACCGACCGGATCGCCAAGTACAATCAGCTCTTGCGCCTGGAAGAAGACCTGGGCGACGCGGCGCGTTATGGAGCGGAGTTGTGGCGGGCCGGGTGGAAGTGAGGTGGTGGGGTGGTGGAGTGGTGAGGTGGTGGGGTGGTGAGGAGGCTTGCGATAAAGCGTGTTCGACTGGCTATTCGAGGGCTGGCTTGTCGTCTACTTGCTGCTGGCAACCTGCGCAGTGATCGTGCTGGCGTTGTGGTGGCAGATCAGGAACCGGAAACACCTCGTTGGCCTCGGCCTGGCGGCAGCGTTGCTCGGAGCCTATTTCCTACTCGACGTTCTGGTCGAGACAGACCGCGAAAAGATTGTGCGCACCGTCCGAGAGATGGCCGCCGCCGCGAAAGCACACAACATCGACGGCCTTTTCGAGCACATTTCCGACCAGGTGCGCACTCCACAGGACAACGACAAGCAGTTTCTGCGTGAACTGGCAAAGCAACGTCTCGACAGCGTGCAGGACGTCAAGGTGAAAGACTTCGACATCCTGGAGATGGACCGTGATCGGCACACCATCACGGTTCGATTCAACATGAGTATCAAGGCGGAAAGCCTGCCAGCCGCTGCACAGATTCCCTTCAGCTATGAGGTCAGATTCCAGCTCGAAAACGGCCGTTGGCGGATGACGAAGATCGATGCCTTCAAGTTGACCACGCGCGATCCTGTGCCGTTCTCGTTCTAGTCCCTACAGCCGCCATTGCCAATTCTTAATTAATGCTCAAGCAACGCTGCGGTGGTCAGGCTGGTTTCCGGCGCTTGCCAGGCTGTTTATTGGTCTCCTTTGTGCTTGCCATTCTCTCCCAGAATTCGTCGTTGGGAATGCCCTTTCCAGCTTCGATCCGCTCTCGGGCAGCTTTCAGGATGGCTTGAAGTTCAGGTGAACGGGCCATCATCAGCCGTTCTACTTCGTCCTGGTCGCTCACTGCCGACAGTATCGCCACCGGCCTGCCATTCCGGGTGACGACGATCGGTCCCTGCTCGCTGGCCTTCAAATAGGCTCGGAAGTGATCCTTCACGTCGGCTATCGATGCCATTTTCATAGCTTCACCTCCTTTCCTCCGATAATCAATCGATTCCTCTCTTTGACTCCAACACCGAGAACCTGCACTTCCTGAACTTCGCGGTCTACTCCGTAGAGTACCCGGAACCGGTTGTTCGGCCCGAGCCGAAGCTCCCAGGTTGCTCCCAGGACCGCTGGCTGTTGCAAGGGCTTGCGGTTCCGCGTTTCGGTCTCCGGCTCAAACAGCAGCTGCTCCTGGATGTTTTCGCGTATCAGCGAGTGATACTTGGTTTCGATGGCCCGCAGGTGTTGTTCGACTTCCGGGTCGAAAATCAGGGTAAATGGTTGCGTGCGCGCCATGTTTATAATATAGTTGCCGATGGCATATCAAGACTACTGCAATTGCCGGTGAGCGTTGTCACAATCGCCACTGCCACTCCTTCATTTGCCCGAGCAGCGCTGCATGTGTCAGGTTGAATTGCAGCGGTGTCACTGTGATGTAACCTTCGTCGAGGGCCGTGACGTCGGAATCGGGATGGGGGTCAGGGCACTTCAGGCCGGGGTTGGTCCAGAAATAGACCCGGCCGCGCAGATCGATCCGGCGATCGAAAGTTTCCACGTGGGGAGCGACGTTCTGTGGAACAGTGCGGATGCCGCGAATAAGGCCCTTGTCTAAGCTGGGAATGTTGACGTTGTAGAGCGTACCGCGCTCGGGCTTGTGGGCCATGATCTGTTCGATCACACGCCGGGCCAGGTCGGCGGCCCGCGGAAAATCGAGGGGCTTGGGCTTGGTGTACTCCAGCGACACGGCAACACTGGTCCGCTGGAAGAATGCACCTTCAATGGCGGCCGCCACGGTGCCGGAATAGAGCACATTGATCCCGGCGTTGGACCCGGCATTGAGGCCGCTGACGAGCAGGTCGGGCGGCTCCGGCAGCAGTTCGAGCAGCCCCAGCTTGACACAATCCGCCGGCCGGCCATCCACGGCCCAGCCCATGAACTGGTTGTTCTCATCGTCAACTTCCTGAACCAGAAGAGGCGTAAGGAGCGTGATGGAATGGGCGACGGCACTCTGCTCGGTCGCCGGCGCGACGACGATCACTTCGCCGAGCTTGAGCAATTCCTTGCGAAGTGCCCGCAGTCCCGGAGCGTAGACTCCATCGTCATTAGTCAACAAGATACGCACGTTTGACTCCACATCGTTTAGCCGCGACCAGTTTAGCGACGCTTCGGAGAAGCGTGTGGGTCCGCACGCTTCTCCGAAGCGTCGCTAAACTGGTCGCGGCTAAACGTCATTCTATTCTTCCAGTTTCCGCCGTCGCAACATGTGGTGATAATGCTGTGCAAACCGATGCGCCTCGTCACGCACATACTGTAGTAATCGCAAAGCCGCCGCGTGCCGGCTCAGGTGCAGCGGATTGGCTTCTCCGGGCCGATAGATTTCTTCCTCGCGCTTGGCCAGTGAAATCAGGCATGGCGGCTTGATCCCCAGCAGCCGAAAGGCGTCCAGTGCCGCATTGAGCTGCCCCTTGCCGCCATCGATCAAGAGAATGTCGGGGAACACCTGTTCCTCCCGCACCAGCCGGCGAAAGCGCCGCGTCACCACTTCACGAATCGAGGCGAAATCATCCACTCCTTCAACACTGCGAATGCGATAACGCCGGTAACCGGGCTTGAACGGCAGCCCGTCGAGGAACGTCACCAGCGAGGCCACAGTCTCGTCACCGCCAATGTGAGCAATGTCCACTCCTTCGATGTTCCGTGGCGGCGATGGCAGTCCCAGAACCTTGCGCAACCCGGCGAGTCCTTTTTTCGGATCGATCTGGAACACTTCCGGCTGCACATCACGGTCCACGTCGCCGCGCAGGCCGAGGTTCTTGAGAGCATCGATCTCGTCACGCAACCGGGCCGCTTTCTCGAACAGCATGGTGGCGCTCGCCTCCTGCATCGCCTGTTCCATCTCGGCGATCAGCCTGCCCTTCTTGCCCGCGAGCACCATGCGCAACGAACGGATTTGCCGGCGGTAGTCTTCTTTTGTCACACGAAAGTTACACGGAGCCGTGCATTGGTTGATGCTGTGCAGAATACACGGCCGGAACCAGTGCCAGCGTTGATCGTCGGTCTTGATGTCGAGGGCACAGGTGCGGAACTTGAAGATGCGCTGCAACACCTGCATGGCGAAGCGCAGGCTGCGCGCACTGGTGAACGGGCCATAGAGCTTCACGCCACGCCGCCGCGGACTGCGGGTGAACTCGACGCGCGGAAAGTCCTCGCGCATGCGGATTTGCAGGTAGGGAAACGATTTGTCGTCCTTCAAATCGACGTTGAAGCGCGGCTGCACATCCTTGACCAACCGGGCTTCCAGGAGCAGGGCGTCCACTTCGCTCTCCGCTTCGATGTAGTCGATGTCGGCGATGAGCTTGACGAGATCGGCGGTGCGGAGGTCGTCCGCAGCAGCCTTGGTGAAGTAATGGCCTGCGCGGTTGCGAAGGTTCTTGGCCTTGCCGACGTACAGGACGCGAGCCTGGGCGTCTTTCATGAGGTAGACGCCGGGACAAGTCGGGAACTGCTTGACCTTCTCAGCAGGCGGCAGCGATCCCGATTCGACAGG
This sequence comes from uncultured Gemmataceae bacterium, assembly GCA_963804745.1. GTDB lineage: Bacteria > Planctomycetota > Planctomycetia > Gemmatales > Gemmataceae > CAWDRY01. The sequence continues at coordinate 147,631 of CAWDRY010000043.1, forward strand.
TGGAGTAGGTTCGGACATGGTTCACCCGAGAGCACAATTCCTTCGTGCGGCTTCGTCTTCTGAGTGTGCAGTCTTCTTTCATTTATAGCACATCGGCTGGGCATACCGTTGCGCCGCCGAAGGAAATCAGTCGCCATTCGACGAAGGTTTTGACTTGGGGAGGATGGGTTCCAGACGGGTGATGTGGGCAAGGGCCACGATCACTTTCGATCTCGCTAAGGGCAGAATAGCGTTGGGAACAGGTACATAGATGGTGACAGTTGATTGACTCAAGATCGCCAATTCAGGATGACGAATCTCATAGGCCGTGGTTTCGAGAACATAGAAGCGAAACGCGCGAAAAGGGCGATGCATGAGGAGATTGCGGATGTCTTCCGGCCACATGGCTTAATCCTTCTGAAGAGCGTACGGCTAGCTCGCTGCCGCCACGGACAGCGACTCCACGTGTGTGATGTCTTCCAAATCCATCGTTTCTACATGGTCACACAGGGGGGTTGCCTGGTTCGGCAATGGGATACCGACATCAAAGAAGGTATCGCCTACAACGGCAAGATGTTGATAGCGAATATCGTAATAACGACCGTCCTTCAGATGGACGCGGAAAGGCTGAAACGGCTGACGGTGCAGAGTATGGTAAAGTTCTTCAGGTTGGATCATCGCTCAGTCCTCTTCGAGGTTGAATAGCGGCACGATTCCCATTGGTTGATTATCCCCTCCTGGCGAGTATCAAGCAAGAGGCCGTTGCCCAATTCGATCCTTGCCGACCCACGGCCGCAGCACTTCCGGCACCACCACCGATCCATCCGCCTGCTGGTAGTTCTCCAGAATGGCCAGGATCGCCCGGGTGACGGCCACCGCCGTGCCGTTGAGCGTGTGAACGAAGCGCGTGCCCTTCTGCCCTGGCACCTTGTAGCGGATGTTAAGCCGGCGGGCTTGATAATCGGTGCAATTCGAGGTGCTGGTTACTTCGCCGTACTCACCGCCCTGCCCACGGCCCGGCATCCAGGCTTCCAGGTCGAATTTGCGGTAGGCCGGTCCTCCCAGATCGCCGGTGCAGGTATCGATGACGTGATAGGGCAGTCCAAGGCCTTGAAAAATGCTCTCCTCGATGCGAAGCAACTCATCGTGGATGGAATCGCTCTGATCAGGGGCACAGAAAGCGAACATCTCGACCTTGGTGAACTGGTGGACACGATAAAGGCCGCGCGTGTCGCGCCCGGCGCGCCCGCCTCGGTGCGGAAGCAGTGCGACAGGCCGACGTACTTGATCGGCAGCTGCAACTCGTCGAGAATCTGATCGCGGTGCATGCCGCCCAGCGTGATTTCCGCCGTGGCGATGAGGCACAGATCGGTGTTCTCCAGGCTGTAAATCTGCGTCTCCGGGCCACGAGGGATGAAGCCGATTCCTTCCAGGACATCGACGCGGGCCACGTCCGGCGTGATGATCGGCGTGTAGCCTTCGCGGATCAGGGCGCCCATCGCGTATTGAATCAGCGCCAGTTCGAGCAGCACGGCCTCGTTCTTGAGAAAATAGAACTTCTGGCCCGCCACGGATGCGCCGGCCTCGAAATCGACAAGGTTGAGCGACTCCGCCAGGGCGACGTGATCCGTGGCTGGAAAATCGAACTTGTGGGGTTCGCCCCAGCGTCGAATAACCTTGTTGTCCTCTGCGGTCGTGCCGACGGGGGCGGCGGGGTGCGACACGTTGGGGATGGTTATGAGCGCCGCTCGCAGGTCGGTCTCGGCCTGCTTCAACTGTTTTTCCAGCCCGGCAACCTTCTCTTTCAGGGACTTGCCTTCCTGGATCAACGCTTGCCGTTTAGCCGCATCCTTCTCGCCCTTGGTGAGCTTGGCAATTTCATTCTGCCGCTGCTGGACGGTCTGTGTTTCCTGCACAAGCCGCTTGCGTTCGTCGTCGAGCTGCACGACGCGGTCCACGTCGGCCTTGACGTTGCGATTGCGACAGTTGGTTTTGACTGCGTCCAGATTTTCGCGGATGAATTGTGCGTCCAACATGGTTTGTGTTGAATCCTACTTCAGGGTCGCTTCTCCAACGGCACATACGCCGCATCCCGCTTGCCCACGTAAATCTGCTCCGGCCTGAATATCCGATTGTTCTTGAGCTGCTCCAGCCAGTGGGAAAGCCAACCGGCGACGCGAGCAATGGCGAAGATCGGCGTGAACAGGTCACGCGGAATACCCAGCGTCTGATAGACGATCCCCGAATAGAAATCGACGTTGGGATAGATCCCCTTTGGTCCCAGGATGCCGGCGGCGACACGCTCTGTCTCGACCGCGATCTCATACTGTTTCGGCCGGCTCAACTCGGCGAAAACATGCTCGGCCAGTTCTTGCAGCACCGTGGCTCGTGGATCTTTCACCTTGTAGACGCGGTGGCCAAAGCCCATGATTTTCTTCTTGTTCGTGACCGCATCTTCGAGCCAGGGTTTGGCGTTCTCCACCGAGCCGATCTCTTCGAGCATGTCGAGCACTTCCTCGTTAGCGCCGCCGTGGAGCGGTCCCGTGAGCGTGCCGATGGCCGAACTGACGACGGTGTACGGATTGGCCAGCGTCGAACCGGTCACGCGGCCGCTGAAAGTCGAGGCGTTCATGGTGTGCTCGGCGTGCAGAATGAGACAGGCGTCGAGGATCTTGCGCACGGCCGGTGAGGGTTCACGTTCAAGGAGCATGTAATAAAAGTTGGCGGCGTGATCAAGATCATCGCGCGGCTGAATCGCTTCGTTGCCGAAACGTAGCCGATGGAACGCCGCCACGACGGTCGGCAGCTTGGCGATCAGACGAACGACCGACTCCCAATTGCTTTGGGCGTTGGAAACGTCCCGCGAAGGGTAGAACATGCCCATCGCCGCCACCGATGCTTGCAAGACATCCATCGGATGGCCCGTCCCCGGAAAACACTTGATAAGATCGACAAGCTTGAACTTGATCCGGCGGCGGTGGCGGAGCTGATCGTCGAAATCGGCCAGCTCCTTTTGCGTGGGCAGGTCGCCCTTGAGCAGCAACCAGGCCGTTTCCTCGAAGCAGCTTTCGCGGGCGAGGGTTTCGACCGCGATGCCGCGATACTCCAAACGGGCCCTCTGGCCGTCAATGAAGCTGATTGCCGACTCCGCAACCGGGACATCCGCTAGACCAGGACGTAATTCCATCTGGCTCATAAAGCTCCCCAATGCCGTGGGGCAAGTATGAAACTTGCCATCTGGTGCCCGCTTTGAGCATATTCGCCAGCCGGGCAAACGGCCAGTACATGATTACCGGCTACCACGGTTGGCATTCAATGTCATTATAAGGAAGCGGGCAAGACGGCAAACAGTCCACCTGTATTACACGACCGGCTCGCCCAACAATGCGATATGTGATATAGAAGAAAGTAAGTGAGTAGCGAGTAGTGAGTGGTGAGTCCGAGCCCGCAGCGTAAGCAAGGGTGGTCACCACCCTTGCTTACGCTGCGGGCTCCGACTTGCTGTACTCATCACTCACCACTCACCATTCACCACTTGAAAGATATGGCAACAGTAGCAGAGGCGATGGCGGTAGCGTTGCAATACTACCAGGCGGGGATACCCGACCAGGCGGAACAGATCGTGCGCCAGGTTGTCGCGATCGCTCCGGGGCACGCGGAGGCCTGGTGCGTTCTCGGAGTGGCCTGTCAGGTGCAGGGCAGGATCGACGAAGCGGTGACTCATTATCAGCAGGCCCTGCAGCTGGCACCCTCTTACATCGACGCTCTCAACAACCTGGGCGTGGCATTTCAGGAACAGGCGAAGTGGGAAGAGGCCGAACGCTGCCATCGGCAGGCGCTGGCTGTCAACCCGCAGTTCGCCGCGGCTTACCTCAACCTGGGCATCGCGCTCATCCGGCAAGAAAAGAACCAGGAAGCCATCACTGTCCTGCAACAGGCGGTACGGCTCAACCCGCACAGTCCCGAAGCCTTTTTCAATCTGGGCAATGCCTATCACGGGGCCAATCAGGCACAGGAGGCGGCTTCGTCCCTCAACCGCGCCTTGCAGCTCAGGCCGGACTATGCGGAAGCGCACAACAACCTCGGCTTCATCTACTCCGAGCAGCAGATGTTGGCGGAAGCAGTGCAACATCTGCGCCGGGCCGTGAGTCTCAAGCCGGAGTATGCCGAAGCGCACTTCAACCTGGGTAATGCTCTGGCGGGGTTGGGGATACTCGAAGAGTCGCGCACATGCCTTCAGGAGACGCTCCGGCTCCGCCCCGATTTCGTGGATGCTCTGAACAGCCTGGGCGTCGTCAACCGCGAACTGGGTGATCTCGACGAAGCACTGAAATGTTATGAGCGAGCGCTGCGGCTCAAACCTGATTACGCGGAGGGCCACCACAATCAGGCACAGGCCCGGCTGCTTTCAGGGAACTTCGACCAGGGCTGGGCCGGGCACGAATGGCGCTGGAAGTGCAAGATATTTCCGCGCCGCGACTTCAAGCAGCCTTTGTGGGACGGCTCTTGCCTGGAAGGCCAGACCATCTTGTTGCACGCGGAGCAGGGAATGGGTGACACGCTCCAGTTCATCCGTTACGCTCCGCTCGTCCAGTCGCGCGGTGGCAAGGTCATCGTGGAGTGTGCTGATGCCCTGTTGTCGTTGCTGGCGCGCTCTCGTGGAATTGACCATGTGGTGGCCAAGGGATCGGCTCTGCCGCCTTTCGATTTGCATGCCCCTCTCCTGAGCTTGCCGAACATTTTCAAGACATCACGGGACACTGTGCCCGCCGCCATCCCTTACGTTTTTCCCGATGATTCCCTGGTCGAATCCTGGCGCCGCGAGTTGGGCCCTCTCCCCGGGTTCAAGATCGGCATTACCTGGCAAGGCAATCCGCGCCACCGCTGGGACTTCAAGCGGTCAGTTCGCCTGTCCTGTTTTGTCCCACTGGCACATCTAAAAGGAATTCAGCTATTCAGTCTGCAAAAGGGGCCTGGCAGCGAACTACTCGCCCAGGCCATTGAGGGGATCCAGGTGACCGACCTGAGCAACCGCATGAAAAACTTCATGGACACCGCCGCCATTTTGAAAAACCTCGATCTCGTCATCACCATCGACACTGCCATCGCCCATTGCGCAGGGGCGATGGGGTTACCTGTGTGGGTCGCCTTGCCCGTGGCTCCCGACTGGCGCTGGCTAATGAGCGGAGAGAAGAGCATGTGGTATCCAACGATGCGACTGTTCCGCCAAACGCGCCTGGGGCAATGGGAGGATGTGTTCCAACGTATGGCCGAGGAAGTGGAAAAACTTGTCTAGAGTGCCTAGAACAATGCACGGGGGTAGATGCCCCGGCCTTGCCCTGGATCACAAGGCCGGGGCATTCATTGCTCATAGCTTTGAACGAGGAATTGGTTTGAAAACCGCGCTCGAAATTCACACGATTGTGTCCCAGCCCTTCGCTGAAAGCTCTTATGTCATCTGGCTGCCCGGCCGGCACGAGGCCGTGGTTATCGACCCGGGACTGGAGCCGGAGTTGATTCTCGACTTCTTCCGCGAACAACAACTGGCGGCTTGCACCATCCTCAACACGCACGGTCATGCGGACCATATCGGCGGCAACGCGGCACTCAAGGAAGCGTTCCCAGCGGCTCCTCTGGTTATCGGCGCCAACGAAGTGGAATGCCTTTCCGACAGCTGGGCGAACCTCAGCGCCCTGTTCGGATCCAGCGTCATCAGTCCGCCCGCTGATCGAACTGTCGTCGAAGGCGACATTGTCGAGGCCGGCGGCATCCGGCTGGAGGTGCTCGACGTTCCCGGCCATTCAGCCGGCCATGTTGCCTATCTCTTCCGGAACGACCCGTGCTTGCTTTTCAGCGGCGACGTCCTCTTCCGCGGCGGCATTGGTCGCTCTGATTTTCCTCGAAGCGACGGCCGGCTTCTTTTTGAGAGCATCCGTGACAAGGTGTTCGGCTTGCCACCCACAACCGTGGTTTATCCTGGTCATGGCCCGACCACCACGGTGGGACACGAAATGCAATTCAATCGCCTGGTTAGCGAGTAGCAGGTGGTTCATTCAAGCACATCGCCAGGCATAAGGAAAAGTCTCTGTCATGACAACGGAATCCTCTCCTGCGCCCGAAGCGAAAGACAACAGTAGTCAGACCACGGTTCTGGTGGTGGATGATTCTCCCATTGACCAGCGCCTGGCCGGCGGCATCGTGGCGAACCAGCTCGGCTGGAAGGTGATCTATGCCGCCAACGGCATCGAGGCCCTTGCCGTGATGGAGAAGGGGAAACCACACGTTGTCGTGACGGACCTGCTGATGCCGGAAATGGACGGCCTCGAGCTGGTGCAGGCAATCCGCGGCAAGCATCCGACCGTGCCGGTCATCCTCATGACCGCGCACGGCAGCGAAGACATCGCCATCCAGGCCATTCAGAAGGGCGCCGCCAGCTACGTGCCCAAGAAGAGCCTCGCGCGCGATCTTTGCGAGACGCTTGAACAAGTCAGGAGGACGGCGCGGGCAGACACATCCCAGCAGCGCCTGCTCGAAGGCCTGATGCGTCTGGAAACCAGCTTTGTCCTGGAGAATGACCCGGCGCTGATCCCGCCGCTCATCGGTCAACTGGAGGAGCATCTCAGCCGGATGAAACTGTGTGACCAGAGTGGGCTAATTCTGGTCGGCGTGGCCTTGCACGAGGCCATGACCAACGCCATCTATCACGGCAATCTGGAATTAGGTTCGGATCTCCGCGAGCAAGATGAGAAGGCATATTACGACCTGGCCGCTGCCCGGCAGCGGCAGGAACCCTATCAAAGCCGCCGTGTCTATGTGACGGGAGAGGTGTCGCGTCTGGAAGCCGTCTTCATCGTTCGCGACGAGGGACCGGGATTTGATCCTTCCTCGCTCCCCGATCCGACGGACCCGGCCAACCTGGAGAAAGTCTGCGGCCGCGGCCTGTTCCTGATCCGCACCTTCATGGATGCGGTCGAGCACAATGAAGCGGGCAATCAGATCACGATGGTCAAGCGCCGCTTTGGAAGCTAGTGGGGCAGCTCAGGTGACGTTGCCAGTGTGCGTCGTCACGCTGGGAGAAATCACTGCGGAAGTGAACCCCGCGCGACTCCTCACGCTGCAAGGCGGCCCAGATCATGAGACGGGAAACTGTTAGCAGGTTCTGCAGCTCCCAGCCTTCGCGGGAAGGAAACTCGCGGCCCAGAACATAGCGGCACCAGAAGGCGACGGAGCGCTCTGCTTCCAGCAAGCCTTGCTTGTCGCGCATCACACCCATCCGGCGGACCATCAGGCTGCGCAACGAATTCGTAATGTCGGGCACGTCGAGAGGCTCCGACCAAACTTCCGAAGTCTCGGAAGACTTCGGAAGTTTTGCGAGTGGCGGGACCACGAAAGTATCGGGCATCCGTGCCGCGGCTGCCGCGGCGCCTCGGCCGCAGGAAGTGCCGAAGACCAACCCTTCCAGCAGACTGTTGGAAGCGAGGCGATTGGCGCCGTGCAAGCCGCTCGATGAAACTTCGCCTGCCGCCCAGAGCCCGGGCGAGCGTGGTGCGGCCTTCAGCATCCACCGTGACGCCGCCGATCATGTAATGCGCACCGGGGCGGACCGGGATCAGGTCGCGGGTGATGTCCAGGCCGAAACCGGCACAAACCTTGGCTATGCCTGGGAAACGCTGCCGCACCCTGGCCGGATCGAGATGGGAGAGATCGAGATAGACGTTGGGATGTTGCGTGCGTTCCATGCAGCGGACGATGGCCTGGGCGACGACATCGCGTGGAGCCAGCTCGGCGCGTGCATCCTCGGCCAACATGAAACGGACGCCGTTCTTGTCGCGCAGATACGCTCCCTCGCCGCGGACCGCTTCGCTGATTAGATGGCGGCTCGAACCGGCCACGTAGAGCACGGTCGGATGGAACTGCATGAACTCCATGTCGCGCAGCTCGGCCCCGGCGCGGTACGCCGCAGCCATGCCGTCGCCGGTAGCCACGGACGGATTGGTCGTCTCGCGGTAGACCATGCCGGCGCCGCCGCTGGCTAGAATCGTCTGCTTGGCCCAGACAGGAACTTGTCGCCACGCAACCGGCTCACCAGGGCGCCGACGCAGCGCCTTCGTGAACGAGCAGGTCCACGATGAACGTCTCGTCCCAGATCGTAATGTGGTTGGCCTGGCGGGCGTGTTCGATGATGGCACGCATGACCTCGTGACCGGTAGCGTCGCCGAGAGCATGAACGATCCGGCGATGGCTGTGGCCGCCTTCGCGGGTCAGGGCAAGCTGGCCGTCCTCCTCGTCGAAATGGGTGCCCCAGCGGATCAGGTCGTTGATTTGGTCGGGAGCCTCGCGCACCACCAACTCGACGATGGCCCGGTCACACAGGCCGGCGCCCGCCGTGATCGTGTCCTCAATGTGATCCTCGAACCGATCCTCCGGCGACATTACCCCGGCAATGCCGCCCTGGGCATAGGAACTGCTACTCTGCTGGATGGCGTCCTTGGTGACGACCAGAACGTCGAGCCCCGGCGGCACTTCCAGGGCGGCACGCAGGCCGGCGATGCCGGCGCCGATGACGAGAACGTCGGTAAAGAGATGCGGCGTCTGCTTCGGGCCGAACTGGACCAGATAGCGGTTGGGAAAGGTCATGGTTAAAGTGGTGAGTGGTGAGTGGTGAGTGGTGAGTGGTGAGTGGTTCGGTATTCCTGACCACTCACCTCTCGCTACTCATATTTGTTAGTCCTTCTTCTGCTGTGGTTGCGGCGATTCAGATAGTTTGCGCGTGAAGTTCCGATAGGCGTCACGGAACTCGACCGGCGGCAGACCCGTGCTGCCTTGTTTCGCGTCGCTGGGAGTGGTCTGTCCCGGAGAAGCACGTTCAGCGCCCAAATCCGGTAATGGCTGCCCCGATGGTCGTTCGAGCTCTTTCTTCAGGCGAGTCGTCTCTCGTACCAGATCGTCACGGAACTGGCCATCGTCTTCTTTGAGATCCTTGAACAGCCTGGCCCGTTCATCCGGGTTCATTTGGTCGAGCTTCTTCTTGAGGTCTTCCAGTTGTTCCAAACGGCGTTGTAGCTGCAAGACGCCGGGCCGTTCCTGGTGCCGTGGATCGGCAGGGCTTCCGGAACGCGGTTGAGAAGCACTTTCTGGTGGATTGATCTTGTCCTTCTCCTCCATCACCCGTGCCACTTTTTCGAGTTTCTCCTTGGTCCACTTGTCACGGTCCTTGGCCTGCTTCTCGTCCGTAACTGGCTCCTGACCTGACTGCTTGCCGGCATCAGGCTGTTGATTCTTCTGCCCAGCGTCCTGACCGGATTGCACTTTGGAGGAATCCTTGGGTTCTGCTTGCCCCTTCTCCTGCTGCGGCTTGGCGACCTGACCGTCCTTGGTTTGTTCATCTTTTTTGCCGGCATCAGGCTGTTGATTCTTCTGCCCTGCGTCCTGACCGGGTTGCTTCTTGGAGGAATCCTTGGGTTCTCCTTGCCCCTTCTCCTGCTGCGGCTTGGCGGTCTGACCGTCCTTGGTTTGTTCACCTTTCTTGCCGGCATCAGGCTGTTGATTCTTCTGCTTGTCGGAAGAATTGCCTTCCGCCGGGGTCAACCCGGCGGCTCGCTTCTGAAGATTTTCGTCCTGGGCCGACTCGTGCTGCTTCTGTTCATCCTGCGCTTGATTGCGTTGCTGGTCCGCGCCTGCCGGGGTCAACCCGGCGGCTCGCTGACCGGCGGCGCTGACCGACGGCGTGCTGAGGCTCGACGATCCTCACGCGCTTGTGCGGTTCGCTTTTCCCAACATTCGGTTCGGGGTAATCGCAGTTGTCGGTTGCTTCCAGCCAGTATTCGATGACCATGCCCGGCAACAACTTGACCGGCTTGCCCGCCTGATCGGTGATATTCTCCAGCTCGACGTAATCTTTGTAGGCCAGCTCCTGGGGATAGCTGCCGTCGGCCCGGCGAAACGATTTTTCCGGGCGGTAAACCTTTGGCTTGAGCACCGGGCCAGCGACGACGTTCATGCGCAGGACCATCTGGGTGATACCGAAATCGTCGTTGGCAAAGCCCTCGGTCTGGAGGGTCCCATTGGCCGGCAGTCCGATGAGTCTCCGGCTCGGGTTTCGTCAGGACGACCTGGGGAGGCCGGTCCGGCACCGCCTCGATGAGATAAGTTGCGGAATTGCGACTGCTTTCGCCTCGGTCCGATGTGAAACGAATACGGTAGCTGCCGTTTTGATCGATGATAAACCGGAAACGCAGCGACTGAGGATCATCGGGGAGCATCTCGGCGGACAGCGTAAATGGGGACACTTTGCTTCCCGGCGTGGCACCTAGTCCAATCGCGCCAGGCAAAGTGTCCCCATTTACGTGCAGTTCGAGACTGCCGTGTTTCACCGTTGAATTGGTGTGGACAAGGAGGATCGCTTCGGTCCCGCGCAGCTCCTTGAGGTTGCCGTTGTGATTTGAAAACGTTTGGTCGGGCCGGCACAAATAGGGGCGATAACGGCAGGTCACATCCATCCGGGTCACCTTCGGCGGCGGCACAACCAGGATGCGATGCTCCGGCGTTTCGGCATCGCCGCCGGTGACCTTGTACCAAAGCACAGTCTCGATCAGTGCGGATGGGATCGTGGCGCACCCATTCACGGTCCGTGACGAGATCCAACGGCTGTTCCTCGTAGGGATCGGTCTGCCTGAGCCTGAAGAGCAGCTTGAGTGCATCGGCGTCGCCGGCGTCCGGAACGCGGCCGCCAACGCGAGCGATAACATGGATGGACCGTGACGCCGGCAGGGTGACGTCGCCTCCTCTGGGTTGGACCAGCTCGATCTTGGTTCGCGTGGGGAGCGGTCCTGTCGAAAAAGGAGCGAAAGCTCGCCCCAGCAGAGTAAGGGCGGGATAGTGGAGCGCTGCCAGGATGATGAGGAAGAGGGCCAGGCCGACGGACAAGAGCGTAGTGGTGAACCCAAGCCGGCCGGCCGTGCGGCCGCTGAACGCTTCTTCCAAATTGGCGCGGGCCAGATCCTGAGCGGCACGTTGGCTCAGTGCGGCACGCAGGCCGGCCGGCAGCTCCCGCGGCCGCAGGTCAAGCCAGTTCACGATGCTGTTCTTGGAACCGGGCACGGTTCGCTCGACCTGCCGGGCCGCGTAATAGGGGTTGACGCGGTAGCACAGCGGCCGAACGAGATAGATCAGCAAGTAAACGGCACTTCCGAGCGCATAACCGGCGAAGATGGCTTGCCTCGCCAGCAACGGCAATTCGAGCCGGGGTTCGGCCCGGCCAAGAATCCCGCAAATCACCATCACACCGGCATAGGTCAGGGTGACGATGGCCAATCACACAGAGAGCGGAAGTCACATGAAGCTTGTGAATCCTACCCGTGGCGCGGGCCAGCTTGGATTCGACGATGGCTTCATACCTGGCGGCAGGCTTGACCGGATCACGCAGTGTGGCCATGTTTGGCAACCTTTACTCGTGTTGCAGTACCGGAGTTATTATAGCCGCTTCATTGGAAGTGTGTCTGTGCCGCCACAAACTTTCACCCTGGTTTGGAACAGCACCTGTTTTTCAAGCTGGGGCTTTGCCGTTTTTGCCGGTAAAAAAGGGTTCGGCAACACCGGCATTTTGACGCATGTTCATATCACCACACATGTTACAACGTCGCAACTGGTGCCGGTTTACAAAAGTACCGGCAAAGGATGGGTAATGTCTTCATTTTGGTATAGACACATAGTCATACCAGAAAACAGGTTATGGCGTTGACACCGGTGCCGGTTTTCAAAAACAACGACATGATCAACCCGCGAATCATTCGGATTTAGGCACTTTCAGTTCCAGGATACCGAGGCCGTCTTCCTTCTCGGTGGCGGCATAGGCTCGGATCATGACCGTTGGCCACGGAAGACTTGCTGGACATTCCAGGCGTGCTTCAAAGCGATTGCCCCGAGCGGCCGCTTCTGTTGACTGGAGCACAAAACAATTGGATGCGTCATGTCGGCCGATTCGGTCTTCACCGATTTCGACTGTAGTTTCGCTACGGACCACCACCCGGCGTGGAGTGTACACCGGTTCGCTGTTGATCGGCCGTTCCAACGTCACACGGACTTTTGCCCCGGCCAGGCGAGCGGGCAGATTGCCTTTGACGGTGATGGTCTTCGATGCCGTTGCGGTATCGGGGGTGCTAAGCTTGATGTCCACGGGCAGAACGGGTAATCGGAGGGCCGGATCGCCCAGCAAGACGAACATCTCAAGGTGTTCCAGCCGTTGCGTTGCCTGGGGAATGTCGCTGTCACCATCCATCTTGTCGAGGAAGCGCGAACATCAGAGCGTCAATCTTCCCCTTGGCCAAACCCGTCTTCAGCCGCAGCCAAGATTCGCTAAGCCCTTCAGGAGCCTGGCGAACGATGCAGCTATCCACAAAGCCTTCCGCCGCCAGTTGTACCATCGCGGCGAAGCAGATGCCGTGCGAACCCAGTACCGCGACGGGGCCGTTGGGATTGCGCATGGCCGCCACGCCGTAGCCTTCGCCCTCCTTGCCGGTCAACTGGCAACCTTGACAGCCGAAGGTGGCCAGAATGCCTGGCCCTTCCTTGATCTTGAGTCTGGACCAGTCGCCGCGATCGAGAAAGCGAGTCCCATTGGCCCAGAAGCCCTCCGGACTGGAGTGGCCGAGGTAGAGCGTGACCGCCTGGCCTGCTTCGACATACTTCAGGGCTTGATCGTGCAGCAGCTTGTCGGGCACGTAAAAGCGTGAGTTCGGGTTGTGATAGATGGCATGGCCCGTCCATGAGGGATCGATCCGGTTCAATCGGCTCATGGCGAGGTTCTCGACGAGGGCATCGACGAACGGATTGAACTCCGGCACGCCCGCCAGCACGGTGAGCCGGCGTTTCCATTCGCCGGGCCTGGTATTGCGTTCGTAGGCCAGCGTTTTCTCGACCATCTCCTTGGCTTCGTCCACGCTCTGTGCCGGCAACCTGCCGACAGCAACGGTGGGTAGCAGTTCTTCGCCGAGACAACCATAACCGTTGTCGCTGGGCTGGCCTTTCATGCGGCTGACAGTTCCCTTCAACGGCGGCAGCACCTTCTTCGCCGGATCATCCAGCTTGCCTGCCTCAACTGCACCAACGAGAAGGACGTAGTTTGTGCCTTTGCTCTCGCGGCACAGCTTGCGAACATGCTCACCAAGTTTAGCGGCGTCTCCGGTAAAGATTTCCTTGTCGCTTAGGATGTCGGTGGTCTGAACAATGACGACTTTCATGTTCTGGGCCTTGCGCTGTTCGCAGAGAGGTTCCAGGGCGGGACGGAAGGCAGGAGCGGTGACGACGATCCATTGAGCGGGCGGCCCCTCACCCCTACCCCTCTCCCCCGCAGCGGGGGAGAGGGGTAGGGGTGAGGGGGCGGGCGGTGCTTCCGCAGCCGGGATTTTTGATGCACTGAGTATTAGAACGAGCAAGAGTGGGAGCACACGTCGAATCATAATAGAACCCTCGATCGGCGAAGGGAACTTCCAAGCACACATCGGTGTCATTCAAGAGTGGCAGAGCTTATCACGGCTGGTATCCAATTGCAAATATCAAACGAGTTTAATCGGCGGCTCGCTCTGTTGGACTCGGCAGCGACATGGCGACGGTCTATAATAGCTTAAGGAGTACATGACGATGTCCGACGAGCAGCTCGAATGTCTGCGCCAGGCAGCCCGGGAAATCATGCCCCGGCACGGCGTGCTTTTGGCCTACCTCTACGGGTCGCAATCGGATGGCTCCGCGACTCCTTTGAGTGATGTTGATGTGGCAATCCTCACCGAGCAGCGCTTAACGCCTCGAGACCGGCTGGACCGGGAACTGACGCTGGAAATCGAGTTGGCCAAAAGGTGTCCGGGAGATTTCGACGTTCGCAACCTCAATCAGGCCACGCTGGAGGTTCAAGGCCGAGTCGTGCAAACGGGCCGGCTGCTGTACGTAAAGGATGAGCCAACTCGTGTCGAGTTCGAGGCAAATGTCCGCGACCGTTACTTCGACTTCCTGCCGGTAATCCGCCAGCACCGCGAAGCTTACTTCCGTGCCTGTCGAGCAGCTTTACAGGAGCGAACTCAGCCGTGATTGACCCTGCCAAAGTTGAAGGGATTCTGCGCAACCTCGACAGGTACCTGGGGTATCTTCGCCAGCTGGCAGCTATTGCCAAGCAGGATTTTTTGGCCGACTTTACGAAGACCGGGAGTGTACGCTATTATCTGCAGGTGGCAATTGAGTGCTGCCTCGACGCGGCCAACCACCTGATCGCTGCGGAATCGCTGCGGCCGCCTACAGACTATGCCGATGCTTTTGCCGTCCTTGGCGAGGCCGGTATCGTGCCGAACGCCTTCGTTCCAGCATTGCAAACGATGGCGCGTTTCCGCAACCGGCTGGTTCACTTGTACTGGGAGGTGGATGATGAAGTTCTTTATGACATCCTCACTACAGAACTGAACGACTTCGAGCGTTTCAAACAGTGCATCGCGGCCCGGCTGTCAGGCCCCGGCGCCAGCCCATAAGAAGAGCGTGACAAGAAGGGGAAAACCACCCGAAGGCGTTATTTATGGAGGGGATGGGAAAGCAATAATGAGCGTGAAAATGGTGTCTCACAAAGGTTATGTCACCGGGTGGCTCGATAGTTCAATCCATGACTTTCTGGAAGTTCTGTCAGCGAACGCCGAGAGTACGAAATATGCGTTGATTACCTGTCTCGATAGCAATTTGAACCCGGCATCGCTGCGCAAGAAAAGCCCTGAGCTTAAGTTGATAGCGAGCAGGGCAAAGGTGCTGGCAACAGGTCTGCTGCTGCCTACCAAGCTGCTGGTTGAGGCCGATTCACGGTGCCAGATCTTCTTCGGGTTCGATGAGGTGTGGTTCTTCCCGAGCGACAGAATTGAGCCGAAACCCGAATCGGCACGGCTTGTTGGACCAGCCAGAATTGATCAAGCAAGGCTTGTCAAGCTCGCGCAATGGATGTCGGATAACTCCTGTTCTTTGGCACTTGGCGACGGTGATGGGCTGAATGTCATCGTCAAGGCACGGGGATTGGTTAGGTATCTGGTAGGCCATTCTCTTGAGCAACCACAACCGAATCACACTCTTGCCGCTTCGCTTACTGGAGCAGGTCGATGATCTGGCCTACGTTACATTGCAGGCCGCGTGGTGGAATGGCAGACACTGAGGCCTTAAAAGCCTCTGGGGGGTAACTCCCGTGCGGGTTCGAGTCCCGCCGCGGCCAGTTGCACATTGACCTGCCTGCTGCACAAGAACACACCGTTCCGAATCGACTCCCGGCTAGTGATCGATACTGCACCCCGGCAGCGCCTTTTGCAGCTCCATCAGCCCCTCTTTTGTCACCGGGGTGCCGGCAAGGGACAGCCGTTGCAAGCTCTTCAGCCCGGCCAGTTCCTTCAACCCCGCGTCCGTCACTTGGGTGCCGGAAAGGTACAGCCATTGCAAACTCTTCAGTCCGGCCAGCTCCCTCAGCCCCGCGTCCGTTACCTTGGTGGTGCCGCCAAGGTCCAGCCATTGCAAGCTCTTCAGCTCGGCCAGATGCTTCAGCCCCGCGTCCGTCACCGGGGTGTTGGTAAGAGTCAGCCTTTTCAAACTCTTCAGCCCGGCCAGTTCCTTCAGCCCCGCGTCCGTTACCGGGGTATCGGCAAGGTTCAGCGTTTGCAAGCTCTTCAGCTCGGCCAGTTCCTTCAGGCACGCATCCGTCACCGAGGTGGCGGAAAGGTCCAGCGTTTGCAAGCTCTTCAGCCCGGCCAGTTCCTTCAGCCCCGCGTCCGTCACCTGAGTGCCGAAAAGGTTCAACGTTTGCAAGCTGTTCAGCCCGGCCAACTCCTTCAGCCCCGCGTCCGTTACTTTGGTGAAGGAAAGGCCCAGCGTTTGCAAGCTGTTCAGCCTGGCCAGTTCCTTCAGCCCCGCGTCCGTCACCTGGGTGTTGTAAAGGGACAGCGTTTGCAAGCTCTTCAGCCCGGCCAATTCCTTCAGCCCCGCGTCCGTCACCGGGGTGTCCTGAAGGCCCAGCCATTGCAAGCTCTTCAACCGGGCCAGCTCCTTCAGCCCCGCGTCCGTCAGCTTGGTGTTGAAAAGTTCCAGCGCTTGCAAGCTGTTCAGCCCGCCCAACTCCTTCAAGCCCGTGTTCGTCACCTGTGTGCTGCCAAGGTCCAACGTTTGCAAGCTCTTCAGCCCGGCCAGCTCCTTCAGCCCCGCGTCCGTCACCTCGGTCTCGGCAAGGGACAGCCCAAACGCCAGCGCCGGGGCTGGCGGCTTCGCCAGGCATCCCTCTTGCCATACGGCAAAGCGAAACGCTGGCAGGTCGCCGGGCTTGCCTTCTTTCTCCGGAACAAACGTATGGAAGCCAGCCGGGTGCGTATGGAGCCAGCCAACTTGGGCTCCGGCCTCTTTCCAGGCTGTGACGATGTTCTCTGGCAGGGGTTGGGGCGGGGCCGTTTTGGCAAGCGGTTGGTCAGCGCGACCCGTGCCGGCGATTGTCGCCAGCAGGAGAAGTGCAGCAAGCGCTGTGTGCCATGCCCACGTCTTCGTGGGCATGCTGTTCAACCATGCCCATGCGGACATGGGCATGGCACCCGGCACTGCCGCTTTCCAGTTCAAGCATCTGCGTTGCATGGGGTGACTCCTTTGATGGGATTCAGGCATGGGATGTATTCTATGCGCCGGCGGAGGGTACGCCGAGATTCCTCGCTAATCCCCGCTCGATTTCTGGGATGCCACGGCCTTGTGCCGTGGTACTTCACGTTGGATTCTACAACGCGGAGCCTTCCTTCCTGTGAGATGCCACGGCCTTGTGCCGTGGTACTTCACGCTTGTTGTCGAGCGACTAGCAATGATCGTGAAGTACCACGGCACAAGGCCGTGGCATCCGCAACACAAGAAGACAGCCCCGTAGTAGAAACAAACGTAACCCACCACGGCACAAGGCCGTGGCATTCGTTGCGGTCCCTCCCCGTACGGGAGTTCAGCGGGAAGTCTCGAAACTCCGCCGTGCCATTCGCCCGTTTCACTCTTGCTATCCCTCTCTACCGTACATGGCCCTACTTCCTGAAACGCAACCACATGTTACGGACTTGTTACACATCAGACGGACTCTCCAGAGTACAATCTGTCTGGTGAGGCGGATCATCGGTCATGATTCCCGCCTCGCTGGGAACGATCCATTAACCACTCTTTTCAAGAAGGAGAACAACCATGAAACTGCAAGACGTGTTGACCGTCGTGGGGACAGCCGTGCTGACGACGGCGGCTACCCTCATGCTGCTGGGGCCGAGAACCGACAGCCTTGCTTACGCGGCCCCGGAAGTGAAGCCTGTCATTGCCCAGCCGCAATTCCAGTCGCAGGGCTGCACCTTCGTGCTGAAGACGGACAAGGCAACGTACGAAGCGGGTGAATCGCCCGCCATCGAGATCACAGCATCCAACCCTTCGGACAAGCCGGTGCATGCCACGATCTGGGTGAGCATCTCGGCTTCTGCTCCGGCTTCTCCCATGGCGCACAGGATGCCGATGCCGCGCTCACTGTGGTCGCATGAGTGCGTTGTCAGTCTCCAACCGGGCGAGACGAAGAATCTGACCATCCCTTGCGATGCCAAGTTGCCGGCCGGGCAGAGCATCTCGATCATCATGACCGACAAGAAGGAAACGATCAGGGCAGCAAGTCCCGACATCCAAGCCCGCGTAGCCCCTGGTCAACAGCAATTGAATGTTCTGCAACAGCAATTGAATGCTGCGCCAGCGACGGGGGCCACGCGATGAATCTGGTTGGCATGGCTCGGCGACCTCCTGTGTGGATCGGAGTGATCATCAGCCTGGCTGCTGCGATCTCCATTGTGTGGATCGGAGTGATCATCGGTCTGGCTGCTGCGATCGCCATTTTATTCGTCTATGGCAGCGGTCCGGGGACCTCGGCGAAGGCGATGAGTGGACCGTTGTTGAGCGAGTGCGACGGCGCCCTGCGCCAGCTTGTAATCCACTACACCGCCGACGCTGCCGACGTAGTCATTCCGACCTACAGGGGATTCTTCCGCCAGCTCCCGGCAGGGGTGACAGTACACGTGGTTTGCCCCGACACACAGACTTATGATGACCTGGTGGCTCGTGTTGGGCCGACCGAATGCACACTATCACCCGTGGTTGTGAACCATCCCATCACGTCCTGGTCTCGGGACCGGTGGTTGGCCTTGGGGCCTTCGCGGGACCACAAAACGACGCTGCTCTGCCCCCGTGGTGAGGACGCGGCCAAGGTCTGGCCGGCGCGGCGGGGGACCAGCGCGTAGCCGAGGACCTGGCCGCCGCCTTGGCGCCGGGCGTGACCGCACAGAGAAGCGACCTGTATTTTGACGGCGGCGACTTCGCCGCCGACAGCGAGACGGTTTTTATGCACCCGAACGTGGTGTTGCTGAATGTCCAGCAGACGGTGGCAACGCGTGCGGAACTCAGCGATCGACTGGCAATGCTGTTCGGGCACCGCGTGGTGCTGTTCGAGAAGGCGCCCGATCATCATGTGGCCATGTACATGATGCTGGTGGGCCGGCGGACTGTTCTCGTCGGCGACCCAAGGCAGGCCGAGCGCTTGCTCGACGAGTCCAAGGAGGGCCGAGCGGTTGCGGCTTACTTGCCCCAAGGCCCGGATTTCACGGAGCCTACGCTTGCCTGTTTCGACGCTGTCGCCAAGCAATGCCAGGAGCTTGGTTACGAAGTCGTCCGCATACCCCTTGTCCCCGGACGCGATGGGCGGACTTACATCACTTATGTAAACGCCATCCTCGATCAGCGTGATGGCCGGCGCATTGTCTACATGCCAACGTATGGCCTGGCGGACTCCCTCAATGGCGCGGCCGCCAAGGTGTGGACCGAACTGGGTTACGAAGTACACCCAGTGGACTGCACCGAGTGTGCCCGGCATTTCGGCACACTCCACTGTCTCGTCAATGTTTTGCAACGCGACGGCACTCGCGTTGGTGATGATTGAGGCGCATCTGCATCTGGGCAACTTCGCACAAGCGCGGTTGCCATTCTCCGCATCCGCTTCTATCCCTGTCATTATTGTTAACGTTGATTCCGTCACCAGGGGGCTTGGGCCTGCCGCTCGCCTAGCACTATTTCAGGAGCATCACATGAGCGAATTTCGCATCGAAAAAGATTCCATGGGCAACGTCAAGGTCCCCGCCCAGGCTTACTACGGAGCACAGACCCAGCGTGCCGTCGAGAACTTTCCCATCTCCGGCCAACCGCTGCCGCAGCGATTGATCCGTGCCCTTGGCCTGGTCAAGGCGGCGGCGGCCATTGCCAACCGCGATCTGGGCAAGCTCAAGCCCGAGATCGCTGAACCTATCATTCAGGCTGCCCGTGAGGTCGCGGCAGGCAAGTTCGACGATCAGTTCCCCATCGACGTTTACCAGACCGGCTCCGGCACATCGTCAAACATGAACGTCAACGAGGTCATCAGCAAC
Source organism: uncultured Gemmataceae bacterium (assembly GCA_963804745.1). GTDB lineage: Bacteria > Planctomycetota > Planctomycetia > Gemmatales > Gemmataceae > CAWDRY01. The sequence goes on from CAWDRY010000043.1 coordinate 167,073, forward strand.
CGGGCCATCGAGATGACCGGCTGCAATCGCTTCGATAAGAATAAACCCATTCACCCCAACGACCACGTGAACATGGGACAGTCCACCAACGACATGTTCCCCACGGCCATTCACGTGGCCGTCGGCCAGGCTATCAACAAAGAGCTGGCACCTGCCCTGCAACGCTTCCAGCAGGTTCTGGCCGGCAAGGCTAAACAGTGGGACGACATCATCAAGATCGGCCGCACGCATCTGGCCGATGCCACGCCTATCCGGCTGGGTCAGGAATTCAGCGGCTATGTCCGGCAACTAGAACTATCGCTGGACCGGGCCAACCGAGCACTCAGCGCCGTCCTGGAGTTGCCCGCCGGCGGCACGGCGGTTGGCACGGGCATCAACACTCATCCACGTTTCGGGGTCAAGGTGGCCGAGGTGCTGGCGAAGGAGACCGGCGTGCCGTTCGTCGAGGCGAAGAACCACTTTGAGGCCAATGCCAGCCGCGACGGTCTGGTGGAGTGCAGCGGGGAGCTGCGGGCGATTGCCGTCACCCTGTTCTCCCTCGCCAACAACATCCGCTGGCTGGGCAGTGGGCCGCGCTGCGGCTTTTACGAGGTCATGCTGCCCGACCGGCAGCCCGGTTCGTCGATCATGCCGGGCAAGGTCAACCCGGTCATGTGCGAGAGTATAATGCAAGTGGCGGCCCGCGTTATCGGCAACGACCAAACGATCGCTTTCTCCGGAGCAACCGGCGGGCAATTTGAACTGAACATCATGATGCCGGTGATGGGGCTGGCGATCCTGGAGAGCGTGCAATTGCTGGCCTCGTGCGTCAATGCGTTCGTCGACTTCTGTGCCGTGGACATGGAGGCCAACCGGCAGGCGTGTGAGAAACAGGTAGAACAGAGCCTGGCAATGGTGACCAGTCTCAATCCTTTGATCGGTTACGACACGGCCGCGGCGGTCGCCAAGGAAGCGTTCAAATCGGGCAAGACAGTGCGCGAACTGTGCCTGGAGAAGATGCGCGCCGGGACGCTCAAGAAGAAGGACAGCGATGCCGTCGTGCGTGAAGACGAGCTGAGTGCGGCACTGAATCCAAGGAGCATGACGGAGCCGGACAAGAAAGGATGAAGGATGAAGGATGAAGGATGAAGGATGAAGGATGAAGGATGAAGGATGAAGGATGAAGGATGAAGGATGAAGGATGAATCAGACAAGATGCTCCAGGAACACTGGCCCGAAGCGTTAGCGAGGGAGGCTTCGTCCCTTGCTAACGCTTCGGGCCAGTGTGCTGCGGTGCGTCTTTTTCATCCTTCATCCTTCATCCTTCATCCTTTTTCGTCAGCCGGCTGTCGAGTAGTATTTGTTTCGGCGAGGGGCACGGAACACGGGTGGGAAAAGTTGGCCGCCGAACCAGCCGCCTGCCAGTCCCAGAACCACGGCGCATGCTGCGGTGATCAGCAGGTTTTGCAGGTTGGTATTCGATGCTCCTACTCGAAAGCCGATGAGCAGGGCGGCTGAGGTCAGGCCGACACACAAACCCTGTTTGAGGCCGTTCATCGTGTTGACTCCCGCCAGCGCGCTGCCCACCAACATGGCGACGCCGGTAATCTCCCAGGTGACGATCTGTGCCTGGAGATGCGTATCGACGTTGAGTTTTCCTTCACTGGCGTCCAGGAGCATGTCCAGGACCACATTGGCCCAGAGAGTACCTCCCACCGCCAGGGTTGCGCCAACCGCCACCCGGCCCCAAGCGATGGGACCGGCAAATGGAGAAGGTTTTCGCGGCTTGGCGATGGCCTGATTGGCGAGCGCCTGGTTGCCGGGCAAGATCAGGGCGGGCAAGGGCTGCCAGATTCTGCTGCCGAGGAACCCCCCGATGGCCCCGAAAGCAGTCTGCAAGAGCGGTTGACCGTAGAGCGTGATAGCCGTGAGCAAATGGGCATGATCGCGCTGCAGCAGGATCGACAGGACCCCGTTCCAGACGCCCATCATGCCGCCGTAGAGAGTTCCCTGCTTGTCACCGGCTCCGACGATGGCGCCGCCGATCAACAAGCCAAGGGCTTGCAAGACCTGGACGACGATCAAGCCGGTAAGAGTGGTCCAGACCTCCTGCGCCGATTCGTCGCCAACCGCCAGCAACCCGGCGGCAAGCAGATGGCGTAGACCGTGGTAAACTCCCTGTGCGATAACCAGGCCGACGAGGATGCGACCCAAGGGAGTGTGTTGCCATCCGTGATTATTACCCGGTTGGCCGCTCCCGGCTGTGTCGTGCTGGTAGTGGAGCCGAACGCCACAGTTTGGACAGTGCGAGCGCTTTGCGAAGGAGTCGTTGCACTGCGGGCAAACCATCGCCATGAGCAGGACCCCAAAAAAATGAAGAATGAAGAGTGAAGAACGAAAAACCGAGGATAGAAGATGGAGGATGGAGGATGGAAAAGAAAGGGCGGCCGACGTTCTATCCTCTACCCTCCATCCTCCATCCTCTATCCTCCATCCTCTATCTTCTATCCTGTGCAAATATAGGTCATTTTTTGCCCGGAGGAGAATTCGCTACAAATGAAGGTGAGTGGTGAGTGGTGAGTGGTGAGTAAACCGACCGGACCACTCACTACTCACCACTCACCACTCACCACTCACCATTCTTCATTGCTGGGAAGGGTTTCAGACCCTATGGTAATTATGAGGAGGTCTTGAGACGACGTGATCCCTCGTGAAATCATCCGCCAGATTCGCAGGCTGCAGCTCAGGGCTCGACGGGCCGTCGAGGACCTTCTGGGCGGCGAGTACCACAGCGTCTTCAAGGGGGTGGGGATCGCCTTCGAAGAGGTGCGTGAGTACCAGCCAGGCGACGATGTCCGGGCCATAGACTGGAATGTGACGGCCCGGATGGGACATCCGTTCATCAAGCGTTTCGTCGAGGAACGCGAGCTGACCGTTATGTTGCTGGTCGATTGCAGCGGCAGCCAGCAGTTCGGCACGGTGCAGCAGCAGAAACGCGAGGTGGCGGCGGAGCTGGCAGCCTTTCTGGCATTCAGCGCCATCGCCAATAACGACCGCGTCGGCCTGATCGCGTTTACGGATCGTGTTGAACAGTTCGTGCCGCCGCGCAAGGGCACGCGGCACGTCTTGCGCCTGATCCGCGACGTGCTATTTTTCAAGCCGGAGCATACCGGCACATCCGTCCGTGAAGCTCTCGACTTTCTCAACCGCGTCTCGCACCGGCGGGCCATCGTCTTCCTGCTGAGCGACTTTCTGGATCAGGGCTTCGAGCGTTCGCTCCGGCACGCGGGCCGGCGTCATGACCTGATCGCTGTGCGCATCACCGATCCGCGTGAAGAAGAGTTGCCGGCGGTGGGCTTCCTGGAACTGGAAGACACGGAGACAGGCCAGCGTCTATTGCTGGACACCGGCAAGCGCAAGGTCCGTGATGCCTACGCTCAGGCCGCTCGAAGCCGGCGGGAAGAAGTTAGCAAGCTCTTGCGGTCGGCGCAGGTCGATCTCATCGAAGTCGCAACGATAGGCGGACACCTGGACGCCCTCGTGCGTTTCTTCCGGCTGCGGGAACGCAGGTTGAGGAGGATTTGAGCATGTTGCGCCACACGATTTTTTTGCGAACAGCCATAGTCTGTCTGATGCTCATTCTGCTCAACCCGTGCCTGGCCGCCGAGGAGCTTACCGAGCCGGCAGTGGACATGAAGGACCTGCGTGACGTTTGTCCTCCCGAGGATGTGCCAGCGCCACCGGCAGGGACTCCGGTGTGGTTACCTGTCGCAATCGGTTCGAGTGTGATCGTTGTGATTGCCGTTCTCGTTGCCGGCGGTCTGGCATGGAGGCGCCGCCAGCATCGCCGGGTCAAGCTGTCGCCGCGAGAGTGGGCAGTGCATGAGTTGGACCGCATCCAGGCGATGGGGTTCCCTACAAACGGCGACGTGGAACGTTATTACACTCTCATTTCCGACGTGGTTCGCGGCTATCTCGATATGCGCTTCCACATCCACGCTCAGCGGCAGACCACCTTCGAGTTTTTGGAGGCCATCCGGCAATCGCCGGCGGTGCCGATGGAACAACAAACACTGCTGCGGGAGTTTCTGGAGCGCTGCGATCTGGCCAAGTTTGCTCGGGTGGAAATGCCGGAAGAAGAGTGCCAGCGGGCTGTGGCGGCGGCACGGGCATTGGTGGAAGAATTCAGCTCGAAGGGGCTTGGCGAGCGTGGTGCATAGGTGACATTAGATGTGAACTCTAGTTGCGATGACTCAGTCGGCTTCCCGTTTACGTTGTGGAACATCCCGAAACCGTTTCGACTCGAATGACTCTTCCCCCTTCTCCGTCTTGCGGATCACCAACGCCGATGTTCCAGTCGTCTCATCAATAATTAACAATCCCTTTTCAGGTCCGAGCACTGCCACGACCTTTGTCATGCTGTCCGCTGTCGTACCGTTTGGGCCGACCACCGTGACGCTCATGCGGCCCACGAGGCCGATGCCGGTATTCGGATCGACGATGTGCGAGTAGCGTTTGCCGCCGATCTCGACGAATTGCTCGGCGTCGCCGGAGGTTGACACGGCGGCATCGTGCAGCACCAGGATGCGCATCGGCTTGCCATCGGGATCTTCCAGCGGGGCGATGCCGACGGACCAGCCCTCCGCGGCGGGCGGCGGTCCGCTCACGGCGATGTCGCCACCGGCAGCGACCAAGGCTCGCGTGATGCCGTGCTGGCGGATCACGATTAAGGCGGCGTTGGCGGCGAAGCCTTTGCCGATGCCGCCAAGATCGAGCAGCATGCCTGCCCTGGTCAACTGGACGGTGCGATTTTTCTCGTCGAGGCGGACCTTGTCATAACCGACCAGTTCGCGTGCTTTGGCGAGCTGGTCCGGGTCGGGCATTTGCCTTGTCTTGCGGGCTTGCCGCCAGAGGCGGACAACCGGCCCGACGGTCACGTCGAAAGCGCCGTCGGAACGGCGCGACGTTTCCTGAGCGCGCGCCAGGACGTTGAAGAGGTCCTCGCTCACGGGGACAGGGTTGCCGCCGGATTTTTGACAAAGCTGCATCAATTCGCTGGCAGGCTGGTAATCGGTCATGGTATCATCGAGAGACTTGATGCGCTCGAAGGCGGCTTGCATGGCCCGGTCGGCGGTGGCCTTGTCCGGAGCGTACACGGTGATCTTGAAGGTCGTTCCCATGTGCGGCTCGGTGCGGCTGAAGGAGGTCAGCAGCGGCGCTCCGAAGGCGGATACGGGAACGAGGAAGAAAAAAGTAAAAAGGAGCGAGACTAGCATAGGCAGAGAGAGTATCATAGAAACTGCCGCGTAAGAGTCGTTGCGAGTACACATTGATTCCCTCCTTGTTAGGCGATCGAGGACAAGGCTGACTATGGAGCATATCACAGATGAAGCGATTGTTGCAGAGTCCGATTGGCTGGCTGTTGCCTGGCGTCGCCGGCATGCTTGCCTTGTCGTTCCTCTGTCTGACCTCGCAGCCTGGAGACGCCGTTGATACCAAGCCGGGCAAGCCGCCGGCTGACTTCAAGGCTTACAAGGAGGCGATTCCCGGTTCCGAGGTTTCTTTTGAGATGCTGCCAATCCCGCCCAACGGTGAAACGACCACGTTTGTAATGGGCAGTCCAGCGGCGGAGAAGGGCCGCGCGGATGATGAAGGGCCGCAGCACCCTGTGGAGATCAGGCCATTCTGGATAGAAAAGACCGAAGTAACATGGGATGAGTACGAATTGTTTCGGCTGAAAAATGACAACATCGACGCCGTCAGCCGGCCGACGAAGCCCTATGTGGACCCGACGTTCGGCCACGGGCGGGAGACTTACCCGGTTATTTGCATCACCCATCATTCGGCGATGGAGTATTGCCGCTGGCTGTCGATCAAGACCGGGAAGACCTACCGGCTGCCCACGGAAGCCGAGTGGGAATACGCCTGCCGGGCGGGGACCAAGACGGCCTATTCCTTTGGGAATGATCTCAAGCAACTGGACGATTACGCCTGGCACGCGGGCAACTCGGACGAAAAGACGCAGCCTGTCGGCCAGAAGAAGCCGAACCCGTGGGGCCTGCACGATATGCACGGCAATGTGGCGGAATGGTGCCTCGATCACTATAAAATAGACAGCTACGCGGGTTTCCCAACCGACAAACCGACGTTGCAGCCGGTGCTCCTGCCCACGGAGAAACGCTTCTCCCACGTAGCCCGCGGCGGTTCCTGGGCCGACAAGGCGGACCGGCTGCGCAGCGCAGCTCGAATCGGCTCCGAACTATCATGGATGAAGCAAGACCCGCAGCGGCCGCGCAGCATCTGGTGGCTGACCGATGCCGAATTTGTCGGCTTCCGCGTTGTGCGGCCAGTAGAGGAGCAGGAGAACCTGAAGGGACTGCAATCGAAAGTGACAAGACAGAGCGACTAAGGCGAGCGACAGCAGCCAGTTTACCTTCGCTTGCGCGTCAGGCTTGTATCCCACACAAGCCTGACTGCTGCAAGCGAAGGCAGGCTTCCACTTGCCTGTCGCCTACGATCCAATTTCCTGTTCAACCCTGGGGAGAATCATCATGACCGAGAGGACAAAAGAGAGTACATTGGCAACGCGCCGCGACTTCCTCAAGGCGACAACGGCGGTGGCCGCTGGAGTGAGCCTTGCCGGTCTGGCCGCTCACGTTCATGCCGCCGATAACGACGTGATCAAGGTCGGCCTGATCGGCTGCGGCAGCCGCGGGACCGGCGCCGCGGATGATGTCCTGCACTCGGCGAAAAACGTCCACATTGTCGCACTTGGTGACGTGTTCGAGGATCGCATGAACGGTTGCCGTGATACACTCATCAAGGCTGGCAACAGCGAAGACGTCAAGAAGCTCGACAACAAGGTCGATCTGCCCAGGGACCGTTGTTTTGTGGGGCTCGATGCTTTTGAGAAAGTGATCGCCAGCGGCGCCAACTACATTATCCTGGCCACGCCGCCCGGCTTCCGCCCCTTGCACCTGCAAGCGGCCGTCGCCGCCGGCAAGAATATCTTCACCGAGAAGCCCGTCGGCGTCGATGGTCCCGGCATCCGCAAGGTCCTGGAAGCCTACGAGGAGGCCAAGAAGAAGAACCTGGCCATCGTGGCCGGCACGCAACGCCGCCATCAGCAAGCCTATCTGGAGACGGTGAAACAGATTCAGGACGGAGCCATCGGCGATATCGTCGCCGGGCGCTGCTACTGGAACCAGGGGAACATCTGGTTCAACGAGCGCAAGCCCAACACGGCCGACCTTGTTTATCAGCTCCGCAACTGGTACCACTTCGGCTGGCTGTGCGGCGACCACATTGTGGAGCAGCATGTTCATAATCTGGACGTGATCAACTGGGCGCTTGGCCAGCACCCGGTTGCCGCCCTCGGCATGGGCGGTCGAGTCAGGCCGTACAACGATCCCAACACGGACGGCAATATCTACAACTTCTTCGCCGTCGACTACGAATATCCCAAAGGGGTCCACGTCCTCAGCCAGTGCCGGCAAATCGACGGCGCCGACGGCAACATGAAGGGGGCCAGCGGCGTGTCTGAAGCGCTGGCCGGCACCAAGGGCCATTCTCAGGTCGGTTCTTTCACGATCAACGATAAGAAGGTCGCCAGCGGCAAAGGTGGCGCCCCCTATGTCCAGGAGCACACCGATCTGATCGAAAGCATCCGGGCCGGCAAACCGCTGAATGAGCTGAAAAACGTCGCCGAGAGCACCTTGACGGCCATCCTGGGGCGGATGTCTGCCTACACGGGCAAGGCACTCACGTGGGAGCAGATGCTCAATTCCAAATTGGATACGATGCCCGCCAATCTGGCCTGGGACATGAGTTTGCCGCCGGCGCCGCTTGCCGTGCCTGGCAAGACCAAGTTCAGTTGATGCGTAACAATGCTGTTAACCCCCCGATGTACCGGGCTATACAGGAAAATCGGATTTTGTGTGGTGAGGCGCTTGCTGGAAAGGGCATTGTCCCATAGAACTTCTGCCATCTAGTTCTGTGGCTGTGTGAGCGATCAACGCTTTCATGTCCGACGTGAGAATTTTAACTAGAAAGGAATAAGTGATATGCATCCGGAGTTCATGACGAGTACCTGGTTCATGGCATTTGCGATTCCGGACTTCATGACGGAATACTGGTTCATGGGTCTGATGCTTGTTCTGTTATTGCTGCTCGGCGGCCTGTTCATTCTCTTGCGTAAGATGCGCAATGATGAAGACGAATGAACGCTTTCCAGGTTACGATCTGTGTTTCCATGTCTGATGGTTGATGCTTACCGTCCTCATGGTGTGGCACGCAAGCGGTTCTGTCCCTTGGACCAATCCCCGACGACGGCATCAACGGTGGCCATTTTGTGGTCACGCCAGATCTGAATCCGGACACGCTGACCAATGGGTAGCGCGCTGATCGTGTTGATGAAATGGTTCTCGTTGCGGATGGATGTGCCGTCCACCTGGAGCACGACGTCGTTGGGCCGCAACCCAGCCGTGGCGGCTGGTGTTTCTGGATAGACTATTTCCACCAACGCTCCCTGGGAACGTTCGAGGCCCAGCCGAACGGCATCCGCAGGCTCGAAGCTGGTGGCGACTTGCAGCCCAAGATAACCGCGGCTCACGCTCCCCTTGTCCAAAAGTTGGCGCGTCACCCGTTTGACCAGGTTGATCGGTATGCTAAAGGCCACGCCGCTGTTGCTGCCGTTGTTGGAAGCGATGGCGGTGTTGAGGCCGATCACCTCGGCGTCGAGATTCGCGAGCGGCCCGCCGCTTGATCCAGGATTGATGGCGGCGTCGGTCTGGAGGAAATCCTTGATGCGGATGGTGCTCCCCAGGCTTACCTGGCCGCGCTCGCGGGCACTAATGATCCCATGCGTCACGGTCTGATTGAGTCCGAACGGACTGCCGACAGCGAGGACCCACTGGCCCACGCGGGTCGTGTCGCTGTCGCCGAGGGTGGCAGTGGGGAGGTTGTCCATCCCGTCTATGCGCAGGAGCGCGATGTCCGATTCGGGGTCGGCCCACACGTATCCTGGCTGAATCAGCCGGCCGTCGGCCAGATTGACGGTGATGCTGCTTGGCGGAGCATTGGCTACAACGTGATTATTCGTCAACACGAGCACGTTGCGCACGCCTTCAACCTTGATGAGCACGCCGGAGCCTGATTCCTCGAAGGTGCGTGACCGGGATGGCTGGGAGCCGCTGCCCGTCCCCGACGGTTTGGTCGCTTCCACTGCGACGACGGCCGGGGAAACGCGGCGGGCGACGTACTCGAAGCGGTCGCCTAACCTGCTCACGTCACCGCTGGGAGCGGGCCAACCGCCGGTCCCCTGAGCCTGGGCAGATGCGAGCGTGACGAGCCGGGGAGCGAAGATCACGCCCGCAAGGCAGCCGAGTAAGGTACAACTTCCGAAGAAAAGCAAGAATAGGATGCGCTTCATGGTCACAGGCACCTGTCACAAGAGAAGTGTGGCACCGAAAGGAGTGGGCGCCACTCAATTCTAAGCATGGTTGCGGCTGAGGACTTGAGAAAAACCATCATAACTTGCCGAAACCTTGGTTGGCGGGACCACACAGACGGAAAGGGACGTGTTTCTTGCCAGGTTGGTAGTCTGAGCAAGGTTGGTCTGCATGCGCGTGGGAGACAAAAAACGAGAGGCCCGCGGACTTGACACCGCAGGCCCCGTGTGGATGATCGGTTCGGGCCAGTGTGCTAATGGTTGCTGGACAGGTCCATTTCCAGATCGCTCAGGTTGACCTCACGCTGTTCTTCGAGGTTGGTCTCGGCGTCGTAAACATTCTCCCAGTTGCCGCCGGCCCGGCGCTCTTCCCAATCGGGACAGCGCTCCATCTCCCTCTGACACTTGATGCAGCAGGTGGTGTACAAAAGGGCATTGAGCCGGGCAATGGGGATCCTGGTCTGGCAGACCTCGCAAAGCCCATAGGTGCCTTGCTTGAGGCGTGTCAAGGCTCTTTCGATCTGGCCCAGTTCGCGGGCGTCGAATTCCGCCAGTTGCGAGGCCATCTCGTCACTGCCGCTCTCGAAGGCAACATCCGCCGGGTCGCTGGTGTTTGTGTTCCTGAAATCGCGCAGGTCCGCCAGTTCTCGGGCCAGTTTCTTGCGCAGATCTGCACGGCGATCCAGGAGCAACTTGTGCAACCGTAGCAATGCGTCTCGTCGTGCCATAGCTCACCTTCCTCTCGTCGATTGCCAAAAAGCCGGGCGGCAGACCGCCCAACCAAAGTCCCCTAAGCAACTTGTATGCCAGTTTGCCTAAAAGCTAATCTTTCCCTCGTTTGGTCGCAGCTGGCTGATTTACCAAGGATTTAGCCCATGCCGACAATTACAACGAACTCGCTGGCGACCCTGAGCATGATTCATTTTAGAACACTTTGTTGCCGGAAATGAACCAGCAGAGGTCAATTTGCTCAAGGGTGGCAAATCCGCCCCAAGTATATCCGACAAAATGGCCCGGAGTTGATCCTCGGCGGATAAACTTGAGGAAATTTCGGCCCCGGCGGCTTACCGACCCGAACGGACCCCCAAAAATCGTTGCCTGCCGGCCTGGGTAAGGCAACGAGACTGGATGTAACAATAGCGCAACAATTTCCTGGCCGGATGTGTGGACAGTTGGAAAATGAACCAAAACGGGCATGGTGAACGTTGGTGAGTGGTGAGTGGTGAGTGGTGAGTGGTGAAGAACCTTCGGACCACTCACCACCATCAGCCCTTCTGCCAGTTTCTTTCGATAAAGGTCGTATCAACCTGGCCGTCAATGAAGCTGGAGTGATGGAAAACCTCCTGGTACAGTGGAAGGGTCGTCTTCACCCCTTCAACCACGAACTCGGGCAAGGCCCGGCGCATGCAGGCGAGGGCCAGTGCGCGGCGTGGGCTGGTAAACGAGGAGCTTGGCCAAAAGCGAATCGTAGTTGGCCGGCACGCGGTAACCGGGGATAACATGAGTGTCGACTCGAACACCAGGGCCCCCGGGCACCTGCCAGCGTGTCACGATTCCGGGCGTCGGGCGAAAGCCGGCGGCCGGATCCTCCGCGTTGATCCGGCACTCGATGGCCGCGCCTGTATGTTTGACCTGTTCCTGGGTGAAACCGAGTTCTTCCCCGGCGGCAATCCGTATCTGCTCGCGGACGAGGTCTATCCCCGTCACCAGCTCGGTAACGGGGTGTTCGACCTGAATTCGAGCGTTGACCTCGATGAAGAAGAAGTTGTTTCGCTTATCGAGGAGGAACTCGCAGGTCCCCGCGTTGCTGTAGCTTGCTTCCCGGGCCAGGCGCACCGCGGCTTGACAGATCTGCTCACGCACGGCAGCCGGCAGGTGCGGCGCGGGCGACTCCTCAACCAGTTTCTGATGCCGGCGCTGGATCGAGCAGTCGCGTTCCCAAAGGTGAACGACGTTGCCGTGATGGTCGCCGAGGATTTGTACCTCGATGTGGCGCGGTTGCTCGATGTATTTTTCCAGATAGACGCTGCCGTCCTTGAAGGCTTTTTCCGCCTCCTGCCGGGCTGCTTGCAGGCCGGAGCGCAGGCTGATGTCGTTCCGAGCCACACGCATGCCGCGGCCGCCGCCACCCGCGGCCGCCTTGATGAGAACGGGGAACTCCAGGCTGTGAGCCAGCTGCAAAGCCTGGTCGTCGTTGTCGATAAGGCCTTCGCTACCGGGAACGATGGGTACGCCGGCCTTCTGAGCGAGCTTGCGGGCCTCGTGCTTGTTCCCCAGGAGGCGCATCGCCGCGTGCGGCGGGCCGATGAACTCGATCTTGCACGATCGGCAGACCTCGGCAAAGTGCGGGTTTTCCGAAAGGAAACCGTAGCCCGGATGAATGGCTTGTACGTCGGCAATCTCGGCCGCACTAATGAGCCGCGGAATGTTCAAATAACTGTCAGCCGCTGGAGCCGGGCCAATGCAGATCGCCTCGTCTGCCAGGGACAGGTACGGGGCGCCGCGGTCCGCTTCGCTGAAAACCGCGACTACCTCGATGTCCAGATCACGGCAGGCACGGATGACGCGGAGGGCGATTTCACCACGGTTGGCAACAAGAATACGTTGAAACATCAGCCATTTCCTCGTTCCCACGGTTCTCCGTGGGAACGTGGCCCGGCGTTCCCACGGAGCACCATGGGAACGAGAGCAAATCAGCCTGTGGGATCCACCTTGAAAAGCACCTGTCCAAACTCTACCGGTTGCTGATTCTCCACCAAAATTTCCTTGACCACGCCAGAGCAATCGGCCGTGATCTCGCTGAAGAGCTTCATGGCCTCAATGATGCCGACGACGGTGGTGGGCGTGAGGCGCGCACCGACGTGAACGAAAGGCTCGGCGCCAGGACTCGGAGCGCTGTAGAACGTGCCAATAGTGGGGCTTTTGACCTCGTGCAACGGTTTGGCGGGAGTGTCGGCCTTCGGCTCGGCATTGGGGATGACTGCCGGAGCAGGAGCAGCAGTGATAGGCGGGAAGGCGACAGGAGCCACGTTGCTAACTGGAAGGCCGCGGCGCAGCCGAATTCGCAAGTCTCCCTCGCGCAGATCGATCTCGCTCAGGTCATGCCGGGTCATCAGCGAAACCAGCGATTTGATCGTTTGTACGTCAAAAGGGCTTGGAACGTTGGATGAATCGTCTGCCACCATGACCTCCATTTCCTCCTAAATCGGTGTCAATTCCCTTGGCACGCTGGTCAAAACATTGTATCCGTCGGCCGTGACCAGCACGTCATCTTCAATGCGAACACCACCCCATCCTGGGAAATAAAGGCCCGGTTCCACCGTGACTACCATGCCAGGTTGCAGGATCGCCTCCGATTTTGGCCGGAGTGTGGGGCCTTCGTGAACTTCCAGTCCAATGCCGTGTCCCAGACCGTGTCCAAAATGGTCGCTGTAACCAGCCTCGGCAAAAACGGCCCGCGCTGCGGCATCCACTTCCTGGCCTTTTACTCCAGGCCGGATGACGGCCAGAGCAGCCTGCTGCGCCCGCAACACAAGCTCATGTATCTCCTCGAGTTTGGGCCCAGGTCTCCTGAAGCCGCGCCCATGCGAGAAAGCTGAATTCTTACGGGTAAGGATAACACGTGTCAAGTCGCTTTTGTAGAATCTGCCGCTGGCACCCCAATCCACGAGCAAGAAATCGGACTCAGCCACGGAGCGCTGCGTCGGCGGCGCATGAGCCAGGGCCGAGCGTTCCCCCACCGCTACGATGCTGGGGAAACTGGAACACTTGCCGCCTATTCGCCGGATGTGACTTTCCAGAGCGTCGGCCAGGTCTTTTTCGCTGTCTTCGGGCCGGAGCAGGTTACAGAAAGCAATGAAGGCACGTTCGGCGATGCCGATGGCCTCGCATATCTGGGCCACTTCGCTCGCATCTTTGATGATCCGTAGCCGTTCAACGCGGTCCGGCTTGCCTTTCCAGTCAATCGTTTTCGTCAGCTCACGGAGCGTTTCCCACTCGGCAACCGTGAGATGGCCGCTCTCGAAGCCGACAGAACGAATGCCGAGCTTGCTCAAAACCTCCGCCGTCACCTGCGGGAGAGTTTGTGAAGTCGGGCGGAAGTGCGTTTCGAGGCCGGGGCACTCATCGGCCATTTGCTGGACGAACCGGCCGTCGCTGATGAGGATCGTTCGATCCCGCCCAACAGCGAGATAGCTGCTTTCGCCGCTGAAGCCTGTGAGATAGGTGACGTTGAACGGGTTGGTGACGAGCAGGAGGTCGAGTTGTTCAGCGATCAGGGATTGCTGGAGGTGTTGGCGGCGGAGGGCATGGTGTTGCGCCGAAGAATTATTCGTATCGTCGAACATCTAATATCCCGCGTCCTGAGCGGAGAGAAACGAAAACGGGCGGAACTCAGCAATACGCTGAAAGTCGGCTACGTTGAAGCTGACCACTGTTAGCCCATGCCGTCTGGAAGACACAGCGATGAGCGTGTCGTGGACCAGTCTGGACTGACCGATGGAATTGTACCCGTATCTTGCAGACATCTTGGCAAAAATCACCCCAGTATCAAACCAATCATTGGGCTCGGGGACTATCGACCTTCTGGCCTTCTTGAAGTCTTGCCACAGTTCTCTTACGAGTTTCAGGGAACGTCTGTCTCGGGCACCCCGCAGGAGTTCGGAACCAACCACCACTGAAAAGTAGACTCGCATGGAGCCTGAACCCCTGGCGTCCGGCATTTCAGTGCCGCCCCTCACGCAAGGCTCGCACATACACCGAAGTGTCAAACAGGACCTTTTGGATCATGACGAAGGGTGCCCGAGCGCATCTTGTATCTCGACATTGCTCTTCAGGAACTTCGCGTGGCTCTTGGCAATACGTTCGTCATCCAAGACCATTTCCAGCGCTCGCTCGATTGCCTGTTGCTCTGAGTTGGCCTTGAGTATCCTCTTAACACGTTTGACTTTTCTCTCGTCAAGATAGTAATTCTTGCTCGCTGATTTTGTCCGCATGGAAGGCTCCTTATCCTCGATTCAATTCGCGATCACTTCATTACTCGGCCGCCGGCTGCCCACATAACAAATACAGCACCGCCATGCGCACTGCAAGGCCGTTGGTCACCTGCTGTAGAATCGCCGAATGCGGGCCGTCGGCGACCTCGGGAGTAACTTCCACGCCGCGGTTGATCGGGCCGGGCGCGAGCAAGAGAATGTTGGGCTTGGCCCTGCGCAGGCGGTCGCTGTCCATGCCAAAGAGATGGGCGTATTCATGGATCGACGGGAACAGTCCGCTGCGCTGCCGCTCGAACTGGATGCGCAGCACGTTGATTACGTCGCAGCGCGGCAAGATGTCGTCGAGGGAGTGAGCAACCTCGACGCCGAACTTGCTGATGCTCGCCGGCACCAACGTTGACGGGCCGCAGACGATGACGTCGGCGCCCAGCTTCAAGAGACCATGAATGTTGCTGCGCCACCCGGCTATGGGCGATGTCGCCGACCAGGCCGACGGTCAATCCCTCAACCTGGCCCTTGACCCGGCGAATGGTGAAGATGTCGAGCAGACCCTGCGTCGGGTGTTCGTGGGCGCCGTCGCCGGCATTAACGACGCTGCAATTCAGGTGATTGGCCAGCAGGTGCGGCGCTCCGGGCACCGAGTGGCGAACGACCATGACGTCCACACCCATCGCTTCGATGTTCTTGGCCGTGTCGATGAAGGTTTCCCCCTTGCTAACGCTGGATCCGCTACTGGTGAAGTCAATCGTGTCGGCACTGAGGCGCCTGGCCGCGAGGCTGAAACTGGTGCGGGTGCGCGTGGACGGCTCGAAGAACAAATTGACGACCACCTTGCCTTGCAAGTCGGTGCGTTTCTTGCGCTTGCCCTGGCTGACTTCGACGAATTCTTCCGCAGTGTCGAGCACTTTTTCTATGTCCACGCGGCTCAGGTCTTCTAACCCGAGAAGGTGCCGGCGCAGTCCACTGGCTTGTCGCGCCGGCGCTAGCTGCAAGTTCAACAGTCATGGGAGGTTCTCCGGCCTGGGTACTTCTGTATCACTACAAGGAAGGACATCCGCTGCCAATTGGCAAGCGCATTTTCTCATCCGGACGATGCCAGCGAAGCGGGCTGGCACAGTCTACGAACCCCGCCCACTCTGGCGTTTGACCATGCGCTGATCTTGTCGATGGCACGTGAAAGACTGCGGGGATGACTCATTCCAGCGCTGGCCTTTTCTCCCGTTCACGAATATAATGGCCCAACGGAAGTTGCGTTGGGGAAATGTGTTAGATGAGAAGTTCGATGCCATCCAAACCGGAAGTACGAATCCGGGAGCTACATTTGACCCTCCCTCCAGCTCCCAAGCCCGTGGCGAAGTACCGGATGGCCGTGCTCTGCGACAATTTGCTCTACGTGTCGGGCCACGGCCCAGCGAAGATCGAGGGGAAACAGCATCTGGGCCGGATCGGCGCGGACTTGACCCTGGAACAGGGAAAGGAGGCGGCTCGGGCGGTCGGTTTGGCTATACTCAGCACGGTGCGTGATACTCTTGGCTCGCTCAACAGGGTCAAGCAGCTGGTCAAGACGGTGGGGATGGTGAACTGCACCTCCGAGTTCAAGGAAATTCCCCAGGTTATTGATGGGTTCTCGGAGCTGATGGCCAACGTTTTTGGCGACGACGCCGGTGTGGGGGCTCGAAGTGCCGTCGGGATGGTTTCGCTCCCCTTTCACATTGCTGTTGAAATAGACTGTATCTTTGAAGTGGTGAGTGGTGAATGGTGAGTGGTGTCTTTGGACCACACCCACAGCAGCTCTTTTCAGCCGTTCTGGGGCCAAGCTGACCGGACAATTTTCCACAAAAACTCCGTACCAGCCCACTTTTATCCTTGCTTGACCCCCGTTGACGGGCTATAAGCAATCCTCAGAAGCCGAATTGCACCTCACACTTGGGAGTTGAACAGCATGGCCTCAAAAACCGCAGTAACCAAAGCAAAGCCGAAAGCAGCAGCGAAACCAAAACCAAAGCCTGTCCCTACACCTCAGCGGACAGAACCTTCCCCTGGGCAGGTCAGGCAAGCAATGGAGGCGGGCGACGGCATTCTCCGCCTGGCGCCGACGTGGGTGCCGCGCTCGTTTCTGATGCCGGGGAGGCGGCTCAAGCTCGCCCAGCAAGATCTCTATGCCCTGGGCGCCCAGCGCGGAGGCATTGACGAACGCTGGTTCGGATCAACGACCCCGGCGGCCAACGAAGGCGCTCCGCCGGATGAGGGGTTGAGCTACGTCGTGCATGGCGGCAAACGTGCCTTCACGCTCCGCGACGCCATCGGCTTGCACGGGCCTCGCCTGGTGGGGCCGGCCATCTGGGAGCGTTATCAGCGCTGGCCGGTCTACAGCAAGTTCTTCGACAACCTCGGCCCCATTCCCATCCACCTGCACCAGAACACCGCTCAGGCGGTACTCGTCGGCCAGCAAGGCAAACCAGAGTCCTACTACTTCCCGCCGCAGCTCAATGCCACGTGCAACAACTTTCCCTATACGTTTTTCGGCCTAGAGCCTGGAACTACCAAGGCCGACGTCCGCCGCTGCCTGGAGCGCTGGAACGAGGGCGATAACGGCATCCTTGACCTCAGCAAGGCCTATCGGCTCAAACCGGGCACGGGCTGGCTGGTGCCGCCTTGCATCTTGCACGCCCCCGGCTCGCTGGTCACTTACGAGCCACAGTGGGGATCCGATGTCTTCGGCATGTATCAATCAATGGTGGAAGGCCGTCCAGTACCCTGGGAACTCTTGACCAAGGACGTGCCGCCGGAACGGCACCACGATCTCGACTACCTCGTCGATCAGCTCGATTGGGAAGCCAACGTCGATCCCATCTTCAAGGACCATCACTATCTTGAACCGATCCCCGCAGCCCACACCGCCAGCGAAGGGTACATGGACCGTTGGATCGTCTATGGTAAGGTAAATGGCCAGGAGCTATTCAGCGCCAAGGAGCTGACCGTCAATCCCGGCACCAAGGTAACGATCAAGGACACCGGAGCTTACGGTCTCATTGCCGTGCAAGGGAGCGGCTGGATTGGCAAGCAGCGTTTGCAGACTCCGGCGATGATTCGTTTCGGCGAGTTGACCGAGGACGAGGTTTTCGTTTCCCATGACGCTGCCCGCGAGGGAGTCGTCTTCGACAACACGGGTTGCGAGCCGTTGGTCACGCTGCGTTATTTCGGTCCGGACACGAACCCGCACGCCCCTCACGTGGGCGATCACAAACGTTCGGCACGGGCAAACTGAACTTTGACAAGCTGATACCAGCTATCATGGAATGCGGCGTGCCCAGCGATTGGTGGTGCGTCGATCTGTGCTTCTGAATTGGGTGACAGTGATGAAAATCAAGAAACAGTACGTGGTGA
The DNA here is from genome assembly GCA_963804745.1 of uncultured Gemmataceae bacterium. Lineage (GTDB taxonomy): Bacteria > Planctomycetota > Planctomycetia > Gemmatales > Gemmataceae > CAWDRY01. Next base: position 184,881 of record CAWDRY010000043.1, read on the forward strand.
ACAAGCAAAACAAGCCGATCGGAGTCATCCTGGACCTGGCCACCTTCGAGAAGTTGGAGGAACTAGTGGAAGATCATTTTCTGGGAGAAATCCTCCAGGACGCTGCCAAAGAAGAGCCTATTTCACTTGAAGAAGCCAAACATCGCTACGCTCGAATGAAGAAGCCTCGTGTCAGGAAATACCGATGACTTGGACAATCGTCTCAGCGACTTCTTTCCTGAACGACATGGCTTCGCTTCCGACAAAGGCTCGCGGCCGGGTTGAGTCATTTGTCTTTGAACTGCTGCCAGCAGCCGAAAACCCAATCAAAATTGGAAAACTCCAAAAGCTGAAAGGCTATAAGGATTTCTACAAGGTTCGTTTCGGGGACTATCGGCTTGGCTTGCAATTGGACAGCCACCGGAAACAGGTTCACTTGTTGCGAGTGATGCATCGGCGAAACATTTACAGGCATTTTCCATAGGTGGGAGCTATCCCGTGGCGAAACCTCTGAACATCTGCATAATCGGCTACGGCTTCATGAGCCGGTGCATTCCAATGCCTATTGCCAGGTCAACCATTTCTTCGATACCGCTTGCAATACTTCGACCACCGCGACCAGAGCATCGTCCGCGGCTGACGCAGGTGGTGCTGGATGCGGTGTTGCAGTCGGCGCAGGAGGAGAAATGGGTTAGAGTGGAAAAGGATAGTAGATCGCCGGTTCAGTGGAGATTCAGCATGTCTACTGTAACTCAAAAACTCATCACGGCGGAAGAGTTCTTACGTATGCCGCCGCCTGAAGACGGCTCCAAAGTGGAACTGGTTCGAGGGGAGGTTGTACCTGTGTGCAGACCAGGATTTCAGCACGGACGCCAACAAGCTGGAATCGGGATGGTACTCGATCGCTTTGGTGAATCAACCGGCCACGGCAGGGCCACTGTTGAAACAGGACTGGTGACGGAACGAGATCCTGACACTGTCAAAGGCCCCGATATCAGCTATTGGAGTGCGGAACGCCTGCCGCTAGACCAGAAACCGCAAGGCTACCCGAGATTGCTCCCGATGTGGCTGTGGAGGTTCTCTCCCCCAGCAATCGCATGAGCAAAATCCGAGAAAAAATGACAGAATACTTTCAGAGTGGGGTCCGCATGGTGTGGATTGTTGACCCCGAGGATCGGACGGTTGCGGTTTACTGTTCAATGGATGAAGGACGTATCCTTCACGAGTCTGCGATTCTGGACGGTGATGACGTGTTGCCTGGCTTCAAATGCCGGGTCTCCGAATTGTTCTCGTGAGTAACGTGCTTCGCCGCCATGAGGCCACGGACCGTCCACTCGGCGACGACACTTTCGTAGGCCGGTTGGAGAACCGCATAGGTCGTGTGCTTCGTCGCCTGAACGGCCCTGCGCGAGAGCCTCCGCTCTTGCCCAACCCCGCTCAGTTCCCGGACTGAACTGCGGCCACGCGGAAGCCAATCGCGCTGCCCCGGTTGCCTGGCTCGAACCAGAAACGGTCCGCGTACCAGCAGTCAAAGCCGATGTTGAACCAGCTCCCGCCGCGAACGACCCGGAGCGAGGCCTGCGCAGGCCCCGGAGGATCTTCCCTGGGACTGTTCTTGTAGTAGTTCGCATCATACCAGTCCTGGCACCACTGCCAGACATTACCGTGCATTTCGTACAGGCCGAAAGCATTGGGAGCATACGTGCCGACCTTCTCCGTCCCCCCCGCACGATACGGCCCCATGCCGTCTCCTCCATACGCTCCATACGGGTAGTTGCCATCAAAGTTGGCCTGCTTGGACAACAGCGAATAGTCGTTGTGGAAGACCGCAAGCCTATCGCTGTAGTGGAAGAGCGTCTTGGTGCCGGCCCGGCAGGCATACTCCCATTCGGCCTCGGTCGGCAGTCGATAAACCCGCCCCGCCTTCTTCTCTTCCGGCAACTCCGACAGCTTCTTGCAGAAAGCCACGGCGTCGTCCCAGGAGACGCTTTCCACCGGAAACTGCCCAGTGTCCATGTACCTGACTCTGTCCTTGCCGTCGTTCTTGGCGGAGAAGTAACTGGGGTTGTTCCCCATGACTTTCTCGTACTCGGCCTGGGTCACGACATAGACGCCCAGGTAAAACGGCTTGGTGATCGACACTTCGTGCTGCTCTTCGTACGTAACACGGTCCTTCTCTTCCTTCGGCGAGCCCATCAGGAACTTGCCCGCCGGGATCAGCACCAGCCTCATGCCGATGGTGTTGATGATTTCCTTCGGCTGTGCGGCTGGCCGGCACCCAGGCTGATGCCGAGCAACATAACCAGCACTCCGATGCCAAGAAAACCACAAAAGGACAACCGACAACGAATGCTGTCTGACATGGTCTATCCTCCACAAGAGCTTGCTGGACCTCGACGATCCGGTCTATTCGGCGTGCATTATCTTATTCGGAACAGTTTGTCAATCGACGAACGAGCAGGTCCTGCCCGATGAGGATCGGGACCTTGTCATCGCTGGCCATTTTCTTTCGTGCATGGCCATCGCTGAGCCAACGTTCTGAATTCCAACAGGAAATGCTTGCCGTCTGCACAGCACATGCTCACAATACCATGCACATGCGTCTCGATCCATTACCCTAAAACACCAGGAGCCGCCACTTATGAAAACGAGCATGAACTTGCTTCTGTGGACCACCCACGTCACGAGCGAACACTTTCCCATCATCGCCAAACTGAAGAAAGCCGGTTTCGACGGCGTCGAAGTGCCTCTCTTCGAGGGGGATGCCGCTCATTTCAAGGCGATCCGCAAGGAACTCGACAACCAGGGCCTCGGTTGCACCACCGTCACCGTCGCCACGCCGGAAGCGAATCCGATCAGTCCGGATGCGGCGATTCGTAAGGCTGCTGTGGACCGGCTCCAATGGGCCATCGACATGACGGCCACACTCGGCGGCGACGTGCTGGCGGGGCCGTATCATTCGCCGCTGGGCGTGTTTTCCGGCGGCGGGCCTACCGAGGATGAAAAGAAGCGAGCCGCCGACGTGCTTCGACAGGCTGCCGAGATTGCCGCCAAGACCAACGTTAAGCTCGCGATTGAGTATGTGAACCGATTCGAGTGCTACTTCCTGAACACTGCCGCCGATGCTCGTACACTGGTCGATCGCGTCAACCATCCCAGCTTCCGGGCGATGCACGATTCCTTCCATGCCCACATCGAAGAGAAGAGCCAGTGCCGGGCGATTGCCGCCCTTGGCGACCGGCTCGTTCACGTTCACCTCAGCGAATGCGACCGCGGTACACCGGGTACCGGGCAAGTTCATTGGGATGAAACCTTCCGGGCGCTGCGCAAGGCCGGCTACGACGGCTGGCTGGTGATCGAGTCGTTTGGGCGAGCCTTGCCGGCTCTCGCGGCAGCCACTCGCGTCTGGCGCGATTTGTTCCCCAGTGCCGAGGAAGTCTACACACAAGGTCTGCGCTTCATCAAAGAAGAATGGGCCGCTGCAGGCCGCAGGCGTGGATGATGGTGAAATCCTGAAGCGGGGAAGAGGATGGAGGATAGAGGATGGAGGATGAAGCGGCGTTCGCCGGTTTTTTTCCATCCTCCATCCTCTACCCTCTCCTTGGCGGAGTTTCCCGGAACCGCCGGCTTTAGCCAAAGCTCCTGGTCGGAAAGCGGTTCAGCCAACGAATGGACGGCATCGCGCAGTTTTTCCAGTCCCCCTATTAGCGACAATCGTGTCAGTTCTGTAATATCTGTCTTCATGATGGCTCCCAGTAGATTGCACAAACTGAGTGCTTTCGTTCGATATATGAATTCAAGGGCCTGTGAGGCTGCGTGGCAGCAATCCCCCCTTCACAAGTTTCGATAGGGGCGTTAGAATCCGGGAAGAGAATGAGTATCATGAGTTGGAGGTCCAAAGAGTGAACGGGATCATGCGAAACTGGGTGCTGGCTCTAGCAGCTTTTGTATTGGGGGCGACAGTCGTGCTTGCGCAGCAGGACCGTCCCTGGGGCGAGAAGATTTTTCCTTTGAAGGATCCTAAGTCGAAGGAACGCGACCTCAGCTACGACTTCGGCAATGTGGCTTACGGCTCCCAGGTCATGCACGGCTTTCCCATGACGAATCCCTATGCGGTCCCCCTCGAAATTTCGACACGCACTTCCTGTGTTTGCATCACAGACTGTTCCCAAGCCGGCGGTTCTCGGTCCCAAACAAACAGGCCAGCTCGAAGTCATGATAGATGCACAAATTCACCGGTCCAAAGGCTGCAACTATATTTGTGACCATCGCCAACCCGCAATTTAGCTCGTCGGCCGAGTTGAAAATATCCGCAGTCAGCCGCCCGGACATTGTTTTCAATCCCGGCGACGTGAGTTTCGGCAATGTGGCTCAGGGACAGACCCCGACGCAGAACATCGATGTCGAATACGCCGGCGTACTTGACTGGCGGGTGGCCGGCGTGGCCGCCAACGGCACCCCTCTCGACATTGCCCACGAGGAGTTCTACCGCCGGACGGTTCGGGACGGCTATCGCGTTGGCTATCACGTGAAGGCAACGCTCCAAGCCAATGCTCCCGCAGGCGACCACAAGTGGGAAATCTTTTTGAAGACGAACGATCCGGCCAGTCCTCTCGTGCCCGTCGTCGTCTCGGCCAACATTCAGGGGTCGCTGGTGGTCACGCCTGCTTCATTGAATCTTACCAATGCCCGGCTTGGCGAGGAAGTGGTTCGCAAAGTGCTGATCCGCGGCAACAAGCAGTTCCGTATCCTGTCGATTGAGGGCATGGGCGACGGCATCTCCGCCGATGTGCCGGTCACATCCTCACCCTCACCCACCCAGGCATTGCTAATCAAATACAAACCTTCCAAACCCGGCGACGTTCACCGCCAGCTTCAGATCAAAACCGACCTTCAGGAAGCACCTGTCACGCTCACCATTGATGGGAATGTCGTGCAGTAGACAATGACCACGCGGCCGGCAGTCACCAACCATCTGGCGAAAGAGACAAGCCCCTATCTAAAGCAGCACGCTCACAATCCCGTGGACTGGTTCCCGTGGGGGCCGGAAGCGCTCGAACGGGCGCAACAACTGGATAGGCCGATCTTCCTCAGCATCGGTTACTCGGCCTGTCACTGGTGCCATGTCATGGAACACGAAAGCTTCGAGGATGACGAGAGCGCTCGCATCCTCAACGAACACTTCGTTTCCATCAAGGTGGACCGGGAAGAACGGCCCGACCTCGATCAAATTTACATGACCGCGGTGCAAATATTGACCGGTCAGGGCGGCTGGCCCATGTCGGTGTTCCTCACTCCTGAATGCAAGCCATTCTTCGGAGGAACCTATTTCCCACCTGATGACCGCTATGGGCGGCCCGGATTCAAGCGCGTGTTGTTGGCACTTGTCGATGCGTGGCAGACTCGCCGCGGCGAAATCGACCAGTCGTCCGCACAGATCACAGAACAACTCCGCAGGGCAAGCCGATCCGATTTGGGAGTCGCCCATCATGCCCCCTCACCCCAACCCCTCTCCCCCGTAGCGGGGGAGAGGGGTTGGGGTGAGGGGCCATGCGAGTTGCATCCGGGATTGATACGCAACGCGGTGGCCGGCCTTGCCCGCGTGTTCGATGCAACTCAGGGTGGGTTCGGCTCGGCTCCGAAATTCCCGCATCCCATGGACCTTCGCTTGCTCTTGCGTGCCTGGAAGCGTTTTGACGATGAGAGCGCACTGCGCATGACCAGGCTGACGCTCGATCGTATGGCAATGGGCGGCATTTACGATCATCTCGGTGGAGGCTTCGCCCGCTATAGTACCGATGAACGCTGGCTGGTGCCGCATTTTGAAAAGATGCTGTACGACAACGCACTCCTGAGCCTGGCCTATGTGGAAGCGTACCAGGCGACGGGCGAAGCTTTCTACCGGGAGATCGTCGAAGAAACGCTCGGTTTCGTCTTGCGCGAGATGACCAGCGCAGAAGGTCCCTTCTACAGCACCCTGGATGCTGACAGCGAGGGTGAAGAAGGCAAATTCTATGTGTGGTCGGCGCACGAAGCAGAGGAAGTGCTGGGCCGCGATGTAATGGAGGTGTTCAGTTACGTCTACGACATCACTCCCGAGGGCAACTGGGAAGGGCACAACATTCTGCACAGGGCCAAGACATACGGTCAGGATGCCCGTCTACTGAAGATGGACGAAGCTGCACTGCGCCGCTTGCTCGATGATGCGAAGCGGAAGCTCTTTGCGGCGCACGGGCGCCGCATCCGGCCTGGGCAGGATGACAAGATGCTGACTTCGTGGAACGGATTGATGATTGCGGTCTTTGCCGCTGTTGCACAGGTTGTGGATAACGAGACTTATAAGGCTGCCGCGCAAGGCGGCCGATTTCATCCTCCGGGAGATGCGCACTCCTGACGGCCGGCTGCTCCGGACTTACAGCCAGGGTGCCGCGCCCAAGCTCAACGGCTATCTCGAGGACTATGCCTTTGTCCTCGATGGACTCGTTTCTCTCTATGAAGCTACGTTCGAGCCGCGCTGGATCGAGGAGTCGATACGTCTGGCGGATGTTATGATCGATCAATTCTGGGATGCGTCTGAAGGCGGCTTCTTCTTCACGGGCCGGGACCATGAACAGTTGATCGCGCGGACCAAGGAAGCGCAGGATAACGCGATCCCTTCTGGAAATGCAACGGCTGTTACGGCAATGCTTCGTTTGGCCAGGCTGACCGGCCGTACTGATTTCCTGAAAAAAGCCGAGACAACCTTGCAGCTTTTTCACGGACTGATGGCCAAGCACCCCATGTCGGCTGGACAGCTGCTGATCGCGCTGGATTTCTGGCTTGGGCCTGTTCAGGAATTTCGGGCCAATGAAACATGGCGCTGACAGACACCGCCAGCACCGTTTGCAAGGCCCAACCAGTCAGTTTTTTTCCGCTTGTCCATGCTTGCCTATGGTCATCGCGTTCGCGTCTGTGTAGAGTTATAACTATTCATTATCCACGCCAACAAGTCATCGCGATGATGAGGCTTTCATGAGTTTTCAATTTGAAGTGACGCCCCCCGTGGTTTTTCCGTCGGCTGATCAGTCAGGCGCCGCGCCGCCGGCTTCGGAAACGGTTGATATCTTGCGGCAGATACTGGAAGTGCAACGGGAGCAACTGTCGCATTTGATGGTTTTCGCCGCCGCTCATGACATGAACGCCCGCTGGCGCAGCGTTCCTATGTCGCTGGCAGCATGATTTTCCTGGCCTGGCCGAGGCCTGCAAAAGCGCCACTCCCATCCTGGAACGCGCCTATGGCAGCCTGATTGCTGAATTGACCGACCACCTGTGCCAGAATGGCAGCGATTCGCTCGATAACGATTTCGGTATGCAAGAATTCCTCGACCGTTACGGCATGCGCCTTGCCCAGCTAGGAACGATTCTCAACCTGGTTGCTCCTCTGGCCGAAGCGGCAGCCCAGGAAGAATCGGCTTGAATCCAAGAATTTCCATGCCCGAAAACCGGCGCACAGTTTGGACAGGACTGAGTGATTCGCAGCTGCTGGCCCAGTGTGCCGTGGACACATACCGCGCCAGTGGACCAGGCGGGCAAAAGCGCAACAAGACCAGCTCGGCGGTCCGGATTCGGCACTTGCCAAGCGGGATCATTGTCATCGCGGAAGAGAGCCGGTCGCAACATGAGAATCGCCTCCGAGCTTTGCGCCGGCTTCGGGAAGCGCTCTACCTCCAGGTGCGCGATGAATCCCCTCTCGGTGTCCTGGCAGCCAGCGAAGAGTACCGCGCTCCTCGGGACGCCGACGGCCGTTTGCATCTGACTCGAAAGGATCAGCGGTTCTGGCCTGCCGTGGGCGTGGTTCTGGATGTTCTCTTGTCGGTCGAGGCACGAGTGAGCGATGCTGCCGAATACCTGGGAATTACCACGGCCAACCTGATTGATTTCCTTCGTATTCATGCGAAGGTTTGGCAACAGGCAAACCTCATGCGGCAGCGCTTTGGACATAAACCGTTGCATGGCTGAAGGAGTGAGTGGTGGAGTGGTGAGTGGTGAGTGGTCCACAGACACCACTCACCACTCACCACTCACCACTCACCACTCACCACATGTCATACCCCGAGGGTTTTTCCTGGATCGACAAACCGTCTCTGGCGGCGCTGGCTCGTCCATCGTCGGCGGAGGATCTGCTCTGGTTGCGCATTCAGGGTATCGAGCTGCTGGTATCGCTCACGGAAGATCATCTGCGCCGGGACTGGGTTGAAGATGCGGGCCTGTTGCTGTTCCATGAACCAATGATAGACATGGAAGCGCCCCCACAGGATCAGTTGGATCGTTGTGTGTCGGCAATTCAGCGAGCTTTGGATCGCGGAATGGGCGTCGCGATCCACTGCAGCGCCGGCCTGGGCCGGACTGGTGTTGTGCTCGCCTGCTACCTGGTGCAAAAGGGCCTTACCGCCCAGAACGCCATTGCCAGAGTGCGGCGTTTGCGACCAGGCTCCATCGAAACCGAAGAACAGGCTGATGCCGTGGTCGATTTTGCCCGCCGGCGCGGCAAGCCGCTGGACAGCGGTTGACCGGGTGACCGTTTAGCGACGCTTCGGAGAAGCGTGCGGCCCCACGCTTCTCCGAAGCGTCGCTAAACGCGGTCACCTGGTCATCCTGTCATCTTGTCATGCTTACTTCTTGCCGAGGATGGCGTCCTTGGCAGCCTTGGCCACGCGGAACTTGACGACCCTCTTCTTCGGGACTTCGACCGTCTGACCGGCCTTGGGTCCGAAACGCATGAGCATCGTCCGAGCCGGGCGTTCCGCCATGACTAGCTTGCCAATGCCTGGGAGCACGAACGTGTTCCTGGCTTGCTTGTAGGCCAGGTCGGCCTGAGCCAAAAAGAACTCGTTTACCTGCTTCTTGCTGATGCCGACCTTCTCAGCCAGCGTGGCGACGATCTCTGACTTGGTCATCGCCTTGTTGTTTCCGGTGGAAGCTGCTTTCGCCATGAATTCAATCTCCTGGTAATATGTGTGACCTTTCTCTCGTTCCCACGGTCCGCCGTGGGAACGTGCGCTGCTGTTCCCACGGCGGACCGTGGAAACGAGTTGCAAACATGATTGCCAGCTGGAACCGTCCTGCCGGCGCGGTGTTGATATACAAGAATGAATACCCGTCAGCCAGCCGATCAGATGGCATTTTTGTCCCGATACTTGAAGTTGCGCAAGTTGCCATGATGAGACGGATTTCGGCTTTCGCACTTCGGATTTTCTGCCACCACTGAAGATAAGCCAAGTCCCGACACCTGTTCCGCGACTTCGTCGATGCCGCAGCTACCGTGGTGATCGCGGAACGGTCTAGTGTCCATGTCCTTGACGCTGTCCTTGCCATCGCCCCTATCCTTCATTCCAGGCGCCATACCATCACGGTGGAATCCTCGCTGGCCGTGGTAAACATCGTGTTATCCGGAGAAACGCTAATAGAGAAGATTCGGCCGCGATGTCCGGCCAGCTTGTGCAGTTCCTTGCCCGTGGCCACGTCCCACACGAAAACGTTGGTGTGGTGGTCGCCGGCGAGGAGTTTCTTGCCGTCGGAGGTAAAGGCCAGCGCTCCGGCCTGCCGGTGCCACGGGGTCACATCCTTGCTGCCGCTATCGAGGGCGCGCAGCAACGCGCCCGTGTCGCCGTTGCGAAGCTGGATTTTTCCGGGCATGCCGCACGCGACAACCTTGCCGTCGGGGGAGATTGCCAGCGAATCGGTCTGCTTGACCTGTTCGGTGCGCCAGCGTTCCTTGCCGGTCGTCACGTCCACGCTGCACCAGTAACGTTCGAAGCAAAGACTAGCTTCCCTATCGAAGGTAATTTCAGGAGGCGGCGGCACACGCACCTCCATTTCCAGGACAAGCGATTTGCCGTCCGCTGATATGGCGATGTGCTTCGCACCTCCCCTGGGTTCCTTTATCAAGTCGAGACGGCGCGTCACCTTGAACGTGGCTGTATCCCAGAATGCCAGGCGACCCACCAGTTCGCTGGCAATGAGGAATCGGCTGCCGGAGGTGAAGCCGACCGGGTAACCGTCTTCTTTTGGTCCAAAACGATGGATTTCCTTGCCGGCCTGGACATCGAAGAGATAAATGGCCTCGTCGTCTCCCTGAAATCCGCGCCAGTGGCTGATGGCCAGGAATTTGCCGTCAGAGGACGCGACAGAGTAGACAATTTGCTTGTCTCCGGTAGAGACCTTGGCCAACTGCTTGCCGAGATCGCCCATCCCACAGGCGATAGCACTTTTCCGCAGGGTAAACCGCAAGCACTTTGCCGTCGGGCAGCCAGCGCGTCAGTTGCACGGCACCGTAAGGGGCGTTATTGATTGAAACCTCCTTGCCTGTGGTGGGATCCCAGAAACGCACGGCTGGGGCGCCCCCTTGCGTCGAAGATGCTGCCGGTCCGCCCCCGGTGGCCAGGAGGATAGGCGTCACGCCCGGCGGAGTAAAGGCGACCACGCGCGCCGCGTCGAGTTCGTGCAGGGGCTTCCGTGTGGCAAGGTCCCAAATCATCGTGCGGTTCAAGGGGCCGTAACATGAGGCGACGGCCAGCAGCTTGCTGTCGGCAGAGATGCTCAGTGAGCACGAGTCGCCGTTCTGCGCCGATAAGAAATCGACCATCTTGCCTGTTGCCGTTTCCCAGATTCGGACGCCGCCATCGGAAGTCACGGCGGCCAGCCATTTACCGTCCGGGCTGAAGGTCAGCGCAGGGCGGGACTGACCAGCCATCTTGCCGGGCGGGTCTGCGTCCATGTCGCGTACCTTGTTCCAGCCGGCCGTATCGTAAAGAGAGACCGACTTCTCACGACTTGACAGGCCGCTGGCCAGTGCCAGCCACTTCCCATCGGCCGAAAATGCCGGGACTTCCCCGAACAGACCGCGCAGTTTTTTGCCGGTAGCAACATCCCACACCTGCCCGTCCGCGGCGAGAAGCTTGCCGTCAGGACTGAACGCCAAAGCCGATCCTGGTATGCCGCCGCAGTCGATACGTTTGAGTTCTTGGCCCGTCGCGGTGTCCCAAAAAGCAATGACGCCTTGGATTTTTTTGGGGTCGTTCCACTCACTGGGGTTACTACAGGCAACGGCCAGCATCTTGCCGTCGGGGCTAAGCTCCGGCCGGCCAAGTGGTACCAATGGCTTGACGTTAAGTTGGAATGACCGGAGTTCTTTGCCGGTGCGTGCTTCGACCATACGAATCGCATCGTCAGAGCCGTGGCCGTCGTAGGCAATGGTCTTGCCATCGGCGGTGTACGCGAGGAAAGAAACACCCGACCCAGCCCGAAACCGTACAGTCCCCAGACGGGCCAAGGCTCCGGGAGGCAAGGGGTCGCCGTAGGCATCGGTGCCAACCTGTTTCTCCACCGGAGCCGGTTTCGAGTCGCCGGGATCGTCCGGAGAGGGCTGACTTCCTGGCCCCGTTGCAGGCTTCTGCTCCGGTTGCGCCGCCACATTCTGGCTGACGACAACGATGGTCCCTGTTCCGACAATGCTGCTTGCCAGCAGCAGCACGATGGCCAGGTTCTTGAATTTTGTCAACAACATGGTTTTGAGCACTCCTTCCGTTAAAGCGGCAACCTTGGCCCCGATGACGCCGGAAGCTACCTGGCCCGCAGCGAACAAACCCGCAGCTTTTACCGTTGACGTTACTAGCGGCGACGGCATGGCGGCCGATGCGGCATTTTGGGCCAATGCGGCGGTGACAACTCCCGTTCCCAGGGTCAGCCCCCGCCGAGTCAGCCGCTTCGCCAACATGGCCCGACCGCGGACAAGCCGGGTGTTTAGCGTTCCTTGGGCACAGCCAACCTGCTTGGCAGCGGCTGCAATGGTCAACCCCTCCAGATCGCAAAGAACGATGGCAGCACGGTATTTGTCCGGCAGGGCTTCCAGTTCCCGATCGAGTAATTCGTGCAGGTCTCGGTCATGGTCAGCGCACCGGCCTGCCCTTTCCGTTGCCGCTTCCTGTTCTTTCTTGTGCCGCAGGTTTCTCATGGTTCTTGCCTTCAAGGCCGTCCGGCGCGCTACGCCATAGAGCCAATTGCCCACCAGGGTGCGCCGCCGCAGGGAAGCCGCCCGTCGCACCAGCACCAGAAACGTCGCCTGGAAGCAGTCTTCAACATCGGCTTCGTTGTGAAGAACACGCCGGCAAACACCCAGGACCATCGGCCCGTGCCTGCGCACCAGCATCTCAAAGGCGTCGTCATCGCGCCGGCGGATGAAGCAATCCAGCAGCTCGCCATCGGTGGCCGCACCTCCTTGGTGAACCTTGGATTGCCGCAGAAGCTGAACGAATGACGCAAGTGCTCTGGTCATCATTGGGAAACCCGTGGAACGGACACTCTATCTATATACTGCCCGCAGAAGGGCATTTTAATTCATGATTTTGTCGCGGGAGGAAACATTTGCCAAGGTGAGAGGGGAAAGAGACAGCAGTGAAGATGGGAAACAGCCTGTTATGCGGACATAATCCCGTTATGGCACGGTCTCCTGACCGTGCCACAACGGTGATGGGCAGGGTGTCGAGCCGTAGGAGTGGACGGGTGCAGGACACGGTTTGCAACGGCGCATGAAATACCCTGGAGGCTCTGTAGCCGAATTCGCCAGAATTCGGGACCCTGGAGGCTCTGTAGCCGAATTCGCCAGAATTCGGGGCCTGGGGAGAGAGCGCAGCCCCCGAATTCTGGCGAATTCGGCTACGACGTGCGCAAACCATGTCATGCACCTGGAGCGGACGAGCCCGACTGGATCACTTCTCGGTGCTCGGCTGAAGCTCCCACAGCTTGATTCTTTGGTTATAGCCTGACGCAGCCAGCCAGCGCCCGTCAGGGGAGACAGCGATCGTTACGGTGTCGCCAGGCTCGGTCTTCAGGTTTGCCAACTCTCGTCCGTCGGCAGTATGCCAGAAGGCAACGCTGCCCGTGTCCAGGCTGCTCCCCGTGCATACGACCTCGCCTTCTTGAGTGAAGCAGATGTTTGTGGTGACCTGGCCAGCGGGATCTCGCGCTGTGCGGGTCAGACTTCTGACATTTCGGCCGGTGTCAGGATCGCAAAGGGAGATGCTCGATCCGGTTCCACGAGGCAAGGAGCTTGCCGTTAGGTGAATAGGCAAGGGCAATGATGCCCGGAATTTCACGAGCGCCTTCATCGGCAAAGGTCCGCAGTTCTTTGCGGCTACTCATATCCATGATCGTGATCTTGCCGGCATAATCGCCGAGCGCCAGGGTCTTGCCATCCGGCGAAATCGCGGCGGCACTCTTGCCCGGAAACCCACCGGCGAACCCGTCCAGTTCTGCTTGCTTATCCACATTCCACAAGCGCACGGCATAATCGGTCGGATATATTCGTCTCCTTGCATTCTCGGTGTCCGGCAGGGCCACGCTTTCCCTGCCGTGCGAAAGCAGGACCTTCCCATCCGGAGAGAAGCTGACTTTGAGGAACCGAGGGCGTGGCCGGGCAGCCGAGCCACTTCCTTCTTCTTCGCAAGGTCCCATAGTACGACGCCTTTTGCCGCTGTTCCGGCTATCGCCAGCAGCTGCCCGTTGGGAGAAAGCGCGATGCTGAGAATCGCTCCTTCAGGGGCGGCCTCGAACTCCGTTTCCACACGGGCTGTCTTCAGGTCGAACACCCGGATGACCTTCCCTCTGCCGGCAATCAGCTTCTGGCTATCCGGTGTGAATACCACCGAAGTCATGTAACCTTGAGCTTCGGCGAGCGGAATATCATCTTTCGCTTTCCATTCCAGTTTGCTGATCGGCTTCGCGTCGTCTTTGCCGTTCGGCTTTGGTGTCGGCGCCTGGTCTTCCTTCTTCTGCCACTCTTTGCGCTCCTCTTCCAGCGACTTGAGCATCTGGTCGAGCAGCTTGGCGGCTTCACCGTCTACGCAGGCACGGATCCCTTCGAGTTGCTGCACCATGTGCAGGTCCCATTGCAGCCTCCGAAAGCGGTCCACCCGTGCAGATGCCCTCTTTGTAATAGGAGATTCCTAGCATTGCATGCGTGTCATTGTAGCTCAGCTTCTTTGGATCGGTGAACGATGCCCGAAAGTAATTATCCCTGGCGAGCACCTTCACGATCGCTGCAGCCTGTCCTTTGGTGATGCTGGCCTCTGCCCAGATTCCCGGTAGCCTTTCGATGGCTACATCCGGCTCCTCAGGCATGGGGGCGACATGTAGAAGAACCATCCGCAACTTGTATTTCGGGTCCCATTCGCCTTTTACTGAAGGAGGGTAGAGATCAACATTCAAACAGAACATGTCGAGATTCGCCAGGAATTCCTTGACGGCCGGGTCTTTTTCCGGCGGATTAGCGTTCGCGCCCGGCTTCTTATCAGCGTCTTCCTTCGTGGAAAATCTTGTGCCCGACCGTCTTCCCTGTCTTCATGTCCACGATTTCGATGTAGCGGCCAAACGCTTCATCACCGTAGACGGCAAAAACCTCGTCGTTCACCGGTTCAAGCCGGACATCATTCGTATACTCGCGGTGACTGATCCCGCCAAGGCCCTTCAGTTCGAGTCCGCCACAGGGTCTTTCCGGCTTTGAGGTCGTAGGCTTCTACATGGCAACCAGTGCCGCCACGGCCGAAGAATGCCTTGTACTCGATGCAGTCGGAATCGACGAAAGACAAGGTTACGCCAAATGGCGGCCGTTCCGATGGCCACACCTTCTTGCCATCGGCCAAACAGGCACATCGTCCTCTCGTTGGGGAGCGGATTCGGCCATTTCCAGCGCGCTTCCTGGGCCATCTTCTGATAGTCGATCTTCTTCTCCTCTTTCGCCTCCTCTTTTGGCTCAGGCTGTCGGCCTGGGAATATTTTGTGCCCGACTGTTCTCCCTGTCTTCATGTCCACGATTTCGACATACTGACCATCGTTCTCATCACCGTAGACGGCAAGAACCTCGTTGTTCACCTGTTCAAGCCTGACCTTGTTGGGTCTCAGGCCGCCGGCGCCTCCCCGGAGAGGATTGTCCTTCACGCCCTTCAGTTGAGTCCGCCACAGGAGCTTTCCGGCCCCAAGGTCGCAGGCCACGACCTCACAGCCGTGGTTCCGACGATCAAAGACAGCGAGGTAGACCACCTGGTTCGAATAATCGACGAAAAACACCCTGGGCAGCGGCAATGGCCATTCGTGGACTGTTTTGCCATCAGCTATGATGCGCAAAGTCCACCCGAGTTTCTCTGTCTCCGGCGGTTTCCAGCGCAATTCCTGGGCCATTTTCTGATAGTCGGTCGGCTGCCCTGCTTTGGCTTCTTCTTTCGCGTCTTTGTTCGGCGCAGGCTGTTGGTCCGTGGGAACGGGCTTATCCGCTTTTTCCTGTGCCGTTGGTGGTCCCCCACCCTTGTCTTGCCCGCTCCCTGCCGTCTGGCAGTAAACCAGACCGACGCCGGCACCGATAAGGTTTAGCGTCATTACCACCGCGATGGCGATCTTGAGTTTTGTAATCAACATGGCTTTCAGCACTCCTTCTGTTAAAGTGGCGACATTGGCGCCGAACGGCACCCGAAACCGCCTGGCCCGCCGCGATCAAACTTGCAGCTTTGACCGTTGAAGCTACCAAAGGCAATGGCATACTAGCCGATGCCACGTTCTGTGCCAGGGCGGCTGCGACTGCTCCGGCTCCCAAGGTCATTCCCTGACGCTTCAGCCGCCGGGCCAGCATGGCCCGTCCCCGGACCAGCCGGGCGCTCAGAGTTCCCTGCGGGCAGCCCAACTCCCTGGCCGCTGCCCGTGTGGTCTTGCCTTCCAGATCGCAGAGAACTATGGCAGCCCGGTACTTGTCCGGCAGAGCTTGCAGCTCCTGCTCCAGCAATTCCGGTAATTGCTGCGCCTGGTCAGCGGATGCGCGGACATTCTGGGCCGCCGCTTCACCTTCTCTCTTGCGCCGCCGGTTTCTCATGGCTTTCGCCCTCGTGGCCGTATTGCGGGCCACGCCATAGAGCCAGTTGGCCACCATCCCGCGCGGCCGGATGGAAGCGGCTTTGCGGACCAGCACGAGGAAGGTGGCCTGGAAACAGTCTTCCGCGTCGGCCTCGTTGTGCAGGACACGGCGACATACACCCAGGACCATCGGCCCGTGGCGGCGCATCAGTGCCGCGAAGGCGGCCTCGTCCCGCTGGCCGATGAAACACTCCAGCAACGCGCTATCGGTAATGCCCTCGTCTTCGTGATAGAGCATGGTCCGGCGCAAGTGCTCGAGAAACGTTGCCAGTGTTTTGGTTGCCATCGCAATCGTCCGTCGAATGGTAGCTCTACCTTATATTCCCCTCAGCGGGGCATTTTGCTGCATGATTTTCTCGCAGGGGGGCATAATTTGCCCTCACCGCCCCACCTGGTTGTGACAGTCAAAGGCTCCCAGAACAGCCACGGATGAAACACGGACGAAACCGGATAAGAAAAAGGGGGGGGTCCTTTGGATTCTTGTGATCTTTCTTCCTTTTATCCGTTCTACTAACCTTTAGAATCTGCGCGGCACGCAAATTTTTAAGTTCTTACCAAAAAGGCACTTGCCAACGCGCGCCGAAGTTTCGGCGCTGATAAGTCCACCCTGAGCCCCAACGGGGCGACCGTCAATCATCAGGGGCGTGAGCCCCTGGTATTAGCGGGAAGCCCACTCCATAAGCCCCAACGGGGCGGCAGAGAACGTTCTCCATTGGCTGCCGCTGTCGCCCCGTTGGGGCTAACAATTTCATCACGGTCACCTGCCCAAGGGCTCACGCCCCTGGCTATTGGCTACCGACCCGTTGGGGCTAGAGCGCTTCGTTTCCATTTGGTTGCGGCTTTGCCGCGCTGGGTTGAATCCGTGTTGGTTCCGTGGCTAGAGCCGCCCTTCCAGCCGGTCGCACAGGGCCAGCAGTTCATCGAGCTTGGCGACGATGCGGTGCTGCTTGGCAAGGACTAAGGCGGGGTATGCCGCCTGGCATTTGGAAAGTGGAAGACACTGGCTGTGATCTTCGCCGGGGTTTGTCGGGTGCGCCCCGGCGAGCTAGGATGCTGGAAAGGAGAAACGCCATGCTACTAACCAACGATCAGCTTGAAGCCGTCCGGAAGGGCAAATCTGTGCGATTGAACGAAGGCGGCACCGACATGGTGGTGCTCCGCGCCGATCAGTTTGAACGTCTGCGGAACTCTCTCTATGACGACAGCCCATGGACCGATGAAGAAATGAGCATTCTGGCGTCGGAGGATGCCGACGCCTTGGGTTGGGAAGGAATGGAATTCTATCAGGACATGGACTCATGAGTTTCATCCGAGGCGATGTGTGTCTGTGGTAACGTGTCTGCACCTACTCACCATGAGCGAAGACCGGATGGTCAAGGTCATCGGCAAGCTATCACCGGGCTATTGCAGAAGGTCGATAGCCGTCTCAAGGCAGCGTTGGGGCTGCCGTAACGAGCAGCCGCCAGCTTTCGGTCTGGCTGCTGGCGAGTTGCGCTTCCAGTCGGTCGCACAGGGGCAGCAGGTCGGCGAGCTTGGCGACGATGCGGTGCTGCTCGGCGAGGGGGGAAGGCGGGGTATGCCGCCTGCATCTTGAACAGGGCGTGCATCGGCTGATCGGCTGCACAGGCTCTGGTTCTCTCTCGCGGCCTTTGGTATATTCACTGTAAGCCCCGACACGAGGTGTTTCATGACCACTGCCCCCCCTTTGACGCGCGGCGAGGCCGGCATCCTGGAACGTCTTCTCGACCTTGAACGGAGTTTCCTCAGCCAGGAAGCAGCTCGTTCGCTGCTGGTCTTGCGCTTTTCTCCAGAGGATCAGGAGCGCATGCATGAGTTGGCGGTCAAGGCACAGGAAGATTTGCTCACACCGGAGGATCAGGCGGACCTGGATAGTTACCGGCGGATCGGTCTGTTGCTGTCGCTCTTGAAGTCAAAGGCCCGCAAGCTGCTGAAGATACGAGGCCGCAAGCCTCTCAAGAATGGCCGGCGACCTGAGCGCTCATGAACCGATCTCTGGAAGAGCAAATCTGGGAGCGGGCTGGCGGCGTGTGTGAGTATTGCCACATGCCCCAGGAATATGATGACGCCACCTTTGAGATTGAACACATCATTCCGCGGAAGCACGATGGGCCGACGGTCTTATCCAACCTGGCACTCGCTTGCTTCTACGACAACAGTTACAAGGGACCGAACATTGCCGGCTTCGATCCGGTGACCGGCCAGATGGTTCGCTTGTTTCATCCCCGGCGACACAAATGGTCGCGCCATTTCCGCTGGGACGGCCCGTTCCTGCGGGGGCGAACGCCCATCGGCCGAGTGACAGTGCGGGTGCTGGAGATGAACCAGCCCGAGCGCGTCGCCTTGAGGGCGGCGCTGATGGACGAAGGGGTAGTGTTTGCCTAGCTTCAAGCAGCCGCCGGATTTCGGTCTGGCTGGTGGTGAGCTGCCCTTCCAGCCGGTCGCACAGGGCCATCAGTTCATCGACCTTGGCGACGATGCGGTGTTGCTCGGCGAGGGGGAGTTGGTGTATGCCGCCTGGCATCCTGAAGGTGGCCTGCATCGGCACACGCGGGTCTGAAAAATTCCGTGCCCCGGCTCCCGGGTCCGCCCCCCGCGGCTCCGTCCTAGCTCCGGCTCCTCCGGCTCCCAGTTTCCCTCATCTTTCCTTCTCACCAAGTAAGTTCTCTACCACAACTTCACACACTTCCTGGGACAATTCGTGTCCCGCCCGAAACGAGTAGTCAGAATTGCAACCCACCCAGCGGTAGGTCGGCGGCTTCTCTTTGTAGTCGATCCACATGAACGCGATTCGCCCATTCCTGGACAGGACGTGAGCTACTTGTCCCGACAAGTTAAGCGCATGGAAAAGTAAGTCCATTGCCCCGTCGTAAAGGCGATGGCACTCTTCGGGATCAGCGCACCGTTGAGCCTCAAGAATTTCCCTCTCTGCTTGACGCACAAATTGCAAGAGAGCATCCATTGGTGCTACAAATCCTGCTTGTCGTTCCTCCTCATACGGATCCATAACGAACCTCCCCTTCCGCGCCTCTACGTGTTCGCACATACAGCATATCCGCCAAGACAGCTTATTCAAGCCAAAACAACTTTTTTACCGAACAGAATATCTCCCATAACCTCTTGGCTGGCCAGCAACCATTAGCTTTTTCCGTGCAAGGCCTCGTGCAGCATCGCTTCGAGCAACCGCCGGCTTTCCGTCTGACTGCTGCTGAGCTGCCCTTCCAGCCGGTCGCACAGGGCCAGCAGTTCATCGACCTTGGCGGCGATGCGGTTGCCGTGACCGTGACGGACTAGCGATCGACTATAGGCCGGAAGTGCGGGGAGGAAATAGATCGGTCACGAATTGTCCCTACGAATTGGAAGCTCGTGGGGTTGCCATCAGGCGGTACGATAGAGCCGTCTCATACATTTCCTCAAAACACTTCTCTAGAGGGCGCCCAACTTCCTTGTGCTGGTCGATGACGGGTGCGCTTGTCAGCATCGACAAGTTTGCCGTTGAAAAAAAGCCATCCAAACAAGTGCGGCGTAGTCTGCACCATCCCCATGTCCAGGGCAAGTTCAGCAAGCTTTCGGGCACCGTGATCATCGGTTAAGAATGCCTGGCGGGTTTTTTTCGCGAAGGCAATGGAAGATAGCTCCCCCTTGCTCACGCGTTTACGACTTTCAAGGACGATCACTTCTTGCAAATCTCCAATATCGATGCTATACGACCGCATCTCCCCTTGATGAATCTTGCCGATAAGCCGCGTTTGAAGCTCTTGGTCTCGATCATCGTGTTTCTTTCGCGGCTTTATAAGGCACTCGTAGTGGACGAATGAGGTAAGGCAAAAACCACAGCCAGCTTCCCGCGCCACGGCGTAAAGCAGGCGCGACGAAAGAACATTCCAGACATGCAGGTATCCACGACGTTGAGCGGATGAAACCGGGAAGGATCAACCGCCATAACGCAGGCTCCTTCCATACAGGGTAGCAAGGTCGTGAAGCTCGTTCGGACCGTTTACAAGAAGCATCTCCGCCAGACGACCGGCGGTAATGTGATTTTGCTCGTACACGTAGAAACAAAAGCGAACGTAGTAGTTGAGAGGCCGCGGATCAACAAAGTTTGTTTTCGCTCTTTTCCCCGCGGTGAGAGGGACGCTGGTAATTCCGGGTCCTCTTTTGCTTCAGGTGGAACCTTCCCGGCGCGGATGGATAAAAGGTTGCGTCATCAATGAATCCCGCTTCCTTAAGCGCTACGGCTAACGCGATTGTGCTGACTTTGAGCTTGCTCGCAACCTCGATGCTCTTGCGTTCGTCCCAGATACTCGGATCTGGAATATTCTTCAACAGTTCCGGCGGGAGCAGGTAATTTGAGGCGAATGTGTCCGCTCGAACCTCTTTAAGGTCGCCTTTGGGCCAAGTTGCGAAAGAGACGATCACCTGAGTTGCCGCATCAACAACCTCCTGCCGCTGCTCCGCGCGCGACCGTGAAACGTTGCTGATAAGATGTCCCGTCGAAATTGACAAGTACACATTTCCCCGCAGTCGGGTGAAGCATGAATAGCCCGGAAATATTGGAGTTCGGAAGCTTCCCGCCGGAAGACATGGATGCCGATTTTGCGAAGGTCTTCAAAAACATTCGGTCCAAGCTTGACGCTCGTGTAGCCCAAATGTTTGCGGAGGGTGGTACGGCAAATCTGCACCATGGCCCTTGAAGTATGT
>CAWDRY010000044.1:0-45264 GCA_963804745.1 uncultured Gemmataceae bacterium
CTATTTCACGATGTACAGCTACAACTTCTGCTGGCCGGTGCGAACCCTGCGTCAGCGTGACAGCGAAGGAGGATGGCAGGAGCGGACGCCAGCAATGGCCGCGGGTCTGGCCGATCATGTCTGGACCCTCACCGAATGGCTGACATTCCCAGCTTTGCAACGCGAATAGGACACCAGGGAAAAACTCGATCCGCTGATAATGGAAGAAATGAACGGCACGAGCGCAACTTGCGTACAGTATGTGCGCGAGATTCTCGAAGAGGTAGGGTACAGTCCGACAGAAGCACAGGAAAAAGCCCATTACCTAGCAACCGGTTTCAGCGATCACTCGGCTGTTTTAGGTAGAGAATTACTCGTCAAGAAGGGGTTTAACGTCGTAGAAGAAACGAAGTATCCCAAGGAATGGAAGGTAATGCGTCAGTGGCTCAGAAGGCACATCGGAGCGTCCGGGAGTATTCATCACATGAGGTACTGTCTTCCGAAAAAAGCCAAAAGCCAGTCGCCTGTTACTACTCTGGCGAGGCAAGGAAAGAAAGCACAAATGGCCAATTTAGGAAGAGGTGATGTCGATGGAAAGAAGCAAAATTAGGAGACGGAATCAAGCCCTGTCTGTGGTCGAAGAAGTATTCGGGCCTCTAAACATTCGTCCGTCCACGGAAACATTAGAGTTCTGGGGCTTTCATTCAAAAGAAGCGGCCAAAGACGAGCCTGAAGCGAAGGTAAAACCCAAGAAAAAGAAAAAATCGCCCAGATAGACCAATCCGGCTCTCGATAATGAGCTACGCCATCCGCAACTGGGATTGTCGGGTTTGCCGTGGCTCAAGCCGTCTCGCCGTGTAATGCGATGCCAATTCAGCCAGTTTCCTTTCATCCCGCCCCGTTCTCTTTCAGACCGGCTCGTTTCACTTCAAACGCTTCTTTCATTACAAAGCCCCGAGAGCACTATTTTTCCGTTACTGGTGTCAGATAGACCCTGCCGTCGTGTTCGAGTGTTTGAGGTTGGGCCGGCCATTGCCCGACATGTATGGCCGGGACGAGTAGCCGCCTATCCAACGGCTGAAACTGACTGGGGCCGCCATCCTGGTTTCCGCGCTTCAACGTCCTTGCAGGTGGCCCCGGCAGCTTAGCCTTATCGTTCGGCGGCAAAGAGAGGTTCGCTACTATGGGAATCCAAATTGTCCGCGTACCTCCGGGCTATCAGCACCCAACCGACTCCGATGGCGAGTATATTGACGGTGCCCACCTTAAGCCTCTCTGGTACATGTCGGCAGAGCAAAAGTCGTGCTTTCAGATTTACCAGAACGTTTCGGAGGGCACTCCGGTAAGCCCAATATTCCGCACCAAAGAAGAGTTGTGTCAATGGATGGTTGCTCAGGGCGAGTCGCCGGAAGCGGCAGCAGCGTTTCTCGAATTGGGGCACGCGCCGAGCCTCGTTAGTTCAAGCAGTGGGCCAATGTCTGGACCGGCAGGCCTGTTGGCCGCTAAAATAAACGTTGATCCCGCAGACGGACCAAAATAAGTGCCGAACA
The DNA here is from genome assembly GCA_963804745.1 of uncultured Gemmataceae bacterium. Taxonomy (GTDB): domain Bacteria; phylum Planctomycetota; class Planctomycetia; order Gemmatales; family Gemmataceae; genus CAWDRY01. The sequence continues at coordinate 1,530 of CAWDRY010000044.1, forward strand.
AGGTCCACAAGTAGAGGGTACCGTTTTTCCCAGACGCGAGCGAGGATTTTGAAGGATGGGCGAGCCCGTGCTCAAAGCGTTTGTGGTTTGTGACAACATAACCGATAATCCCGCGAACAGGGATCAAAAGGACTTGCAAGGGGCAGGGCTGTCACGGATCGTGTGCGTGGACCCACTTCCGGTGAAGCTGTCCTTCTGGGTCTTCGTACAGTTATCGGACCAGAAAGAAACGGGGGAGGTGCGGCTGGCACTCATGCGTGCCGATTCGGGTCGCCGCTACTTCTTCCGGCCGGTGACCGTCCGACACAACGATTTGGTTCAGGCGACCGTTTTCTGCATGCGCTTGTATGACTGCGCTTTTCCAGAACGGGGCATCTACTTCCTTGAATTATGGTACGATAACGAATGGGTTGTCGATCAGCGTCTCGAATTGACCTAGGAGGGCAGTGTGATGGGGGAAAAAGAAAACGAACGTCAGGCGACGCGAGTATTCAGGTTTTTGAACTGACCATGGATAACTCCGAGGATCAAGACGAACTGAATCGCAAGTTGCATAAGCCGGGTGAGCCCAACGATAGCGCGTCCGGGATGATTGGGCTCAAAGCGCAAGGCGAGCCTACATCGAAGTCTGCGGGAAAGAAAAGTGGAGATCGTCGAAATTCAAGCCGAACCAACGGCTGAAGCTGACCGGGGCCGCCATCCTGGTTTTTCGAGGTTCAAGGTCCTTGCAGGCGGCCCCGGTAGCTTAGCCGAGCGTTATATGCCAACCGGGAGTGTAGTCGTGGGTGCAAACGCAGACACGATTTGGAAAGTGCCGGTCTACTTGCCCTATCTTCAGCCGCCGTTAACCGACGAGGCCGTTGCTTCTGCGGAAAAGCAGATCGGGCACAGGCTGCCAGATGAATACCTCGGCTTGCTCCGGAAGCAGAATGGCGGCTATATTCGCTTTCGGCTCCCGGAGATGATTCATGACACCATTGCCGGCATCGGTCCGCACTTTCCGGCTCTGACCCAATGGAGCTTTCGGCACCCAGACCTTGTTCCATTCGATGGCGACGGGCATTGGTATGTCTGTCTCGACTATCGACAGAATTCAGCAATTCCGTCGGTAACGTATGTGGACATAGAGTGTGATCGATCCGGGCGACGGGACTCGGTGAAGGTCCTTGGTCAGCGCCTTGCCGATTCGTTTCGTGATTACCTTGCGCTGCTTCAGATTCACGTCGGCCACGAATACGTTTTAGAAACTGTTGCTGATATCGAAACGGTGAAGTCCCATTTGTCGTCGGTGCTCTCGCTCAACTTTTACCCTCCGGATTCTGATGCGCACGGATATCCCACACACCGCGCGGGACTGGGCACCAAGGATAATCCTGAATGGATCTGGATTAGCCCAAATACAGTGCCGCGTGGATTTGTTCGCGCAAATGATCGTCGCTATTCTGAACTGAAGGATCTGATGCCAGGATATGCCGACCTCTTCCCAGAGCTTCCTGCTCAGAGTTACATTCTCAGTGCCACTGATGAGGTGCGGTCAAGAGTAATTGACGCGTGTATTCAATCTCAGCTTATCGTCCGCTCGTTACGTGAATACGTGAACGGCATCTAACGATAGTGTTGCAGTTGACGGGCTGGCGGGTTGTTGGCGACTTTCACGTCAACCTGCTGGCATGAAGTCCAGGGCGCTTCCGCCGCCCGGCAACTCAACTTCATCGTTCGGCGGCGGAGGGCTACCAGAATGGAGACGCTGATGTCGGAGAAGAAAGCTCCGGGCAAACTCGCCCACGCGAAGGGCACGCAGAAGTCCGCCAAGAGCGCCACCAAGCAGGCCGCGAAGAAGGCGGCGCCGCGCCCGGCCCGCGCGCGGACAAGGCGGACGGGGAAAGCGCCGTGCTCGCGAAGATCGCCGCGATGCCGGAACCGGATCGCGCCATGGGCGAGCGGCTCCATGCGATCATCAAAGCCAGCGCGCCGGCGCTCTTGCCGAGGCTCTGGTACGGGATGCCCGCGTATGCCAAGGACGGCAAGGTCGTCTGCGGTTGCCACGAGAGTCTCACGGCGTTATCAAGTAGTAAATCACGTCAGGCTGCAATTGCACTTCGCCGGCTGTCCCAACTTCCTTGATGGGATAGCCGTTGCCGTCCAGGGCCGTCGCCTTGAGCTTGGCTGCGTCAGGCCGCGTGAATTTTACCAGGCCGTCGATCTTCCGCACCTGCCAGGGGTCTTCGCCGATGTTGACAATGCGTTTTACCTGCCCCGCAGCCGGCTCCGTCTGAAACTTGCTGGCCTTCTCTTCGGACATGACCTGGAGCAAAATCTTTTCGGATTTCGCCAGAGGCTGGTCGTCCAGGCTCACCGCGATGATGTGCCCCAGGTCCAATTTCGATGAGATTGTCAGGTCTTTCAGCGCGGCGGTGCCGGCCTCACGCAATGTTCCGCTAACGCCCTGAGCAGCAGGCGCATTGATCGTCAGTACGCCCTTGCCGTAATCAAGGTGGAGCTGGCCGGTGCTGCTCTTGACCGTGTTCTGCTCGCGGTTGATGAAGGGCGCCAGGTCTTGCAGCTTCGATGCTTGCTTCTCTTCGGTGAAATGAACATTGACCCGGCCGGCCATGTGGATGAGCGGATCAATGCGATTGCCGGGCTTGAGGTCCGTCCCTTTCGGCACGTCCTTGAGCCGCAGTTCATCGAACGCCGCATCCTGGGGCAGGGGAGTTCCCTGCAAGTCATAAAGGTCCGCAAGTTTCAGGTTCAAATCCAGCAGCACGTCGCCCGGCTTCACCAGACCCTTGCGGTAGATCACGGCAGCCGCGGGGAACTGCCCCATCATGGCCGGCGACATTAACGTCCAGGGTTGCATGAAGTAGCCCGGCTTGACCGACCAGTTCGCGGTGTCCTGAGCGAAATGCACAATGGCGTCGGTGTCCTGCAAGGCGCCGTAAGCGGCGTAATAGAGCGGCGCTTCGGACCGATAGCGGTTGGGCCGGTTCCAGGTCGTCTCCGAGATCATTGACGGTTTGCCGTCATATTTCGGATCCATCGCCGGATGCACAAACGCTTTCGGTTTGCCCGGTTCCTCCGCTTCAAACTTCAAGGCACTGCGGTCGATGTAGGTTTGGCCCTTTTGAATTGACCAGGCGGCATCCTTGCCCTCGCTGTGACAACCGAAGTAACCATGCCGGTCGATGAAGTCGCCCACTGTGTAACTGTACTTCTCCAGCGGACCAAAGACCTCCGGGCTGGCCGTAAACCAGTTGGAGGCGGTAATCACCCCCTTGAAACCGAGCTTGCGGAGGAATTGATAGGTGTCGGCGTAGAAACCGCGCTGACTCTCCAGTAAGAACCGAGCCGTATCCTTGTCGCGCGGTGTCTTCTCACTGAACATGTTGTACAACGGCCGGAACGACATGCGCCCGTTGGCCGGATCATCGCGCTTGACCTTCGTACCGCCCCAAGCTTGCTGCGCCTTGTCGAGTGAGCCGTACTTCTTCGCAAGCCAATCGCCGAATTGTGTTTCCAGGATGCGCAACTGGGCATCGGGGATGTTGTCCGGAGTGAATGTCCAGAAGAAGTACGAGTCCTCGTTGATGATCTCCGCGCCCATGACTGCCGGATCGTCGATCAACTTTTTGCCGGTCGTCGGGCTGGGAGTCAGCAGCAGCGCTTGCCACCATTCGAGGTACTGTTTCTGGAAGTCCTTGTTGAAGTACAGCGCGGCGAAGGCCGGCTTCTGCCCATCGTAACCCTGGAGCCAGGCCGTCCCCGGTTTCGGCTTGAGCCAGAGGGGGAAGTAGATGGACAAGTGGGTATAGATGCCTTCCGCCTTGAGCGCCTCCACCTGAGCGATGGCGGTCTTCACTTCCTCAAGTTTCACATCGCCCTTCTCATCGAAGTAGCCATGATGAATGCGCACCAGATTGACGCCGTGCTTGGCCAGCATCCGGGCCTCCTTGCGGAGCGCCGCCGGGTCCTTGCCGGCCGGACCGTTCACCGCCCAGAAGCGAACGGGGTGACCGGTCTTGGCATGGATGAAGTGCCCGTCCTTGACGCCGATGAATCCGCTGTCTCCTGCGACCTTTTCGTTGAGTGCGCGCAGGTCGAAGCCGCTCTTGGCCTCGAATGCGTCGGGTTTGGGAGCGAAGGGGAACCAGTCCTGGGTATCGTCGGCACCGCTGCTGAGTGGCCCTGTGGACACCAGAGTGATGAGTATCACGGCAGCCAGCAGAGGTGAATGCAGGCGCCGGAAGGACGATAACCGAAAAGTCAACATGCTTGCTCCTTGGAAGAAAAGATTCCTGGTTTCTCGATGTTTTGCGTTAGAAGGTCACAGAGTATAATAGCCAAAACAGGCTGTCTGTGCTGTTGCTACGAGTCCGATCATGAACGTCCGTTGAAAGGCTTGTTATGAAATCACCATTTCCAGGCATGGACCCCTACGTCGAGGGGTCCGGTTTATGGGAAGATTTTCATCATGCCTTGATTGAAGACATCAAGAACTACTTGAGTCAGACAGTTCCCGAGCGCTATCTGGTGCGGACTGGCGAAAGGGCCTTCATTGAAGAGGAATTCCAGGAAACCTTCGTTGAGATTCACGAAACTGATCCGGAAGGTCGGCTGGTAACATGTATCGAAGTGCTATCACCATCCAACAAGAAGCCTCATTCTCCAGGCTGGGATCTTTACCAGCGCAAACGGCAGGGCCTTCTGCTCGGCCGAACGGCAAACCTGGTTGAACTTGATTTGCTCCGCGGCGGCCAGCGCATGCCGATGCTTGATCCCTGGCCGTCTAGTCCTTACACCCTTCTGGTTGCCCGTAGCAACAAGGCTCCCAGTTGCCTCGTATGGCCTGCTTACTTCCAGCGGCCTTTGCCGTCGATCCCCGTTCCCTTGCTCAAGCCTGACCCCGATATCATGCTCAATCTGCAAGCGATGATCGACGCCATTTACGCTCGGTCTCGTTATGGTCGCAGCATTGACTATTCCCAGCCGTTGGTGCCTGCTCTCTCGCCGGAGGATTCTACCTGGCTTGCGGAACGACTTCGGCAAGCAGCGGAGCCGAAGTGAAACTCCCGAGTGATTAATGGCAAGAGAACGGCCATGCCCTACATCTATCTTGATCTACTCTCCACGTCTGCTAGCATAAGTCAAGGGTAACGACCAATCCGAGGAACCGGTTCACATGACTCCTCCCAACACTCCCATTCTGAGCGAGACATCGCCGCGTCAGAAAGTGCTGCCCCTGGAGCCTGGCGACCGTCTGACGCGCGCTGAGTTTGAGCGCCGTTACGCGGCCATGCCTCTTGTAAAAAAGGCCGAGCTTATTGAAGGAGTGGTATACATGCCTTCTCCCGTTCGTGTGCAACGTCATGGGCATCCGCATCTCCATCTTGGAACCTGGCTCGGCGTCTACGAGTCGGGGACTCCAGGTGTTTTGGCGCCGACAATACTACAGCACGACTCGATCTCCTCAACGAACCGCAACCGGACCTGCTACTACTCATCCTCCCTGAACGCGGCGGTCAGGCGCGGATCACCGCTGACGATTACATCGAAGTAGCCCCCGAGTGGGTTGGCGAAATTGCCGCCAGCAGCGCCAGTTACGACCTGCACACCAAGCTGGAAGCCTATCGCCGCAATGGCGTTCGCGATTATGTCGTCTGGCGCGTTCTGGACCGGGAAGTGGATTGGTTCGTTCTCCACGGCGACCGCTACGACCGGCTGCTGCCCGACGCCGACGGCCTGCTGAAGAGCACTGTCTTTCCGGGGTTGTGGCTCGATCCGGCGGCACTGGTTCGCGGCGATCTGGCCAAAGTGCTGGCGGTGGTTCAGGAGGGAATTGCGAGTCGAGAACACGGCGACTTCGTGGCGCGGTTGAATCCGCCGAGATAAGCAGGTCCCTTCGACGCCCCCCAGCCAGGAATCAGAATCTGCCAACCTCAGTCATTCTTTCGAAGTTGTTGAAGCCTCTTTGACAAAAACTCGAGCCGTTGCTCTTCCGCAATCTCTCTTCGTCTCTGCTGCCGCTTCACCTGCAACGTGCCACTTTACGGAAAGAGCCCAAAGCGCATCCACTGCCGTCGGGCTGTCAACTGTGCCTCGCTGTTCATGAGGGATTCATCGCCCCAACTCGTCGGCCAGAGCGGCCGCCCGAGCCCCCGACGCCCGCAGTTCAGCCTCGACCAGCGCCTCCAGTTCAGCCTGCTCATCACGAGGCAAGGCCTCTCCCTTTCCCTGGGCCGACTGCCAGCGGGCCATCAACTCGGCCAGGCGTTGCTGCTGGGCGGCGTCGAAGAATTGATCAGGCCGCTGGTTCTGGACGACGACGAGTGTCCCCGTCTCGTCTTCGGACAACTGGGTAGTCAAGGCGTCCAGCGCCGCGCCTGCCGTGGCACCCTGCGAGCGCTTGTCGCCGGCCACGGCTCGGAAGGAAATTTCCCCTTTTCCGGTCTGTACAGGCAAGATCGCTACCCTGGTCATCGTTGTTTCCTCCGAACGACATGCTTCCTGGACACCAGCTCCAGAACCATTAAGGGCTTCGATCAGCAACTTTGATTGTACCCAATACTGAACTCCACGCCAGTACCTGGGGGAACTCCGCTGGACTACTGTTGCGCCCGCCCTTCACCTTCATCTTCATCCCATACAACCCCTTGCTCGCCGTGATGAACAGCGTCTGCATGTCCGCTCCGCCGAAGCAGACGTTGGCCGACCAGTTTTCCGGTACGGGGATATGCTCGATTTTCTTCCCCGCCTTGTCGAACACGGTCACTCCCTTGCCGGCGAAATAGACGTTGCCCTGATCGTCCAGGGTCATGCCATCACAGCCCATTTCGCAGAAGAGGCGTTTCTTCTCAAGCGAGCCGTCCGGCTGGATGTCGTAAGCGAAGGTCTTGTTTCCACCTATGTCAGTGACGTAGATCGTCTTGCCGTCGGCTGTGCCGATGAGACCGTTGGGCTTGACGAAATCACCAATCACCCGGTTTAGCGTCTTGCCGTCAGGGGAGAGGAAGTAGACTGCTTCCTTGTCCTGCTCTTTCGGGCCGCGCTTCCAGTAATCACGCTTGTAATAGGGATCGCTGAAATACACTCCGCCGTCCGGCCGCACCCACACGTCGTTCGGACCGTTGAGGAGCTTGCCCTTGTAGTCCTTCACCATGACTTCGTGTTTTTTCGTCTTCACATCGATCTTCCACAGCTCGTTCTTCTCGTCGGCGCAGGCCCAGAGGTTGCCCTGCGCGTCGAAGCACAGGCCGTTCGACCGGCCCGCCGGCTCCAGGAACGTGGACAGCTTGCCGTCCACGCTCCAAATCAGGATGCGGTCGTTCGGCTGATCGGTGAAGTAGACATTGCCTTTGGCATCGACCGACGGCCCTTCGGTGAACTTGAAGCCGTCGGCGAGTTTCTCGAGTTTCGCGCCCGCCGCGATGACGGGGCTTTCCTGCGACCAGCCGGCGTGCGGAAAAGCCAAAAGAACGAGTGCGATCGCGAAGAATCGCCCGGTGGTGAAAGGCGAGTGATCGGTTTTCATTGAATGTCTCCTGGATCTGGAACTACTGACATTATCGTCTGATTTCGAGGTTTGGCAACGCCTTTTGCAGTGCGGCCAAACCCGTGTTTGTGACCTGGGTATTCGAAACGTGCAGGACCTTTAGCTCCTTGAGCGCCTCCAACTCTTTCAGGCCCCTGTCCGTCAACTGGGTCCTGGTAAGGCTCAGGGTCTGGAGTTGTGAGAGTACAGCCAACTCCTTCACGCCCTTGTCCGATACCTGGGTCCTGATCAGTTCCAGCGATTGGAGCTGCTTCAGCGGAGCCAGGTTCCTTGAGTCCCGCATCCGTAATTTTGGTGGAGCTGAGGTTCAGCTTCTGGAGTTGCTTGAGAGGAGCCAGTTCCTTCAGACCCGCACCCGACACCGAGGTGCCGCTCAGGCCCAGGGTTTGGAGTTGATCGAGGGCAGCCAGTTCCTTCATGCCTCTGTCCGTCACCTGCGTGCCGTCAAGGTACAGGGTCTGAAGTTGCTTGAACCCGGCCAGTTCTTTCAAGCCGGCGTCGCTTACTCGGGTTTCGTCAAGGTCCAATGTCTGGAGTTGTTTAAGCCCTGCCAGTTCCTTCAGGCCCGCATCGCCGACCTGCGTGTTGGCCAGGTCCAGCGTCTGGAGTTGTTTAAGCCCGGCCAGTTCCTTCAAGCCCGCATCGGTCACCCGGCCGAAATGAACGCTCAGCGTCTGGAGTTCCTTGAGTGCCGCCAGTTCCTTGAGAGTGGCATCGGTCACCTTGACGCCTTCAAGCTGCACGCCTATGACCGGCTTGCCGTCCGCCTTGTCATCGCGCACGATTACGCCGCCGAGCTTCTCAACGGTTTGCACCGCCCTCTGCTCAGCCTCATCGGCACGCAGGCCGGACGCGGTTAGGAGAACCAGAAGAAACACCGTCGCGGGCAATACACGTCGTGAGGTCATCATGATCGTTTTCTCCGAGGTCTGTGATTCTCGTGATAAGATAGAGTTATTCAGTAGTATACGAGTTTCAAGAACCTGGAGGAAATCCATGAAGACAATCAAAGGCATGGTGAAGAATGGCCAGATAGCCCTTTCCGAACCAGTCATTTGGCCAGAGGGCACGGAAGTGCGCATCAATCCGGTCCAGGCGGACCAGGGAAACGGCGAGGAGCTGCCGGAAGATAGCGGCATGACAGAGGATGAACAGGGAGACGATCCCGAATCCATCGCCCGGTGGATCGCGGAATTTGACGCGATTCCGCCGCTTCAGATGACATCGGAAGAGGAAGCAGATTGGCAAGCAGCGCGCAAAGCCCAGAAAGAACTCGAGAAAGCCACATTCAACGAACGAGCCGAGAAACTGCGGAGGATGTGGGAATGAAACGCTACCTGTTCGACACGAACACGGCTGCCGATTGCATCTTCCTCACTCCTTCTTCATCCACTCCGCAATATCGTCAATGACAACCGCCGCCACGTGCCCAACCTTCTGATATTCCGCCGGCTTCGACTTGCCCTCACCTTCCATGAACAGGTGATTCAGCGCCGGGTAGCTCTTCAGCGTCACATCTTTCCGCTCACCGAGTGCCTTCTTCCAGCCGGCAAAGTCCTCCATCGTCACCTGATAGTCTCGTTCCCCCTGAAGAATGAGCATCGGTTGCTTGATGTTCTTCGCGCCTTCAGCCGGTGGATTGGCCCGGAGATCGAGCCAGTAAATGGCCGGCACCTTCAATGGCAGGTCGGCGGCACTCGTGTCCTTCGTCAGCTTCTCATCCTTGACGCGGGCCACCTGTTCCTTGAGCTTGTCCAGCTCGGCCTTGTGCTTGTCGGAGATCGGGCCGTCCAGAGCGTAGATGTAAGTGAACTGTTCCAGGATCAGGTCTTCCAAGGGCCGGGTAGCGCCGGCCATGATAACCAGGCCGGCGATTTTCTCATCCTGCTGAGCGATGCGCGGCGCCACCGTGCCGCCGAGGCTGTGGCCGAGCACGAAAATCCGCTTGGGGTCGATGGCTTTGTTCTGCCGCAGAAACGCTACCGCGGCTAGAGCGTCGTCGATGACCTCCTCCTTGACGGTCAGCGTCTTTTCCAGAGCAGCCATTTTCTCCTTGTGGACCTTGGTGCGTTTGTCGTAACGCAGAACGGCGATGCCGCGCGAGGACAGACCCCAGGCCAGGTCGCGGAAGGGGCGGTTGCCGAGAATGTTCTCGTCGCGGTCGTTCGGTCCGGAGCCGTGCAGCAGCACCAGCGCGGGGAACGGTCCGTCGCCGGCCGGCATTGTGAGAGAGCCGGGCAGTTGCCAATCGCCGGTGCCGATGGTCACCTCGGTTTCGCGGAAAGCGTCCTTGTTGACGTAAGCCGGCGGTTTGTATTCGGCAGTCGGCAGGAAAAACAGACCGGCAATCTGCTTGTCGCTGTTGAAGACGATCTTGACATCGAGCGCGGCATTCTCGAACTGGCAGGTGATGAAGATGATGTCGTACTTCCCCAACCGATCCGAGCGCATGCCGAGCTGCTTCTTGAACGGGCCGGCCTGCTTCACCAGCTCGTGCCACACCTCCTGGAGCTTTTCGCGCGGCATCGCCTTCTGCATCGTGTCGTCGAAGTTCTTCGTCGCGGCGGCGTAGTCTTCCTTCAGCAGAGCGTCGAGAAAAGCCTGGGCGGAGGCCATGAGGGCCGCCGTTTTCGCTGTATCTTCAGACTCCGCCAAGACAACGATGGGCATGGCCAGCCAAGCACAGACAATGAAAGCCAACCAGATTGAGTGCCGCATGATCGTTTCCTGCAATCATAATGGCGAGCTAGAAGTGTAAACCTCCCGATGTTCACGAGCCACACGCAAATACCGGAGGCGGTCAATCCTCCCGCTTCTCCAGCCGGGCACGAGCCAGACGTACAGCGTCATGCAGTTTCCGCTCCAGTTCTTTTTTCGGCAGCACCTTGGTCCAGTACCGGGCTACGTGAATGCCGCTCTTTTCCAGCTCCAGCAATTCGACATGCTGCTCGCTCTTGCCCGCGCAGAGGATGACGCCCAGCGGCTGCGCTTCTTCCGCCTCGCATTCGTGGCGTTTCAGCCAGTTCAGATAAAGCTCCATCTGGCCCTTGTCCGCGGCCTCGAAGTCGCCGAGTTTCAAATCAATGGCCACGAGCCGGCGTAGCTTCCGGTGATAGAAGAGCAGGTCCAGGTAATAATCCTTGTCGTCGATCTGCATCCGTTTCTGGCGTGCGACGAAGCAAAAACCGACCCCCAGTTCGAGGATGAAAGCCTCGATTTCCCGCAGGATCGCCGCTTCGATGTCCTTCTCCGCGTAGGTGTCTTTCAGTCCCAGAAAATCGAGGAGATAAGGATCGCGGAAGACGAGATCGGGCGTCAGCTTGTCTTCGGCTTTCAAGGCGGCCAGTTCCTGCTTGATCAATTTGTCCGGTTTCTTCGAGAGAGCCGTTCGTTCAAAGAGCATCCCGCCGATCTTCTTTGCCAGGGTGCGCGTGTTCCAGTTCTCGATGCGGCACATTTCGGCGTAGAAGTCGCGTTTGAGCGGATCGTCGAGGTAGATAATGCTCAGAAAATGTGTCCAGCTCAATTGTCTCAGCAGTGCTGAGACAATCTCCCGATCGGGAAACGCCTCAGCAAATCGCACCATATGTCGGAGCAGATTTCCGTCCGAATAGCCGCGCCCGAACTCCGTGCTCAATTGTCTCGCCAATGCGGAGACAATCTCTGCCCCATACTCCGCCCGCTTCTCCTTCAGGATGTCCTGCCGGATGCGCCGGCCGATGTGCCAGTAGAGCATGGTCAAACCGGCGTTGACCGCCTGGGCTACCTGTTCGCGAGCGGCCAGGATCAGCTCGCGCACATCTGCCAGCAACGGCTCGCTTGATTTCACAAGAGACGTTTTGTGGATGACGCTGGTCTTCTTGGCGCTCATGAATTAACCTTCATCTATTCCTCGTTCCCACGTTCCGCCGCGGCAACGCCCGCAACAGCCGTTCCCACGGCGGACCGTGGCAACGAGGGCTTTACTGCCACAACGTCAGTAGCCCCCGTTGGCTACCAGAACCGTGTTCAACAAACCCGGTTTCTTAAAGAAACCGGGTTTGTGTGCCAACGTCAGAAGCCCCTGTTGGCTACCAGAACCGTGTACCGGTACGTCAGCTTCTTCTCCTCCCCTGCCTTGAGCGGCATCGTCCACAGCAGTTCGTTGCGACGATTAACCGAATAGACGCCTTCTTCACGCAGCGACGCCTTGGGTTCGCCGTCCGCTTTCACCAATTCGCCGGAAAAACGCCGGCGGATCACGAGCTGGATCGTCTCCTGCCGGTGATTGCTGACCGACAGCTCGCCTACCACCGTGCTCTTGCGGAACTCCCGGCCGCCGATCCAGACCAGGTCGGGGGTGCTGCCGGTATTCTTCTGCTCCTCGTGTTCGATGGCGCGGGTGCGGACGCTGAGCGCCTTGTTGATGCGCAGCACCGTCTCCTCCCCGGCATTGACCCAAAAGCTGGTGCGCTGGCCGTTGAACTTTCCGTCCGCGACCACCAGCGCAGGTCCGGTCGTCATGGCAAAAGTGAACGGGTTCTTGAACTTCAGCGCGTCCCAGGCAGCATCATCGCCGTCCTCGTCTTGACCGCGTCTCTCGACCTGGAAGCCGTATTCGTTGCGCGTGTCGGGTACGAGCCATTCGACAATGCGCTCGTAGGAAGCCTTGCCATGCGCTACGCTCAGCGCCAGCGAATCGCCCTCCGCCAGGGTGCGCTTGCCGATCGACTGGTAATGCAGGTCTACGCCCTCGCCGGTCGGTGTTGCAGCCATGCTGAGGGCATTGGGTGAGACATAATTACTCGGCGGCTGTTGCCCCACGACCCGATTGTTGTCCAGGTCGGCACTACGCCAGCCCCGTTGACTGAGCTCCTGGAAAAAGGCGGCCCAGTTCGTGCGGCTGGACAACGGCGACGTCACATGTGCGAACTGCACACTCGGAAAGCCGGAGATCAGCTTGACTTCTGCGCCGTCAAAGTCGGTCAGCTCATTCTTGATGACGGCTTGCTGCTCGAGAGCCAGCGTCTTGGGATCGCTGATGTCTATGCGATAGCTGGGCGCCCACGACAGGCCATGGGTCAGGTAGCTGATGGCGACCTTGTTCTCGGCCTTGTCCGTCTCGCCGACCGTGAGCAGCAGACGCGCCTCGCGGCGCTTGACTTTCTCCTCGGTGCCTTCCGCATCAACGTAGGCAATCTCGGCCTTTTCCAAGTAAATCCGCCCCTTGGCGGTCTGCAGGACAAGGTAGTGCCCCTGTGGCGCGGCCAGAGGGCGGCCAGTCTCCCCCTTCGCCGGCTTGAGCTTCATCACTGTGCCGCTGGCCGGCGGAACCTTGTCGCCCTTGAAGTGGATCGTGACCTGCTTCCCCGCCAGGTCTTCCTGAAGGTTGCCCGGCACAGCCTCGTTCGTCGGCACTTCCACCTCGCGCATCTTGACGGCTGTCTCGATGGGCACGGCGCTCTCGACCCAGTAGGTGCCGTGGACCGGCTGGGGCACGTCGTCGAGGACATAGGTTCCCGTGCGACCCAGGATGGCTTCCCGCTTGACGACGGCCAACCCGTTCTTGAAAAGCCCCACCGCGACAATCCGGCTCTTCGCCGGCGTCTCGTCCGCATGAACCGGACAGGCGCTGGCGAACAGAGCAAAACCAACGATCATTGTTAGAGCAGTACGCATGAGAGTGATCCTTCCGTTTGAGAGAGAGGTGCATGCTGGAAGCAAAGTCGGCGACTGCCTTAGTTTATACTCGATGCAACTCCAGCGGACCAGGGGATGACAACCTTGTTACTGCCTTGTTACAATCCCGTTACAATCTCGGAAGTGCCAAAAAACCAGATAGCCAAAACTCTAAGGAAAGCAGGAAACCAGAAGACCAGGAAGAAGGAAGAAAGATTACCAACAACGCCTGGAAAGTCCTCACGCGATGTTTATAATCGCTGCGGGGAGATCTGACACAAGCCTGAAGCGCAAGCGAAGGTGGACTTTTTGCTTGCGCTTCAGGCACGGCGGACCGTGGGAACGAGGGCTTGGTTGTCAATACGACCCGGTCAAATTTGTGGCACAGTCAAATCGGTGGCCACCAAAACCGTATACCGGTACGTCAGCTTCTTCTCCTCCCCCGCCTTGAGCGGTATCGTCCACAGCAGCTCGTTGCGGCGGTTCACCGAGTAGACCCCTTCCTCGCGCAGCGACGTTTTGGGCGTGCCGTCCGCTTTCACCAGTTCGCCGGAAAATCGCCGCCGGATCACGAGCTGGATCGTTTCCTGCCGGTGATTGCTGACCGCCAGCTCGCCTACCACCGTGGTCTTGCGGAACGCCTGGCCGCCGATCCAGACCACGTTGCGCGGCGCCGGGAACAGCAGGCCCAAAACCACCAGCGGGTGGAACGGGTGCGCCGGCGTTCTGCTGCTCCTCGTTTTCGACGGATCGGGTGCGGACGCTGAGCGCCTTGTTGATGCGCAGCATCGTTTCCTCGCCGGCATTGACCCAGAAACTGGTGCGTTGCCCGTTGAACTTCCCATCCGCGACCACCATGGCCGGGCCGGTCGTCATGGCAAAGGTGAACGGGTTCTTGAACTTCAGCGCGTCCCAGGCCGAATCATCGCCGTCTTCGTCTTCGACCGAGGTCGGGTAGCCATAGCCAGAGTACGAGGGACCGTTCAAGTTACCGCCGCGTCCCCCGACGTTGCGGCCAAATTCGTCGCGCGTGTCCGGCACGAGCCATTCGACAATGCGCTCGTAGGACGCCTTGCCGTGCGCCACGCTCAGCGCCAGCGAGTCGCCCTCCGCCAGGGTGCGCTTGCCGATGGACTGGTAGTGCAGGTCCACACCCTCGCCGGCTGGTATCGCGGACATTCCGAGGGCGGGTGGTGAGGCCGGATAGCCTGCCGGCTGTTGCGCCAGGATCGAATTGCCGGTCACTCCATTCTGACCGCCCTGGTCGGTCTCACGCCAGCCGCGCTGACTGAGCTCCTGGAAAAAGGCGGCCCAGCTCGTGCGGCTGGACAACGGCGACGTCACATGTGCGAACTGCACGCTCGGAAAACCCGAGATGAGCTTGACTTCCGCGCCGTCAAAGTCGGTCAGCTCGTTCTTGATGACGGCTTGCTGATCGAGCATCAGCGTCTTGGGATCGGTGATGTCGATGCGATAGCTCGGCGCCCACGACAGGCCGTGGGTCAGGTAGCTGATAGCGACCTTGTTCTCGGCCTTGTCCGTCTCGCCGACTGTGAGCAGCAGACGCGGCTGGCGGCGCTTGACCTTCTCCTCGGTGCCCTCCGTCTCGACATAGGCAATCTCGGCCGGCTCCAGATAAGTCCGCCCCTTGGCAGTCTGCAGAACAAGGTAGGTCGCCTGTGCCGCGGCGCGGCCGGTCTCCCCTTTCGCCGGCTTGAGCTTCATCACTGTACCGCTGGCCGGCGGAACCTTGTCGCCCTTGAAGTGGATCGTGACCTGCTTCCCCGCCAGGTCTTCCTGAAGATTGCCGGGCACGGCCTCGTTCGCCGGCACTTCCACTTCGCGCATCTTGACGGCCGTCTCGATCGGCACGGCGCTCTCGACCCAGTAGGTGCCGTGGACCGGTTGGGGCACGTCGTCGAGGACATAGGTTCCCGTGCGACCCAGGATGGCTTCGCGCTTGACGATCGCCAACCCATTCTTGAAGAGACCCACCGCGACAATCCGGCTCTTCGCCGGCGTCTCGTCCGCATGGACCGGACAGGCGCTGGCGAACAGAGCAAAACCAACGATCATTGTTAGAGCAGTACGCATGAGAGTGAACCTTTCGTTTGAGAGGTGTATGATGGAAACAAGCAACGCTCCGCCATAAGTAAAGGC
This sequence comes from uncultured Gemmataceae bacterium, assembly GCA_963804745.1. GTDB lineage: Bacteria > Planctomycetota > Planctomycetia > Gemmatales > Gemmataceae > CAWDRY01. The sequence continues at coordinate 16,897 of CAWDRY010000044.1, forward strand.
GTGCCGCGGGCAAAACATTTCAGAAAAATCGGTGGGTATTATAGCCGATCCTGTTGCAAGGAATTTGCCGAAGGTGCGGGTTTTGGTTCTTGTGCCGGATATTCCTCTTTTTCCTTTGACAACCGCCGAAACGTAACCTCTACTTGCAAGAGGCTTCCTCCGGTGAGGCGACAACGCCTAACGGAACCACCCGAAAGCCATCTATTTGGTTTCCATCCACGCTTTTTTTCGGAGTGTACTCATGCTGCGCGCCTGGATCAAGCGTTTGAATAAACACTGGTTGACCGTCACGACACAGAAGAGATCGCCAGCCCACCGGGCCGTTCAGCGGCGCCGCGCCCCTCTCGGCGTGGAACTGCTGGAAGACCGTGTCACCCCGTCGCAGTTCGCGCTGCTCTCCCCCTCATTGCCGAGTCTCACCGCGGGCCAGACCTGCCATGCGGTCTTCAGTGCGACGGGTGGAGATGGTCACTATAGCTACTCCCTGGCGTCGGGCACGTTGCCCACTGGTCTGTCGCTCAGCAGCGCGGGCCTGCTGAGCGGCCGGCCAACAGCGGCTGGTTCCTTCAAGTTCGCCGTCACGGCCACGGACACGACCCTCAGCGGCTTCAGTGCCACTAACCCTGTCGCACTCACCGTCAATCCGGCGGCGGTGTCCACGTTCGCCATTACTGCTCCCGGCGCCGCGACGGCCGGCACGAGCTTCAACGTCACCATCACGGCCAAGGATGCTTTTGGCAACACGGCGACCGGCTTCTCCGGCGGCGTAACGCTCATCAGCCGAGACGGTCAAACCGTCTATGTAGCGGCGCCGCCCAGGCTGGCCAACGGTGCCGGCACCGCTGTCGTCACACTCGACAAGGCGAACACAGTGATCCTCGGAGCCGCCTGGAGCTCGATCAGGAGCAACGGCGTTAGCATCACCGTCAACCCCGCGGCGGCGGCCACGTTCGTCGTCAGTACACCAGGCTCGGCGACGGCCGGCGCCGGCTTCCAGGTCAACGTCACCGCCAGGGACGTTTTTGGCAACACGGCGACCGGCTTCTCCGGCAACGTGACACTGACCAGCAGCGACGCCCAGACCGTGAACCTCCTGTCAACCTCGTCCGCCAACGGCACGACCGTGGCGACCGTTGCTCTCAACACGGTGGGCAAGGTGACACTCACGGCCGCCTCGGGAACGGTTCATGGCGCCAGCCGCGTCATCACCGTCAGTCCGGCGGCAGCGGCCACGTTAGTCGTCACTGCTCCAGGTAGCGCGACCGTCGGCACCAGATTCAACGTCACCATCACGGCCAAGGACGCCTTCGGCAACACGGCGACCGGCACTAACGCCCTGGCGACGCTGACATGCAGCGACGGCGAACCAGTGCAAACGGCTGTGCGGATCAGCGGAGGCACGGCGCTGGCGGCGGTCACCCTCAACACGGCAGGCACAGTGACCCTTACCGCCAGCGCAGGAACGATCAACGGCGCCAGCGGCAACATCACGGTCAGTCCGCTCGCAGCAACGAAACTCACGGTCAGCGCCCCAGCGACCGTAACAATCGGCACCGGCTTCAACGTCACCATCACTGCCACGGATACTTTCGGCAACACCGCGACGAGCTGCAACGGCGCCGCGACCTTGACCAGCAGCGACGGCCAGACCGTGAATGTATCGGCGCCGCCCACGCTCGCCAACGGCACGGTCACCGTCACCGTCACCCTCAACACGAGGAACAAGCTGACGCTCACGGCCGCCGTGGGATCGCTCCGAGGCGCCAGCGGCAACATCACCGTGGGACCGACTGATTGGTTCAGCGAGAACATGAACGATTGCGGACTGCAATCCCTGGCACGAACGGATTTCAACCAGCACGGTTCCCTCACTTACGGCGACGTGCTCGGCCTGTTCGCCGCGGCCGAGTCCGCAGGCCCGCTCACGAGTGCCGAGCTGCAGTCGTTGCAAGTGCTGGTCACGCCGGGCGGGGTGGCCGCCGTGAAAATGGCGAGCTCGGTTCAGAGCCTGACCAGCAAGGTCGTCAATGGCGACCCGGCCAATGCTCACTATCAGGGAGCAACGCTCGGCAATCTCCACGTGGGCAGTTCGGCAACCCAGCTCCAGAAACTGGCCGCCAAGTGGTTCCTGGGTGAAGACCGTCCCGTGATCGACATGGAATTCCTCTCAGGGTCTGTCAACTATGCCAGCGCCAGCGGCACCCTGTTTGCCAGTGGCGGCCCCACCTACAAGGACGTGTATCAAGGGGAGGAAGGCGACTGCTGGCTGCTGGCCTCCTTCGGCGAGACGGCCGCCATCGACACCGCCATCATCCAGGGAATGTTCACCGACGATGGCACGACCCCGGAGAACGGCGTTTCGGTTCACGTGTGGACGGTCCGCTTCTTCGACTACAACGGCGTGGCGACCTATGTCACGGTAGACAACTACTTGCCGGCCAAAAATGGCGCCTTCATGTTTGCAAACTTTGGCCAATCCGTCACCAACTCCAGTAACGTCCTCTGGGTTGCCCTGGTGGAGAAGGCGTATGCCCAGCTCTGCGAATCCGGTTGGAACCAGCGCCCGCAGTCCAACGCCTATGCGGCCCTCTGCGGCGGCTGGGCGGCAACCGCGCTGCCGGTCATCACCGGCCATCAGGAAAACAACACCAGTCCCTATGGGAGTGCGAGCGCCTTCAGCAGCGCGATTTCTTCCGGCAGGCTGCTCACCCTGGGATCGAATGCGGACAACAATTCGTTGGGGATCGTCGGCGATCACGACTATGCGGTCCTGGGTTACAATGCCTCCAACCAGACCTTTACGCTGCTGAATCCCTGGGGCTGGAACAACCCCTATGCGCGGGGATTCTGCACCTCACTTTTACCCAGCTCAAGCAGAACTTCGGTCTGGACGGCAACTGCAATACGGTCCTTACCACCGCCCTGGTCCAGGCGTGCCTCCGGGTTCAACCCGGAGGCTCGCCGGCCGGGTTCGGGTCCTCGGCAAGTGTTGTCTCGCCTGCCCCGAACGGGCAACAGCCGGCGGTCTTCACCACTCTCGTCGCCGGCGATACGGGATCACCCACGGTCCGTTCAGGTCACGGGCAGGACGCGGCCTGGCTGGATTACGTCCCTGCCATCCCCCGTGTGGACACCAGCCAGTTTTTGGCTGAAGCTCAGTTATCCGGCTTGGCCAAGCTATTCGACCGAATCGAGGGGGCAGGCACTCCGGGTTCCGCCTTCGCCGGTCGTGTCTCAAACTGAATGCACTTGTCACTATCTCGCGTGATGACCTTGAACTGTTTGGAGACCTCCGTCTCCGTGGCCTTGCCCTGCTTGGCGTCCGTCAGGAAGGTCTTGAACGCCTCCGCAGTGGCCGGCTCGAACTTCTTGTCCTTCTGCATTTCGGCGACCGCCGTGACTGAGATGGACTTGACCAGCTTCGGCCAGAGCTTCTTGAACAGCGCGCTTGAAGCATAGACATCGGCGCGATACACCTTGCCGTTGATGGCACAGGCGAAACCGATCACGTCTTTTTTGTCGTCGATGATGGACAACAACTGCTTCAGATGTCCGTCGATGGCCTCCTGCACCTTTTTGTTTTCGAGAGTCAATTGCAGGCTCGACGGTGATGCGGCATCCTGCACCGGAACCTTTAGGTTGTCTTTCAGTTTCTTCTGCACGGTATCGACTTCCTTCCAAACACCCGACTGCCCGATGGACGGGGATGGTCGTGCGGTTGTCCGCTCAGCCGGCGGATTCGGGGCTGTTTGAACAGGGTTTGGCACTGGTGTTGGCCTGGCATTGGCTGGAGGCGCTGTCTGTGCTGGCACAGTGGGAACAGATGAAAGGCGCGCGGCCATCTGCAACGGATTTCCAGCAGCCTGTCCCTTGGACGAACTAAACTTGCTCGCATCTTCGGCGCCGCGCTGTGTCCAGCGGCCGGATTCCACACAAAACGCGGGCAACGGCATCTTGCCCGACTTGGCGGAAACAATCAGGTCGTATTGCAGCAGCCGATCTTGCCGCCCGCCCTTGACGATTTCACCAGCCATGATGAACACATCCTCGTCCGAGACATTTTCAATCGACAGATTGTTGACCTCCTTGGTCTCGTACACAATCACCTTCTTTTGCTCCAGGGCCTCATCGAGAGTCAACGGCACCTTGCCCTTGAGCTTGTCCTCACCGTGGATCAGGTAAATCGTGAGGTTCTCGTGAGTGTATGGTCCCGACAATTGGTTCTCACCGGCCTGCACCCTGGCAACCGGCTCCGCCTTTGGCGGCTGGGCTTGTTGTGCGACGATGGCAATGCACACAGCCAGCGCTGTACCCAGCGCAGCCGTGGCCACAACGGCCTTCCTGACGAACAACGACACATGCATGATTCTTCCCTCCTGAGATCGAGTACGATGTGATAAAGAGAGTCCTGCATTCCAACACGCGCATCCCATTATTCACCCATCCACCAAGTTCTGCAAGGGCACGTTCATTCCTGATCGAGTGCTGAGTGGCGGAATGGAGACAGGGTGACAAGGTGACCTGATCGCTCCAGTCGCCCTGTCACCTTGTCACCTTTGTCACCCTGTCACCTTGTCCATTCTTCACCACTCACCACTCACCACATCTTGGCAACCGCCCCCCCGGAACCTACAATGTTCACGGCGCCATGGAAGGCCGTTTCAAGGTCTTTTGGAGGACGTGCAACCATCGGCGAAATGGCGCCGGTAACGGAGTGAATGGCGAAGCCAGCCATGCTCGCCATAATGGCGAAGCCGGCCATGCTCGCTATTCGGAACGGTTCCTGGCCGGGCTGGCGAACGCCAGTGCGGTTACCTTTGTTTCCCATGTTTATCCCGACCCCGACAGCCTGGGCAGCATGCTCGGGCTGGCCCATCTGGTCGAAACCCGCCTGAACAAGCCGACCCGGCTCACCCGCGACGGCCCTATCAGCAGGGCCGAGAATCGCGCCATGGTCACCCATCTGGGCATCAATCTGGTGCCCATCGAGGAAGTGACCGGCAGTCCGGGTGAAGCGCTGGTGATGGTGGACAGCCAGCCTAACACGGGCCGGCATACCTTCGATTTCGAAATACCTCTATACGCGGTAATCGACCATCACGACACGAGCGGCGAGATCGACGACATCCCCTTCGTCGATGTCCGGCGCGGTCTGGGAGCGACCTGTTCGCTGGTGACCAGCTATCTGATGGAGCAAAGTCTCGGCTCTGCCCGGCCGCCTCGCCACGGCCCTTTTCTACGGCATCGAGACCGAGTTGAGCGGTTTTCCTCGCGAGGCCAGCCCGCTCGACGACAGCGCCTTGCATTATCTTTATCCGCTCGCGAACAAGGACTTGCTGCGCGCATCCGCAACGCCCGGCTGCCGCAGAGCTATTTCGAGTGCATCGTGCAAGCGCTGCAAAGCTCGTTCGTTTACGACCAGCTCATCATCAGTTGGGTGAATGAGCTGCCCCAGCCTGAACTGGCAGCCGAGGTGGTTGATTTCCTCATCCGCTTTGAGGAAATCGACTGGGCGGTCTGCGCCGGCGTCTACGAGGACCAACTCGTACTTTCAGTTCGGGCCGCTCAGCGCGGCTCCCATGCCGGCGAGACTCTGCGGCAAGTGGTTGGCAAGCTCGGCCGCGCCGGCGGCCACGATCGCCGGGCAGGCGGCACGGTGCCGTTGCCGAGCACGGCTGCCAGCGCTGTCGAACAATTGCAATCCGAGCTGCGCCGCCGGCTGCTCAAAGCCCTGCGCATCGACGAGTGCCGGGGCCAACGTCTGGTTCCTCGTCGCGAATTGTTACAGAACTTGCAAGCATAAAACCAAGCGGGTGAGTGGTGAGTGGTGAGTGGTGAGTGGTCCGAAGGTGCTTCACCACTCACCACTCACCACTGAAGAAAGGACAAACTCTCATGAGCATCATGAACGAAGGCAATCCCCCCGATTATGGCCAGCAGGGTAGCTCCCCGCCACGACCACCTCTTCCCCCTCCGCCAGCGCCACGGGTTCGTCTCTCGGTGCTGGAATCGTTGTTGCTGTGTTCAAGGATTCTGGTCAGCCTGGCGACTCTGGTCTTTATAGTCGTCCTGATTGCGATCACCGGCTTCATCCTGTTAGGACTCGGATCAGGCGTTTTGCCTCCGGCTGAACGGCACTATTCGGGCAAGGCCGGCGCCGCTGGCAAGGTCGCCGTGGTTCGCATCGATGGTTTACTTTTTGATGGAATGATGAACTTCACGGAAAAGCAACTCGACGAGGCAGGCGCCGACAAGGACGTAAAGGCCGTCGTGATACGTGTCAACAGCCCAGGCGGCAGCATCTCCGCCAGCGACGATCTCCACCGCCGCATCACCGAACTGCGCAACGGCAACACGGATAAGAAGATCGATAAGAAAAAAGTCGTCGTTTCGATGGGCGGCATAGCCGCCTCGGGTGGCTACTATATCAGCATGCCCGCCGAGAAAATCTATGCCGAGCGGACCACCCTCACCGGTTCGATCGGTGTGATCGCGGCCTTCTGGAACTTCAAGGGGCTTGGTGACAAGTACGGCGTACACGTGGAAGTTATCAAAGCGGGCGAGGTCAAGGACAGCGGCTCCATGTTCCGCGACATGACCGCCGAGGATCGGCAGCTTTATCAAGAATTGATCGATAACGCTTTCAATGAATTCATAATACGGGTTGAGGAAGGCCGCAAAGATGAAGATGGCAAAGATAAGCTCAAGGTACCGTTGCGCAAAGTGATCGTTGACAAACCCATTGACGATCGCGGGCCTGACGGCAAAATCAAGCCGGGTGATGGGAAAGTGACCTACAAGCGTTGCCTGGCCGACGGCGGCATCTGGACGGCTCAAGATGCCAAAGAGTGGGGCCTTATCGACGACATCGGTTATCTGGACGACGCCATTGGTGAAGCGAAGAAACTGGCCGGCCTCCGCCCGGATGCCAAAGTCATCACTTACGATCGGCCGCCGGGCCTCTTGACGGCGTTCACCGGCGTGCAAGCCCCGGAGCCTGGCTTCCAGCTCAACCCCTCTCAATTGGCCGCCGGCATGACCCCGCGCATCTGGTATCTCGCCCCGAACGCCGAGTTGGCCGGCATCCTCACGAGCATGGGGCAATGAAACCTTAACAGGTTCGGCGAGCCGAGCAGCGTATTCGGCTAGCCGAGCAGCGTAAGCTGCCGGGTGATTCCATGACCCGGCTGCTCACATGGTCGCGGAACTTGCTCTTTATCATGTTCACCGTGGATTCCACGTTGCTGCGCTGGTGATACTTCTTCAAGAACTCTTCCCGGCGTAGGCTGTAGAGCAGGAACATCCTTTCCCAGATGGTCCCGGCTTCCCCGGCGGTGCTGTTGCTCTTGAACGGGATGAACACCGCAGCGCCCATGCCGTCTGCAAGTTCCAGGTTCTCCCGGCTCAGGTAGCCCTTGTCGGCGGTCAGTTCGTCTATCTTGAAGTTCTTCGCCGTCGCTTCCACGAGCGACTTGAATTGAGGATTGTCGCTCGCACTCAGGCCCAAGATTTCGATGGCGGTGACGATGTTCGTCTTGACCCCAGTGATGAGGTGCGCCTTAACCCAATCGTGCCCCGAGCGCTCCGTGCCGTACTTCTCATCGTACCAGCGGACAAAGCGGGACGCGCTGAACCCGGTCGAATCCGGCGCGAAAGTCGTTTCGATGGCCTTCAACGGCAGGCTGCTTTGCGTGATTAGCTCTTTCAGGCGCGGCGTCAGTTCCTCATTTTCCAGGTAAGCGCAGATGGAGTTGTAATGAATTGGGTGGGTGACATGGCCCCGGTCGTAGGCGTCTTGCAGGTCGCAAGAGAACCGCCGCGTGCTGACAGTCGAACAGACCTTGAAGCAGGCCGCGAACACGGCATCGCTGTCCCGAACCCGCTGGCGACCGGAAACGCGCTTTTGCGGGAAGTCTTCCACTCCCCGGCAAAGATCATGCAGGAGAACCAGAAAGCGGTGCTTCTCCGTGGTTTGGGCCAGATTGTACGCCGGCCAGTTCTGCCGATACGTCGGCCTTCGCGGAACGGCATCGGTGACAATGTTCGGGACCGTTGCCCCGCCGTCGCGTTCCCGGACCAGTCGGGCCGCGATGACGTGCTTGCAGGGCAGCTTTCTCAGATGGAAATCTTCGTGCCGGTTGACTGCTGTCAACCTGTACACGGTCCCTATCGACACATACAATGCAATATGTTACAGCATGCCCCAGCCCGGCCCGGCAGTGGAGTGGTTAACCATGAACCGAGCAGACAGAAAACCCGATGACCGAAAATTAGAGGAGCTGATACTCTTTATCTGCAAAAGGTCAGCCGCAGACCAAAAGTTCGGCGCAACCAAGCTCAACAAAATTCTTTTCTATTCCGATTTTCTCGCTTTTCTGGAGTTGGGCGAAGCTATTACGTGGCATCGTTACCAAAGACTAGAAAACGGCCCAGCGCCTATCGCCGTGGTTCCGGTTCTAAACAGAATGGAAGAAACTCGGAAAATCGGACGCTCTGAATTGCTTTACCATGGCAAAATCCAAAAGCGAACCATCGCCTTGCGTGACCCGGACCTAAGCGTCTTCACAGCAAAGGAAATAGCCATCGTCACGGAAGTAATTGAGACCCTGTGGGATAAAAATGCCAGCGAAGTCAGCGAGTTGTCGCACTTATTCCTGGGTTGGCAAGCCGCCGAATACAAAGGCGAAATACCTTACGAAGTAGCTCTTGTTAGCAAACGTGAGCCAACAGAAGAAGAGCGAGCATTCGGCGTGCAATTCGAGGAGCCTGCTAGCGAACGGCTGTCAAGACATGCCTCCTAACATGCGGACGGTAGTTTACGGTCACAAATTCGAGTCCGCTATGCAGGACATTCAGCCGAATTACTATCGTGCTGATGAATTCCTGCGTGGCATAGAGTGGCTATTAACCGCATGGCCTGAATGCGGAGACCCGATAAGACCTAATTCGCCTGTCTGGATACTGGCAACTGACGCTTCTCTAGGAGTTCCGGCCGCATCAATTTACTACACGTTCAACGATACGGAAGTCTGCCTGAAGTTCATAAGGCCGCTTAAGACATCACGCGATCTGTAGCCGTTTTCCGCGCATGAAAAAGCCCCAGAGTGCCAAGCCTTGGGGCCGATGTCTCTTTCCCAACATCGCAGGAAAGGTATCGTCAGTCTATCCGCCCGGCTCGCGGCGACAAAGATGAAATTGTTGGGCCATGTTTGCCCGTAATGGGCGGGCTGGAAGGGCCAATAAAGGCAAAGCCCGTTTATTTCGTTCACTCTCCTGTCCAGAACTCGTTCAGGAGTGTGTGACAGCATTATAAACGAAACATAAACGAAATTGCCGTCACAATCAGCATTCATTGCCCTGTCTTCTGGACCTACTCATTTGCTTTCTTCGGAAATGTGACCTAATCTTTTGCAGCCTATTCTTATGTCCCAAATTTCAAAGGACAACTCCCCCATGCTCAAGGTGCGCAAACCACGGATTGCTCCGGTCCAGACGCCCCTGGAAAGTTATCTCCGCGAAATCAACGAAACACCGCTGCTCAAGGCCGAAGAAGAGAAAGAGCTGGCCTACCGCATTGAAACCGGCGACGGCGAGGCGCGCGACCGCATGGTCCGCGCCAACCTGCGCCTGGTGGTGAACATCGCCCGCAGCTACACGGGCAAGGGCCTGGGACTGCAAGACCTGATTGCCGAGGGCAACCTGGGGCTGTTGCGGGCCGTCGAAGCCTTCGACCCGTCCATGAACACGCGCTTCAGCACGTATGCCAGCTTCTGGATCAAGCAATCGATCAAGCGCGCCATCGTGAACATGGGCAAGACCATCCGGCTGCCGGCATATACTGTCCAGCTACTTTCCGACTGGCGGCGCACCACCAATCAACTCCTGGAAGAGCTTGGCCGTACCCCGACACAGGAAGAAGTTGCCTGCCGGCTAAAACTGTCCAAGAAAAAGCTGAACATCATCAAGAAAGCCATGCGCATCCACAACGCGGCTCCACAAAGCGAGCAAACGGACGAGGGGCGTTCCTTCGACGAGCTACTGACCGACAGCCGGCACAAAGCTCCCGACGCGCAGATCATCGAAGCCGACGAGCTGCATCAGGTTTTGCACCTGCTCGACCGCATGGACATGCGCGAGGCCACCGTCCTGCGGCTGCGATTCGGCCTGGAAGGCGAGGAACCCAAGACCCTCAAGGAAATCGGCGAACGACTCGGCCTGACCCGTGAACGCGTCCGCCAGATCGAGCGGGAAGCCCTGGGCAAGCTCGCGCGAGCACCTGGCGGAAGAAAGACCGCAGCAAGATGACGACAACGCGACCATCGGCTTGCCGGACTACCGCGCGGATCTGCCCGAGGATGCAGACGACCCCGATGCTCAGGTCATCAATGTGATGGTCCACCGCCTCTAGCCCGAGTGCTGAGGGCCGAGTGGTGAGGTGACCGGATGACAGGATGACAAGATGACAAGATGACCAACAACACCCACAGTGGAGGTCATCCTGTCATCTTGTCATCTTGTCATCCGGTCAAACTGTTCACCACTCACTCCTTCCGAACCACTTATTCATCCCAATGCACCTGGAAACGCAGCTCCTTCTCATCCTTGGCACGCGGCTCTACGATCAGGTAGCCGCAATTACGCCGAGCGTCCCAGCAGAAAACCCAGTGCGAAGCCGGTATCTTGCTGCGCAGCAGAGGTGTCTTGCCGGCGGGCGCCTGCGGTAGCGGCACCTCGGCGAAGACAAAAGGCACCAGTCGGCGTTCTTCTTCATTGGGCACCGAGGTCAACAGACCAGCCAGCCGGCCGTTGGGCCATAACTCTGACTGGTACTTCTCGGTGACTACCTTGTCATAGGCTCTATCAGGAATGGATAATATCAGCGTGTTTCCCTGAATCTGGTGACGGACGTGCGGCAGCGCGTTCTCAGGAGGCTGGGCACGAGGGAGTTTCACGGTTGGATCGCCCCAAAGTGTGAACGCCCACGCCGAGGCGCAGGTTGGCTCCATGTAGTTTGGCGTTCTCTCCCAGCGCTTCTCCTTCAGCAAGGAATAGCAAAGCATGAAGTTCTTGGCCTGCGCAGCGAGCCGCCCAGGGTCTGGTCCTCGTAAAGCAGTGCGTCAAAAAAGGCCAGCGAGAATGCCCCGCCGGAGCCTGAATAAGTTCGCGTCGAAGAGCCGGCCACGGCAATGGCGCCGCGCTGCAAGAGCGGGTGGGCCTCTTCCTCATTCAGTGCGAGACAGCTCTGCAAGAAAACGAACGATGACGGCAGCGGCTCCGTCCAGCTTGGCAGTTCGTAGTCCTTGACCAGCGTCTTGTGGTGGCCTTCCCAAAGAAAAATGTCTTGTTCGGGCAAGAGTTTGCGCAACTGCTCTTTCGACACTTCGTTTTGAAAGAATGCGGTGGTCTGGTAGCCGCTATTAACCAACTCCTTGGTCGTGTTGCGCGAGAACATCTCCAGCAACGGCAGGCCGCCGCCGGGATTGCTGACCACAAGGGCCTTGCGCGGGCGTGAGAAACCCGGTTTCTCCGAGAAACCGGGTTTCTCCTTCATGGTCGGGAGATCCTGCCGCGCCAGCATCAAGGCAACGACACCAAGGTCCCGGTGGAACAGCCGGCCTGTTGCAAAAGTGAACGGTTGCGTACCCGTCGGCGTCAACGGCTCCATCTCGATGAACTCATCCTTGCCGGCAACGGGGTTCGGGCGGTGCGGCATCGGAATGGCTTTCAGGTCGGCCATCAGGATGAGAGTGTCCGCATGCCTCAGGTCACGTTTTTTCAGAGCAGCCTCCACCATCTCGGTGGTGTTATCTCCTGCCTTGTTGGTCAGGACAAGCACGGCCCGGTGCTGGAGCGCCACCCACGGAGCCAGAAGAGACGTTGCTGCCATCCCTTCCTGATCGTCGGCCGGGTTGGTCGCCACCAGGCAATTGATCAAGCCCTTCTTGAGCTGTTGCCGAAGATAGGCTTCCGCCACCGCAGGTTCATCGGCCAGTTCGATAATCGACAAACCCGGTTTCTCCTTCAGGTCGCGGCAAAGTTTGACGGCGTCGCCAATGGCCAGAATTTCGCGCGTCCGCCAGGCAGTGAGCCAGTTACGCAGCTCCTTGATTTCTTCTCCTTCATTTTGGGTCACACAAAGTGGTGCCTGGAGACTCCCAGCCAGGCAGGCAGCTTGAAGCAGCAAACTGCGTGGCCGCGCCGGGCAGACCACGCACTGCGCTGGGGCCTGGTCTCCAGACCACGACCCAGCGCTAAGGGCCTTCCAAAGACCAGTCGGTGGACCGCCTTTCCATTCGATGGCGGCGGCCGTCTTGATTCCCAACCGCTGCTCCAGTCCAGGAATGCCACCAGGAAACGATCCCACAGGAACGACTTTCCCCGGCTTGAATGTCGCCAGGAAGGTCTTGTTGTGAGGGCTGGCTTGCTCGCTGTCCAGCAAAACAACAGGAGCTCCACCACCGGCGGCAAGCGTTGCCGTGAGAACTGGCAGCCTATCGTCCTTCAACCCACCGGCGACAAACACCTGCCGCTCCGGCTGAGCAGTTGGTGGTTCGGCCCTCGCAACCCAGCCCAGCGACAGGACAAGGAGCAAACCAAAGAGAGGATGGAGGATGGAGGATGGAGGATGGAATTCGATGCTCCATCCTCCATCCTCCATCCTCCATCCTCTATTCTCCATCTTCATTCTTCATTCTCCGTAAAATCGAAAATTCGCTTGAAAATGTCACGCCACACCGATTAGAATGGTTATCAAGATTATAGTGCGCCAACCACGCGGAATGAGCATGCTTCGTTATTTCTCGTCTCCACGCAAGCCACGCAGCCGGGCAATTGCCGCGCTCGGATTGTTCCTGGCTCTGTTTACTCTCCTCAATACGATCCTTCCAGGATCAGTGGGCCTGACAGTCCGAGCCCGCAGCGTAAGCAAGGGTGGTCACCAACCTTGCTTACGCTGCGGGCTCGGACATATTCCTCGTCCGGCTGTTCATGCGACAGTTGAATCGGACGAGGGAATTGTTGCCGTCCCAGTTCAGTCGATCACCCAGCGGGATCAACATCTGGCCCGATTGGGAGTCATTCGTTGGCATGCCGACGGCTTCCGCGGCCGTGGCGTCAAGGTTGCCATCCTCGATTCGGGCTTCCGCGGCTACCGCGAGTTCCTCGGCAAAACGCTGCCATCGAAGGTTCAAACCCGGTCCTTTCGAGCAGACGGCAACCTCGAAGCCAGGAATAGTCAGCATGGCATCCTCTGCGGCGAGGTCGTGTACTCTCTGGCTCCAGAAGCGGAATTGTTGTTCGCCAACTGGGAACCGGAACAGTCCGAAACATTCCTCAATGCGGTACGTTGGGCACGCGATCAGGGTGCGCAGATCGTTTCCTGTTCCGTGATAACTCCAAGCTGGAGCGATGGCGAAGGCGGCGGCCCGGTACATGCGGAGTTGGCACGAATCCTGGGGGGCCGGAGGATGGAGGATGGAGAATGGAGAATGGAGGATGGAGGATGGAGGCAGTCGCGCGAATTCTATTCTCTATTCTCTATTCTCGATCCTCGATCCTCCCTCGTTGCCACGGCGGACCGTGGGAACGAGTGCCTGATGTTTGCCAGCGCCGGCAATACCGCTCAGCGGCACTGGTCCGGCAGGTTTCGTGACGCCGGAGACGGTTTCCACGAGTGGCAGCCGGGGCAAAAGGACAACGAACTTTCCCCCTGGGGAGAAGACCGTGTATCCGTGGAGCTGTCTTCTCTGTCGGACGCAAGCTACGACCTGTTTGTTTACGATCGCACAGCGGGGAAAGAGGCCGGCCACTGCACACAGAAGGATAGGCACAAACACTTCGCTGACGCTTCAGGCTCCGTGGTGCGCTTTCAACCGGTTGCTCAGCACTCCTACCAGGTCCGTGTTCGGCTGGCTGAAGGGACGGCCCCTCACCCCGACCCCTCTCCCCCTACAGCGGGGGAGAGGGGTCGGGGTGAGGGGAAGTTCCATCTGGTCGCGCTCGGCAGCGGCCTGAGCTGTTCGACTCCGAGCGGCAGCATCGTGTTTCCCGCCGACGGCCCCGAGGTAGTCGCCGTGGGAGCAGTCGATGGTGTCGGCCGGCGGGCCCCCTACAGTTCCTGCGGTCCCAATTCATCGACCCCGAAGCCGGACCTTGTTGCCCCGGTGCCCTTCCCCATCCTGACGCGCAATCGTCCCTTCTCCGGCACATCCGCCGCGGCGCCACAGGCCGCGGCGCTGGCTGCATTGCTCTGGTCACATCATCCGGACTGGACAGCGGAAAAGGTCCGCGAGACGATGTACACATCCGCCAGCGACGTGGGACCACCTAGACACGACTTTGAGACGGGATACGGCCAGGTCAAACTACCATGATTTATTTGGGGACACGATCAATACCAGACCGCGGCGCCAGCAAGGGCTACGGCTGGCCCTTGCTGGCGCTGCGGGCTGGTATCCGTTGTGAGCGGTGAGTGGTCAGTGGTGAGCGGTCGAGACCGGCCGTGTACCACTCATCACTCACCACCTTCATCCTTCATCCTTCATCCTTCATCCTTGTCTCCGGAGTCGGTGCTTCGATGATATAACCAGCTGTCTTCAAGCGTTTAGCCAGTCGATCTGCGGATTGGCAAGCTTTTGGTGTACTCACGCCTGCTCTTGCAATGGCTGCGTTCCAGAAGCGCATCCGATTGCGCAGCGGCAGCGAGGCAGGTTCGATACCTAACTCGTGTACCGCATCTTTCGGCCAACGCACTTTCTTGAGCAAAGCAGCCGCTTCTCGCCAGGTGATGCCTCTGGACAGAAGTGTGCCATCGGCAGCTTTGATGCTTCTGCCTATGAGTATGTTTAGGAGGCCAAGAAAATCACCTGGCTGATGCTGCTGCTTCATAATCTCAAGGAATTCGCCCAATCGATCCATCGTGTGTCCCTGCCGTTTCCTCTGGCATTTCAGGTCACGCGTGCCGAAATCCGACAACCGCACTTGCCCAAACAGCGAAATCGTGACTGTTTACCTATCTTATCACTTTGTGATACATGTGGAATGCCGGTGATGGAAGTGTCGTGAGGTGCTGAGTTGGTGGGTTGACAGGATGACAGGATGACAAGATGACCAAAAATACCAACAGTGGAAGTCATCCTGTCATCCTGTCATCCTGTCAAGCTTTTCACCACCCCACCACCCGCCCTCAGGCAGTCTCTCGCAGTATCTCATCGATATGCTTTCGGACGGCCGGAACATCAACATTCACGGCTATCTCGACGTTGGGTTCGCTGGTGTGACCCCAACGAACGTCAACAACAGTCATCCCGCGGGTTAGCTCTCCTCGTGTCTCAACATCGACCACCATGTGCTTGGTCGTGATTGTCTCGGGCCTGGTCATGGCCACGATGCCGAGCACGTCCTTCAGATGGAACCCTTCGACGCCGTACAGATTTGCGCTGGCTCCAATGCCATACGGCACGATCTGACGAAGGAGGTGACATGTCTGCGAATCTGAACCGGGCAATTGCAGCAAGTCGGTAGGGGAGAGCAGGATTTTTCGGCTGACATCCAACGGGATGAGCGTCACCGAAGCCCCGCAATGCAGCACCTGGCGGGCCGCAACGGGGTCACAGTAGAAATGGAACTCGGCAACTGCGCTGGCATCGCCTGGTTCGTGCCAGACCCCCCCCAGGCAGATGATGCCTCGGAGCAATTTAGGCAGCTCGGCATCGCGGTCCAGGGCGCGGGCGAGCACGGTCAGTGGTCCCATGTTGACAATGGTCACTTCACCCGGATGCTGCCTGACGAGGTCGACGATGAGCTTGTCGCTAGGGTGGGGATGATGGAGTTTAGCACAGGGGAGCGACATGCTGCCAAGCCCACCTGGGCCATGCAGTCTGCCGGGCGTCAATCCCGTAGTCCGCGGGCAAGGCGGCGCCAATTCGCGGCCAACGGCGCGGATCCATTTGCTCGATCAGGATGTGCATGTTCTTGGTAGCCTGATCGGCCGCAATGTTGCCAGCCGTCGCTGCCAGGGCCAGCACATCCAGTTCGCGCTCATGCAGTGCCAGCGCTATCGCGAAGGCCCCGTCAATACCCGGATCGGCCACCAGTATCACTTTGCGAGCCATATTCTTCATTTCAACCCTTTTCGGTTGAACAAGCAATGAGAGTTTCCAAAACCTTCAGTGCCTTCCCGCTCAGCAGAGCCGCAGTGGCCGCAGTAACCCCTTCCTTCAAAGTACACACGCGTTCAGCAGCTAACAGGGCAGCAGCGGCGTTGGCGATCACCACACGAGCGGCTGGACCTTCGTGTCCTGCCAGTACCGACCTAACCATTGCAGCGCTTTCCTCCGGCCCTTCGGCGGCAGATCGGCCAGGGAACACGGGGCCAGGCCGAAATCACTCGGCGTCCATTTATGGGCAATGATGCGCTTGTCGCGTAATTCGCGCACGTCAGTCGGTGCGGACAGGCTTACCTCGTCCAAACCGTCCTCGCTACAGACGAGAAAAGCCCTGCGAGTTCCGAGTCTCGCCATTGCCCCGGCTAGACGATCAAGTAATTCGGGCCAACCCACACCGAGCAACTGGTGGCTGGCATTCGCCGGATTGGCCAGCGGGCCTATAGCGTTGAAAAGTGTTCGCACACCCAAACGACGACGTAACGGAGCAACATGTCGCAGAGCGGGGTGAAAGAGAGGAGCCAGACAGAACGCCATCCCCGCGCGATCCAGACAGCGGCGGGCAACGGCGGCACTCATCTCAACTTCGACCCCCAGCGCCGCCAGCACGTCGGCACTGCCGCTGCGACTCGAAACCGCTCGGTTGCCATGCTTCACCACAGGTACACCCGCGGCCGCCGCCACCAGGGCCGCCGCGGTACTGATGTTGAAGGTCCCACTCCCGTCGCCGCCCGTTCCGCAGGTGTCGAGAACTCCGCTTCGGCCGGTCTCCAGCGGAATCATAAGCTCCCGAAGAACCGAGGCCGCCGCCGCAATCTCTTCGGCAGACTCACCCTTCATCCGCAGTCCGATGAGCAGAGCTGCCGTCTCCGCTTCATCGCAGCCTCCGGAAATGATCTCATGCACGAGCGCGCGCACGCTTCTGTTCATCAAGATCGCGACGTTCGACGAGATCCTGCATTATGCCAGCAAACCAAGGACCATGTTCCAATTGCATGTGATTTGAGAACTCTAGCCCCTCACCCCAACCCCTCTACCCCGCCGCGGGGGAGAGGGGCAGGGGTGAGGGGGCACCCACCACCACTCACCACTCACCACTCACCACTCACCACTCACCACTCACCACTCACCACTCACCACTCACCACTCACCACTCACCACTCACCACTTGAGCATACACAAGAATCTCCAATTTACCAAAAATATCTCTTCCCTTGTGTACGGCTGTCTAATATACTAAGGTTCATATCGAGGGCTTCGACACCGGGCAATGTTGAATACCTCGAACCATCGACGGCATTTCGCCGTGGAGCGGGAACCACCAGGGCTACTTGCAGAAAAGGAGTCAGTCATGCCCGACTTCAGCCAGTTAACAGAACGTCAGCGCGAGATTTACGACTTCATCCGTAGTAAAATTGAGGGCCGTGGCTACGGGCCGACAGTGCGCGAGATTGGCGGGGCTTTCGACATCAAGTCGCCCAACGGAGTGATGTGTCATCTCAAGGCCCTCGAGAAAAAGGGCCTGATCATCCGGGAAGGTTTCTCCGCCCGAGCCATCCAACTCGTCGATCATCAACCGCAGGCCGCCGGGTTACCCTTGCTCGGCAGCGTTGCTGCCGGCATTCCGACCGAGGCAGTGACCTCGGACGAACATATCGAGTTCAACGATCTGTTCGCCGGTCACGGACACTATGCTTTGCGGGTGCATGGTCAATCCATGATCGAGGACCAGATTCGCGACGGCGATTACGTCGTGATTCGCAAGCAGGAAACCGCCGAGAACGGCGAACGCGTCGTGGCCATGGTTGACAGCGAGGTCACCTTGAAACGCTTTTACCGGGACAAGAATCAGATTCGCCTGGAACCGTCCAACGGCAAGATGGCTGCCATCGTCGTGAATCCCAACAGCGATACTCACATTCTCGGCTTGTTGGTGGGTGTCATGCGGAAGTGCTGAGGATCGTCTCAACCAGGCCAAGGTTGGCATGTTCATTCTGTCGCCTGGCCGCATCGGGATCGACGGAAAGTGACGGATGCTCGGTAATGTGAAACAAGCGCCGCAGGCATCCATGCATGTGAACCGGCGACCAGTCGCCGATGATATCTGCGCCCGCCAGCCGGCCCTTTGCTGCTGAAAGAAATGCGCGGATCAGCCCGCGCACTTCGCTCAGCAGCAAATGGCCGGAATCCCAGTTAACGACGGCCTCACTCTCCATTAGCACGTCCTTGTCCACGGAAACATAGAGCGGCCATCGTTCCAGGTCGGCCCGGAAAGGTTGCACCAGATCGGCGATGCGTTCCGGGGAAACGGCCGCCGTCTTTTCCATTCGCAATGGTTCGGTCCTGATGTGCGACCAGCCGCCACGCTGAAAGCGGCGCAGAGCCGGTATCACGGTGATCCTCCCGCTGCGCAGCAAAGGCCAGGGGGCCAGCCAGCGAAAAAAGTTGTCGAAGTCCAGGTCCCCGCCGACGTGAAATACTCTCCGTGCCAGCGGCAGACGGACGGCGTGGTACAGCCACGTGCCGCAATGCAGCAACGGGATGCCACGCATCCAGTCGGGGTGCTTGTCAAGGACAAGAAGGTTGAACGGAGCAGTTAGCCGGCGCAGCAGGGCCAGGGTGACATGGTGGAAATCGCCCGAGCCATACAGCGTTACCGTTGGCGCATCCTTGTCCGCGCACTGCGTAGGACGGATTGCCAATCCGTCCCACGCCTTTCGGTATGCCTCTTCAAAGCGCTGAAACATCCCATGACGGCACGCCAGGCGAATGCGCGGCCCCCAATCCCGCAAAGCAATGGATTCGGCCTGGTAGCAATCAAGCAGGGCCTGTTGCGCAGCCACGCCGCCGTCGAGATCAATGATCTGGATTCGTGCCTGGTTCAAATTGGCCCCATTCTGGCTCACAAGCGGAATAACTTGTGCCGGGTGCCATGCCCACGTCCGCGTGGGCATGTGGTACAGGCGGCTACCAACACATGCCCACGCGGACGTGGGCATGGCACCCGGCAACCTTGCAGCCTGCCTGATGTTTCAGAGGTAGGCTGGAAGCCTGCCTTACATGCTCACAGGTGGAACAACTTGCGCAGCGCTTCCAGCAGCGTGTGCCCGCTAAGCCCCTGGTTTTCCAGGGACGGCTCTTCCGTCAACGCCGTGATCGGTCCATGCAAGAACTGGTTTTGCAGCAGGCGAAAGGCCCCTTCGATGTAAGCCTGGTCTGCTTCGGTAAGTTTGCCGTTCAGCCGGGCCAGAAGTTGGCGGACGATCTCTTGCCGCTTCGTCTCCAGAGTTTGCGTCAAGCGGGCGATCACCGGACCATGAGAGCGCCGGACCCAATCCTTGAGGAAGCGCGCCGCTTCCTGGGCAACGATCGCCTCGGCTGGGGCAATGTGCTGGTGCCGATCGTGCAGAGTCTGTTCCCGTATTCGTTTCAAATCGTCGATGTTGAACAAACACGTGCGGTCGCCGTCATGAATGCGAGGATCAAAGTCACGCGGCACGGCAATATCGAGGATCACCAGTGTCCCGCCCCTGCGCCGCCGAGCAATGCCCTCATACCGTTCCAGGGTGACAATCGGTTCGGGCGAACCGGTCGTGCTGAGGACGATATCTGCTTCCGCCAGCGCATCGTCGAGCTTCTCCCACGGCAAGGCGGTTCCGCCGCATCCACCGGCCACGGCCTGTGCCCGTTCGGGGCTGCGATTCAGCACCCAGATTCGTTTGGGCGCAAGCCGCGCAGATGGCGCAACGTCAGCTCCCCCATCTTGCCGGCGCCGATCACCAGTATCGTCTTGTCGTCGAAGTGGGTGAACACCTGCTGGACGTAGTCAACGGCGGCACTGGAAACCGAAACGTGCCCATGACCAATACCGGTTTCATTTCGCACTCGTCCGGCAACGACACTGGCGTGCTGAAACAAGGTGTGCAGCAGCGGGCCGGCGGTGCCGCACTGCTGCGCCGACTCGTAAGCTCGTTTGACCTGACCGGCGATCTGGGCCTCGCCCACGATCAAGCTATCGAGACTGGCGGCCACCCGGAACAAATGGTTGACCGCCGCCGCGTCGCGGTGCTCATAGAGATGTGGTCGAATCTGCTCGGCGGGTATGCCGTGAAACTCCTCCAAAAACTGGGAAACGAGTGCGGCATCCAAAGGGAGCACCGCATCCAGCCGGGCGAGATAGAGTTCCACGCGATTACAGGTACACAGGGCCACTGTCTCGCAGTCCCAGCGGGCGCTTGCTTCTTCCAGCGCGCGCACCAGGCCGGCCTCGTCGAGGGCCAGGCGCTCGCGCAACTCCACGGGCGTGGCTCGAAAGCTGCAACCGACCACCAGCAGATTCACGGCGCATCCCCCGAACCAATGTGTGGCCAGGCGAGGGCGGGAACCAGGCAAGCGAACGCAATAATTGTCAGGATGGCGGCGCCGGCCACGCAGATGGTGTCCATAGCGCAGGTAAGACAAGGTGGCGAAGACCAGCCAGAGCAGACCTGTGGCCAGAATCTTGGGGTCGGTCCAGGGAAGCTGGTTGGGGCTTTGGAGCATCGGGGCGAGTTCCACCAACATGCCAGCGGTCAACAAGGGAAAAGCCAGTGTGATGGCCCGGCGGTTCATCTTCTCCAGGTGTTCCAGGCTGAGCAGAGGAACGCCGTGGCCGGGCAGCGCCTTGGCCTTCAGACGGTGCGCCTGAATCAGGTACATGACGCTTGCCAAAAAGCCCACACAAATGCCCACGGCCGCCAGCGTCAGGAGTATGGCGTGGATGATGTTCACGAAACCAATTCCCGACCTGGCATCGGGCACCGATTGGTAGCGCCAGGCCAGACCAATCAAGCCCTCCATCAGAGGGAGCACAAATACCCCCCAGGCCACGCGCCGATGATGCAGCGAGCCGTAAAGGTAAAACATGGCCAGGATCCACGCCAGAAAGAGCATGGAACCAAACTGGGAAGAGAGCTGCCGCCGCGGCTCCGCCAGATACAGTACGTGTATCAGGAAGAGGGTGTGCGCAACAAATCCAGCGGCCCCGCAGCCAACTCCAACCAGATGATGCACCGGCCGCGGCCGAAACAGGTGCAACATCTCCACCAACCAGGCAACTGCGTAGCTGGCGACGAAGCAGAGAATAGTGATCTTTTGAATCATGGCTCCGATATTATAGCGGATTGGATGAATCGGCAGCCAGCGTTTGTCGTCCGCCCGCGCCCCGCCCTGCTTGCCGGGGTGGAGCCAGGGTTCGTGACCAGCAATTGAGCCGGCCATCGTCCGCCCCCACCCCGCTTGCCGGGGTGGAGCGCCGGTTCGTGACCAGAACGCACGAGTCAAAACCTTCGCCCCCGCCCCGCTCGTCGGGGTGGAGCGCCGGTTCGTGACCAGAACGCATGAGTCAAAACCTTCGCCCCCGCCCCGCTTGCCGGGGTGGAACGCCGGTTCGTGACCAGAACGCACGAGTCAAAACCTTCGCCCCCGCCCCGTTCGTCGGGGTGGAGCGAGGGTTCCGGCCAAACCAGCGCTCCACCCCGGCAAGCGGAGCGGGGGCGGACGACAAAGGAATCGCCTGCTGGTCACGAACCCTCGCTCCACCCCGGCAAGCGGAGCGGGGGCGAAGACTATTCGTGCAGATACCAATCGGATAGACCGGGCGCGTTGGAGGATATCTGGATATTTGATTCTTCCCTTGTCCACGCCATTGCGGTCAGCAATAATCACCGCCAGATAGAGGGGAGGATTCTCTAATGGCTGACCGAGCATTCTCTCGAAAATGCGCGAGGTGCAGTCAGCGGACGATGCAGCTTGCAACGGTTTCTTACAGCGTTCAGGTTGTGTACGACGGGCGGAAGTACACGGTACACCTACCCGACCTCACCGTCCCCCAATGCAGCAACTGCCAGGCGATTTCTATCGATGAAGCGGCCGGCGACCAAATCGACCTGGCTTTCCGCCGTGAAGCAGGACTGCTGACCTCGGATCAGATTCGTGAGAATCGCGAGAGGCTCGACTTAACTCAGGAGGAACTGGCAGCACGCCTTGGCATAGCAATGGCGACCCTATCCCGATGGGAGACAGGATCGCAGGTTCAGCAACGCGCCTTCGACCGTTTCCTGCGGATTTCTTCTCGTTCGGAAGATGTGCGAACGGCCTTGGCGGACGAGCGGCACATGTCCGGTCTTGGTGTCGCCGGATGATGGAGCATCGGCACACCGATCCCAACAAACGTTTGTGCTCTTGTCTTTTCCGGCCGCGGTGTGGTAATCACGATCACGATCCCGGCACGCAGTAAGTGCTGGGCGAGCGAATGGACCCTTTCGCCACGGAGCGTTCCCATGCTCAGTCTTTCGAGGTTCCGCTGCATTCGGTTGATAGTGGCCACCGCTGTTCTTATCGGCATGTTCTTGCTCGGAGCCTTCTTCGGCCACTCCAGCAGCCATGCTACGGCTGACTCGGACGAACCTGCCGGAGGAAAAGAGGCCAAGAATAAGGAAATGAAACCGTCGCTCGTGCTTGGTGACCTTAGTCTTAAACACCTGGCGGGGGTGACATCAGTTGTTTTCAGTCCGGACGGTAAGCGATTGGCCAGTGCCAGTTTCGATAGGTCGGTGAAGGTCTGGGATGCGGCGACCGGTCAAGAGTACCTGGCGATAAAGGGACACACGGGCGTGGTCAATAGTGTAGTCTTCAGCCCCGATGGGAAACACTTGGCCAGCGCCAGCGATGACCAGACACTGAAGGTCTGGGATGCAACCACAGGTCGCGAAATCTTCACTCTCAAGGGGCATACCAACGCGGTCAATACCGTGGCCTATAGCCCTAACGGAAAGCACCTGGCCAGCGCCAGCAATGACCAAACGGTGAAGGTGTGGGATGCAAGCACCGGTAAGGAAATCCTGACTCTCAAGGGACATTCAGGCGAAGTCTATAGCGCGGCCTACAGCCCCGATGGGAAACACTTGGCCAGCGCCAGCGATGACCAGACCTTGAGGGTGTGGGATGCAACGTGCGGTCAGGAAGACCTCGTGTGCAAGGGACATTCCAGCGCGGTATATAGCGTGGCCTACAGTCCCGATGGCAAACGACTGGCGAGTGCCGGCTTCGACAGGTTGGTGAAGATTTGGGATGCGGCCAATGGTCAAGAAATTCTCACTCTGAAAGGGCACGGCGGTAAGGTCAATGAAGTCGCCTTCAGTCCCGATGGCAAACGGCTGGCCAGCGGTAGCATTGACAACTCTGTGAAGGTCTGGAATGCCGTCAGCGGACAGGAGATCTTTACTCTCAAGGGGCACACCCGTCCCGTCGAGAGCGTGGCCTTTAGCCCCGACGGAAAACGTTTGGCCAGCGCCAGCACAGACCACACGCTGAGGATCTGGGATGTGACCGGTGGTCGGGAATCCCTTACCGTCAAGGGACACACCCGCCAAGTCGAGGCCGTGGCGTTTCAGCGCCAACGGAAAACGCTTAGCCAGCGCCAGTAAGGATAAGACTGTGAAATTATGGGATACGGTCAGCGGTAAGGAAACTCTTACCCTCAATGGACAGGCTCGCAAGCTCGGTGATGGCGGCCCCAGCCCCGATGGTGTGGGACGCCTGCAGATATTTTTAGCAGCCGGTAGTTTCACTAGCGTGGCCCTCAGCCCCGATGGCAAACGCCTGGCCAGCGGCAGCAGCAATGAGATGGTGATGGTCTGGGATGCGGACACTGGTAGAGAAACCCTTGCCTTCGAAGGGACCTGGGGCGGGGTCAGCACTGTGGCCTTTAGCCCTGACAGCAAACACCTGGCCAGTGGTGACGGATTCAACGTGAAGGTTTGGGATCCGGCCAGCGGCCAAGTAACCCTCACTCTCGATGCGCATGCCGAGAGCGTGGCCTTTAGTCCCGATGGCAAACGCCTAGCTTGCGCTTGCTTTGACGGGACGATAAAGTTATGGGAAGCGGCCAACGGTAAGGAGATCTTTGCCAAGGCGAATACTATGTCCATCAATAGTGTGGCCTTCAGCCCCGATGGCAAGCGCCTAGCGGGCGCTGGGGCGGACAAGACAGTGAAGATATGGGATGCGACCAACGGTCAAGAAATCCTCATCCTCAAGGGGCACACCGCGACCGTCGAAAGCGTGGCCTTTAGCCCCAACGGCAAGCGCATCGCCAGCGGCAGCTGGGATAGGACGGTGAAGCTTTGGGATGCCGCCAGCGGTCAGGAGATCCTTGCCTTAAAGGGACACTCCGGAGGAGTTAAATGCGTAGCGTTCAGTCCTGACGGCAAATGGCTGGCCAGCGGCTGTGAGGATACGCTGATACGGATCTGGGACGTGAGCGCCGGTCAATAATGCCCTCCAATTCGAGCTATCGCGCTACACTGTGTCCCATTTCCTCATCAACCTGCCGAAGTTTGCCTGCATCTTCGTGTACCGCGTGGTGCCTCCCCAACCGGGCTTTCTCCGTAAGTCAGCCTTCCCAGCCTGACGACCACTCGTCGCCCACCCGTTGTCCTACCTCCAATGCGTTTGCGCCGCTTGTGAATGCGAGTATCCTCAACATTACTCAAATGTTGTTGTGCTGCCCTCCTTGAGCCGGGCCAGCAGGACCGACAGAAGCGTCGTCTTGCCCGTCTTCCACTGGCTCGTGAGCAGAGTGATGTTCGCCGGAGCCAGAAAACCATGCCAAAGCCAGGCCGTTTTCTCCTCGGCCACTGAATGCACCTCTTCCATCCACAACCCCGCTACGGTGACAGCTGGAGATGCTCCCGGATTCGTGCCACTCGACGCGGCAATCGGCCTCGAAATCACGCTCTGTTAAATGGGCAAACACGATGACGTTGCAGCTTATGGAACTGTAACCGGAACCGCTGTCATGACTTGCGGCTGACTCATCGCTGGCCCCTTTCGTGACAACATGGATGAAATGCGTGACAGGGGTATCCCGTGACCAGTGTCACGAATCGTCCTTTGGGAGCAGGATAATCACAGCAATGGCGGGAATGCAAAGTCGTTTGCGGAAAAGGGTACAGGCCTGCACTTGCACCAGCTTATCCAGGCCGGACATCGCTTCCGCAACTCTCAATCTCTGCCAACATGGCCCGGCGTGTTGCCTCGGGTCCTTCCTGACGCAAGCGCTCCAGCCAGGCCCAGCTACAGAAGCTCTCCAGAAGTACACGCCGTTGTTCGATATCGGGAATTCGCGCCAGAACAAGCGGGCGCATCTCGGCCAGCAGAGCCACCCAGTCTGCGAAGTCGTCGTTGAATTGTGTTTCGAGTTGACGGCGAATTTCCAGGGCCAGTGCGGGAGCGGCGCCTTGAGTCCCGACAGCGATAACCAAACCGCCCCGGCGGATCGTGGCCGGCAGAAAGAAATCTCCCGACTCAGGATCGCTGGCGGAATTTACCAGGATGTTTCGGGCGCGAGCGTCTTCGACCACTTGACGATTTATCTCCGGCGTGGCGGCGGCGAACGCGAGCAGTGTACCTTCCAGGTGCATTGGCCGGTAGGGTTCCGTCAACCAGTCCAGGAAAGGAGAGACCTCATCGGCAGGACGTTGTTCAAGGCACACGAGCCGGACCCGAGCGCCCGCTTCCAGCAGTGCAGCCGCCTTGCGCTGGCCCACCGAGCCGCCGCCGATGACGGTGCAAAGACGGCCGGCCAAGTTCAGGAAAAGAGGAAACATGCTGAATCAACTGTACAATGATCCTGCCCCAATGACCACGGAGGGATGGAAAGCGGGATAATCTTTGATCTTGATGCGGAATTCCCGATATACTTAATTTTCAGCCATGTCCCGTGGTGGGAGCGGCCTTGTTTAGCCGCGCTCCCCTCACCCCTACCCCTCTCCCCCAAAGGGCGAGGGGAGCAAACGATTCCCCTCTCCCCCGTTGCGGGGGAGAGGGGTAGGGGTGAGGGGAGCGCTTGCGCAGTGGAGTAATGACCATGACCAATCCGACTTCCTCGCCACAATCCGGTGCCGATATTCTGGTGCAATGCCTGGTCAATAACGGCGTCGAGGTCGTTTTTGCCTACCCAGGCGGGGCCAGCATGCCGATCCATCAGGCGTTGACCCGTTTCAGTTCCCGGCTGCGCACCATCCTGCCCCGGCACGAACAGGGCGGCGGTTTCATGGCCGAGGGTTATGCGCGCAGCACCGGCCGCGTCGGCGTCTGTATCGCCACCAGCGGACCGGGCGCAACCAATCTCGTCACCTGCCTGGCCGATGCCAAGATGGACTCGACGCCACTCGTCGCGATCACCGGTCAGGTCGGTACGCCGGTGATCGGTTCCGATGCCTTCCAGGAAACGCCCATCGTCGAAGTCTGCCGGGCTGTCACCAAACATCATTATCTCGTTACGCGCATCGAGGACCTGGCCCGCGTCGTCAAGGAAGCTTTCTACATCGCCAGCACCGGCCGGCCCGGTCCGGTCATCATCGACGTGCCCAAGGACGTGCAGAATAACAAAATGGTGCCCGACTACGATCCGCCCATGAACCTGCCGGGTTACCGGCCCGACCGCCGGGCCACGCGCAAGGAGCTGGAAGCCGTCCTCGACGCCATTCGTCATAGCCGGAAACCGATTATTTACGGCGGCGGCGGCATCATCGCTGCTGGGGCAGCAGCGCATCTGCGAGCTTTCGTGGATCGCACCGGCATCCCGGTCGCTCTGACAATCCACGGCCTCGGCGCCTTGCCCAGCGATCATTTTCTGTGTCTGCAAATGCTCGGCATGCATGGCACCATCTACGCCAACTATGCCATCAACGACGCCAACCTGGTCCTGGCGCTTGGTGTCCGCTTCGACGACCGGGTCACGAGCAAGGTGAGCGAGTTTGCCAAGCACGGCAAGATCGTCCACATCGACATCGACCCGTCGGAGATCAACAAGAACAAAGCGGCGCACATCCCCATTGTCAGCGACGTCGGTTATGCCTTGAAGGAGCTGAACAAGCTCCTGGACGAACAAGGTCCCAGTGGCGCGCCGCTCGGCAATCCTTACGCCGAATGGGTTCACCAGATCGAAGAGTGGCGCGCGACCGAGCCGTTGCGTTACGAGGAGCGCAACGACGCTATTCTGCCGCAGTACGCCATCGACCGCATGTGGCAGATCATCCGCGACCGCGGCCATCTCGACGACACCATCGTGACCACCGGCGTCGGCCAGCATCAAATGTGGGCAGCCCAGTATTATCACGTCAACTCGCCGCGCACCTGGTTTACCAGCGGCGGTCTCGGAGCGATGGGTTTCGGCCTTCCCGCGGCCATCGGCGCCCAGGCAGCATTTCCAAACAAGACTGTGATCGACATTGACGGCGACGGCAGCTTCTTGATGAATATTCAGGAACTGGCCTGTGCCTATTGTGAGAAGCTGCCTGTGAAAGTGCTGATTCTGAACAATCAACATCTCGGCATGGTGGTTCAGTGGGAGGATCGCTTCTACGAGAGCAACCGTGGCCACACCTACCTCGGAGCCGGCTTCGACGAGGAGCCATACCCCAATTTCACCGCGTTGGCAAAAGGCTTCCGCTGCGGCGGGCGCTGTATCTCCCAGAAGGACGATTTCGACGACGCCATTGTCGAGATGCTCGACAGCAAGGGACCGTTCGTGCTTGACGTGCAGGTGCCCTATCAGGAGCACGTCCTGCCGATGATCCCGAGCGGGCAAACGGTGCGGGATATTATCAAGGCGTGACCGATGAGCTACAACGAAGCCGATACGCGAGCCAAGTTGCTCGATCCGGCCATCCACAAGCGCGGCTGGACCGAGGACTTCATTCGGCGGGAAGAGACTGCCGGCGGCATCGAGATCATCGCCGGCAAGGGCCGCCGCCGATCGCGGGGCAAGGTAGACTACACACTGCGCATCCAGGTCAATCCAGAAACGCAGCCCGTGGCCGTTGCCTTGATCGAAGCCAAGAAGGAAGACTTGCCGCCGGGCCATGGTCTCGACCAGGCGAAAGGCTATGCCGCGTGCAAGCGTCTCAATGTTCCATTCGTTTTCTCGTCCAATGGCCATCTGTTCGTTGAGTTCTGCCGGTTCACCGGACTGACCAGTTCGCCCAAGCTCCTGGCGGTATTTCCGACACCGGCCGAGCTGCGCACCCGCTACGAAAAGAGCATGGGATTCAGTCTGGAAGCCGCATCGGCGCGACCGTTGCTGCAACCGTACCCCGGCGGCGAAGGGACACGGCGCTACTACCAGGACGCCGCCATCCGCGCGGTCCTCGAAAAGATC
>CAWDRY010000045.1:0-85469 GCA_963804745.1 uncultured Gemmataceae bacterium
GGATGAAGGATGAAGGATGATGAAGGATGAAGGATGAAGGATGAAGGATGAAGGATGAAGGATAGAGGAAGGAGGGTCGAGGTCGATGCCCTTTCGGGCTGGCTGTTTCGATGCTCCATCCTCCATCCTCTATCCTCCATCCTCTATCCTCTATCCTCTTCTGGACTTGTTCATCCTTCATCCTCTGAATCCTTCATCCTTTTTGTTCTATGCGGCCGCCGGCTTATTCAACTGCTGGTAAAGAAGTTTCAGTTCTTCCTGGCAGGCTCGCAGTTGCTGGCAGGTGCGCAGAAGTTCCTGGTTTTGCACTTGCAGTTCCTCGAAGAGATCGGCCGGCGTGAGTTCGGTCAACTGCTTCATGGCCCATGCCACATCCGCCAGTCGAGCGGAGGTCGTTTCATGGGGGAGGCGGACCACCAAACGAAGTGGGCTGCGTCGATTGCGACGCAGATGGTGATGCGTCCGCAAATCGTGCGGCTCGCAAAGGCAAGACGTGAAGAGAGTTGTTCGTCACCCGAAATCGGATGCCGGCTCGCCTCTTGCCGCGGCAGGTAGCCTGAGCGAGTTCAAAGACAGCGGCGTGATCGACATCTGCTCATGCGGGTTAAATTCCAGCATGGCCGCAATCTGGCGGGCATATTGCCGAGCCAGGACCAGGTCGCGCTTACTACACAGGCGGAGAGTAAGAAATATGTGTGTTCATGATCGGAGTCATCCTTGACAACGTTGGGGGTGAACAGCAGAAATTGTATCAATTGATGCAACCTGGCGGCCAGTCCTATTTCCAATGACGTGGCCTGAAACACACTCGGCGAATAGTTTGCAAGCAGGAGACTAATCGCGAAGCAACGCATGCAACACACTAATAAGGATGAAGGATGAAGGATGAAGGATGAAGGATGAATCAGACAACACGACCTTCTAGCTTATGCGTGTAAAACAATAACTCCGCAGTTTTCACGATAGCCCCGTTTACGGGGCTTTCCGCATGGCGGCACTAGGCCCGGCGTTTACGCCGGGTGATCGGAACTGACGATTCTTATTTAGCCCCGTTCACGGGGCTTCTCGCAGGCGAGCTTTAGCTGTGGGAGCTGCCGCGGAGTGGTACGGCTCAAGCCAAACACCGAGAAGCCCCGTGAACGGGGCTCGTGGACACTTCTGCCCCGACTAACCCGGCGTCAACGCCGGGCCTAAACCGCTGCGCGGCAAGCCCCGTGAACGGGGCTCGTCGGACGGCTTGGGTGAGCCGTCTTACATCGTCGAAACCGCGGACTTGTTATTTTACAGGCGCTTATTCATCCTTCATCCTTGATCGAGCAGTGGTGCAGGATCGGCAAGATCAGCAAAGAGGAGGTCCGGGCCCAGGACTGCCAATTGTTCCTGGGAGTGAAAGCCGGTAGCCACAGCGGCCACGCGGGCGCCGATGATGCGAGCACAGCGGATATCGAGCGGCGTGTCGCCGATGACCCAAATATCGCGCGGCTGCACGGTACAGCCGACATGGTTGCGCACCGCGGTCAGGGCTTCGCGAGCCACGTCGTCGCGATCCATGTGATGGTCGCCGAAGCCGCCGAAGGCAAAATGGTGATAGAGATCGTAATGTCCGAGCTTGAGCCGGGCGCCGTCGCGGATGTTGCCTGTCAGCAGACCAACGGCAGTATCCTTCCGGCCGTGCAAATGCGCCAGGAGTGCCGCGATGCCCGGCAAAACGCGCCCGTGGTGACTGTCGAGACAGGCCGGCAGATGGCCCAGATAGTCGGCTACGAAGCGCTGCCAATTGGCGAGTGAGTCCTCGACGCTGTGAGTGCGGAATAGATCACGGCCAATGGCCCGATCAGTCCGGCCGGCGAAAGGCACGCCGTCGCGCACTTCGGTCACTCCGAATGCCGAGACGAGAGCGGCTGCCATCGCTGCCTTGCCCGCGCCGCCGCTGGATAGGAGAGTGCCGTCGATGTCGAAAAGGAAAACACGCATGTCTGGATTATAGTAAAGAAGATGGAGATAGAGGGAAAGGTGGTCAAGACCAATGAATACCAGTGAGCATACGAAACCTCTGACCCAGCGTGCCTTCAGGCTCCGCGTCCTGATTCTCGTGGCATTGGCCGTCGTGGGCGTCATGGTGATGTCCCAGGTGGCTCCCATCAAGCAGCGGCAAGACTATCATGATTTCGCGGATCAACAGACTCGATTCGGCATAGAGCATTTTGCCGACGTGGTTTCCAATGTGCCGTTCCTCGTGATTGGTTTGCACGGGCTGTGGTTCCTCATACGGAACGGATACGGACCCGACAAACCTGTGAGGGAGCGTGCCGAATGGTGGTGTTATCTGCTCCTGTTCCTGGGCGTCGGGCTGACCGGGTTTGGCTCGACGTATTATCACCTGCACCCCGACAACGACCGGTTGGTGTGGGACCGCCTGCCGATGTCCCTGGCGTTCATGTCTTTACTGGCAGCACTACTGAGCGAGCGCATCGGGCCACGGGCCGGCGGCTTGTTGCTCGTGCCACTCGTGGCCGTCGGCGCTGGCAGTGTCGTTTACTGGCACGTGACGGAACAGCAGGGCTGGGGCGATCTACGGCCTTATTATCTGGTGCAGGGTTATCCGATGCTGGCCATTGTGCTCATCCCGCTTCTGTTCCCGGCACGCTACACGCGCACGTTGGATCTCTATGTCGCCCTCGGTTGGTACGTCCTGGCCAAGGTTTGCGAGCATTTCGACCGGCAAATCTACGATTACGGGCAAGTGATCAGTGGGCACACTTTGAAACATCTGCTCGGGGCAATGAGTGTTTACTGGATTGTGCGCATGGTCCGGTTGCGCGGGCCACGGGAAGCATCGACATGATGTTCACGGCCGATCACAGCAAGGCCTGCACCTCGTTGTCGCTGAGTTGATTGACGAAGGCACAGCCGACTAGCCAGCTGCCGTCAGACTGCATGTCGGTGTGAACAATCCGGGCCAGCACGCCACGGGCAAATCGGCCGCGTTCGGTGCGCAGCTCGACCAGCAGCAGTGTTTCCGGCTCGATGTACCTGTCGAGAAATAGTCCGATGCCCGAAGTGGAGACTTCACGCACCCGTGCCCACTGCGACTCGTAGTGCGAGGCATCAATGAAGTGACACGAAGTCTCCTGGGTGCAAGGATAGCGAACACGCGCCCGGCGCTCGACGACCGGACACGTCAAGGAGTCTTCCTCGAGACAGGTAGCCTTGTCGAACATGCTTCCCTCGGAGTTGAGAGGTCGAGATGGAATATGCCTCTCAACACTAGACCACAAAACCCTCCAAGTCAAAAAAATCGGTATAAGCAGAATATCTTGAACTCGGGACGGCAGGGGAGAACGATGGAAATGTACATGCTTCTGAAAAAGACTTTGTTTTGACTCTGTTGCCGCATTCTGATAGTTTAACCACGATTGCCGTTGGTTACCTTCGATATTCATGTAGCACAAGCGCGATGCTTGTGTTGAGGCATCGTCGCCGACGGGAGAAATTGATCATGCGTAGGTCTTCATCCGTGTTCCTGACCCTCCTGGGGTTGGGTTTGGCTGTGTTGCTGGCCGCGCCGGCCAGGACGGCCGACACCGTTGATCCGGAACGGATCGGCAAGCTCATCAAGCAGCTCGGCAGCTCCGAATTTGCCGAACGCGAAAAGGCGTCGAAGGAGTTGGACGCAATCGGTACGCCTGCGCTGGAGCCGTTGCAAAAGGCCCTTAAGAGCGATGATGCCGAAGTGCGTCTCCGGGCGGAAGACCTGGTCAAGAAGATCGAGAAACGTCTTCAGTCCGAGAAGATTCTCACTCCGACCCGGATCCGGCTGGTCTACAAGGACACGCCGGTCAAGGAAGCGGTGGAAGATTTCGCCGGCAAGACCAAGTTCAACATCGTCCTAGTCGATCCGCAGAACAAGCTGGCGGGCCGCAAGGTGACGCTCGATACCGGGGAAACGACCTTCTGGGAAGCCCTGGACAAGTTCTGCCAGCAGGCGGGATTGGTAGTTTCGGACGGCACGCAACCGATTCTCGTCCCCGAAATACAGCCACAACCACAGCCTCTTCCTCGGGTACGTCCGCCGCGAATCAGACAGCCTCTTCCCGTTCCCCAGCCTCAGCTTGTCGATCCGAGCGAGGCCCAGGAAGATCAGGGCGCACCCGTTGCCCCCGTGCAGCCTGGTCAGCCGGGAGTTCCTGTGGCACCGGCAGTGCCCGTGGGTGCGATAATCGGACGGCCGGTGATGATTCCGCCGCCGATAGTGAATAATGGGCAAATCATGCTGATGGACGGCACCCCGGAATCGCTGCCGACCTGCTACGCGGGTTCCGTGCGCATCCGTGCTTTGCGACCCCTTAATCCGGGGGCCGGCCAATTGCTGGTGAATCTGCAGGTGACCTCCGAGCCGAGGCTTCAGTGGCAGAACCTTATCAATGTCAAGATCGACAAGGCCGTGGACAATCAGGACCAGAACCTGACGCAAGTAGCCGTGGGGACTGCGCCGGGCAATCCCGCCGTGGGTATGCCGGGCAATCCCGCCGCGGGCGTTGCGAGACCCATGATTGTTCGAGCGGTTCCTCAGTTCTGGATGGGCAATCAGCAGCAACTGCCCATTCAATTCCAGAAGGGGACGAAGGAGTCGAAATCGCTGAAGGAGCTGAGCGGCAGCATCTCTGCCCAGGTGCAGACCGGGCCGGAGCCGGTCATCACGGTCGATAACGTGCTCAAAGCAGCGGGCCAGACCGTCAAGGGCGGCGATGGCGGCTCGATCAAGGTGCTTGAGGCGGGCAAGGACAACAACACGGGGCAGGTCAAGATTCGTCTGGAGCTGGAAGTGCCAGCCGGCTTGCAACCGGCTGGCGGCCAGTTCGGCGCCGGCGGCTTCGGCTTTGTTCAGCCGGGAATCCAGTGGCAGCCGGTGCCCATCCAGATTCAGCCTGGCCAGCCGCTGCCCATTCAGATTCAGCCCATCCAGCCCGTACCGCCACAGGCTCCAGTTCCCGGCCAACCTCAGCCAGTGCCCCCCGTCCAAATCCAGATTGCACCCGCTCCCGGATTCATGCCTTTCGCTGGCGGTGTTGCGGCCGGATTCATGCCTTTCGTCGGCGGTGCTGTGGCCGGGCTGTCGCTGGTTGATGAGAAAGGGCAGGCTGTGTCATGGAACGCCACTGCTGGTGCCGCAAGACAGGCCGGCAACTCGGTCATTCATGATCTGACCTTGGTAACCATCCCGCAACAGAACCAGGGTGAGCCGGCCAAGCTGACCTTCTCCGGCACTCGCACGGTTACGGTGGACATTCCGTTCACATTGAAGGACGTGCCTTTCTGACATAGCTTCAGGCGGGTGGGGTGGCGGCAGGGTGACGAGGTGACAGGGTGACCAGACCTGAATCTGTCACGCTATTCTTGCCGTCACCCTGTCACCTTGTCAATTCACCACCCCACCACCTCACCACCCCGCTTTTCGCCGCGGCCGTAAACTCTCCTTTCTGCGTAAACCTTGCCGACGGAAGCGAACGGGCCAGTGCATCGGCGTACACACTCTTCGCTATTCTGCCAAAGCCTCGTTGACATCCGCCTCTCGCCAGGACACCATAGGGATTACCTCTGCTTCTCTGTCTGTTCCGACCCCGCCGATGCGCTGCTTTGGGGGCAATGCTCGGCGGGGTCGTCTTGCAAGAAGAACGATGCTTGCCTACAATCCGCCGTTCCTGCGCCACGTCCCTCACCCTTCCCTCTCTCCTGGGGGGAGAGGATAGGGTGAGGAAGCGGACATGGAGGCAAGCGGCAGTGATGCACTCGGAACAGATTCAGGCAACACAACTTCGGGCCACGGCGAAAATTATTCACTGGCTGCTTGTCGGCCTCGTGTCGTTCGCGTGCCGGTTTCCCCGCTCGGTGCTGACTGTGGCACTCCTGCTCGCGGCGGTTTCGACGTATGCCTTCTACACACGGATTGAATATCGCACGCAACGCAGCGATCTCATCAATCCACACAAGGAATACCAAAAACGCTGGCGCCATTTTCTGGCGGAGTTCGGCGACGACGACGACATGGTAGTCGTCGTACAGGGAACCGACAGCCAGCGGATGAAAGATGCCCTGGAAGCCCTGGCCGAGCAAATTCGGCAGCGGCCCGAGCGATTTGACCGCCTCTTTTACAAGGTCGATCTGCGGCACCTGCAGAATCGCGCCTTGCTGCTGTTGCCCGAGGAGCAGATCAAGCAGATCCAGGACAACATTTCCAGGATGAAGGACCTCCTGGAACCTCCGCCTTCGCTCCTGGCACGCTTTGTCGATCCGTGGAAGTTGCTGACGCTGCAAAGTCTCTTGCTGGAAGCCGAACAGCGGGCCAGCAACCTGAAACCGGATCAACCATTGAGCCAGGCCGACGAAGAGTTCTGGACCCAGTTAGCCGCCATCAGCCGGGCAGCGACTGTTTCTCTGGATTCCCCATCGGCAGCCGGCAATCCGTGGCGGCGCATCGCCGATCATCCGCCGGAACAGCAAAACCTGCTGGCCGAGCCGCAGTATTTCTTCAGCGGCGACAAGGCGCTGGCCTTCCTGCTGGTCCGCCCTGTCAAGGTGCCGGGTTCGTTCACCGGAGCACAGCCGAGCGTGGCCGAGCTGCGGTCGATCATTGACTCGCAACGGTCTCGTTCCCAAACTGAGTTCGGGAACGAGATGGAGTTCGGCCTGACTGGTCTGCCGGTGCTGGAGACGGACGAGATGGTCGCTGCCGAGAAGGACACCAAGCTCGCCATGTGGCTAGCCATCGCGGGCGTGACCATTCTGTTCTTCGTCGTCTACCGCGGCATCTATTATCCGCTTCTGACCGTGGCGACTCTGCTCACCGGCACCGCCTGGGCGATGGGCTGGATGACGTTGACCGTGGGACACGTTAACATCCTGTCAGCGACGTTCGCGGTGATGCTCGTCGGCATGGGTGATTACGGCGTGCTCTGGGTGATGCGCTACCGCCAGGCTCGCCGGCAGGGCAGCATTGTCCGAACGGCACTTCTGCACACGACCAAGCACGTCGCCGTCGGCAACCTGACGGCCGCCGCGACGCTGGCCCTGGCCTTCTATGCCGCGATGTTGTCCGATTTTCATGCCGTCGTCGAGCTGGGCTGGATCGCGGGCAGCGGCGTACTGCTCTGTGCCCTGGCATGCTTCACGGTGCTGCCGGCACTACTGACGATTTTCGACCGCCGATTGTCGATTGCCGATTGCCAAAAAGACAATGATGGCCTGCTTCTGCCAATCGAAAATCGAAAATCGAAAATCGAAAATGAAGAGTGGCTACCCTGGTTGTTCCACCGCCCGGCCTGGATTGTGGCCACCGGGCTGGTGCTTACGGTGGTGCTGGGCGTCAGCGCATGCTGGATTTCCTACGATCATAACCTGCTCCATCTCCAGCCACGTGATCTCGATGCGGTGAAATGGGAGATGACCCTCATCAACCACACGGCCGGGGCGAGCTGGTATGCCGTCAGCTACACCGATAGCTCCGCGGAGGCCCTCGCGCTCAAGGCCCGGTATGAGAAGCTGCCGGAAGTGGGCCGCGTGGTCGAAGTGGCCTCCCTCGTGCCCCCCGACCAGGACCGCAAGATGGCGATGCTGGCCGACATCCAACGCCGTCTCCGTCATCTGCCCGCCCGCGGCGTACCCATTCAGCATGCCGCGCCCAAGATGGGCGAGCTCGACACGCAGCTGGTCAGGTTGGACAAGCGCCTGCAACCGTTGACCGAAGGAGGCACACAACCGGTCCTCGAAGACGTGAAAAAAAACCTGTCGCTGCTGCGGTGCAAGATGTACGGGGCGACCGGTGACATGAACATGCTCCAACATAGGCTGGACGGCACGGTCGATGAGCGGGTGGTGGAGCAACGCTTGCAAGCCTTCGATCAACACCTGGCAGCAAGTCTATCGGAAGATTTGCACCAGTTGCGCAACGCTTCCACGCCGGCGCCGATCACGGTGGCTGACCTGCCTCCTGCTCTGCGCGAGCACTACATCGGCCGGAGCGGCAAATGGCTTTTGCAAATCTTCCCGGCAGGCAAAGAAAGCCTGTGGGATTTCGGGCCGCTGAAAGACTTCATCGGCAAGATTCACTCCGTCGATCCCAACGCCACCGGCAAGCCGTTCACCACGGTCGAAGGGCTGACAGCCATGAAAGACGGTCTGCAGTGGGCCGGACTGTATGCCTTTATGGCCATCGTCCTCGTATTGTTCGTCGATTTCCACAGCCCGCGCATCACGCTCCTGGCCCTGGCGCCTCTGCTGATGGGGGTGCTCCTATCGCTAGGCATCATGGCCCTGTTCCGCGTGCCGCTCAATCCGGCAAACATGATTGCGTTTCCGCTCATCCTCGGCGTAGGAGTGGACAACGGCGTTCACGTACTGCACGATTACCTGCTGCGCCGCGCGGAGGGCAAGTCCACGATCAGCCATGCCATTGGCCGCGGCGTTCTGGTCAAGACGCTGACGACGATCATCGGGTTCGGAACGCTGATGGTTTCGAGACAGCGCGGCCTTGTCGGTCTGGGATTCATCCTGACGCTCGGCGTGACCTGCTGCATGTTGACGGCGCTGGTGTTTCTGCCGGCGGTGCTGCACTTGTGGGGGACTACCGCGAAGAAGCCGGCATCCAGAGAGCTGGAGGCCGAACCACGTCGTCTGGCAGCATGAACTTTGTCTCACTCCGGCGCGAACACCGTTCGGCCGCCGTCCACCGGCAGGCACACGCCGGTGACAAAATCGTTGTCTATAAAAAAAAGCACTGTCTGAGCAATGTTTTTCGGACTTCCTTGCTGTTTGATGAGCGTGGCGTCGATCACCTGCCGGCGTTCCTCTTCCGGCAGTTCGATAGGCAGCATCACCGGACCGGGCATGATGCAATTGACACGAACACGTGGGTTGCGGCTGCCCAGTTCCACGGCCAAACAGCGCGTCATCGTCGTCACCGCTCCCTTGGAGGGAAAGTAGGCGGCATGGTTGAGATAGGGACGCACCTCGGCCCAGTCGCCAAGATTGATAATGTTGCCGCCATCGGCCTGTTTCACCATGGCCAGGCCTGCATGCTGAGCGCAGAGAAATGTCCCCAGCGTGTTGGCTTCGAAGTGGAAGCGCACATCGGCGGCGGTCACATCTTCGAGCCGCTTGCTCTGCCACACGGCGGCGCAGTTGACAAGCACGTCGAGCCGGCCGAATCGGTCCAGGGTCTTTTCGATCATGGAGTGGACTGCCTTCTCATCGCTGAGATCGGCCTGGCAGCCGATGGCCTCGATGCCGCGGGCCTTCAACGCGCTCACTGTTTCCTCTGCTTCAACAACCGAACTGCGGTAGTGGATGGCAAGTACGTAGCCCCGATCCGCCAGGGCATCGGCGACATGCCAGCCAATCCGCCGCTTGCCGCTGCCGGTCACGAGAGCGACTTTGAGGGGATTCATGGTCAGGTCCGATGGGCATTGCTCAAAAGCGGCGCATCACCAGTGCCGCGTTCTGGCCGCCGAAGCCGAAGCTTGTCGAGACGGCAGTGCGAACCGGCACTTCGCGGGCAGTGTTGGGCACGTAGTCGAGATCGCATTCCGGGTCGGGGTGGGTTTGATTGATGGTCGGCGGCAAGACTCCGCCCTTGAGTGTAAGGGCCATGGCGGCGGCTTCGACGGCGCCGGCCGCACCAATCAGATGGCCGACCATGGACTTGATTGACGACATGGGCAAGGCACGAGCGCCTTCACCGAAGACGCGCTTGACGGCCTTGGTTTCCATCGCGTCGTTCAGCCGCGTGCTCGTGCCGTGAGCGTTGATATAGTCAACGTCCGCAGGATCGACCTTGGCTTCGCGCAAGGCCCACTCAATGGCTCTGGCCGCGCCGCGAGCATCCGGATCGGGCTTGGTGACCGCGTAGGCGTCGAAACTGCTCCCCAGTCCCAGCACCTCGGCGTACACGGTTGCGCCGCGCTGGCGGGCACGCTCCAGCTCTTCCAGCACCAGGACGGCCGCCCCTTCTCCCAGAACAAACCCATCGCGGGCGCCGTCGAAAGGCCGGGATAACTCGGCGGGAGGTCGATTGCCTCGACTCAGCGCCCCCAGGGCGGTGTAGGCCAGCAGCAGGAATGGATCAATGCGGCTGTCCGCCCCGCCTGCCAGCACGATGTCCGCGTCACCACGGCCGATGAGGCGGAAGCCTTCTCCGACCGCCTGAGTTCCCGCAGCGCAGGCGGTGACAATCGTATTGTCCGGACCCTGAGCGTTCAGGATCATCGAGATGTGGGCTGCCACCATGTTAGGCAGATATTTGAGTACCCACAGCGGAAAGAGGGCTTCGGCGCCCTTTTCTCCCAGCAATTCAGGACGGAGACGACCGTTGGCATCACATGAGTCTTTCAGCAACGGGGCAATTTCTCCCAGATCAATGGGTACGAGTCCGGTACCCATGACGACGCCGATTCGCTCCCGATCTTCATTATCCCATTGCATCCCGCTGTCGCGAACGGCCATGCCGGCCGCGGCCACGGCGTAGCGCGCCGCCCGGCCCATGATCTTCAGGCTCTTCTTGTGGGCGGCGGGGACATAGGGGGAAATATCGAACTCCGGCACCTCCGCCGCGATGCGCACGGGGTGATGCGAAGCATCGAAGCTGCGGATCGGCCGGACGCCGCTGCGCCCGTTGACGCATGCATCCCAGAATGCCTCCTTGCCTACACCGTTGGGGGCTACCACGCCCAGGCCAGTGACAGCCACTCTGCGCATGGTTTCACTCACTTTTCTGGACCGAAAATAGGCCGTTCCATCTGGTTAAACCCGCCAGGCTCTGAAGCTGGGTCCACTGGCGGGGTAGGCTGCGAGAGCGAACGGGTCGATCGAGTCAAACCCGTATTGTCACGAAATGGCTTGCTTGCCTTGGACGCTCGATTCACTCACCTGAATCGATGGGCTTTTCCACTAAACCGGGATTTCCAATCCCCTCTACCCTTTGCATATTATCTGGGTTCGAGACTGGAATCAATAACTACCTAGGCCGGCACCGCAATTCCAGTCCGTGCGAAGCCGGATTCTTGAGGAAAACCGCACAGCTGATAACAACCTTCAGTTCCCCACCAGTTCATTTTTCCGGTCCAAAACCGTATGCAGTTTTTCGAGCAGGTGACTGAGGTCATCCTGGTCTTCATCAGGCAGGTTGCGGAGGACGTCGGCAATTCCGCGAATACGCAATGCCTGGTAGTCCAGCAGCGATCTCTCCCCTTGTTGTGTCATACATACGTCGATCTTGCGCTTATCCTGCGGGTTGATCCGGCAACTGATTAACGGCCGCTCCCTGTTCTCCAACGAGCGAATGATGCGCAACATCTGTGCGGGCAATACGCCCAGAATGCGCTGAATGTCGCCAACGATCATGGTTCCGTGCTGATGCAGAATGGCGAGAGTGAGGAACTCAACCTCTTTCAGGTCGCCCAGCCGCCGTCGGCCCCGGCTGGTAGCGAGACAAAACTGGGTCATAACCTCGAACAGTTCCTGCGCCGTTTCGTCGTGGCGCAGCGTCATTTCGCTGGCAACCATGGCACCTCTTCTCCCACGCTATATCCGTGCCGCAGTTGCGCTGAAAAGACCCGGCAATCGAAGTGGCGTGCTAAAACTCTGAATCCGTAGGCGTTACACCTAAGTTAGCGATATTTCCATGATGGTGTCAATTGGAAAGATGCAATGATTGGGAAAGATGCAAAGGGAAGTACCGAAAACACTGGTTGTGTGAAGATTAGGGCAGGAACTTATGTATACATTAGTTCGGGTGCAGGACATGGTTTGCGCTCGACATAGCCGAATTCGCCAGAATTCGGGGGAGTGCACTCTCTCCCCAGGCCCCGAATTCGGCATGGTTCAAAGCCGGGTAACAACTGTGGCGGCAAGTTTCCCAACTTGCCGGCTGTGGACCGGGCAAGTTGAAAACTTGCCGCCACAATCGTGCTACCCCGAAAACAGTAGGATTGAACCATGCCCCGAATTCTGGTGAATTCGGCTACACCACGAGTCCGCTTGTCGATCCGCCGTGAATTTGTTACAAACCCGCACCGCACTGTTGCGCGCCGTTAAGTCCCAGGAGGAGTGAGTGGTGGAGTGGTGAGTGCTGACTGGTGAGTGGTGAGTGGTGAGTGGTGAGTGGTATTCGTACCACACCACTCACCACTCACCACTCACCACTCACCACTCACTCCTTCCGAACCACTCCCCACTTATGAAGAACTTTGTCCGAGCGTTGCGCTATTGTTTGCCTTACCGCAGCCGATTGATTATCTCGGTCGTTTGCGCTGTCATGGCAGCCGTCCTTTGGGGCCTCAACTTCAGGGCAATCTACCCGGTTCTGAAGATCCTGGGGACCGGTCAGAACATGCAGGAATGGGTCGAAGAGTGCATCACGGACACGCAAAAGATCATAGACCCTCTCGAAGAGTCCAAGCGCCAACTTGACGCCAGGAAGAAGGAACTTGAGAGGCTGCCGCCGGGCAAGGAGCATGATAAGCAGGACCGTAACTTGTCGAGTCAACAGGCAAGCCTGGAAAGCAAGCTGGAATCGGCCTATTCAGAGAAGAATCGCTACGAACAGGCGAAGAAGTACATCAACTTACTCCCCAGGGACAGTTTCAAGACACTGGCCCTCCTGATCGGCCTCGTGGTCCTGGCGGTTGCCGTCAAGGGGCCATTTGAGTTCTTTCAAGAGTCGCTGGTCGGCAGTGTCATCAACCTGTCCCTGTACGATCTGCGCAACCGTTTCTACCGGAATGCCATCCACCTGGACGTGAACCAGTTCGGCGAGCAGGGCACCAGCGAACTGATGGCTCGTTTCACCAACGATACGGAAATGCTGGGCGCCGGGCTTAAAGTGTTGCTCGGCAAGATGATCGCGGAGCCGCTGCGGGCGCTGAGCTGCATCATCTTCGCCTGCTTCATCAGTTGGCAGTTGACGTTCATGTTCCTGATCCTTGTGCCGGTCGCCCTGTTCGTCCTCACGAAGGTCGGCCGGATCATGAAACGGGCTTCGCGGCGGCTCCTGGAGCGGATGTCGAGCATCTACAAGATTCTCCAGGAGACTTTCCAGGGCATCCGGATCGTGAAGGCCTTCACGATGGAGCCTTACGAACGCCGCCGTTTTCGCAATGCCACGAAGGACTATTACCACAAGTCGATGCAGGTGGTGAAGCTTGACGCTTTTGCCGATCCCGTCATTCAGTTCCTGGGAGGTGCGGCCATGGCAGGGGCATTCTTGGTCGGAGCGTACATGGTTCTGGGGAAAAGGACAGAACTCCTGGGCATCCCCATGCAGCCGTTGCAGGCTGAGTCCTTGTTGACGTTCTATATGTCGCTGGTCGCCATCGCCGACCCGGTGCGGAAGCTGGCCAGCGTCTACACCAAGCTGCAATCCGGCGCCGCGGCCTCCGACCGGATCTTTGCCTTCATGGATCGTGAGCCGCGCGTCCGGCGTAATTTTGACGGCCCTCATCTGGACCGTCATCATGCTGCCATCGAGTTCAGGGACGTTTGTTTCTCCTACGATCCGGGCCGGCCCATCCTAACCAACCTTCATTTGCACATTCGTTTTGGCGAAACCGTCGCCGTCGTCGGCGCCAACGGCTCGGGGAAGACCACTCTGGTTGGGCTTATTCCGCGTTTTTACGACCCCGACCACGGTTCGATCCTGATTGACGGCCTCCCCATTCGCAAGGTCAACCTGCGCAGCCTCCGCCAGCAAATCGGTCTGGTCACGCAGGAGACGGTCCTGTTCGACGACACGATCGGCAACAACATCGCTTACGGCAATCGCAAGGCCAAACGTGAAGAAGTGGAAGCCGCGGCCGAGCGCGCTTTCGCTCACGACTTCATCATGCGCCTGTCCAACGGCTATGACACCCTGGTGGGCGAAGCCGGCGCGAAACTGTCGGGCGGCCAGAAGCAGCGTATTGCCCTGGCTCGGGCCATCCTGCGCGACCCGAGCATCCTCATTCTTGATGAATTCACC
Organism: uncultured Gemmataceae bacterium; assembly: GCA_963804745.1. GTDB lineage: Bacteria > Planctomycetota > Planctomycetia > Gemmatales > Gemmataceae > CAWDRY01. Next base: position 14,009 of record CAWDRY010000045.1, read on the forward strand.
AGCCAGTACGATGCGGAAAGCGAGGCCCTGATCCATCGTGCTCTCCGGGAGTTCATACACAACCGCACCACGATCGTGATTACCCACCGTCTCAACACGTTGGAAATTGCCGATCGCATCATTGTTCTGGATAATGGACGTATCGGCGCCGTCGGCACGCACCAGGAATTGCTGGCCAGTTGCCCCGCCTATCAGCGCCTGCACGAGGCCCAGTTCCAGCGACTGTGCGCTTGAAATACCGTCATTAGCGACGCTGTCGCAGAAGCGTGCGAGCTCGTTCCGCACGCTTCTCCGAAGCGTCGCTAAACGCGACTCCTTTCGAGGTAGAACCATGCCTGAGCTTACCACCCTGTCCGCCATTTCAACCGAACCGATCAGCGTCCTCTTGCTGCGCGCAACGAGGAAACCCATGTCAATCCCGTGGTAGACAACTGGATCGCGCGCCTGGAGAAGCTCGATCGTGACTATGAGCTGCTGGTGATCGACGACGGCAGCAGCGACCATACCGGAGAGCTGCTCGAACGGCTGGCAGCCCGGCACCCACGTCTAAAAATCCTTCGCCATCCGAGCACCCTTGGCGCCGGCGCGTGCCTGCGCACCGGCCTGGCCGCGGCGAAGCATCCTCTCTTCTTCTACAGCACGTGCGATCAGCAATATCAACCGGCCGATTTGCGACGCCTGCTGGAGGTGATCGAACAAGGTCCACGTTGTTTCCGGCTACAGGAAGTGGCAAGCGCCGCCGTGCCAGGTTGCCTGGCTGGGGCGTATTTATCGCGGCCTGGTACGTATCGTCTTCGGCTATCCCCTGGAACCTTTGCCCGGTTGGCTGGGCTGGAGGGATCATCTCCACAGATGGCTGGCCCGAGCATTTTTCGGCGTTCGCTTCCATGACGTGAACTGCTTGTTCCGCCTCTTTCGGCGCGACATCTTCAACCGGATTCCGATCCAGTCTGGCGGGTCTTTTGCTCATGTAGAGATTCTGGCGAAGGCGAACTTTCTCGGCTGCTACATGAGCGACGAAGTACACATTGACTACCGCCCGCGCAGTTCCGCTGAGCCGGTAGCACAAGCTGACAGCTTGTGCCACTTTTCTCGTCTGGCAATAGACGCAGACTGTCGCACAGTCTTCTTTCATCCTTCGTTCTCGGCAGCTGCGCCACTCACTCAAACGGGCCAGCCGATTCCTTCCGGTTCCTGAGCAAGCCGTGGTATTTCATGCCTGGCAAAAACTTCATAGCTTTTCTCCCTTAGCTCTTGCATTGCAACGCGTCTGCAATCAAACTAGGGATGTTGCCGGCAATGGCGCATCTACCAAAACAGAGACTATGACGATCCGGGATAGCTCGAACCCACGCACCTGCGAACCCGTGGCTTACCGTTACCCAACAGAGGTGTTCCGATGAAGTTCCTGAAGCGAATCCTGCGATCAATTTTCGTGGCCGGCGTTGTTCTCGCGGCGGGGTTGCTGGCAGCCAATCCTCCGCAAGTCGCAGGGACGCTGTTCAATGTCAACATCTACAAATACAGCCAGAACACCCCTTCCGGACCTTTAGGCGGTCTTGGCGGGTTGGGTTCACTTGGTGGTGGCGGCCTGGGTCTGCTGGGCGGCCTGCCCGGTGGCGGCCAGGGGTTGCTGGGCGGCGGTTCGCCTCTTGGCGGCAGCCTGCTCGGGCTGATTGGGCAGCTCGCCTCTGAGCATCAGTGGAAGTGCTGGGATATACGGCGGGTTTTCGCTGGGCGGTGGTTGCGGAGGCGGCTATCCGATGGGCAGTTCCGCAGGAGCGTACGGCGGCTATCCCATGACAGGGTATTCCGGAGCATATGGCGGCTATCCCATGACAGGGTATTCCGGAGCATATGGCGGCTATCCGCTGTCGAGCTATCCCGTCGCTAACTACTACGGCGGCATTGCGCCGCTGAACTACCCGACCACCTACAGCCCTTATACGCTACCTACGAGTTACGGCGTCAACAACCTGCCCTACTACGGGTATCAGACCGGCTACAGTGCTTACGGCGCTGTGCCGGTCAGCTACACGGGTTATGGGACCTACGGACCATATGACGCTGTGCCTTACTCCGGCTATGGTTGGCCAACCTACGGTGGCTATGGCACGAATCCCTGACGGATGTCTAATGTATCTCGATCTGCAGCGGCAAAATCACCCACACCGGCTCGCCGCGTAATTGCAGCAATCCTTCTGCCGCGCGGAACTTGCCGGTCAGCTCCGGGAATTGACGGAGCAAAACCCGGAACTGAACATCAGGCGACTGTGCATCCGCTTTCATGTCCAGGAGCGTGTCCAGGATGTTCCGCGGCTTGGGCAAAATCAGCAATTCGGGCTTCGTCTCCTTCGGCATCCCGGCCGTCTTCCAGGCGTCGGCGACGGCGTCGTCCAGCGTGCCCAGCTCATCGACCAGGCCGTTTGCCTGCGCTTGCCGCCCGGTCCAGATGCGGCCGCCGGCCAGCTTCTCCAGGTCGGCGCGGGTCATCTTCTGGCCCGCCTTCTTGCGGCCTTCGACGGCCTTGTCGAGGAACTGGTCGTAAGTATCCTTCATCATGCCGGTCATGGCCTTGCGTTCCGCGTCGCTGAACGGCGTGGTGGTGGACAGGATGTTGGCGTTGGCCCCGCGGGAGATGACTTCGCTGTTGAGGCCGATCTTGCCGTAGAGGTCGCCGAGCACGATCTTGCCGCCCACCACTCCGATGGACCCTGTCAGCGTGCCAGGCTCGGCGTAGATTTTGCGGGTGGCCATGCTGATGTAGTAGCCGCCGCTCGCCGCGGTATCGGACATGCTGGCGATCACCGGCTTCTTGCTGCGGCGCAGCTCGTTCCAGATCAGGTCGCTCGCCAGGGCCGAGCCGCCGGGACTGTCCACGCGCAGGACGATGGCCTTGACCGTGTCGTCCTTCTCGGCCTCGCGAATCGCTTCGATCATGGTCGTGGAGCCGATTGTCCGGCCGCCGAGCAAGCTCTCGCCGCTCTTGCCCGTAGTGATGGTGCCGACGGCGTAAATGACCGCGACCTTGGGCTTGTTGGACGACGCCGGCTCGGAAGGGCTGAGCAGCTTCAGGATGTTGAACGGGTTCGAGAGATCGAGCTTATCGCTCTTGGCCTTGCCGTAGTCTTCGGCGACCTTGACCTTGTCCACCTTGTGTACGGTCTTGAGCGAGTCCTGCAACTGATCGTCGTAGGCGATGCGGTCCACCAGCCCGGCGGCCAGCGCGGCCTTGGCGGTGTACGGGCCTTCGTCGATGAGTTTCTTGACCTGTTCCGGCGTCCATTTCTTGGCCGGCCGGGACCGGATGATGAGATCGACGAGGCTCTTGTCGTAGTAGTCGTCGATCACCGTCTCCATCTGCTTGCGGAGCTGCGGACTCATGCTGGACCGGGTGAACGGCTCGGCGGCGCCCTTGAAATCGCCCATCTGGAGCATGTCCGCCTTGATGCCGACTTTCTCGAACAGGTCCTTGTAGAACGACATCTCCGCGCGCAGCCCGGTGAGCAACAGCCAGCCCGATTCGGGCAGGATCACTTCATCACAGGCGGCGGCGACGAGATATTCCTTGCCGCCGCCGGATTCGAGATACGCATAGGTCTTCTTGCCGGCCTTGCGGAAATCGGCCACCGCGGCACGCAACTCGTCGAGCTTGCCCCAGCTAATGCCGAGATCGTCGATGTGCAGGTACAGAGCCTGGATTGCGTTATCATCTTTGGCTTTCTTGATGCGGTCGAGCTTGCTCTTGAAGTTCTCGCCGGTGACACCGAAGAGCGGATCGGTGCCGACGGGAGTTTCGTCGAGACTGCCCGCGAGCTTGATGTGGGCGAGGGTAGCAACGCTCTTGTCGGCCGCTCGTGCGGGTATTGCAGCAACAACCAACGCCATTGCAACCAGGAATGAAATAAGACGGAACAACATGTTAATTTCCTCCTCAAGAATTTCGTTTAGCCGCGACCCGCAGGGGAGCGCGGACTCAAGAATTTCGTTTAGCCGCGACCCACAGGGGAGCGCGGGCAGCATCCCACGCTCCCCTGCGAGTCGCGCCTAAACATGGTAGTCAAATGGCATCACAAACGGCCATCGCTGTCGTGGTTTCCCTTCCTTGATCGGGTTCTCCTCAACATACGCAATTGCTCTGCGGATGTCGGCTTCATTATTGAGGAACACTTTCCATTCGCCTTGCGCCCAGCATTTAGGTAACTTCCCTTCGGAGGACCTGTGCTTGCTGAATGGGTGCAAATCGTCGGCCAGCAGATGCCGCGTGGCTTCGCCTTTGAGAAGATTGACTATCTGTTCAACCTCATAGGTATGCCGGGCGATGACCATGTGTACGTGTTCCGGCAAGATGGCACAGGCCCAGACGGTCACGCCCGATTTGCGTGCCAATGTTCCAAAACCGTTTCCGATGGCACGAGCTTGCAGCCCGTTGAATTGCACGGCAGGATATTTCAATCTTTCCTTGGCTGCAAGCCGCTGACTTCTGTCGTGAGCCGTGCGCGCCACGGACTGGCGGGCATCTGTTTTCGTGGCAGGCCCAAAGCGAAACAGTTCCCAGGCGCCGACGAAATCCGACCAGGAGCCGCGGATCGTTGGGGAGCCAAAAGCCGTAAGCGCTGAAAATAACATGGGAACCATAGACCATGAGACGCCTCCATTGTCTCGTTTAGCCGCGACTCGAAGGGGAGCGCGGGGGTTGACGCCCCGCGCTCCCCTTCGAGTCGCGGCTAAACGGTGTCCGAAGTATTATCACCGATCCGATGAGGCGCAGTCCAGAGCTTGATATAATGCATGATGAATGGCTCCGCATCCTCGCGGTTTAAGGCGCGGTTTGGCAGGTTTAGGGACATGCTTCATTTCGCTCCTAATGTTGTGACGACGGTTAAGCAATGATTAAGGAACGCAGCTACTACGTGGAGACAAGCGTCTGGGGCATGTTGCCCTTGCCACCGTACACGAGATGGATGTTCTTGTCAGTTGGAATCACCGGCACATCGCCAATGTCCGCAAGACCGAGCAATACCGTGGAGCAAATCTCCTCCGAGGCCATGGGCATACTCCACTAATTCTAACCCCGTTGGAGGTCCTATATGAATGACGAAGAAAGAAGCCTGGATGAAGCGCTTGATGAGATCGACCGCTGGAGCGAGATAATGGTTCGCGAACTGGAAGGACTCTCGCCCGAACAGCAGCATGAATACATCTCGCGGGCGCAGGCAGAGTTGGAACAGAAGCTAGGTAGACCACTCAACCTTCCTGTACGCCGCGCGCCGAAGGAAGAAACAGTGTCATGAAGCCAATGGACTAACAGCATTTGTCTGGGCTTCCCGTGGCCACGGCAACAGGGAGCCGGAGCCGGGGACAGGAGCCGGGGACAGGAGCCGGGGACAGGAATCTTTACGGATACTATATATCGCATAAAGGTCTCACCGCGGCTGCCGTCGCCAAGATATAGCTCACGGCAAGACCTCCGCGTGCTGCCGTCGGCAGTGCGCCGTTGCAGCCGCCGTGGCCGGCCGTTTGCCAGCCCGGCATGCAGAGACCAGACGATTATCAAGCCGGGTCTGCGAACAACGCTGCACGCACGGGCCGGGCAATGCAAGTATAGAGTTGATTCCCATCCGCCGCTGTTCGACTGAGGGTACCAGACCCCGAATGCCCATGACCCCGAATGCCCAACAGCGGCCTTCCGGCGTACTCCAATTGTCTGGTTGACCTTTTTTTCCGCCTTGTGACTCACGCCCGCTGAGGTAAAATACCAGAAAGAAATGGCCAAAGAGGATCTGAGCATGACACCCGAACAAGTGGAACAGAAAATCATCGAGTTGATCCATCGCGAGCCGTTCATGCCGTTCGTCGTCGAAATGAGCTAACGCATGGCCACTATTCCTGTCCAACACACTCTTGAAACCCAGCCCGTTGAGAGCCTTGAGCAGCGGTTTCGACGACTCGAAGCGGTCTGGGAAGCGGAAACCTTGTTTCTCTCCGACGCCCACCGGATCATCGGGCATCCGGCCTTTCAGGAGATCATCTCTCTGGGCGAAGCTGTCATTCCCTTTATGATGAGCGACCTTGAACAGGGGCCGCGTCAGTGGGTCTGGGCCCTCCCGCGCATTACAGGAGCTAATCCTGTTCCGCTGGCCGACGGAGGCAACCTTCGCAAAATGGGAGAAGCCTGGTTGCGCTGGGGGCGGTTTCGAGAAAGTGGCTTTGTTCGCTGACGCGCTCGGCCTGCCAACCCACGCCGCACGCCAGTTGGCGAGTGGCCGTTGGACGAGCAAACTCGGCAAGGCGGAAGATATTGAGCACGACTTGCACGACCTGGAGGGCGACCTCTATGGTATCGTTGTCCTCCTCATGAAACGGCCTCTGTCCGCGACCGTAGAGGCCGGTCCGTGAGAGTCGGCGCTGCCGTTTGCAGGGAGCCGGGGTCAGTCACCTCCGCGCCACCCTGATTGCAAAATAACTCTTGCTCACCGAGCCTGCCGTCGCCAGGATAGAGCTTATGGCAAGACCTCCGCGTGCTGTCAAACGATGTGTCATCAAACATAACCTCCAACAAAAGAGTACGTGAATCAGCCGCACCGGTGATTACCTTAACCAGCACCAGCACAAAACCCCTGCCGGCATGCTATCACCGGATGAGAGGTAGGGCAACTACCTGAGAGCCCAAGTCAGGGTCAACGCCGGTTTCGATAATCATCCGGAGCCCTGAAAGGGCGGCCAGATGATAGCCCAGGGCGGAGTCTTCGGAGCCCTGGGTCAACCGTCGGAACCGACCATCATCCGAAGCCCTGTAAGGGCGATAGAGGCGGGCAGAGCCAGGGTCACGTCCCTCCGCGCCAGCCTGATGGCAAAATAACTCTTGCTCACCGCGGCTGCCGTCGCCAAGATAGAGTTCATGGCAAGACCTCCGCGTGCTGCCGTCCGAAGCAGTGCGCCGTTGCCGCCGCCGTGTCCGGCCGTTTGGCAGCCCGGCCTGGACAGAGCAGACAATTATCAAGCCGGGTCTGCGGACAGTGCTCCACGCACGGGGCGGGCAACGCAAGAATAGAGTTGATTTCCATCCGCCGCTGTTCGACTGAGGGTACCGGACCCCGGCTCCTGACTGTCAAGGCAACGGTGCCTGGAACCGTTGTCCAATGCCCGGCCTTGCTCAGAATTGAAGCCACTGGCGAAACCTGTCCCAGAATGATGGCGGATAAGGATCACGCCATTCTTTGCGAACAACAACCAAATTGTCACATTCCACACGCAACAATCCGTCGGGCTTTCTATAAGTGATCTTGGCACTACTGAAAGAAATCGTTGGCCCAACATTTCCGTACTCCGACCAATTACTGACTTTGACCCAAACGTAAGCATTGCTGCCAACCTGATCTGGGTGACATTCGATCCGCCTCTCCTGTCCGAGAATGGCGCGTACTTCCTCTTCAGTCATCCCAATCTGAATCCGACGAAGGTTGGCTCTCGTTGCACCGGGAGGTGATGGCGACAAGGTAGCAAAGAGAGAGAGGATTGAACCGAACACGCTAACGACAATAGCGACCAGCAGAATGAATCGAGCTTTATTTCGCAGCATCGGAGTTTCTCCTGATTGTCTTCACTGCGGCGGAATCTCACGGAGTAAGTCTTAGCTCATTGTACGCGGCACCTCATCAGGTTGACACCAGTTTGACGCGCCCAGTGCCAGGACGTTTATTGCTTCGCATTGAGCGGAAGGTGTTCAGATTGTACAATAGCTTTCGTTGCCCAACCATAAGCTCGCATGAGGATTGGTAAACCAATGCCTGCCATTCGCATTCCGAAAGAACACTGGGGACGGATTTGGCGAGAGCTCGTGGCCTCGGGCCCCATTTCGCGGGTCAGCCAGGAACTTGTCTATCTGGTCAGCGACGAGCAACTCCGCCTTTTGCACCGGATGAAACTTCCCTTTGAATTGGTCCGCTCTGCTGGCAGCAACGGAAAAGGTCAGAAACATGCCTAGAACCGCCCGCCGCTATGACTTCTATCTTCCCCTGACTTACAACGATGGAAGTCCCATTACAGACGAAATGTTTGAATCGGTCGAGCGTCGCCTGGTGGGCCGCTTCCGCGGCCTTACGTCTCAGCAGCGTGAGTTTCCTCTCAAGGGCATCTGGCTGGCGGAAGCGCAACTCTTCTTGGACCAGGTCATCATCATGACAGTCCTCGACATTCGTCCCCGAGGCAGCACGAAGTTTGTCGGCGATCTGAAGAAGCAACTCCTTGACGACTTCGACCAACTCGAGATACTGATTACCGAATCACAATTGCGCGTTCACTGAAGGTTAGTAAAGGGCCATTCCTCATTTCCGCAGCACGCCACCGCCCTCCGGAGCTTGGGATCGGCCACAAAGGCATCCCCTCCACTCCCGGAGCGTGGTCAGGAACATTTGTGCGACATGTCGTATCTCACAAATGTTCATGACCCCTCCGCCAAATGAAGCGTGCCCCTTGTCCGCGATGTGGAAATGCCCTATCCGGCCTCAACCTATCTCCAAACCAAGCTGTGGTCCATCGAGGAGAAGGCGATGGGCGTTGAGCGCGTCGCGGCCGAGCAACACCCAGGGTTCATCTGCGTGGGCCACAACCTCGAGCGGGAGGGGTAGTAGCGTGTGGACGCCGATCAGGACGGGGTACAGCGTCATCGTCGCCACGGTTCCGCCGACGCCGCCGACGGGAATGCTGCCAATCGCGGGCAAGCTCAAGGGCCTGAACGATGGGCAAGGGCAGCAGCGTACGGTCAGCGGCTGTGTCGACTTGGGCCGGCACGTCGCGCACCTCTGCCCCAGTTAGCGGGTGCCTGAGCGTAACGAGCGCGAATGGAGCGGGCGGTTGCAGTTGGCTGTTGTAGGCGTACCGGATCATGCGCCGGGTCCCCCCGAACTCAGATCACGCCGCACTCCCGAACGACTGACAAGCTCCGGTTGATCACTCACCAGTCCGACGTAAATATCCACATTGCCGATGCGGCGCAGCACGCGCAGAGCCACTTCCAGCCGACCAGGACCGCTGTCCACTACTTTTTCGTCGTGAATAGCCACATATTGCCCGCGGTAGTCGGCAAATATACGGGGCAGCAACCGCAAGAAGGCTCGCCTCTCACGTTCCAGCTTCGTGCCAGGCGGTGCAGACAGGGCAATCTCAACCATCTGCTGGGTCACAGCTTCGCTCATGAAACGCCTCCCCCGCAAAGGGACTTGGATGTATGATACTCTCCGCGTGCTAAACGGAAAACGGGGACTTTCCTCATTTCCGCAGCACGGCACCGCCCTCCAGAGCTTGGGACCGGCCACAAAAGGCATCCCCTCCACTCCGAAATAGCCCTCCCCTCCCGCAAAAGCCCAATTATAATTATAACATGTGAACCGCCTCTTGTCAAATACAAGCTATAATTGCTATCGTGTCACTCTTTAATATCCCAACCACAGCCAGCAAGGCCATAACTGCTATAGCAGTAAACACATGCGGCAAAAAAGGTTGATCCGGCCACTCGTTTTCGAGTGCCAAATCGTGCCGCGCTTGAGCGTTCTTTTTCTCAAAAATAATTCCGCGGCAACCCCGCCGGCGCCGTCACCAGGGCGGCCCGGAGGACAGTGCAAGAGTATCATTCTCGGCAGTGTGGGGACAGGTTTGAAAACCTGTCCTACTTTCATCCGGCCGCTTATGCCTGATTTATCGCCTGTGCCGTCTGGTGAAACTCTTCGCCCCGCAAATCGCAGTCATCCCGTACAGACAAACACGCCGTGGGCAAGCGACAATACAACGGTATCCCAGCAAAGCGCAGAGCAGATGAGGTTCCGATGACCGCGCGTCAACGATCGGTCTGGCTGGCTTTGATGGCCATCCTCGGGTGTCTGGCGGCCGCGCTGCAGGCTGATTTCCAGGGTCTCATGGCCCAGCCGCGGCCGGTGCCGGCACGTACTACCCAGTTCATGCCTCCGGCCACGCCGGAGCCGCCGCTGGCCGATGCGCCGGCGCCCGTGCGCCCGCGAGTCATCGTGCCCCCACCGGTGAACCCGCCCGACGGGCTCATCTGTCCCGGTGAACTGCTGCTGCCGCCAGGCGTCGTTGCGCCGCCGATCGTCAAGGAGCTTGAAGGAACTTACTGCCCGGTCGATCCGCCCACGCCTGTCGTGTCTATCCGGGTGCGGGCGCCGGCCAGCGGCAGCGAAGGCAAGGAAATCGAGTATCGCGTCATCGTTGAAAACTGTTCGCAGGCCGACGCCCATCATGTGACTGTCCGCGATCCACTACCGGCCAACGCCAAGTTCGTTCGTGCCAGCCCGGAGCCGCACGTTGTCGGGCCGGAGCTTGTCTGGCAACTCGGTACGCTGGAGGCGGGTGCCTGCAAGGAGATCTCGCTGGTCCTGGCGCCGGTTGGGCCGGGCGACGTCAAGAATTGCGCCCGCGTTCAGTTCGAGCACGGTCAATGCGTCGTCACGAAGATGGCACACCCCGAGCTAAGCGTGCAGAAGAACGGGCCGACGCAGGCCCATCTGGGTGAACTCCTCACCTATCAGATTACTGTTACGAACGTCGGCGAAGTGGCTGCCAAGGACGTGTTATTGACCGATTCGCTGCCGGAGGGGTTGGAACACGCCGGCGGCAAGAACCAGCGCACCTGGGAGCTGGGCACGCTGGCGGCCGGCCAGAGCGTTTCCAGGGAGTACCAGGTGATTGCCAGGCAGGTGGGACAGATGTGCAACCGGGCGGTTGTCCGTGCCGTCGGCACCGATGCCCGCGAAGCCCGGCACTGCGTCATGGTGTCGGAGGCACGCGTCGAGCTGGTCAAGACCGGGCCGGAGCGGCGCTTCCTCAATCGGCCGGCCACGTATCAAATCACTGCCGTCAATCCCGGCAGCGCTCCGCTGGAAAACGTGGTAATTACAGACTTGTTGCCGGCCCAGACCACATTTGTCAGCGCGACGGACGACGGACAACCGGCTGGCGGCCAGGTCCGCTGGTCGCTGGGTACACTGGCTCCCGGCGTTCGGCGGACGGTTCAGCTCAGTCTCAAGGGACAGGCGGCCGGCGAAGTTGTCAATCGGGCCACGGTCACCGCCGAGCGCGGCCTGACGGCTCAGGCGGAGGCGCGCACCGTCTTCGAAGGTGCCGCCGGTCTCACGGCCGATGTCGATGTCAAGGATAATCCCATCGAAGTCGGCAGACCCACGGTTTACACGATCACCGTCATCAATCAAGGACAGAAGCCGGCGACCAAGGTGACCATCACAGCACTGGTGCCCGAGCAGATGGAAGTGAGGGATGCTAAAGGTCCGACCAAATGGAAGAAGGATGGTCAGGTAGTGACCTTCGAGCCGATGCCGGTCCTCCAGCCGGGAGGAGCGGAGACCTACGACGTTTCCGTGCAGGCGATGCGGGCCGGCGATGTGCGTTTCAAGGTTGAACTGAGGGCTGACGAGCTTCCCGCTGGTCCGGTGAGCCGGGAAGAAAGCACCACGATCTACACCGACAAACCACAGACCCAGCCGATGCCGCCAGCTGGTCCCTGACCGGGTTAACCTCTCGTTCCCATGGCGGCCCGTTTAGCGACGCTTCGGAGAAGCGTGCGGCCCCACGCTTCTCCGAAGCGTCGCTAAACGCGGTCACCCTGATCTGTCGGAACGCCGTGCTCGGTTTTCTCCCACTGCTTACTTCTTCTGTACGCTTACCGTGAATTGAGTGGTTACGGGTTGCACCGGGTTTGGCGTGCCCTGGGCTGTGCCGACAACACTGATCTGCTTATCGCCCGGAGGAGAGTTGGGGGCAACGCCCAGGCTGATTACGGCAAAGTTCTGACCCTGAGCAATGCCCATCTGTTGTGGGGGAGTTTGCAACTGGACGAAGGGCGGAAGGGTCTGCAGATTGAGATTGAGAGCGATGGGGCCTTGAAAACTGTCCTGTTTAGTTCGGTCGGTTGTGATACGCACTTGCACCATGCCGCCGGCAGGGCCAACCCGGATGGGACTACCTTCGACGTTCAGATTAAAGCGGGTGGCAGCCGCCTGCTTCGAACATTGTCGTCTGGTAGTCATTGGTAGCCTTCAGTACGGCGGCGTCTTGCGGCGCCAGGGCGGCGGCTTGATTCAAGGCAGTGAGGGCGGCCGGGTAGTTCTTGTTTTTCATGGCGTCTTGGTAGTTGTTGAGAAACGTCTGCACTTGCTGCTTGATCTGCGGGTTGTCGGTCGGCTTGCTGGTCAGCTTCGCCTGTTGAGCCTGGGCCAGCCCGTTCGTGGCATCTTTATTATCCGGTACGGAGAGAGCCAGTGCGTCATTGAATGCCTTGATGGCTTCGTCGTAACGCTTGCCGTTGAGAGCGTCCTTGCCGGTTTTCACAAGGCTATTGTACTGATCGAGCAGTTTTTTCTGAACGGCGGGGTCGGTCTGAGGCGTGGTCACGGGGGTGGTCACCGGTGTGGTCTGTAACTTGAGGAAATCGTCCTTGAGCCGTTTCACGAGCATGTCGGTGGCCGCCAGTTCCTCGGAATGATCCACGTTGTCGGTGAAGTCCAATATTCGTTCCATCACGTAGTTCACTCCAGCCTCGGTGTAGGAGCCTTTCCCGGAGAACTTCACCCCCAGTGCCATCTTCCTCTCCGTGCTCGATCCGTCAATGGCGGTGGTCAGGGAGCCGCTGACATTAAGAGGGACGGGGGAATCAAGTTGTAATCGATCCATTCTTTTCAGCGTCAGCTTCAGGTCGATCTCGATAACTCCGAACTGCTTCCCGTTCTTCTGGTAGGTGCTGGCCAGTCTGGCCCTTGCCGTGGACTTGGTCAGGTCGATGTCGTAGTCCTTGCCGAACTGGTCGAGCAGCGACTTGTCGTCGACCTTCCAGCCTTCGCCCTCGCGAACGGGCCGAGTTGGGAGAAAAATGCTGTCCGGACTGGACTTGAGGTTGTCGTTCGCCTTGTCGAGGACCTGTTGCAAGTCCTTGTCGGTCAGCGCTGGATTGCCCGGCGCCGTCCATTGATATTTGCCGTCCTTCACCTCGAATTGAATGGACCGGCCCTGATAGGGGTAGGGCACCGTCTGGTCAGCGGTCCGAATGGATGCCTTGTCATAATGGACGAGGTACTTTCTGGGAAATTTGTCGCCCTTGTCGATCACAATGAAGGTGTGGTTGTCTTCCTCGGTCATGTTGGGTTTGTCGTCCTTGAGCACCTTGCCGGCGAGATCGGAAATCTTCGTCGCGACGGTGCCGCTTTGCACCTCCCGGCTGGTGAATGCCTTGTCGGGTTCGGGCACGGTCTTGATGCTTACCAGAATGAACGGTTTCTTGGCCAGTTCGTCGCGGGCCTTTTGCAGGTCGGCGCGAGCAGTGATGACGTCTTGATTAGTGGGCGCCGCCACGAACGCGGCATCGAAAGCTTTCTGGGCGCTATCCAGGTCGCCGAGTTTCATGGCAGCTCGGCCGTCGGTCAGCAGTTTTTGCACGTCGCCGCCGCGTTTGGCCTCGTCGCGAAGATTTTGCGCTTGCCGGAGCAAATCGGGAATCGTTTTATCATCCGGGTTAAGTGCCGCTCGCCGTCGTGAAGGCGGCGATGGCATCATCGTAGCGCTTGGTGTCCAGGGCGGCCTTGCCTTCGCGGACCTTGGCCTGGGCGTCGTCGAGGCGTTTCTGGCGGTCGGCGGCGGCGGTTTGAGCAGTGCTTTGGGCCTTCGCCAGGTCCTCACGGAGCCGAACCACGTCGGGATGCGTGGACATCGACAGATTGGCGGCGTCCAAGGCTTTTTGGGCTGCCGCCAGGTCGTTGGCCAGCATCAATTTGCGGACCTCTGCCACGGTCTTCAAAATCTGCTCTTCCTGCTTTTTCTTCAGGTCCGTTTCGGCGGTGCTCCGGGCGTCGTCGCGGGCCTTTTCCGCCTTCTGGATGAGTGCCGCAATCGTCAGATCAGCCGGGTTGAGGGTCCTGGCTATCATGTAGGCTTTGATGGCGTCGTCGTAGCGGCCGAGGGCAAGCATCTCGTTGCCTTCGCGGACCTTGGCCTGGGCATCATCCATTTGTTTCTTGCGTGCGGCATCCTCACCCAGAACGAGTTTCTGAGCTTCGAGGAAGTCTTGTTGCGCTTTCACGATGTCTGGATTGGTAGGCGCCATCATATTCGCGGTTGCCAGCGCCTTGCTCGCGGCATCGAGATCGCGTTTGGCGAGGGCAGTACGGAAATCGCTGAGCGCGGTTTGGAGTTGTGTACGTTGCGCTTCTTCCAGTTTCTTCTTATCCTCAACAAGCTTCGCGGCCTTTGTTTGCGCTTCCTGGAGATCCAGTTGTGCCTTTACTACCTCTGGGTTGCCAGGCGTCAGGGCGACTGCCACGGCTAGCGCTTTGCCGGCGGCATCGAGATCGTTCTTGTTCAGCGCGGTCCGGAAATCGCCCAGCGCGTTCTGTATCCGGAGACGCTGCTCCTCTTCCGTCTTCTTCTTGTCATCTGTCAGCGTCGCCACCTGCTTCTTGAGTTTCTCGGCATCATCCCTGGCCTTCAGCAGTTCCGCGCGTGCTTTGAGGATCTCAGGATCGTTGGGCGCCATTGCCTCGGCTTTCTTGAGAGCGGCGTCGGCATCGTCGAACTTCCCGGCGCCCAGCGCCCGCTGGTAGTCGCTCAGGTCGATTTTGCTCGGCCCGGAGGCGATGGGGACAGTCTCTGGAAGGGTGTTCTTCGGAGTTGCCGGCTGAGCGGTGGTCCCCTTTTTGCCGGTTAGTTTCGCGAGGTAGGGTATTTCTTCACCCTTGTACCAGTAGTAGCCGCAGACTGCCGCGCCGGCGCCAACCACGCCGAGGAACAACAGTGCAACAATGGCTAGGACCCACTTCCCGGCGCCCCCTCCAGAGCGAGGCGCCATAGCCGCTTGCGGTCTCACGCTCCCCCTCGGGGGCGTCCGTTTGGTTCCGATGGCATACTTCGACGTTCCCGCTGGTCTCTGCACGGCTTGCGAGGCGCCATTGACCCTGCTGCCGCCTACCAGTCCTTTGACGGTGCCAGCCGGCAGCCACTGAGAACCGCCCGTCTGGACGACCAGATCGGCAGCTTGAAGCTGGCCGGATTTGCCCATTTGCTGGAGCTGCGCGAAGGAATATGGACCGAACTTCTGCTTGTTGCGAGCAAGGTACCACGTCGCCTGGCTCGCGGCGCCGGCCGGCGCGGCCGCTACCTTGGAAGTGCCCCCGCCAGGCGATCCTGCCCCTGTAGAAGAGCCGGCGTCGGGAACGAACTGGTTGGCGCACTTGGGGCACTTGATCATAGACTTGCCGATGTTTTCGGGAGCGCGAAGCCTGGTGCCGCACGACGGACAGCTAACAAGGTTGGCCATGATACACCTTGGGTATGAAGCCGAGTCTCGATCTCAATCCCGCTGCCCGCGGAGGTTGGCTGCGAGTAAGCGCAGGCGGCGGAATTGGCAATTGACGTAACAGGTGATTATTGTACCCCTAATCGACCGAGTATACAACGTATTCCTTATATTTTAGATGGGAGCTAGACCGGGAACGTTCCATGACATTCGCTTACTCAATGCTGAAGCAAACAGGAACGCCAGTGGCTTGGCTGGCTGTGCTCGTCAGCGCCAGACAGCGTCCTTCGCGGAAGCATCGCGCCTGGGCCGGGCTGGACTCGCACTGTGGAGGTTGATGCGCTTCGGAGGACCGGCTGCCGAGCACGCCGGCCTGCAAGCAGACGATGGCGCCGAAGAGAAAGGTCAGGCAGGTGGCGAGGAGCACAGCACGTCGTTTCATGGACAGCACCATACGTTTCGAACGTTGCCAGGGGAAGACGAAGCTGTTGTTCTCTTGAGCTGGAACACGGTGCAAGTGCAACTGCCGTGCCGCGATTCCAGCAGACTTCTCGCAACCTATGACCAGCATGTAGTTTGAGTCTTTTCTGCCTTCTGGCGGGAGTTGTCGACGGGATCGGCGTGAAGAGACTTTTACAATACCCATCCAGTGTAAGCTTCCAAACGAGGCAGAACACTCACACGAAGGCGGTCGGGTTCAGCAGAATGTCCAGCTTTCGCAGCACATCGCGGAAAGATTCATCATCCAGCACCGGCACTGCTCCCTCGGTCGGTAGCTCGCGAGCCAGCTCGACCCAGCTTTTGCAGCCTGCGTAAAGAGCATTGTCCGCCACCTCGATGGTCTGCGGCGCTCGATAGACCCGCAACGGAATCGCGTACAATCCCGGACGGCGGTATTTGAAACGCGACAGGGCTGTCTCTTCCGACCAGATGTGCAGGCCGGCGATCTTCCAGACACCGACAATGTCGTGAAGTTCGTAGACTCCGCTAGCCTCCGCGAAGTGTTGCAGACGGATCGTTCCTTGAGGCGGACGCTCTTTTTCTACTTGCTCCAGAAGCGGCGCGGCATCCGGTTTGATGCCGGCACTATGCTGATGTACATAAGTGGGGAAGAGCCAGAAGCGGGTGTGTTCGAGTTGGAATTCGCCGGTCTCCTCCTCAATGCCGCCCTTGCGGAGGATGAGAGCCTGCTGACCCGTGGCCAGCGCCCGGCAAATGACGGCCCATTCTTTGAGAGCATGTTTGAGCATGATTGACTCCATTTGTGCGGGCAAGCGAGACGCTCGCCTTGCAAAGTATCATAAGGTGGGAAGGCAAGGACAGCCAGATAGATCCGCAATTCTCCGAGCCCGCAGCGTAAGCAAGGGTTATTCGGTCCTTGCTTACGCTGCTGGTTCGGAGGATCGCAGGTCGGAATTATCCAAGTTCGCCTCGTGATCCGCCGATAAATGAGTGAGAGGGATTCCCGGCAATCTTTGCCGGAGAGACCTCATCGTAGGACGGATTGCCAATCCGTCCTACGGGAATGGATTGAACAAGGATGGCCGTGGTTGCCGCAAGGAGGATCGTGCATGGCTGCACAGCTACGAGTATACCCCCTGCCCGAAGAAACCTCAGAGTTTCACAGCCCCGAGCCAACCGTGCGTGTTCGGTTGGGCGAGTTACTACCCCTGGTGGCACTGGCTCACCGGCACAATTACCTCTGGCTCCAGGACTTCCTCGACGACGAAGTTGCCATCACGGATGATCTATACGAAATCCTCCGGTCGTTTCGCTGCTATCGGCCTTCGGCGTGATTAAGTGGTTAGTGGATTTTCGATTTTCGATTGATGATTTTCGATTGGCCGAAATGACCAAAGCAATCGAAAATCGAAAATCGGCAATCGAAAATGTCCACCACCTCACCACCCCACAACCTCACCACCTCACCACCTCACCACCTCACCACCTTCGCGTCATGCTTCTACCTTGTGGCGAGGTTCACCGCAACCAAACCTGCCGGGAAACATTACATTCTCGTTCGGCGGCAGATAGAATAGTTGGTTGAAGGGGTTGTTGCGGCTGGAATCTCTGTCTGTTCTCTAACAAGGAGAATCATTCATGTATCGCACTCGAAATTTCTTCCTCGCGGGGCTGTCAGCGCTGGCCTTGCTGACCGGCGCTGAGCTTGCCACAGGCCAGGAGGCACCGGCCCCGGCGGCCCTGGCGCAGACCGGCGACGCTCCCCGCAGCGTCGAAAAACCGGTCCTGCTCGTCGTGCGGCTGCCGGCCAGTGCGCGCCTTGAAATCGAGGGCATGACGACGCGGCAGACCGGCGAGGTGCGCCACTTCATTTCGCCGCCGGTCGCGGTCGGGTACAAGTATGTCTATTCCATCAAGGCGAGTTGGCTGGAACACGGCACACCGGTCGTCAAGGAACGGCAGGTGCCGGTGCAGCCCGGCCAGCAGACCGTGATCGACATGCGCATGCCGGCCGAGCCGAAGGCGGATTTCGGCGTCGATCCGAAGCCCGATGCGGCCAGGCCCGCGGTGCCGCCTGTCCCGCCATTCCCCCCTGGAGGCGACAAGCCCGGCGCGCCCGCGGTGCCGCCTGTCCCGCCATTCCCCCCTGGAGGCGACAAGCCCGGCGCGCCCGCGGTGCCGCCTGTCCCGCCATTCCCCCCTGGAGGCGACAAGCCCGGCGCGCCCGCAGTGCCGCCTGTCCCGCCATTCCCCCCTGGAGGCGACAAGCCCGGCGCGCCCGCGGTGCCGCCTGTCCCGCCATTCCCCCCTGGAGGCGACAAGCCCGGCGGCGCCCGCAGTGCCGCCTGTCCCGCCATTCCCCCCTGGAGGCGACAAGCCCGGTGCGCCGGCAGTGCCGCCTGTCCCGCCATTCCCCCCTGGAGGCGACAAGCCCGGCGTGCCCGCAGTGCCGCCTGTCCCGCCATTCCCCCCTGGAGGCGACAAGCCCGGCGCGCCCGCAGTGCCGCCTGTCCCGCCATTCCCCCCTGGAGGCAACAAGCCCGGCGCGCCCGCGGTGCCGCCTGTCCCGCCATTCCCCCCTGGAGGCGACAAGCCTGGCGCGCCCGCAGTGCAGCCTGTCCCGCCATTCCCCCCTGGAGGCGACAAGCCTGCGCGCGCCGGGCAGCGCCGCCCGTCCCGCCATTCCCCCCTGGAGGCGGCAAGCCCGGCGCGCGGCAGCGCCGCCCGTCACGCCACTCCCCCCTGGAGGCGACAAGCCGGACAAGAAGCCCGAAGCCGAGCGTAAGGACCTCGACGGTAAGAAGCCCCACGTGATCTTCGCCCCCACGCCGGCGGATGTCGTGGACAAGATGCTCGAGCTGAGCGGCCGTCAAGAAGGAAGACGTTGTTTACGACCTGGATTGCGGCGACGGCAACATCGCCGTGACGGCAGCCAAGAAGTATCGCTGCCAGGCGAAGGGCTTCGACCTCGATCCCGAGCGGATCAAGGATGCGCTGAAGAACGTCAAGGACAACCAGGTGGAAGACCTGGTCGAGATCAAGCGGGAAGACATTTTCACCCTGGACCTAAGCCCGGCCAGCGTCGTTACCCTTTACTTGATGCCGGAATTGAACGTCCAACTCATGCCGCAGCTCGAAAAGATGAAACCCGGCTCGCGCATCGTCTCCCACAACTTCGACATGAAGGGAGCGAAGCCCGACAAGGTCGTCAAGGTCAAGCCGAAGGGAGAGTTGGAACACACGGTTTATCTGTGGACGATTCCGTTGAAGAAGGAGTAGCCGGCTGGCGGGCCAAACGCCAAATCAGGAAACCTGCCGGTACAACGCACAGCACAGACAGCAGCAGGCGCAGGCCGTGCGCCGTGTCGAGCGAGATGCCATGCCCCACCTGGCCTCCGCCCAGGAGATAGATCGTACCCGCGAACACGCCGTTGTGGAACATGTGGAAGAGCATCCCCGGAAATACGCTGCCGGTACGCGTGGCGAGCAGGCCAAGGACGATGCCCAGGAAAAAATGGGGCAGAAGCTGAAACACGTTCATTTGAAAAAGAGCGAACAGGAAGCTGCTCAGCAGAATGGCCGTCCAGGGGCGAAAGCGGCGCCGCAGTCCGGTCAGGATGAAGCCGCGAAAGGCCAGCTCCTGGGCCACGGCCGGCAACAGAACGAGCACCAGGGCATATTTCCACCAGGCGTCTGCCAGAACACCCTGATCGTCGGTCAATGGATGCCGCGCTTTCAGCAGAGCGGCAAGCTCCTTCAACTGAGGCAATATGTGCAGGACAAGCTCGGCCAGAGGCGGAAGCAGGAAAATTGCCAGAAGTAAGGCGATGCCGAAACCGCGGATGGACGCGGGCCGCAGAGCCAGCCCCCGGTGCGGTTGAGTGGTCAAAAGGACAGCCATGAGGAGCACCGGGGCTATCACGAAGGCGATCTGGCTGACCCCGGTCCGAACGAGCAAGAACTGGTCACCACCCAGATAGAGAGAAATGCCGCGCAGAACGATGACAAGAGCGAAGCAGAACACTGCTTCACCCGTGCTCGGCAGTGCCTCCTTTTCGCGGAACAAACGTTGCAGCCATAGCCCAATGTCCAGGCGTTCGGCTTCGCGGAACAGCACTCCCTCGCGCTTGAATTGCTCAACCGCCCAGCGCAGCGCCAGCCAGCTATAGAGGGCAATGGATGCCAGCACCGGCAAGAAGTAACCCCAGGGAACTTTATCCAGCGCCTGCGCATTCATGAGGTCTTGCATCAAGAGCGCCACGCCGGTCACCGGCACCAGACTGGTGAAGGGGAGGAGTTTCACATCGCCGGACAAGGTCACCAGGATGAGCGGCAGGGTCACTAAAAAGAGGGGCATCAGGTAGTACTGTCCCTCTTTCGAGCTGCGTGCGTAGGCGCCCACTGCCAGGCAGACCGCGCTGAAGAAGGCCGACAGCGGCAGCGCGAGCACAATGCAGGAAAGAAGCGCCGCGGGCCGCAGCACGTCATGCGGCAGTTGCCCCCGCATTTGCCAGGTACACAGGCCCATGCTGGCCAGGTTCAAAAACGCCGTGCCGGCGCTGAACACCCAGATCGTCAGGAACTTGCCATAGACGATCTCTTCACGGCTGGCGGGACTGATGAGCAGCGTCTCCATCGTGCCGCGTTCCTTCTCGCCGGCACACAGATCGACCGCGGGATAGAGCGCCCCTGCCAGCGACCACATTACGAGGACGAATGGCAGGAACTTGATGGCCAACTCGAAGAAACTATCCACGGTTTTTCCCGACAGGGATCGGATGTCAAAGATCCGGTCAGCCGTCACGGGCCAGCCATGCCGCTGAAACCTGGCTTCCTTGAGCTGTTCGCGCCATCGCGAGAGAATGTTGCGCACTGGGCGCTGACCAGCCCGCGCGGTCGTCGTTGTCACGGTAGAGCAAATAGACGGGGACGGGTTTCTCCTCACGGACTCTCTCCTGGAAGTCGCTCGGCACGACGAGGAGCACATCGACTCTTGCTGTTTCAAGAGTCCGGAGGACATCCGCCTTGAAAGCATCCGCTTCATGCCGGTGCCGCTTTTCGATTTCTTCAGACATGATCGGCCAGTTCGAATCATCCACGAACTTCACCATCGGCGAATCGTCCGGATCATCCAGGTAATGGCCGTGGAAATGTCTTTGCTCTCCGGACTTGACAGGCAGGGTAAGCGCATCGGAGTGCATGACTCCGGCTGCCGCCACGGTCTTGACCAGCGAGCCGGCCGGCGCTCCCGTCGCGCTCATGGAGTGTGCCGCCAGGCTCTCGGTGACGAGATGCGTTCGACCGGCGACATCCTGCCCTTCGAACAAGGGCAAGTCAACTGGCAGGTATTCCCAACCGCACATGCCAATGACAGCGCTCTTTGTCCCTGGGAGGAGTCCTAGCAGACCAGAGCTAACGATAACGAGGGGATAGAGGACGAGCGGCAGAACCGCGATCATGAAGACCGTCCGCCGGTCGCGCAATTGATCGCGCAACTCACGAAACCAGATCAGGCGGATGATGGACCAGCGCATTTGTCATCCCATGCGTTTCGTTTAGCCGCGACCCGAAGGGGGGCGCGTGCCCCGCGCTCCCTTCAGACAGTTCCCGAAGTCATCGCCGGCGCCGATGTCGCCGGCCACGATCAGCAGGTCAGGGCGCCTCTCCCGCAAGAACTCGACAAGCCGACGTGTCGCTTCATCGCCGCTGGTGCGCAGATGGTTCAAAGAGAACACGATAGCACAAGCGCCCACGGTTGCGAAGGGCACGTGAGAATTGGCGGACACGTATTTTGAAACCCGTTCGCCCTGCTTTCGAGTATGATCTACAGCTGGCGGTGTTCCCATCTGGTTTCCGGCCCATGTCAGCAACGCGGAGGAAACCTTGAACCGTGAAAATAATACTCGACAAGCCCGTTCTTTTATGAGAACATTTACTGTAGTAATTACTTGATCCAGCCCCTAAACCACCCTCGTAAATATGGAGCAACAAAGACCATGTCCATGACCAACCGCAAGATCGTCACGATTATGTTCTTCGCCGCGAGTTTGCTGACGGCGGGAACCACTCGGTTCTTGCCCGTCGCCCTGGCGGATGACAAACCAGCCGAAAAAAAGCCGGACGTCCAACCTAAGAAGGATGATAATGTCCGCACCATCGAGGCCGTGGAGAACGCGCAGACTCTCACCCTCGAAGGGAAAGTGAAGAAGGTAGTGATCGGCAACGTCAGGTCGGCCGCTACCGTCACCGTCGCACCCGATTTCGAGGCGGAAGTGATCGAGATCGGCTCCATCGACCCAGCCGCACGCGTGATCCTCGACCTCGGCAACAAGAAGGCCGTGAAAAAGTTGACGGTCGGTACGGTCGGCAGCGTTGGCGTCTTGCGTTGTGGCGAGCTGGAAGGCGCTGCGGTTGAAATCGGCTCGATCGCGCCGGCCGGACAAGTGAACGTCAAGTTGTGCAAGGACTTTACTGTCTCGGCGGAAGTGGCCTCCGCAGCAGCGGTCTATGCCAGCTATTACGGAACCGCCAAGTGCGAAGGCGCCGCCACTGCGACCGTCAAGCTGATCAAGGTTGACGTTCCGAAGCCGCGGCCATAAGAGTCCGGGACGTTTGTTTCCTCAACAGCATGCCGACATCGGTTGGACAATGGTGTCGAGCATGTCCACCGGTCGTTATTACCTTGCCGCGGCAGAAGGCACGGACCGCCGCGCCTACGCTCTCGGCGGCGTTGGTCCCACCTACCTCGACGCCGCGGCGGTATCGCGACCTTCTCCACCAGTAACCTGTCCGCCGACAATCACTCGATCACCGCGATCTACGCAGGCGACGGCAATTCCCTCGGCAGCACGTTGGTCGTCTTCATCAAGACAGTCACCCAGCAGGGCACGACCACGACAGTGACCTCGTCAGACCGGGGACCGAAGGCCGGGGAAACCGAGGACCGAGTGTCAGAAATCATGAAGAAAGACGGATTAAAACGCGGGCCGCTGCAAGCTAACTAAGGATTCGGCGGGCATGATGCCAATGGGCGCTGCAGGATTCGAACCTGTGACCCCCAGCGTGTCGAGCTGGTGCTCTAGCCAACTGAGCTAAGCGCCCTGTCCTTGAAACGTTAGAAGCTGGTCGAAAGACCGTCAAGATCAAACTGGGTGGCGGCTGGGGATGCAGGTCAATAGATTGTCACCATTCGCCTTTCATTAAATCAAGGGAGAACGTTCAATGAGACAGAAAAGAATCGTAGTTGCGAGCGTCGCGCTCCTGACGACAGCCGTCGTGGGCATTCTCGCCGGATTGCTTGCCGCAGCGGTCCCCGAAGACTACAAGGGGAAACCCTGGAAAGGTGAGATGCAGGCGATCCCCGGCAAGATCACTGCGGCATTCTACGACGCCGGCGGCGAAGGGGTTGCGTACCATGACACCGATAAGGTTAACCACGGCAGCGGCGAACTGAACCGCGGTCCCGAGGAGAAGAACAATTTCCGCAAGGACGAGGGGGTCGATATCTCCTACACCAAGGCGGCCTTCGACAAGTTCAAGGACGGGAAGTTGCTGGAAGTTGACAAGTATTACGTCGGCTGGACCGCTGCCGGCGAATGGCTGAACTATACGGTGGACGTCAAGGAGGCCGGCACGTATACGATCAACCTCCTGGCGTCGTCCAATAACAAGAATGCCGAGATCAGCTTTTCGGTCAACGGCGCCGACAAGACCGGCTCCATCGTCCTCGAATCCACCGGATATTATCACACGTGGAAAATGTACAACAACATAGCGGAGATCACGCTCGAGAAAGGCCCGCAACTTCTCACGCTCAAGTTCGTCAAGGAAGGAAACATGAACGTCCAGTACATGGAGTTCGTCGCCAAGCCGGCAGGCGAGAAGGAAATCCCGAAGAAGGACCCACCCAAAGGTGAGAAGGAAATCCCGAAGAAGGACCCACCCAAAGACGCGAAGGATGGCCTGAAGAGTGACACACCCAAAGGCGAGAAGTAGGAAGCGAGCGGCTGATAGCACAGCAAACTTCCGATCCCGCAGCGTAAGCAAGGGTGGTCACCACCCTTGCTAACGTTGCGGGCTCGGACGCACCACTCACACCATACTCCGGCGACGCCCGCGCATGCGCTTCGGGTTAGTGTGGGAAAACGCCGCTGGAATTTTCGGCTCAACCCTTGCGATGGCGAATCTTGCTGCGCATGCGGCGCTCTTGCGCCCTACTTTCCGCCTTCCCTTGCCGCGACGCGAACTGCCCATTCTCGACCTCCCTTGCACCTGGAATTCGCACGTTAGTAAAGAGAGCGTATTATAGAAACCATTGTCACTTGAACAAGACCCCTCACCCCAACCCCTCTCCCCTGACGCAGGGGAGAGGGGGGCGAGCATGAAGTACACATGTGATGGTGTGTCTCCCCTCTCCCCTGACGCAGGGGAGAGGGGCAGGGGTGAGGGGGCACCGTGCTTTGAGACATTTCCAGCTGAAACCAGCAGTTTTGCGCCAACTCGTCGCGGAAGCAACCCTGTGGTGAATCTACAGATGCATCCCAAATCAATCCGCATATGTTCATGCGTACAGTTGAAATGGCCCAATTCCTGCTGGTCTTGGCCACTTTTCCATGTATTCCGTGTATTCATCCTGGACTGTTAGCCTTTGATGAATTATCATACTTTGCCAACCAATGACAATTGCGAAGAGGCGATTAGTCGGCAATTTTATGTAGGTGGGGTCTTGGCAAGGACAAGAACAGAAGCCTGATTGCGTCTGACAGCCAGGATCGTGTTGGTTGACTTTTGTGATTCTGCTGGCTATTAGGGGTTGCCGGGTGGCCTGGCCACGAGTATACTTTCATCTTTCAGACGGTTTGTCCGCTGAAAGTGGTTGGTGAGAATCAGTTAGGCATCGGACGCACGACATGCGATTCAACCTCGTTGATCGGATCGTGGAGGTGGAACCGGGCCGGCTGATCCGGGCGGTCAAGAACCTGACGCTGGGCGAGGAGTATCTGGCCGACCACTTCCCCACCTTTCCGGTCATGCCGGGAGTCCTGATGTTGCAGACTCTCGTTGAGGCCGGTGCCTGGCTGTTGCGGCTCAGCGAAGATTATCGCCACAGCGTAATCGTCCTTCGGGAGGCCAGGAACGTCAAATATGGGACGTTCATGGAGCCTGGCCGGCAAATGTCGATCACGGTCGAGTTGGTTGAACAGGATGATGCCCTGGCGAGTTTCAAGGGCAAGGGCGAAGTGGACGGCAATACGGCGGTATCAGCCCGCGTAACACTGGCCCGCTATAACCTGCGCGATCGCAATCCGGCCTTGCAAGGTACCGATGAACGGCTTACGCAGCACTGGCGCAGCCTCTACAGTCTGCTCACGCCGGCAGGGTCAGCGAGTCGATAGGAGTTACAGGCGATGAAATTGAAGGAACAGGTGGCGCTGGTCACGGGTGGCAGCCGGGGCATTGGTCGTGCCATTGTCAAGGCGCTGGCCGCCGAGGGGGCGAAAGTTGCCTTCGTCGATTACGGCAGCCAGGAAGTAGCCGACAACCTGGTCAAGGAGGTTGCGGCAGCCCAGGGCCAAGCTCTGTTCCTCCACGCCGACGTGACGGACATGGCAGCAGCGGCCCAGTGCGTCGAGCGCGTAGAGAAGGAATGGGGCCGGCTCGACATTCTCGTGAACAACGCCGGCATCATCCGCGACGACCTGTTCGTGCGGTTGGAGCCAGAGGCCTGGCACAAGGTGCTGGCGACGAACCTGGGCGGCGCTTACAACTTTTGCCGGGCGGTCGCCCTCATGTTCATGAAGCAACGGCGCGGGCGGATCATCAATATCTCCAGCATAGCCGCTGAGCACGTGAACCAGGGCCAGACGAACTATGCGGCCAGTAAGGGGGCGATCAACGCCTTCACCCGTGCCCTGGCAGTGGAATTGGCCAGCCGCAACGTGACCGTCAACGCCATTGCTCCCGGTTTCATCGAGACCGACTTGAGCGCGGCGATCCGGAACAAGGCTGGCGACCTGATCGAGAAGAAATTCATCCCGATGAAGCGCATCGGGAAGCCGGAAGACATCGCCCGTGTAGCCGTCTTTCTGGCCAGTGAGGATAGCTCGTACATCACCGGTCAGGTCCTGATCGTGGATGGAGGGCTGAGTTTGGGAGCAGTATCGGGGTAAGACGGATTGCCAATCCGTCCCACGGGCTGAAACGAGGAATGCGGTGAGCACTCTTGGATCAGCAGCTGCTTGATTGTTCCGCGTTTCTCATGGTGTGTTTTTTGGAGGGCTTATCTATGCCGACTCAAGAGGAAATCTATTCGAAGGTGTCCGCAACGCTTGTGGAGGCGCTCAACGTTGATGAGGATGAAGTCACGCCGGCGTCCACGCTGCAAGGCGATCTGGGAGCCGAGTCGATCGACTTCCTGGACATCGTCTTCCGGCTGGAGCGGGAATTCGGCATCAAGATCCCCCGCGGCGAGCTATTCCCCGAGTCGATCTTCCAGGGCGACCCGGACTTTGTGCAGAACGGCAAGGTGACCGAGAAGGGTCTGAGCGAGCTGCGCGAACGGATGCCCTTCGCCGACCTGAGCACGTTTGCCGCCAATCCGGAGGTCAGCCACCTCAGTGACCTGTTCACGGTGGAGTTGATCACCCGTTACATCCAGGGCAAGCTCAACGTCAGCCCCAACGGCAACTGACATCAGAAAGGATGAAGGATGAAGGATGAAGGATGAAGGGAATGAAAACTTTCCGGTTTTTTTCATCCTTCATCCTTCATCCTTCATCCTTGTGAAATGCGTTGGATCTGGATCGACCGGTTTCTGGAATTCCACAGCGGGAAGTCGGCTCGGGCGCTCAAGAACCTGAGCTTGGCGGAGGATTATTTCGCCGATCACTTCCCAGGATATCCGGTCATGCCGGGCTCGCTGATGCTGGAAGGTCTGGCCCAGACCGGGGGCATTCTCGTAGGTGAGGCCAACGACTTTCAGGAGAAGGTGGTCCTGGCTAAGGTTCCCTATGCACGGTTTCACAAGGACGTCCTCGCGGGCGAGCAATTGATCTACGAGGCCGAGATTCTGCACCTTCGGCCCGAAGGGGCGGCGGTCCAGGGCCGGGTCACGGCCAACGGCGCTCTCGTGGTCGAGGCGGAAATCTTCTTCGCTCATCTTGACAAGGCGCGCTCGCAGCAGATTTTCGGCGATCATAACTTTGTCTTCAGCGGAGAACTGAAGAATCTGCTCGGGCTTGCCAAAGCCCAGGCCAGCCGCACGGAAGGCGGAGCATAATTCACGCTTGAAGACAGGTGTGTCATGGCTACCTCTTCCCGTCGCGTGGTCATCACTGGTGTCGGTGTCCAGTCGGCCGTCGGCCAGACTCCCGCTGCCTACTGGGAATCTCTGAGCCGGGGTCAGGGCGGCATTCGCTCCATTCAATCGTTCGATGCAGCGGGTCTGCCTGTTCGCATCGCCGCGGAAATCCCCGACTTCGACGCCAAGAATTACATCGACAAGAAAGAGCGCAAGAGCCTGCGCATGATCGCGCGCACCATCCAGCTCGCCGTGGCGGTGTCCCAGTGTGCTCTCGATGATTCGGGCGTGGACAAGCAGAAACTCGATCTAACTCGCTTCGGCATCGAGTTCGGGGCCGGCCTTATCGCCACCGAGTTGGAAGAACTCGGCGACGCGGCCCAGGTGAGCGCGAATTGCCAGCCAGGTTCGATCGACCTGGAGAAGTGGGGCACGCAGGGGCTGGCCAACATTCCGCCGCTGTGGATGCTAAAGTACCTGCCGAACATGCTCGCCTGCCAGGTGTCGATCCTGCAAAATGCTCAAGGCCCCAACAACACGATCACCGAAGGCGACGTGGCGGGCACGTTGGCGATGGGCGAGGCTTATCGCATCATCTGCCGGGATCAGGCCGACTTTTTCCTGACCGGGGGGGCCGAGAGCAGGATCAACCCGCTCAGTATGACCCGACTGTGTCTGTTCGAGCCAATGTCGCAGCGCAACGATGCCCCGGAGAAGGCGTGCCGGCCTTTCGACCGCAATCGCGACGGCCTCGTCCTGGGCGAAGGCGGCGGCGTTGTAGTGCTGGAGGAACTGGAGCATGCCAAACGGCGCGGCGCTCGCATTTACGCCGAGGTGGTCGGCTTCGGCGCGGCGTTCGACAAGGGCCGTACCGGGACCGGCCTGGCCAGGGCCATTCGCGCGGCCCTCGCCGATGCCGGTGTCGGACCCGAAGAGATCGATCACGTGAACGCCCACGGTCTCAGTACCGTGGAGGCAGATTCGTGGGAAGCACGCGGATTGCAGGAAGTGTTCGGGAAATGTAGCCCGCCGGTGCCGGTGTTCGCAGCCAAGAGTTACATCGGCACCCTCGGGGCAGCCGGCGGGCCGACCGAGTTCATTGGGAGCATCCTGGGCATGCAACACGGTCTGGTGCCGGCGACGCTCAACTATGAAGAGCCTGATCCTGCGTGCCCGGTTGCCGTGACGGCGGGCGGGCCACGGCCGATGACTCGGACCTGTGTGCTGAAGATCAGTTTCACGCAGATGGGCCAATGTGCTGCGATGATCTGTCGAAAGTGGAACTAGGCAGCGCGAAGAGAAGCACATGGGAAGGTGCGAAGCAGTACAGACGTTTGCCGACGGCGAGGTCTACTTCTCGGGTTAAGGAAGAGCGGTCCCCCTAGTCAGTCGCTGCAGCAATACGCGCAACATGGAACAACGAACCATGAGAAGAAGAGTAGTCATCACCGGCATGGGCGTCATCACGCCGCTGGGTCACAGCGTCAAGGAGATGTTTGATGCGCAGGTGGCCGGGCGTAGCGGCGTGGGGGTGATCCAGCGCTTCAACGCCCGGAGCTTTCCGACCAGCTTTGCCGCCGAGGTCAAGAACTTTGATCTGGGCCGGTACGTGCGCCGGCCGGAACAGTGGGCCAACTGCGGCGTGAACAGTCAGTTCGCCGCCGGCGCTGCCCAGCAAGCATTGAGCGATGCCGGCCTGATGCCGGATGCGCATGTAGACCGGACACGGATCGGCGTTTATCTTGGTTCCGGCGAGGGCATTCAGGATTTTCACAATCTCATCTCGATTATAGCCCGTGCCTATCAGCGCGAGGGCCGCACTGTCGATGCCCTGGCCTTCACGCGCGAAGCTCTGCGCTGTTTCCACCCGCGCCGCGAGGCCGAGCAGGAATTGCACACCACTGCCGGACACCTGGCGGAGTATTTCGAACTGCTCGGCCCGAACTATAATTGCCTGACCGCCTGTGCTGCCAGCAGCCAGGCCATCGGCGAGGCCACGGAGCTGATCCGTCACAACGATGCCGACATGATGCTTGCGGGCGGTTCACACAGCATGATCCACCCGCTGGGGCTGACCGGTTTCAATCTCCTGACAGCACTGTCCACCCACAACGACGAACCGGCCAAAGCATCGCGGCCTTTCGATCTGCGCCGGGACGGCTTCGTGTTGGGCGAGGGATCGGGAATGCTGGTGCTGGAAGAGCTGGAGCACGCCCGCCGCCGCGGCGCGAACATCTATGCGGAGCTGACGGGCTACGGCTCGACGGCCGATGCTTTCCGCGTGACCGATAGCCATCCCGATGGCAGGGGAGCCATCGCTTGCATTCAGGAAGCGGTTGCCGATAGCAAATTGTCGCCTTCCGAGATCGGTTACATCAACGCTCACGGGACCAGCACCCAGGTCAACGACCGCGTCGAGACGCTGGCGATCAAGAAGGTCTTCGGCGACGCCGCTTATCAGATCCCAGTGAGCAGCAGCAAGAGCATGCTCGGCCACCTGATTGCGGCGGCTGGGGCAGTGGAGCTGATCACCAGCGTTGAAGCAATCCGCCAGGGCGTGCTGCCGCCGACGATCAACTACGAGGTGCCGGACCCGGAGTGCGATCTGGACTATGTGCCCAACGCGGCGCGGGAGAAACGGGTGAATCACGTACTGAGCAATAGTTTCGGGTTTGGGGGGCAGAATATTTCGTTGATAGTGAGCCGGTTTGTTTAGTTCGTTTAGCCGCGACCCGAAGGGGAGTGCGGGGAACGTGCCCGCGCTTCCCTCTGAAGACTTCGGGGCTCGGCTAAACCATCTCAAACGATTTGAGGGCTGCAACAGTGAACGGCTGGATCTTGCTTGGCTTCGGCACCATGTCGAGTGTGCCGCTGGCGGTCTTGGTTTACCTGGCGATACTGCACTTCTACCTGCGCTGGCGTTACCTGCACATCATGGTACGCATCTTCCAGGAAAAGCCGCTGTTCATCATTCCGCACGGCCAACCCGTCGAGAATGCCGAGGATGTGCGCTTCCCGACGGCCGGCGGTTTGATGTTGCGTGGTTGTTATTTGCGCGGGTCCGAGCCGCGCCGCGGCGTGATCCTCTTTGGCCTGGAGTTCGGCTCCAATCGCTGGTCGTGTTTGCCCTACTGTGAGCACCTGCTCGAAGCCGGCTTCGATGTTTTCGCCTTCGAGTCGCGCAGCCAGGGGGAGAGCGATTGTCAGCCAGGCTACGAACCGTTACAGTGGATCACCGAATATGAGGTGAACGATACGCGGGCGGCCATCGCCTATCTGAAGCACCGCACGGATGCAGATCAGCGCGGCATTGGCTTTTTCGGCATCAGCAAGGGGGCGGGCGCGGGACTGTTCGCCGCCGCGACCGATCCGTACGTTCGCTGCTGTGTCACCGACGGGGCCTTCGCCACCTACACGACGATGGTGCCGTACATGCGGCAGTGGTATCGCATTTACAACGAACATTACGTCATGCAGGGTCTTATGCCCCCGTGGTATTACGGCATCCTCGGCATGGCCGGCATGCGTTGGATCGAGGACGAACGCAAATGCCACTTCGTTCATTTGGAACGGATCATCGCCAGGCTTGCTCCGCGACCGCTGCTGATGATCCACGGCGGCGCCGACGCCTACATCAAGCCCGAGATGAGCAAGTCGCTCTTTCAACGCGCCCGGCAGCCGAAGGAACTTTGGATAGTCGAGGGTGCCAAGCACAATTTGGCCCAGCAAGTGGCGGGAGACGAGTACCGCCGGCGCGTGCGCGAGTTCTTCGAGCTGCACCTGGCGTCAGTGCCTGGCAATAGTGAACGGGTTAGCCGGGAAAGGGATTCCTGGCAGAGCTATGCCGCGGAAATGGAGAGCAACGATCATGCGGATACCCTGGATGCCGCGCAGCGTCAAGAATGTGGTGAGCTATCTCCTCCGTAAGTTCGCGACCAAGGTGATAGCACGCCCCATACACAGGCAACTGGCCGCGTTTGAAGCAGCCACTTGTCAGCCGCAAGAAATGCAAGAAGCACTCCTGCGCCGTATCCTGGCACACCAGGCCGGCACCGATTTCGGACGTGACCATCACTTCAGCGATATCCGCACTCTCGCCGATTACCGCCGCAATCTGACGATCGCCGGCTACGAATATTTCGAGCCGTACATCGACCGTGTCCGCCGGGGCGACATGAATGCCTTGCTCGCCGACAAGCGCGTTCACATGTTCGCCCTGACAAGCGGTACGACGGCTGCCCGCAAGTTCATTCCGGTGACGGATCAGTATCTGGCCGACTACCGCCGTGGTTGGAACATTTGGGGGCTGAAGGTATTCAGAGGTCATCCCGAAGTCCGGATGCGGCCCATCGTGCAGCTCTCCGGCGACTGGTGCGAATTCCGCACCGAGGCCGGTATCCCCTGTGGCGCCGTCACCGGGCTGACCGCCAAGATGCAGAAGCGCATCATCCGTTTCCTGTATTGTGTGCCGGCGAGTGTCGGCCAGGTCAAAGATGCGGCGGCCAAGTATTATCTGGTGCTGCGGCTCAGTTTACCGCGCCGGCCCGGCATGATTCTCGCCGCCAACCCCAGCACGCTCATCAACATGGCCCGCGCCGGCGATCAGGAGAAAGAGTCGCTCATCCGCGATCTTCATGACGGCACCTTGAACCCGCGTCTCGAAATCCCTGGCGAAGTGCGTGCCGACCTGGAAAGCCGTCTGCGCCGCCGTCATCCGGAGCGAGCCAGGGAACTGGAAGCCATCGTCGAGCGCACCGGCACCCTGTACCCGCGCGATTACTGGCCGAGCAGTTGTGTTCTCGGCAACTGGACTGGCGGCAGTGTCGGCGCCTATCTGCGTCACTATCCGCGTTACTTTGGCAGCACGCCGGTCCGAGACGTCGGTCTCATCGCCAGCGAAGGCCGTTTCACCCTGCCGTTTGCCGATGGCAGCCCCAGCGGCGTACTCGACATCACGACGCACTATTTTGAATTCATCCCGGAACAGGAACTGGACAGCCCGGAACCAACGGTACTGTCGGCCCACGAGCTGGAGGAGGGCCGAACCTACTACATCGTGCCGACGACTGCCTTCGGGCTGTATCGTTACCACATCCACGACCTCGTCCGCGTGACCGGTTTCTTCAACCGCACACCGCTCATCGAGTTCCTGAGCAAGGGCGCTCACTTTGCCAATATCACCGGCGAAAAGCTCTCGGAGCACCACGTTGCCAAGGCCGTGCAGGAAGTGCTCCGCGATCTGGACGCGACCTTGACTGCCTACACGCTGGCGCCATGCTGGGACGAGGAGCTGCCCTACTACAGCCTGTTCATCGAGCAAGGCGATCTGTTCGACCCGGAACAGGGGCAACGTCTTGTGGACCTGCTCGACCGCCGCTTGGCGGAAGTGAACGTCGAATACGCCAGCAAGCGCGATACCCAGCGGCTTGGGCCGGTGCGGCTGGAACTGATCCCAAACGGTGCCTGGCAACACTGGGACCGCCAACGGCTCGCGCGCACAGGCGGTTCGCTCGAACAGTACAAGCATCCTTGCCTTGTTGCTGATTTGAATTTCCGCGATTCTATTGTTGCCGAGCGGGCCACGGCTGAACGCGTTCTATACAATGAATTCAGCCAGAAACTCGCCCGGAAGGACATCTGGCATAAAACAGCGCTTGCTTACTCCCGGTCCGACACAGGTTCCGGAAGAGACTCTGTTGGAGATGGCCCGGCCGGTCATCCATCACCGGACTCCCGAATTCCGCGCACAACTGGCCGAGGTGCTGGAAGGGTTGCAATACGTCTTCTGCACGCGTAATCCCGTGGTGCCGCTTACCAGTTCTGGCACCGGCGGCCTGGAAGCCGCGGTCGCCAACTCGCTGCACGCCGGCAGCAAGGCCATCTGTCTCATAGCCGGCCGCTTCGGCGAGCGCTGGCGCAGCCTGTGCAATGCCTTCGGGGCGGAGGCGATCCGTGTGGCCGTCCCCTACGGCCAGGCCGTGCAGCCCGAACAACTGGCTCAGGCTTTGGCCCAGCATCCCGATGCCGTCGCCGTTTGCTCAACGCTTAGCGAAACGTCCACGGGAGTTGCCCACGACATTGCCGCCTTCGGCAAGATCGTCGCCAGGACGCCGGCCCTCCTGCTCGTGGACGCGATCAGCGGCCTGGGCGCGATGGAATGCCGGACCGATGATTGGCACATCGACATCTGCGTGGCAGGATCGCAAAAGGCACTCATGATGCCGCCTGGTCTGGCTTTCGTATCCGTAAGCGACAAGGCGTGGAAGGTGATTGAGAAGAATCCGTCGCCGCGAGTCTTCTACTTCGATCTCAAGAAGGCCCGCGAAAAGTTGCCAGACTCTGACACGCCTTACACGCCAGCGCACACGTTGCTTCGGGCCATGCGGCTGAGCCTGAAGCGAATTCGGGACGAGGGTCTCGACAACATTTTTGCGCGGCAGGCTCGAAACGCGGCAGCCGCTCGGGCCGGCTTCCAGGCGATGGGATTGGAGCTGTTCGCCAGCCAGCCGGCAGATGGGTTGACGGTCGTGAAGGTGCCGGCGGGCGTCGATGGGGTCGCATTGCTGACGAAGCTGGAGAAACAATACGGCTTGAAGCTGGCGGGCGGACAGGATCAGCTCAAGGGGAAGATCTTTCGGCTGGCGCACATGGGGTATATCGATCAGTTTGATGTGCTGACAGCATTGGCGGGGGTCGAGTTGGTATTACTGGAGATGGGTTATCGGTTGGAGCCGGGGTGCGGAATGGCGGCAGCACAGAGGGTGTTGGCAAAAGACGTGGCCAGTTCACCACGGCGCGTGATATAATCCCGTATAGCCGTTTCGCCGCATGTCCATTGAAGGAACCTTTCAATGAGTCACTTGATTGCCGGACCTGAAATGCTGGCTGTCTTGAGCCGAGCGAAGGAATTGACCGAAATCCGCGACGGCACGGGCAATGTGGTAGGCTTCTTTGCACCCGCAGCCTCCGCGACTGCTAGCCAATGCACGCGCATTCCGGGCGCATCAGTATGGATGAGTTAGAACGGCGGAAGGCTGAGGGACCAGGTCGAACGACGCGCGAAGTCTTCGCGTACCTCAAATCGTTGACCCAGGACGAACAACTGCAAGCATATCTCCAGGATAAGATTGACCGCCAGGCGGAGCGTGAGGAATGCGCTACACAGTAGTTTGGGTCCCATCCGCGGTGCAGGAACTGGCTAAGATCTGGAATCAGAGTTCAGCCAGGCAGTCAGTCGCCGATGCAGCCGATGAGATTGACCGTGAGTTGTCGCGGTCTCCAGAACGAGTTGGCGTTGACTGGGGAGATGGTCAACGTTATCTGAATGTCGCGCCTCTCGCCGTGATTTTTACCGTCGCCACCGATGACCGTTTGGTGACTGTGTTCGATGTTTGGTATTTTCCTTGAAGCCCAGTCTGCAACTCAAAAAGAAAAGGGAGGGAATCGCAATATCATGCCACGTGTCTTGATCAGTGACAAACTCGAATCCATCGGCCTCGATCTGCTCCGCCAGGCGAACATCGAGATCGATAATCGGACCGGCTTAAAGGGCGCGGCCTTGCAAGAGGCCTTGCGCGCCGCGGACGGCGTCATCGTTCGCAGCCAGACGCAGATAACGGCCGAACTTCTGGAAGACCACGGCAAGCTGCGCGCCGTCGTCCGGGCCGGTGTCGGCGTGGACAACATCGATGTCGCCGCCGCTACCCGCCACGGCATCGTCGTCATGAATACCCCCGGCGGCAACACGGTCAGCACCGCCGAGCATACGGTCGCCATGCTCATGACCCTGTCGCGGCACATTCCCGCCGCCGACGCCAGCACCAGGGCCGGCAAGTGGGAAAAGGTCAAGTTTGTCGGTGGCCAACTCGCCGGCAAGACCATCGGCATCATCGGGCTTGGACGCATCGGCCGCGAGGTGGCTCGCCGGGCAGCCGGGTTAGACATGAAAGTGATCGGGTTCGATCCGTTCCTCACTCCGGAGCGCGCGTCCCAACTCGGGATTGAAAACTTGCCCGATCTCGATCAGCTCCTGCCGCGCTGCGATTTCATCACCGTACACACCCCGCTGACAAACGAAACACGCGATTTGATCGGCGCTGCCCAGTTAGCCAAACTGCCGCGTGGCGCTCGTGTCCTGAATTGCGCTCGCGGCGGCATCATCAACGAGGAAGCTCTGGCCGCGGCTCTTGGCTCCGGTCACCTGGCCGGCGCC
Source organism: uncultured Gemmataceae bacterium (assembly GCA_963804745.1). Taxonomy (GTDB): domain Bacteria; phylum Planctomycetota; class Planctomycetia; order Gemmatales; family Gemmataceae; genus CAWDRY01. The sequence continues at coordinate 49,295 of CAWDRY010000045.1, forward strand.
GCTCTTGATGTGTTCGTCAAGGAGCCGCCGGGCGACAATCCGCTGCTGAAGCTGCCCAACGTTGTGGTCACTCCGCATCTGGGCGCCTCGACAACCGAAGCGCAGGTCTCCGTGGCCCGTGAGGCGGCACAGCTCCTGACTGATTTCCTGACGCGCGGCATTGTGCAGTTCGCCGTGAATATGGCCGCGGTGGATCGCACCGAACTGGAAGAGCTGCGGTTGTACGTGGATATGGCCCATCGCCTCGGCTTATTGCACGCCCAAATGGCTCAGGGGGCGATCCGCCGGGCCGAAATCGGTTACCGTGGCGAGGTGGCCCGGCACAGCACCAAGCTTATCACCGCCGCTTTTGCCGCCGGCCTGCTCGAATATCGACTGGCCCAGAACGTCAACATCGTCAACGCCGAACTGCTGGCCCGCGAGCGTGGCATCGAAATCGTCGAACAGAGCAGTGCCAAGAAAGGCGATTTCAGCACCTTGATACGTGCCGAGGTGGTGACGGAGAAGAAATCCTACACCGCCGCCGGCACACTCTTCGGCAACCAGTATCTACGTCTGGTGCAACTCGGCCCGTATCACCTCGACACGTTCATGGACGGCGTGATGCTCATTTTCACCCACCGCGACGTGCCGGGTTTGATCGGCTTCATCGGCACAATCCTCGGCAAGCACCAGGTAAACATTGCCCAGATGACGGTAGGCCGGCAAATGGCTGGCGGCGAGGCGATTGCTGTGCTAAACCTCGATAGCCAGCCGCCGGAGGAGGCGATCAAGGAAGTTAAGGCGCATCCGCAGATCAGCAGTTTAAGCGTTGTGAAGCTGCCACCATCGGGAGAGATGCCGGCTTGGTTTGGATGAGCTCGCCCCTAGGGATTTCCGCGATGTCAATGCAGACTTTTCCCGAAGTGTGGTATCGCCCCGACAAGAAGAATTTTCTCGAACTGCTCGCCTTCAAGGATATCGGCACCCTTGAGATTGCTCACGGTCGTATCACGTATCGGGGTCGCAAAGCGCGATTCACGATCAAGCGGATTCTCCGCGTTGGTTACGGCCGGATCGGAGTGGACTTAATCAACAACTGGGTCCACATCGACTACGCAGATGCCGGCGAGCGATTGACGGCATACTTCGCGGATGGGGGCTTGCTCGGTTGGCGTGGAATTTTTGGAGGCTCCCGACGTATTTTTGCCGCAGTGGAGTCAATGGCAAGAGAGGATCCGGGACATTTGGGCGAATGATCGCCGGTCTGGATCTCTTTATCACTCCAACCGCAACGCCCACCAAGCCAGGAGCACAAATCCAAGCCCGAATCCCGCCAGCACAAGACAGCTCCGGGCGACGATCTCCAGGTTCGGTTCCAAAGTCCCGTCCGGCACCAGTAGCTCGCGATAGGCATCCAGTGCCCAGCCGAGGGGGCTGAACAGAGTGAGTTGCTGCGTCCGCTCCGGCATCATCTCGCGCGGCAGGACGCAGCCGCCGATCAGGGCCAGCACCAGGACCGGCACTGCACCGTAGATGGCCACCTGCACTTCGGTTCGGGCCAGGGCCGCCACGAGCATGGCCAGACCCGACGCCGCAACGGAGGTTGCCAGCATGACGGGGAGCAGCCAGATGATCTGCTGCCCCAGCGACCAGTGCTCCGGTCCCCAGCGCATGCCCAGGACCAGCTTGCCCACGATCATCAAGATTATCCCCTGCGCAACGGAGATCAGCAGACAAGGCAGGAGTTTGCCGAGGAGAATCTGGGCTCGGCTGACGGGCGCAGCGCTCAGGCGTTTGAGAGTGCCCTGCCGCCGCTCCGCCACGAACACCCAGCCCACAATCATTACGATGAAAAAGGAAAACAGCACCGTGTAGGACGGCACCAACACCTGGTAACGATAAGCCCCGCGGTGGAGCAGGCCCGAGCCGTCCCGGTTTACGTAAGGGACGGCCTCGGCCGCCTCCCGCTGCCGGTCCAACTTCGATTTGGTTAACGTGTCCCAGGTCTTGCCGGTCAGCTCATAGTTCTTGAACTGTTCCTGCAGCGACTTCTGCACGCCGGTGCCGACCTTCTGCCGGTATTCATGCTGCTTTTGCTTGTTGTCACCGGCGGCCATAGCGAGCATCTCATTGAGCGACAAGTGGTCTTTGCGGATCAGTAGCTGCCAGGCATCGGACACAGGCAGATTCACCTCGTTGCCCAGGATCTGGATGAACTCGGGGTCGCTGAGACGCTCGAAGGCCCGGCCGATCATCCACGGCAGGATAACGCGGAGCAGCGTAACCTGACCGACCTGCTCGATGATCGAGGCGGCAGTCGGCTGCTTCGAGTCTTTCAAGAGCGTGGCGTCGATCTTGTCAAGGTAGACGCCGTCGCGGTGGAACGGGTTGATGCCGCCGGCAAGGAAGGAGCAACGGTTGATCCTGTCACTGAAGGCCGGCTCAAAGATGAGGACGGCGGGGACCTTGTGGTTGCGGATAAGGGCCTGGGCCTCCTCCTGGCTGCCGATCAGCTCGACCTTGATCCCGGCTGTCTCGGCAAGGTCGCGCTGCACGACCTTCGACCATGGTTCGCCGGGGTTGAGGCCCGGCCCTCGGTCGAGGTCCACGAGCCAGACGCGCAACCGGTCGTCCGGTTTCTGGCCGAAGCTCTCGCCTAGCAGCAAACCCAGGATAAGGATCAACAGGAACGGCATCACGATCAGGAAGAACGCGGCCCGGCGGTCACGGAGCAAGAGCCGCAGTTCCTTTTTCACCAGCACCCAGGTCAACATGGAATGTCCTCCTCAATCCCGCAGCGCCCTGCCCGTCAGGTGCAAAAAGACGCGCTCCAGGTTCGGTTCTTCGGTTTCCAGGCTCGTCAGCTCGATCTGTAGTTCGGTGAGCAGCGCCATCAGCTTCAGGAGCGTCGCCTTCACATCGCGGCACTCCAGCTCCACGCTGCGGCCCTCTCGTTCCACGACGCGAACGCCCGGCAAGGCCCTGGTGCGCTCTGCGCAGGACGGGCGTGATCTGAGGCGCCTGGAAACGGATTACACCCATCTAGATGCTGCAATAGCGCCGGCAGCGTGTCACACGCGATCAGCTTCCCGTGGTCGATGATGCCAATGCGTGGACAGAGAGCCTGTACTTCCTCCATGTAATGGCTCGTGTAGACAACCGTGACGCCAGCGGCGTGGATGCGGCGAATTTCCTCGAAGATATGATTGCGCGATTGTGGATCGACGCCCGTCGTCGGCTCATCCAGGAGCAATAGCCGAGGTTGATGGACGAGACCAACTCCGAGATTGAGACGGCGTTTCATGCCGCCGGAAAAAGTATCGACGCGCCGGTCGGCACGTTCTTCAAGACCGATGGATGCAAGCACCTCCTCGATCCGCTGCTGAAGCCGGCTGCCGTTCAAGCCATACAGCTCGCCGAAGAAAGCCAGATTTTCACGCGCCGTCAATTGTCCGTACAGGGCCAATTCCTGGTGTACCATGCCGATTTGCCGGCGCAGTTCCCTGTCCGATGGCACGACTCTCCGGCCCAAAATGCGCGATTCCCCGCTGGTCGGCGCCAACAGGCACGACACGATGGAGAGAAGTGTTGTCTTGCCGGCACCGTTCGGGCCGAGCAGACCGAACATTTCGCCCTCCTCGACCTTGAAGCTGATCCGGTCGAGCGCCATGGTGGCACCGTAGCGTTTGTGGACGTCGATGACCTCAAGAATCGGTGCTGCCATGATGAACTCAACGAAAAAGGCGGCAGGGTGTACCCCGGCCGCCTCTGGTCTGCACATGTAGATGTACGGTGCGACTTCCTCTGTTCGCGCATGAGCAGGGCATCAACACTCACCTATCACTTCTTCTTCTCTTCCGTCGGAGCAGCCACTGCCGCTTCGCCCTCGGCCGGCTTCTCCTCTTCCTTGGCCTTCTTCGGCTTCTTGATCACTACTTTGACGACCTTCACCTTGGGCAGGTGATAGGGACTGCGGCCGTCTTGCCAGCGTTCCTCGTCCTTCAGGACCTTGATACGCTCGCCTCGGGTCAGCACGTTGCGGGCACGCTGCAAGGAATTCTTCCGGCGAAGGCTTTTATCAATCGACATGGTTTCATCCCGTCCAGGACTAATACTATAATCAACGTTAAGGCTATCATCATAAAAGACTTGCCGCCAAGCGACAAGAGTATTCTCCATGCGCATCACACTCGATTACGACCGAACTGGCCTAGAAGTGGAGCTGCCCGACGAACGAATCGTCGGACCCCTGGCAATTCGGCCCGCCGCGCCGCTCGCCGAGCCGGAGACGGCAATCGCAGAGGTTCTCCAGCATCCCATCGGCAGCGCCCCGCTGGCGACGCTGGCCCGCGGCCGCCGTAATGCTTGCATCCTGGTCTGCGACATCACCCGGCCGGTGCCCAATCGCCTGATCTTACCGCCGCTGCTGCGCACACTGGAAGAACAGGGGCTAGCCGCGGCGCAACATGCTCATCCTCATCGCCACGGGCTTGCACCTGCCCAACGAGGGTGCCGAGCTGGAAGAAATGCTCAGCCCGGAAATTGTCGCCAACTACCGCGTCGAGAATCATCATGGAAAAGTCCTTGCCGAGCATGAATATCTCGGCGAAACCGCAAGCGGGGTGCCGGTCTATCTCGACCGTCGTTACGTGCGCGCCGATTTGAAAATCACGACTGGTTTGATCGAACCCCATCTGATGGCCGGTTACAGCGGCGGTCGCAAGGTGATCTGTCCGGGCATTGCGAGTCTGGAGACCGTCAAGGTTTGGCACGGCCCACGCTTCCTGGAACATCCGCGAGCCGACTCCGGTATCGTCGAGGGCAACCCCGTCCACGAGGAAACACGCGCATCGCCCTGATGGCCGGCTGCGATTTCATCGTCAACGTTTGTATCGACGGCCAACGGCGCATCACCTGGGTCGGAGCAGGCGACATGATCAAGGCGTGGGAGAAAGGCGTCCGCTTCGTCGAGAGCGTGGTCAAGGTGTGCCGGTACAGGAGCCGCTCGATGTTGTGGTCACAAGCTGTGCCGGCTATCCGCTCGACACCACCTGGTATCAGGCCGCGAAGGGATTGACGGGAGCATTGCCCATCGTCAAGCAGGGCGGCACCATTATCATGGCTGCCGGCCTCACGCAGGGCCTGGGTAGCCCGGAATTCCAACATTTGATCGCCGAAAACCCTGACTTGAACGTTTTCAAGCAACGCATTCTCAGCAAAGACTACTTCGTGATGGATCAATGGCAACTGGAAGAAATGTGCAAGGTGCTGGCTCGCTGCCGCGTGAAGGTGGTCAGCCACGGAATCGCACCAGACGTGCTGCGTCGTTGTCACGTGGAGCCGGCAGCCAGTGTGGAACGGGCGGTAGCGGAGTCGTTGGCTGAGAACGGGCCGAAAGCCCGCGTCGCGGTCATTCCCAAGGGGCCTTACGTTCTTCCTTATGTCGCCTGCGCTGAAAGAGTGAGAGGTGAGTGGTGAGTGGTAAAGACCGGCCGCTGACCACTTTCACCATTCACCACTCACCACTCACCACCTTCATCCTTTCATTAGCAACGTGCCCAGAACTACCAGCAGCATGCTCAGTCCGACGAATGCACCGCACTTGACCAGGAACACCCTGCGTTGGAAACCTCTCTCCGTGGCGGGATCAACGAGCATCTTTTGCAGGAAATCAACTCGCCGGGCTATGGTGGAATGCTGCCATGATTGCAGCCATCCTGGCCGATCACGACTCATGCCGTTTACCAGAGCCACCCTTTCCAGCGCCTGGATAAATGTCCGAATTCCCGTTGGGCACAGGCCGCTCGCTTTGTCCGGCAACATCTCCGTCTCGTGTCCCGAACAATCGGCACGCAAACAGGAGACAGTCCGGCAGCCGTAGATGTCCGCCTGACGCTCGCAACGGCGCGACAGGAAGCCGAAGACGATGAATATATAGGCAGCGATGGCGGCTATGTTCGGCAGGATCTGGAGCAGGTTCGATGAGTTGAGGTTGCCGAGCGGGAGAAATGCCACCCACTCTTGCGGCAACAGCAGAGCCGCCCCCGTGTACATCGTGGCCAGACTGAGCGCCAGGAAACTCAGGTAGTAAAGCATGTGGTGATGCTTGACGTGCCCAACCTCATGGCCAAATACGGCTTCCACCTCATCGGGGGTCAGATCGGAGGCGAGCCGATCGGTAAGGATGACATACCGAGGGTACGGCAATATCCCGGCCACCATTGCATTGGCGACGCCGCCGCGGGTGTTCCAGATCATGACACGGCTGCAACGAAACCGCAGCCGGTGGGCAGCGGCCAGTAACCGATCGCGCAAGGGACCAGGCGGCATTGGGTTCAGTCCCAGCGCCAGCCGCAACACCCAGGGAATCGTCACGAACAGACACAGCACACCCACGATTGCCAGCAGGACACACAGCCCCGAGCCGACATTCATCCAGGCCAGGAGCCGAAAGGATGCCTTGATGAAGATCAGCAACCCCACCGGAATGAACACCAGGGCCAGGTTGTGACGCACATGAAAGCCGACGTACGCCCAGCGGCTCCAGTAGGTGGAGGCGCCGTCAAGTGTTGGCCCCGGATCATGCAAGGCACGCTCAGCGTCGTAGAAGAAGGCCCACGATGACACCAGTGCGGCGAGAAACGGAGTCAGGATGAGCAGCTCGCCGCCGGGGAACAAGATGCTTGGATCCCACAGTTCTTGCACCGTCCAACCCCAGCCGAAGACATAGAGCGCAGCCCCATAGACCATGAACAGACCCATCATGTGATAAAAGCAGCACCCTGGAGCAGCGGCGTTGCAATTGTTCGCGCTGGGAAGGGTTACGGGCCAGGCGTGTACGGATGTGATAAGCAATGAGCGCGGCCGTGAAAGCCACGGCGGCCACGCTGACCCAGGTGAGGAGCGCACCCAGACGTTCATTGACAACGTGAAGGGCTGGATTCCTCCAGTCTTCCGGAGAGCAGACCAGTATCAAGAACAGGAGCAATAGAACCGGCATAACGGAACGCTCTTTTCCGCACGCGAACTCCGCAGAGGGTTGTCTTATGAAGAAAACCGTGGTGCGGTGCCAAAGGAGGTTAAGGCGCTCCGCAAGCGGGATTACTCGACTATGCGAAGCCCTGACGCCCCAGGACAAAGACCTCGAACCTGGTATTTGGGCCAGGCATCTCGCACCACGGCAAGGTTAGAGTATCAAAATCTTCGGCTGGAAGCCAACAGCAAACCGACCGGCAACATGGGAGTGCTGGTCGATTCTTTGAATTACCGACGATTTTTGATTGCAGCCAGGCCGGTCGCCGATTAAACTGAAGTTGGCACTATCTTCCCTGAAAATCGGGACCGGACTCGCTTTGCGCGTGAATTTAGCACCATGGACAACACCCATCTCGATCCTGCCACGCCCCAACCGCGGGACGCTCCCGACCCGCTGCGCGAGATGTGCCATCTCGGCGAATATCGCATTCTGCGCTTGCTCGGCGAAGGCGGGATGGGGTCGGTCTACCTCGGCTACCACGAAGGTCTCGGCCGGCAGGTCGCCATCAAGGTGCTCGCCGACAGCCTGGCCAGCAATCAGGCCTATATTGATCGCTTTTACCGGGAGGCCAGAAGCGGCGCCCTGCTCAATCATCCCAATATCGTTCGCGGCTTTGCTATCGGCCAGGACAAAGCCACGGGCAAGCATTACCTGATCCTGGAATACGTGGACGGCACCAGCGCTCAAGTCCTGCTGGAACGACTCGGGCGGTTGCCGGTCGGTGATGCTGTTCACATCACCCTCGATATCGCTCGTGCTCTGGAACACGCACATTCCTGCAACCTCGTCCATCGCGACATCAAGCCGGACAACATTCTCATCAGCCGGACGGGCGTGGCCAAGCTGGCCGACCTGGGTCTGGCCAAGCGTATCGACGAGACCAGCCACCTGACCGCACTTCGGCAGGGCTTCGGGACTTCCTATTACATGCCCTACGAGCAGGCGATGAGCGCCAAGTCGGTTGACGGCCGCAGCGACATCTATGCCCTGGGGGCCACCCTGTATCATCTGTTGACCGGCGAGGTCCCCTTCTCGGGCGAGAACCACATGGAGGTCATCGAAAAGAAGGACCGCGGCGATTTCACCCCGGCGAGTCAGCTCAATCGGGCGGTGCCGCCGGAACTGGACCGCATCCTGGAAAAAATGCTCGCCCGGCAGCCGCGTACTCGTTATCAAACAGCCGGTGAATTGATCCGCGACCTGGAGCAGACGGGACTGACAACGCCGGGATTTCGACTTGTGGATGCCAATCTGGCACAACAGGATCTCCCTGGACAGGAGTGCGTCATCTCGGACAATGAGCCAACCCGGCTCGATTTGGATATGCCGACCGGAAAAGAACCCGGTGTCAACGGTGATGTACCAGTACAAGAGAACAACCTGCTGCGGAACTCGGAAACAGAAAACGAAGGATCGGCAAGCCAGGAGCTGAAACGAAGCCCGGAGATCACGCCCTAGCCCGGACGGGATCCCGTTCGCGACCCACGACTCGCGACGCCCGGCCGCTGGGTGCTGCTGGGCGACTGTTGGGAAAAATCATGTGCAAGCTGCCTGGCCTGCTCGTCCACCTGGCGGCAGGTCTGCCGCCATTCTTCATTGGAAGCCTTGGCGGGACGAGGGGCCGAGCAGACTTCCGCGTAGATCTTCGCTTTCGGTTCGGTGCCGCTGGGCCGCAGAGTCAATCGCGCATTCTCTCCCAGACGAAAGACCAGAACGTTACGCGCTGCCGCGTCGGTATCTCCCTTGATCGGTCCCAGGCGGCCTTGTTCGTCGCGCAGATCCTCAAAAGAAGTCACTTTCAAGCCGCCAATTTCACGCGGCGGCCTGGCCCGTAGCTCATTGAGCATGCGGATCATGTGCTGTTTGCCCTCGATGCCGCTCATTGCCAGGGAGACACCTTCATTGCGGCAGTAACCGAACTGCTCGTAGATGCCTTCCAGGCAGCTCAGCATCGTGCGGCCGCGCCTTTTTCGGTCAACGCCAGTTCCGCCAGCAGCAGCGCGGCGCCGGCGGCGTCCTTGTCACGTATCTTCGGCGTCACGAGAATGCCGTGGCTCTCTTCGCAGCCGATTACAAAATCCTCCGGCGTACCCCGAACGTCCTCGTAAGCTCCATGCTGTTCCAGCTGCCAGAGGACGTCGGCGATGTACTTGAAGCCGACCAGCAAGTTGTCCACGACCTGAGCCTTGAAGTGCCGGGCGATGCGTGTTATCAGACTGCTGGTTACTTCCGTTTTCACAACAATGGGCGAGCGCGGCAAACGGCCCTGCCGCGATAGCTGGTCCAGTTTGAAGTGAGTCAGAAGTGCCGCGATTTCGTTGCCAGTGACAAATCGCCAGCCCTCCTGCCGGTCCGGGATCATGGCTCCCAGGCGGTCAGCGTCCGGGTCGGTGGCTAGAACAAGGTCCGCTCCGTGCTTCTGTGCCGTGGCGACGGCGCGGTCCATCGACACGGGCACTTCGGGATTGGGAGTTTGCGTGACATTGGGAAATTGTCCGTCCGGCTTCATCTGCTCGGCTACGGGGATGACGGTAAAGCCTTGTGCAGTGAGGGCTTCCAGCGCAGTCATGGAGCCAACGCCGTGCAAGGGAGTGAAAACAACCTTGATCTCGTTCGTTTTCGGTGCTGCAACAAGGCTTTGCCGGCAACATAGGTCGATGTAAGCCTTGTGCGGAGCATCGTCGAGGAGTTTGACCTTGCCGCCGCGAATCGCCTCGGCCCAGGGCAAGCTCCTGATCGTGGCGACTTGCTCGACCAGGTCGGCCATGATCTGATCGTCGGGAGGAACTGGTTGTCCACCGCGCTCGTCATAGAACTTGCCGCCGTTGTCGTCGGGGGGATTGTGCGACGCCGAGATGTTCAAGCCGCCGTGAGCTGCCAGTTGCCGAATGGTGAAAGAAAGCTCGGGCGTCGCCAGATAGCGCGGGCTGTCGGCGGGCAGGATGTGTACCTCGATGCCGTTGGCGACATAAATCTGGGCCGCGTCCTGAGCCAGAGCGCGCGACGACAGGTGCAAGACAGGATTGGGCAGCTCCGGGTTATAATTGCGGCGCTTGTCCTCGAACTGGCGCACATCATAGGCCAGAACCACCCGGATCGGTGCGACACCGGGGAAGCGTGCTTTCAGGTATTCACAGTGTCCTTGCACGGAAGCGCCGAGAGTCCACAGGTTCATCCGATTGGGACCGATGCCGACGGGGCCACGCCGGCCGCCGGTGCCGAAGGGAAGAATCTGGTAGAAGCGGTCGAGCAGACCTGCCCACTGTTTCTGCTGGATAAGCCATTCGAGCTGCGGCCGATACCCGGCAAACTGCGGCTCGGTCAGCCATTGCCGCAGGTATTTATATGCCTGTTCTTTGAGCGAAGCATCAGCGGCGATGTTCTGGAAACCCTCTTTTGCCTGGCTCAGCAGGTCCATGATCGAGTCGCTCCTTAGATTCCCAACTCCTTCAACTGCTTCGGCTCAACCGGTGCAGGAGCACCGGTCATCAGATCGCGTGCCTGCTTGTTCTTGGGGAAGGCGATGACATCGCGGATGTTGCTCGTGCCGGTCAGCATCATCGTCCAGCGGTCCAGACCGAGGGCGATGCCGCCGTGCGGCGGCGCTCCGAAGCGCAGGGCATCGAGCAGGAAGCCAAAACGTTGCTTCGCCTGCTCCGGACTCATGCCGAGCAGGGTGAACACTCGCGACTGAACTTCCGGGCTGTGAATACGAATGCTGCCGCCGCCGCACTCGTCGCCGTTGATCACCAGGTCATATGCCTTGGCCCGCACATTCCCGGCATCGGTCTCCAGCCGGTCCAGGTCCTCGTCCATCGGCGCCGTGAAGGGATGGTGATTCGCCGCCCAGCGCTGTTCGTCCTTGTCCCAGGTGAAGAGGGGGAAGTCGATTACCCAGGCGAGCTTGAACTCGGGTTTGGCAGGATCGTACAACTTGAGGTTCGCGGCAAGCTGAGTACGCACGTTGCCCAGAACTTGACAGACTACATCCTCGGTGTCGGCCCCGAAGAGCAGCAAATCCCCCGGTCCGGCGGATAGCCGCTGTCTCAGCGACTGCTGCACTGCTGCGGGCAAGAACTTCTCGATGGGCGAATTGAGCTTGTCCGCCTCGACCTTGATCCAGGCCAGCCCCTTGGCGCCGAAGCGCTTGGCGTACTCCTCCAGGTCCTGAAGTCGCTTGCGAGTGAACTTGTCTGCCGCTCCCCTGGCGTTGAGAGCGCGCACCTTCCCGCCCGCCTCGACCACTCCCCGGAACACCTTGAACTCCGTCTGCCCCGCCAGGTCGCTGATGTCCACGATCTCCAGGCCGTAGCGCAGGTCCGGCTTGTCGCTGCCGTACTTCAGCATCGCGTCGGCGTACTTGAGACGCGGCAAGGGCAGGGGGATGTTGACGCCGATGCACCGGGCAAACACCTCGGCGGTCAATCCTTCGATGACGCTGAAAATGTCGTCCATCTCGATGAACGACATCTCCAGGTCGAGTTGCGTGAACTCCGGCTGCCGGTTGGCGCGCAGGTCCTCGTCACGCAGGCAGCGGGCAATCTGAAAATACTTGTCGTAACCGGCGACCATCAGGAGTTGCTTGTAAAGCTGCGGCGACTGCGGCAGAGCGTACCAGTTCCCTGGATACAGCCGGCTCGGGACGAGGTAGTCACGAGCCCCCTCCGGCGTGCTGCGGCCCAGAAGCGGCGTTTCGAGCTCCAGGAACCCCCGAACATCGAGATAGTCGCGGATCACCTTGTTGAGACGATGGCGGAGCGTCAAAGTGCGCTGCAAGCTCGGCCGGCGCAGATCGAGATAACGATATTGCATGCGCAGGTCTTCATTGGCCGGTTCCTCGCCGGGGAATTCGGTGACCTCGAAGGGCGGCGTGGGGCAGCGATTGAGGACCTGCATCTCCTCGGCTTTCACCTCGATGCCGCCGGTCGCCAGCTTGGGGTTGTCCTTGCCCGGCAGTCGCCTGGCGACCTGGCCCCGGACAGCCAGCACATACTCGCTGCGAAGCTCGTGAGCGGCAGCGAACAATTCCTTGTCGCCCCCCCTCACCCTGCCCTCTCCCCCCGCGGCGGGGGGAGAGGGTTGGGTGAGGGGGTCGGCCTCGAAAACGATCTGCGTGATGCCGTAGCGGTCGCGCAGGTCGATGAACACCTGCTGATTGTAGGCACGATAGGTGTTCACCCAGCCGTTGAGAACCACGGCTTGTCCGAGATGTTCCGCTCGTAGCTCGCCGCAGGTGTGCGTCCGTCGCATATGTACCATAGTCAGTTCCTTTGGATAGAGGTCAGAGGTCAGAGATCAGAGATCAGACAATAACCTCTGACTTCTGACTTCTGACCTCTGACTTCTGACTTCTGACCTCTGACCTTTGAATGATGCTTGTTTTAGCAAAAGGAACTACAATAGCCACGGTACAAAATTCTTTGCGAGTGGGTTTAGAGCGGAGTTTGTGTAACAGCTTGTCATCGAGAGACTGCTTATGGCGATTCAATTTGCATGCGCTTGTGGCCAGCAACTTCAGATTGGTGATGAGCACGCGGGCAAGCAGACCCGCTGCCCTGCTTGCGGCCGGGAAATGACCGTTCCACAACCTGCTGCCTTTCAGGCGGCTGACATGCAACTGCCGCCGCGCGCTCCTGCTGCCAACCCGGAAACCGAGCCGCGCATGGAGAGACGGCGGCAGCTAAGAGACATGGCAGTTTCATCGGTTCAGTCGTCAACCAGCGGGATGGCAATCGCCAGCCTTATCATGGGAATCTTTTCATTCTGCATTCCGGCATTGCCTGCTTTGCTGGGCCTGCTCTTTGGGATTCTTGGCCTGGTTGGAATCGGCCGGAGTGAGGGACGCCTGAAGGGAAAAGGTCTGGCCATTGCCGGGATGATCCTGAGCGTGACTGGTCAGCCTCGTGATGCTTCCATTCTTGCTCTTGTCGGCGGTCAACCGCAGCATACACAGCGGCTCTGGTTCGTCCAGAGCAAGAACAACATGGGACAAATCGGCTTGGCAATGAAACAGTATGAGGCCACCAACCGGACACCTGCCGCCTGCCGCAGTCCGTGGTCCGGGCGGCAAACCTTTGCTTAGCTGGCGTGTCGAATTGCTGCCTTATCGATGAGGACTTGCTCTACGGCAGTTTCATCAGCGACGAACCGTGGGACAGTCCGCATAACATCAAGTTGCTTGATCGGATGCCGAACGATGTACATGTCGCCGATGAATCCTGGGGCATCGAAAGGGATGACGTGCTATAAGGTATTCGTTGGCGAGGGAACGCCGTTCGGGGGGAAACAGCCGCCGAGGTCGATTGATTTTGCCGACTCTTCTCTCACGATCCTGGTGGTGGAGGCCAGCGATCCGGTGCCCTGGACCAAGCCGGAGGACATTGAGTATTCCCCCGACAAGCCGCTGCCCCGGTTCGGCAATCCTCCCGGTGGGGATTTCCCTGCAAGCTGCGCCGACGGACAGGCCAAGATGATCAGGAAAGGAACCAGCGAGGCATTTATCCGGTATTTGATTACAACACAGAAGAACGGACCGAAACCGCCGGGCGATTTTTGATCGAAGAAGCGAGCGGCGGGGGTTATCCCCGCCGGTGCGGACCGCCGGGGTTAACCCGGCGGCTCGCCATGTTTGTCGCATGTCACCATCGCCTCATGCGGACTAAAAACACGCGAGCGTTCCTCCGGATGGCGGCGAAACCACGCCGCGACGAGGAGCATCACGTCCATCTCCTCGGCCACGACGCGGCGAAACCGTTCGGTGCGATGCCGGTAGGTTGCCTCAATCATCTCCCGCGCCTCCTGTGCCTGTTGAGTGTCTTGGGGTGCGGGGATCGCCGCAGCCACTCGGCCGGAGCGAATCAGGTACCAGAGATCTTCACCTTCATGCCCGCGAACGGGATAGACGAAGCACTCCTGTTGCACCTTCCGCATGCGCTCCAGCCTGCTGTGCAGCCAGTTCAGTGATTCAAGCCGGTCACGCAGTTCCGCGGCGCGCTCAAACTGCAATGCCTTCGACGCGGCTTTCATGTCGCGTTCCAGCATTTCCAGCGGCGACCGGTTCTTGCCTGCCAGGAAAGCGCGCGCTGCACGCACCATCCCGCTGTAGGCAGACTGTGAGCAAGCGCCCGTGCATGGTCCGAGACAGGTGCCGATCTCGTGACGCAAGCAGCCAGCAGCCCCCCTCACCCCACCATCTCCCCCAGTGGCGGGGGGAGAGGGTGGGGTGAGGGGGACCGCCGGGAATAACTCGCCCTGATCGGGGAATCTCATCTCCTGAGCCTGGGGACAGTCGCGGAGGCGAAAACAATCGTTGACCCAGCGAACCGCTTCACGAGCGCGGCGGCCGCCGCGCACCGGACCGAAGCAGGCCAGAGCTTTGGCAGGCGGCCGTGCAGCCAGGAAAACGTAGGGAGCGGGTTGGCGGCCGAGGCAAACGTAAAGGTGTCGCTGGCCGCGCGGCTGGCCCTGGACGTTGCAGCGCGGCCGCCAGCGGCGGATCAACTCCAGCTCACGCAGCAGTGCCGCGAATTCACTGGGGGCGTGCTCCCAGATGATGACTCGCGTTTGTGCGAGTATGCGGCCGGCCTTGGGATCGCGGCTGCGGGCCGGAAATAGGTCAACAATCGTGAACGCAGGCATTTCGCCTTGCCGACATAGATCAACTCGCCGTGGGCGTCGAGCATGCCGTAGACGCCCGGCCGGCGCGGACATTTTCGCCGGACACAAGAGCGCAATCCGGAATGTCCGCGGGCGTGGATGCGATGTAGGATTGGCTCTTGAGAGGTCCGATCGAGGCAGCTGGGGCCGAAACCTGCAAACGCAGGAGCAGAAAACAGGCACGGCACGGCGGATCCTTCCGAAAAGCTGGGACAATGGGGCGGCTCCGGGATGCTTTTTAACGCTTGACACGCTCCCCTGCGGGTCGCGGCTAAACTCACGCGGCATGGATGCGCTGTCGGATCGGTTCATCACACCAACGTAGGCGCCGAAGGTGGACCGCTCGGCGGCTGCTGACGATCAGGAGGCGGCGAACGAGAGGCAAAGCCGAAGGTCAAGATAGCGGACATGCTGGCATGTAACGACTCATGGCCAGCGACGAAGGAGCACAACGGGTGCGGAAGGGAGATGAGAAGAGGGGTGGTGCTCTTCGCAACCTGTCGCGGGGCGGTTTATTGAGACAAACTCTCAATACGCATGGCTCAATTGGCGATCTTGACGCTGCCCAGGCGGCGTTCGGCCGCAACCTGGACGTTTTGTATACTGCCGAAGTTGCCAGAAAAACGCGCTGACCATGAGTTTTTTATGGTTTTCTGCATTTGCGTTAAGATAGGCAAGCTGTACGTCATCGCAGGGGCCCCCGGCTCGTCCCAGCCTCTAACCGTCGCCTCGCGGTCCGACGTTCGGGTCCTTAGCTACCTCCTCTCCCGCTCTAAGCCAACAACAGTGTTAATATGGGTGAACCCGTCGAGTTGGGACGCTGATGTCAGTTCTTCCGCGGACTTGCATCTAGCGAGTTAGCATGGCGGGGAATCACCTCGATAGGGACGTACATTCGTGTTTCACGACGCAGGACGTGAACAGCCTGGCCAAGCCGCCTTCCCGACGAGTCTAGTGGCTAAACGCCCGCAAGAACCGGCGTACGCTCCATTGGTTCAGCCGACGATGAGTTCGGCTTGGGAAGACGGAGATTTCTTGACGGCCTTGGCAGCCTCGAACTCCTCGTAGAGTTTGCTCAACTCGGGAATCGCTTTCCCCGCCGCTTTCAGGAACTCCAGGTCTTTTAGGAGTTCGTAGGTCACTCCCTTGAATATCAGAGAGACTTCCATGTGTTTGATCAGTCGATCGGCATTGCCGAAAGCCTTACACAAGTCGTCCTCCAAAAACTGCCGGGCCGTTTGGGCATCCAACCTCTTCTCGTTAGACTTCAACCATTGCTTCGGCGGATTTCGCTTAACCAAGGGCAACATCGACTTTACAAGGTTCTTTCTACTCTTGTCCATTGCCGTCTGAAGTTCCTCTTTGATTTTCTCAGCAAACTCCGCAACCGCTTCCGCAACTCCTGCACCTTCTTTAAAAATCGCCCTTGTGTGAGCGGAGCACGACCGTGCCGAAGCCACCTTGAATCGTTCGCAGGTATTTCTTGGCGATCAGGTTCCTATCTCGCCTGAGATGATCGCCGGACAGCTCATGTCCTGGCGGAAGGAGGCTGCAAGAGGTGCGAATTTGCTCACGAGTCTGCTCGTCAGCGATGCCATACAGGTGCTTGGGAATAGGCACAGTCATCTGATGAATCGAGGTCCCGGAAAGCTCGAAATCGACGAACTCGAACGCGGCATTGAAGACCTGCACTTTCCGAGTTATGTCGAATCGTTGCGGCGGGTTGTCCTTGAGATCGCCTTCCACCTTGGCGACATCGACCGCCTTGGCTTTGTCGAGGCCGATCTTCTGGCCCTTGACGCCATCCTCACCTTGCCCAACCTCGGCGGCGATTTTTTGGGGCACATGATCTAAGCGAATCGCGTTAGGTGTAGTAGGTTTATCTGGATCGACTTTCACGGGCCCTGCTTCAATCAGGAGCGGTGTCGGCGAGTAAATCAGCGTTACCTCGTCAGCCAAGATCAGGCCGATGCGGATACCGGGTTGCCGTTGAATCATGGTTCCCAACTGTGTTGCAGTGTATTCCAGCAATTTCAGGGCAGACAATTCGCCATAGCCAAGACGGAAAACCTCGGCGTCGAGATCCAGAATCACAGAGACATGGTTTGCACCGAGTTTGACCCATTGTGCTGCCAGCGCCTCGGCCACTTTCGTGTGTATCGCCGGTGCCAGGACCACCAGCCGACGGTTGGCACTACGAATGAGTTCGCAAATGCTGTCATCAGTGGCAACGGTAATGCACTGGTTCTCGGCGGACATAGGTTGGTCCTCGATCTGATAGGTTTCAATGATGGCTCGGATGCGGGGTTTGCCTTGATGGCCGGGTTGCGCACCAACAAAAAAGGAGTGCCGAACCAAGGCAGCTCCAGGAACCCCGACCAAGGGACGCAGAGAACAGGACTTGGCCGGCGCCCCATAACAGGGCGCTCGGGCCAAGTACCGCTCCTCTGCGTTCAAGGGCCTTGTGGCCCAGGTTGGTCGTTTTCCTGGAAGCAGATACTTGACGCTCGCGCATATTTCAAATTGTATTCGCCGTGCGTCAACACGGTGGCTCTGCCAAGCCAAGGTAGTCGGCAGTGTAAACTCCTAGACGGCTCTCGGGGCCTAAATCGGCCCCCGAGCGAATCAGCCTAGCATTTGGCCGGCATTGCGTCCACCAGGGACGTTATCCACGGCCATCCAACAAAAATAAGAAGGACCTCATCCGGCTGAATCGGTGGTAGCGGCTCCGGGCTGGACGACGGGCTGCTAGCCCAACTTCCGCAACTTCTCGACCAAAGCAACCGAAGCCGAAATTCGGGAACGGCCAAGTAATCGGTCACGGTTTCGGCCGGACAATCAACCCGCACCTGACAAGGCACCTGTTCTAACTACTCCCGGAACAGCCGCAACTGCTTCTCCACTCGGGCCATCGTCTCCTTCGAGAGCCAATAGTTCACCTGGTACACGAAGGGACTCAGCATCGTCGCCGGGGCCGGTTCCGCGATTGTCAGGTCGGGAACCATCGACTCGTCGAACAGGTCGCAACTGTAGAGGAACCACTTCAGCAGCTGCTCGATCTCGCCCTGGTAGAGGTTCCGGCTCGGCACCTTGATGTCCGCGTCCAGCGTCAGGTGCCGAGGCGCACGGTATTCGGGCAGCGGCGGCAAGTCCTTGCCGCCAGGGGCATCGGTCTCGGCACACGGTCATGCTTGAGCATTGCCTCCCGGTCGTCCCCGTCCCGATCGATCATCTCGTACTCCACGCCCAGCTTCATCTTGGGGTGCTGCCCCGCCGCGTGGAAGATGGGCAGTTCCCCCTGGCCTTGCTCGTTGAAGCGGATGACCACCTGGGAAATCTCGCCGCCGGGGGCCGGAACGGTTCCGCCGGGCAACAACTCGATGCGCGGTCGTCCGAGGTCGTTGATGCGACAGGTCGCCGGGCGTCCCTCCGCCGAGGCGTCCCGCACGTCGTTGGCCATCGTGACGATGCCCTCGTAGGCCACCGGCAAGGCGGTCGGAGGCGATTGCCCCAGCAGGCTTCCCGCCGGGTAGACGTAGAGCACACGCGGCGGCCTCGGGGAAGAAGTCCCTCGTGTGGCTGTCACGCACGGGAATGAAAACTGAGGGGTCGGGGAATGCCGGTGCCGGTGGCATCTTCGGCGTGCATCACCAGGGCATCCATCGGCTCGAAGCCGGGGAAATCTTCGCTGTCGGTGCCGCCCGGCCCGATGCGGCGGTGCAAGTCGCGCTGGATGGTCTCGTAGAACCGCAGCCGTTGCCGGGAGAATGCCTCGCTTCGGCCGGGCGCACGCCTCGATGTGCTGCCGCACCTGGGCAACGATGGGGTCGGTTTCCTGGCAGCGGAGGATCACCCCCGCTTCCATGTTATGCCCGTGCAGGGCGTTGCCGGTCCAGTTGTGGCTGCCGAGAATGACGCACCGCTCGGTGCCGTCCATTTCGAGCAGCGACGACCTTCGAGTGGAACTGGCCGCGATCGCCCCCTTCTCGACGGGTGACTGGAATCCGGTGTGAAGGAAGACCGTGCCGGGATAATCGTCTTCCAGGTTGGCCAGTTCCCGAAGGTTGGTCGGGAAGCGGACGCTGGCGACGAGGCGGGCCTTGCCGGACGGGTGGGTCTTGAGGTACTGGCGGAGAAAGGCGACTCCAGGCCGGGTGACGAAGGCCACGGCTGCATCCAGCCGCCGCGCGCCAGCATCAGGGCTTGCAGGTCTGGCTCCAGGCGCGGTAGGGGTAGGAGTCGAAGAACTCTGTAGCCATTGTTTCGACTGCTCCTGCAACAGCGCCGTGCGACCTCAATCACAAGTCGTCGATTCCGTAAAGTCCTGCCACAGTCACGTCGATTTCAGCCTCAAGTTTCCGAATCTGTTCCGTAAGACACTCCGTCTCGTCTCGCACTTCGGTCAGAATGCGTCGAGGCTGGTTTTTTGCGACGAGATAGCTCATCGGGCGACAGAAGCCACGGTTGCTCAAGGGGGACTTCGACTGCTCGATTCCGATGCGTCTCAATCCGCATTCCTGCAAAAACTGCTCGACACGAGTTCGGCGTTTGGCGTGCAGTACAAGCGCGTTTTTTGCCAGTTTCGCCAATGAGGCCCTATCGCCCGCGGACGCATCCGGTATCGGGAGAGTCTTCATGTAAATTGCGCGGAACTCTAAACGCCCTCCCTTCAACTCATCGCCGAGGACCGAGCAAGTACCCTTCAGGTAATCAAACGCTGGTGCCGAATTTAACACTGCCAGCAATAATGGTCGCTCGTCGGCAACATAAAAGTCTTGTCGTTGAGGTAGTGCTCTGGAATCAACCGTGAAGCGAGCCTCTTCCCGATGATCGGGTAGATAATCTTGTCGTTTTCCAAGATGGGAATCAACGCGACCGAAGGCTGCTGCAATTCGTACCATTCCTGTTCGGTCGCGCGTGCCTCCAATCGGCCGCGAAGCGGTTTAAGATGGCGTTCCACAGCCGGATAACGCCGAATGTCGATGCCGTGGACCATGTACAAGAGGTACGATTCTCGAAAATGTACCTCGTAGCGACGAACATCATCGCCAGTTAAGATAGGTTTAATCAGTTCCTCGCTGCGAGCATCCGACTTCACCAAACTATCACGAGAACAACGGTCGATGATGAATGCTTCGTTAAGACCCGTTTTGACCCCGTACAAAATCTGTCCCTTGACGACCTCATCGAGCGCGGCCCACTCTTTTCCATTTGAGTGCGGCGAGCAGCATCGCCCTGGGTTGCCAGACGAGGTTGCCCCTTGCCAAAGTAGGAGGCGGAAACAGACTGGCCAACTCGTGCCACGTGGTTTAGGAGTCCTTCCGCGTAGCACGCATCCAAGTCCTTCACAACAGCCCAGCGAGTAGTTGTGTCGCCACGCTTCGCCCGCCGCCATAAGAAGATCGCTGGGAAGGTTGCAGCAGATCGGAACACCGGAAGTTCACCGAAATCAACAACAAGCTGAAAGGCTTGCGAGTCCAGCAGGTACTGCCGCAACTTTTCCCCATATCCGGCTCCGCAGCCACTTGTTGGACGAAATGAAGCAACCAACGCCGTCTTTTCGAACAATTGGTGAGCGTGCGCGCGTAGAAAAAGACGAAGAGGTCAGCACGTTCCGCGTGGACAGTCGAGAAGACCTGCTTGAGAACCGGCTTAATGTCCTTTAACAGTTCCATTCGCACGTAGGGCGGGTTCGCCAGGACAATATCAAACCCGCCTGGCCGATGCAAATGCCTCAGCGAACTGAATTCGCCAGTCAACCACGCCCTCACCGTATTCCTCATGCAGTTCTGCGCGGAGTCGGGCCTCCTCCTTCTCGATGGTCTTGCGATAACTCTTCCTTTTCCTCGCCATGCGCAAGAAGAACTGGTTCTTGACCATCGCCAGCACATCCGCCGATGCTTGCAGCAAGCCGCGGAAAGGTCGGGCATCTCCTGCGGGTCAGGGGCCAGGAGCGAATCGCCGGTTTCGATCTTGAAATCCAGGTTCGGCAGCGGCACCGGCTTGTCGGCCTCGACCGCCAGCGACAGCCACAGCCGCAGCTTGGCGATGTTCGTGGCGAACGGGTCGATGTCCACGCCGTAGAGGCTCTGGCTGATGATTCGCAGCTTCAGGTCGTAGAGCGTCCGGGCATCCTTGACCAGCTTCTCGCTGTAGAGCAGCCGGTAGAGGACGATCATCTCCTGGAGCAGGCCCAGGAGATAAGCACCGGAGCCGCACGCCGGATCGACCGCTTTCAGGTCGTCCAGGGCGGCAAGAATCTCGCGGGCGTGCGTCTCCTTCAGCTTGCCCACGTCCTGACGGTCGACGAGGGCAGCGACTTGTCAGCCTTCCGGCGCGCACCAGCCCCTCTCCCGGGTGGGGAGCTTGTCGGACAGGTAGCCTTTGAGCGCCTCGCGGCACATGAACGAGACGACCGGGCGGGGCGTGTAGTACGAGCCCGTTTCGTGGCGGCCGGTCACCAGTTCCTCGAACACCTTGCCCAGCATCTCGGGGTCTACGGCCACTTCGATGTCCAGCGGCGTGGATTCCTCCACGGTGAAGTTGTAGCGGTAGAACAGCCCGCCCGCGTGCTCGTCGCTGAGGATGCCCGCGAACACTTCGTCGGGCAGGTCGGTCACCTGCTTGTCCAGTTCCGACCGCTCGAACAGCCCGCCGTTGAGGTACGGCACGCAGCCGTAGGCTTCGCTCTGCTGCTTGCCCTCGACGGCCAGGCCCTCGAAGAACAGCGGGCAGAGCCTTCCCTTGTAGAACGACTTCTTGCCGTAGCCACCGGCGGCGTACAGGGCGCGGAGGTAGTTCTTGTGCCCGCCGAAGGTGAGCCATCCCTTGCGCTCCATGAACCGCAGGAACATCAGGCGGTTGAAGAGCGTCTGGGTGAACATCCGCAGATCGTCGCCCTTGAGTTCCTTCTGCTTGGCGATGAGCTTCTCGACCTTCTCGAAGACGGCGGCGTAGTCCTCGTAGAACCGCTTGGTGACCTTCTCGACATCGAACGCCTGGCTCCAGGCCGCGATCCAGCCTTCGGCGTCGGGCTGGCCGTCGGGCCACTCCAAGGCGTTCAGGTTGTACTCGCAGAGCGTGCGGATGGGGTCGCCCGGTCCCCAGCCAAACGCGGCCAGCGGCGCGGTCTGGCCATCCTTGCCGGGCGTCTTGAAGTGGGCGAAGCGGTAGTGCTGGTAGTCGTGGTTGCAGATGAACAGCAGGTTCTCGCGGTTGAAGGAGGCGAGGCTCGACCTTTTCTTCTTCGACGGAACCAGCCCCCGGAGCACCTTGCGCAGCGTGCCGGTCATGCCCCGGCCGGTGGCGAACACATCGGGGTTCCTGAACTCCAGAATGAAGATGCCCCAGGGGTTGCCCTTGAAAGGGCGGATTTGCCGGATGGTGCCGTCAACGATGTGCTTGTCCAGCCCATCGGCCCGCAGTTCTTCGGCTGACCACTCGAAGCTGATGTCCTCGACATCCTCGGCACGCTCGTCGATGTCCCAGCCCAAGGCGTCGATCAGGAGATCCTGGATGAACGCCTTCTGGTTGCGGACACGCTTGACGGCTTGCTCAATTTTTCTGGGGTCGGCCATTGAAACTACTCCGAGTTAGTTCAGTTCCATCCAGGCCTTGAGGATCGGCTTCACGCCATCGGGGCCTGCATCGCCTTGAGGAACGTGTTCTTGATGTGCTTTTCGATCTTGCTGCGGATCTCGGAGAGCGTGGCCTGCTCGATGATGCAGCGGCGCGGCGTCTCGGGCGTGCAGCGGATCGCCGCCACGATGTCGGCGGCCTCTTCCAGGATGGCCTGCTTTTCGAGGTGGTACAGATACCAGCGGGTTTCCCCAGCTTCCTCGGTCCAGGGCAGATCGCCGTTCGCCGCCCTCACCCCCTGCCCCTCTCCCGTGGCGGCGAGGGGAGTGTGGCGGAGTAATCGGGCGCGGCAGGCGGTAGCAGAAGAACACGGCCTTGGTGCCGGGCGTCGGGATGCTCCTTGCCGCTGAACACCCGGCCGGGCAGGGCTGCGATCCGCTCGGCAAGGCCCGGATCGGCATCCAGCAGGCGTTGGAGTTCCAGCCGCATCTCCTCTTCGACGGTGGTCTGGCCTTCGTAGCTCTCGTTGAAGTCGCTGGAGGGCCTCGTAATCGTCTTCGGGCGTCAGCAGCTTGCGGCCCTCGATCCCGAAGGTCTTGGAGATCTGGAGCGTCTTCTGGGTCACCCGTCTTGTAGAGCCTCAAGAGTTCGTTGAGTTCTCGGGCGGCAGGAAGTTCCAGTAGATCACCTTGCCGCGCAACGGGCGCTGGTCGGGATGGTCGGCCACCAGTCGCTCCTCGACCTGCGGATTCAGACGGCGATCGACACGACCGATGCGCTGCATGAGCCGCACGGGGTTCCAGTGCAGGTCGTAGTTGATCATCCGGGTGGCGTCTTGGAGGTTCAGACCTTCGGACAGAACATCGGTGGAAATCAGGACCCGGATTTCCGTCTCGCCGTCCTCGGCAAGTTCGGCACTGGAGGTCCCGTTGTAGTAGGGGGCGAAACGCCGGATGACATCGCCGCGATCCTTCTTGCTGCCGCTGTCGATCTGCTCGACGCCGGTGATGCCGGCAGCCACCAGTTCGCAGTGCAGGTAGCGGGCCGTGTCGGCGAACTCGCTGAAGATGAGCAGCTTGTGCTTCTTCAGGACGCGATCCGTCGTGAGCAGCTTCAGAAGGGCCTTGAGCTTGTCGTCGTGCTTGGGCTCGAACTTGCTGAAGTTCCTCGAGGAACTGGACGATCTGGTCCAGGTCGCTGAAGGTGTCGTTGAGGATTTCCGGGACATTGAACTCCTCGCGGTCAAGGTGCTCGACCTGCTCCAGCATCTCCTCGGTGATGAGGTCTTCTTCGGCATCCTCCTCGTCTTCGTCGCCCCAGAACATCATCTGCCGTTCGTGGACGTAATTCGTCAGATCGGAGTGCCTGGCCTTCCACTGCTCCAGGCGGCGCTTTTCGCCGGGCGTTTCGCTGTGCTTCTCTGCCCAGGCGAGGAGCTTCAGCAACAGGCGGTTGCAGGACTGCTCGAAGGCGTAGGCGGAACTCTCGAATCGCTTGAGGAACTGGGTGCGGATCAGACCGCAGACCTGCTTTTGCCGGTTTTCGACGAACGGATCGACCGTCTTGTCCGGCCCGATGTAGTAGGCCAAGGGATAGTAGATGCCCAGGGTGAACAGCGGCTTGTCCTTCTGGAACGCCTTCTCGACCATGCCGAGCAGCCGGCCGTAGGTTCGCTTGACCGAGTAGTCGGCAACGATGGGCGGCTCGCGGGTGGGGAACATGGCCACGCTGGCCCCCTGCTGCTCCTGGCTTTTCTTGACATAGGCGCGGCTGCGCTGGACGACGAGTGCCTTGAACACCCGGTCGCCGGCCAGCACCCGCTCGGCTTCGGCCAGGTTCGTTTCGGTCGCCGGGCCGGCTGCGGGCGTCGCCTTGAGCAGTTCCCGCTCCATATCGACGAAATGCCGCCGCAGCGAGTGAATCCCCAGGGGATCGGCGAAGTAGTTGTCGTTGGGCGTGCCATCCTCCTTCCGGCCCATGAACAACTCGGCCATGTGCCGGAAATCGTGGAGCGAGTTGTTCACCGGCGTGGCCGTGAGCAGGAAGACCTCCTTCTTGCCGCGAGGGCCTTCCACCAGGTCGAGCAGTTGCCGGTAACGGGACGGGCGGTCCGCCGTCTTCGCCCGACGCGGCCGGGGTTGCGGAAGTGGTGGGCCTCGTCGATGACGATGACATCGGCCAGTTCCTTGACGCGCTGGAAGCGGTACGGGTAGTCGCCGCCTCGGCCCAGATCGGTGTGGTTGAAGACGACCAGGCTGCTGAAATCGCCCGCGCCGGTGCCGCCGACATGCGGCAAGTAGCGGCGCAGAGCTCCCGTTCCCAGACGTCAACCCGGGCCGTCTTGGGAACGAACAGCGCCACGCGCTTGCCCTCGTGCATGACCAGCCGCTCGATGACCATCAGGCCGATGAACGTCTTGCCCAAGCCCACGCCATCGCACAGGAACGCGCCGCCGAACTGCTGGGCGATCTCCATCAGGGCGTGGTAGCCCTCCTTCTGGTAGTGGTCCAGAACGGGGTACATGCGGGAGCCGCCATGCTCCGGGCCTGCCGCTTCCCACTCGTTGGCGGTCAGGCGGTGGCCACGGCAGAACTCGTGGAGCGCGCGGATGTAGACCTCGAAGGGGGTGTACTCGCGGGTGTGCCGCTCGATGACCTGGAGGATTTCCGCCGTCACGTCCTCGGCGTTGTTCCAGTGTTCCTCGTACCACTCCTGGAGCACGCTCACCGGCGTCCCGGCGATCTGCACGTTCAGCTCGATGTTCTCCGTGATGCCCGGCAACGTGAGGTTCGACGAGCCGACCAGGGCGAAGGAGCCGACCACTTCTTGCCGGGCGTGGGTGATGTAGGTCTTGGCGTGGAACTTGTCCTTCTTGTAGACCCGGCACTTGATCTTGCCCGAGCGGATCGCTTCCACGATGGCCGGAACGCCCGCGAGGAAGTCGTTCTTCTCCTTCTCGGCTTCCAGGCTGTCGTCCAGCCGCGACTTGACCTGCTGCAATCCCTCGGCGAACGCCTTCTTGGTGCGGCGCGAAACCTCGTCGCCCATGAGGATGCGAATGGCATCGACCTTCTGCCACTCGTCCTTGAGGCCCAGCAGCCCGCCGATCTCGAAGTAGCCGGTGGCCACGTCGATGGCCTTGGAAAGCTGGCACCAGTCGTGCAGGTAGCGCTGAACCTTCCAGTCGTCGTCGCTGTTATCGACGATGAACAGTTCGCTGCCGGTCTTGCTTGTGCGTTTGGGCATGATGTTACGTGCCTCCAATCACGCCCCCCATGATAAGGATTTGCAGGGAACTTGGAAAGCCCCGGCGAGTTTCAAAACCCACGAATCCGAATTGGTCGCTGACGATCGGTGCTGCGGGATGACATGGCCAAACTGTTTGACCGGTCCGCCGCCGTTTTGGTAGGATCAACCGATTCCACGATCGTAGCCCTGCCGGCCAGGGAGCAGCCAAGCGGAGTGAACCGTCCCCGCCCGGCCGCGCCGATTTGGCGATAGCAGCGTTTTTGGCATCGTAGCTGATCGACAAAGGAGAGTGCAGGAACGAATCGGTGAAATGTTTTTTCACGGTGCCGGTGGGAGGGATGAGTGGCGAAGAAACGGAGCAAAAAGGACGGTCAGTCTTCAACGACGCCGGATCAGCACCAAAACGGCGCGACAAGCAGCGATTTTGCAGCCAATCGCCCGACGTTGAATGGCTGGCCCGTCGATGAGGATTGCCGCGACCTGCTGGCTGATGAGCTTGGGGAATGGCTACGCGAACTGGACCACACTGCCATTTCGCGGATCAAGAATCCTGATGAGGTAGGCGATGACTGGCATCTCTGCCGCGATTTCATCGACCCCCTGGCTGATGAGCTTGAGGAATGGCTACGCAAACGCGACCATACCGCTGACGACATCGAATGTTTGCGTTGGTTCGCCGTGGGCATGAATGGAGTTGGCCCAGACTCTTGCGTCAACGGCTGGAATCGGACCAGAGCGTTCCTGATGCTTAACGTACCGATGGAGTTTCGCCAAGCCCTTGAAGATGCTGTAAGCGGGCTGGCACAACAAGCCCGCAGCGTCCTTTGTGAGTTGGAAAACCTACCTCTGGAAGGCAAAGATGCTCAGAGGAGGGATGTCACAATCTCCAGCTTTGAGGTCCAGGTTGTCGAGCCGTGCCTTACCAATCTTCGCCAGATGTCACAGGAACTCCAACGGCGTTGGCCTGCAAAGCAGTGTCCGCCGCGTCCAGGGAACGAAGCTACCGGCGAAGGGGACGGTCGAGCCGGCCCGACACCACCGAGCGGCAAGAAGCGTGGTCGGCCCCGCGATACCGACCCCAAGGCAGACAAGAGGATTTACGATGCTTGGAAGACTGGCCAATATCGGAAGTATTCCGCCTTGGCTTGCGCAATCGGGATAACATGGCGCGAAGTCAAATATGCTATCGACCGCCACGGCAAACGACTTAAGAAAGCGGCTGAGCGCGCCCGAATAATTCGCCCGGCAAGACCTTGGTGGAATCGTTTCATTTATTCCGGCGCATTTCTTACTCTGACTGCCCTTGAAATCTGGCGGCTTCTGTAGTCAAGCCGTCCGAATAATTCGCGATAATTCGCGCCAATAATTATTCGGTCGTGATCAGCCCTTATGCTTTTCACTCATGCGACGGGCACACTCGCCGGCCGCCACTCGATTACGAAAGGGAAAAGTATGAGCGTTGTTATCACGCCGGCCGACGCTTCGGCCAAATTGCTCGACGTGCAAGCCGTCGCCGAGATGCTCGGCTGTTCTCAGCGGCACGTCTATCGCCTTTCGGACGCCGGCCGGATGCCCGCGCCCGTCAAGCTGGGGGCCCTGGTCCGTTGGTCCGCTGCCGCCATCCGGGAATGGATCGACCAGGGCTGCCCCTCGGTTCGGAACATGAAAGGGGCTGGCCGATGACATGCGACTTCAAGCCCGTGCCGCGCCGCCGCGGTCCGGCCAGAGGAAAAAGCTCGAAAGCAAGAAGCGCGGTCAGTGCTGGCAAATTACCGGCGAGCGTACATCAACTACGCCCGCCGGATGTGCTGTTAGACCTTTGCGCGAACGGCACGGCAACCGCGGACGACGTGTCGGACACGGCGCCGTTGCCCAAAGGACTGGACCCGCGCAGGCTTTTGCGCGGTTCCGGCGCGTTGGCTCGGTTGGGCATCATCCGCGCCGTCGCGTCAGTCCCGTCTTTGCGGCCGGAATGCCACGGCCGCCGAATCCATCTTTGGACACTGGCCGATCGTGCCGCCGCCGAGCGATGGCTTCAGGCCAACCCCGCCCCGTCCGGGAGTCAGGACGATTCTTGCTTTTGTGGAAACGAGGTTGCGCAATGAAATCAAAGGATACGAAGGGCGGCCCCGTCCGGCGCGTACATCGGGGAAACGCGGGTTCCTGTCGCAAACAGACGCCTTGCTTGGGATCGCGGGCGGGTGTTCGCTCTGGCACACGGCAAACGGGGATGCCTACGCGACGGTCCCGGTCGGCACTCACCGGGAGAACTGGTTGCTCAAGTCGCGGGGGTTTCGGCGCTGGCTCCAGCGCGAGATATCGCGCACGAAGGGCGCGCCGAACGCCCAAGCGCTGCAAGATGCGATTGGAGTCCTGGAGGGAAAGGCGATGTTCGAGGGCCCGGAGCAGGCCGTCCACTTGCGGGTTGCCGAACAGGAGGACAGCATCTACATCAATTTGTGTGACCGCGAGTGCGCGCCGTGAAAATCACGCCGCTGGGGTGGGACATCGTGCAAAACCCGCCGGTGCGGTTCCGGCGCCAAGGCCATGCTCGCCTTGCCCGAGCCTCAGATGGGTCGTGTGGACGAACTGCGCCGGTTCATTAACGTGCCTGACGGCGATTGGCCCCTGATCGTCGCCTGGCAAGCTGCCGCGATGAGGCCGCGGGGACCATACCCCGTTCTTTGCCTACATGGCGAACAGGGGTCCGCGAAAAGCACAACGGCTCGCGTGGTTCGTGAACTGATCGACCCTAATGCCGCGCCGCTGCGTTGCGAACCGAAGGAACCGCGCAATCTGATGATCGCCGCCAACAACGGCTTAGTGGTCGCCCTGGACAACATCAGCCACCTTCCTCCCTGGCTATCCGATGCCCTCTGCCGCCTTGCCACAGGCGGGGGATTTTCAACGCGGACATTGTACGAAAACGATGAGGAGACGATTTTTGACGCTCAACGGCCGGTAATCCTGACCGGGATCGAGGAAATCGTCACTCGCAGTGACTTGCTGGACCGAAGCCTCCTTATCAACCTCCAGCCGATTGACGAGTCCCGCCGTCGGCCGGAGGCCAACTTCTGGCGCGACTTCGACGACGCCAAACCCCGAGCGTTCGGCGCAATGCTCGAAGTGATCTCAACGGCGGCTGCGAAACCTGCCGACGACGATGTTACCCTCGCTGCCGCGTATGGCCGATTTCGCCGTGTGGGCGACGGCGGCGGAAACGGCCGCAGGATTCGCACCCGGAGAGTTCGTTGACGCCTACGCCGGCAACCGACTTGCCGGAAACGAACTCGCTCTCGAAGCATCACCGCTCGGCAAGGTAGTGCTGGACTTCATGGCCGACAGCTCGTTCTGGCACGGCAGCGCAACAGAGCTGCTGGACGAACTGAACGGGCTTACGGACGAGAAGACCCAGGATACTTCGCGGCTGGCCGCGGCAGGGCAGTAGTTTGTCGGGGAACCTAAAGCGTATGGCGCCCAACCTGCGGGCCGTGGGGGTCGAGGTGGTGTTCGGCCGGGAACCGGGAGGCAAGCGGCCACGGTTCGTGGACCTGCGGCGAATCGAGAAGAAGAGTGCCGTCCCGGCGTGTCCCTGCGCCCCTTGGAGGGGACGCAGCCTCAACCCAACGGGACGGACGCGGGGATGGACGGCCGTGAGGGAAAAATGCCCAACGGGACAGGTGGGGACGAGGGGGACGCTGTTACCCCTCCCCTTTCCACCAGCGTAGACGACGACCTTGTTTGGTTGGCAGAGGCGTTCTGAAACCGGAGCCATCCCGCTCGCCAAGAGCCCGAGCTGCGCTCTTGACGAAGCGGGAAGGGGGCCGGAACCAAACTACTGCCTGTTTGGTACACCCCATTGACATATGGGAACATATATGTACAATCAAGTACAGTGATGTACTTATGGACCCGATAAGAGGAAAGGCCTGGAGATGGGAAGGAAGCAGATCAGGGGAAAGCCCGCCGACAAGGGACAAGACCAGGATACCACACTGGTCAAGCTGTACCTGCCCACGGCGATTCGCAATCGGTTGAGTGCCTACGCGACCCTGCTGGGCGTAAACATGAATGAGGCGGCTGCGAAGATTCTCTACGAACGCTTGTCCCAATGGAAGGAAGTCAACGAAGCTGAAGTGCTGCCACTTCCCGCCTGGGATGAGGTTTGGGCCGCGGAGCAAAAGGCATTGGCCGCGAAACCCAAGGATAGGTGATGCCGACGACGTGATTTTCCATGACCAAGCGAACGAAAGGCGAAATCATGGGCACCGTCTACAAGGAAACCTTCACCAAGCCGCTGCCGGCCGGGGCGAAGATCATCGTCCGCAAGGGGCAACGGCTGGCCGAGTGGCATAGACGCCAAGGGCAAGACGCGAACGGCGCCGCTCACCGCTGCCGGGGATCGGATCACCGTGGAAGCCGGCACCTACACCGCCAAGTACCGGGACGGCTCGGGGATCGTCCGCAAGGTGGCGACCGGCTGCCGGGACGAATCGGCCGCCCGTTCGGTGCTCACCGAACTGGAAAGCGGGCCGAAAAGGTGCAAGGGCGGAGATTCGTCACCGCCGACCGAAGATGCCGTGATCGACCACCAGGACACGCCGCTTGCCGACCACGTTCGCCGCCTACATCGACCACCAGACGGCGAAGGGGTTGAACGCGGTACGGATTCAGAATACGCCGAAGCCGGCTTGACACGGCTGGCCGCCGATTGCGGTTTTCGACCGGCTGGCCGACCTGACCGCGGTACTGCCTTGGAACGTGGCTTGCGGCACGGCAAGGCCGAAGGCATGGGGGCCGGCAACCGCAACGAGTACCGCGAAGAGCTGGTCGGCTTCGGCAACTGGTGCGTCGCGAAACCGACCGGCTGTTGAGCAACCCCTTTGCCGACGTGCCGAAGGCCGACGCGAAGGCCGACCGCCGCCGGCAACGCCGGGCGCTGACCGAAGACGAACTGCGTCAAGCTCTCTGGACGTGGCACGCCGCCGGCCGCTGTTGGACGCGATGACGGTTCGCCGGGGCAAGCGAAAAGGCGAAGCGGTCGCCAAGCTGCCGGACGAAACCCGCCGCCGGCTGGAACGGCTCGGGCGGGAACGGGCCTTGATCTACAAGACGCTGGTGCTGACCGGGCTTCGCAAGGGCGAACTGGCTTCGCTCACCGTGGGGCAACTGGTCCTCGACGCCGACCCGGCTTTCCTGGTGCTCGACGCCGCCGACGAAAAGAACCGGGAAGGCTCGACGATTCCCCTTCGGGCCGACCTTGCCGCCGACCTTCGCCAATGGCTCGCCGACAAGGCGAAGGCCGCTACAGGAAGCCGCCAGGACGCGCCGACGGTCCGATTCGACCCGGAAGCCGCGAAGGCCGGGAACGCACCAGGGCGATTCTGCGGGCCTGACGGGGCAATCTTGTCTGCCGTTGCGCTCGAGCTGCCGGCCGATACGCCGTTGTTCACCGTGCCGGCCGGGCTGGTGCGAATCCTCGACCGGGACTTGCGGCTCGCCGGCATTCCCAAGCGGGACGAACGGGGCCGGACGGTTGACGTTCACGCCCTGCGGCACACCTTCGGCACCCTGTTGAGCAAGGGCGGGGTTGCGCCCCGGACGGCGCAAGCCGCCATGCGTCATTCGACGATCGACCTGACGATGAACGTCTACACCGATCCGAAGCTCTTGGACGTGGCCGGGGCGATGGAAGCCTTGCCGGCTCTCCCGCTGGGGGCTGGATCCGCAAGCGGCCGCAATCGTCCTAAGGCAACGGGCACCGACGATTCGACCCCTTCGCCGCTTGTACCAGTGCTTGTACCAACTACCGGCAAACCGTGCATATTGGGGTCAATTCTGGACAAGGTGGCAAGCGAATCAGAGAGGAATCGACGGAAGCCGGGGCCGTCGCCGTAAGTGCTTACCCCGTCAAACGAAAACAACCCGCTGACAACTGGCTGTCAACGGGTTGCGTGATAGTGGAGCGGAGGAGGGTCGAACTCCCGACCTCTGCATTGCGAACGCAGCGCTCTCCCAACTGAGCTACCGCCCCAACGCTTCGCGATCATCCAATCCCAAACCGGTTTTCCAACTTTGCCGTTTCGTATCGACAGACTGACAATCTGTCCTACGCTCTCCGGCAGATTGGAAACCTGTGCCACGGAGAACAAGGGTGATTTTACGGCCCAAGCCCGGGCTTGTCAAAAGGGGGTGCGAAGAAGCACGAGGGTCGATGGCGGAAAGGGGTAGGTGGCTGGTAGGCGGCCCCGTCGATTTGCCTTTGCGGTGGCCGATCTGCAGGCAGCGATCTGCGAATCGCAATGTCTTCCCACGCCCGTCCCTGTTTCGGCCTTCTGCCTTCCGGTCTTTCCCCGTCGGCCGTTCGCTTGGCTCCTTCGGCCGTCATTCGAGTCCTAGGCTGTGTACATAGGCCTTGCGTTGGTTTTCTAGGCCCAGCCGTTGGTTGATTTCCCGGAACGCTCGGCTGCCTGGTGGAGGGCCTCGATGGGCGACTGGTCGCCTCGCACGACGCCGTAGACTGCTTCGTCTAAGGCAGCCAGGTATTCGGCGCGGCCGGGGATCCGCAAGGCCCCGAGCCATTGCTCTCTTGACAAAGCCCGCTCGGTGACAGTGGCATACTCAGTGGCCGCCGCGACCGAAATGGGCGGTTCGGTCCAGGTCCGGGGCGACTTCAGGTGGGAACGGCGGAACAAGGTCGTCGCCGGACTGGCCGCACACACTTGGGAACTGATTCGTCGCCCGAAAGCCAGAGGAGCAATTCCAGGGCGGCATCGGGTGGGTGGAATCGGCCGGCAGCACGCCGATCTCCCTGTCGAACCAGCAGCATCACGTGCGGATCTTCGTCTTCCGATCGTTTGCTCCAGGTGCGGCTGCTGACGTCGAAGACCGCTCGTGAGCCGGGCAGTTCGACGAAACCGACTTCGACGTGCTTCTCGGCATTCCCTTCGGTAGCGGCGTCCACAGCTTTCTCGCGTCGGCAGGGGGGCCGTCCCGGCCGGCGTCGGCGGATGCATCGTTCTCTTGCCGGCCGGCTTCGCGGCCGAGGGCCAACCAGTGCCATGCCGCATTCCCCCTTCCAGAACGCGGCCCGGGCTGCGGCCGGGTCGTACCGAGTTGTTCCGCCGGGCCGAGTTTGGCTGCTGCTGCCAACTCCTCAAGGGCACGCACCAGCGGCGGGCCGGAAATCAGCGGCTCCATCGTCCGCATGTCGAACAACGCCGAGTAATTGCTCTGGCTCTTGGCGTAGGGAGCGGCGCGGGCCAGCAGTACCAAGCCTGCCCAGCCGGGCCCGAGCGGTTCGACCGTACCCCGCCAGGGGGCCTCGGCGGGCGGGCGGCATCGCCCAATGCCTTGCGGTTGCCCAGCAATTTGGCCAACTGATGATATTCGCCCCAGTCGCGCGGTGGTTTCTGCCCAAGCTTGGCCAACAGGTCGGCACGGTAGTAGCAAGTGAGCACTGGCGAGCCGAAGGGGACGGCGTACACCTGCTCGCCCCATGACGCCTCACGCAGGCCGCAGCAACTTCGAAGATGCCCGACCAGTCGGTCGCAGCGGCGTCGAGCATCTTCTTCGGCAGGGGGGCGATCCGCTTCGCTCAGCCAGCGGGCCAAGTTGGTAGGTGGGGCAAATTACGGCATCGGCACCCAAGGAGTCGGCGTGTTCGAGTTCCTTTTCACTCGTCTCATCGACCTGGAGTTCCGCCCCGGTTTGTGCGGTCCATTCGCCCCGAAACCGAGTGACTGCGGCTGCGATCTCCGGGTCTGCGACCACGAGCAACCGTAGTTTCAGCCCGGCCAAGGGCTTCTCGACAGGGGCGGGGGGGGCTGTCCGATTCCCGGCTTGTGCAGCCCGCCAGCAAGAGTAGTAGGCAGTAGGTGGTAGGCAGTAGGCAGCGGCAGGAGACGCATGACATGCAATAGGGGGGGCAGTGGTCGTTGACGCACGACTGAGGATGGGAAACGGGGAACACTCGGTGGAGTACGGAGGTGGGTGGGCGGTGCTTAAACATGGTATCTGTTACGTTACCCGCTGGCGATTGTTCGGGCAACGCCGGCTCGCGTTCTGGTCCTTTCGGTCGGTCCTTGCCGTCCGCCCGTCGCCCTTTGCCATCTTGCCGTGTGTCCCGGTTGCGACCGTCCTACGTGGGAGGGTAGAATTCGGAGAAACTCGTTCGTAGTGTGGACTTTTCGCCCGTCTGTGCTGCACGACTTAAAGTACGCACTGCGAACGACAGACGGGCTGAAGCCCGCACGAAGAACGGCGGAGGGGCTGAAGTCCGCGGTACGCACAGCGGCAGCCGCCTCTCCCGCATCCAACCGACAACGCAAAGGACCGCCCCATGAGCGTTTTCCTGGGCATCGACATCGGCACCTCCGGCACCAAGACCCTGGCCATCGACGAACAGGGGCAGATCCTGGCCCGCGCCATGGAGACCTACCCTTGCTACGTGCCCAAGCCGCTCTGGAGCGAGCAGGACCCGGACGATTGGTGGCAGGCCACGATCGAAATCGGTCCGCCGGGTGGTCGCCAAGGCCGGCCTGAAGCCGGCCGACGTCAAGGCGATCGGCCTATCCGGCCAGATGCACGGCTCGGTCTTTCTCGACAAGCAACGACCGCGTGATCCGCCGGGCGATCCTCTGGAACGACCAGCGCACCTCGGCCGAGTGCCGGGAGATGGAAGAGCGGGTCGGCGGCCGCAAGAAGCTGATCAAGCTGGTGGCCAATCCGGCCATGACCGGCTTCACCGCCCCGAAAATCCTCTGGCTGCGCAACCACGAGCCGCAGGCACTTCGAGCGGACCCGCAAGGTGCTGCTGCCGAAGGACGAAATCCGCCGCCGCATGACCGGCGAGTATGCCACCGAGGTGAGCGACGCCAGCGGCATGCTGCTGTTGGACGTGGCCAAGCGCGACTGGTCGAAGAAGCTGCTCTCGGCCCTGGAACTCGACATCGACCTGCTCGGCCCGCTGCTACGAGTCGGAGGACGTCACCGGGCGGCTCACGCCCGCAGGCGGCCGAGGCCCTGGGGCTGTCGACCGATTGCGTGGTGGTGGGCGGGGCCGGCGATTGTGCGGCCGGGGCCGTGGGCAACGGCATCGTCAGCAAGGGGGTGCTTTCCACCTCGATCGGCACCTCGGGCGTGATGTTCGTCCATAGCGACGAAGTGAAAATCGATCCCGAAGGCCGCATCCACACCTTCTGCCACGCGGTCCGCGGCAAGTGGCACATGATGGGCGTGAACCTCTCGGCCGGCGGCTCGTTGCAGTGGTTCCGCAACGAACTGTGCAAGGCCGACGCGGCCGAGGCGAAACGCTGCAACAAGGAAGTCTACGAGGTGCTGACCGCCGAGGCCCAAACGGTGCCGGCGGGCAGCCAGGGGCTGTTCTTCCTGCCCTACCTTTCCGGCGAGCGGACCCCGCACGCCGATCCCGACGCCCGGGGATGCTTCGTCGGGCTGACGCTCGCCCACACCCGCGGCCATCTGATCCGGGCGATCATGGAAGGGGTGACCTACTCGATGCGCGACAGCCTGGAGATCATCGAGGGCCTGGGCGTGCCGGTGCGGCAGATTCGCGCCTCGGGCGGCGGCTCGCGCAGTCCGCTGTGGCGGCAAATCCAGGCCGACGTGTTCGGCCGCAAGGTCGTCACCATCAACAGCGAAGAAGGCGCGGCCTACGGCGTGGCCCTGCTGGCGGCGGTCGGGGCGGGAGCATTCAAGAACATCAGCGAAGCGTGCGACGCGGCGATCCGCGTGGTGCAAGAGACGGCTCCCAACCAGCCCGCCAAGAACTCCTACGACCGGGCGTTCCCGATTTATCAGCAGCTTTATCGGTCGCTGAAGAAGGATTTTAAGAGCATCGCGGCGTTGGAGGGGTGAACAATGTGAGGCCAAAGCACGGGCCTACGCGTGCCAACTGCTGCTGCCTTCGTTTACGCATGAAATGATCGCGGGAGTGCGAAAACGCCGGTGCGAACGAACAGATGGTTGTTCAATTGGCTCCGCACACCACGACGCCTTGTGGTTTCGCGTATTTGCGGCGTTTTTGAAAGACAATATGTTTACGAAACGAAGGCGAAAGGGTTATTATTGTGTGAATCGAGGCGTGTCGGTCCGGCGCGTGCCAAAACCGACACGGTCCTAGAAACAGGAGGATTCGACATGGTTGCTCACAATATGAAGGCCATTGGCGGCGGCTACACTGAGGCGACTTGCGAGAAGTGTGGCGAAAAGTTCATCTTCGCGGCGGGTGACGACATTTTCGTTCGCGTTGAACATGGCGATACCTGGCCTCTTTGTTCGAAGTGCTACAACGGACCACGGGCCGATCCTTCAAAGGTTGCTCGGCGACGGCAAGAAATCGCCGGGGAGATTGACGACCAGTAGTGTCTTCGTGGCCGCCTCTTCGATGCGTTCGCAATGCGCTGATAGACACCGGGGCATACGTGATCATAATCCACAATAGCCTTTGGGCTTGTGTTTCACCCCGTAATTCGCAGATACGCGCCGAAGAGGGCAAGTTGAACACTCCTCAATGGGACAACACAGCGATCGTAGTTGCGACTTCAACATGCCCTCGAACCTCCGCCCTCTCCTGGCCCTCCGCCCTCCTGCTTCCGCCTTCCGCCTTGGCAAGTCATCGCCGAGATCGTGCTGATTTTCGCCGTGTTTTTC
>CAWDRY010000046.1:0-108825 GCA_963804745.1 uncultured Gemmataceae bacterium
ATTAGTCATTAGTCATTAGGTTGCTTGGAAAGACGCCTGTTCCATGTACCGGTCCAGCTACCCACGGCTACAGACTACTTTCTGATCACGGAATGACTAATGACTAATGACTAATGACTAAAACTCCAGCGCCCCCGGCCATTCCATTCTGGCCACGAAGATTTTGCCGTCGCCGATGCGGCCGGTACGAGCCGTGCGGACGATTTTGTCGGCCACCTCCGCAGCCCGCTCGTCGCTCACCCAGACGCTGATCTCGACCTTGGGCAGGAAGGCCATGCTATATTCACTGCCGAGGTACCGGTCCAGGTAGGCCTTCTGCCGGCTATACCCCTTGGCCTCGCGCACGACACAAGCGGCCACGTCGAGAGACGCGATCACTCGCAGCACCGCTTCGGCACAGAACGGCTTAACGACGATCGTGAATTGTTGCATCGCGCGATCCTTCGTTTAGCCGCGACCCTGTTTAGCGAGCTTCGGAGAAGCGTCCGGGTCCGCACACTTCTCCGAAGCGTCGCTAAACAGGGTCGCGGCTAAACGGTTATTTGTTCGGACAAGGCTTCTGCCAAAAATTCTCCCCCGACAGATTGCACTCCGGTCTGGTTGCAATCTGGAGATACAATCCTGGAAGCATGACAATGGTACAACGCCGTAGAAATTGTACAAATTAACCCGCGAATGGACGCTCCAACTCACAACATGGCTTCTCCTGTCCGTCTCGTTCATCTGAGCGACATCCACGTCACCGCTTCGCCCCTCGGTTGGCGCAGGAGCGACTGGTTCAACAAACGATTGACATCGTGGCTCAATCTCCATTGCCTGGACAGGGCCGCTCGGTTCCGCAAGGGCGAAGAAATACTCGCATTGCTGATGGCCGAATTGCGCGCAGCGGCCGGACTGTGTCATTTTCTCCGGCGACGCTTCCAACCTCGGCCTCGACGCTGAAATCGCTCGAGCTGCCGCTCTGCTGGAGATGTCCAAAGACGATCGACTGCCGGGGTTGGCAGTACCCGGCAACCATGACTACCTCACACCTGACGCCGCCCTGTCGGGATCGTTCGAGCGTCACTTCGCCCCCTGGCAAGTGGGCGACCGCTTGGATGGTGAAGTTTACCCCTTTGCTCGGCAGGTCGGTCCCGTTTGGCTCGTGGGCGTGAACTCCGCCGTGCCCAATCGCTGGCCGTGGGATGCTCGAGGCGAGGTCGGAGCAGCACAACTCAAACGGCTAGATGTCCTGTTGCAGCGCCTGCCGCCAGGACCGCGCATCCTGGTGACGCACTACCCGGTCTGCTTGGCGAACGGCAAACCCGAGAAACCGTGGCATCTGCTCCGCGACCTCGACAACCTTGTCTCGGTGGCAAGAAACGGCGGCGTTCGCCTCTGGCTGCACGGTCATCGTCACAACGCCTACGTCTTGCGGGACTCGGCGTTGGTGCCGTTCCCGATCATTTGTGCCGGCAGTCTCACTCAAACCGGCCACTGGTCCTATGGAGTATTGACCATTGAGAACCTGCACCTTCACGGCGTCTTGCGTCAATTTGACCCAGGCACTTGCTCCTTCATAGACAAGGAATCATTCGACCTCAACCTCGCTGAGCGGTAAGTACCACTCACCACTCACCCCCTCACCCCAACCCCTCTCCCCCGCGGCGGGGGAGAGGGGCAGGGGGGAGGGGGCACTCATCACTCATCACTTATTATTCCCTCGTCCGCCCCAATGCCACGTCAAATTCGCTAATCATCGGAATCAGCATGGCTGCAATCGTGAAGCCAAATGTGCCGGCTATTACCAGCAAGGGAATGAACGGGTTGGCCGATTCCTCCGTTCCCGGTTTGGCGACGATGATGTTGGTCACCGTGTAGAACACCGCTAACGGGCACAGCCAGCTTGCCAGCGTCAGGGCCGGCGCTGGCCGGCTGCCGCTCAATACCCACCACAGCCCGCCAATGCCGGCGCCGAGGAAGAAGAGGAAGTTGAAAAACTGGGACTCGAACCTGCCGCCGTTGATGACAATGAGATAGATGCAGATCAGCGTTCCCGCCGAGAGAAAGAAGATCGTCCCCAGCGCATGGATGATCGCCAGCCGGCTGTTCTCGTTCCGTAGCGCAACGTGGACGCCGAGGATGACGCTGAAAGCAAGCAGCACGAGCGTGGCCAGGCACACGCAAACAGCCGAGGCAATGTTGCGTGACACCAGCAGGTCCGCGTGCAACCGCGGCGGCGTCGCCATCCAACCGTACCAGGCATAGATCACCGTCAAGATCAAAGGCGGCAACAGATAAGCCACGGTGTTGTAACAGATGCCGGCCAGCTTGCCGAAGATGAATTCGCGCGGCGTCAGGTCGGTGACCAGCAGCAAGCTCAATGCTCCGCTGTCGCGCTCGGACGTGATGGCCGTCACGGCCTGGGCGCTGACGAGCAACATGCTCAGGATGCCGACCGGAACCAGGCCCCGCGCGGCAGCGAACCACGGCCGGGCAACCGGCGTCCACATCGGTGCCAGGGCGTAGTAGCAGATCAGAGCCAGCACCAGAAGGTAGGCGAGCTTGACGAGAATCGGCTTGTTTCCATAGGCCCGTGTGCAGATCTCACGCCACAGGATTGGATTGGCCCACACGTGCCGCACCCGGCCTGGCGCGGCATGCGCCCGAGCGCGATCCTTCACTTCTTCCTCCTGGGGATGTTCGCGCTGCATGACTGGCTCGCCCCTGGGGTTCCAGGCCCGCAGCCGAACGATCCCCCAGAGGTTGAGTAAGACGCTGACCAGCACCATCGCCGCGGCGTATCCATAAGCCGGATGCGGCGGCCAGACGACCTCCGGGGAATACTCGATCACGCTTTGCATCGCCAGTAACGGATCGAGCCAGACCGCGTGCGGGGTCAACACAGACAGGGCGCGCACAGGCACAGATAGAGGACCAGGAAGATCACCGTCAGAGCCAGCGTCTGAAAGGTCTTGTCGCGCAGAGCGCGATCAATCCGCCCAGCGACCCGGACGCCAGTGCCGTGGCTGCCAGCACCAGCGTGGCGCGGCCGATCTGTTCCGGCGCAACGCCCCCCAGGAGCATGATGAAGAACAGCACCGGCACGGTGCCGATCAGGAGCAGGCCGATCTGAAGCAGACTGCCCAGCAGCTTGCCGGCAACGATCTCGTAGTTGCGCAGGTCGGTTACCAGCAACAGGACGAAAGTGCGGCGATCTTTCTCCTGAGCAACGGCTCCCGCCGCCGTCATTGCCGTGAAGAACACCACCAGCGTCAACTGGACGTAGTTGAAAAGTTGAAACAGCAGCGACCCGAACCGGGCCGTTTCGCCGAGGGTGGCAGTCCGGCTCCAGCCGATGATCGCTTGCCAGGCCGTCAACCCCAGGATCCAGATGATGCCCAGGTAAGCCGAGCGCAGCACATAATGCCGGGATCGGCGCGGCAAGGTCAGGAATTCACGAACAAAAATGGGACCCAGCAAAGGGGCTTAACCTCCCCGGCTCGGACTTTTCACCACAAAGACGCACATCGCCACTACAGAATCTCACACACTACCACCCACTTCTGCTCCTCGGCCCGTTCATAGAGTTGCCGCAGGGCCAGAAACCGCTCGCGGGCGAATTCCAGCTCGTCGGCGCGCTCGGCATCATCCTCTACGTCTCTGAGTAGAACAAGTTCAATTGCTGTCCAGCTCTCCGGATCGATGGCTTGCAGATACCTGGTCAGGCGCGCCACGTCGTCGCGATCATTGTAGCCCGCGTGGTCCGGCCGATAGAAGCCGCCCCCGAAAACCAGGTCGCGGCTGCCGTAATGTGCTTGCTGAATGGGAGCGAAACGCCCGCGCTGAACCCAGCCCTCCAGGTATTGCTCCGGGGTCAGCACGCAACACAGCGTTTCCGGTGCGACCTGAATTTCGGGGACATCCGCGGCTGCGTACAGCAGTACTTCGCCGACGAGAGTTCGCCAGTACAGCGAAGAGAAATTCAGCCCGCGAGCAACCAGGCGTATCAATGGTTCGCCAGCCCCGATGTGATAGCAATCCGCGAAAACAACAACTGTGGGCATCAAGGCATTGCAGAGCTTACGGCACGGCTCGAAGCTCTTTCTTCGCCAGCTGTCCGCAAATGCCTGGCGTATTTCCTCCTGGAAGCGGTCCGCATCGTGAAGCATGTAATAAACAGGCATGATCGAAGGCCCAACCACTTGGCTCGGGCAATGTTCGCATGTATACTATCTGTGTCCCGGCACCCTTGTCGTAGGACGGATTGGCAATCCGTCCTACGAAACAGGAGTGCTCCCCATGAACATAACAGATTTGAAAGCACGAATCAGCCGCCTGGACGAATTGGCTCGCCAAGGCGCAACAAAGGTTGTCGTGAGAGCGTGTTTCGGTTAGCATAAAACCAAGTCGATGGCAAAACCGAGGAAACTAGATTCATGACTCCTCCTAACCCCCACGCTCTGTCGGACAGGCCGCCGCGGAAACAAATACCGCCGCTGGAGCCGGGTGATCGTCTGACGCGCGACGAATTCGAGCGCCGCTACGAAGCAATGCCCCATGTCAAAAAGGCCGAGTTAATCGAAGGAGTAGTATACATGCCTTCCCCCGTCCGCCTTAGCCGCCATAGTCAGCCCGATCTCCATCTTGGCACCTGGATTGGTGTATACGAATCGGCAACTCCAGGTGTTCTGGCAGGTCATAATTGCACCGTGCGACTCGACCTTGGTAATGAGCCTCAGCCAGACGCACTACTATTGATAGCTCCTGCTCTTGGCGGCCGGGCACGTATCGGCGAAGACGATTACATCGAAGGATCCCCAGAATTGGCGGGGGAAGTTGCAGCCAGCAGCGCCAGTTACGACCTGCACACCAAACTGGAGGCATATCGCCGTAATGGGGTGCGCGAGTATATCGTCTGGCGCGTCCTCGACCAGGAGATCGATTGGTTCGTGCTTCGGGGCGACCGTTATGACCGGCTGACACCCAACGCCGATGGCCTGCTCAAGAGCATCGTCTTTCCCGGACTCTGGCTCGATTCAGCGGCCCTAGTCCGTGGCGACATGGCCCGCGTTCTGGCAGTGGTCCAGGAGGGAACAGCCAGCCTAGAGCATGAAGACTTTGTCGCTCGCTTGAATCCGCCGACAGCCACAGCCTGAGTACGGCCGTATCTCTCACCAGCAGCCAATAACTTCCGGCCCCGCCTCATCGACGGCTCGCACCTGAACTTCCCTGGCATGAATCAGAACATCCGCCTGCCTGAAAACGCGCGTCGGTGTGTCGGGACCGGAGCACCTAAGAGGGGCAAACGAAGCCGTTTGAATGGCCGTCTGAACACTGGGCAGACCGTTTTGCCTCACCGTGAACCCTTGAACGGATGGCCTTGTCCTCATAGAATAGATGACGTTGACAACTTCTGTTTTTTTGCTAGTAACACCGACTTCGCCAAGCTAGAGAAAAAGGAGGGACACAAATGCCTCGCACGACGGCGCAGGAAGTGATCCTTGAGATCCTGCGGGCCGGCGACGGGGAATGGTCGGGAAAGGTCAAGCTCCACAAGGTATTTTACTTCGCTCACCTTTACTACGCCAATGAGCATCCCGGCTTCCTGACCGATTGGCCTATCGCCAAGCTGGAGCATGGGCCCGGAATTCACGAGGATGAGCCATTGATTTGTGGCATGGTAGATGAGGGCCTCATGGAAGTAGAACTGGTGCATGAGGGGCCATACCCCGAATATCGCTACCGGTTGAAAGAGCAGACCCAACAGAAGCGCTCCGAGATCCCCGATGATGCCCGCCTAGCCATCGAGAAAGCCGCTCTCTTTGTTAGGGATCGGACAGCCTCTGAACTCTCGTTCCTTACCCACAATCGTTCACGCTCGTGGAAAGAAGGCCAGATGGGAGAAATACTCAACATCTATATCGACACTATTCCCGATGTTGAGTACCAGCAGCGACAGCAGCGAATGATCGCACTAAACAGCGACCTGAAGGGTATTTTCGGCGGAGCGCCCGATGAGAAGTGAGGTTAAGGCGCTGCGTGATGCGGCCGCGCAGGCCGCCCAATTGCAACGGATCCGTTTTCAAGATTTTCTTGATCGGGGCCCTCGAGGACGTTTTGCATGAGGCCGAAACGAAAGGCTGGCCGATCCAAGAAATCGCTACCCAATTCCTCACAAGATGCTGCCTTTCGGATGGCAAATTCAATAATTTCCAGGCGGGATTCTTGGCTGTCATGACTTTTCTGAACGAACAACTTCACCCGCCAGGAGACCAAGCGTATAAGGACCTTGCCCAGATCTTGCAAACTGCCGGCAATGAGAACGCTATCCGTCGATGGACCAAGAGTTGTTTTTAGAGTTCGGGTGGTGCATCGGACGGCTCGCACCTGGACTTCCCTGGCATGAATTAGAACATCCGCCTCCCTGAAAACGCGCGTTGGTGTGCGGGACGAATGGCACTAGCTTTAGCAATGGGGCGGTCTGTCAGGACGCCTCGCGAAGCGGAGCAGGCCCGCAACCGCTTGCCTTGCACCGCTCCCCTGGCGCCAGCGATTGACAGCGGCCCGTTCTTGGGTCCTTGGCGCGGCTCCGGGTGAGTCGTTCTCCCCAGCAGCAAGCCTCCGACGCCCCTGGATTCGCCCGCAAGGCGCGGGTCAGTCCCTGCCGCCGCGCTGCAGGCGCAGCATGCCCGACTGCCCCCGAGAGAGTGCCTCCAATTACCACACACGGCGCGATCCGCTAATACCACTTCTCCCGGTTGTGCGCCAGCTTGGCGACGTGACGCGGCTGCGTCAGGCGGGCCCCTGGCTTCGGCCTCCGCTTCCGCGCCCGCGGCTCCCAGCGCCCTGGCCGGTCACCCACCCGGTGGTACGCCACCGCCTTCAGCATGGCATCCACCAGCCCCGCGCGCTCCTCCGGTTGCGCCGCTTCCAACTTCGGCGCGAACGCCATGAGGGCCTGCTTGGCCCCCTTGAAGCTGATCACGCGAGGCTCTAAGCCGTTCTCGTGAGCGGCCACCGCCATGACCGTGCGGAGCAGGTTGTACGCCAGCAGGTGAGTCCAGATCTCCTTGCGAACCATCTCGGGCGTCTTGCAGCGTAGGATGTCCATCTTCATTGTCGACTTGATCGAGCGGATATCGACTTCCCCGTCCCACCTGCGCTCGTACAACTCGCCGATCTGACTGCCACCTATTGAGACATCGAGGATCGTTGTCACTACTTTGAACTGCTCGGCACGGTTGTTCTTGCCGTGGGCATCAACGCTCACTTGGCGCATGGTCAAGCTCTCTGGGTAGCTGCGGTACTGCTCTCCACTCATACCGTGCGGCTTGTTGGGACGCTGCCAGACGATCACTTCGCCGTCGGGGCTGCTCTCCACCGTCCGACTCCCCACGCGCTCCGCCTGCACTCGTGTGACCAACTCGATGCCGCGCTGGCGCATCTCACAGGCAAGGAAGAAGTTGTCGAACAGCGCGTCGGCAACGACCACGTTGCCGGGCGAAAGCGCGTCGTACATCAGCCGCAGCAGCGTGGTCTCTCCAGTGCCCTTACCCGCATACGGCGCGATGGCCAGGTCGTGGCAAGCGCCCGTCGCCAGCGACAGAAGCACGGTGATGCGGGCGAGCGGGAAGCCCAGCCCCGCCTGCTGCGTCGGCGGCTGTGGGTACGCCGCCTGGTTCTCCGGCGTGTCGGGCATGGAGACGTGCGATCCATCGACGATAAACACCGACCGTCCATTCCACTTCCATGCATCGGCCGCGCTGGCCTGTAGCTCTTCGGCTGTTTGGGT
Source organism: uncultured Gemmataceae bacterium (assembly GCA_963804745.1). Lineage (GTDB taxonomy): Bacteria > Planctomycetota > Planctomycetia > Gemmatales > Gemmataceae > CAWDRY01. The sequence goes on from CAWDRY010000046.1 coordinate 7,775, forward strand.
CGCCAAAGCGCGGAGGACTGGCGTGTGAATACGACTCCGCGCCTTGCAATAGCTGGCCGTATTCGGCGAGCAAACCGAGACGCCATTGGCTGCCCGATGAGCGATGATTCGCGACACGATATCGCGGCAACTATGGTCATCGCTGAGCACCTGACTGAGAAAGCCCCAGATGGTCGTGACCGGGCTGAACACGCGGTCTCGATACGTGACGCCATGTTCGTTGAGAACTTCCAGGATGTTGGCTTCAGTCAAAACACTCGCAAAGGGGAGTCCCTCATTGCGTGCGAAACGAGCGCGGACCTCATCCAAGCTGGTCATGGAATCGTTTTCCCTATCATGGGTAGCGATTGTATGTCCCCATGTTTCGCGGGAAACATCTGGGGACAAGAGAAAGGCCGGGAGATGAAAGACAATCTCAGGAGTCGACGCCGAAGTGGCCGTTGTTATGGTACCGATGCGGTCAAGTGGGCCGCAAAAATGGCACGTTGAACTTGACCGCAGCGTAGAATACATCGCTGACTTCAGGGACTTTGCACGTCAAGCCGGCGAACTGCGGCAGTGCTCACCGAAGCCAGAACGCTGGGGGGTTAGAAAAGCGACTTGGCGAAGGGATAATCAGGCGGCCGCGCTACGAAACGCTTAAGCTAGTGCCATTCGTGTGCGGGACCGGAGCAGGTAAGGGGTGTATCCGAGGAGCATGTCGAGCATGCGCGCCTGACGGTCCAGCATTGGGAAGCCGAGCGGGTCTTCGGTGTTGCCATAGGCTTTATTGAAGGTGTTCGTGGGGGTAGTAGAAAGGAAGGCAGCGGGGTTGGTGGAGGGGAGTTGGGGCGGAAATCTTCGGCTGGGTGCTTGACATGACGGTTCGAGCCTGCTTTATTCGTAATGACTGGGTATTCCGGCTGGATATTTCTTTGTTCGACGAAGGAGGAACGTATCATGTTTCGCTACTGCCTGGGACTCTCCGCGGCGTGCTTGCTGGTTCAACCCGCATCGGCCCATTACAACATGCTGCTGCCCGACACGGCGATGGCCAAGAAGGGCGACAAGGTCGGCTTCGTCTACCAGTTCGGCCATCAGCACGAACTCTTTGACGCCCCGCAGCCGACGAAAGTGTTCGTGTGCCTGCCCGACGGCAAGATAGAAGACTTGACGAAGAAGCTGGAAAAGTTCAAAAAGCCCGGCGGCGTCGACGGCAAGGATGTCACGGCCTTCCGCCTCGATTTCACGCCGGAGCAGCGCGGCGATCACTGGTTCGTGCTGACCACGCCGCCGATCTGGATGGAAGAAAGCAAGGAATTCTACCAGGACACCGTGCAGATTTGTCTGCACGTGCAGACGCAGAACGGCTGGGATAAACTCAGCCCCGATAGAAGCGGCCGCGATCAATTTCAATTTCAATTTCCAAGGCCTTCGCTGATGGAGCCGCTTACGAGGCCTTATGGCCTATTGCCCGGCATGGTCTTTCAGGCGAAGGTGCCACAACACTTTGATTACAACCGGGTGGAGATCGAGCGCTACAATCCGCAACGGCCCAAGGAGATTCTGCCCGATGAACTGGTCACTTTCCAGGTCAAGTCTGATCCCAACCGCGTGTTCACATGCACGCTGACTGAACCGGGTTGGTGGTGCATTACGGCTCAGTGGGAGACGGGGCCACAGATGAAGGACAGCGACGGCAAAAGCCGCACCGTCTGGCAGCGGACGAGCCTGTGGGTGCATGTCGAAACCAAGGCCGCGGGCAAGTGACGCTGCATGCTCTTCGCGATGCACATCAGCGACGGCGTCATGAAGCCGACAGGCCACGTACCGTGGCCGGGGTCGGTAGTCCGACCCCGGTACACCCGCAAGACCGCCGAACCATCTGCTGCAGCAGACGGCGGCCCTATTATCTGGTTCCGCGACTTTTCGCTCAGCAGGCCGCCGCTGCTGAGCTTTGGCGTTCGGCAAGAGATAAAAAGGTCTTTCTTTGAGCTTCTCGGACTTCTTCCGTGTGGAAAAAATGGAGTTGAACGCCAAGAACCGGCTCCAAGAGTTGTTGGCGAGCTACGGATGGCCGCCGGAGTGCGTCCAGTACGACAGGCGACCGAACCAATCCGGGGGCTTTGAATGCAAGGTCACCATCCACGCCGAGTTCTTTTCCGAGGTCACCGGTACTGGCAAGGCTCCTGAAAAGATCCAGGCCGAAATTAAGGCGGCAGAGGTGGCCCTTAAGCAGCTATCGGGCGTGGGCCCGGACTGGCCGCGGACCATGCGTGACGCGCAGGCCGGGGACGCACTGATCAAACTGGCGGCCTACCGGGCTGAGGAGCTGCGCTCGGCAGAGGGGGCCTCCCGCTGGTTGCAGGACCACGAGAAACGACGACGTGCTCGTGGCTGTCTTCGACCGGTGGCAGGCGGGAGGCGTCGAGGAGTTCCGCGCGTACGGGCCCCGCCTTGGCTGGAAGCAGAAGGCGACCCTAGTAGAGGCCCTGATTTGGCGGCGGTTCGGGACGCAGGTGTTGCGGCGAGACGCGGCCAAAACCCTAGCGGAGATCGTTCGTCTGTTGGACGAATGGGATTGTTCGTCGGCTGGCCCGAAGTGAGCGGGTCAGGGCGGGCCCGTTGTCGTGGTCGGTACTCCCAGGCCGAACACGTATATGGTCTCCCCCGTCAAGTGTACGGACGCTGAGCGGCCCCTGAGTATCTCTCAAGGTTTGCAACTGCGAGCGCAAGCGTCTCTTCTCCGCGTAGCGGTACCGCGAGGTTCTTTCATTGCGGTTGCTGGCTACTTCGGTCCCATCGACCGGCGCCTCGAACAGCCCGTGGACCCCGGCACCTCAACTGTGAAGATGTCCTGAAAACACCCAATTCCGTCTACAACATCAGAATGTCCAGGCATGGCCAAACACACAAGTTAGGTGCGTCTGCCGCTTCACCACCTCCCACCCACCACCTCACTTCCCCTTGAAATCCGCCGCAAACGCCTTCGCGTTCAGAGTCTCACCCGTAGCATGCTTCGTCAACTCGTTCCAGCTCAGCGTCCGCCCCGGATCGAAGACGCGTTTCTTCATGAACACACCCACTTCCTTGTTACCGACGTAAATCACGGTGTTCGGATCGGCGCCCTTGTACACATCGCGAGCGATGGAATGATGAACCTGCGAAGCGAACAGCTCGCCCATCATGTAGTTGTGATAGTAGACCGGCGCGCTGACGATGTGGATCTTGCTGGCGTAGTCTGGGGCGTTTCGACCTGGCGGACGCTTCACCATCTGATATTTCTCCACCAGGTCCCACCACAGCTTGTTGAGGTCCTGATCGGGATTCTCGTACATCCCCTTCTCAAAGCGCAACATAACCTGGCACCAGCGCGAGAAGATCAAGAGCTGATAGCGGAGCGACCTGGCCCCGGCTTCGTCGAACCCTTCCGGATCGGCCGCCTTGATCGCCATCTTCTCCAGAAAGGCCCGCCGTTTCGATAGCCGCTCGAACATCATCGCCACGCCTTCGGTGGTCAAGATGTGCGACTCCAGGCGCAGCGTGTACGGCAGGGTCCTGGGGATGTTCTTGCTGCTGTAAACCGAATGGCCGAACTCGTGCAGCAGCGTCGAGGCCCAGTAGTTGTTGGGGACGATGTTGGCGAGGACGCGCACGTCGCCCTCGCGGTCGATGTCGGTGCAGAAGGCGTGCGGGCTTTTGCCCTTCTTCTCGTAGAAATCGCTGCGGGCGACCACGTCGTCGATGGGCAGGCCGATGCCATCATAGAAATCCCGAGTCATCTTGATGAGATCGGCCTTCACGAACGGCTCATCGAGGTCGGTCTTGAAGACCGCTGGAGTTTCCTGAAAGAACGGATCGTGATAGTGCCAGGGCATCAGTTGATCCGGCTTGATCTTGTAGTCGGCGGCCAGTTTTGCGTCGATCTCCGCCTTGGCAACCCGGAACGGCTCGCGGGTCAGCTCGTCGAGATCGTCGAAGAGCTTGATGATCTGCTCGCCGTCCTGTTCGTTGAGGAACAGGAGCATGGCGTGATAGTTCTTGAAGCCGAGCTTGACCGCCGCCTCGTTGCGCAGCTTGACCAGTTCTTTCAGGTCGGCCTCCAGCTCGCTGCCGACCGCTTTGCTGGCCGCCCAGACCACTTGCCGGCGCTCGGAGTCGCGTGAATTCTTCAAGACCTTGCGGACCTCGCTGTCGGTCATCTCCTTGCCGTCCACCAGCGTGCGGAACTTGTTGAACTTCTTTTCGACGGTGTTCGACTTCTCCACCATCTTTTTGAGATGAGCCGTATCAATCTGCTTTTCCAGGTAGGCGAGGTAGAGGACCTCGATGGCGCGGGCCAGGATTGGATCGTCGATCTGCTTGCTGTTCTGCTTGATTTCCTTCAGCTCCTTGAACTTGTCGGCGTCGGCGAGGGCTTCGTCGATGCGGTTCTGAGCTTCTTCTTTCTTCTTGAAATCGTCGTCCTTGCCGGAGATGTTGGCATTCCACCAGGCCAGTCCCCCGGCGATTTCCAGCGGCCGCAGCTTCGCCTCGTGGGCCGCGATAAACTTGCGGGCCTTCTCGGTCATCTCCGGACCGGCCGAGGCCGCCATGGGCTGCCACAGCAGCACGGCGACAATCAGAGTGAACAGAGCGGGAAGCAACAAGCGTAAAGAAAACATAAGGAATCTCCTGCACGACAAAGATTGGTGATCGGGCCGGTACGCGGCGCATTGCGTTTCCGTCGCGTCTTGGGTTTTGGCCTCCGATTGCTAGAATAGCGGACCGGGAAGATTGTTCCAGGTTTCTTTGTTCCCACGGTCCGTAGTACAGGCGAGCCGGGCGTTTAACGACGCTTCGGAGAAGCGTGCTCGTTTCAGGCTTCTCCGAAGCGCCGTTAAAAGCACGATGGAGTTTTTCTCATGCCCTACACGCCAATCCTCGCCACGCTGGGCTACATCCTCTCTCCGGACGGCCGGCAGGTTCTCCTCGTTCATCGCAACCGCCGGCCCGACGATCCTCATTTCGGCAAATACAACGGTCTGGGCGGCAAGCTCGAGCCCGGCGAGGATGTCGTGGCCTGCATTCGCCGGGAAATCCGCGAGGAAGCCGGTTTGGAGTGTGAAAGCCTGCTGCTGCGCGGCACCATCAGTTGGCCCGGCTTCGGCAAGCAGGGCGAGGATTGGTTCGGGTTCATTTTTCGTATTGATCGCGCCAGCGGGCAGCCACGGGCGGATAACCCGGAAGGCACGCTGGAATGGGTGAATGTGGACCGTCTGCTCGATCTACCGCTATGGGAAGGCGACCGCTTCTTCCTGCCTCTGGTATTCGAGCGCACCGACAAGCAATTCCACGGCGTCATGCCCTACCGCGACGGCCGGCCGGTGAGTTGGAGCTTCAGCTTGGTTTAGACACAATTTTCCAACACAAAGACACAAAGACCCCAACGCGGCGAAGCCGCAACCAATACTCTAAGGAAGGCAGGAAGACAGGAAAGAAAAGAACACAAAAGGTGAGGGTTTCAACGAGATTCGTCAACCGAAGGCTCGCAGTGGCTCTTATTTCCTGTCTTCCTGCCTTCCTTAGCGGGTTTGAAATCTTTGCGACATGCGATGATTTGGCTCGTATTGTTGAAAGAGAAAATCAATCAGGCTTGACCCGCCGCTCTTCGGGCTTGAGTTGCGTCAGCAGGATTTGGACCCGTGCCGCTACCTCGGGTTGTCTCGGATTCTGTTCCAGGCAGCGCTGGTAAAGGTCGAGGGCGCGTTCCGGCCGGTGCATGGTCTCGTAGATTTGTGCCAGTTCGATCAGTGCCCGGTTGTTGCGCGGTTCTTTCTCGAGGGCCTCTTCCACACGTGTCTTCGCGTTGGGAAGGTTGCCCGACTGGCGCCACAACCAGGCATCTTCCACGAGGGCGTCCGGAAGCTGCGGTTCGTGAACCAGCCAGGCCTGGACCATGTTGACAGCGTCCTGCCCGCGGCCTTCCCGGACCAGCAGCACGGTCAAGGCATGCCGGCAAGGTCCGTGGTTGGGCGAGCGTTGCAGACACTCGTTATAGTAACGCTCGGCGTTGGCCCCGTCGCCCAGACGGTCGTAGCATTCGCCGACGTTGTAGAGCAATCCCGCATCGTCTTTCTTCAAGTCCAGGGCGGACTCGAAACTCTGGCGCACGTCGTTGTACTTGCCCTGCTGGAAGAGGCGCAGGCCATTCTCATTGTGAGCCTGCATCCGCTCCTGGGATTCGGAAACGCAACCCGTCAGGAACAAAGCCAGCACACCGAACCAGGTCATTCGCCCCATCAGGTACCTCCGGTGCGGACCATAGGCTGTGTTGCTGAAAAAGAGAAGGCTAACTTTCAGACAGCGAGCGGCGGGCTTGATGCCCGCCGTGGATTGGCACCGCCCAGATAAACCCGGCGGCTCGCACGGAGAAACCTTTTGCGGAGTTCTGGGTATAATACATAAGGTTGTAATCCTCCCCGTGTCTTGTGGTGTCACTCTCATGAATCATAGTTTCTCTCATCCATCTTCAGCCGTTCAGCTATCTCTTTTCGCTGTTTTGGCCCTCGGTCTCTCCGCATCTGTGCCGCAGAGCGAGGTTCGAGCCGATGAAGCCAAACCGGCCAAGGCCGCTTCTGCGGCCAAGCTCTTTGAGGTCGAGACCATCAAAGACATTGCCTACTATGACGGCAAGGACGCAGACAACGTCCGGCACAAGCTCGATCTCTATCTACCCAAGGGCCAAAAGGACTTCCCCGTCCTCTTCTTCGTCCACGGCGGCGCCTGGAAGCACGGCGACAAGAATTCTTACGGCTACTACGCCTCCGTGGGCAAGTTCTTCGCCCAGCACGGCATCGGCACGGTCATGCCCAACTATCGGCTTTCACCGGCAGTCAAGCACCCTGAGCACATTAAGGATGTGGCTCGGGCCTTTGCCTGGACGAAAAACAACATCGCCAAACACGGCGGCAAGCCGGATCGGATCGTCATCAGCGGTCACTCGGCAGGCGGACATCTGGTCGCGCTCCTGGCGACGGACGATACTTACCTCAAAGCCGAAGGCCTCACTTTGAAGGACATCAAGGGCGTCATCCCCATCAGCGGTGTCTACTCGTTGCCCAAGGAGTTGCCCAAGGAATTCTTCAAAGAAGTGTTCGGCGACGATCCTGAGATTCGTAAGAACGCCTTCGCCATTGCTCACTGCCAGGCCGGCAGCCCACCGTTCCTCATCATCTACGCCGACAAGGACCTTCCAGGCTGCGGCAAGAAAACCTCCGAGGAGTTTTGCAAAGAGATGAAGAAGGCCGGCTGCACTGCCGAGACGCTCGAAGTCAAAGAGCGCGATCACATCTCGATCATTTACAAAGCCAGTAAGGAGGATGATCCTGCATCCAAAGCGATGCTGGATTTCATTGCCGCACGCACCAAGCCGTAGTTGTTTAGCCGCGATCCCTCACCCCTACCCCTCTCCCCTGCCGCAGGGGAGAGGGGTAGGGGTGAGGGGAGGCGCTCCAGAACCGACTCATGGACACCATCTCACCACTTCACCACCTCACCACTTCTTCTCCTGATCACTGCCCCCTGCCTCCTGTTCCATGTCCAGTAGGCCGTCTCGCCCCCTCCCCCACCGGAGCACAGCACGTCGGCAATGCCCGCACTTATCTCATCGCCTGGCTGTCGGTGCGCCAGCCGAGGCGGACGAGTGGTTCTGCGCATGGAGGATATCGATTCGCCGCGCATCAAACCCGGAGCCGCCGAGCAGGCCATCACCGACCTGCGCTGGCTCGGTCTCGATTGGGATGAAGGCCCCATCATGCAGACCGACCGCCTGCCGCTCTACGAGTCGGCCCTGAAGCAATTACAGGCACATGAACTGGTCTATCCGTGTACATGTACCCGAAGCGACATCGACCGCGCCGCCAGCGCCCCACATCAGGAGCACGAGGGCCAGTTCTACCCAGGCACCTGCGCCCACCGCCGCGTTGCCGATGCACTCCGATCAAGCGTCCAGCCCCACGCCTGGCGGTTTCGCGCCACCCCACCCGAACTCGGCGACTTCGTCGTCTGGAAATCCGCCGGCACTCCCGCCTATCAACTCGCCGTGGTAGTTGACGACGCCGCTCAGAAAGTGACTGAAGTGATCCGTGGCGACGATCTGATCTCCTCGACGCCCCGCCAGTTCCTGCTCTACCAGGCTCTGGGCTTGAATCCGCCGCAATTCATTCACGTCCCTCTGGTCGTGGGCACCGATGGCAGGCGGCTCGCAAAACGGCATGGTGACACTCGTCTCGCCGCTCTTCGCGGAGCGGGAGTTCAACCGGAACAATTGTTGGGCCTTCTCGCCTGGTCCTGCGGCTGGATCAACCACGTCGAGCCGGTCAGTCCACGCGATCTGCTGCCGCTCTTCCGTCTGGATACAATCCCGCCCGAGCCGTTTGTATTGACTCCGCAACTGCTGCATGAGATCGGGTATCCCAGCGCTTGAAACATGGCTAAAATCTGATATCAGGATGGTGTCGGCGCGATTGACAATTTTTTGAAACCCATGTTTCGCGAGTCTGCCGCAATCGCACATGCGCTTCCTGAACAAATAACAGGAAAGGATCTTCCCATGGGCTTTCGCATCCTTCTGTTTATCTTGGCATTCTTCGGCCTGATCGGTCTGGCACTGGTGGTAATGGGAATAGTCGATTACGCGGACAGCAGGACGGCATCCGTCGCACCCACTTCCGTTGAGTTGGCTGATCTGGAAAAGGATCCCAGCGTCACCAACAATCACGTGTGCATCGGCCCACATGAAGCCTGTTACTACGCCGGCGTTCATGACTATACGAAAAGAAAATACTCGTTGCCCAAGCCGGAGGGGAGCATTACGGTCGATGCCTACTACTATCCTATCGTTTCGACATCCAACCCAGCCATGCAGAAGATCAGGGAGCTGGAGAAGAAATATGGGTCGGTGCGGAAGATCCCCGAATCAGAAACAAGGGAGCTTCCGGCCCAGTTTGCCGTGGTTGTGAAAACAAAGCGATTCAAAAAGGTCAGGGAAATTCCCTCGGCTCCCTACGTCACGGAAAAGCAGGTACAAGGTCTCTTCGTAACCTGGTCGGGAGGGCTGGGGTCAGAAGAGCGGACACTGCTGAAGGAAAGCTTCCCCAACATGAATTTCAAGAACGTGCTTGTCCTGGAAGAAGGCAAGGCTCCCTCCTCGGCCGCATCGTGCATTGCCCGAGTCGGCGTTGGCGCCGCCGTGTTCTTGCTGTGTTTGGGCATCGCTGGTTTCATGCTCCTGCGCAGGCACCGGCAGTGCGCGCTGGACGGGAGGAGTCTGTTTGATTCGATCCTGTAGGATACTCTTAAATGAGCAAGATGGCTTGCTCCATCGCGAACCTACGCGGCACTCAGCAGCACGGCGTGACGACAGAAACTTCGATACCGCCTGAATATTGCGGTGCAAGTCTGCGTATCATGTCGGGTGCCATGCCCACGGCTTTGCGTGGGCATGGATGGGCTGTCAAAACATGCCCACGCAAAGCCGTGGGCATGGCACCCACCACCCCATCCGGGGCAGCACCGCATTGTTCAGGCACTACCGAAACTTCGATACCGCTTGTATCGTGAGTTGGTTCGGAAGTTCTTTCATTTGCCCAACTGTTGGTTGATAAGACTTTGCGCCAGTTGTAGCGCCTCTCCCAGCTTGGCAGGCTCCTTACCGCCAGCCTGCGCCATTGTAGGCTTGCCGCCGCCACCGCCGCCGACCACTTTCGCCACCTGGCCAACCAACTTGCCCGCGTGCAGTCCCTTTTTCACCAGGTCGTCTGTGACGGCGGCAATCAACTGCACCTTGCTGTCGTCAGTCCAACCGACCACGACGACGGCACTGCCGGCCTTTTGCTTCAATCGGTCGATCTGCGTGCGCACCTGATCGTCGGAGCCGCCGGACAGTTCACCGATGATAATTTTCGCTCCGTGAACTTCCGATGCACCGGCGAGCAATTTGTCGGCAGTGCCTTGCAGGTCGGCAGCGGCGCCTTTCTTGAGCTGTTGCTGGAGTTTCTTGATTTCCTCCTGAAGAGCTTCGAGGCGGGCCGGTATTTCCTCTGGCTTGCAGGTCAATCGGCTGGTCAACCCATCGACCAGGCTTGCTAACTGCTGCACGGTCGCGACTGCCTGCTTGCCCGTGACAGCGGTGATGCGACGCACCCCTTTGCCGACAGCTTCCTGGCTGATGATCTTGAAGAATCCTGCCTGTCCAGTGTGCGTGAGATGGGTGCCGCCGCAGAATTCGACGGAATGTTCCGCGGTCACGTCTTCCGGTCGCTCGGCACCAACCAGAAGAACGCGAACGGGATCGGGATACTTCTCGCCAAAGACGGCACGGACACCGGGAATCTTCTTGGCTTCGGCCAGTGGCAACGTAACCGGCTTCACCGGCAGATCGGCATAGACCTTCTCATTGACTAGCCGCTCGACCGCCGCAATTTCCTCGGCAGACAGCGGCCCGTTGTGTGTGAAGTCGAAACGTGTTTTGTCCGGATCGACCAGCGAGCCTTTCTGTTCGATGTGATCGCCGAGAACCTTCCGCAAGGCACAGTTCAGCAGGTGTGTGGCCGTGTGGTTGCGCATCGTGTCGGCGCGGATGCTGCTAGCTTCTAAAGTGGCCTGCTGGCCCGGCTCGATCCAACCATCGGCGACACGGCCGATATGCAGGATCGCGTCGCCGAGTTTCTGTGTATCCTCCACATCGAACACGCCGCTGCCTGTTGAAACAGTGCCAACGTCACCGACCTGACCGCCCTGTTCGGCATAGAAATTGGTAAGGTCCATAAGGAGAGCGCTCTCGTCACCCGTCACTAATCGGCCTGAGCGGGCCACGCTATTGTCCTTGATCCAACCGAGGACCCTGGCCCTGGTCTCCATGCTGCCGTACTTCAGCGAGTCATCGGTTCTTGGCAATTCGCCCGCCACAGCGGTGATGACCATTTTCTTCTGGACTTTGCCGGTCTCGGCCTGGAACTCTTCCATACGCTTGCGGTAGCCGTCCATGTCGACAGTCATGCCGATTTCACTGGCCATTTGCTGAGTGATGTCGGCGAAGAACCCATACGTCGTGTGCAGATTGAAGGTGTCCTCACCGCTTATCACGTTGCTGCCGGTCTGCTGCGTTCGTCTGGCCACCTCATCGAACAGCTTGAGGCCCCGGTCCAGGGTCCGAATGAACTGTTGTTCTTCACCCAGGATGACCTTGACGACGCTGTCAGGCATTGTCTTCAACTCCGGGAAGGCATGCCCCATCGAGTCAACAACAGTCGGCACCAGTTCGTGCAGAAACGGTTTGGCAGTGCCGAGATGCTGGCGGCCGTAGCGCTCGGCCCGGCGCAAGATGCTGCGCAGCACGTAGCCTCGCTTCTGGTTGCTCGGTAGCGCTCCGTCGGTGAGAGCGAAAGTCAGCGCCCGAATATGGTCCGCGATGACGCGATATGCAGTATCCTTGAAATCATCGAGCTTGCCGGAATATGACCGCGCCCCCGTGATTTTCTGAATCGCAGCAAAGATCGGGAGCGAATACGTCTGTGTCGTAATTACTGTCCTTCCTCTGCAACACAGCCGTAACGCGCTCGAATCCCATTCCCGTATCGACGTGTTTCGCCGGCAGCGGCGTCAGCTTCCGATCTTCGCCGCGATTGAACTGAATGAACACCAAATTCCATATCTCAATCACCTCCGGCCGGCCCGCGTTGACGAGCTTGCCGCCGCTCTTATCCGGCGTCCGATCGTAGTGAATCTCGCTGCACGGCCCGCACGGCCCCGTCTCACCCATCTCCCAGAAGTTGTCCTTCTTGCTGCCGTGGTGAATGTGCGTTGGTTCAATATCTGTCATCGTCCGCCAATACTCGGCTGCCTCTTCGTCGCGACTCCAGCCCCTGAGCAACGTCGCCCTCAAAGACCGTCGCGTGCAGCCGGCTTTTGTCGAGGCCCCACACCTTCGTCAGCAGCTCCCACGCCCAGGCGATGGCTTCCTTCTTGAAGTAGTCGCCGAACGACCAGTTGCCGAGCATCTCGAAGAAGGTATGGTGGTACGTGTCCTTGCCGACGTCGTCGAGGTCGTTATGCTTGCCGCCGGCACGGATGCACTTCTGCGTGTTGACGGCGCGCTTGTAGGGGCGCGTACCGGTGCCGAGGAACACGTCCTTGAACTGGTTCATGCCGGCGTTGGCGAACAGGAGCGTCTGATCGTCAAGCGGCACGACGCTCGACGACGGCACGAACGTGTGGCCGTGCTTCTTGACGAAGAAGTCGATGAACTGCTGCCGGATTTCGTTAGCGGTGAGCATCACACAAGGCTCGATGAAATGGTCAGCCTTTTCCTGACGCGAGCGAGCATCTGGAAAACGTTGACCATGCGTTTGCTCACTTGATAAGCCTGATGCCGAAGGGATAGCGGTAAACTTGTCCCTGATTTGCGGCCATTCCCGCCAATGATGCAGAACACGAGTCCCAAAGTACAAGACCGGACCAAGATGATCATGCCAAACGATTAAGCAGACGGCAATCCCGCTGATCACGTGACGATCAGCAAATGATCTGGAAATTCAACGCCTCTTTACCCTGATCATCCACGAATTTCGACTGATCCTTCTTGATAATCCAGATGATTAGCGGCACGATAAAGGTGAGAACTGCCTCCCAGATGACACAGCATGGCCATCGTGCGGTCGTCCTGGTTGGATTCGATGATCGGTGGGACGTTGATAGGTGTGGCTTCAGGGGCTGTCGGTTCAGGGGCTGCCGGTTCAGGGGGTGTCGGTTCAGTCGACATAGTGATTACCTCAAGAGTAAGTGGTTATGTAACATGCTGCCATTTTGCCTGGCGAGTGCGAATTCGTCAATCAACATTTTCAGATTGAACCGCTTCATAAGCACGCTGGGCCACTGCGAAGACTTCCCGCAACGGCACTCCGTGTTTCCCAGCAACACGGGCACATTCGTCGTACTCAGGAGAGAATATGGGTTGTTGGCCTTCCCGCCAGCCTATTTTTCCCGTGATCTGGCCCCAGGGAGTGTTCACCGTATAAGCTCGGCGCAGCAGCTTGTGCCGGCTCGCCGGATAACGCCGGATGCCAAGCGTCATCGTCTCGCGGAAAAGAATCTCTTCCAGTTTGGGAAGTGTCTCTTCGGCCGCGAGAACGCTCAACAGCACTCCCGGCCTGTTTTTCTTCATAAAAATGGGCGTGCTGAACACGTCGAAGCGCCCGGCTGCCAGAAGTAGATCGTAACAATAGCCGATCACCTCTGCCGGCAAGTCGTCGAGGTTCGTTTCCAGCACCCAGATCTGATCGCACAAGACATCCACGGGCTTACACCCGTGGCTCGCCTCACCGTGGCTCGCCTCACCGTGGCTCGCCTCGCCGACAAAAAGCCGCAACAGGTTCGGTTGCTCCGGGAAGTCGCGCTTGCCGGCGCCGTGGCCGATGCGTTCAATCGTCAAGGGCGGGTATTCGATCCACTCCTGCACGATGGTCGTTAGAATGGCCGCACCGGTTGGCGTGGTCAACTCGGCCTTGATCGGTGAAGGCGCCAGCGGCACGCCCTTGAGCAGTTCCACGGTGCCCGGCGCCGGCACCGGCATCATTCCGTGGGCACACTTGACCATGCCGCTGCCCGTCGGCACCGACCGGCTGGTGATGCGTTCGGCAGCGAGCAGGTCCAGGCCGATGGCCACGCCGGTAATGTCGGCAATGCTGTCCAGCCCGCCGACCTCGTGGAAATGGACTTTTTCCACGGGCAAGCCATGAGCCGCCGCCTCGGCTGCCGCCAACCGGCGAAAGATGCGCACGGCCAGATCGCGTGCTGCCGGGGTCAGGCTGCCGCGCCCGATAATCTCTTCAATCTCCGGCAGGAAACGGTGGCTATGTTCTTTGGGAACCTCGACGCGCACCGCCGTCGCGCTGAAGCCGCCCTTGCGCACCTTCGCCACTTCCAGGCTGATCGGCAAACCGAGCGAATTCAGCCCCTGGCGAACAGCATCTGCATCGACGCCGGCGTCGATAAGAGCCGCCAGCGTCATGTCGCCGCTGATGCCGCTGAAACAATCGAAGTGGATAGCACGCATAGGGACCGCCTCCTTCATTGAAGGATTGTATAGCGCCGATCGTTTAGCTGCGAGCCGAAGTGGAGGTAGTGCCTGAATATTGCGGTGCAAGTCTGCATATCATGTCGGGTGCCAGTGCCCACTGGCCTTAGCGTGGGCAGGAGGGATGGTCAAAATATGCCTACGTAAAGCCGTGGACATGGCACCCACCACCCCATCGGGGCAGCACCGCATTGTTTAGCTGCGAGCCGAATGGACAATCCACATCAATCGTGGTACCCTGAGTAGGCTGTCGGGGTTATAATAGTCATGCCTACCTGCGGATCATTCGTCACAACGGAGCTGGATTCGAGACCACCATGCAACTTGCGCAACGCCTTGTCAGTAAAGGCATTATCTCTGAATCTGATCTGGCCAGGGTGAGCGAAGCCCAGGCTGCCGCACCCAACATGCCATTGCACGAGTTGCTGATTGACAAGGGCTTTGCCAAGGAAGAGCAGGTTCTGGCGGCTCTGGCCGACGAATTTGGGATGGAACTGGTGGATTTGACGAATGTGACGGTTGAGCCGGAAACGCTGCGTGCCATGCCGCTCAAGCTGGTCCATCGCCGTAGCCTTATGCCTCTGTCCCGGCAGAACGGCAAGTTGGTGGTGGCGACCGGCAATCCTTTCGACGTCTACTCCCTCGATGAATTGCAGACACTCACGGGATTGAGCGTTCAGCCGGTGCTCGCCAGTCCGCGCGAGATTGCCCGGCTGATCAAGACGCATTTCGGCGTCGGCGGCGAGACCGTGACGGCCATGGTGCAGGAACGCGACGGCGTCGAAATTTTGCAGGAGATGGAGACCGACGACAGCGAAATGGCCAAGATGGCCCAGGAAGCGTCGGTCGTCAAGCTGGTCAACGAGATTATGGTCGAAGCCGTCAACGAGCGGGCCAGCGACATCCACATCGAACCCGATGAAGGCAGCCTGCGCATCCGCTACCGCATTGACGGCTTGATGCAATTGCAGGCGCTGCCGCCGGAAATCACGCGGTTCCAGGCGGCCATCATCAGCCGCATCAAGATCATGTCCCGGCTCAACATTGCCGAGAAGCGTCTGCCGCAAGACGGCCGCATCAAGATGCGCGTCAATAACCGCGAAATCGACGTGCGCGTCTCGATCATTCCCATGATCCACGGCGAAGGGATTTGCCTGCGCTTGCTCGACAAGAGCCGCATGGTCTTCAATCTCGCCAATGTCGGCATGTTGCCCGACACCTACGCTACTTTTGGGAAGCTGATTGACCGCCCGCACGGCATCGTCCTGGTGACGGGGCCGACCGGCTCCGGCAAGACAACCACGCTCTACAGCGCTCTCAATGAGATCAAGGATGAGACAGTCAAGATCATCACGGTTGAGGACCCGGTCGAGTACCACAACGACGGCATCAGCCAGATTCAGATTCACAGCAAGATCGGTCTGACTTTTGCCGCCTGCCTGCGAAGCATCCTGCGCCATGACCCGGATGTGATCCTGATCGGCGAGATGCGCGATATGGAGACAGCCGAGAGCGCTATCCAGGCGTCGCTTACCGGGCATCTGGTCTTCAGCACGCTCCACACCAACGACGCCCCGAGCGCTTTCACCCGTCTCATCGACATGGGCATCGAGCCGTTCCTGGTGGCCAGCACGGTAGATGGCGTGATGGCGCAAAGATTGGTGCGGACAGTGTGTCCCGAATGCAAGATCGAGTATGAGCCAACGCCCCACGACGTGCCGGATGATTTTCCGCACGACGGCAAGCCGCTGAAGTTGTGGAAGGGCGCCGGCTGCAAGGTCTGTCGTCAAACCGGCTTCCGGGGCAGATCGGGCATTTACGAATTGATGGTGACGGGCGATTCGATCCGTGACATGTGCGTGCAGCGCGTGAACGCCATGGCGATCCGCAATCAGGCGATGAAGGAAGGGATGATTACGCTGCGCCAGGACGGTTGGCGCAAGGTATTGCAGGGCAAGACGACCATTGATGAGGTGGCCCGCGTGACTGCGGGCGACGTAAGTTAGCCCAGGTGATTCACCACGAGTCATAACGTGGTTAGATGTTTTGGTTTGCGTGAAGGATGGCCGTTTGGCGCGGCCACATTTGGCCACTATAACGGCCATTTTGGGGCGGGTACAATTTCCATAAGACATTATTGTATAAGATGTTGTGCAATCCGAATGGTTGCGAATGGCCTTAGACCCTGACACGATCTCTAAAGTGGCAAATTGCAAGTCCTTGGCATTTATGGAGTAGCGTCAACTCGGGGCGGCCAGACAACGGTTTTGGACGCATTCTGTTGCTGGATAAGAAGTTGTGGAATATTTTTGGCATTCTGGCTTGGGACGGTGAACAAGCAGATGAGGTTCGGAGCTGAAAGATGCCGGAATTCGCTTATAACGCAGTGGCAGTCGGTGGCCAGCGCAGCCAGGGCATGTTGACCGCGACCAGCGAGCGCGAAGTCATGGCCATGCTCGACGCCCGCGGCCTGTTCCCCCTGAATATCGCCCCCGCCAAGTCGGGTAAAAAAGGCTGGCACTGGCGCAGACGCATTCGCAGCCGGTACATGGCCGCGTTTTACTCACAGTTGGCCGACCTGCTTCATTCCGGCGTGCCGATGCTGAGAAGCATCGAGATTCTCGAGCGCCAGTCCTCGCATCCGGAGTTGGCCAACGTTCTCCGCGAGGTCCGCGCTCGTGTCGCCGACGGCACGGCCCTGGCCGAGGCCATGTCGCAGCACCCGCACGCTTTCGATGAACTAACCGTCAGCATGGTGCGTGCCGGCCAGGAAGGCGGTTTTCTCGAAGACGTGCTCAAACGCGTCGCGGATTTCACCGAACATCAGGAGGATCTCAAGTCCAAGGTGATCGGCGCCCTTGCCTACCCCGTCATCCTCTCGGTCCTGGGCACTGTCATTATCCTGAGCCTTGTCGTTTTCCTGGTCCCACGGTTCGAGCCGCTTTTCAAGACCCTCAAGGACAAGAACGAGTTGCCTGCTCTCACGGAAATCGTCATCGGCATCAGTCACTTCCTGGCATCGTGGAAGGGATTGGTCCTGCTGGTCGTCGTCGTGGGATTGGTTGCGCTCTATGTCTCATGGACAAGGACGCCCAAGGGCCGGCTTCGCGTGGACGGTTGGCGGCTGCGCTTGCCCGGCGCCGGCCATATTTACTTGCAGCTCGCCCTGTCGCGTTTCACACGCATCCTGGGCACCATGCTGCACAACGGCATCCCCATCTTGCACGCGCTGGAGATTGGCAAAGACTCGACCGGCAACCGCGTGCTCGCCCTGGCAATCGAGCAGTCCGCCAAGAACGTCACAGCCGGCGACTCGCTGGCTGCTCCGCTGGCCGCTTGCAAGTATCTGCCGCGCAACGTGGTCGAGATGATCGCCGTCGGTGAAGAGAGCAATAGCCTGGATACGGTGCTGGTTCACATCGCCGACGGGCTTGAGAAGCGGACCAGCCGGCAACTGGACTTGTTTGTGCGCTCGCTCGAGCCACTCATGTTGCTGGTGATGGCCGTGATAATTGGCGTGGTGATCCTCGGTTTGCTGTTGCCGGTGTTCAGGATGGGCAGCGCTGTCGGCTAGGCCTTAAACAAGCGAGGTTTGATGCCCCGTTAGGGGCATTTGATGGTAGCCCAGCGATTTATCGCTGGGAAAAGGTTGGTTTCCCCGGTCCAAGTCGCGTAGCGACGATTGAAATCCTGTCACTCTATTTCAGTCGTCGCTACGCGACTCGTAATGTCGATGCGGTCATTATCCCAGCGATAAATCGCTGGGCTACCATCAGATGTCCCTACGGGACAAAGACCAGTTCGCTTGTTTAAGGGCTAGGCTCGTGGACAGGTAAGGCTCCTGGAATAAGCTAGGCGCCGGGCTTATCGCGGCGGGCCAGACGGCGGGGATAAACCCCGCCGCTCGCCTAGACGGCGGGGATAAAACCCGCCGCTCGCCTGGACGGCGGGGATAAACCCCGCCGCTCGCCCTGCTTTTGGGCGCTCTTTTGCATTGTGTAACGTGGTTCGTTCATTGTTCCTTAATGGCAGCAATCGGTAAAATTACTTGTTGCTGGATTCCAGAAAAATTAGTGGAGGTGCTTTGCCATGGTTCTTAATCATTTGAGCAGACGGAATAACGTCCGGCGCTACGGTTTCACCTTGATGGAAATTCTGGTCGTGATGGCCATTGTCCTCATGCTGGCTGGCGCATCCGCATGGGGTTACATGCGCTACCTGGAACAAGCAAGAGAAGACGTGACCAAGATGACGATCCAGCACATCGCTGAGGCCGTCGAGGCCTACAAAGTGGACACTGGCGACTACCCGCCAGATTTGGCGACTCTCACTCAGCCGATGGGCAGCAAGCCTGCCGCGCTGAAGCAGGAGTCCCTGGTGGACCCCTGGGGTCAGCCCTACGTTTATGAACCGCAAACGCTCCATCCACAGACGTTCCAGTGCAAGGTCTATTCGACACATCCTGACTCAAAAACAGGACAGCCCATTAGCAACTGGTGAACCGGCGTCAGGTGGTGCAACAGCGGGCGGGAGAACCCTATGGGCAAATTCCAGCAAGGTTACACGCTGTTGGAACTGTTGGTGGTTCTCGCTCTTATCGTGCTCATCGCCGCTTTGGCCTATCCGTCCCTGGACGGGCTGTATGAGAGTCGCCGGTTGACCGCGGGCGCCGATCAGGTGCGCACCGCCTGGGCCTCGGCACGAAGTCACGCGATGGACGAGGGGCAGCCGTACCAGTTCGCGGTTGCTCTCAACAAGGGCAATTTTCGGGTAGCACCGGACACGGCAGACCAATGGCCGGGCGCCAGCGCGTCCGCCACACCAGCGGATCCTTCCAACCCGGCGTTTGTCCTGCAAGGGGCGCTGCCCAAGGGAGTGCGGTTCGTAACCGTTGACAGTATTCATGGAAGTGACTCGTCTCTGGACGATGACACGGTACTGCCCACGGACAATATCGATCCCAGCGTATGGTCGCGAACGGTCGTTTTCCTTCCCGACGGCACAGCGCGACGATGCGGCAATAGCGGTGCAGGCCCGCTGGGGCACGCCGCTGGTGCTGAAGCTGCGGTCGTTGACGGGAATCATGACGGTGAAGCCGTTCCAGGCCGATGAGAGCCACCCATGATGCTATTACCCCGGCAAGAAAGTGGGGTGGTGACAAGATGACAAGATGGCAAGGTGACAAGATGACAAGATGGCAAGATGACAAGGTGACACAGGTTCGTCCGGTCATCTTGTCATCCCTTCATCCTGTCATCCTGTCATCCTGTCATCCTGTCACGACGCAGCCACTCCGGAAGGAAAAGCGGCTTGGTCTGACGTTCCTTGAAGTTATGATTGCTTGCGCCATCTTTCTGCTGAGTATTACGGTCCTCTACCAGTTGGTCAGCCGGGCGAGCAATAAAGCGTTGAGCGTGCAGAAGCAGGCGAAGGCGACCCAGCTCTGCCAGGCGAAGCTGGCGGAATTTGTTTCCGGGGTATTGCCGCTTCAGCAGCAGAGCGGCTCCTTCGATTCCGCTGACGAGGAACCAGACTGGCAGTGGACCGCGGACTGCACCGATGCCAACGTGCCCAACTTGTGGAGCGTAACCGTCACTGTCAGCAAGGAGTTTTCCGACGGTACCAAGGCAGAAGTCGTCTTGAGCCAGTTGGTCCTCGATCCCGCACAACGCGGCAGCAGTCTCGACAGCGTGAGCACAACTTCAGGGTCGGGAACGACGACGGGAGGGACGCCATGATGCTTAGGCGAATGGCAGATACAGGTTTACCCTTGCTTGCGCGTCGGGCTAACGTCATCCCGTTAGCAGATACAGGTTTACCCTTGCTTGCGCGTCGGGCTAACGTCATCCCGTTAGCAGATACAGGTTTACCCTTGCTTGCGCGTCGGGCTAACGTCATCTCGTTAGCAGATACAGGTTTACCCTTGCTTGCGCGTCGGGCTAACGTCATCTCGTTAGCAGATACAGGTTTACCCTTGCTTGCGCAGTCGGGCTAACGTCATCCCGTTAGCAGATACAGGTTTACCCTTGCTTGCGCGTCGGGCTAACGTCATCCCGTTAGCAGATACAGGTTTACCCTTGCTTGCACGTCGGGCTAACGTCATCCCGTTAGCAGATACAGGTTTACCCTTGCTTGCGCGTCGGGCTAACGTCATCCCGTTAGCAGATACAGGTTTACCCTTGCTTGCGCGTCGGGCTAACGTCATCTGGTTAGCCCGACGCGCAAGCGAGGGTAAATTAACTGCCCGTCCGGACGGGTTAGGAAACCCGTCCTACGCGCAAGCCCGTCGCGCTCTCACACTGCTCGAAATGATCCTGGCGATCACCATTGCCGTGATCCTGCTGGCTGCCGTATACGCGGCCATGAGCTCTCAATTCAGGCTGGCGCAAAGCGGGCGTGACGTCATCGAACAGAGTACGCTGGCGCGGGCCTTGCTGGCCAGCATGAGCAACGACATCAAGCAGAGTCTTGGCCCTCTCGACATTTACAATTCGCAAACGTCAACCAGCCCGTCGTCGACGCCATCGGCGACTTCATCGTCCCAGAGCAGCACCAGCGCTTCGGGGTCGGGAGTCGTCTTCAACCAGGGCTTGCAAGGCAATACAACCCAGGTGACGATCTACGTGAGCCGGATCCCACGCGAACTGACTTATGCGACTCTGACGAGCGCTGCCGACGGCAGCCAGCTACCCATTGTCAGCGACTTGCGAAGCATCACCTACTGGCTGGCCGGCGGCACGGGCGTCCCGCTGGGATTGGCCCGCAAGGAGATCAAACTGGCGACGGCCAACGACGACAGCACCTTGCTGCCTCCCGACATCACCGATGAAACGCCCTACATTATCGCGGAGGAGGTCAGGGACCTGGCATTCCGGTATTTCGACGGCGCCAACTGGCAGGATAGCTGGGACGGCACCGCGACCCAGACGCCGGACGGTACACAGCAAATAGGACCGATAGGCCCCCCGGTGGCGATAGAGATTACGCTCAAGGTCGCGCCGCCAGGTGTGAAAGCCGAAGCCAGCGACGAGCAGACGTGGAAGACCTACCGGCACGTGGTCTTCCTGCCCACCGCGAACGGAGTGGCACAACAGGGGGCAACCCAATAGTGTTCGGCACACTGTATGCTGGGATGCCACGGCCTTGAGCCGTGGAGGTTCACGTTGGTTTCTACATCGACAAGGCCAGCTTGCTGGGATGCCACGGCCTTGAGCCGTGGAGGTTCACGTTGGTTTCTACTCGGCGTGCCATAGTAGACGACCAACCTAACCATCCACGGGACAAGCCCGTGGGATTCGATGCCTGGGGCGGGGATCGTTGTTGTAGAAACCAACCTAACCATCCACGGGACAAGCCCGTGGGATTGGAGCATTCTTCATGCGGAACACTGTTGAGGATAACCGGCACTACTTCTCCGTAGACCGTAGTGCAGGCGGGAAACCGTCTGTGAGAGACATACAACTTTATTTTGCTAAACCTGGTTCGACTCACCGAGGCATCCCCTCATTCCCACGGTCCGCCGTGGGAACGGCTCCTGCTTGCGTTCCCACGGCGGACCGTGGGAACGAGGGTTCGGCTAGCCGCGGCGGCACCGTCCTCCTGGCGGTGCTCATTGTCCTGGTCATTCTGTCGCTCGCCGCCTACCAGTACAGTGATCTGATGTCGGCCGAGTACCAGGCGGCCTACAGCTACACTCGAACCGCGCAGGCGCGGGCCGTCGCCGATTCGGGAGTACACTACACGGCGGCCCTGCTCAGCAACCCGGATACCTTCGCCAACACTCTCAACAACAACCCTTTCGACAATCCCCAGGTGTTCCAGGATCAGGTCATCCAGCAAGGGAACTTTCAGGGGCGCTTCAACGTCATTGCGATCCTCGGTCCCGACGATACGGCCAGCAGCACTCTGCTCTACCGTTACGGCGTGATCGACGAGTGCGGCAAAATCAATCTCAACGCTCTGATGAGACTGGACAGCAGCGGCAAGACCGCTCACGACGTGCTCATGGCCCTGAACCTGCCGAACCTGACGGAAGACGTCATCAACTGCATCCTCGATTGGATGGACCCCGATGACGACCCACGGCCCTACGGCGCGGAAAACGACTATTATTCCAGCCTGAATCCGCCCTATCAGTGCAAGAACGGCCCCCTCGACAGCCTGGAGGAGCTATTGTTGGTTAAGGGGGTGACGCCGCAAATGCTCTATGGCAACGACCTTAACCGCAACGGCATCCTCGACCCCGGCGAGGACGACGGCACCGGCGTCGTCGATCTCGGCTGGTCGGCTTACCTGACGGTCCTCAGCCGTGAGCAGAACCTTAACGCGCAGGGGCAGCCGCGGATTTACCTCAACGACAGCGATCTCAACACCCTGTACGCCAATCTCAGCGCCGCGGTGGGAGCGGACATGACGAACTACATTCTGGCCTATCGAATCTACGGCCCGGCCAGCGCACAGTCGACCAACACAACAACGCGAGGCAACACGCCAACGGACAGCGATTCATCTCGGGCGGGCGGTCAAGGCTCGACAACCAGTTCCGGCGCCGGCCAGCAATCTTCGAGCAGTTCTCCGGGGGGCACGACCGGCGGCAGTACAGCCCCGGCAGCATCGGCTTCCACCGGTGGGTCGGGAGCCTCCGCCGGCTCGTCGCCGCGTTTGAATCGCAACAACCTCAACTTGAATCAGAATCAAACGCAAAACAGGGCGCGAGCCATTTCTTCCATTTACGAATTGATCAATACGCAGGTGTCGATCCCAGGCAACACGCCGCAGGCAGCCCCGACCCGCTACCCCTCTCCGCTCAACGATCCGGCGCAGCTCAGACAACTTCTGCCCTTGCTGCTCGATAATGTGACGACAACAAAAGATAGCGACATCCCCGCACGCGTGAACATCAATACGGCGCCGCAGGCGGTTCTCTCGGCTCTGCCCGGCATCGCCGCCGGCGACTTGCAAACCATCATCGATAACCGGCCCGACCCGTCGGCGACCACGCCCCCCGACGCCATTTATCAGACTCCGGCCTGGCTGATAACCGAGGCCAATTTCAAGCCTGCTACGTTGCAGGCACTGGAGAAATACATCACGGCTCGGTCGCAGGTCTACCGCATACAGGTGGTCGGCTCCCTGGACCAGAGCGGCCAAACGGCGCGTGTCGAAGCCGTTATCGACACCAATGCCGGCCGGCCACGCATCGTCTACTATCGCGATCTGACGGAACTGGGGAAGGGGTTTAATTTACCACAAAGTCATTAGTCATTAGTCATTGGTCATTAGTCATTAGTCATTGGTCATTAGGTCAAAGAGGAGGGGGGTATGGCGGGGACTTCTTTTGAGAGATTGCGGGTGTATCGGCTTGCGGAGGAGTTGGCGGACACAGTGTGGCGTGTGGCGAAGAAGTGGGACAGCCTAGCTCGTGATACTAATGACTAATGACCAATGACCAATGACTAATGACTGATTGGAGAACATAATTTGGCACGTTTTCTGGCTATTGACTGGGATCAGCAACAGTTGCGGGTCGTCGAGGCCAATGTCGCCGGGGGCAAGGTCCGCATTGTGCGGGCGGCGGCCTGGCCGGGGGAGGGGATGCCCACGCCGGCAAATGCCGAGGAGATGGGCCGGCGGCTCCGCCAGCGCCTCGGCGAGGCGGGCATTGCGCCTGCGCCCGTCCTGGCCTGTGTGGGCCGCGACCGCGTCATCTTGAAGGAAATCAGCTATCCGCCCGTGCCTCTTCCCGAAGAACCCGCCCTGGTTCGCTTTCAGGTCGTCAAGGAATTGACCGAAGCAGTCGAGGATGTGGTCATCGACTACGTTCCCACTTCGGACCCGCAGCCGAGCGGCCAACGCCACGCTCTGGTATTGATCGCGCGGCGCGATCTACTCATGACGTACCAGGCGACGTGTCGCGCCGCGGGGCTACGGCTGCAAGCGTTGACGGCGCGGCCGTTCGGCATCGCCGCCTGTGTCGAACAACTGGGCAGAGCGGGCGTGCTTGCTCCGCCGCCGGCGCCCGCGGGAGCAGCGGTGGCCGTCCTGGCGCTGGCCGAGAGCTGGGCCGAGTTTTGCGTGGTGCGGGACGGGACGCTGCTGTTCGCAAGGTCCTTGACCGTCGGTGCCGCGCTGGCCGACGAGGTTCGCCGCAACCTGGCGGTCTACGCCGCGCAAGCAAATCAGCGGCCGGTGCGCTCGCTTTATGTGGCAGACAGCGGCGAACACGCCGTGTTGCGTGAGCGCCTGCAAGGGTTGGTGAAAATCCCCGTCCACGCCTTCGATCCGTTCCTCGATGTCGAACGGCCGGAGCTGCCGGCAAAGCAACGAGGCGCTTTTGCCGGCGCCGCCGGTTTGCCGTATGCCTACGGACAGCAGAAGGCCTTGCCCATCGACTTCGTGCAACCCCGTCAGCCGAGGGCGGCGCGCACGTTCAGCATCGCGCAGATTGCAGTTGCCGCCGCCGTTCTTTTCGTTCTTGTGAGCAGTGCCCTGGGCGGTGGTTACCTCTGGATACACGCCCCTGACGCCGAAATAGCCGAGCTGAATCGGCAAAGAGACGACCGGGATAGCAAAATTCCTCCAGGTTCGGCCGAGCAAGAAAAGTCTTTCAACGCGGTGCGCGACTGGGTCAACACCAACGTCGTCTGGCTCGATGAACTGTACGACCTTACTGCTGTTTTCCCCGAACCAACCAACACCCAGCTCAGAGAATTCCGGGCGGAACCTCTGGCGAAGGCCAACTCCAAGGAAAAGGACCTCGTGGCCAAGATGTCCATTCGCGGCGTTACGCGGGAGGGCGACAGGCCGATCGATGAGCTTCGCAAGAATTTAGGCAATTTGGTCGCAGGGTACAAGATCGATCCCAAGAAAATTAACCCCAACACGAGCACCGACCGATCCAACTTCTCCCAGGAGTTCAGACTGGAGTTGCAAACACGAAAACGCTCACCAGCCAGTTACAAGGAACTGGATCTGAGGGCGCCCCGGCAGCGTGGCCGCGGCGGCCTTGACGAAATGATCCCCGACGATGAGGGGGACCAACCATGACGCGACGCGAACGCATCCTGGCCATGATCCTCGCCGGCACCCTTCTGATAGTTGGCGGCGGCTTCCTGCTGTTCTTCGTTCTGTTGCCTGCCGTTGCCCAAAAGAAGGAGCAGCTGGCAAACCTGCGCAAAACGTTGGATAGCAAGAACAAGCAACTCCACGACATCGAGGAGAGGAAGGCCAAACTTGATCTTTGGCGTAAAGAAAGCCTGCCGGCCAACGTCGAATTGGCGATGGGAGAGTACGAAAAGTACCTGTCCGACACTCTTGCCGATAACGGATTTACCAAAACCAAAACGATTACCTGGACCAAGGAGACCGACAGCGCGAGCACCACGGCGGCACGCGGCAAGAAGACAGGTTACACACGGCTCACCTACAGAGTCCCGGGCCATGTCACCCTGGGCAACCTGGTCAAGTTCCTCGACAAGTTCTACCACACCCCCCTGCTTCACCAGATCAGGTCCATGACCATCATGCGTCCAGCCACATTCAGAACAGCGTCAAGGCCCCGAACCCAGACAGGGTCAACCACCCGAACCCAGACAGCGTCAAGGTCCCGAACCCAGAACAGCGTCAAGCCCCCGATGAGCTTGATGTGGAGCTGACCATCGAGGCCATTGTGATCGACGGCGCCGAGAGCAGGACCACACTTGTATCCAAGAATGTCCCCTCGGACCCTCACGTTCTGGCCGAATCTTCACGGAACTATGCGGACATAGCGGCGAAGAATCTTTTCTTTGGTAGGTCGGGGGAGATGGCAATGAACTTGGATCCCACCCTCTTTACCTATCTCACGTCCATCACCAAGAATGCCGACGGATGGGAGGCTTCTCTTTACGACCGTAGCACCAACAAGAAGACCCGTCTGCGCCCGGAACCCGGCTTTGACAGCTTCGGGGTTCAGAACGACAAGAGAGAAACCGTTGTGCGCGGCACAGTGGATCGCATCGACTACCGCTGCGTCATCTTCCACACGGATGACAAGAAGTATTACGCACTGCACTTTGGGGAAACCCTGGCGGAGGCTTTGCGCAAACAGCTCAAAGACGAGGAGAAAAAAGAGCTGGGCCTGGCGACGGCGGCAGATAAGTGAGGTGGTGGGGTGGTGGGGTGGGCGAGGGAGACAAGGAGACAGGGAGACAGGGAGACAAGGAGACAAGGAGATGGAATCGCCGCCGCCAATTTTTTCCTTGTCTCCCTGTCTCCTCTCCCTGTCTCCCTGTCTCCCTGTCTCCCTGTCTCCCTGTCTTCTTGTCTCCCACCACCCCACCACCTCACCACTCACCCTTTCATGGAAACACCTTAAGAAGCTGGGCGGACTTTGCCGATGATAAGGAAGATAGGGGTACTATTATCGCTTTTTGCCTCATGGTCTTCTTAAAACGGTGTACAATGAAAGACAACGCTACTGCGGAATCTTCGAGGCAGGGTACAAACATGAAAACAACTGCATTTCATCCGGCTCCATTGCCTGTATTGCTGGCCACGCTGGTAGTCCTTGGCGCCGCACTGGCGGCCGTGCGTGCGGAAGATCCGGAGAAGCCGGGCAAGAGCGATACACCGCCTTCCCAGGCAAAACCGGCCCCCGATACCGCAACCAAACCGGGAGAGAAAAAAGACCTGGGCATCGCCTTCGCGATGCGCGACAAACCCTGGTCCACCGTCCTGGAATGGTTGTGTGAACAGACCGGCTATTCGTTTGTCGGCAACATCATTCCCAAAGGCCCCACAGGCTCTTTTACCTTCATCGGCCCCAAAGGGAAGACCTACACGGCTCCGGAAGTCATCGACATCCTCAACGAGGGCTTGCTGCAACAGAAATTCGTGCTGATCCGCCGGGACCGCATACTCAAGATCATGCCCGCCGACGAGAAGATCGACCCGATGTGGCTGCCGAGCATCTCCGTTGAGGAACTCAGCGAGCACGGCAACACGGAAATCGTCCGGGTGGTTCTAACCGTGCCCTCGCTGGTAGCCGAGGATATCGCTCCGAAAGTGAAGAAAATGATGGGCCCCTTCGGCGAAGTGGTCGCCCTCACCGAGGGTGGCGCCAATCAACTCATCCTCGTGGATACTGTAGGAAACCTCAAGCGTATCCGTGAGACAATTGATCCTGGAAAGGACGCACAACGAGCGGAAAGCTTCTCCTATCAGTGCCAATACATCCCGGCCCGTGATGCCGAACGGGTCTTGAAGGATCTCCTGGGTGATCCCATGAGGCAGCCAGGCATGCAACCGCTGCTGCTGCCGGGTCAGCAGCCGCAGGGGCAACAGGGACGCGACCAGCAGGGGATTCGGCAGATGCTAGCCGGACCAATGCCCCGCATTCGCATGCACTACATCACCTCTGACGAGCGGACCAACACCGTTCTGGTTACCGGTCCCGCCGACAAGATTGCCCTGGCGCACGATACCGTGAAGAGGATCGATGTGCCGCCGCCCACGGGTGGACAACCGCTGGTGATCGGCGCGTCGCAAGAGCTAAAGACCTACAATGTCCCCGGCAATGCCGAAGCAAGTGGCCAAGGTGGAGCAGGACGTCGTGGAAGACAGTTGCGTCGGTCCGCATCTCCGCCACCGGGCCGAACTCCATCCTCGTTTATGCCTATCCCGCGGATCATTTCCGGATTGCCAAGGAGATCCAAGGCAGCGTCAACGAGAAGACTTCCAGGACCATATCCATCACCGTGACCAGGATCGACGCAGCCAAGGCGGCGGAGATGCTCAGGGACATCTACGGCGGTCCGAGGGAAAGCTCCGTTGTCATCGGTGTCGAGCCGTCGCAGAACCTGATCTATGTCACGGGCACCGAGGACCGGCTCAGGGACGTTCAGGCCACCGTCAACGCCTTCGACGGTACAGGCGGCTTCGGCGGCACCGGCGGCAATCTGCGGGTCTTCACGCTCCCCAAGGGAGGCAGCGCGGCTGCGCTTGCCGAGGTATTGCAGCAATTGTTGCCTAATCCGGTCCAGGTAACAATCCCCGGGGTCAACCCCACGCCCGTGCCGCTCAAGCCGCGAGAAGGCGAGCCGGGAAGTGTTAGCCCGCAGCGCCAGCAAGGACCTGAACCGCCCAAAGACAAACCTATGGGTGGTACCGAGGAACAGGATGAGCCTAAGACATCGCCCCAGGGCCAGGCGCCCCAACCCGAGCGCCCCAGCTTGTCGATCCTCGTGACCAGAAGAAGGATGACAAACCCGCCAGGGAACGGCCCCCGGTCAAGATCACGCCCCTTGGCAATCGGCTCATCATCACCAGCGAGGATCCCCAGGCCCTGATGCTGGCCCAGGAGATCATCAACTTCTACATGAGGGAAGCCGGCGACGGCGACTTCGAGGTCATCAAGCTGAAGAACGCACAGGCCACGGACGCAGCCCGCATGCTGGACGAGGCCTTCAACGGCCCCAGACAGCAGACGCAGCAGCCGGGCGGTGGCGGCCCCGCTGCGTTCTTTGCTCAGTTTGCTGGCCGGGGCGCCGCTCCTCCGGCCAATCCCAGCGCCAATCGCATTCGCGTCGTCGCCGATCCGTCTACCAACAAGCTTTTGATTCGGGCCACGCCTCTTGACATGCTCGCCATTCGCAGATTGATCGCGAAAGGCATCGACCCGGACGACGCCGAGGAGGGGCGAGTGATTCGCACGCACATCATCGGCCCCCTCAAGTATGCCAGTGCGGTGGAGGTAGCCGGCGTTCTTCGCGAAGTCTACCGCGAACAAATGAACAACAATCCCGCCGGCAGGGGAGCGGTCGCTGCTAGTTTTGTTGCTGCCCGTCTTGGCGGCGGCCCCCAGAATTTGAACGTCGATGCCAACGGCAACCCGCGAGCGGTGACCCTTTCAGTCGGCGTGGATGACCGCACCAATTCGCTGGTCCTGGCTTGCTCGCAGGCCATGTACGAGGACGTCAAGAAGCTGATCGATGTTCTCGAAGAAAAGGCCAAGGATACGACGCGGACGGTCGAGGTCATCCAGCTCATTGATGTTGACCCGGAGCTTGTTCAGCAAGCGATCGAAGCCCTTCAGGGCCGGCGCCCACGAACAACTGGCCAGGCGACGGCCCCAACGGGATCAGTTCCCGGCGCTGGCGGGGTCGTGCCGGGAGGCGGAGGTTTCCAGCCACCAGGCGGCGGTGGCGGCGGTAGACAACCCGGAGGAGGCGGACGCGGGCAGCGGCCCGGCGCCCAGCGAGGGCCAGATTTTTTCGGGGAAGCGGTCAAGGATGACCCGAAGTCCTCTCTCCTCTATGATCCGAATCCTCTGACTCAGGCTGTGGGGGCAAGTTTCCAACTTGCCCCTGATCACGGGCAAGTTGGAAACTTGCCCCCACAAAACAACGGTTACAACGAAGAACAAGAGCAGCAACCGCCCGTCAATCCCCCGGGAGGACAACCACCGGCGAGGCCCCAGGAACCCATTCTTGGGCCGCGCGGGAACGTCAACGCCGAGGCCCTCTCGCAACTTGGGATCATGGTAATCAGCGGCAACAAGGCCGACGTCGTAGAAGTTCTCAAGATCATCGAAATCATCAAAGGCGTCGCCGCCGGCGGTGAAATCGTAGTCCGTATCGTGCCGCTCGAACGCGCCGACTCCACCTATGTGGCCAGCACGCTCGCCCTGCTTTTCCAGCGCTTCATCATCAGTCCGTCGGGCATCAGCGCCTTACCGGCAGCGGGTAGACCCGGCGCACCGACCGCTCCTACAGTCACGCCGGGGGGTACACAGGCGCAGAACATACAACAGTCCGGATCGGTCACACTGATACCGCTCCCCCGTCTCAACGCTATTTTGATGACCGCGCCCAGGGCACGCGTCGATTGGGTCATCAGCCAGATCAAGGGCCTGGATGTCTTCAACCGGCAAGAGGGTGGTTTGATGCCCTTCAAGCTCGAGCATGCGTCGGCGGCTCGGGTGGCGGCGATCGTCACGAATTTCTATGCCCAGCGCTACACTCCACAGACGACCGCTCAGCAACAGATTCGCGTTACCTACGACGACCATACCAACACGGTCTTCGTTCAGGCCGCGCCCGCCGATCTCGATGAGATTCGCGCCCTGATCATGCACATCGACAAGAACGATCCACCGCCGGAAAACGTGGTGCGCATCGTCAACTTGAGGACCGCCATCGCCGACGATCTGGCCAATCTGTTGATTCTGTCCATCGCCCAGGGGATCATGCCGCCGACCGCGGGCACGACCACCGGCTTGCCGGGCGGCGCTGGCTTGCCGGGTGGTTTGGGCGGCGGAGCTGGTCTCGGACAGATCCCGGGAGCAGGCGGTGCGGGCCGCACCACGGCCACAGCGGGCGGGACCACCCTGACCACCAAGACCCCCTCTCTGAAATTCATCGGCAAGGATGGAGGGACGGTTAAGTCGGGGCTGCTCGAAGACATCCACATCACCTCCGACCCGCGCACCAACAGCCTGATCATCAGTGCTCCGCAGAAGAGCATGGAGCTGGTGCTGGCCCTGATTCGCGAGCTGGACGTGCCGCCGCCTGCCCGTGCCGAGATCAAGGTCTTCCCGCTCAAGAAGGCCGACGCCACCCAGATGGCAACGATGCTGCAACAGTTGTTCCTTGGAACGGGCGGCGTGGGCACAACCGGGGCGGCTAGGCCGGGCGGCATGCCGGGCACGACCGGAGGCTTCCCCAGCGGCGGCACGGGCGCGTTCCCGGGGACCAGCGGAATCGGCGGCACGGGGCAAGCCCGGCCGCTGTCACTGTCCGTGGGGGGCGAAACGCCGCCGGGGGCGCCCATTATCGACCTGCGCATCACCATCGATCAGCGTACCAACAGCGTTATCGTCGCCGGCAGCGTCAATGACCTGCTGGTCATTGAGGCCATCGTCAGCCGGATCGAAAGCAGCCCTGTCCCGGAACGGCGCAACGAAGTCTTTCATCTGAAGAACTCGACCGCGGTCGATGTCGCCAACGCCGTGAGCACTTTTCTGACGAGTACGCTCCAGGTGCAGACCCTGGCGGGGGTTCTCACGGCTTATCAGGAACTCGAACAGCAGGTAGTCATCGTGCCGGAGCCGATCAGCAACAAGCTCCTCATCAGTGCTACTCCGTCGCGGTACGCCCAGATTGTGGATATCATCAAGAGACTGGACGAGGAGCAGCCACAGGTCATGATCGCCGTGCTCATTGCTGAAGTGGACCTCACCGGCAGCGAAGAGTTCGGCATGGAGCTTGGCCTGCAAACGCCCGTGCTGTTCCAGCGCGGTATCATCCCCTTCGGCAGCGGCATAATCCCGAGGACCGCCACTTCTACCGGCACGACGATTTCGTACGCCAATGCGGTGGGCGGCCAGGTGCCGCCGGGGGTGACGGTCAGCAGCACTATCAATCCCACGGTACAGCCTGGTTATAACTTCACCAACCTCAGCCTGCCATTGGGCAGCAATCCACTCGTCAATCCCAGCCTCGTGGGCTTCCAGGGGGTGAGCAACCTTGGTGTCGGCCGAGTTTCGCCGACCACCGGCGTGGGTGGGTTCGTGTTCTCGGCGAATAGCGACACGTTCAGCCTGCTCATCCGCGCTCTCAAGACGCAGGGCCGCATGGACATACTCAGCCGCCCACAAGTAATGACGCTCGACAACCAGTCGGCCCGTGTCTTCGTGGGCCAGTCGGTGCCCTACATCGCCGGCCAGACCGTGACGGGCACGGGACTGATCACCAACAACGTCAACCGGCAGGACGTGGGTGTTCAGTTGACCGTCACGCCCAGGATCAGCCCCGACGGCAGAGTTCTGATGCGGGTAACGCCGATCGTCTCGTCGGTGGCGCCGACGCAGGTCACCATTGGCAACGGCATCACGGCCGCAGCTTTCAACACGCAGACGGTGGAAACGACGGTTGCTGCCCTGGACGGCGAAACAGTGGCCATCGGCGGCCTGATCACAAAGTCGGACACGAAGAGCGAAAACAAGGTCCCCTGGCTGGGCGATCTGCCGGGCATCGGCGCGATGTTCCGCTATCGCACGCAGAACAAGGCCAAGTCCGAGCTGCTGGTGATTATGACGCCGCACATCGTTCGCTCGCCTGCCGATGCTCAGCACATCCTGGCCGAGGAGGCGCACCGCATGGACTGGATCATGGGCGACGTGACCAAGATTCACGGCTCCATCGGCCTGGAATCCCCCGCTTGGGGGCAAGTTTCAAACTTGCCGCCACACGAAGGGTTCATTCCTGGATCATTGCTGGGTCCGGAGACGTCCTTCCTGGAGAACGGCTTCAACCTGCCCACAAGTCAGGGACCGCCGCACTCACCCCTGCCGTCCGGGCCGGCTGTGGGGCAAGTTTCAAACTTGCCGCCACAGGCGCTGCAAACGCCTTCGGCAGGGGTACCGGCCGGGCCGGACATTGTGCAACAGCCTGGTGTCGTGATGGGGCCGGAGACGCCGGTCATGCAGGTTCCGGAAAAGAGCAAGGAGGCGAAGAGATGGCGATTCTTACCCTGGTGAAAGGAAGGTGGGGGGGGCACACAAGGCCCGTAGCCAGAATTCGGGCATGGCCCGTAGCCGAATTCGCCAGAATTCGGGTAGTGCCTGAACAATGCGGTGCTGCCCCGGATGGAGTGGTGGGTGCCATGCCCACGGCTTTGCGTGGGCATGTTTTGACAGCCCATCCATGCCCACGCAAAGCCGTGGGCATGGCACCCGACATGATACGCAGACTTGCACCGCAATATTCAGGCACTACCAGAATTCGGGCTTGGGTGGGGGCTGCTCCCCGAATTCTGGCGAATTCGGCTACGTTGATCCCAACAAATGCTTGGCGCACACTTCTGACGGTCCTGGCGCTAATCTGCCTTTCGAGCGCCGGCTGTGTCGGCCTGGGAGATCTCGTTCCCACAACCGATGGCCCACCCACCGGCAAGCCGTGCCAGGTCATAACCGATTGGAACGATCAGGTCGTTTTCACGCCCGATCCCACGCACGGCGGCGCCCCAACGCCGGGCCTCGCGTGCCGGCTGTATCTGTTCGGCGAACGGATCGACTTCCCGATGGCCTGCGCCGGCAAGGTAACTGTTGACATCTACGATGTCAGTGACCCCGGCAAGGAGACGCAACCAAAATTGCTGGAGGTCCTGTACATCGACAAGGACACGCTCCATCGTCTGCTGCGCCGCGACATGATTGGTTGGGGCTATACCCTATTCCTGCCCTGGGGGACGTACAATCCCCAGATCAAGTGCGTCCAGCTCAAGC
Organism: uncultured Gemmataceae bacterium; assembly: GCA_963804745.1. Lineage (GTDB taxonomy): Bacteria > Planctomycetota > Planctomycetia > Gemmatales > Gemmataceae > CAWDRY01. Next base: position 41,134 of record CAWDRY010000046.1, read on the forward strand.
TGCGCTATGAGCCGGTAAATGGCACCCCGCTCTTCACGGCAAGTAAAAAGCTCACGCTCAGGGACCCCGCCGATACCGGCCTGCTGCCGGTAAAATCTAGCTCTCGGCTGATCAATCAGGCGGCGGAAGTGAGGCAGTGACAGGGTGACAGGGTGACAGGGTGACAGGGTGACAGGGTGACAGGGTGACAGGGTGACAGGGTGACAAGGTGACAAGGTGACAGGGTGACAGGGGGAAGGTCGTAGTACGGTCTTTGTCACCTTGTCACCTTGTCACCTTGTCACCTTGTCACCTTGTCAATTCAGCGTCTCACCACCTGACGCCCACAGCTTCCACCGTCGAGACATGCCGAGCTTCCTTTTCATCCGCCTGTTGATTTTTCGCGGCTGGATGGTCCAAAGCCCTCAGCAACGGTTGCAGGTGCTCCGCATATCTGGTCCAGCGGCCAATGGAGCTGCGGTAGATCGGCCGGCGGACTTGCAGCATGCTCGCCGTATGCACCGGGCGCGGGTTCTTGTGGAAGGCCAGGCAACGCTCGTCCCATTCCAATCCGCAAAAAGCGATCAACTCCCGGCTGACCGCTTCCTGGTTGGCGACCAGATTTTCGTAACCGACCTCGAACATCCGCCCCGGCAGCACCTCCCGCCAGTGTGCCATGAGACGTTCGTACTGGCGGTAGTACGAGCCGAGATCTTCCAGCGACGAAGCGAAGTTGATTCTCTCGAAATTCTGGAAAAAGCAAGAGACGCACGTGTCCAGGGGATCGCGCCGGCAATGAATGATGCGGGCGCGGGGGAACAGTGTGCAGATAATGCCGAGATGGAGGAAATTGATTGGCATCTTGTCCACGATTCTATCCACACCGGGTGCCATGCTCACGTCCACGTGAGCATGCTCACGCGGACGTGAGCATGGCACCCGGCGAAGCTCTTCGAGATAGGCCTCCGCCAGAGCGCCGACCGTGCCTCGGTCGAGGCGCGTACTGCACGCCGGGTAAGCTTCGCCAAGCCGGCGCGGCAGAGTTTCCACGATCTTGGGAATGCTCCACAACTCGCCGGCGCCGGCCGCGCGCGGATGGCTTGACAGAATCTGTTCAACCAACGTCGTGCCGGAACGGGGCATGCCGATAATGAAGACGGGCAGCTCGCTGTTGCTGCCCACTGAGGATCGAGGATCAAGGATGGAGGATGGAGGATCGAACAGCACATCTGGTCCGGCTTCTATCCTCCATCTTCTATCTTCCATCTTCGATCCTCCATCCTCGATCCTCTGTTCTGTCCCCTTTTCCGCGAAGTATGCCGTGGTGAATGTGCCGATCAGGCGGTCGATCTGGAGACGGTGTTTCTCCCGGTCGAAAGCCGCCCCCCGCTGCCGGAAGTGCTCTCCCCTCAGATCATTGCCGTGCTGGTAATAGGTGAACGCCTCGTCGCAATCGTCGAGACGGTCGAGAACACCGGCAAGGGCGAAACTGGCCAGGGAGCGTTCCACGAGGGAAAGGTTGTTCCGGGCGAGCAAGCTCTTCACGCAGGAGATGTCGGTGTTGGTGAAAGTGTAATGTCCTTGTGCCGCCAGGCCTCCGAGATCGTAATACGCGCGCGCGAAGTCGGGTTTGAGCCGCAGGGCCTGCAGATAGCATGGCACAGCTTCCCGCGGTTTGTCTTGCTCCGAGAGCGCGACGGCAAGATTGTGGTGGGCCTGAACGAAATCCGGCTTGAGCCGAACTGCCTCGCGGTAGCAGGCAAGCGCTTCCTCCGCCTTGCCCTGGTCCTTGAGCGCATTGCCCAGGTTGTTGTGGGCGTCGGGATACCGTGGGTTGATGCGCAAGGCTTGCCTGTAAGAGTCAACGGCCTCTTCGAGCTTGCCCTGGTCCTTGAGGACATTACCCATGTTATTGTACGCGTCCGCATTTTCAGGATTCAGACGCAGCGCTGCCCGGTAACTGGCGATCGCCTTGCCGGCCTGTCCGCCGGCTGCATACATCACGCCCAGATTGTTGCGATAACCGGTGTTGCTCCCGTCGACGGCGACGGCCCGGCGAATCGACTCGATGGCGAACCCGATCCTGCCACTCTGATAAGCCACCAGTCCAAGCAGATTCAATGCCTCCGCGTGGTAGGGATCGGCTCGGACGATCTGCCAGCAAATGCTTTCCGTCTCGCTCGGACGGCCAGCCATGTAATGCTGCAAGGCCGTCTGGAATGCTTCGGCAATAGTGGCCACGGCATGATTTCTCCGCAGGAGGACACTTACCATCATAACCTTTAAGCACAAGACAGTAAGTTGTTGATACTTCTGGATTTACCGTGACCGAGACAGCAACTATCCCGGTAGTAGAAGTGCGTAGTCTGGGTACGGAACATTTCCTGCAAAATCATCGTTGCCGCATTGCCCGCGTTTGCTGCCAGCCAATAATCTGTAACTCATTGATAAATAGGCAGATTGTCAAACACGCCTCCGTCCCAAAGCCTCGTTTTGGGCCAAAAGCGGCCACGAAAATGCAAGAATTCCGGTAGTGCCTGAATATTGCGGTGCAAGTCTGCGTATCATTTCGGGTGCCATGCCCACGGCTTTGCGTGGGCATGGATGGGCTGTCAAAACATGCCCACGCAAAGCCGTGGGCATGGCACCCACCACCCCATCCGGGGCAGCACCGAATTGTTCAGGCACTACCAGAATTCCCAATGTTTCTGTGTCGTTTTGAAGTGCCTCACGGCGATTTTGGGAATTCTTGGGCGAAATGGGGTCGGTTATCAGGGTGGGTTTGCGAACATCCAGGTTTTTACCGTGCCGAATCGTTGCCAACCCCCCTCTCTCATCAGAATGAGTGATGAGTATAGCAATCCTCCTCAGCCTTGACGCTTGACCGACCCCATCTATATTGAGCCTGTGAACTCTGAGAGGATATTGTTTACTTCGGCCTGTAGGACGGTTTTCAAAACCGTCCCACCTCGGTCGAGGGGCCTTTTTTGACCAACTTCGTGAGAAATATCACAAAGTTGATCGAGGAGTGGGAAGCGGAATGGATTTCCATCTGCAAACCTATTTTCCAGTTTTCATATTTCTGCTGGCGATTATCGCCTTTGCAGCAGTTACCTTGTTGTTGGCCCATCTGATAGGCCCTCGGAAACGAACGCCAGTCAAAATGATGCCTTACGAATCGGGCATGGATCCCATCGGCGACACGCGGCATCGTTTCGAGGTCAAGTTCTACTTGATTGCCATTGTTTTCCTGGTGTTCGACGTTGAATTGCTTTTCCTCTATCCGTGGGCAGTAGCGGCCTATCGAGCCGACAACCCTAGCAGAGCAACCGTCTGACCTTCGCCAGGAGAGTCTGCGGGACGTCGTATTCTGGGAAGTGATGATCTTCCTTATCACACTGGCAGTCGCCTATGTCTATGCCTGGCGGAGAGGGGTGTTTCGGTGGCGGTAGGTTTGCCTGAAAATTGTCATCGCTCAGTTGATCATCTGGCGAACTGGGTGCGCGCGAACAGCCTGTGGCCGATGCCGTTTGCGACGGCCTGCTGCGGTATCGAGTTGATGGCCACGGGGGCTTCGCGGCACGACATCGCCCGCTTTGGTGCCGAGGTGATGCGCTTCAGCCCGCGGCAATGCGATCTGATGATCGTTGCCGGCCGCGTGGTGATGAAGATGATGCCGGTGCTCCAGCGCATCTGGCTGCAAATGCCGGAGCCGAAGTGGTGCATCTCCATGGGCGCCTGCGCTTGCAGCGGCGGCGTGTTCGATACCTATGCGGTTGTCCAGGGCGTGGACCGCTTCATGCCGGTTGATGTCTACGTGCCGGGCTGTCCGCCGCGGCCGGAGCAGCTCATTCAGGCGGTCCTCGATCTGCAAGACAAGATTCGCCGAACCGGCAGCCTGATGGGCAAGGAGTTTCAGCAACGACCCAGTATGAGGGGCCGAAACCTTGGCACTTGAAGTGGCTCCATCGGACACCGTCGTGGCACCCGGCGATTACTCCACGGCAACGAGGTTGCAGCCGGTCGTTATCCCAACGTGCGAGCAAGGGTAAGCAGTTTTCAGATGGCGAGCGGGAGGCGTAAGCCCCCTGATATTAGAACTGACAACTGACAACTGACAACTGACAACTGACAACTGACAACTGACAACTGAAATGACCTACGATGACATCTTGACCGATTTACAAGACCGTTTCGGTGTCGGCCAGGTCGCCGGCTCTGTGTTCCGTGACAACAAACGAATCATCATCGACCTCAGAACTGCTGTTATGCGGTCCTGGAGCATCTGAAGCGGAATGCGGCTTCGACATGCTGGCGGAACTGACGGCTGTCGACTACCTGCGCTATCCGGGTGCGAAAGATCGATTCGGTGTCGTTTACGTGCTGCTCAACACCGCAACCGGTCTTCGTCTTTACGTGAAGACATATGTCAATGACCCGGAGCCGATACGTTGCCATCGGTGTTTCCACTCTGGAAGGGGGCCGATTGGCTGGAACGTGAAGTTTACGACATGTTCGGTATTGTGTTCACAGGCCACCCCGACCTGCGCCGTATTCTTATGCCGGAAGAATTCACGGCGTTTCCACTGCGGAAGGATTATCCGCTGCGTGGCCGCGGGGAGCGGCACAATTTGCCGGTGATCACCAGGGCCGAAAGCTGAAACAGTTGAAAGGATGAAGGATGAAGGATGACAGGATGATAGCTGAAGTTGTCAGAATGGAAGAATGCAGGCACTAATAAATGACAACGGATAACTGTCAACTATCAACTATCAACTGTCAACTTGATTGGGTTTGACATGCCGCTGGAACTGATGGATGTTGCCGCTCCGGAAGGTGCGGACAGCGAATACCTCTGGACCCTGAACTTCGGGCCGCAGCATCCGGCCACGCATACCACGCTGCGCCTCATTCTCACCATCGACGGCGAAACCATTGTCAAGGCGGTGCCCGACATCGGCTATCTGCACAGCGGCTTCGAGAAACTGGGCGAGGACCTCGATTACAACCAGTACGTCACCATTGTCGATCGCATGAATTACGTTTCGCCCGTCGCCAACGAGATCGCCTGGCATCACGCGGTCGAGAAGCTCATGGGCATCGAGTTGACGCCGCGCTGCAAGTACATCCGCACCATCTTCGCCGAACTGATGCGCATCAGCGACCATCTGCTGAACGTCGGCGCCGCAGCCATCGATCTGGGTGCCTTCACCGCGTTCCTGTACGCTTTCAATCCAGCGCGAGAAGATATACGACATGTGCGAGTGGCCTTCCGGCCAGCGTTACCATTCGAGCTACACGCGCGTCGGCGGTCTCATGAACGACGTGGACGACCGGTGGATCGCACATGGTGCGCGACTTCATCAAGGAGTTTCCGAAAGCGCACGCCGACCTGGTTCGGCTGCTCAATCGCAACCGCATCTTCATCGACGTACAAAGGACATCGGCGTGCTGTCGCAAGGAGAATGCCATCAACCTTGAGCTGCACCGGGCCAATTGCCCGGGCCAGCGGCGTGGTCCGCGACCTGCGCAAGGATGAACCGTACCTGGCCTATGCCGATCTCGATTTCAAGGTGGTTTGCGCAACGGCCGGCGATTGCTATGCCCGTTACCTGGTGCGCATGGAGGAGATGCTCGAAAGCCTCAAGATCATCCAGCAGGCCTCGAAAACTGCCGGGCGGGCCGGTCAATGTCGATGTCAACAGCAAGGCGGTGCTGCCCGAGCCGACGGCGGTGTACCGCAGCATCGAGGGGCTGATTCAGCATTTTGAACTGGTCATGCTGAATCGCCGCTGGCAGACGCCGGTGGATGAGGTCTACGCGGCCATCGAATCGCCCAATGGCGAATTGGGCTATTACATCGTGGCCGACGGCAGCGGGGTGCCGTATCGGACCCGCACCCGGCCGCCGTCGTTCATCCATTTTGCGATCTTTCCCCACCTGATCGTGGGGCATCAATTGAGCGACGTGGTGGCGGTGCTGGGCAGCTTGAACATCATCGCGGCGGAGCTGGACCGATGAAGAAGTGGTGAGTGCCCCCTCACCCCTGCCCCTCTCCCCGCAGCGGGGGAGAGGGGTTGGGGTGAGGGGGGTGAGTGGTGTCAAGAACGGTGAGGGCGAGACGGATGGGCGTGTTGAGCGAGCAACTGAGAGAGAAGATACTGGCATGCTTGCCGCGCTATCCGAACAAGCAGGCGGTGACGCTGCCGGCGTTGCACCTGGTCCAGGACACGTTGCGCTGCGTGCCGCTGGAGGCGATTCGGGAGATAGCCGAGCTGCTCGACCTGAGCCCCGCCGAAGTGCGCGATACGATGAGCTTCTACGGGTTCTTCCGCCCGGAAGACAATCCTCTGGGCCGCACTCGTATCTGGGTCTGCCGCAGCCTGGCGTGCTCACTGCGGGGCGGCGAGGAAGTCCTTGTGAGCCTCTGCCAGGGTCTCGGTGTCCAACCCGGCGCCACGACTCAAGACGGCTGCCTAAGCCTTGAGTTCGCCGAATGCCTGGGTATGTGCGACGAGTCGCCGGGGATGCTGGTGAACGACGTGCGCGAAGGCCGCCTTCGACCCGACGTGGCAGAAAACATCATTTTGTGGTTACATCAACTGCGCGGCGTCGAGATCGCTTCGGCCCAACTTCTGCAGGCCATTCGTCGGAAGGGGAGAACCCTTGCATTTGCGGTTGAAGGATCCGATGAGAGGCGGAACCTTCAGGTCTGTGGAGCGAACGCTTTCTACCTGGGTGGTGAAGGATACAATTACATTATCCTTCAGGAGGATGCTCGTAAAATCGAGGCACTAGAGGAATTCCTCCATGGCACGCAAGAGCGGCTGGGAATTCTCAGGAGGCTCGATGGCGGGGATGCGGAGATTCACGTAAAGATATTCATGCTGCGCCACTGCAGGCTCCTTGGCATATCGGCTGAGGACGTCCAGGTGCTGCGCACAATACTTCAGAGGTACCAGGATGCCCGGAAAGTTTCACATGTTGGTTAAGGACATCTTCTTTTTCCGTGACGGCCGAACGGTCTTTGCCGGTCCGATTGAAGAAGGAGAAAAAGCCATTGTCGAGCCTGGACCTGGCACTATTCTGATTGACGGTGAAACCTTCAAAACCGTTCACGTGGAAGGCGAGTTGATTCCTTCGCGGCCCTCTACCCAGAAGCGGCATGAAGTCCGCGCCGTGTCAACCCGTGACTCCACGGGACTTACACAAGAGATGGTTGAAACCAACGAATGCAGACTGGAGGGGACCATGCGATATAGCGGACATCGACACTTGCTCGGCATCGATTCCCCGCCATCCGATTATATCCCGGACGACATGACGCTGGGGCCCCTTTCCGAAGGGTGGGATGGGGACACCTGGATGCGACCGGACGGCAGCAGCTATTTTCTTCGAGCATGGAATAAAGCAAATGCGCGTTATGCGATTGGCATGGATGTCACCATACGAAGGGGCACGGAAGAAATTACTCGATGAAATAGCCAGCGGTGGGTAAGAAGGTGGAAATCCGAATCACGGAGATGAGCGGAGATAGGCACTGATGCCAGCCTTCGAACCTGTACTGTTGCGCCGTGTCGGCAAGCCCGACAGCCAATCTTTGGCGAGTTACCGCGCCGACGGCGGCTACCGCGCCCTGACCAGGGCCGTCAGCGAAATGACCCCCGCTCAGGTCATTGACGTCGTCAAGGACTCCGGCCTGCGCGGCCGCGGCGGGGCCGGCTTCCCTACCGGGCTCAAGTGGACCTTCCTGCCCAAGGACCATCCCGGCCCGATCTACATGTGCATCAACGCCGACGAAAGCGAGCCGTGTACCTTCAACAACCGCATCCTCATGGAGGAAGACCCACACCAGATCCTCGAAGGCATCATCCTCTCCTGCTACGCCACGCGGGCAAGCACGGCTTACATTATATGTCCGCTACGAGTACGGCCGGGCATTCCGGGCATGCAGAAGGCCATCGACGAAGCCTACGCCAGCAACTTGCTGGGCCGGAACATTCTCGGCAAGGACTTCCATCTCGACGTTTATCAGCGTCCGTGGCGCCGGGGCATACATCTGCGGTGAGGAGACCGGGTCTGATCGAAAGCCTGGAAGGCAAACGCGCCTGGCCGCGCATCAAGCCGCCCTTCCCCGCTGTCGAAGGCGCATTCCGCAAGCCGACCGTCGTCAACAACATCGAAACGTTGGCCTGCGTGACGCACATCATCGATCGCGGCGCCGCCTGGTTCAAGTCGATCGGCGTGCCGCCCGATCCGAAGAACCCGCGTGACGCCGGCAGCTACGGCCCGAAGCTCTACTGCATCAGCGGCCACGTCAACAAGCCGGGCTGCGTCGAGTTGCCGCTGGGCGTGACAGTGCGCGAACTGGTCGACAAGCACGGCGGCGGCGTCTGGAAAGGCCGCAGGGCGAAGGGCTGCATCCCCGGCGGCATCAGCATGGGGCTTCATGACCGAGAAGCGAATTCGATACGCCGCTCGACTTCAACGGGCCGGCGAAGGTCGGCTGCTTGGGCCTGGGCACGGCCGCCGTGACAGTCTTTGACGAGACGACAAGCATCGTCGATGTGCTATACAACATCTGCCGATTCTTCGCCCACGAGTCGTGCGGCCAGTGTACGCCGTGCCGCGAGGGCACCGCCTGGATGTTGAAGATTACCGATCGCATTCGCCGGGGCCAGGGACGCATGGAGGATCTGCAGATCCTGGAAGAAGTCGGCGACAGCATCGGCATCATGCCCGGAACGACGATTTGCGGCCTGGCGGACGGAGCGGGCTGGCCGGTGAAGACGGCGATTCGGAAGTTTCGCGGGGAGATGGAGGAGTTCATACGCAGTGGGCGGAAAACGTGACAGTTTTCAGTTTCAGCTTTCAGACTCGCGAGCGGGAGCGTAAGCCGCCTGATCTCAGGACGAAGACTGAAAACGGCAGAACTGAAGAACTCATGGCCGTTGTCTACATCAACAACAAGCCGATCGATATCGGCACTGAAAAGCTCAACCTGATCCAGGCGGCGGAGCGCGCCGGGGTCCAGATTCCGTATTACTGCTGGCATCCGGCGTTGACGCGTAGTCGCCAGTTGCCGCATGTGCCTGGTCGAGGTCGGCGAGCGCAAGCCGGACGGCACCGTCACCATGCTGCCCAAGGTCGTGCCGGCTTGCCAGACGCCGGCCAGGGACGGGACGGTCGTCGTGACCAACAGCGACAGAGTTCGCCAGGCCCAGGCGCAGACGCTTGAGGGACATGCTCCTCAATCATCCGCTCGATTGCCCCGTCTGCGACAAGGCGGGCGAATGCCTCCTTCAGGACTACAGCTATCGGCTTCGGCCGGTCCCAGAGCCGGATGGTTGACCGAGAAGAACACGCCACCCAACAAGGACCACATCGGCAACAACATCTTGCTGTTCACGGACCGGTGCATCATGTGTTCGCGCTGTGTGCGTTTCACGCGCGAGATCAGCGGTACGGCGGAACTGCTGGTCATCAACCGAGGCGACCATTCCGAGATCGACATTTTCCCCGGCGAACCATGCAACGACAAGCTGGCAGGCAATGTGGTCGATCATCTGTCCGGTCGGGAGCACTGTGCAGCAAGGACTTTCTTTACAAGCAGCGGGTCTGGTATCTGCGTTGCAGAAAAGCGTCTGTGCCGATTGCAGCGCCGGATGCAGCATTCACGTCGATCAGAACAAGGAAGTCATCTATCGGTTGCGGCCGCGCTACAATCCGCAGGCCCAGGGATACTTCATGTGCGACGAGGGCCGCCTCGGCTACCATTACGTCAATGCGAGGGAGCGGTTCATGCGGCCGCATGCTCCGTCGGGGCGGCAAGCTGAAGCGTTGCCCTGGCCCGAGGCGTTGAAGCCGTGCGCCACGAGTTGACGGAAGCCGCATCTCAGAATGGATCGGCGTGGCGGGCGTGCTGTCGCCGTTTTTGACATGTGAGGAAGCGTACCTGCTGTGCAAGTTTCTGAAAGGGCTTTCAGAGGAAGTCAGGCTGGCGCTGGGGCCGGTGCCGGTAGTCGGTGAGGATGACACGTATCCCAAGGATCGGCGAGCCTCCGGGGCCTACGACAAGGTGAGCGGGCCGGAGGCTCACCAGCCGGTGAAGTTCACCATCCGGGCTGAGAAGTGTCCGAATCGGCGGGGCGTCGAGGAAGTGCTGCGGCATTTCCAGGGCCAGATCATCAGCTTTGACGAAATTTCCGCGCCTGGCCGGCGACGGGCATCTGCAAGCCGTCTACCTGGCGGCCGGTTATCCGCCTCGCCCCAACCCCTCGCCGCGGGAGAGGGGCGGGGTGAGGCGGCTGGATCACCGGACACCATGCAGCGGCACTCCAGCGCGTGCCGCTGCTGGTCGTCCATGATCTGCTGCCTTCACCGGTGAGCGAGGTGGCCCGATATGTCTTTCCCGCGGCAAGATTCGCAGAAAAAGACGGCACTTTTGTCAATCATGCTGGTCTTGCCCAGGCGATCCACTGGGCCGTCAGCCCGCCCGGAAGAGTGCCGCACGGACGGGCAGATCTTTCTCGATCTGCTGGAGCGGCACGGTCTGGTTCATGCGCCGACACTGCGGGAGGAACTGGCGAAGGCAATCCCGTACTTCGCGCCGCTGGCGGGCGGCGACCTGGGGGAATACGGTATACGACTTGTTTAGCCGCAAGCCGAAGGCGAGCACCCCTCGCGCTCGCCTTCGGCTCGCGGCTAAACGATATGGAGTGATTCGAGACCCATGCACTACGATTTCAGCCTGCTGGCCACGATCATCACCATCGCAGTCATCATCGGCGTGATCCAGGGAACATGCGCTTATCTCATCTACTGGAACGTAAAGTCTCCGCCTTCATGCAGGATCGCATCGGACCGAATCGCGTCGGGCCGTATGGACTGTTGCAACCCGTCGCCGACGGCCTTAAATTCCTCTTCAAGGAAGATATGATCCCCGGCCACGTCGATAAGCTCTTCTATTTGCTGGCGCCGGCCATCGCTGTTCGGCACGGCGCTGCTGGCCTTTGCCGTCGTGCCTTTTGGCCGGACCACTGGCCGCCGGAACGCATCTGGCCTCAAACCGTGGAAGAGGCCCGCAAGAGTGATCCGACATTCGAGGATGAGGTGAAGAAATACAACCAAACCTTTCAGTTCGTGATCACTCCGCACGTGGACGTTGGCATCGTCTTCGTCTTCGCAGTGGGCAGCCTTACCGTCTACGGCATCATCCTGGGCGGCTGGTCGTCACGAAACAAGTACAGTTTTCTCGGAGCGCTGCGCTCCAGTGCCCAGATCATCAGCTATGAAATTCCGATGGGCATGTCGGTGCTCGGCGTCGTGCTGCTGTCACGGTCGCTCAACCTGGAGCAGATCATCGGTCAACAGGTTGCCGGAGGCTGGAACGTCCTCTATCAGCCGCTCGGGTTCCTTCTCTTCCTCACGAGCATTTTCGCCGAGTGCAACCGTTTGCCGTTCGATCTTCCCGAAGCAGAACAGGAACTGGTCGGCGGCTTCCACACGGAGTACAGTGCTCTGAAGTTCGGCCTGTTCTTCCTCGGCGAGTATACGCACATGATTACCACGAGCTTTCTGGCGGTCATCCTGTTCTTCGGCGGCTGGCACCTGCCCGGCTTGAGAGTGCCGAAGCGGGCGGGATGGCGGACATGGTGCTCAAGCTCGGTATCTTTGCCGGCAAGATGGTCTGCTTCATTATCTTGTTCATGCTGGTGCGCTGGACATTGCCGCGCTTTCGGTTCGATCAGTTCATGGGCACTGGCCTGGAAGGTGCTGATTCCGCTGGCGCTGGCCAACGTTGTCTGCGTGATGGTGGTCAAGCACATGGGCTGGAGCGACTGGTGGTTGCTGCCGGCGTCGGTGTTGTTGTTCGTCATCGCCGGCGTTGCCGGGATGTACCGGCCCGCTCGCCCAAGAACCGTTTAGCCGCGACCCCTCACCCCTACCCCTCTCCCCTGCCGCAGGGGAGAGGGGTAGGGGTGAGGGGTCGCGGAGCCCGCGCTCCCCTTCGGGTCGCGGCTAAACGAGGAGGCCACAAATGCCGATAGCGAAAGTGACATCAAATGGGTCGAGGCGCCAAGGATCGGGCTTCCTGGAGAAGACTTTACCTGCCCGCCATCGTCGACGGGCTGCAGACGACGGTGAAGCACGTGTTCATGCCCAGGATCACGCAGCAGTTTCCCGAGGAACGGCCGAAATTGCCGCCCAACTATCGCGGCGTCCATCGTCTCAACCGCGACGAGGCGGGGCGGGTCAAGTGCGTGGCCTGTTACATGTGCTCGACCGCTTGTCCGGCCCACTGTATCGACATCGTGGCCGCGCCGTCGCCGTGGCCGGATCGGGAGAAGTATCCGGAGATGTTCGTCATTGATGAGCTGCGCTGCATCTATTGCGGCATGTGCGAGCAGGCTTGCCCGGTCGATGCCATCGAGTTGACTTCACTGTTCGACCTTACCGGGCTGAGCCGGGAAGAAATGATGTTCGACAAGGAGAAGCTACTGAGCGTCTTTGATAAGACAGTCGCTGAGGGGACCGACCCGATCCGCACTCACGGAGGCCGGCTGAGCGTAGCATCGGAACCGGGACCAGCGCGGTGAGACAACAATGAGCGAGCGCCGGGTTTACCCCGGCGGTAATACGGCGGGGACAAGCCCCGCCGCTCGCCTAACTTTGAGGTTGCGCACGCATGCCCGAACTTTGGACATCTTGTTGCCCGCTGCATTGGGGCTGGCAGCCGTTTATCTGCTGCTGCCAGGCCCGAACGGCAACTCCGCGCTCTGGGGAGTACACTTGGGGCGACTGGCACTCCTGCTCGCCGGCTGGCTTGTGGTGCGCGCCGGTGCTGTCACGGCCGAAACGATCCTCTTCTATGCCTTTGCGGGTATCGCCGTGGTCCGGGCTGCTCCTGGTCACGCAGAGCAACCCGGCTCGTGCTGCGTTTTCCTTTGCCCTCGTCGTGCTCAGCACCTGCGGTCTGTTCCTGTTGCTGGCGGCGCCGTTCCTCACCGCCGCGACCACGATCATCTACGCGGGGGCCATCGTCGTCACATTCCTGTTTGTCCTCATGCTGGCCCAGCAGGCTGGGCCGTCCGATGCCGACTTGCGTTCACGGGAGCCATTGCTGGCCTGTCTTGCGGGGTTCTTTTTGTTGGGGGCACTGCTGTACGTGTTGCAGCGAAGCGAACTGCAACACCCGCTTGGCCAGGCGGAACAACAAACGCAGCTCTCATCCTTGAGCGGTCCCCGCCCCCATGACGAATTGCGCCCTGACGAGCAGGGTAGACCGCAGATGCCCGCCGAGAACGTGGCCTACCTCGGCCGGTCGCTGTTCACCGATTTTCTGCTGCCGGTCGAGCTGGGTGGCACTCTCTTGCTCGTCGCGACCATTGGAGCCATCGCCATTGCTACTCGCCGTGGGGAGAAGCCCGCATGATACCCCTGCATCATTACCTGGTTGTCGGTGCCGTCCTGTTCGTGCTCGGCATCGTCGGCTTCCTGACGCGGCGAAACCTGATCGTCATGTTCCTTTCCGCCGAGATGATGCTGCAAGGCGTGGCGGTCAACCTCGTGGCCTTCGCGCGCTTCCGCGGCAACTTGCAAGGACAGGTGTTTGTGCTCTTCATCATCACCGTGGCGGCGTGCGAGGCGGCCATTGCGCTGGCGTTGATCTTGATCTTGTACCGCAGCAGCCGGTCACTCGATGTGAGCTTGTGGCAAGACTTGCGTGAAGCGGGGCAGACGCCGATTGTGGATGAGGAACCGTTGCCGCCGGCGCCGTCTGAGGAGCCGCTACCGAAGCTGACGCCAGCCGGCCTGGAGCCGGAACAACCTGAGGAGACCAGCCATGTATAACCTGATCCTGGTCTCCGAAGCGAAAACTCTGGGCCTGCTCTGGCTGATTCCTGCGTTACCGCTGGCGGCCTGCGTGCTGACTGCTTTCCTGGGGCCAGGTGTGCTGCGCCGGCACAGTCATTGGCCGTGCATCCTGGCGACAATTGGTTCGTGCGTGCTCTCGGTATTGGTGCTGCTCGCTGTTGCGCATGGGGACCTGGCCATCGAAGGGCATTACACCTGGTTTCGGGTTGGCAGCGTCGATGTCGGGTTCATTTTACGCGCCGATGCTTTGACCGCCGATCATGCTGGTCACGGTGACGTTTGTCGGCGGACTAATCGCGATCTACTCGGCGGGCTACATGCGCGGCGATCCGGGCTATCCGCGATTCTTCGCAGAGATCGCGTTGTTCATCTTCTCGATGACGGGGCTGGTCCTGGCGAGCAATTTCCTGCTGCTCTACGCCTTCTGGGAAGGGGTTGGGCTGTGCAGCTATTTGCTGATCGGATTCTGGTTCACAAGACCATCGGCCGCTGCGGCAGCCCGCAAGGCATTCCTGGTGACGCGACTGGGCGACGTTGGGCTTCTCTTTGGCATTATTCTGATCTGGATCAACTTCGGCACGCTGGACTATTCAGAGGTTTTGCGCAGAACTTTATCAACAATATGACCAGCACTCCGAGCATCCCGATGCTCGCGATTTGCTTGTTGTTGTTCATGGGGGCAGTCGGCAAGTCGGCTCAATTCCCGCTGCACGTCTGGTTGCCGGACGCGATGGAAGGCCCGACTCCCGTTAGTGCACTCATTCATGCAGCAACGATGGTGACCGCCGGCGTCTATCTCGTGGCCCGCTGCACGCCGCTGTTCGCCCAGTCGCCGGCAGCACAGCTTGTCGTCGCTTGCATCGGCGGTTTCACGGCTCTGCTGGCCGCCCTGATCGCTCTGACCCAGAACGATCTCAAGCGCGTGCTGGCTTATTCAACGATCAGCCAACTCGGTTACATGTTCCTGGCGCTGGGCAGTGCCAACTCGCCGAACCTGCGGACTTTTGCGGTTGTGGCTGCCATCTTTCATCTCTTCACGCACGCCTTCTTCAAGGCATTGCTCTTCCTGGCGTCCGGCAGCGTGATGCACGCGATGGGCAACGTCATCGACATGCGCCGGCTCGGTGGGTTGCGGCGCTTGTTGCCGACCACTCACTGGACGTTTTTGTGCGGTGCCCTGGCACTGGCCGGCTTTCCGCTCCTATCGGGCTTCTGGAGCAAGGACAGATCCTCGATGCTGCTTTCGAGGCTGCCATCAAGGGTAATCACTATCCTCGAGTCTATCTGCTTTTATTCATCATCGCGCTTGGAACAGCAGCACTGACTGCTTTCTACACATTCCGGGCCTACTTCCTGACTTTCTGGGGTGAAGAGCATGTCCCACGTGAAGCCGGTGACCACGCTCACGAATCGTCGCCGGTGATGCTGTGTTCCTCTCGTCGTGCTGGCGGTCTGCGCGGCAGGCGTGGGCATCGTCGTCGAGCCTTTCACGCATTGGTTCAGCAGCTTTCTCGAACGCACACCGTTCATGTTCACGGGAGAGATTCATGAACACCACACGAACGTGCTGCTCATGCTCGGCAGTGCCGCCGTCTCGCTGGCAGGCATCGGAGCCGCATGGTGGATGTACGTCCGGCAACCAGGACTGGCTGGCCGAGTTGCTGACAGCTTGCAGGGGCTCTACCAGCTCTCGCTCAACAAGTTCCATCTGGACGAATTGTACGACGCCTTCATCGTCAAGCCGCTGGCCAAGGGTTCGCCACGTTTTGCCGGCTGATTGATCTCTACGTGCTGGACGGCCTGGTCGACCTGATCGGCCAGGTGCCGCGCTTCCTTGGCGTGCTGTTCCGGCCGATTCAGAACGGCCTGGTGCAGTTCTACGCCCTGGCGATGGTGCTGGGCCTGGCGGTGTTCCTGATCGCCCTGGCGTTCTCAAGGATCCCATGATGAGTGATCCCTTCCGGATGATGTTGCTCGGCCTGCTGGCTCTCCCGTTTGCGGCAGCCGTGATCGTTGCGCTGCTGGGACCGCGCCGGGCTGCTGCGATCCGCTGGATCAGCCTTGCCGTGACCCTCGGCTGCCTGACCCTGGCAATCATCGCGTCCTCCAACCTTGCCTGGCGGTTTCGCGGCCACGATGAACCATCTCTCACGACGTTCCATCCAGAAATGGTCACGCAATGGTCTTGATCCTTACCTGCGCCTCCGGGAAGAGCACCCTACCCCTCCCCCACGGAGATGCAGGGACATCGGCGGCCATCCAATTCTTCGTTGGCCTCGACGGCCTCAACGTCTGGCTGGTCGCATTGACGGCCGTGCTGATGGTGTCCGCTGTGCTCATCTCGTGGACTTCCATCAAGGAACGCATCAACGAGTATTACGCTTGCCTCCTGCTGCTCGAGACGGCGATGCTCGGCGTCTTCATCTGCGTTCGACATCATTCTCTTTTACGTTTTCTTCGAGCTGACGCTGGTGCCGTTGTTCTTTCTCATCGGCATCTGGGGCGGGCCGCAACGGCAGCACGCCGCTCGCAAGTTCTTCATCTATACTCTGGCCGGCAGCCTGATCACCTTCCTGGGCGTGCTCGGAATCGTTCTGGCCTACCATGACAAGAGCGGCCAACTGACGTTTTCGATTCCGGACCTGGTTGCGGGAGTGCAACGGACGGATTGGCAATCCGTCTTACGCGGGCGAGCACGCTTTCTGGCGAGTCGTGCAGGTTGCTGTCTTTCTGGCACTGATGGCCGGCTTCGCGGTAAAGGTGCCGCTCGTGCCGCTGCACACCTGGCTGCCGCTGGCCCACGTCGAGGCGCCGACGGCCGGCAGCGTGCTCCTGGCCGGCGTGCTGCTTGAAGATCGGCACCTACGGCTTCCTCCGCCTGTGCCTGCCGTTGACGCCCGACGCCAGCCTGACCATCGGCGTCCCGCTCATCGGCGCGCTGGCGGTTATCGGCATCATCTACGGCTCGCTTTGCGCCCTGGCCCAGGACGACATCAAGAAACTGGTTGCCTACAGCAGCGTCGCCCATCTCGGTTTCTGCATGCTCGGCATGTTCACCTTGAACGAGGTCGGGCTGTCGGGCAGCCTCTTGCAGATGGTCAACCACGGCCTTTCGACCGGCGCTCTCTTCCTTCTGGTCGGCATGCTCTACGATCGTTATCACACGCGCAAGATCGCCGACTACGGCGGCATGGCCGCCCGCCTCAAGATGCTTGCCTGTTTCGCGGTTTTCATCTCTCTGTCCAGTGTCGGCTTACCCGGCCTGAACGGGTTCGTCGGCGAGGTGCTCGTGCTCATGGGCGTCTATCAGTATGAAGGCCACAATGTCAGCCGAGCCTTGCTGGGTGTACTGGCGGCCTCCGGCATCGTGCTGGGCGCCTGGTACTTGCTGACGATGCTGCAACGTGTCTTCTTTGGTCCGGTGAAAGAGCCGCCCTCACCCCTACCCCTCTCCCCCGCAGCGGGGGAGAGGGGTAGGGGTGAGGGGCACGCTCCGGTCGCCGACCTCAACCTGCGCGAGTGGGCGGCTCTCGTCCCCATTGCCGTGCTGTGTCTGGTGATCGGCGTTTACCCACAGCCGCTGCTCGACGCCTCAAGGCGTGATATCAAGTTGGTTGTCGATCTTGCTCACAACAACGCCATCCCGTTTAGCCGCGAGCCGGAGGCGAGCGCGTTGGCTCCGCGCTCGCCTACCGGCTCGCGGCTAAACCCAGAAACCGAGGAGGCACCATGATCCCGTCATTTTTCTCCTCGATCATTCCCGAGGCGATCCTTGGTGTCGCCGCCTGCGTGCTCTTTCTGGGAGCAACATTCAAGGCCAGCCGGCATCTCTGGGCCGCCCTGGCTCTCGCCGCACTTGGCCTGGCAGGTTGCGCACTCTATCTCACCTCCTCGTCCGCAGGGACGGCGAGCGCCGCAGCCGTTTTCACCAGCCCCATCGTCCTCGATCACCTGGCGCTCATCATCAAGGTCATCGCGCTGGCCGGCGGTGTCGTACACGTGCTTTTCAGTTGGCACGAGGTCCCCGAAGGACAGGCCGGGGAATATCACGCTTGCTTGCTCCTCATCATCGCCGGCTTGTGCCTGACCGGGGCGGCTAATGAGCTTGTTACGCTCTTTCTGGCCCTCGAACTTATCAGCATTCCAACATACGTGCTTCTTTATCTGCCACGATCCGACAAGCCGGCCCAGGAAGCGGCCATGAAGTATTTCCTCCTGAGCATCTTTTCATCGGCCTTGCTGCTCTTCGGATTCAGCTATCTTTACGGTCTGAGCGGCACGACAAACCTGCCGGCGCTCACCGCCGCATTGGCCCAGGCAGGCAGCGGGAGTTCGTCGGCCCTGGTGGCTGTGGCTCTCGTGATGGTTGTGGCTGGGCTTGGCTTCCGTATCACCGCCGTGCCGTTTCACTTCTATGCCCCGGATGTTTATCAGGGGACGACGCCGGCAGCCGCGGGACTTCTGGCCTTTGTGCCCAAGGTGGCGGGATTTGTCGCCCTGATGCGTTTGCTGGGTTTCGCACCTGTCGAGATGCTGACGAGGGACGCCTTACGCGGTCTGACGCTGGACACCCAGGTCGCCACTCTGCTGTGGATTCTCGCCGCCGTGACCATGTTGATCGGCAACGTCCTGGCCTTGCTCCAGGACAACGTCAGGCGCTTGCTGGCCTATTCCAGCGTGGCTCATGCCGGCTACATGCTCATGGGATTGGCCGCCACGCCCTATCTGCTCGAGGCCCGTGCAGGACGGATGGCGAATCCGTCCTTCTCAACGGAGGTGCTTCCGGGAGGCGTCGAAGCAGTGCTCTTTTATCTGGTGGCCTACGGAGCCATGACTGTCGGCGCATTTGCCGTGCTTTCTTACCTGAGCACGCCGCGGCGGCCAGTCGAAACCGTGGATGACCTGGCCGGCCTGAGCCGCAGTCATCCGGGCGTGGCACTGCTCATGATGGTGTTTCTCTTCAGTCTGATCGGCATCCCGCTGACCGCTGGCTTCGCGGGCAAGTTGCTGCTGTTCTTTGCAACCATCCTGGTCCCGACGGACGGCCCGCAGGGTTGGCGCTTCCAGATACTGGCGCTCATCGGCGCGATCAATGCGGCCGTCGGCGCCTGGTATTACCTGCGGATCGTCGCGGTCATGTATCTCCGCAGTCCGATCAAGCCCCTGGAGAAACCGCGAGCCTGGCCTGTGCTGGCAGCGGTGTTGATGTGTGCGATTATTACGCTGGCGGTGGGAATTTACCCATGGCCACTGTTAAACAGTTTAGCCGTGAGCCGGTAGGCAAGCGCGTTGGATCGTGCTCGCGCTCGCCTACCGGCTCACGGCTAAACAATGAGGTTCGTTAGCGTTTCGAGAACTGGAAGCTCTTCCGCGCTCCCTTGCGGCCATACTTCTTGCGTTCCTTCATGCGGCTGTCACGAGTGAGGTAGCCGGAATCACGCAGTTTCTTGTCCATCTTGTTGATGCCTTCTTCACCTTCGGCACTAGGCTCCGTGGGGAGTCCAAACATGGTTTTCAAGGCTCGGGCCACGCCCTGGCAAACGGCCCCACCCTGACCGGTGAAGCCCCCGCCGTTGACAGTGACCGTAACATCAAGCTTGCCGCGCATTTCCGTGAGATCGAGTGGTCCCACGACGGCGGCACGGTCCTTATCCTCGGTGAAGAACTCTTCCAGGTCACGACCGTTGATGCGGATGATACCCGTACCCTCGCACAAACGCACCCGCGCCACAGCCGTCTTGCGCCGGCCAGTGCCCAGATAAAACTGCTTTTTCACTTTCGCTTCGGCCACGATCTACCTCCGTCTTACGATTGCCAAACACCCGTCGCTAACGCTTGGGGCTCGGAGCCAACTTGAATTCCTGCGGCTGCTGGGCTTGATGGGGATGGCTTGGCCCGGCATAGATCTTCAGCTTGGTCATCTGTTGCCGGCCCAACTTGTTGCGCGGCACCATTCGCTGCACGGCTGCCTTGAGAATGCGATCGGGATGTTTCTTGATCAAGTCGCCGGCCTTGACCTCTTTCAGTCCACCGGGATAATGGGTATAAGACCGATAGACTTTCGTTTCCATCTTCTTGCCCGTGAAGCGGACCTTCTCGGCGTTGATGATAATTACGAAGTCGCCGGTATCCACGTGCGGCGTATAGTCGGGACGGTGCTTGCCGCGGAGAATCGTGGCGATCTGCACCGCCAGCCGGCCCACGACCTGATCGGTCGCGTCGATCACGTACCAGCGTGGCGTCACCGTTTCCTTATTGGCTATGTAGGTTGACATTGCGAATTCCGTCCTGCCCGAACAATAAGATGTCGAAAGACGTTATGATAAGTTACCTGACGCTATCGTCAAGGCCAAGGCCGTAAAAGAAGGATGAAGGGGGTGCAGGACACGGTTTGCAACGGCGCGTTAAATACCCTGGAGGCTCTGTAGCCGAATTCGCCAGAATTCGGGGCCTGGGGAGAAAGCGCCCCCCGAATTCTGGCGAATTCGGCTACGTCGAGCACAAACCATGTCCTGCACCCGGATGAAGGATGAAGGATGAAGGATGAAAAAACGGGGGAAAGCCAGCTGGTTCGTCCTTGGTATTGATTCATCCTTCATCCTTCATCCTTCGTTCTTCTTCATTGCTGACAGCCGTGCTTTCGAAATGAGAGGTTCCGCACATGTCCTCAAGTCCCGATCTTGGTTCAAATCTGACCGATATTCCTGGATTGGCGCCTGCCGCAATTCCGTTCCGGCCGCGCCGGCAGGCGTTAGGACTGCCCGCCGGCAGTGTCCGCGCCTTGCTGGCCCTGCTGGTTTTGGCCTTGCTCTGGGCCGTCGCTCTCTGGCCAATGGACGGTTTGGAAATGCCGCCGCTTTTCATGCCGCTCCAGTATCTGTTTATCCTGATCCTGGCGAGCTATTTTGCCGCTCACGGCAAGATCATCGGCGTTGCACACGCGGTGGACGCGCATCCACTCCACCTGCCGCGGGGTACCGTGCGCTTCCTGCTCCTGATCGGCTTCGCCGGCCTGGTCATCTGGATTCACCTGAACCGGCATGAATTCGAGGACCAGTTCAAGGTGCCGGGCTACACGCCGCTCGTGCTCCTGGCCGGTTTCTTCCTCGGCTACCTCGTCACGCTCTTGATGCACGCTGTCGTTGGCGACGACCTGCCCTTCCTGTACCAGGACATCCTTGCCTGGCTCTCGCTCATCGCGGCGCTTTTGTTGGGAGTTGCTTTTCTCTTGCAACTGATCTATCCCAGTTTGTCAGCTGAACTGCGACCAGCACTGGCTGAAAAGATGACCGGATTGGCCGCTATCCTGGCTGCGGTGATCGGTTTTTACTTTGGAGCAAGATCTTAACGTGCAGGCACTTGCAGACCGACTCAACGAGCGTTTCCGGGCTGCTCCTTGGGGAGTGCGTTCAGGCTTATTTGCCGCTCGACGAAGCGCAACAGCGTGAATTCCAGCGACTGGTGGCCACGGAGTCTTATGTGGGAGTGCAAGCAATGAATACTACATGGTACGAGAAAGGAATCGAAAAAGGAATCGAAAAAGGAATCGAGAAAGGACGGCGCGAACTTTTTGCGTGAATTGCTGGAGGAAAAGTATGGCCCTCTTTCTCCAACAGTATTAGTCAGGCTGGCGCAACTGCCCGCCGAACGCTTCCCGACCCTGCGCAAAGCCATCCTCAAGGGCCAATCGCTAAGCGAATTGGGATTGGAAGACTAATCGTGGCCAGCCCGGCAGCCTCGGCGATCTGCTGATTGAGGAGCGTGGCGGCGTCGGCGCCGCTGACGTCTATGGTCTTGCCGGCGTCCTGGCCGAGAAAGGCTTTTTTGAGTGTGACAAGCATCGGGGAACCTCTGATGGGCGGTTGCCTGTTGTGTGGGTTGATCCATCTCCGGGGCCGGCCAGCTAACCGCTTGGTGTCGATCTCCACTGACTTGCCCCTAATGGCTTGATGAGATGGAGGCTAAGCGGGCGGGCGGGGATTGGCATAGAGTGGTTTGTGGCATGGGCAGATTGGTGAGAAAATGCTTGACAGGAGTGAGGATGGGGTTCATACTGAGAGCGAACAGACGCCACGGCGGTAGCGGTCATTTGCGGGAAAACCTCAGCCTTTGTCGCGCAGAGGCAGGAGAAATTCAAGATGCGTGTAGGTTAGCCGAAAGGGAGATAGATGGCGTTAACACGAACCAGTCAGCAGAAATAGGAGCTGACAATACCGATGCCCTTTGCACAGGCTATGCCCGCCGTTCTTGCTGCATTCAAAAAGGCGGGTCGTGTTCAAAGCGTTCAAGAGAAATTCGGACGGATTGTCGGCGAAATCGGCAGCGGCATTTTCAACATGAACCGAGCCAACGTGATCGTTCAAGTCCAGCCGGACGGCGAATCACAATGCAAACTGGTAGTGGCCGCAACTGACCAAGAGGGCCTGATTTCCCAAGACACTGCTGCAAAGGCGAACTCCCAGTTGCTGGAAGCAGTCTGAACAGCACTGGAGATACCGACATGATTGACGGCGTAAGCCAAAGGATTCCCGACGGCGATCATTGGAAAATCTATCGCGACGCGGAAGCACAGTATCCTGACGTGATCAATTCGCTTTCTGAAGCAATTCGGCAGTATGCAGCGGACAAGCACGAGTTCAATAGCACAGCAGCGGGGCGGGACATGCTTGACCGCTGGGACCGGCGCAACGAATGGAATCGCACTTTTCCGGGTAGCAGCTCAAAGCTCTTCGGGATGGTAGTATTCGTCGCGATCTATGACGCCGCGGCACAGTGGCAGACTTGGAAGGAAAAAGTAGGCGACCGCGATATCCGTAAATACCGAAGGGTGGAGTGAAACCGGGTTAACAAGTCGATCAAGTTGACCGGACCGCCATCATGGCTTTTCGTGGAATGCAAAAGGGCAAAAGGGACAAAAGCAAAAGGGACAAAAGAGGACATAGCTGATACATTTCGCGGGATCGTCTCCTTGCCCTCCCCAAGAGACGTACAAGTCAGTCTGGAAGAACGCAACCGCCGCACACCTAGGTTGTCCCGAACGTGCGGCGGTTGTTTTGAAGCTCCGGCTACTTGACAGGTAACTTCTTGAGCGATTCTGTCCACCAGTTGGTGTCCTCACATGGGTGGTAGTAATCCCCAGTGGCGGGGATCTTCTTCAACGCTGCATCCCAGACATTTGAAGCGGTCAGTCCTGGCTCCTGGCGCATCATCCGGCCCTTGAGATAGTCGCGAATGGCGAACGACTCACCTCGCCACGAAAAGTGTACCCAGCGAGGCCCCTCGTCGATGAGAGGGGACCCCAAGAGCAGTAAGTAGCGACCCCGATCTGCTGGTAGTTCCGGCAAATCAGCGTTGCCCGGTTTCGAACCGCCTCGAATGGGTGTCCAAGCCATTATTTCACCTCCATACATAGAAAAAACTCCTATAATAGTAGTGTTGTGGAGTGCCCGGTCGGGCCAAGTTCGGCCGGACCACTCCCATTGTTCCGAGGGCCACCGATTGTTTAGCCGCACTCGGTGGCTCTCACGTTTTCTGCCGTCTGCCTCTGCCCCCCTCAGCCACCCAGGCAGAGGCCAATACCCTCCTTTTCATTTTTTGACTCCAAGAAAATTACGTGCGCCTCCTAATCCTTGAACATTATAGGCGCCTTCGTAAAGTAAGTCAATGGGCAGGACGCACAGAATTTACGTAATGTCTGGAAGGCTTGGGTTACAGAAGTGCCGGTGATTTGTGCCAGCAAATCGTTCTAGAATAGATATGTGAGATCCTTGTTGTGACTAAACGAACTTACACTCTTCCCCGTGTCCTATCATACCCCTCCCTGATCGCCTTCTCCGTCGTCGCTCCAATGTCAATCGAATCCAGCTTCCTGCGCATCGCGTTCTCGATCTCCTCCATCGGCGTGAACTCGATCACCGATGGCGTTGCGGCCTTCTTCTCCGGTAGCCCGAGAATCCGGGCCATGTCACTTGACACGCATTATTGTATTTCTGTAGGCTACCTTCAGAAATGCAAGGATACCATTTATGATGATCCGTCGTACGCGTGCCCTGAAGGCGGTCCGGTCCGCGCTGGCGAACAATCCGGTTTGCGTCCTGCTTGGCCCGCGCCAATGCGGCAAGACGACGCTGGCACGGGAACTTGCCAAGCGCGGTCGTTCGCATTACTTCGACCTGGAGACCG
The DNA here is from genome assembly GCA_963804745.1 of uncultured Gemmataceae bacterium. GTDB lineage: Bacteria > Planctomycetota > Planctomycetia > Gemmatales > Gemmataceae > CAWDRY01. The sequence goes on from CAWDRY010000046.1 coordinate 65,173, forward strand.
GCGTCGGCCGTACACGGCTGGCGAATGCCGAATTGACGCTGGCGCCCCTGTCCGGCCTGGTCGTCATCGACGAGATTCAACGCCAGCCGGAGTTGTGTACCCTCCTTCGTCCCCTGGCTGATCGCTCTCGGTCGCGGACCCGCTTCCTGATCCTTGGCAGCGCCTCTCCCGAATTGGTGGCGCGGCGCCTCCGAATCGCTGGCGGGCCGGGTGGGGTTCGTGGATCTGGGGCCTTTCGATCTGGGTGAGGTGGGCCAAACCAAGACACAAGTGCTTTGGCGGCGTGGGGGCTTTCCCCGATCGTTTCTCGCCCGCACCAACGCGCTCAGCTTCGACTGGCGCTGGGCAAGCGTCAGTACAAAGCCCCCAAGGTTTACGTGCGCGATTCCGGCCTCTTGCATGCTTTGCTGGCGGTGCAGAGTCAGGGGGACCTGGAGGGACATCCCAAGTATGGCGCATCGTGGGAAGGATTCGCCCTCGAACAGGTGCTGAGCGTCACCGGCGCCGAGCAGGCGTTCTTCTGGGGAACCCACGCCGGCGCGGAACTGGACCTGCTCTTGATTCGGCGCGGCCGGCGCTACGGCATCGAGTTCAAGACCAGCGCTGCGCCGGAAATGACGAAATCGCTGCACATCGCTCTGGCGGACCTGAAGCTGGAGCGAGCCTGGATCGTCTATCCCGGCAGCGAGACCTATCCAGTCCACGAGCGCGTCGAGGTGATGCCGTTGAAAGGGATCATGAACGTGCTGGCGCGGCTCACCAAACGATGAAGGTGCAAATGCGTAGTACAATACCTCAACGCAATCCTCAATTATGCAAAAACTTACCATCTTCCTGTTTACCGTCTGCTGGTACCTGTTTGGCTTTCAAATTGCGCCTGTCCGTGCCGCGGACAATGCTTCTCTGGATGCCAAGGTCCTGGATACCCTGTCGGCACGCTGCGTCGGGCCGGCCAACATGAGTGGCATCGGCCGCAACCAGAAGAGGATTGCATGCAGACGTTCTTCAGGGGTAGGAGGAGATTCCACCGTGCCATCACCGAGAAGTACGGGAGTAGCGTCTTCGGCGGTAGGCGAGCGTGGCACCAGAGGATAGAAGATGTCGGCGTCCATGCACAAAGCATGTTAGGCTGACTGGTCGTGAGGAACCGGAAAAAAGCGAGACAAAACCCGTCCAAGAACGTCAAACTAAGTAAGATCTAACTGTCGCGAGGACTACGCAAGAAGTTGGGCTAGCCGAATATTTACCTTGGGCTCGTCACATAACCGATTTACCCTCGGTCATCTTTGTGTCCTTTGTGTCTTTGTGTTGCAAATTCCGTATTAGGGCCGCCGCAAGGGATCGGCCAGCGGTGGTGCCGGCGTAGCCACCCCCGCCACCGGCGGCGGCGGGTAGTACTCTCCCAGCCGGCGCGGAACCTGAGTGGGATCGCGCTGCATGCTGCCAAGCACATTGGCGACACTGGCTTTCAGCCCCGCATCCGGCGACTTGGCCAGAAGGTCCTCCAGGTCCTTCCTCTGACTCCGTGACAGCATCTGGCCGCGCATCTGAATATGCCGGACCAGCTCAACAGCGGCCGCCGTCCGCACAGGAATCGACCGAGTGCCGTCGAGCAGCATCTCAGCCAATTCATTCTGCGGATACTTGTTCTGGGTCCGTCCCGGCAGCCTGCCCGCTAGCTCTATGGCCGCAAGGACGGCATCGTCGCTCAGCTTGCCGGTTGCGCATTGCCTCAAGGACTGTGTCGGCCACTTGCCGAACGTCGTAATCGAGTGCCTCACCCTTGGCCACCTTGGCCAGCAGCTTGAGTGCGGTCTCGGCGTGCTCTTTTCTTTCTTCGCCGGTCATCGGCTGAATGAGTACCTCTTTCATGCGCCGGGTCAGTTCCCGCTTCAAGGCCGCCTCGTCGCGCGGCATCGATTCAGGAATGACCCAGACGTTGCGGTACACTTCCGCCAGACGCCGGACAGGAATCTCCCGGTCGGCAGGCACGGTGAGAAGGATGGGCAGGTGGCCCGCGTGGAAATCGGCCCGCAATTGCGCCAGCAGAAAGCTCAGTCCAGGCTCCGGAAGGCTGGAGTCGATCAGCAGGGCGTCGATGTCGGCGGCTGCGTTGAGCCGGCGAATGATGTCCCGACCGCTCGGCACAATCACCGCCTGGAAGCCGGCTTTCTTGATGTTAAGTGCCGCGTCCTGAGCGAGCTTGTCGTCGACGAACGCGACCAGCACTTTCGCTCCAACGTCATCGCCGACGTTTATCGCCTCGGCGGACGGAATCGCTCTGCTGCCGCCGAGCAAGGCCGCCGGCACGGGTGCTGGGGCCGCCGGCCCGGCAGCGGCCGCCCAGCCGATGATGTCGAGCGTCAGCTCGGCAATCTTCTGTTCCGGCGAAAGCGTGCGTGCCGGGGCCGGCGGCGGCCTGTCCCTGCCGCCGTCCGCTGTCGGCGCCAGCGCGTAGGTCACCGGCACTCCCGGCGCTGCCGCCACCGCACGCCGCAGCACTTCCAGCACGCGCACCGACGCTCCGGTCGACGGCGATCCTGGCGTGCGGATCAGCGCCTGTGCCGCTGCCATCTGGACGCGCCGGTCGGGATAGTTCAGGGCGCGCACCAGGGCCGGCTCGCCGCTGCTGGACGGCTTGATGGCCCGTACCTCGTTCAGGTTGCCCAGGGTTTGCGTCGCTCCCAGGATCACCAGCAAGCGCCGATCAGTCAGTGCGCGATCCAGTACCTCGTTGACCAGTTCCGGACTCACCGTGGTCAAAAGCTGGTTCATTTCCGGCGCCCCCTTCACCAGCGGCTTCGTCACGCCGGCCCTTTCATAGGCCTTGTCCAGTGCCAGACTGAGAAAAACGACCTGGGCGGGCCGGTAATTCGGGTCGATTTCCAGCGCCCAGCGGGCGAAGCGCAGACCATAGTATTCTTCCGCCCTGGTGATCGGCACCTTCACGCTGTCCGGCGGCCAGCCGATGACGATTTGCGTCCCGTTCCAGCGCCAGATGGCTACTGCATCGGGATCGGGGTATTTGACCTGGTGCATGTAGTAACGTTCCGCTTCCTTGGTCAACGCCACCCTGGCCAGCGGCAGCCGGCTCGCCGGCACGCCCAGGAAGGCAACCGCCGTCTCTTCGGCCTTGCGCCGAATCGTCTCAGGCTGTCTCGGAGAGGCTGCGTAGTAGAGCATGTAGGGAGTTGTCTGGGTCGCTCTGCGCCGGCGGAGGATGTCGATCAAATCCATGCGCAACTGGTTATCGTCAATGTCCAGAGCGGCGATCAGCGGTGGGATCGTGTCATCGCGAAGCTGCAGGATGGCATTCGCGATTCTGGTCCGTTTGGTCCCAGTGGCTGCCCGCAGCTTCTCAATCAACTTCGGCATGGCGACGGCGCCCGACTTGTACAACTCCTGCACAGCATACTGGCGTTCCTCGAAGCTGGCGTCCAGGTTATCGGCGAGCTTCTCGATCAGCTTCTCATCGCCCTGCTTCTCCTTGACGAGGGGGTTGATGCGTGCAATCAAATCGATAACATCCTTGCGCGCCTGGGCTTCGACCTGGAGATCAGCCGACCATTTGGGTATGGTCTGCAACTTCAGAAAGGCCGACATGCCTTCCTTGCTTTCGATTGCGAGCAGATCATCGGAATTCTTGGCATTTTGCTTCACTACGGGGCCGGACCGATCCAGTTCCTCCTTCTCCAGGACCTTCGCCAGCTCGGCAGTAAGTTCGTCCGCCGTCGCAAACGACTTGCCTTTCAAAGTGTTCAGTTTCAACCAAACCCCTTCGGGCGCACCCACGCGCATGGCGTCCAGCGTCCTCTGCGTGATCTGGTATTTGCTGCTGTGGTCGAGCAACCCGTGCAGGTGGCGGGCCGCCAGGTCGTACCGCCCCACCTCGATCTCGAATTGCATGGCGTCCCAGAATTCACGGACCGTCTCCGGCTTCTTGAAAAACTCCCGGTAATCCCGGGTCGGCGCGGCGGGCTGGGCCTGCGCCGGCTCCTGGACCGGCATGGCAGCGAGAAGACTCACACCAACCAGCAATCGGCAAATTAAGCGAAACATGATAGACTCCTTGACTCCCGAGTCTGCGCCCCCCGCGCCTTCATTCCCCCGCCCCTTCGCTCACCACTCACCTCACGACTCACCACTCACGACTCACCACTCATCACTCACCACTCATTTCCACCTCCGCCCGCACAAGGTCCGCATACGTCTCCCGCCGCCGAATGAGCCGGTGTCCGTCGCCATCGACGAGTACCTCGGCAGCGCGCGGCCGGCTGTTGTAATTGGAACTCATCGACATGCCGTAGGCACCCGCGCTGAATGTCGCCAGCAGCTCGCCGCGTTGCATGGGCGGCAGCTGCCGGTCTTTCGCCAGAAAATCGCCCGATTCGCACACCGGCCCGACCACGTCTTGCTTGATCGTGCCCGGAATGTCGGCTTCGTAGTCCTCCGGCGGTGCGGGTAACGTTGCTGCCGGCTCGACCGGCCAGATGCGATGGAACGATTCGTAGAGCGTCGGCCGGATCAGGTCGTTCATGCCGGCGTCCTGTATGACGAATTGCTTGCCGCCCGATTCCTTGGTGTAGATCACCCGGCTGACCAGAATCCCCGCGTTGCCGACGATGAATCGGCCCGGTTCCAGGATCAGCTTGCAGCGGACCGCCTTCACCGCCGGCACGATCACTTCCGCAAAAGCGTCGGCTGGCGGTGCTTCCTTCTTCCGGTAATGGATGCCGAAACCGCCGCCCATGTTCAGATACTCGATCTTGTGCCCCTGCTGCCGCAGTCGCTGAATGAGAGAGACGCCTTTTTCGATACCCTCTCGGTACGGTTGTGTCGTGATGATCGGCGACCCCAGGTGCATGTGCAGGCCGATGATGTGAACATCGCTGATTGCCGGCGAAGCGCTCGGCCACTTCCAGAACGCTGTCGATGTCGAGGCCGAACTTGGTGCCCTTGACGCTGGTATCGGTTTTGACGTGCGTCTTGGGCGGCAGGGCCGGATTGACGCGCAGCGCCACGTAGGCAGTCTGATGGGCTTCTTTCGCGACCGAGGCAAGCGCCGTAATTCCTCCTCACTCTCCACATTAAACATATGTACGCCGTTGTCCAGCCCGTAACGCAGCTCCAGATCGGTTTTGCCCACCCCGGCGAAGACAATTTTCTCCCCGGTCCCGCCGGCTTTCAAGGCCCGGTACAACTCGCCGCCGCTAGTCACGTCGAACCCGGCCCCATTCTCGGCCATCAATCGACAGATGCTCAGGTTCCCATTGGTTTTGACGCTGTAGCAGATCAAAGGTTCCACCGCCGCGAATGCCCGCTGAAGCTGGTGCAAATGGTGCAGCAAGGTGCGTTTGCTGTAGACATACAGCGGCGTCCCGTAAGCCCGTGCCAATGCCGGCACCGGCACATCTTCACAATGCAGAACACGGTTTCGGTAACTGAAATGGTCCATAGCAGATATTATTCAACACAAAGACACGAGAGAACACAAAGAACAACCACAAAAGAGAACATGCAGACTCGTAACTCCTACCGACTTTTATCTGTCTTCTTTGTGTGCATTTGTGTCTTTGTGTCGAATAATTCTGTCCTTCCACATGCCCGATTTGTCGTTCCACTTCCGCCGGCGCCGTCGAACCGACGCTGCGGAAAGCGGCCAACGCATTCGCTACCCCTAATACTTGGTATACCCCGGAACCGAGGCCGGGGCGCACACTTTCGTACACTTCCTTCGGCAGATCGGCCAGCCGGCACCGGCGTTCCTCACATAGCCTGACCAACCGGCCCACCGCTTCGTGCGCTGCGCGCATCGGCACACCCTGCACAATGAAGAACTCCATCAAGGTCGTTGCATCCAGAAAGCCGTCTTCAAGCCGTGCCGCGATGACTTCCCGCCGGAACCGTGCCTCGCTGACCAGCGCCGCCGCCAGTTCCAGTGACGCCGACACCGTATCGCAGGCGTCGAACAGCGCAACCTTGTCCTCCTGCAAATCCCGATTATAAGCCAACGGCAGCCCCTTCACCAGCATCAGCAAATGCTGCAAATCGGCTGCCACCCGCGCCGCCTTGCCGCGTATCAATTCCAGCACATCCGGGTTCTTCTTGTGCGGCATGATGCTCGAACCCGTGCAGAAGGCATCCGGCAGGTCGAGGAAGCCGAACTCCGTCGTCGCCCACAGGATCCATTCCTCCGCCCAGCCGCTCAGGTGCAAGGCGATCACCGACAAATCGAAGACGAATTCCAGCACGAAATCCCGGTCGCTGGAGACATCGAGACTGTTGCCGGCCAGTTCGGCGAATCCGAGCTGCCGGCGCACGCTCTCCCGGTCGATGGGCAAAGACGTGCCGGCCAGCGCCGCCGCGCCGAGCGGCAGAACATTGACTCGCTTCCGGCAGTCGGCCAGCCGGTCGCGGTCGCGCTGGTATTTCTCGACGTAGGCAAGGAAGTAATGTGCCGCCAGCACCGGCTGTGCCCGCTGCATATGGGTGTAACCGGGCAGGATCAAATCGCGGTCGCGCTCGGCGGCAGCGAGAAGGGCGGCTTGCAGAGCGTGAAGACGTTTGTCGAGATCGTCGAGCGCATCGCGAACCCACAGTTTGACAGCCGTGACAACCTGATCATTCCGGCTACGCCCCGTGTGCAACTTGCGGCCAACGTCGCCCAGCCGTTCGATGAGAGCTTGTTCGATGTGTGTGTGGATGTCTTCGAGCTTGACCGAGAAGGTGAATTCTCCGCGATCAATCTCGCCGGCAATGGCATCGAGCGTCGCAGCGATGCGTTCTGCTTCATCTTTGGTGAGCAGTCCGACCTCCGCCAGCATGTCGCGCATGGGCCTTGCTGCCGGCGATGTCGTGCCGGTAAAGCCGGCGGTCAAAGCTGATCGATTCGGTGAAGGCTTCAACGCGGTTATCGGTCTCGCCGCTGAAGCGGCCACCCCAGGTTTTATGGCTCATGAGGATATGATACACTAAAATGTTGCATGGTAATATCATCTTGCTAGGGAGAAGTAGGTATGGCCACAGTCACCGTTGCGCCCCCCGTGGACCGGGGATTACCCGATCACACAAAGCTGCCCGAGTCGGATGGAACCTTTGTGAAAAACGAGCAAGAACACCCGCAGAGCATCTTGTTGACCGATTCTATCTGGCCGGTGCTGTGCCATCGGCATCCGGACGGGAATTTCCTCATCGGTCAGGATCTCGGCATCTACTGGCGTCTCGCGGAACCACCCGAGCCTCCCGAACGGGGAGCAGTGGCGCCGGATTGGTTCTACGTGCCCAACGTGCCGCGCACTCTCAAAGGACAAATGCGCCGCTCTTACGTTCTGTGGCAGGAATGGATCGCCCCGCTGCTCGCGCTCGAATTCGTTTCCGGAGACGGCTCGGAGGAGCGCGATCAAACACCGGTGACGGGAAAATTCTGGGTTTACGAGCGAGCGATCCGCGTTCCCTTTTATGGCATCTACGAGGTGAATCCGGGACGGGTGACAATCCATCACCTGGTCGGCGGCCTCTACGAGCCGCTGCCGGCCAACAGCCGCGGACACTACGAGATCAGCCCAATGGGCGTGGAGCTGGGCATCTGGGAAGGGAAGTTTCAGATGTGGAAGCTACCCTGGCTGCGCTGGTGGGATGTAGAAGGGAAATTGCTGCTCACGAGTGACGAACGGGCCGGGGGTTTGGCAGCCCGGTTGCAGACCAGTGAAGAACGTGCTGGCCGGTTAGCGGCCCAGATACGGTCCCTTGGGGCGGAACCGGAGGTGTGAACCGGGAGTTCCTCCCGCGGATCGTCAAAGCGATCAAGCCACGCCCACTCCTCGCTTTGACCGCCAATGTTCCAGGTGCTTTCGAGCCGCCTCCAGCAACTCCTCATCTTCCATTTCCCAGATTGATTCGTTTGACAGGCCGCGCACAGGTAAGAAAGGTTCGCGACCAATTGGCCTAGTCTCACCTCGGGAACAACTTCACTTAGTTCCTCCAAAAGGTGCAGAATCTCTAATCGTTCTGGACTGATCATGGCAATTTTTCTCCAACTGTCGGAGACGAAGCACCCGGTGTGTATAGGTTTCCTGCGATCTCCACAGGAACCGTTTGTCCCGGCAGAAGCTTCGCAACCCGAGTCGCACGAGTGACGCCGTCATAGATGACCAACACGCCGTCAGAAGCCCGATAGACGATCAACGGTGGCATTCCTCCCGTCGATTTGCCGTGCCGGGCGATCTGCCGTTGAAGCTTGCCCGGATCGGCGCCTCCATAACGTGATGGAGGCAAGCGCAACGAACGCGGATCAACATAAAGCAACTGGGAAATTCCCATGCGCCGGATTCACTTCTGGTCCACAATATCGTCGGTACAGGGCGGCAACGCTGTCAGTTCATTCTTGACCTATGCCTGTTGGACGAGGCGATTGTACTCGCGGAGTTGCTCGGTGGTTCATCGATCTGTGCAGCGTCCCTCGCGCAGATCCCGCCTGGCTTCTGCAACCAGCCAATCCAGGCGGCCGGCCGACACATCCGCCTCGAATTGCCGGTCCCACTCGTCCGCGTCAAACTCCGCAAACCAGGCCCGGAATGTGACACGATCCTCCGGAGTCAATTGGCGGATAGCATCCTCGATTTGTTGAACGCTGCTCATTCAGGTTTCTCGTGTAAATTGCTCAAGGGATGGCTTCGATCTCCACAGAACCTCCATCAACAAATCGAATCCGCAGGTCATGACCACGTAGCAGTTTAGTGCCTACCAGCGGCTCCATGTCAGCAGCATCAACAAGAATGTTCCGTGCTATTCCGTCCCAGATCACAGTGGCTGCGTGGATATCGAACTCTTCCTCGTTGCCGTCAGCGAGAACAGCTTCCCCGCGCGTTCGCCACGGCAGTCCAAACCGAGTGATGAGGGCAGGCGGTAATGTCAAGGAGGCATTGTAGCCTGTATCCACCAGTGCTTCGATTTGATGTTCCAGACCATCTGTGTCCAGCACGCGCAAGGGTATTATCGCCAAACCGCGCTGATCGACGATACCGGAGATCATGCCATCTCCTTGGGCTTGGAGTATGCACCATGCGACGCGCAGACTGGGGAACCCACTCGCACAAGCCACATTTGTGCGTCAGGCTTTCGAGCAAGGAGGCGCTCCGTGGCAGTGAAGTCATCGCCATCCACTTCGTATTCGCCTGTCTCAATATCTATGGCGACGAATTTCTCCTTGTCGCTCGGCAGCATCCGGGGCTTGATGTCCCGTTCGTATATTTCTTGACCCCGGCGGGCGAATTCCTCTTTGCTGTATCGAGGCTGTAATACGGCCATTTGTAAGTCTCCGAAGTCATCGGTCATTGGCCAGCGCAGTACCGTCAGTCGTTCCCCTGAACTGCTAATGACTAATGACCAATGACTAATGACTGATCTCTCACTTCAACTCCACCGACCAGTACGCATTCTCCAAAAACGTCTTCCACGACTCGTACTTCTTATGCGTCAGCTTCAGGTTCAACAGCGGGCTGCGCTTCGGCTTCTCCGGCTTGCGGATCAGCGTCATGTGCGCCTCCCGCGGCGTCCGGCCGCCCTTCTTGACGTTGCATTTGACGCAGGCACAGACGATGTTGTCCCAAATGTTCCGGCCCCCCTGACTGCGCGGAATCACGTGGTCGAGGCTCAACTCCGTCGTCGGGTACTTCTTGCCGCAGTACTGGCACTGGGTGTTGTCGCGGGCGAAGATGTTGCGCCGGTTGAACTTCACGGTCTGCTTCGGCAGCTTGTCGTAGCTCATAAGGCGAATGACCCGCGGCACCTGAATTTCGCTGTTGACGGTGCGCACCCAGTCGTCGTCCTCCTGGCGGAAGTTCTTGGCCCGGTACTCGCTGACCTCGCGCCAGGTGGAGAAGTCGTAAGTGGAGAACTGCCCGTCCTCCAGATGGACCACCTCCGCCAGGTCCTTGCACAAGAGGCAGAAGGCCCGCCGCACCGAGATGATGTGAATGGCCATGAACAGCTTGTTCAGGACGAGAACACTGGCATCCAGAGCCGAACTGTGGTTGGAGATCATAACGCTCCCTTCACGTGAAGGCGCGTCGTGCCGCTGTTTGGCAGGCACCAAGTAGGACAGGTTTTCAACCTGTCCCGCCGCAAGGCTTTCACCCACATGGACGCGCCTGAGCGAGGCAAGGTTCAAGTTACCTTATAGTATCAGCGAAGAGGCGATTCCGGCAAGGTGTGACCGATGTTGATCTTGAGAGGTGAGCGTGAGGGAAGGGTGAAGGAGCATCGAAAGGCCACCGAGCCGGAAGCGTGAGCGACGAGACTACTCCAGCTTCTCAACCGGCGCCGCTACCGGCAGCGCCCGCTGTCTCCGCTTGCCCACATCCCAAAGCTGAAACCCCATATCGCTGCCTTTCTCCTTGGCATTCTTGCGATTGATCTTGCCGCCGTTATCTTCCCCGTCCGGGCCGACCGAATACACCATCAGCCCGTCGGCCGTCCGTTTGCAACGAAGAGGCTTGCCGTCGAAAGGGTCTGCCGGAACTTCGCGGAGCAGGCCAGCCTTCACGAGTGCCTCGGCAGACTCCGGCCAGCTTCCGACAGCCAGCCGGTAGCGTTCCGCGGCCAGTGCAACGATGGCACAACGGAGACGAGCCTGATCCTGCTGGAACGGACCCGGTATTTTGGAAAGCCGCCCATGAACAAGTTTGCGAAAATGTCCGCCACATCTTTGCTCGGCTGTTTTTCCAGAGCCGCCAGTTGCTGCTTTTGTTCCGCTAAAGGCAATTTGGCAATTTCAACACACTTCGTCCTGCGCCGAAGATATACAGCGTGAATGTGCGGTAGCATGGCTTGCCACCTTTATTCAGTCCATTGATCCACGAGCGGAATGCTGCTCGGCGTGCCGCCGCCAAGCGTGGAAAGCGGAACCGCTCCTGTGGCCATGCTCTCACACAACTCGTGTCCCATGGCTCGTTCTCCGCGGAAAGCCATGATTTCCAGGCCTGGCAGTTCCTGTTCTTCCAACTCCAGGAGGGCTTGCAATGATTCAAGCGTTCCGTCCGCGGGTTGCCCCTGGGCCAGAACTCTTTCCAGCGCCGCCACTCCGAGTGCCACATCTGCTATCCGGACCATTTGTGATATCATGACCTGCTCATCGCCGATGGCGAGGCCCGTATTGATTACCGCACGCACGGTTCGACAGGCTGCTTCCAGATCTCCATCCTGTGCCTGAAGTATTGCTTCGTTGCGCAGCAGGTTGGCGATTCTAACATTCTCACTGGCGTGCCCCAGCGATGTGTCAAATGGATCGGGTTTCAATACCAACGCAGGATAGCGGCCTCTTGGCAGATCAGCCAGTTTGCGAGCCTGTTCGAGCGGAGGCATCGCTTGCTTCAACTGGTAGCGGAGATACTCTGTCTGTTCCTCGTCGAGCTGTATTTCTGGTGAGACTTTTTCGATGGTTGTCTCCGGGCAATCCGTCCTCGGCGTTATCGGCGTCACCGGCCTGCTCGCTTCTGCGATTTGCATCAGCGGGCCTGTCGGCACCCCTGCCGGGGCGACAGGCTGTGCCCCCATGCTCAGGCCGGCGAGGCGCCCCATTTCCAAATAAGTCGCTTCGTCGCTTGCCGCCAGCGACTTTGGCCATTTCTTGGGCATCAGTCCTGCGGCAGCTGCCACTCGCAAAGCCCCATTTTCTTCATCACGGACGACCGCTCGCCTTTTCTCCAGATCATCCCAGCGCCAGCCCGGCTCGTTCTCATCCAACTCGGCGATGACTGCCGCCAGTTCCTTGGGCCCGTAGTAACGGTGGTAGTAGTACCAGCCGGCGCAGGATCCGACCAGGAGCAGCAGCCCCGTGAAGACGACGCCGAGTGCAATCCGCCGCCATTTCGTTCGGCGGCGTTTCACCGGCTGACTCATGTTGTCGGCAGAAATGCTCATTGTGGTTTCTCCATTGGTTTGTCATCACCCGCCGGCGCTGCGACCGCCCGCTGCCGCCGCTTGCCCACGTCCCAAAGCTGGAACCCCATATCGCTGCCTTTCCCTATAATATTCTTGCGATTGAGCTTGCCGCCGTTATCTTCCTCGTCCGGGCCGACCGAATACACAACCACCCCGTCAGCCGTCCGGTTGCATCGAAGCGGCTTGCCGTCGAAAGGGTCTGCCGGAACTTCACGGAGCAGACCAGCCTTCACGAGCACCTCGGCAGACTCCGGCCAGCTTCCGGCGTCCAGCCGGTAGCGCTCCGCGGCCAGAGCAACCGTGGCACAACGTAGACGTGCTTGATCGTACTGGAGCACACGCGGCATTCTGGACAATGCGGCCATGAGCAAGTTCGTGAAAATGTCCGCCACATCTCGCGGCTGTTTTTCCAGAGTGGCCAGTTGCTGCTTTTGTTCCCGAAAAGGCAATTTGGCAACTTCAACACACTTCGTCATGCGCCGAAGATATACAGCGTGAATGTGCGGCAGCATGGCTTGCCACCTACCTTCAGTCCACCGATCCACAAGCGGAATGCTGCTCGGCGTACCGCTGCCAAGCGCGGAAAGAGGAACCGTTCCCGCAGCCATGTTCTCGAACAACCTGTCTCCCATGGCTCGTTCTCCACGAAAAGCAATGATCTCCAGGCCGGGGAGTTCCTGTTCTTCCAACTCGATGAGGGCCTGCAACGATCCGAGCGTCTCGGCACTGGGTTGTCCTTGGGCCAGAACTCTTTCCAGCGTCGCCATTCCGAGTGCCACATCTGCTAGGCGGACCAGTTGTGATATCATTACCTGCTCATCGCCGATAGCGCGGCCCGTATTGATTGTCGCACGCACCGTTCTACACGCTGCTTCGATGTCTCCGTCCTGTGCCTGAAGCCTCGCGTCATTGCGTAGCAAGTAGGCTACACGGTAGTTCTCACTGGCGTGACCAAGGGATGTGGCCAATGGAATGGGTTCCAACACGACCGCGGCATAGCGGCCTCTTGGCAGATCAGCCACCTTGCGAGCCTGTTCCAGCGCGGGCATTGCTTGCTTCAACTGGTAGCGGAGAAATTCTGTCTGCTCCTCGTCGAGCTGTATTTCCGGCGAAAGATTGTCGATGGTTATCTCCGGGGAATCCGTCCTCGGCGTTATCGGCGTCACCGGCCTGCTCGCTTCCGCGACTTGCATCAGCGAGCCTGTCGGCACCCCCGCCGGGGCGATTGGTTGAGCCCCCATGCCCAGGCCAACGAGTCGCCCCATTTCCAAATAAGTCGCTTCGTCGCCTGCCGCCAAGGACTTTGGCCATTTCTTGGGCATCAGTCCTGCGGCAGCCGCTACTTGCAAAGCCCCATTTTCTTCATCACGGACGACCGCTCGCCTCTTCTCCAGATCATCCCAGCGCCAGCCCGGCTCGGTATCATCCAACTTGGTAGTGACTGCCGCCAGTTCCTTGGGCCCGTTGTAACGGTGGTAGTAGTACCAGCCGGCGCAGGATCCGACCAGGAGCAGCAGCACCGTGAAGACGACGCCGAGTGCAATCCAGCGCCATCTCGTTCGGCGGCCTTTCAATGGCTGACTCAGGTTGTTGGCAGAAATGCTCATTGTGGTTTCTCCATTGGTTTGTCATCACCCGCCGGCGCTGCGACCGCCCGCTGCCGCCGTTTGGCCACGTCCCAAAGCTGAAACCCCATGTCGCTGCCTTTCTCCAAGACATTCTTGCGATTGAGCTTGCCCCCATTATCTTCCCGTCCGGGCCGACCGAATACACAATCAGGCCGTCAGCCGTCCGTTTGCAACGCAGCGGCTTGCCGTCGAAAGGGTCTGCCGGTACTTCACGGAGCAGGCCAGCCTTCACGAGCGCCTCGGCAGACTCCGGCCAGCTTCCGGCGGCCAACCGATAGCGCTCCGCGGCCAGGGCAACCGTGGCACAACGTAGACGAGCTTGATCGTACTGGAACGTACGCGGCATTCTGGAAAGCGCGCCATCAACAAGTTTGTGAGAATGTCCGCCACATCTCTTATCGGCTGTTTTTCCAGAGCCGCCAGTTGCTGTTTTTGTTCCGCTAAAGGCGATTTGGCAATTTCAACACACTTCGTCATGCGCCGAAGATGTACAGCGTGAATGTGCGGCAGCATGGCTTGCCACCTTCCTTCAATCCACCGATCCACAAGCGGAATGCTGCTCGGCGTACCGCCGCCAAGCGCAGAAAGAGGAACCGTTCCCGCAGCCATGTTCTCGAACAACCTGTCTCCCATGGCTCGTTCTCCACGTAAAGCCATGATTTCTAGGCCTGGCAGTTCCTGTTCTTCCAACTCGATGAGGGCCTGCAACGATCCGAGCGTCTCGGCGCTGGGTTGTCCCTGGGCCAGGGTTCGTTCCAGCTCTGCCACTCCGAGTGCACACCCCCCATGCGGACCAGCTGTGATATCAAGACCTGCTCATCGCCGATGGCGCGGCCAGTATTGATTACCGCATGCACGGATCGACAAGCGGCTTCGATATTTCCGTCTTGCGACTGAAGCCTCGCGTCATTGCGCAGCAAATAGGCTACACGATAGTTCTCACTGGCGTGACCAAGGGATGTGGCCAATGGAATGGGTTCCAACACGACCGCAGCATATCGGCCTCTTGGCAGATCAGCCACCTTGCGAGCCTGTTCCAGCGCGGGCATTGCTTGCTTCAACTGGTAGCGGAGAAATTCTGTCTGCTCCTCGTCGAGTTGTATTTCCGGTGAAAGTTTGTCGATGCTTATCTCCGGGGCATCCGTCCTCGGGGTTATTGACATCACAGGTCTACTCGCTTCCGCGACTTGCATCAGCGAGCCTGTCGGCACTCCTGCCGGGGTAACCGGTTGTGCCCCCATGCTCAGGCCAACGAATCGCCCCATTTCCAAATAAGTCGCTTCGTCGCCTGCCGCCAGGGACTTTGGCCATTTCTTGGGCATCAGTCCTGCGGCAGCCGCTACTCGCAAAGCCCCATTTTCTTCATCACGGACAACCGCTCGCCTTTTTCCAGATCATCCCAGCGCCAGCCCGGCTCGGTATCATCCAACTCGGCGGTGACTGCCGCCAGCTCCTTGAGGCCGTCGTGACGGTGGTAGAAGTACCAGCCGATGCAGTATCCGACCAGGAGCAGCAGCACCGTGAAGACGACGCCGAGTGCGATCCAGCACCATCTCGTTCGGCGGCGTTTCACCGGCTGACTCATGTTGTCGGCAGAAATGCTCATTGTGGTTTCTCCATTGGTTTGTCATCACCTGCCGGAGCTGCGACCGCCGGCTGCCGCCGTTTGGCCACGTCCCAAAGCTGAAAGCTGCATCCCCGTTTGTAACCCTCAGTCACAGCGGCTTTTGGCCTTTCCGAGCCTGAAGCGTTAGCGAAGGCCGCATCCACCTTTGTAACCATCAGTTACGGCCGCAACAAGGAACCTTCCAAATTTCCAGCCGGTCAAATCGCATGTAACACATTTCAGACAAAGGAGTTACAGAAAATACACCGATTTCGCCATCCCGCCCACCATAACCCCTTTCGAGGAAAGGTGTTATGAATAGCTATATTAAAGATCGTGTCAGGGTTTGATGCCTGCCGCCGCAACATCGAATGCGTAACTTCCATGATTGCTTGATGTTACAGAAAACGACATCTCCGCAACTACCGCTTTTTAGCGGCCAAATGTGGCCGCGCAAAACGGCCATTGTGGGCCTGGTTTCGCTATTCGCAGTAAATAACCGTCCAACAGGGATCAATGGCAGGTGGAAATAGGGGTAGGGAGCCTGCCTCCGGCAGGCCCCGAGTCGATCAGGATGGGGTCGTGGGGCGCAACCCGGCGTCGACGGGTTTCGGGGCGACCGAACTGCGCAGGCGTTCGCGTTCCTGAGGTGTCATGTTCCAGGGCAGGTAGCATTGCGGCTCGGGCGGCGGCCGGCCCCCAGCTTTCGCACAGTCCGACAGGTAGGCCGTGAGCCATTTGGCGACGTCCATGTCCCAAAGCTGAACCGTTTGAAACAGCGAGAACAGCATGGCTGCCAAGCGTCCGCTCCACAACGATCCCGAGCCGTAGAAGTTCTTGCGGGCAATCACCGGGCCGCGCTGCCGGCATCGGCTTCGTTATTGTCCATCGGCACTTCGGGATGATCCACAAACACTGTCAGGCCGGTCCAGTGTTCTTTCAGGCTGTTGAGCGCTTTGCGTTGCGGGGGCCGCAACTTCGGTTGCGTCAATTCCTCGTCACAACGCTGCCGCATGTGTTCCACTTGTTGACGCACGAATTGGTCAGCCTCGGCATAGGCGGTGGCGTCGGCGGTGACGGCCAGGCGCTGGTCATTGAGCTGGTACAAAGTGCCGATGGCTTCAACCCATGACCAGGCCCAGTCGGTCAGCTCCGACCAACCGGTCAGCACCTCGAGGAAGTCGCGGCGCACATGGGCCCAGCAAAACGACAGGATGATTTTCCCCGCCTTGACCTGGGCCATGGCCTTGTAGGCGCTGTAGCGATCGACGTTCATGATGCCTTTGGCACCGTCGCCCAAGTGTCCTTCGGGAACCTCGTGGGAACGCGTTGGATCGAGCACGAACACGACCGACTCTGGGGCGGCGAAGACCCAGAGCTGCCACACGAAATTGGCTTTGTTCGGCTGCTTGACGAAGATGGGCCAGCGGGTTTCGTCGCCATGCCAATGGTTTTCGCCGCGATTGTGTTCGGCGAGGATCGTAGAGCGGCTCAAAGAGCGGCACGAGTTTATGCAGGCCGTCGGTGATGGTGCCGGCGGCCAAATCAAGCCCATAGCTGCGTAATTCGGCGAGGACACGGTACAGCGGCTGGAAGAATTCGAACTTGTGCTGCAGGATCAGCACCCAGATGGAAATGCCGATGGCGCTTTTGCGAATGAGTTTGTCGGGTGGCGGAGCCGTGACCACAAGCGGTTGCTTGGGGCAGTTGCAGCGCCGGCGATAACGGCGGCGCTGATAGCGGCGGCGATGGGCACGCACTTCAATTTCGAGGATGTTGCCGTCGGTGGTGCCGGCAATCTCCTCAAACGGTTGGCCGCAAGCGGGACAACATTTTTGCTCGTCGGGCAATGAGCAGTCTTCATGGCTGGTGGGCAGATGATCGTGCTGGCGTCGGCCGTGGCCTTGGCTGCCGCGCTGTTGGCCGCGTGGCCGCCGCTGCTGGTTGGTAGCGCAGGTCTTACCCTGCGCCGGCTTCGTCGCAGATGAGGTTTCGGATTTGCGGCCGAAGAGCCAACGTTTCAACTCGCGGATTTCGCCTTGCAGCAGTTGGTTCTGTTCCGCCAACGCCACTTCGCGCTGCCGGGCGCGTTGATGTTGGGCCTGCCAATAGTTGGCCTGCCAACGCAGATCGACGAGTTGCCGCCGCAAACGGTAGACGGTCACCAGAGCGAGCAAAAAGAGCCAAGCGAGCATACAAAAACGCTGCCACAACCAGGCCGCCGGGTCAGGTTGCGAATCTTCCTGGAAGTCGGCGTCGAGGACGATGGCCGGGGAGGCCGGAACCAGCACTCCTTGCTGAGCCGGAAGAGGAACCAGAGGATAGAAAGCGTTGGCATCCATGCTCCTCAATCGTAGGCAGCCAACCAGCCGCGGATTCAGCGAATGTCAAAAAAACCGCGGATCAAGGCAATAAACCAGGCAAACTTTACGCCCAGCGGACCCCGTTGGTCGAATGTTTACTATTCGCAATCGGAAAGTCCTTGTCCCCAAACATGTTGCGATCATGACGGCCATATCGTCATATTACCCTGCAAAAACGCCGGCAATTCACAACCCCTTCCGAAACGCCTCCATCATCACCCCATGCAGCTTCCCATTGCTCGCCAGCGCATCCGCCCTGAACGGATCATACTCGCTGCCGTCGGCATTGCTCACCACGCCGCCCGCCTCGCGCACCAGCACCACGCCGCCGGCCACGTCCCAGGCGTGATTGTCGAACGCATAATAGGCATCGAACCGCCCCGCCGCCACATATGCCAGGTTAAGCGCCGTAGAACCGGTGCGCCGTAGCAACTGAGTCCGCAGCGAGAAGTAGCGCCACCAGTCGAGCGTCAACTCCTGCCCGCGCATATCGGTCGGGAACCCCGTCGCAATGAGCGCTTCCTCCAGCCGATTCGTTCGGCTCGTTTGCAGCCGCCGCTCCCCCAGCCAGGCGCCCATCCCGCGTGCCGCCGAGAACAACTCCTGCCGGCACGGATCAAAGACGACGCCGGCCACTAACTCCCCGGCCACCTGCAACCCGATGGAAACGCAATAGAACGGGCAGTCGTGAACGTAATTGGTCGTCCCGTCGAGCGGATCGACGATCCACGTCGGTGCCGCATCCGGCCCCACCCAGCGCACAGCATTCGCCGGTTCCTCCTCACCCAGGAAATCATGGCCAGGGAAGCGACCGTTGAGATATTCGCGAATCACCTTCTGCGAAGCAAAATCCGCATCCGTCACAAGATCGCACCGCCCCTTCTCGCGCACGTCAAAG
The DNA here is from genome assembly GCA_963804745.1 of uncultured Gemmataceae bacterium. Classification (GTDB taxonomy): domain Bacteria; phylum Planctomycetota; class Planctomycetia; order Gemmatales; family Gemmataceae; genus CAWDRY01. Next base: position 83,608 of record CAWDRY010000046.1, read on the forward strand.
CGCATGCCACTCCTCCAGCGCCGCCGCCCCCCGCCGGGCAGCTTCACCGGCGGCACTCAAATAAGAAACCAATTCCTCAGAACCAAGATTGGCCATGAACGCATTCCCTCATGATGGAATAGCCGCCGAACAATTGTATTGTGTTGAGTAACAGCTATTGCATGCAAATTCTGGTCATTCGCCGATGATCTTCACGAGCACCCGCTTTGGCCTTCTGCCGTCGAACTCGCCATAGAAGATTTGCTCCCAGCGGCCGAAATCGAGTTTCCCCTTCGTAATCGCGACGACGACCTCTCGGCCCATGACCTGTCGTTTCAGGTGGGCGTCGGCATTGTCTTCGCCCGTGCGTTCGGTAGTGAGGCTTAACATTCCATCTTTGTTTTTACGAGTAGACTTTGAGGGCTTTCTAGCAGAATTACCCACTCATGCCGAAAAGGATACTCTGCGGAAACAGCTTGAAGAAGCGAACCATCTACACGGACTTCAGAAAATCGCTCAACCCCGGAAAGGTGCAGCAGCCAGACCAGACGACGGGTGGCAGCGTCCACTATGGCCAAGAAGCCATCACCCTCGTAACTACCGCCCCCTCCAATCATCAGTAATGATTGATACTCAGCAGAGACGACGGGATCGATGCCCGTCCAGCCATCGGGATTTGCTTCCAACAACACATGGAGCGGTTGGCGAACTGATGCCTGATAACCTTTGGAGGGATTGCCTGCCAAAAGGATAATCGTATCATCCGGGAAGAAGATGCCATCTTCAAAGCGGCATTCTTCATTCTCCCATTTGGATTGAACGAGGCCCATTCTCAGCTACTCTCCGATGATCTTCACGAGCACCCGCTTCGGGCGGTGGCCGTCGAACTCGCCATAGAAAATCTGCTCCCACGGCCCGAAGTCGAGCTTCCCCTTCGTTATCGCGACGACGACCTCTCGGCCCATGACCTGTCGTTTCAGGTGGGCGTCGGCATTGTCTTCGCCCGTGCGGTTATGGTGGTAGAAGTTCGGGTCGGGGTTGAACGGGGCCAAACTCTCCAGCCACTTGCCGAAGTCGTGGTGCAGGCCGGCCTCGTCGTCGTTGATGAAGACGCTGGCGGTGATGTGCATGGAATTGACGAGGCAAAGACCCTCCTGGACGCCGCTCTTGCGGAGGCATTCCTCGACCTGAGGGGTGATGTTCAGGAAGGCCATGCGCGAGGGGATGTTGAAGGTCAAGTGGTCGGTGTAGGATTTCATGATTGCTAGCTGCTCGCACTCCGATACCTTCGTAAAGCATACCAAAAAAACCGCCGGCTCACAAAGAACAGCACCACCGTGGCCAGCACGGCAAACGCCGCCACCTTCGGCTGGATCGCCTTGACCATCACCTCGGCCGGTACGCTCACCACCAGCATCACCGGAACGACGAACGAAAAGAATATGCCCACCGGAGAGAACCACGGCCCGTTGAAGATCTCCCGGGGATAGCGCATCAAACTCGTGAACAGCCACCACATCTCCATCAGGTTCTGGTTCCGCATCAGCCAGACCGAAGTCAACGTCAGTATGAGCAGGAAGCTGTACGCCATCGCCAGGCCGCAGAGGAACAGGATCAGAAACAAAAGCACCTGTGTGAAGTGAGGGCTGACATCCAATTGAAACAGGGCGATGACCATGACGGCCAGGCCCATGAGCATGTTCGGCGCCGTGGACCAGTCGATGTTGCGGCAGGTGACCAGGAACTGCTCGTCGATGGGCTTGAGGAGAATGAAGTCCAGATCGCCGCTGCGGATCAGGTCGGCGAACTCGGTGCAGTTCTCCAGAAACAGGGTCTCAACGAGTCCCTCTAGAGCGAAGAAGCAGCCGATGAAGAACAGGTATTGCCACTGCGACCACTCGGCAACGATGCTCGTCCTGGCGAAGACGGTGCGGTAAAAGGCGAGCAGAATGGCCAGCCAGAGCACTTCCACGGAGATTTTCACCAGAAAATTGCTGCGAAATGCCAGCTCGCGGGCCAGACCAAAGCGGCCCAACGCGATCCACAGACGCAGATAACGTGCAATGGCAGTCATTACGATGTCTCACGGTGAACCAATACACTCCCGAACCGGCATGCGCCGCAGGTAACGTATGCCGGCGGCAAGTACCCAGGCAATGTTGATCAAGGCAGCCCAGTACACCCACGTGTTGCTGCCACTGCCGAAGCCGTAGGAGTGGAGCCCCACAGGTCCTCCCGCACGTATGATGAAGTTGAGACCGTACCAAGCCATGATGATGGCCGCGTAGCACACTACCGCCATGGTTGCCAGGCCAAAGTCCTTGATCCAGTTGATGTCGCGCATGTGCAGCGGAATCACATAGCAAACCAGAGCGATCAATGCTCCCACCTCCTTGGGATCCCATCCCCAGAATCGCCCCCACGAATACCGCGCCCACCAGGCGCCAGGAAAGTGCCCACAACCAGGAGCAGCACTGTGATCTGCAAGGCTCGATAGGTGAACTGGGACAGGGTCTTGAGCAGGTCCCGGCCGGGATTGCCCAGGGTGATCATGGTCAGAGTGATGTTGCCCAGTGCCCACGCCAGAGTGCCGGCAGCATAGCTTGAGACGATGGTCAAGACGTGAAGGGTCAACCAGTAGTTGCTGCGGAGCACGGGGACCAGAGGCTTGATCTTGGGATCGAAGGCGAGCGGCAATTGATCGGCCAGCACCAGTCCCAACGTCGCGACCAAAGCCCCTGCCAGGGCAATGACTTTGCGGCGATAGATTAGCTCCAGGACCAGAGCAAAAATCCCCGACATGAACGCGACCCAGATCACGGTTTCGTACACGTCACTGACCGGCGGTCGTCCAGAGATGACGATGCGCGTGAAAAAGCCAAACATCTGGAAACCAATGGAGCACAAATACACCACCAATCCGAGTATGTACACAGGGCCGGCGAATCGGGACAACTCTAGCGCGAACGAGTCCGAGCCCGCAGCGTAAGCAAGGTTAGTCACAACCCTTGCTGACGCTGCGGGCTTCGGACAGCCAGGCTTGTACACAACAGGACGATACCAGCGAGCATCACTACCCAGGCCCACATGAAAGGCTGCACGCGGTTGAATTGCCGCTCCAGGCTCAAGAGTTGCGGACCGGGCAGCCCCAGGGAACGGCCAGTCAACAGAATAATGACACGTCTCCCGATGGTGTCTTCCCCTGGATAGGGACCGGCTTTGCTGCTCACCTCACCCACGGTTGTGGCGAACTCCCCACTGGCCTCGTCGAAACTGACAGCATCGCCGGTACGGTAGGCACGCTGTAAATCCGCATAAGAGGTCAGTACCTTCCTTGCATCCTCAGCGTCGTCCCCTTCCAGGCATTGGCGCAATTGACCTAGAGAGAACCACGGAGCGCCGCCCCTCACCCCCAACCCCTCTCCCTGAGGGAGAGGGGCAGGGGTGAGGGACACAAAGGCGAAAGGAATGACCGTTTGCACATCGTCCGTCCCCGTCGCGGAGTACTTCTGGACCTTGTCGTTCTGCGTGATGGCCTCGAAATGAGCCAGCCGTACCAGAAGTTCATCCGCCTGCCTTTGCACTGGGGAGCATAGACGATCAAACCGGGCCTTGTCCTCCGGAGTGCCTCTTACGAGGTTGCTCATGGTGCTCCGAAACTCGCGCACTTCCGCGGGTGTGACGTACTTGCCGTGGAGTTGGTCCGATGTCAGCGTTTCTGTCCTAGTTTCCCTAACCTCATTCCCAGGCTCCACAATCTGGTTCCCAGGCTCCAGCCTGGAATCGAGGTTCGCATAGATGAGCCTGCGGAGTTCTTGATTCTCGCACAAGAGGAAAGCTCTGGAATCCCACTCGTTGGCGACTGCTTCGTCGCCAAGCATCCATGCGAGCACTACAGGGAGGGCATCCTGGCCTTGAAGACGGGTTCGGCCATGGATCAAACGCAGTTCTTCGGTGGCAGCCGACTCGAAAGGCTTGTAGCGCCCGCCGTGTTGAACAGGCAAGGCACGCATCACCTGGTAATTGTAGACCGGGATCTTGATGCCGCTGGCCGCAGGTTCGGCAACCTGGCTTTTTTGGACAATCGGCAAGAAACACAGGTAACTCAACCATGCAATACCAATACCAACGACGCCCAGTCCGGCGACCAGGACCCATTGCAGGGCTTTCTGCTGGTTGCGAGTGAGCATGGTCAATCCTCCAACTTCATGTAAAACATACATGCGATGCCCAGCACTAGCATGATCGAGCCGGCATACTTGAATCCCAATCCCAGGTCATAGCCAACCGAAAAGCCCGACATACTCACCCGTTTGCCACTCGAATCATTGGTATCCAGAAACCGGCAAGTGGATTGGTAGAACTTGTAGCCGCGGTGTTCCAGTGGCTCGTTCATCGTGATGACGTGACACTCCCCTTCGATACCGAGTTTCTTGTCTGTGAGTTGAACATAACTCGTGTAACCGGCAGGTGTTTGCGTGCCTGGATCGACCGGCTGTTCTGCACGCTCGAGCTTGAGTTCGAAACCCAGCTCTTTCACCTTGGGATTGTAATGGATCAGATAGGGCTCTCCGCCAGCCTTGATGATGCGCGGCCCCTGCTCCTGGCCGACCCAGAATTCCCGACAAACCTCCTCGTTCCCATCCGATCCCGCAGCGTCAGCAAGGTTAGTCGCAAGCCTTGCTGACGCTGCGGGCTCGGACAGTTGACGAGGAGGTGTGCTGCCGGCTTTACCCACGCTCAGCCGGCAACGAATGGCAGCCACAAGGCCGTCTTCTTCTTCCTTGTCTGGCTGCACGTCTGCCGGGACGTAGCGCTCCTCCTCCGATTCACCAAGGGGTTCGCGGCGAGCGTTGGGGTAGTAATCCAGGACCTCCAGGCGACCATCGGGGCCAATGTCCATTTGCCAACTTTTCGGGAAAGGGTGCGTAAGACGATTCAAGACGACCAGGAGCAAGTCGTTTCGAATCGCCGGAACAACCTCGGGGTGCCACGGCAGTGAGCCACCCACGAAGTCTTTCTTGGCCAATTGCACGTAACCGGTAAATGGGGACACTTTGCGCGGCGAGTCCGAGCCCGCAGCGTAAGCAAGGTTAGTCACAACCCTTGCTGACGCTGCGGTCTCGGACAGTTTTAACGAAGGAAGCAAAGTGTTCCCATTTACCGCCTCCGATTTCAATTTGCTCACGGCGATGGTTGAAACATAGTTGTCACGGGCCACGGTGCTGGACCGTGGGACCCTGCGACCCCGGTACAGAACTTGGGGGTCATCGGTATCGATCAACTGCATCTGGGCGTCCATGCCTGACATGCTGTTCAGAATGCCGCCGGCCAGAAGTGTCAGAAGCCCCAGGTGGGTGATGACAAATCCGGTTTGATGTTTCTTCCACGGCCATTTCTTGGCTGCGGCGAAGAAAATATTGATGGCGAGAAGCGCGAGCACTAGCGTAAACCACCAGCTGTGGTAGACCATTTCCTGCGCGATCCGCGCACTGTTGTATTTCGATTGGACAGACCAGCCGGCCAAAAGCATGGCTGCGAACAGTGCCAACAAAATGACGGCTACTTGCAGTGACCCGAGTATCTCTGCAAGCCGGGGAATGACAATCTCGACCCAGGACCTACTGGCCTTCTGTACAACTAGTGCCATGGATCATCCTAACAGAGACTTCTCGCTTCCGGAAAACACGAGAGACGAGACAGCTCAAAGCGGGATATTCATTCTATAGGTCCTGGGCCCTTGCCTGCAAGACCTCACGGCTTCGGGGGATCCAGGGGGTGCAGGACACGGTTTGCAACGGCGCATGAAATACCCTGGAGGCTCTGTAGCCGAATTCGCCAGAATTCGGGGCATGGTTCAATCCTGCTGTTTTCGGGGTAACACGATTGTGGCGGCAAGTTTTCAACTTGCCGGGTCCACAGCCGACAAGACAAGTTGGGAAACTTGCCGCCACAGTTGTTACCCGGTTTTGAACCAGGCCGAATTCGGGGCCTGGGGAGAAGAGCGCACACCCCCGAATTCTGGCGAATTCGGCTACGTCGAGCGCAAATCATGTCCTGCACCCGCCTCCAGGTAAAGAGCGTGAACTTTGGTACACATGTCTCAACGCGCCCTCGCCTTCGCCCTGAGTAAAATTCTCAGGCCGCAGCAGGAAAAAAACCTTGCAATCATCGTCCGGCGCTGTACAATAAATTTGCAGTTGGTATCCCCCTGCCGTTACGTTCGCCCAAACAGATGCACCCCTGATGGTTTCCACATAGCCAGCGCGGGAAGAAAAAAGGTTCGCCGGTTCCCCTACCGTAAACAGCGGCAATGTTTACATGCTCGATGCTTCAGTAAAAACGGTTCGAGTCTAATCAAGAAAGGACGAACATGAAACGTTTGGTGATCGGAATCTGTGCAATATTTCTTGTACTGACTTTTGCCTATCTTACGACGGACAACAGTCCAGTAGTAGCAGAACCTGCTGCTCCGGCCGCGGATGGCAAGCCCATCCCGCTGTTCAACAGCGCCACCAAGCTCGAACCGGCGACGATCGAGGACACGCCGACGGCGTTGATCACGCGCGTGGCCGACCGCGGGCGCGACCGGCACGCGCGGGAAGGAATGTTCAAGGTCTACGAACACTACATCGGCTTTTACTTTGAGTTTCGCACCTCCACGATCGAAATCGTGGATACCGTGGCCAAAGGCGGCGACAGCGTCACCTTACAACATGACCTCGCTGGTGCCCTTGCACGGGCCGAATTTACGCGCCTTCTTCGAAGGCAAAGGTACCGTGGCGCAATATACGGCCAATACGATTGCCAAACAGGTCGATCCACTGCATTACACCCAGACCTTCAAATACAACACCAATGAAAAACGACCGATCAAGATCGGCGATCGCATTGAAATCGAGTGGAGCGTGTTCCTGGACAAAGGCGCCATCCATCGCCCGCATCCGTCGGAAGACCGCACGGCCTATTACGGCACTCCCCTCCTGTACGTTGTCGGCACGCCCGGCGTCCAGCCCTGGGAAGGTATCGGGCCGCACCTGGATTCGTTTCCGCTGCCCGAGCAAGCATTATTAGGGGGGGGCACGACAACGCACCAGTCGTATTCGAACGAGCCGAAGTGGCTCTTCGACCAGCTGGCGACGAACATGGCGCCGATTAATGCGCAACCGTGGATGCTGGGCCGGCACCTGGCCAAAACCGATTTCGGCACCGGCACCCATTCGGAGCCTCAAAATCCGGTCTTTACGGAAATGATCGGCAAACTTGGTCCGCGCTTTGCCGAACGCAGCTGCGTCGCCTGTGCCGGGGCCATGCCGCCGGCCGCGGGCAAGCCGCTGCTGCAATATCTGGTCAAGGTCGGCAGCGACGCCAAGGGCACGCCCCATCCCCAGCTCGGCTCCGTGCTTCAGCCGCAGGCCGCCAAAGGCGCTACTCCCGAAGGTAGCGTGAGCATCAGCGAATGGACAAAGACCGACGGCACCTACGGCGACGGGACAGCGTTTACCTTGCAGAAGCCCAATTACAAGTTCACTGGTGTTGTCCCCGAGTTCTACTCGATCCGGCTTGCCGTGTCGAAGCCCGTCGGCATGGGCTTGCTGGAAGCGGTGGACGAAGGCGACATCGCAGCTCTGGCCGCCAAGAACGGCGGCCAGATGAGCCTGGTCACCGATCCGGAGAACGGCCAGGTGCGCATGGGACGCTTCGGCGAGAAAGCCAGTCAGGCCAGCCTGAAGCATCAGATCGCCAGAAGGCTCAACGACGCCATGAGTACCACCACCACGATCTACCCGAATCCCGACCGTGGCTCGGACCAGCCCGAACTTGGTAGCGCCAGCAATAAACTGGCCGATGCGGATTTTGAAAACCTCTATCGCTACTACGCTTTGCGTGCCGTACCGCCCCGGCGGAACTTCCGGGATGAGCAGGTCCTGAAGGGCGAGAAGTTGTTCGTCAGCGCGGAAATGCGCCACCTGCCACACACCGACCTTGAAGACCAGCGCCTACCATCCTATGGCGGAGCTGCGCAGCCAGACCATCCATCCCTACACCGACCTGCTTCTGCACGACATGGGCAAAGGTCTGGCGGACAACATGGCCGAAGGCAACGCCACTGGCGCGGAATGGCGGACACCGCCGCTGTGGGACCTCGGCTTGGTTCCCGGCATCTTGGGCGGCGAGGCCTACCTGCACGACGGCCGGGCCCGCAACCTGAGCGAAGCCATCCTCTGGCACGGCGGCGAGTCGCACGCTTCAAAGGAGGCGTTCCGGACCATGTCGGCCGACGATCGGGCGGCGCTGCTCAAGTTTTTGAAATCGCTGTAATAGACCAAGAAGGTCATGGCAAAGGTCTTGAGCGGCCCAGGCGGCTGGGCCGCTCATTTTTCGCTTCCCTTCAGCAGCAGCAACAGCATGACCACCAGCGTCTTGGCCTGAATGCTGTGCCGCATCCCTTTGGGCACGTGGTTCCAGGTGTCGGGCTTCGCCTCCACGATGTCCACCCAGCCATGCTCGTAGCTCTCCTCCGAGGGCCTGCTTCCAGCGTGCCGCCACGTCGCTAACGAAACCCTTGTGCCAGCCGGGGTCCGTTGCAGGAAGGGCTAGCCCTGATTGGGCGGCTGGCGGTCCGGCAAACCGAATGACTGTTGCTGTTGCACCCGGTTGCACTAAAATACTGTAGCCGAATTCGCCAGAATTCGGGGCATAGTTCAATCCTGCTGTTTTCGGGGTAACACGATTGTGGCGGCAAGTTTTCAACTTGCCGGGTCCACAGCCGGCAAGTTGGGAAACTTGCCGCCACAGTTGTTACCCGGTTTTGAACCAGGCCGAATTCGGGGGAGTGCGCTTCTCTCCCCAGGCCCCGAATTCTGGCGAATCCGGCTACAGAGCCTGGAGATGTTCATGCTTGGAACCACAAAGGTCAAAGCTCGATTCCGCGATCACTTCTTCGGAACCGTCCACCGCCACAACCTTGTCTACAACACCTGCTGGGAAGACCCCGCCCTGGATCGTGCCGCGCTGCAACTCGTGCCGGCCGACCGCCTAGTCGTCATTACCAGCGCCGGCTGCAACGCTCTCGACTACCTGCTGGCCGGCGCCGGCGAGGTCAACGCGGTGGATGTGAACCCAATTCAGAACAGCCTGCTGGAGCTGAAGGCGGCCGCTCTGCGGACGCTCGATTTCGATTCGTTCTTCGCCCTGTTCGGGAGAGGCCAGTCGCCACACGCCCGCGCCATGTATTTCGACGTGCTGCGCAACCATCTGTCCGCGTTTGCGCGTGGCTACTGGGATCGTCATATGAGCTTCTTCTCCGGCACGGGCTGGCGACGGTCGTTTTATTATCGCGGCACCGCCGGTTCGCTGGCCAAGCTCCTGATGACCCAGGCCCGGCTGGTCAAGCGCTTGCGCGAACCGATTGAACAGCTCCTGGCAGCGCGGACCGTGGAAGAACAGCGGGAAGTTTACGAAACGAAAATCCGCGACAAGTTGTGGACCAGAAGCCTGCGTTGGCTGTTCAACCGCAGCGCTACGATGAGCCTGCTCGGAGTGCCCCAGCCGCAGCGGGCGCAGATCGACGGTCAGTACCCCGGCGGGCTGCCGCAGTTCATCCGCGATGCTTTGGAAGCGATGGTGACCCGGCTGCCGTTGGCCGACAACTATTTCTGGCGCGTCTATCTGCAAGGGCACTACACTCCCGACTGCTGCCCGGAGTATCTCAAGCAGGCCAACTTCGCACGGCTCAAGGGCGGTCTGCTCGATCGGCTGCTCATCCACACAGCGACCCTGACGCAGTTCCTGCGAACTGCCGCGCCGGGGCTGACGAAGTTTGTGCTGCTGGACCACATGGATTGGATGAGCTGGCAACATCCGCAAGCGCTGGTGGACGAATGGGACGCGCTCCTGGCCGCGGCAGGGCAGGGATCCCGCGCCATCTTCCGCAGCGCCGGGTTGCGCGTTACTTACCTCGACCATCTGCGCGTGACGCACCGTGGGCTGGAAACCGCGCTGGGCGGGTTGCTGCGCTACCACACGGATCAGGCCGCTGCCCTGCATGCCCGTGATCGCGTACACACCTACGGCAGCTTCTACATCGCCGACCTGCCCGATTGATTGGTGGACCGTGGCATGAGCCTGCTTGCCGATCTTCGCATCCTCTATCACGTGATCTTCACCAGCGGCCGCGGCGCCGATCACGGCGCGCGGCTCGAAGCGTTCTACCGGGGTCAGGCCGGCACCTATGACGACTTCCGCCCCCGGCTGCTGCACGGCCGGGCTGATCTCATGCAAGCCCTCGATCTGCCGCAGGGGGCAAGGCTGCTCGACCTCGGCGGCGGCACCGGCAGCAACCTGGAGTATCTGGCCGGCCGCTGGGACCGCCTGAGTGAGGTGACAATCGTGGACCTTTGCCCAGCCCTATTGCAAGTTGCGGAGCAGCGCGTGGCCGCACGCGGTTGGCGGAACGTCCGCTGTATCCATGCCAACGTTACCACCTTTGACCCGAAAGATGGCGCGTATGATGGCGCAACGTTTTCTTACTCGCTGTCGATGATCCCCGACTGGTTCCGAGCCGTGGATCGAGCCTGGGCGCTGCTGCGGCCAGGAGGCTTGATCGGTGTGGTGGATTTCTACGTCGCACGCAAGTGGCCCGCCGCCGGACTGCACCGGCACGCGGGCTGGCAGCGCTGGTTCTGGCCGTGGTGGTTCAGTTGGGACAACGTCTTCTTGTCGCCCGACGTGCTGCCCTATCTGCAATGCCGGTTCCAGACCGTACGGCTGGAAGAACGCTTCGGTCCCATGCCGTACATGCTGGGGCTGAAGGCACCTTATTATCTGTTCATTGGGCGGAAGGAGTGAGTGGCACTCGTCGCCAATCGTACTTGGTCGTGCCGTCCTTGTCTAACAGCAGCAGCCGGTCGTCGGTGAGTTCCAAAAGCGTGTCTTCAGCGGTATTCCCCATTGTCTTCAGAATCGCGTTCACTTTGTCGGCAGGTTCCCCTCCCACGGTCTTCTTTGTCAACTTCTTACCGTCCAGCGACCATTTCATGTCGAAACGCAGCTTGGAAGCAAAAAGGGCGGCTTTCAGGCCACTGAGTTCCACGAGCATCGTGCCGCTGCCGTCCTCGTTCAAGGTCATCGTTCGTTTACCTTGATAGTCGTCCTGCCAAACGCCCAGCAGCATACGGCGACATTTGTCCTCCTCGCTTTCAGGCTTCGTATTGTCTTGGGATTTCGCAAGAAGCGTGGCGTCGGCAACTCCGTCGCTTTGCGCGGGAGGCGGTGTTGTCGATTCCCAACCCAACAGCTTACGGCGCGTTTTGTCTTCCTCGCTTTCAGGCTTCGTGTTGTCTTGGGACTTCGCACTGAGCGTGGTGTCGGCAACTCCGTCGCTTTGCGAGGGAGGCGGTGCTGTCAACTTCCAATAAGCGACCCCACCGGCGAGCAGAACGAGTAGCAGAAAAGCGACCCCACCGGCGAGTAGAACCAGCAGCAGACACAACATTCTGGGTTTCACGGTGGACCTCCTCCTATCCGCTCTAGCGCTGTCCAGGCCCATTCAGTCCTGGCCTTACTCCAATGTTTCCAGGCCGGGCAGAGAAGCACAAGTGGAGTTTAGTCACTCTCGATGTTCATTGTCACTTCAATAAGATGAGCCGCAGGCCACCCATGTTGAAGGTTATTCTAAGGATAATAGGACTTGGAACACGACCAACTTGAAAAGGCAATGCAATGACTACTTCCCCGAACTTCTCAGCGACGGCCATCCTGGTAACCAGGGAAGGCATGGGCAGTGCAGAACCGTCCCTGCAACGGGAGCTTCTCCAAAAGTACCTTCATTTGTTGGGGGAGAACGATACGCTTCCCGGAGCGATTTGTTTCTACACCGAAGGAGTGAAGTTGGTCGTGGAAGGTTCGCCGGTGCTGGAAACACTCAAATCCCTGGAAGACAAGGGCGTTCACTTGATAATCTGCCAGTCCTGCCTGAATTACTTTGGCCTTGCCGGCAAAGTTCGAGTCGGCATCGTTGGCGGCATGGGTGATATCCTGCTTGCTCAGGTGGAGGCTGCCAAAGTAATCACTATTTGACGGAGTGAGTGGTGAGTGGTGAGTGGTGAGTGGTGGAGAGGATGGAGAATGGAAGCCGGACCGGCTGTGCTCTTCGATCCTCCATCCTCTATCATCCATCCTCCATCCTCATTGAGCCCTCACCACTCACCACTCACCAGAAATTGCAGCAGCATGCCAAAAACTGCTCTTGCATTTATCCAGTCACATGGTAAAAGCCCCGCTCTTCTTGGACTGATTATGTCTGCGGCCGGAGATTCTGTCGGGAGCGGGGGTTCCATGACAGGGATCGAGGTCACTAGTGCTGCCGGATTCATAAGGGGTTGCGGGACCATTCATATCAAGGAGTCGGACTATGCGAGCCAGAAGCCGAGGCATGTTGCTCGTGGCTGTCGGTGGAATTATGGTAATCTGTGTGGCGAATCTGGGCTGCCGGACGCCGGATACTAAAATCGCTGCCGGAGGCGGACCCAACGCGGGAGCCATGGACACATTGGAATCCGGCTTCTTGCCGCCTTCCAACAAGCCGGGTGCATCGTCAGCTGCGGGAAGCATAAACAAGACCTCCTACCAACCCGATAACGGCGTCGCTGGAGCCAGGTCGCCAGACCAGACGCCGCCGCGGTCTCTGCCGGAACCGGGCAAGAAGTTTGAAGCCTCCGGCGATGTCGTTCCGGCATGCGCCCGGCGGATGGGGGAGGGCCAATATCGGCAGCGCGAGCTGCCCACGGAACTGGTCATGGTGTCTCACGCACCCTATGTCATCGAGCCGCCGGATGTGCTTCTGGTCGACGCCATCCGCTTCATCCCGCGGCCTCCCTTCCGTGTCGAGCCGATGGATGTCCTGATGATCCAGGCGGCCGAGTCGTTGCCAAACCAGCCGATTGCCAACGCCTACGCCGTTTCGCCTGACGGCACGGTTAACCTTGGCTTTGTCTACGGCTCCGTTCGCGTGGCCGGCTTGACGTTGGAACAGGCTGAAGCTGCCATCCGCACACAACTGGCCACCAAGCTCAAGAATCCACAGGTGTCGGTGGCCCTGGCACAGTCGAGGGCGTTGCAGCTAACTCGTGGCGAACACCTCGTTCGCCAGGACGGGACCATCAGCCTGGGCACGTATGGCTGCGTTTACGTGGCCGGCCTGACCACGATGCAGGCCAAGCGCGTCATCGAGGAGTATCTGGGACAGTTCTTGTTGAATCCGGAAGTCTCCGTGGACGTGCTTTCCTACAACAGCAAGGCCTATTACGTCATCACCGACGGCGCCGGTTACGGCATGTCGGTGTTCCGCTTCCCGATCACGGGTAAGGAAACCGTCCTCGACGCCATCAGCCAGACAGGCGGGCTTTCGTTCGTCGCGTCGAAAAAGAAGATCTGGGTCGCACGACCGGCACCTCCCAACATGCCTTGCAACCAGATCATGCCGGTTGACTGGATGGCCGTCACAATGGGTGCCTCGACGGCCACCAATTACCAGCTCTTCCCAGGCGACCGCGTTTACATCATGGCCGATCCTTGGATCTGCTTTGATAACTGGCTAGGGAAGATACTGTCGCCTGTTGAGCGCATGCTCGGCATCACCATATTGACGGAAGCGACGGTCCACGGTTTCAGGAGCAACAACAACAATAATGGTGGATTCTAAAGCCAGTGGCGGTCGAGCATTGAGGATGGAGGATAGAGGATAGAGGATGGACATCCCTGTGCCACTCAGCCCTTCTTGCTCCATCCTCTATCCTCCCTACTCCCGCTTCTTTCGTCGTCGCCCTTCTATCGCCTGTTCCAGGCATTTCCGTTGTAGACGTTGTAATTGATTGATCTTAACCCATTGTCTTGACCGATAATCAATCACGAACAGTCCGGACCTGGTAGTCTCAGGCTTAAGCATGAGACTACAGTCCGGCGAGGAGAAGATGATGAAGCGATTCGTCTTGGCGGCACTGTTGGCCTGTGGTTTGTCCCTGGCCTCTGTTGCGGGAACAGCGCTGGCGCAATCCTATGTCAAACCGGCGGTGGGGCCTTCTTCGGGTTCTACGGTAAGCCCGTATCTGAACCTGTTGCAGGGGGGTAATCCGGCGATCAGCTATTACGGCATCGTCAAGCCCCAGCAGGAGACACAGACGTTTATCCAGCAGTTGCAACGGCAAGGTGAGACGAGTCAGCAGAATATCCGTACGACGGACCCTGCAACCGGGGTCCCCACGACCGGGCATGTCACCCGGTTCGGCAACTACGGACAGTACTTCAACGGCGGCACTCCTCCAAACCTGTTTTCCAAGCCTGTGACCCCAACATTGGCAGGCCAGGGCAACAATCACCGTTGATGCTTGTTTTCAGACCCGGTACGCAATGACTCAAGGAGGGAACGCATGTTACGCGCACGGATAGCGAAGAGAGCAGGCCTTGCTCTCGTTGTTTGTGTACTCATTTTGGCAGGCGCGCAACCGCCCGGGCCGAGGATTGTGCTGGCTGTGGGGCGGCCACGCAGGCCGACAGCTGCGGCTTCTGGTCCAAATGTCCACCGTGGGTGAAGCACTTCTACGAAGGGCCGCCGCGACTCTGCTTCAAGCAGGCGTGCCCCAAGCCAATCTGCTCCCCATGTGAGATAGAGTACTACGGCTATTACCCCACGTGCTGGCACCGCTGGCCCTGGGACCAGAACTATGCACACTGCGGCGTCGTGCCGGGCTGCGCCGGTGCTTCTCCTGGCCTCCCGCCGGCAGGCAGCGTCGATGTTGCGCCCGTCCCCCACGTCGGAAAACCGCCACAGGAACTGCGCAACGAGAGCATCCAGTCGCTGCCCGCCGTCAGGGGTGACGGGAAGGTGATCCGCCCTGACTACTGACCACTGAAATGGCCTTGACCTGGCTTCGTCGTCCGGCTATACGGCCCCGACACCAATCTGAAAAATGTGTGCGAATGCCTCGATTCCGAGGAGCAGAGGAGGTTATCGTGAAGCGATCGGCTCTGACGTTCGGGCTGTTGATGTTAGTGGGTGGCTGCATATCGCCCGATGCGGACTACGACAAAGAGGTCCGTCCCACCCGTGCGGCCATACCGTCTGTGCAGGCGCGGTGGAAGTCCTACGATGATAAGACCTCTCCCTATCAAAGCGCTGCCTCGACGTTGGGCGAGAAGAACGCTCTGGGCGCGGTCTCCAGACTGCTCCCCAGCGCGGGGATAACCTGCCGGAAGCCCTGCCCGCACTGCAGGAGTGTACTGGCCAGGTCGCGGTCGCAGCCGACGTGAAAAGCGCGTCTGCGACGCAGCCGTCTGAAATCGATATTGTGATCCGTACCTCGACCTCCGACAGCGTTGTGGTAGGGCAAGGGTCGGGGGATACCAGGACCAAACCGGCAGTCGAGGTACGACAATTCGTCACGCCTCCGAACGCGTCTGCGCCTCTTCGCATTGTCACTTCCGAGCCGGCGGATTCTCGTTCGTCCCAGGCCGATGTCAAGACCGTATCCGCGTCGGGTCTGCCTATGCCGCCCAGCCCGGTGCCCGACAGTATTGCCGCCGCGGCCTGCGATCATCCCTGTACGCCCCCAGGTGCTGACGCATCCCGGCTCGCCGTAAAGATGGTTCGCAGCAAGCACGTCCCCATCAAGTTCGAGGTCAAGGACGTAGGGCCGTCAGGCATTGGCAGCGTCGAGCTATGGTACACGCGGGACGGCCGCGAGTGGCACAAGTCCGGCTCCACCACGCAAGCTCAGCCGCCTTACGTAGTGGAGGTGGAAGAAGACGGACGCTATGGCTTCACCATGGTGGCTCGCAACGGCACCGGGATGAGCAAGGAGTCGCCTCATCCAGGCGACACACCGCAAATCTGGGTGGAGGTGGACACGACCAAACCCACCGTTTATCTGGCGAGTGCCGAACCAGGTACTGGTGCGAAGTCGCCGAATGTCACTGTCCGCTGGAGTGCCTCCGACAAGAACCTTGGCGTGCAGCCAATCACGCTTTCGTATGCGGAGCAGGCCGACGGCCCCTGGATTCCGTTTGCAACCGCCATCGAAAACACGGGCAAGTTCGTCTGGGAAATGCCGCCCACGGCCCCGCACCAATTCTTTGTGCGTGTCGAGGCAACGGACATGGCCGGCAACGCCGCCGCGGCACAAACGCCCACGCCGGTCGTGATCGACATGTCGCTGCCCACCGTGTCCATCCTGGGAGTGGAAGGCGGCAAGTGAGAAAAAAGGATGAAGGATGAAGGATGAATAAGCGACCCGTAATGGTCTCGACTCCGATTCATCCTTCATCCTTCATCCTTATCTGTCACCTTGTCACCTTGTCACCCTGTCACCTTGTCTTCCTTCAAGCCGTTTCGATCAAGAAAGCGCACACTCACCTCCGGCCCCTCGATGTGATGGAGCAGATGTTTCGGGAGCAAACACCGAACAAGGACGCGATTGTCGTGGTATTGCTGCCGATAGACCTCTGCATGGGCTGCCAGATAGGCCAGGACCCGCCCGTTACCGGCATCCGTATCAATCTCGGCATCGGCAAAGTCGGCGCCGAGCGCCTCCATGACCGCGTTCTCGAAGAGCATCGATCCCCTGTCCGGTTGCCGCGTGATACCCACGCCGCGCGGGTGATGACTCATCAATACATCCAGATAAGAGCGATCGGTAATTCGATCCACCTTGTTGAGGACAAGCAAGGCCGGCTTGTCCGCGCAGCCGAGTTCCTTGAGTACCTGGTGTACTGCCTTGATATGCTCCTCGGCGGCCGGATTGCTGGCATCGACGACGTGCAAGAGCAGCCTGGCCTGGCGGGCCTCTTCAAGGGTCGCCTTGAAAGAAGCAATCAGGTGATGCGGCAGGTCACGGATGAATCCGACCGTGTCGCTGAGGAGAATTCGGCCCCAGTCTTTGATGTGCCATTGCCGGGTACGCGTGTCGAGCGTGGAGAAGAGCTTGTCCTCGACGTGGACGCCCGCGCCGGTCAGCACGTTCATGAGCGTACTCTTGCCGGCATTGGTGTAGCCGACCAGCGAGACGGTAAGCTCTTCCTCCGGCTGCGAACCTCACGTTCCTTGCGTGCCTGCACCTCGGCGAGGCGCGTTCGCAGATCGCGGATGCGTTGATCGACCAGCCGGCGATCTTCCTCGAGCTGCGTTTCACCGGGGCCGCGCAGGCCGATGCCGCCGCTGTAGCGTGACAGGTGCGTCCACATCTTCCGCAGCCGGGGCAGTGCATATTCCAGTTGGGCCAGCTCGACTTGCAACCGAGCCTCGACAGAACGGGCCCGCGTCGCGAAGATATCGAGGATCAGCTCGCTACGGTCGATCACCTTGAGCTGTGTGGCCTTCTCCAGGTTGCGCACCTGTCCCGGAGCCAGGTCGTTGTCGAAGATGATCACGTCCGCGTCGTTCGCCTGAACCTGCTCTTGCAATTCGGCGAGTTTGCCCTTGCCGATGTAGGTGGCCGGGTTGATCTTGAGCCGCCGTTGTGACATCCCGCCGACAATGATGGCGCCGGCAGTGGTCGCCAGTCCGCGTAGCTCTTCGAGCGGGTCGCTGCTGATCCAGGGCCGCTGCGGCAGAGCAACACTGACAAGAAACGCATGTTCGAGACGAACAGTCAGATCGCCGCGAGGAGTATCGAGAGACACGTTAACTGGCAAAGCCTCCTTCCTGGACAATTCTACCATATCACGTGTTTTTTGGGCCTGGCATCACCCGAGTACTCGCAATGGGATCGACGTCAACGACACCCAGATCGACCGGTTCCCGGTCACCGAGATCAATGACAAACGAAGACTCACCCACGCGCAGCACATCGCCGCTGTGCAAGGTCGCCTGACTGCGCACGCGCTGGCCGTTCAGATAGGTACCGTTGCTGCTGCCCAGGTCGAGCAGGGAGACATCATCAGACCGAAACCGGATAATGCAATGATGCCTGCTGACATCGGCCTTGCGCAATCGCAAATCGCAATCAACCCCCCGGCCGATGAGGAACTCCTCCTGCTTGATGGATACCTCGCGTGTCTCCTCCGCATTGGCGCCGCGCCGATGAGACGTACCTGTTGGAACATACCCATGGCCCTCCTCGATGGCGACGCCCTCACCCCTGCCCCTCTCCCCCGCTGCGGGGGAGAGGGGTTGGGGTGAGGGGCAGCCTATTGACATTATAAGCGCAAAACCTCAAGTGGTGGGGTGGTGGGGTCGTGAATTGAAAGGGTGACCATGATTCCATGATTCTCGGTTTTGACTTTGCTTTTTTGCGCCATGCACAATAGATGTAGAAGCAAAGAGTAAATGGGGACACTTTGCGCAGCGAGTCCGAGCCCGCAGCGTAAGCAAGGTTAGTCACAACCCTTGCTGACGCTGCGGGCTCGGACAGTTGTAACGAAGGAAGCAAAGTGTCCCCATTTACTCCGCAGCAGCCTTTGTTATCCATGTTATCCGAGGTTCCCTTAAATCATGCCGACACCGACACCCCCGCCGAGCTTCAATCCCCGCAACCTGATGGCCCTGTACGTCGGCCAGCAGTACGACGAATTGTCCAGGCAGTTGCTGACAATTTGGCAACACTTCGCCGCCAATACCTATGGCGACCTCAGCGCGGCCGACCAGTATTTTGTCAACGCCTTTGTCCACAACTTCCTCTACCTGTTCACCCAGCCGGACTATGTCATTGGCGATTCCTTCGTCGATCCGTTCATCCGTTTCAACCTGCCCATCTCCAATGTGGTAGCCATTTCCAGCACGAAGACGACCGATGCCTGCCTGGAAGTGCTGCGCAACCAGGAGCGGAATTTCGTCAAGATCCTGACCTTGTGGTCGGCCCGGAACACGGCCCAGTTCGACCGCCGCATGCTGTTCGACACCGAGCCGGTCAAGGCCTCGCTCTGGTACAGCGCCTACAGCGAGATCTACCGCACCGGACTGGTACGCCCCGAAGTCAGCGCCAATCTTCGGGAACACTTCCGCTTCCGCCATCCCGGCTTGAAACCGACTTATCAATGTCAGGAAATCTACTTCGGTTCCACCTACGCCGGCGGCGACGTTGACCGCCTCATCAAGCCCGTGGTGAACGAAGCGATTCACGAACTGGTTGTCCGCCCCCTGGCCGGTGCCGTGGTCAACATCCCCAACCTGCGCAAGATCGCCGTGGTGAGCGGCTTCTGGACCCGGGGCCATCCGGTCTGTCGGGGGTGTTCCTACTACATCAAGGCATTGAGATCGGCGACCCAGGAACCCGGTTTCTCGGAGAAACCGGGTTTCTCTGCTGGCTATCATCTCACCCTGCTGCGGCTCGGCGGTCCGAAGCCCGATGAAGACCTGAGCATGTTCGATGACGTCAAGGACTTGAACGTGGTCAACGGCGAGCTGGACTCCACTCCGGTCCTGCGCAACGATTTTCAGTTGGTGTTTTTTCCCGACGTCGGCATGCACCCGGCCAGCATTCTGCTGGCGAACCTGCGTTTCGCGCCGATCCAGGTGGCCGGCCTTGGTCCATCCGGTCAGCACCTGGGGCGCCTTGATCGACTATTTCATCAGCGGCGCCGACGTCGAAGTGGCGGAGAACCCCGAGCGCAACTACTCCGAGCGCCTGGTGCTGATCCCGGGTCTGGGGCTGCTGCACACGTGCCCTCCCTACACCCCCGGCCACAGAAACCCGGTTTCTCCAAGGAACCTGGTTTCTAACCGCGGTGAAGAACTCCTGATCAGCTTCCCGTGTTATGCGCAAAAGATCAATGACGCGTCACTGCCGCACGCTCCGCGAGTTGATCCGGCGTTCGCGCAAGCCGTTGCGGTTGCGCTTTTCGTCGGCGCCAGCCTCGTTCGTCAGAATGATTTCCTCCCCTTTGTCCGCGACCTGACGGCATCCTTAAGCCCGGGACATGTCGAGGTCGTTCCGGACCGGCCCTACCCGGAATACATGGCCCTGATGGAAGAGGGGGACACTCATACTCGATGCGTATCACTTTGGCGGCTGCAACACCGTGACCGATAGCCTGTTCGTGGGCCGGCCGATGGTCACCTTCAGGGCGACAAGTGGTACAACCGGATCGGCTCGCAGTTACTGCGCCTGGCGGGGTTCCCCGAGCTGATCGCGACCAGCGAGGAAGAGTACCTCGACATCGCCCTGCGCCTGATCCACGACGACTCTTACCGCACGGCCCTGACGGAACGGATTCGGCAAGCCGACCTCGGCAACACGATCCTCAGCGCCGCCGACGCCCCCTACTTCCGCCAGGCCATTGATTACCTCATCGCCAACCACGACCGCCTCCAACAGGATAACGACCGAACGGCTATCCGGATCAATCGCTAAGGCGAAGGGCAAGTGAAAGTTCACCCTCGCTTGCGCGTTCGGGCTAACAGCAGAACGTTAGCCCGACGTGCAAGCGAGGGTAAATTTACTGCTGCTGTTCGCCCAAGCGCCGTAGTCAGCATTGTCGTTGTGTCGTTAGAATAGATTGTGCTCGGCTGGGCCGGTGAGATCGGACTGCTCGGCGCCAATCCTGGACGAGTAACGAGTTGCCCGACCTATTGCTGTTTCAAGGAGCCGTCATGTCATCGCCATTCCCCGGAATGGACCCGGACCTTGAAACGCCGGACCTGTGGCCCGACGTGCATCATGGGTTGATCAGTCAGACGTGCATTGGGTCGAGATCGACTTGCTCCGCGCCGGCACGCCGTCGGTTACCCATCCGCCTCTGGTGCCGAGCGATTACCGTATCCTGGTATCGCGCGCCGAGGCCCGCACCAGGGCTTGTTACTGGCCGGTGAATGTGCGTCAGCCGCTGCCCGTGATCGGCATCCCGCTACGCGACCCGGATCCCGACGTGCCGCTCGACTTGGCCGCCGTGCTGAATGCCGCTTACAACCACGGGGCCTATGACCTGTCCATCGACTATCGCAAGAAACCCGACCCGCCACTGCGCCCAGCCAACGCGGCATGGGCTGATCAATTGTTGCGCGAACGCAAACTGCGCTAATTGTGGGCAATCACCGGCAACTGGCGAACGAGCGCAAGAGGACTCTTTTCAACGCGGTGAACCGCCTTGGAGAATACGAACAGGTGTTGGTGATCCACAGATCCATCGTGCCGAGCCGGCTTTTGGCGGATCGCAGGAAGTCGAACTGGTCGGCCGCCTGCTCGTCGAACGGGGCCAGGGAGAACGCCGCAAAGAAGTCGAACAGGTTCGCCAACTCCCGGTAGGCAGTAACTTGTCGTCTGGCAGTGCGCTCCCTGGCTACAGCCGCCAGCCAGCCGCGCATCTGCTCTTCGACGGTGACGATGGCTACGCCGACAACTTCCTCTGCCGGCAAGGTTTCGAGACGTTCGGGCGAGTCGCGCCCCACGCTCACTGGCTGGGTATTTCAAGAGCGTCACATGATCGGTATCGAGCAAGATCATTCCACGGACTCCGCACGCCGGGCCTCGGCTCGTTCGGCCTCCCGCAGAGCCTGACCTTCGGCATCCACTTGTTTCATGAAATCGCTGTCTCCGAACATGCCAACGATGCGCCGCCAGTCTTTCGAGCGTACGGAAACCGGCTTTCTGCCGAGCGCACGCTCCAATGCATCTACGCGCTGAGCAAGGGATTCAAGTGATATTTCATTCATGGTTCGCCTCATGATAGTTGGCGTTTAGTGACTGTATTGTAGCGGAGCCAGGGATGACGGTAAAGCAATTCCCGGCAAGACGTACGGGAATTGGCTGGAATCCCGCTTTACCTGTTACCCAGCACCGGCTATCCTTAAAGTTATTATGAACGCATCCATCGAGCTTCTGACCAAACCGAAACCCAAGGTTGCCTACCCCGAAAGTGACGGCCGGCCCATGGCAGAGAATACGCTTCAGTTCCGTTACATCGTCATGATCGAAGGCGGCCTGGAGGCCTTGTACCGCCAGGACCCCAACGTGTTCGTCGCCGGCGACCTGTTCTGGTACCCCGTCGAAGGCGATAACACCATCCGCCAGGCGCCAGACACCATGGTGGTGTTCGGCCGGCCCAAAGGCGACCGGAGTTCCTACCGGCAATGGGAAGAAGACAATATTTCACCCCAGGTGGCTTTTGAAGTGCTGTCGCCGGGCAATCGCTTCGGCGAGATGTACCGCAAGTTTCAATTTTACGAACAGTACGGGGTCGAGGAATATTACGTCTACGATCTCGACCGTGGCACGCTGGAAGGCTGGCTGCGGGTTGACGGCAAGCTGCAAGAAATCACTTCAATGCAAGGTTGGATCAGTCCGCGCTTGCAAGTGCGCTTCGAACTGGCAGACGGCGAGCTGCGCCTGTACGGTCCGGACGGCAAGAGGTTCGCCACCTACACGGAACTGGCGGAACAGAGAGATCGGGAACAACAACGGGCCGAACGCCTGGCCGCCCAGTTGCGAGCGCTGGGGGTGGAACCTGACTGATGCAAAATTCCCCGCTCCAGGAAGTCCTCGGCATTGACCTGCCCATTATCGAAGTCCCCGTTGGGAAGCCAGGCCATTGATTATCTCATCGCCACCCGCGACCGGCTCCAGTAGAGCGGCGACCGGTCGGCCATCCTGATCGAGCGCTAGCACCAAACGGTTTTTTGGCCGGCCCCAAAAAGGTATACACTCAGGAGGTGACTAGCTGTACAATGGGGGTTGCTGCCACTCCATCGTCGAGGGAATGCTCATGAAAGCCGAAATCACTCTTGTGGATTGTGGTCGAGGACTGCAATTGTCTACGAGCCGAGTCACCGTGCAAGATCTGGTGCCTTACTTTCAGGAGGGGTGTTCCCCCGGCGAAATCATTCGCTGGATTCCCACGCTCAGTCGCGAGGAGATAGCCGTCGTCGAGCGCTACTACCGGGATCATCAACAGGAGCTGGACGAAGAAGACCAGCACATTCGAGAGCGAAGCGCTCATCGGAAGAACCCGCCCTGGGTTGAAAAAATCGCGGTGGAAGCGCGGGCGGAGCGCCAGACCGTCATGGAGAGGCTGCAGGTGAACAAGTCCAACGGAGAGGACAGGTGAAAGGCATCCTCGCCGACATCAACATCCAGGGACACGTGGACCTGCTGGTGACGATCATGCAGGCGGCAATAACGATTGCGAACGTTCCACGCTTGAGGCAAAGCCGCGAATACGCGAACTGGGTCGTTGACAAGCTTCTCGACTTCTTGATGCGAATGGACACGTTGCGGGGGACGGGGAGGCTGTTTGTTCCGTGATTTGGAGCATGACCATGAGCGCGCAAGAAAACTGCAACTGGTATCGGTTCAAGATTTCCTGGCGGGCGAACTGGTTTCCCCCATTAAGCATGAGTACCTGGGGGGCTTCGTCTACGCCATGGCCGGCACGCGCAATGCGCATAGCATCATCGAAGTGAACATTCGCGGCGAGTTGCACCAACACTTGCGCGGCAAACCCTGCCAGCCCTATAGTTCCGACACCAAGATTCGCATCCACTTGCCCATCCCCTCACCCCTCTCCCCCGCTGCGGGGGAGAGGGGTAGGGGTGAGGGGGCTACTCATGTTCGTTTCTACTACCCGGATGCGTCGGTGGTTTGCCGCCCGAATCCCCAGACCGATTCCTTTCAGGACGAGCCTGCCGTCCTTTTCGAGGTCCTGTCGCGAGGCACGCGCCGCATCGACGAAGGGGAGAAAAGAGATGCCTACTTGACGATCCCGTCGCTGCGCGTCTATGTGCTTGTCGAACAGGAGATGCCCGCAGTCCTGGTTTATCGCCGGACCGAGCAGGGTTTTGTGCGTGAGGTTTACGAAGGTCTCGATGCCGTGCTGCCTTTGCAAGACATCGGCACCTCCCTGCCGCTCGCAGAGATGTACGAGCGCGTTGATTTTGTGCCGGAAGGGGATGAAGAGGCGTAGAACGCCTATAATAATGGGGACTGGCTCCGAGTCTTCGAGGTGCCCGTCCCCATAATTTTACGAGCAGGAAAAGCAGCGGGCCGAGCGACTGGCCGCCCAGTCGCGAGCGCTGGAGGTGGAGCCTGACTGATGCAAAATTCCCCGCTCCAGGAAGCCCTCGGCATTGACCTACCCATTATCGAAGTCCTCGACGTGGGAGCGATGGCCGAAGGCCAGGACCGCTACGCCGGGCTTGTCGCACAGGGTCTGGCCCGTGTAACTGGCTTCGAGCCTGACCCCGAACAATTCCAGCTTCTAACACGTGACCGGCCATCGGCTGGTCGGTGCTGCAACACCGGGCCGTGGAACGGCCATTTGGGAGGACGCAGGTGAACTCGATCACACTGGAAATGGGGAGTGCCAGGCGTCAATTCCTATACCGCCCCGATACTTCGGACGAACAAGTGATTAGGCAAGTGTTTGTGGCCCAGCACTATAACCTTGCAAATTTGGCGCGTTGTCAGGAAATCTTGTCCTTTCTCCACAGCATGGCACAGTCTGGGCGGCGCCCGTTGATCGTGGACGCAGGTGCCAACATCGGCGCGAGCAGTGTTTATCTTGCCCTCATGTATCCGACAGCCCGAATCGTCGCGGTCGAGCCGGAGGCGGGTAACTTCGCCGTCCTGTCCCAGAACGTAAACGGGTTGGAGGTTCGCTGCATTCAAGCAGCCATCTCCTCCCACTCCGGCCGGACACGAGTGATCGACCCGGGCGGCGGCCATTGGTGCTATCGCACGGGGCTATCCGGTTCTGGCCCCGAGGTGGCTAAGATCACGGTTTCACAGATCTTCCAGGAGCATTGCGAACCGCCGTGTTATCCGTTCCTGGTCAAAGTCGATATCGAAGGGGGAGAGAAGGATCTGTTTGAGGCCAATACCGAGTGGGTACTACGCACCCCTTTGGTAATCGTCGAGTTACACGACTGGCTCCTGTCCCGGCAAGGGACGGCGCTTCCGTTCCTCCGCTGTGTTTCGGCTTTGGACCGGGATTTCGTGTATATCGGCGAGAACGTGTTCTCGATCGACAATCGATTCAGTCAACTGAGTTAGGCAAGGTTTGGACGCAACCGGATAATGTCGATGGTGGAGGCTGAAGGTCATAATTCTCCACGCCCGACAGATCGAGCATGTCCACCTGTACCCCGGCCCGTTCCAGCACGGCCGCAACCTTGAGGATCCCCAACGTCATGAAGACCCGTTCGTCGAGCAGGAAGACTGACGGCGGCGTGATCAAGCAGATGTGTTGAATCATGATGCCTCTTCAAAGCTTGACACTGCTCATCGTACCACCAGTGCAACGGTCAGTAAACGA
>CAWDRY010000047.1:0-82657 GCA_963804745.1 uncultured Gemmataceae bacterium
ATTTCACGATGTACAGCTACAACTTCTGCTGGCCGGTGCGAACCCTGCGTTAGCGTGACAGCGAAGGAGGATGGCAGGAGCGGACGCCAGCAATGGCCGCGGGTCTGGCCGATCATGTCTGGACCCTCACCGAATGGGCTGACATTCCCAGCTTTGCAACGCGAATAGGACACCAGGAGGCAGACGGCACCATGCAGTATTTCAGTTGGATCACCGATTGGCCGCTGCTGCCGGACACCGTTTATGCCGTTATGCGCGGCGGCCGGGCTCGTTGGAAGATCGAGAACGAAACCTTCAACACGCTCAAAAATCAGGGCTATCACCTGGATCACAACTATGGCCACGGCGATCAGAATCTATCCGTGGTCCTGGTCCTCTTGATGATGCTCGCCTTTCTGGTGGACCAGACCCAGCAATTATGCTGTCCCTTGTTCCAGGCCGCCTGGGATAAGATGGGGAGCAAGCGTCATCTCTGGGAGCAAATCCGTATTCATTTTCACACGTTCGTGTTCACCTCCATGGCGGAACTGTTGACGACCCTGATTCGTGGCATTGTGCGTCAGGTTCCGGTCTTGCAGGACTCGTCGTGATCGAGCACGGCTGTGAAAAGCTGTCTGCCGCAGAATGCTGGCCCGGCGTGACGTTCGCGGTGCGTACACACCCTCCCGGCCAGCTGTCAATCAGCGTGCGCCGCTGCTGCAAAGCCTCAACCCACTCTCCACCGATGCTACCCTGGCGGGACAAATCCCGGTGTCCTTTGCAAAATGGAGGAACTGGGCCGGGGCAACCATCAGAGAACCGGGAATTGCTGGCGGATTGCCGATGATTACCGTGATCGGGTCCTGTTCTGCCGCTCAACCCGGGCTGTGTTCGCCTCCGTCATGAAGCTGAACGTGCCCTTCTCCTCCGCCAAATCAAGCGTATCCACGAAACACATCCCCTCGAATGGCTCATACTGCCCCGTCAGCTCGAAATAGGCATGCTCGATATTCAGCACCGCGATGTAGTACGGCAGCAGCATGACCTCGTTGGCGAAGAGCTGCTCCTGGTACATGCGCGGCAGGTCCTTCTTCGGAATGCGGTGCATGAAGTTGACGATGAAGTTGCCGGTGCCGGTGCAGGGGTCGAGGATGTTCACGCCGGGTGAGCCGAGCGACAGGCCGAACTCCTTCTCCAGCACCTCGGCGACGCTGGCGCACATGAAATCGACGATCGCCTGCGGCGTGTAGACGATGCCGTGCGTGTCGGCCACCTTGACCGAGTAGCCCTGGAAGAAGCGCTCGTAGACCGTGTTGAGAAAGTGCTGCTTCTCGCTGAAGTCCTCCAGCGCGTTGGCGGCGTCCTCGATGGCCCGGTAGAAGCGGTCCAGCGATTTCAGGAATTCGTCGCGGTTGAAGCTGCGGCTGACCAGCGCATCGATGACCTTCTCGATCTCGGCGGCGATGACGTTGCGGCGCGTGAAATCGGGATTGTCGAAAATCTTGCGGATCAGCCGTTCGGTGAGCAGGTGCTGCACCAGCATCTCATCGACGGCGGCCCGGCTGATGTTCGGGTTGAGCGTTTGTTGGCAGACGGTGAAGAAGCCGTCGAACGCAGCCTGGAACTTCTTGTTCTCCTTGTGCGCGGCCGTCAGAATCTTCACCAGGCCCTGCGCCAGTTCCGGCACCCGGCTCTGGAACTCGTCCACCGCCTGGTGGAAGTTGTCGATCTCCGGCTCGGTGTAGGCGTAGAAGTCGTTGAGCAGGTCGGCGACTTGCTGCGGCTTGGTCAGGTCGAACGCGGTTGCGCTCGATGCCGCCCTGGAAGAGGACCGCTTGGCGGGTGTCCTCGAAAATGATGTTGCTGGTCGGATAGCCCTTGCCGATCTTCTTGCTGATCTCGACATCGAGGTCGTCGTCTTCGTCCTTGGCCTCCCAGAAGCCGCGGCGGGTGAACAGATCGCGCAGGGTGCCGTCGGGGGTGACGTGTTGTTTGCCGACGCGGTATTTCTGTTCGGGGATGAGCGTCCAGCCGCGCCGGCGGGCGGTGTCGGCAAGCAGGGACTGGAAGGCGGACCTCAAGGCGCCTTCGTGGGTGACGCGATGCTCGCCGTAGGTTTGCAGCGCCTGGTAATACTGCTGGATGGCCTTGTCTTTCGGCTTGAGCAGCGTGGATCTGGGCATGGCCGGCAATACCTCGGAGAACGGGGAGAACCGAAAGAGATAGTGTATCGGCCCTGGTCTGAGGCTGCCAGCTTTGCAGCGGAGGCAATCACGAGGATCGGAGTCGTGGGAATCGAAATGTTCCTCGGAAATGGGGCCTTCGCCGTGTTCGGCGTTGTCGGCAAGGTCCTGTTGCCAGTATCGTAGCGCTGCAAGCACGGTGGCCAGTTCTCTGTCTGAAAGTCTCAACCGCATGATCACTCTCCTTTCTTCGGCGCGGTCGCGGTTTGGTTAGATAGGTGTGGGCGAATGTGGGCTACTGCGTAACTTCGGCGTAGCCTTTGCCGAGTTTCTGATTGACGAGACTGTCGGCATGCTTGTTAGCGGCCGCCGTGTCCGGGAAGGATTTCACGTTCGTCTGTCCCTGCGAGCCGATGCGGCCATAGCGCACGGTGACCTTGACGTCATTTACCGTGATCTCCCAGAACTTGTTCGAGCTGCCTTCGGAGAACTCGAAGCGGCGAGTGGTGGTTGTGGATGTGGCTGACATGAGATTGTCTCCTTTCTTGGGTACGGTACTCTGTGTCGGGTCCACGCGGACACCGACATACGATGGGAACCGAGGCACGCCAGCCTCGGACAACTCCTGAAAACGGTACGTGATCGTGCTGCCTACAGGCGGCGGACTTTCACGCTCGGCATCCGAAAAGCCGGTGCCCACGCTGAAGCGTGTGCCGTCCGGCATCTCGACGAGCAAGGCGCCCAGCCGGCCCTTGTGCCGGCCTAAGCCCTCCTGGTGCTGGAGAACGCACGCCTCGGCGTCATGGAAAGTTTTCACCTTGAGCAGTGTGGCAGACCGGCCGCTTTCGTACTTCGAGCCAGCCTGGCGCAGCATTAGCCCTTCTCCGCCCAGGCCCTCCAGGCGGGCAAGCTCGGCACGCAGGTGGTCGATGCCCTGGCAACAAACGTGCTCGTGCGGCCGGGCGTACTGGGGCTGACCTTGCTGAATGCACTCCTTGATGAACTCGAGCCGGGCCTCGAAGCCCTTCTCCAGGGCGGGTGCATCAAACACGAGGAAGCTGATTTCCTTCCACAGGTCGCTCTTGTCCTGGCGGCGGACGATGCTGACTGCCCGCTGGAACTTCTTACGCCCCAGCCACAGTTCGCCATCCAGCGGTACATTGGGCAGGCCGGCTATGAACCAGTCCGGGGCGTAGAAAACATTACCGAGGCGAGACCGGAACTGTTTGCCATCCCAGTACGCTCTGACGCCGTCCAGTTTTTCGCTGATCCACCAGCCCGTGGGGTCCATCAACGCAGTCCCAGCTCTCGGCAAGAAGAAGTGCAGGGGCCTGCACGCTTTCTTTGGCTTGCTGCGGCCTAGCCGGCAATGCACCGCCAATACGGGCTTCCTCAGCGGCGTCACCACGCAGCCTGCGGAGGTGTTTACAAGTTCGCCGCTCAATGCCGAGGGATTGATTGCGCCAAGCCGGGCAGCTACAGGAATAGACGCCACCCACGTTCTTGAGGACGTAGGGCCGGCTGCCGGAGCCCTGCATTTCAATCGATTCACCGTCTTTCAGATCAGGCATGGTAATCCTCCAGATGAAAAGAGATGGCCGGCAACGTAAAGACCATTCTATCTGCATGTCACCGGCAAACATGGACTGCTGTGACTCGAAGAGATTGGGCGGCAGTCGGCCAAGTTTTGACGCTTACCCACGGCTTGTCAGCTAGCATCATGCACCGTGGCGCGGCCCGGTCTTTCCCAGCGCTCTGGGCCTACGCTTGCGACTGCCCCCCGACCTCTTCGCGCAGCCCTCACCTTTTCTTCCCAGCTCCTTCCTCTTCGACTTCCGCGATGCTGCGGATCGAATGGACGTGGTCACTGACAGCCACACCAAGTGACCGCAGCGTCTCAACCAAAGCAGGCTCCTCTTCGACTGGCAGTCCCATGTCGTCGCAGACTGCGATGAAATCAAGGCTATCGTCCACCATCTCGGCCTTGCCATCGAAGACCTTTTTGATGGCATGAGCCGGGCTTTCGGCCTCGACCCGATACGTTGCGGCATGAACTTCATACTGCTCAACGTCGTAAACTGGCATGTTCATTCCTCCACTTCTCATAATGCTTTCGGCGAACAGATTGTCATCATCGTACCCCTGGACCAGTTGCAGTGTCATCCTCTATTCGTAGCCCGGTCGCAGATGGGGTGCAGGACATGGTTTGCAACGGCGCATGAAATACCCTGGAGGCTCTGTAGCCGAATTCGCCAGAATTCGGGGCCTGGGGGAGAGACGCACCCCCCGAATTCTGGCGAATTCGGCTACGTCGAGCGCAAACCATGTCCTGCACCCTCGCAGATGATCGGACCACGAACAGAGGCCCATCTGGCGTGAGAAAGGTGCATAAGGCTCAGGCCGCTGCAACGGCCGACACGGGTCGTGCCCTTGTTGCAATCAGCCCGTGAGGCTGATCGCGTCGGCAGAACCGCATTTCGGCGCCACAGATGGCTAGGGCCTCGACCACTTATTATGACAGAGTTAGCACCAGAATTCAGGTCTGGCCACCGGGCTCATGGCTATGGGCACGCCCCTCCATTTTGTCACGTTTTACGCCGAAATTTAGAAACGAACGCCGTTGCAGCACTCCGAGGAAGCCTCCAGTTTCGCCAGTCACGCTGGCACTCTCCTCATCTGGCAACAAGGCAGGCAGGCCGACCGGGCCGGGTGCCGCGGGTGACCCGGCTCATGGCCCTGGCCATTCGGCTTGACGGGTTACTGCGAACCGGCCAGCTAACCAGCTACGTTGAGATCGCCCAACGGGGCCATGTCAGCCGAGGGCGCGTGAGCCAAATCATGAATCTGCTGAATCTGGCACCGGATATCCAGGAAGCGATTCTCTTCCTGCCGCGGACGTTGCGTGGTCGCGACCCGATCATCCTATGGGATTTGCAGCCGATCGCGTCAACGATGGACTGGAGGAAGCAGAGGCGGAAGTGGCAGGAACTGCAAAGCCGTCTCAGGCATTGAGCCTTTGTCTTCAATTGGCATTCAAAGCTCACCAGGCTAACTCTTGGCCTGATAGTTTCTGTTCCCCATCGGCCTCGAACCCGAAGGGGGATGGGTTAGGAACCAGCAGGTATTGTGGGGAGGACCAACTCCCTTTGTCCCCGATCATTTGCGGAGGGCAAAAAAGGGGGACAGCCATGCTGCCCCCCCTTGAACGCCGCTTCCTACTTCGCCGATGCCAGCCGGGCGTAGACCACGACCGGCACTCCATAGGTTGGACCGAGGAGGCTTTCGGGAGTGCGATGGCGGATCAGGGCCAACTTCCCCAGTTTGCTCGTGAAGCTGGCCGTCTGCTTCCTGATGGGCGGCGTGCGTCACCTGGTTGATGCTCGCGTCCGGATTCAAAGTCGCATAGAGCACCACCTTTTCCTGGCCCGCACAAACTGTCAGATCCATGTCAGGCAGACGGCTGTAGCCCAACTGGCCATAAAGCTTGTCCATCGGCTCCAGAGGGTTGTCGGTGCCGCCGGTTTCGGGGTTGACCCAGTGATCGTGGATGCCCATCGAGTGAGCGATGCAGTTGTACTCCTTGGTGCCGGAGGCCAGGACCTCGACATCTGGGTCAAGCAAGCGCGGAAAACACTGGCGAATTTCGGCACTGCCCAGCAGATCGGTCTTCAGAGCCGCGTTGTGCTGGGAAGAGCTGCTCAGCTCGAGCGCAGGCGCCGCGCTGAGGGGACTTGCCAGCAGTGTGCAGGCGGTCAGGACCAGACCCACAACCACCCGGCGAAATAGCGTCGAAGCAAATAAGCGTTTCATGATTAACTCCTTGTTCGTCCGAGGGCCAGCGGGGTGCCGGCGTCAGTCGCCGGCGTTGATTACCCTGTCAAGCTCCTCACCAACTGCATCGCAGCCGGTGGATTGAGCGGACAAAATCGGAGGAGTTTTTTGAAGAATCAGGGATAGTTCGAAATGCTCAACACAAAGACACGAAGAACACGGCGCGGCCTGAGGCCGCAACCAATAGAGAAAGGCGTTGCCTGAGTTCGTAAAGTAGTTTTGGAGAAAGCGCTTTACCTCAGGAGCAACGCCATGAAGTCTTTTATACGGCGCCATGCCGCCAAAATCACGGGTGCTTTGAGCGGATTGGATCGGCTACGCCTGCGGGGTACCATCCGCTGGCTGTCGAACTGTCCTGGCATGTTCGTGTTTCTGTGCAGCATCGGCGTGCTTTTGAAGGAGTTCAAGGACTACGCGATCAGCACCACCGAGACCTTGCGCCAACGAACGCTGGAACTGGCCGACAGTGCTGGGTGCAAGGTGGTCTACCTGGAAAGCAGTTCGATTACCAAGGAAAAGGTGGCACGTGCCATTGCCGAGGAAAAAGGGATTCGTGAAGGGCTGATCGCGGTGTTGAGCTGTGTCGAGCCGTGCTGGACCTTCACGGTCGGCCCCAACCCGGAGACCAAGCTACTGGAACTGCGCGGCGGCCCGAAGAAGTGTTTGCACTATTACTTTTATTACCTCGACCCGCGTTTTGGCTTCATGCATGCGCGCTTGCAAACGTGGTTTCCGTTCACGATCCAAGTATGTATCAATGGCCGGGAATGGCTGGGTCGGCAACTGGATGCGGCTGGGATTGGTTACCAGCGGCGCAACAACTGTTTCGTGGAAGTGGCCGACGTGGCGACGGCCCAACAGTTGTTGGACAAGCAATTGCAGGTGAAGTGGCCAGAGGTTCTCGGGAAACTGGCGCAGCGGATCAACCCGGTGCATACGCAACTAAGTCGCAGTCAGGCATTGACCTACTACTGGTCGGCAGAAGAGAGCGAATGGGCCACGGACATTATGTTCCGTTCGCCACAAGCGTTGGCGGAGTTATTTCCACGGCTGGTGCATCACGGCATGACGACGTTTGGCAGCGAAGACGTGCTGCGTTTTCTCGGGCAGAAGCTAACCAGCCAAGGGAACATGCACGGTCGGTTTGTGGGCGAAGTCGTCACCGACGTCAAGAAGCGTCCAGAAGGGGTACGGATCAAGCATCGGCTCAATGGCAATTCCATCAAGATGTATGACAAGCAGGGATCCGTGCTCCGGGTGGAAACGACGATCAACGATGCCCACGATATGAAGGCTTATCGCACGAAGGAGGGCGATAGCGACGGGCAGAAAGAGTGGCTGCCTTTGCGGAAAGGGGTAGCAGACCTGCATCGCCGGACCGAATTGTCCCAGGCGGCGAACGAACGCTACCTGGAAGCGTTGGCGGCTGTGGAAGAAACAACACCGTTAGGGAAGTTGACGGAGAAGCTCTGCCGTCCGGTGGAGTGGCAAGGCAAGCGTGTCCGCGCTCTTCATCCATTCGATCCAGAGGAGGCTGCCTGGTTGGCAGCGGTGGCGCGTGGCGAGTTTACCATTCAGGGGTTTCGCAACAGGGATCTGCGCCCGTTCCTGTTCAAGGACAAGCCAGCCAGTGAGGCGGAAAAGCGCCGCCAAGCAGCCAAAGTGACCCGCATCTTGCGGCTGCTGCGGGCTCATGGGTTGATCCAAAAGGTCAACAAGACGCACCGTTACCTGGTTACCGAGAACGGCCGGCGCATTATTGTCGCGATTCTAGCCGCTCGCCAAGCGAACGCTGCCGAGCTGACTGACATGGCAGCTTAAAATCTCCGCGGGAAGCAATGAAACTGGGCGATAGTAGTACAAAGAAGAAGGCCAAGAGAGGTGAAGGATAGGTCGCTAGTCGTAGGCACCGTAGGATAGGTTTCAAACCTGTCCCACTCACGCCAGCATGTGTCAAGAGCATGGCCAGGCTTGGGCCGGGACGGTGGGTGACGGTCCCGGCCTTTTTCGTGCCTTCATCCTACCGAACCCACACGCCGGCAGCGCCCGAAATAGGATAGCCGGCAGCCGACGGGCGAATTGCAGAGGTTTTGGCCGTCGGGCAGGCCATCGGAATTGACCGTTCTGGAGTGTACTTCAAACTAGACAGCCAACAGCCGGGCTGGAGAAACTGAAGAAAGACCCTGGGGTTCCCTCCGCCGGCGCATAGAATACGTCCCATACCCGAATCCCATCCAAGGAGTCATCGCATGCAACGCAAATTCTTGAACTGGAAAATGACGGCACCAGTGTTGGCCGTGCTTCTCATGCTGGCGACAGCCACCGACACGGGTCGCGCCGACTTGCCGCCTGCCAAAACGGATGTGCCCCAACCGCTGCCGCAGAACATCGTCACAATCTGGAATGCGGCCGGGGCCGAAGCCTGCTGGCTGCGGGCAGGCCTGGCTGGCTCCCTTTCTTATGTTCCGGAGAATGAAGGTAAGCCGGGCGACCTGCCGGCGTTTCGCTTCGCCGTTTGGCACGAGGGACGTCTGGCAAAGTTGCCCGGCCCGGTGCCGGTATTTGGGCTGGACCTTTACAGAACCCAGGTGACGGACGCGGGGCTGAAGGAGCTGGCCGCGCTGGAGAGCCTGCAAGTGCTGGACCTTGGCTACACCCAGGTGACGGGCGCGGGGCTGAAGGAACTGGCCGGCTTGCAGAACTTGCAAGCGCTGAACCTTATCGGCACCCAGGTGACGGGCGCGGGGCTGAAAGAGCTGGCTGGCTTGAAGAGCTTGCAAACGTTGAACCTTTGCTCCACGCCGGTGACGGATGGGGACTGAAGGAGCTGGCCGGGCTGAAGAAATTGCAAACGCTGAACCTTAGCTACACCAAGGTGACGGATGCGGGACTGAAGGAGCTGGCCGCGCTGGAGAGCCTGCAAGTGCTGGACCTTGGCTGTACCCAGATAACGGGCCCGGGGCTGAAGGAACTGGCCAAGCTGAAGAGCTTGCAAACCCTGGACCTTAATGAAACCCGGGTGACGGCGCGGGGCTGAAGGAATTGGCCGGGCTGAAGAGCTTGCAAACGCTGCGCCTTTCCGACACCAAGGTAACGGACACGGGGCTGAAAGAGCTGGGCGGCCTGAAGAATTTGCAAACGCTGGACCTTGGCGAAACCCAGGTGACGGGCGCTGGGCTGAAGGAGCTGGCCGGGCTGAAGAGCTTGCAAGCGCTGAACCTCCATCGCACCAAGGTAACGGACGCGGGGCTAAAGGAGCTGGCCGGGCTGAAGAACTTGCAAGCGCTGAACCTTAGCCAACACCAGGTGACGGACGCGGGGCTGAAGGAGTTGGCCGGGCTGAAGAGCTTGCAAACGCTGGACCTTAGCGACACCAAGGTAACGGACGCGGGGCTGAAGGAGCTGGCCGCCTCAAGAATTTGCAAACGCTGGACCTTGGCGAAACCCAGGTGACGGCGCTGGGCTGAAGGAGCTGGCCGGACTGAAGAACTTGCAAGCGCTGAAACTCCATCGCACCAAGGTAACGGACGCGGGATTAAAGGAGCTGGCCGGGCTGAAGAACTTGCAAGCGCTGAACCTTAGCAACACCAAGGTTACGCACGAGGGGCTAAAGGAGTTGGCCGGGCTGAAGAGCTTGCAATCGTTATACCTTAGCGGCACTCAGGTGACGGACGCGGGGCTGAAGGAACTGGCCGGGCTGAAAAGCTTGCAAGCGCTGGACCTTGGCAGCAACAACAATGTAACAGACGTTGGGCTAAAGGAGTTGGCCGGGCTGAAGAGCTTGCAATCGTTGGACCTTCACGGCACCAAGGTAACAGACGTGGGGCTAAAGGAGTTGGCCGGACTGAAAAACCTGGAAACGCTGAACCTTACCGGCACCAAGATTACGGACACGGGGCTAAAGGAGTTGGCTGGACTGAAATACTTGGAAACGCTGTACCTTCACGGCACCAGGGTGACAGACGAGGGGGTGCATGAGCTGAGAATCGTGCTGCCGTGGTGCAGGATGGAATACCACGAAGACTGAGCTGGCCCGCGCTGAAGAGCTTGCAAACGCTAGTCCTGGACGGCACCCAGGTGACGGATGCGGGGCTGAAGGTGCTGGCCGGGCTGAAGAACTTGCAATCGCTGAACCTTGGCCGTAACCGGGTGACGGATGTGGGACTGAAGGAGCTGGCCGGGCTGAAAAGCTTGCAAGAGCTGAGGCTTGGCGGCACCCAGGTGACGGACGCGGGGGTGGAGGAGTTGCGAAAGGCGCTGCCGGAGTGCGAGATCTATTACTAGCCGGGAGCCGATTCGTCCGAAGTGTAGAATACTTTCCGTCCTTTGCCGCGTGGCATCGGCAGCCGACTGCAAACGGTTGCCATGCCCGCGTAACTTTGCATAAGGGACAAGCAATTCCATGTCTCTTCAAACCCCACTCGCCGGCATGGCCATCATCCACCCCGCCAACTGCCCCGCAGAAGGCCAATGACGCCAAGGGCAAGTCCCAAGGGCCACGCCGTATGGTCACGGGGTGCAAGCGATGATTTCCACTGGACGGTTCGTTCGTTTTCGGCATTCCTCCAGCGCAAGCTTCTTAGCTTGACCCCGCGTGTCAGCCCAACCCCAGCCTTGGGCCGAGTGGTCGTCGGCATCTGCCAGAGCACAAAAGCAGTTTCGGGCACAGACGACCACGCGGGCGTCCGGTGCCGCACACTGCTGGATAGCGTTCTGCTCCGCGTCCGACAGGGTTTTGCAACTACCCGACCATCCACACTTCCCAGTTGAGGAGGAGTATACGATGGCGGCGTAAGGACGTGGTGCACTAAACTCCGCCCAGCGTCTTTGTTGCTCTTCTTGTTCCCATAAACGCTTCAAGTACTCAGACGGATCCTCCGCTCGGAGAAACGGCGCCGTCAGCAGCAGACAAATTGCTGGCCACAAAAAGCTCAAAGTTCGTTTCATCTCCACAACTCCTTCTTCACGATAAACGTCTAGGGATGAGCCATCAACCAGATTCCAGGGAGCCGTCATGTGAACGTGATAGACTTTCTGCTCGTGATCTATAAGAAAGGTCTGCAGGTGCTGGTGTCGACCGACCCTCTCCGGTAAAGTTCAACGCCAAACCATCAATCGCTCGGTCGAGGATCTGCTTTATGACACAATCAATTTCCCGTCGCCATTTCCTGGTAGCCGCCGGCACAGTTGCAGCCGCAGGGACAGCGGCGAAAGCAGGTGCGAACGCAGAACCAGCGGCGCCTCTGAAAATCATCGGCGTGGCGTGCAGCCCCCGCAAGGGGAAGACAACGGCGGCCGCTCTGACGATCTGTTTGGACGCTGCCAAGGCCGTGGATCCGAAACGCATCGAGATCGAGCTTGTTGAGCTGGCCGACCTGGAGATCCCGGCCTATGTTGCAGCCAAAGTTCCTCTCAAGGCAGGGCACAAGGATGACTTTCCAGCGGTGGCAGCAAAGCTGACAGACCCACAGGTCGCCGGCATCGTCATCGGGACCCCTGTCCACTTCGGCAGCCTGTCGGCCCTGTGCAAGTCTTTTCTGGATCGAATCATGGATGTGCGAAAGCCCAAGCGGGCCCTTGAGAACAAGGCCGGCGGCGCCCTGGCCGGCGGCGGCTGCCGCAGTGGTGGCCAGGAACTGGCCATCCAGTGCATTCATGTGGCCATGTTCCGTCACGATGTCTTGATCGTCGGCGATGGCCAACCGTGTCACACCGGCGCCTCCCTCTGGAACAACGGCAAGGATGACATCTCCCAAGATGAGATTGGCAAGGGCACCGCCGTGAGCCTCGGCCGGCGTATGGCGGAGGTGATTCTGGCTCGTTCGGAGCCGGCTCGGTAGCATGCTCCTCGTTCGCTGCCGCTTCGATCGGCGGCTCAGCCACCGGTTGTTCCTCGGGTGCTGCCGCCTCGGTCGGCGGCGTCGCCTCGGTCGTCTCTGGCGCTGGCGTCTCAATGGATGCCGCCTCGTTGGTCTGCGCTGCCTCGGTCGCGTCATCGACTGGCGTAGTCACCTGGGCCTGGTCCTCAGCGGACTGCTGCGGCTTGATGCCCTTCTTCGCCTTCGTTTTCTTCGCCTTGCTGCTGTTGCTGGCAGGAGAACGAGGGGAAAAGGCGATTCGGCAACGGTTCGGCGTGGTTCGGTGCTTGCTTCCATGTCTATTTCTTCTTGGAAGGCAACCTGATTGTTTTGCCGGCAACCATGAAGACGCCCTTCCCACGATGGTGGAGCGTGCGAGGAGACTTCTGCTTGGGATCGATCCAAGCCTTGACGACCTGAACGATGAAGAGGCAGTATTTCTCCACCATCCGCGTGTCCACCACCCGGCATTCCAGACTCCCGGAGCACTCGTCTATGAGGGGCGGCTTAACGAGGGACGCAGCTACCTGAGTGAGGCCAAAGCGAGAGAACTTGTCTACCTTTCGACCCGTGCTGTTGCCGCAGCCAACGACCTGTTTGGCAAGCTTCGCCGTTGGAATGTTGATCACGCACTCCTTGGTCGATTTGAGGATATCAAACGTATAGTTTCGATTTGACACAATCATCCCAACGAGTGGTGGCTCGAACTCGAACATCGCATACCACGACAGGGTCATGACGTTCGCTTGCCCATTCCAGCAGGTCGTGAGCAGGGTGACGGGACCAGGCTCCAGTAGCCGATAGACCTCTGCTAACGGAAGTGGTTTTCTTGACACGGCAACATCTCTCCTACGGGTTGGGTTGCTGGATGGCCTGCAGTGAACTACTCAATCGCCCACATTGTCAGCGATTCTTTGTCCTTGATGAATATTCTCTTGCCCGCGACTACCGGGTGTGCATAGATCGGCGTGTCCGATACTCTGATCCGGGCAACTTCCTCGTATTGCTTGTCGCTGGGCTTGAAAACGATCAGTTCGGAGTTGCTCGGCGTGGCCAGAAGAACCGGTCCGACGTCGATGATCGACCCGAAACGATCACGCCGCGTTGGGTCGGTCCAGACCGCCTGGCCGGTCTTGGCATTGATGCAGAAGAAGTTGGTGCGATCTGAAAGGCCATACAGCAGCCCTTCTTTCAGCACTGGTGTGTTGAAGGCCGTGCGCAATTCCGCGTTGCTCCAGAGTTCCTTGGCGGCAAAGCCATCTCCCTGCTTCTCGATTCTCACAGCCTTAGTGCCGCGCGCCTGCCCTGTGTAGATCACCGTCTGGCCATCGATGATTGGCGTAGCGACGTTAAAGTTGTTCCCTTCGACCTGAAAGGGGGTTTGCCACAAGAGTTTGCCATCGGCCGCGGCAATGCCCACGATGCCAGCATCTGTCAGAGTGACGATTTGCTTCGTGCCTGCCACTGTCATCACCACAGGGGAGCTATGGGCCGGCGGATCGCCTGCCCAGGTCCACTTCTGTTTGCCGGTTGCCAGATCCAGCGCCATCATTGCTGCCTTTTCTTTGCCGCCGACATGCACGATCACCGCTTCATCGATTACGATTGGTGACCCTGTAGTGCCGCCCTTCGGAAAATCACTCTTGCGCCACAGAATCTTGCCGGTTGCAGCATTCAGACAGGAGAAAATCCCGTTTACGCCCAAGGCGAGGACTTTGCCATCGGCCACTGCCGGCGAGCTTCTAGGCCCTGGGTGGGAGCGGTCGGGGCCGGTCGGGGCCGGCGTCGGATACTTGTCCCGCCACAATTCCTTTCCGTTCCCCGCATCCAGGCAGAGGATGATTTCATCGTCACCCTGGCGGGCGATGACGTAAAGCCGTTCGTTCACCAAGGCCGGCGTTGCATCACCCATGCCTACCGTGGTCAGCCATTTCTGCGTCAATTGCTGCGGCCAGGTCGCAGGGGCAATAAACCCGGTCACTTTTCCGTCTCGATTGACCCCCCGCCACTGTGGCCAATCCTGTGCGAAGACGCAGCTAGCGCCGAGCAATACTGCACAACTCGCTATCCGACTTATCACTCGATTCACACGACTCATGATACATCCCTTCCAGTTTCTGTTGATGGATATTAGTCTGCCATGCAACTACCCGGTCTAATCCGGTTGATGGTGCATACCACGTTGGCAAAGCTCTCCGCGATGGTGTATGACATGGGTGATCGCAGGACAAGGTTCAGCTCGGCTCGTCGCCTTCGTTGGAGATGAAAAAGCTGGCTTAGAGTGCCACGGTGTGCATTGTAGGACACGCGGAAGGTGGAATGCAAGAGGCGAATACATGGGCGTGGTGACCGATCTCGTAGCGCTGAGACTCGTGGCCGACGCAGGCAAGATCTGGCTGCAAGGTCGCGACCCGATCATCCTGTGGGATTTGCAGCCGATCGCGTCCGTCTCGGACCGGCGCAAACAAGGCAGCATGAGGCAGCAGATGGAGCGAGGCGCACGCTGAAACCATGAAAACCATGAGCGATAAAACGCCCGCACCATCCACCTCGTCTGTATTATGGAAGGCGACGAATCGTCGCCTTGGTATTGGTCAACCACTGTGACCCCACACTCCTATCCATTCTCACGAAAGGGATTCATCATGCGTCGCATATTTCTGGCAGCGTTGCTGCTCGTCACTCTGGCCGCAAGCGCGGTCATCGTCATCGTAACATTCGGCCTAGTGCCGAAACCGGCCGCATGGGCCGCCAACCCTGTCAAAGCTGAGCCGGCTGCCAAACCGGCGGCGCCGCAACTGCCGATTGCGCAGGCCGTCCTGTTCAGCAGCGGCGTCGGCTACTTCCAGCGCGAGGGCCAGGTCGAGGGTAATGCCCGCATCGATCTGTCGTTCCAGGTACAGAATATCAACGACCTGCTCAAGAGCATGGTGCTCCAGGATCTGGGCGGCGGTACGATCAGTACCGTGAACTACGACAGCCATGATCCCATCAACAAGACCCTCGGAAGCTTCGCCATCAACCTGAGCGCCAATCCATCGTTCGGCCAACTACTCAACCAGGCGCGCGGCGAGAAGGTCGAGCTGGTGCTTCAGCAATCAAACACGACGCAGGCCGGCACAGTGAGCGGAACGCTCGTCGGCATCGAGCAGCAGAAGCAGCCGATCAACAAGGAGGCAGTTGTCGAGGTGGAGTTCATCAACGTGATGACTGCCGACGGCTTGCGCAGCATTCGGCTGGCGGACGTGCAGCGGCTACGCTTCGTGAATCCGGTCATGGATAAGGAGTTGGGCAACGCCCTGGAAGTGCTGGCCAAGTCGCACGACACGCAGAAGAAGTCGGTCAGCCTGAGCTTCACCGGCCAGGGCAAGCGGCAGGTGCGCGTCGGCTACGTGGTCGAGAACCCGATCTGGAAGACGAGCTATCGGCTGGTGCTCGACAAGAAGGAGAAGCCATTCCTGCAAGGCTGGGCCGTGGTGGAGAACCCCAGCGATGAGGATTGGAAGGATGTGCGCATGTCATTGGTGTCGGGCCGGCCGATTTCGTTTCAGATGGATTTGTATCAGCCGCTGTATGTGCCACGGCCGGTGGTGGAGCCGGAGTTGTTCGCTTCGCTGAGGCCGCCGACTTACAGTGGTGCCATAGATGACCTTAAGAAACACGACGAGAAGCGCGAGAAGGATCTGGAAAAGCAAACAGGCAAGCTCGACAAGCCCGAAGAGCACGAATCTCGCTGGTGGTTACATGATAAATAATTCCTTGAAAGGACGGGGGGAAGCCGGCAAAATGCCCGACATGCTGGATCTGCGTCAAGGAGTTGTCTCGGCGGCGACAGCAACAAGCCTCGGTGACTTCTTCCAGTACGTCATCGACCAGCCCGTCACTCTGCCGCGACAGAAATCGGCCATGCTGCCCATCGTCAACAAGGACATCGAAGGCAAGCGCGTCAGCATATACAACCAAAACACCCTCGCCAAGCATCCGTTGCTCGGCTTCCAGTTCAAGAACACGACCGGCCTGCACCTCATGCAGGGGCCGATCACGATTTTCGACGGCAGCAGCTATGCCGGCGATGCTCGCGTTCTCGATCTCCAGCCCAACGAAGAACGGCTCATCAGCTACGCCATCGACCTTGGCACCGAAGTGGACCCCGTCGCCAAACGCGACCCGGACAAGCTCATCGCGGTCAAGATCGACAAGGGCATCCTGATCGCCACCGGCAAGATTCGCGAGAGCAAGACCTACAAGATCAAGAACCGTTCAGAAACACGAGCGCACGCTGCTCATCGAGCATCCGTTCCGGCCTGAATTCAAGCTGGTCAGCACGGAAAAGCCGGCCGAGCAGGCTCGCGATGTCTATCGCTTCGAGGTGAAAGTGCCGGAGGGTAAGACAGCCGAGCTTACGGTCACCGAGGAACGCGATTTTGCCCAAAACATTGCCCTGACCGACTCGCCAGACGATTACGTGC
This sequence comes from uncultured Gemmataceae bacterium, assembly GCA_963804745.1. Classification (GTDB taxonomy): domain Bacteria; phylum Planctomycetota; class Planctomycetia; order Gemmatales; family Gemmataceae; genus CAWDRY01. The sequence continues at coordinate 16,321 of CAWDRY010000047.1, forward strand.
GCATCTTCCTGGCCAGCAACGTCACCAGCGAGAAGGTGCAAGCGGCACTCAAGAAAGCCCTGGAGCTGAAGAGCAAACTGGAAGCGACCCGCAGTGAGCGTGCCCGTCACCAGGCCGAGTTCGAGTCGATCCGAAAGGACCAGGAACGGATGCGCGAGAACTTGAAGGTCCTGCCGCAGACATCCGATGCCTACAAGCGTTTCGTCAATGACTTTGACACTCAGGAAACCGAGATCAAGAAACTGCAAGGGCAGATCAAGAAGCTCGACGAGACGGTACAACAGCAGGAGAACGAGTACAGGAATTACCTGTCGAATCTGAGCGTGGAGTAGTTCGGGTTGGCCACGAATTTCCGAATTCGGAACCCGAGGCGCTAGCGAGGGCGTAATGAACTGAAATCGCCCTCGCTGGCGTTCTGGTTCTGATTCCGGTTATCTGCTCTCATCGCTAACTCCTGGGTCGAGACGCCCGCTTCGGAATCGACCTCGAACCCGAACGGAACAGGTATCGAACCAGCAGGCATCTGCCGAGCCCCTCCGGACGGATAATATTTTTCGGGAGCCATGGGCTTGACAGGCCTGCAAGGCAGAGTTTCAATGAACTTCTCCATGAGACAACTTCCCACGGTCAATCAGAGCGTATTTGGTCTCCTCGCTGTGGTGCTGACACTGTTCTCACCCGTATTGGTCCTGACCGCCCAGATCCGGGCTGCAGAACCGGGCGCCGGCGAGACACTTCACAAAGGCAAGCCAGCCGGCTACTGGATCAAGAGGCTGGATGAGCAGGACATGGCCGCGCAAAGAAGCTGTGGAGGCCCTGATCGCCATTGGCCCTCCAGCAAAGGAAGCCGTGCCCAGTCTCATCAAGAGGCTCGAAGACGACAGCACGCTGGTCAGGACGGGCGCCCTCCGTGCCCTGGCGCGGATCGGACCCGATGCTCGGCCTGCTGTTCCTGCCATCGCCGATATACTGGAGGATAGAGACGCGGGCTATCGCCTGGAGGCCGTTCGGGCACTGGCACAGATCGGTCCTGGGGCCCGTGCCGCGGTCCCGGATCTTTTTCAGCTCGCCGAGCGCGACAAGGCTGCCGCGGCCCGGCAGGTCATTCTGGAGGCGCTGGCCAGGATTGGTCCAGGTGGCAAGGAATCGGTCCCGAAGCTCGTCCAGATGGTTCGGGAGAGTCAGGGGCCGGTCCGCATAACTGCCGTCAAGGCGCTGGCGGCCACCGGGGCGGAAGGGCTGCCGGCGCTCGGCGAAGCGATCAAGGACAAGGACTCGGCCATCCGTTCCGCCGTCATTCAAGTCCTGCCGACGACCGGCCTCGAGGTGGTGCCTCTCCTTGTCGAGGCTTTGAAAGATCCCGACCCGACTCTTCGCGGCCAGGCTGCTCAATCCCTCAAACAGATGGGTCCGAAGGCCAAGGCCGCTGTCCCGGCCCTCATCGAGCTGCTCAAGGACCCATCTCTCCGCTTCGGGGCAAGTGAGGCCCTGGCCGCCAACGGCCCGGACATCGTGCCAACGCTGATCGAAGCCCTCAAGGACAAGAACCGCGACGCACGCGAGGAGATCGTTTTCGTGCTGCAGAAGATGTCATCTCAGTCGGAACTGGCGATCCCGCCGCTGGTGGAAGCGCTCAAGGAGAGCGATGTGAAGGTCCGAGATCAGGCCGTTCTGGCCCTCGGCAGGCTCGATGACAAGGCGCTGCCGGCCCTGGCGCGACTGCTGATTGAGGCGATCAAGGACAAAGACAATGAAGGCGCCCTCCCGGCCCTGTATCAGTTGAACTCCCGGCTGAAGACCAAGGAAGCAGTCCCGGCCCTCATCAAAGTGCTGGGCGAAGACAGCCCCACGCGGCGCCGCCAGGCAGCCCAGGTCCTCATGGCAATTGGCCCGGAAGCCAAGGAAGCAGAGTTGGCACTGACGGCGGCGCTGCAGGACAAAGACCCGATGGTCCGTAGAATGGCCGCTGACGCGCTGAGAAGAGTTCGACCCTGAAAGCAAAGTACCTGCCGAATCGTGATGAGCAGCCCGTCCAGGCTGGAGGAAACGAACATGGTGCTGCACGAACGAGAAAGGAGCCTGGTTTCTCCGAGAAACCCGGTTCCTGTTGCAAGCGGTCTCCTGCGACATATCACGGCTGCATGGCTTCTCGCCTTCTTGACTGTTCTCTCTGGCCGGGACAGCTTGGGCGAAGCTCCGCCGGCAATGCCTGCGGAGTCGCCGCGGCCGGAGACTTCCAAGCTGGCTGCGGAAGCACAGCCTGCCGGAGAGACGCGCTACAAGGGTAAACCGGCCGGCTACTGGATAAAGCAGCTCGAGGCCATGGAGGTCGCTTCGCGAAAAGAGGCGGTCGAAGCCCTGGCTGCCATCGGTCCCGATGCCAAGGCGGCCGTGCCGGCCCTTCTCAAGGCGCTCGATGACAATGCTGCCGCTGTCCGCGTGGGAGCCATCGTGGCCCTGGGACGGATCGGTCCGGGAGCCAAGCCGGCCGTTCCCAAGCTTCTGGAAGCGCTGATGGACCAGGACAAGGATTTCCGACTGGCGGCACTCCAGTCCCTGGGCAGCATCGGCCCGGACGCCAAGGAGGCCGTGCCCGTGTTGCTCAAAACGCTGAAGGAGGAGCGTGAGAACACTATTCGCAGCCGGCTTCTGCAAGCGCTGGGCGCGCCGGCCGGGATGATAAGATGGCCGTCCAAACCATCACGGATGTGGTCAGGAATAAGGAAGAGGCCGCTGGCGTCCGCATCGCCGCCATAGGGGCACTCGGCGAAACAGGTCCGGCGGCCGCACCCACCATCGTGGAACTGCTGCGCAGCCCGGAGACCTTGAGCACGACGAGCAATCAGGTGCGGGAAGCTGCCATCGAAACCTTGCGAAGCATGGGCGTGGAGGCCGTGCCGGTCTTACTCAAGGCGCTCAAGGATCCGGATGCCGCATTTCGCCTGCATGTCCTCCGAACTCTGACACGGATGGGACCGGCGGCCAAGACGGCCGCTCCGGCCCTCGTGGAATTGCTCGAGGAAAAGAATGCGCTCGGCAACGGGGTCATCGAGGCGCTGGTTGCCATCGGTTCCGATGTCGTGCCGGAAGTCGTGCTCGCCTTGAAGTCCAAGGATCCTCTGGTGCGCCGCCACGCGGTCATTACTCTGGGCCTCCTCGGACCCAAGGCGACCGCCGCGATTCCCAATCTCATCATGACGCTGAAGGATGCCGATGCCCAGGTCGCCACCCAATCGGCCAAGGCACTCGAGCAAATCGGGCCGGAGTCCGTACCGGCATTGTTCGATGCCCTGCGCGATGAGGACAATGAGGCTGCTGCCAAGGTCCTGGTCAAGCTAGGCCCCAAGGCCAAGGCTGTCGTTCCCGATCTGATCAAGGTGCTCCAGGGAGGCGATACATCGCGGCGCCGCCAGGCCGCCGTGGTCCTGGGGATGATCGGACCGGAGGCCAAGGCAGCCGTACCCGCGTTGACAGAAGCGCTTAAGGACAAGAATACCGCCGTGCGCCAGGCAGCTATCGATGCCCTGGCCAAGATCCAGGCGCCCAAGTGAGCCGGCAACGAGATTGTGGCGGCACGTTTTTAACGTGCCCGGTCGAACGGCACGTTGAAAACGTGCCGCCACAAATTGCCTGCCTTCTGCCTGCTGATTGCCATCGGAAGTTTGTGGAGAGAAGGAGGGACACAATTATGGTCGCTTCGGGTTTGCTTCCATCACGGTTTTCAGTTGCTTCGTCGCCAATCTGGTTGCTCCCCGTCATATTTCTGCTGGTCTTGCCGCGTCAGAGCCGTTGTGATCCGCCAGCGCCGAGAGCTTCCGATCAACCTCCCCCAGCATCCGTCCAACCTGGAGCAGAACCGGCACAGACGGAGGTCCGCTACAAAGGCAAGCGGTTGAGCCAGTGGATCAAGCAACTGGAAGAGCAAGATGAGAAGGCACGCAATGAGGCGATTGAGGCTGTAAGCATGATGGGGCCGGCGGCTGCCGCAGCCGTTCCGTCCCTCTTGCCTTTCCTGCGCACGGACAGACCTGACCTGATCGCGCGCACGGCGCTTGCTCTGCGGCGGATGGGTCCGGCAGCAGCCGCCGCTGTCCCAACGCTGGTTGAAATCCTCCGGGACAAAAACGTAGAGGGCGCCTACGTGATCCCTGTCCTGGCCGACATCGGTCCGAATGCCAGGCCGGCCATACCGGCGCTCCTCCAGTTGTACCACGAAGAGTCCTTTGGTAAGCCACTTCTCCCGGCGTCGATCCTCAAGGACCTGGGCAAAATCGACCCTGCCGACCCGGCCGTCCGGCGAACGCTGCTCGAAGCGATACGGCACGGGTATGTCGAGTTGCAAATGATTAAAGGGCTGAAGCCCATCGGCCCGGAAGTAGTGCCGATCTTGATCGAGGCAATGCACCGTATCGGTCCGGGGGCTGGGCACATTGCCGATTGCCTGGCCGAACTCCGACCGGAGTCGGTGTTGGCGCTAACCGAGTTGCTGGAGAGGAACGATGCTCAACTTCGCCAGCCAATCCTTCACGCCCTGACGAAGATCGGTCCTGAAGCCAGGCCCGCCATTCCTGCGCTTGTTGAAGCATTGAAGGAGGAAGCACCCATTCACACCGACGCCGCCCAGGCGCTCCAGGCAATCGGGGTAGAGGCCCTGCCGGCCCTGCGCGAGGCAGTCAAACACAAGGACAAGAACGTTCGTTCTCGGGCAACGCTCGCACTTGGCCACTTCGGGGCGGCCGCGGTGCCGGCCCTGACCGAGGCGCTGCGCGATAAGGAGAACGAAGCGGTTTTCGGGGCGCTCCGTGTAGTGCGCTCGCGAAGCACCGGACCAGCCATCGGCGTGCAGGACCTGATGGATGCGAGAACTCAAGAGGCGGCGTCCAAGGTGCTGGTGCCGGAACTCATTCGGGTGCTCCAGGACGAGGAGCCGCGCCGCCGCCAGCGTGCCGCGGAAGCCCTGGGTCTGTTCGCCCCGAGTGCCAGCGCGGCGCTGGCTCCTCTCAGCCAGGCCGTCAATGACAAGGATGCCCAGGTCCGCCAAGCAGCTATCGAGGCGTTGCGGAAAATTCAGGTCAAGGACCGGCCCGGCAAAAGCCCGCCGCGCCCGCCGGCTCCAGGCCAGGAGCCGGCGCCGCCAGCCCCCCCGCGGATGTCGGCAAGGGCCTGGAAGCCGGGAAGATCGAGTGTCAACGCGCCCTGCAGACGCTGATGCGGCTCGATCCGAGCATCAAGGAAGACAAGCAAGCCGTCGCTACCGCCGTCGCGGACAAGAACCTCCAGTTTCGTTCTCTGGCGATCCATGCCCTCGGTGCTTTCGGAGCGGATGCCAAAACGTCGCTGCCGGTACTCTTCAAGGTGTTGCGCGAAGAGCACGATCGGAGCACCAGGGCCGCCGCCATGAAGAGCCTAGAGCAGATCGGCCCCGGAACCCGGGTGATTGTCGCCATCCTGGATGATGCCTTAAAGGACAGAGATGCCCAGGTCCGTGCCGATGCGGCCCGCACGCTGGCACAGATCGGCTCGGAAGCCAAAGCAGCCGTCCCGAGCCTGATCGCCGGCCTGAAGGACAAGGATGCGAATGTTCGCCTGGCCATGACCGAGGGACTGAGCGCTTTGGGGTTGGAAGTACTGCCGGCTCTTAGCGAGGCATTGAAAGACGATGACGCCTCCGTGCGCAGGTACGTCACGATTGCTCTATTGCGGATTGACCGGGACGCGCTGGCGAAAGACCCGATCAATGCCGAAGTGACTGGGCGTCCAGCACGGGCAGCAATCCTTGCACTGGGCACGCGCAGTCCCGATGTTAGTGGAAGCGCTGCAAGACAAGGAAGCGGGCGCCAGTGCGTTAGCTGCCCGGGACCTCGAACAACTCGGCCCTGAGGCACGGGCTGCTATCCCACCTCTTATCCAGATGCTGAAAGATGACCGGGCGGTCAACTACCTGGCCGCTGCCGAGGCCCTGCGCGGCATTGGTCCCGATGCGCTCCCGGCCCTCCATGAGACACTGAAAGAAAAGAACATCCGCGTACGCCGGTTGACGGTACATGTTCTTGGCCGGATGCGTCTGGACACCAAATCGGCCATCGCAGCCTTGCTGCCAGCTCTGCAAGACGAGAACGAAGTCATTGCTCGGAAAGCAGCCCGCGCCCTGCGCCGGATCGGGCCGGAAGCCATACCCACACTGGTCAAGGCATTGGACAGTCCGGATTCTCGCGTCCGCGCCGGAGCTGCTCTTGGTCTGAGCGAGTTTGGATCAGAAGCGGCAGCCGATGTCCTGCGCCTGCGACAGGCGCTGCGAGACGCAGAGCAACTCGTCCGTGTTCGCGCTGCCGCCGCTTTCTGGAAGATCGAGCCACATGCGGACATCACAGTCCCCGTGCTCATCGAAGCTCTGGGCGCCAAGGAAGCGTGGACGCGCCGGGAAGCAGCAGAGGTCCTGTCCAACATAGGGCCTCAAGTCAGGACAGCAGTGCCGGCATTGCTCAAAGCGCTGCGAGACGATGATGCAGGAGTTCGTGCTGCTGCCGCCGGAGCCCTCACGCACGTGAAGCCGGAAACTCAACCCGGCATCCTTGAACTCGTGCAGTCGCTGAAAGACAAAGACGATGAAGTTCGCGACCGAGCCATCGAAGCTTTGCGGGCGTTAGGTGCAGAGTCTGTTCCGTCCCTGGTCCAGGCACTCGGCGACAAAGAGAACAAGCAGGCAGCGTTCGTTGCCCTGGCCGGCCTGGGTCCACAGGCGAAGGGAGCGGTCCCTGACCTGAGCAAGCTCCTGAAAGACCCTGATCCGCTGATCCGCCGGCATGCTGCGAACGTCCTGGGCAGGGTAGGACGCGGTGCCATCGAGGCGGTACCGGCGCTCGAGACAGCGATGGAAGACAAGGATCCGAGCGTCCGGCGCACGGCAGTCGAGGCCCTGAACGGAATCGAAGGCCGCCAGCACCTCACACCAAGTGCTCCGGCCCCATCCAAAACGGCAAAGGCCGATCCCAAAGAGAAGCCGCTCAGCCAGTGGATCAAAGAACTGGACGACACGGACCCGAAGACACGCTTGCACGCAGTGGAGGCCATCAATGCCATCGGTCCAGATGCCAAGGAAGCCCTGCCGGTGCTCACTCGACTCCTGAAGGAAAAAGATATTCCACTCAGAGTGGCGGTCATCAAGGCCATTGGCGGAATCGGTGATCCCACGGCCGTGCCCGCTTTGGTGGAAGCTCGCTCCCGCGTCGAAATCAAGGCTGTCAGGGAAGCGTTGGTGGCGATAGGCCCCAAGGCGGTGCCCGCGCTGGTGCAACTGATCAGAGAACACAAGGATCCCCAGGTCCGTGAAGATGCCATCAACCTCCTGGAGCCGATGGGAAGCCATGCCAAGGCAGCCATTCCCGCCCTTTCCCAGGCCTTGCACGACAAGGATGCGAAGCCGCCCATCACGGTATCGGCTGCTGAGGCACTAGGCCGTATGGGGCCGGATGCTGTGCCGGCCCTCATCGACGGATTGAGCGCTAAGGATTCCAGGGTTCGCTCATGTGTCGCGGTTGTCCTTGGGAACATGAATGAACATGCCGAAAAGGCCGTGCCCGCTTCTCGAGAAACTGGCAAAGGAAGACGATGATGAAAAAGTACGCCGTGCCGCTACCAGGGCTCTCCAAAGCATCCACGGGAAGAAGTGAGTGGGCTACGGGAGCAGCCATCCTCGGCGCCTGGCTTTACTCAGCCTGGCCTTTCTCCTGTTGCCCGTCACCGGCCAGCCGGGCGCTGCCAGCCAGCCGGGCGTGCCAGCCAGCCGGGCGGCGTCAGCCCCCGGAACCCTCTCCGGCCAGCCGCGCAGGAGCCTCGCTATAAAGGCAAGCCGGCAAGCCATTGGATCAAGAAACTCAAGGACATCGATCAGACCGAACGCCAGGAAGCGGTCCAGGCACTCACCGAACTGGCGTCGGACGCCGATGGCGCCGTGCCTGCTCTTGTTGAAGCACTCCTGGACGACCAGCCTGCTATTCGGAAGGAGGCCGGTAAAGCTCTCGTGAAGCTTGGACCTGCCGCCAAGGAAGCAGTTCCACGATTGAGTTCGGCACTCCACGACGCGGACAAGAGCTACCGACTTTCCGCCATGCAAATCCTGACCGCGATCGGGCCGAAGGCACGAACAGCGGTGCCGTCCCTCTTGGAAATGATCCAGGACAAGGATGCTGCCGTCCGCCAGAGCGCTGCCACGACTCTGGCCGCGATCGGGCCGGAAAAGGACGCTGTCAAACCGCTGCTGACGGCCATTAGCCGGGAAACCGATAAGGGAACACAGGCGCAGATGCTCAAAGCCTTGGGTCGAATCGGTCCGGAGGCCAAGGAAGCCACGCCGCTGCTGATCGACTCACTGAAGGACAGCGTGCCGGCTGTTCGCTGGGCCGCCGGCGAGGCACTGGGCGGCATCGGCATGGACGCAGATGCGCTGAAGCCCGTCCAGGACATTCTGAAGGCCGGCGAGGCCCCCCAGCGCGCGGAGCTGGTCTTTGCTCTGGGCTACGTGGGTCCGGACGCAGTGCCTCTGCTCATCGATGCGTTGAAGGACAGCGACGTCAAGGTACGCGAAGCTGCCGCGCTGGCATTGGGGCGGATAGGACCAGCAGCCAGGCCGGCCATCAAGCCTCTCATCGCGGTGCTTGGTATTCCCCCGAGTCCCGCCAGCCTGGACCGTCAGGCGTCGCTGCGGGCTTTGCAAGCCATCGGCGTCAATGCGGTGCCGGCCCTTGTGGAGGCACTTCAGCAGAAAGATCGTTCTGTCCGTGATGGAGCGGGACAGGTGCTGGTGCAAATTGGTCCCAAGGCGAAGGACGCGAGTCCTGCCCTGGTGGCACTGCTCAAGGACGGCGACGAGGCGGTTGGCCATCAGGCCATGCTGGTCTTGAACGCCATTGGCGCCGATGCAGTGCCGGCCCTCCTGGCCGGATTCAAGGATGTCGATAATCAGAAGGCGTATCTGGTACTGGGCCGGCTGCATGAAAAAGGGGCCAAGGCAGTTCCGGACCTCATCCAGGCGCTGCACGACAAGGATCCCGAGATGCGGCAACGAGCGGCCGAGGCGCTGGGCCTGATAGGACTTGCGGCCGTGGACGCAGCTCCGGCCTTGAAGGAAGCCCTCCAGGACCAGAGCATGGGAGTGCGCCGGGCCGCCGCCGAAGCCTTGACAAGAATGGGACAGAAGACCCAGGCCGGGGGAGGAAACAAACCATGATTCTGTGGGACAGTCTGTGGGGTACGTTTCCAACGTACACGGTGCGACAGGCACGTTGGAAACAAGCCCGACTATTCTTCGTGACGGCTGCGCTGCTTCTGGCCACGCCGGCCTTTCTGAAGTCAACCCTGCTGCTAGCCGGGTGGCGTCAGCCCCCGGCGGAACCGCGCTACAAGGGCCTGCCGTTGACTAAGTGGATCGAGCAGCTCCAGGACAAAGATGCACTTGTCCGCCAAGAGGCGCTCGAGGCGCTGGCGACACTCGGATCCAAAGCGGCCCCGGCGGCGCCGGCAGTTGTGAAAGCGCTGGACGATCCCATTCCGGCGGTGCGCATGGCGGCGCTCAACGCCCTTGGCAAGCTCGGTCCCGCGGCCAAGGAAGCAGTGCCAGTACTCACCAGGGGCATGAAAGACCGCAACATGGAATATCGCCTGGCCGCGATTCGTGTACTTGGCACTATTGGGACTGCGGCCAGGGACGCCGTGCCGGCAATGGCTGAGGCGCTGAAAAGATCCGGATGCTCAACTCCGCTTGACAGTGATCCGCAGCCTGGGTGAGCTGGGTGCCACGATCAAGGAGGCGGTGCCGATCCTGGGAGACGCCCTCAAGGACCCTTATGCGCCCAACCGCCAGGAGGCGGTCAAGGCCCTTGGACAGCTTGGCCCCGCGGCCAAGGACGCACTACCGGCCCTGCTCAAAGCGCAACAAGAAAATGCGGGCGATGGCACGGCTCAGTTTCCAACGTCAATCGAGAATGCCAATTCGCGCATCGCCATGCTGGAAGCCATCGGCAAGATTGGGCCGGATGCCAAGGCCGCTATTCCGGTTCTGCAACAAGTGGTCAAGGATCAGCCCAACCAGTGGGGTGCAGGACGGTACGCAAGCACGCACGGTGCGGCCTTGCAGGCTCTGGGTGCTATCGGTGCTGAAGCGATGCCGATCTTGATCGACTTTCTCGACGCCAAGTATGAGGAACACATTCGCGGGGACAGCATACGGGCGTTGGGCGCTGTTGGTCCGAAAGCGGTCCCGGCCTTGATCGCTGTCTTGAAGAAAAAAAGCGAAGACGATCACGTACAGGAAATGGCTGTCAAGATACTCGGCAAGATGGGCCCCAAGGCGAGAGACGCCCTCCCGGCCCTGGTCGAGTTATTGGAGGCAAGCCGCGAGCCGGGGACGGTGGCCCCGGCACTGGCGGCTTTGGGCCCCGAGGCTTTTCCGGCCCTTGTTAGCGCTCTCAAGCACAAGGACTCGAAGGTGGTGAACGCAGCAGCGTCCACTCTCGGCAATCTGGGACCGGGCGCCAGGGAAGCGGCACCACTCCTTGTGGAAGCACTGAAAAAGGACGAGTACCACCAGGTTCCCGCCAGGATCCTGCAGCGACTCGGCGATGCGGCGGTGCCGGCCCTCATCGAAGGCATCAAAGACATCGACAATGAACAGGCATCGGCCGTCCTGGGGCAACTCGGCCAGCAGGCGGCCCCGGCCGTCCCCGATCTCGTTCGGTTATTGGCTGACGAACATCCGCAGGTCCGTCGCCGGGCTGTCCAGGTTCTGGGCAAAATTGCTGCAAGAGTTGATGAAGCGATACCGGCACTGAAGGGGGCGATGGAGAATACCGATCCAGTCGTTCGGCGCGAGGCTGAGGGCGCGTTGAAAAGAATCAGTCAAGGACACTGAGCGTCATCCCTGAACACCGCTGGCAATCATTCGCGGATAGCAATTGTAAACGTGTAACGGCATTCCTGACCAGTCGCATCGGTGATCCTGGTACCGACCGTGGCCCGGGGTTCGCTGAAATCAGCTGGCACCTGCCAGATGATCCGGCCGCTCGACGAACATTCCATCCCCGGAGGTCCGTTCTCAAGGTGGCATTGAACCCCTCCCTTCCTCGACTTGACCTCAAGCTGACAGGAGTACATTGTGCCGAGCTTTGCTTTCAGCAGCGTCTGTGGGAGCACAAATAAGTAGTCGATGTCCGATTTTTCCAGGGTGGCATCCACATCGAACCGGTGCAGGATCAGACGATCCTGAGTTGAAGGAATGGTGATGATCAACTTCGCGTCCGGGATGAAATGAATGCGCTTGGCCGATGGCAGCTCCGACCCGGAGAGTTTGAGAGGATCGGTATGCTCCAAGCCGTCGAGTTCGGCGAACTTATAGAGCGGACGGTCGTCGCCGATCATGTGGACCGTGATAATCGGCCTGCGGTCTCGGCCACGCTTTTCCGCAGTTGTATTCGGATAATCGAACTTCAGGTAGTAATGCCCGCGCTGCGCCGGCACCATGGGACCGTTGTAATTGAATTGACGATTGTTCCCCACCGGCTTGAGCTCGATGCTGAAGAGCCCCTCGTTCGTTACCAGAACCTGGCCATCAGGGCTGGGCATGATATGCGTTAGGACCCTGAGTGCTCGTCCCTTGTAGACTTTGAACAAGTCGTCAACATGAACGACGGCTTGCCCGTCGTCACCGCCAGGCACGCCCAGAACCGTGCCGTCTGCCGACATACATATATCAATAGCCTGTGCGTTACGGCGTTGCCGAATATCCGGACTCGGCAACGGTTTCATCGTTTGCACGTCGAGAAAGGAAATCTCCACTTCTCCGAATTGACGGCCTTCCGTTTCGCTCAAACCGACGGCCAGCGGCCCATGCGAGGCAGAGCCCATGCTGAGGACTGCAACCTTGCCCTTGATCGGCATGGGGACCGCAAGCTCACGCTCAAATGTGTTTAGACTCCAGCGCTCAATAGTCTTCGTACCGGGCAGCACAACAATGAGCTTGTCGAGTCCAGCGGCGAATTTGGCGGCTTCGTCCGCAACGGGAACGTAATGGACGATCCTGGCCTCGTTGACATCAAAGACAGCTAACTTGCTTTCCCTCGGTAAATGGAGGATGAGGTAGCGTCCGCCGCCGCCCACTGCAAGGTCGTCCATGGCGGAAGGAAGTTGCCTGACGACCTTGTCGTTTTCCAGCTCCGGTGGCTTGATGTCGCCGGGACGCAGTTGGCGCGGCAGCGCCGCCGCATTCCCCGCTGCATCACCCTTCACCTCCGACTTCTCTCCTCCGGCCTGGGGGAGAAGAGCAGGAGTGGAGGGGCCGGCTTCCTGGGTTGGCGCGGTCGATAGCGGGCTTCTCAGCGGCAACACGATCCAGGCAACGCCCAGAAGTACAACACCGAGCAGAGCGCCAATCACTCCGCCAACAATCCAGAACACGACGGAAGAACCCGATGATTTGACCGTGCTTGATGGTCTCTCCACATCGACGGCAAAAACTTGTTTACATTGTTTGCAGGCTACTTGCTTGCAGCCGGGAGCATCAGAAAACGTGTAGACTGCCTGGCAAGTGGGGCAGGTGACATGGAAGGACATGATAGCAAGGCTCCTTTCATTGTTTCTTAGGCAAGCCTTCGTCGGCAAGAGCCGGTAAGCGATGCAAGATGAGCTTATCATTCGTTCCAGCGATCGTGACGAACAGGTTAGCTTGGGTAATCAAGTGGATGCGTTTATCGACCGAGAAATCGTCGTCACCCTTCCCGAAATCCAGGTCGGTGAAGGTCATGAGCGGCTGATCGTTGCCGACCGTGTGCAGGGTGGTGCTGTCGCGTTGTTGTCCACTATCGCGGAATCGATCCGCGAAACGGATTTTCACATAGGTGTTACCTTGATGCGCAGGCACGCGGAACGCCCACTCCTTGCCCCAATCGTTGCCCTGTCGCCCATGCCTGTTAATCAGGCCGGCTCCGGTAAAGATTATCTCGCCGTCTGGACCGGGAATGATGGACCAGGCCGAGTCGTGGCCGTAGGAATGCCTGAGTGTATTGCCTTCCAGTACAACGATCTGGATGCCGGTTGGTCTGTTCACGGTCTGCCATGCGCCGAAGACTTTACCGTTGGCTGATACCCGTACAAACCTGCCCGCAAGGCTGATTTCGGGCGGCTTGTTCGGGGCTTCCTGCTTGAACTCGATCGGCTTCAGGGTATGAATGTCGAGGAATTGGCCTCCGATCAACAAAGGCCCGTCGGACGCCGAGCCCATGACAAAAGCGCTGCCCTCGTGGCGGATATCCACAGGCGCGGCCACTTCACGCTCGAAGGTGGTCAGGTCCCAACGCTGAAGAATGCCTGCCCGGGCAAGAAGCACCATGAGCTTGTTCATGCCGGCGGCAAACCTGACAGTATCTTCGGCTACCGGGATATAATGCACCACTTTGGCTTCGTTGACATCGAAGACAGCAAGCTTGCCGATCTGGGGTAGGGACAGGATCAGGTAGCGGCCGCCGCCGCCCACCGCCACGTCGGCGATCGGCGCGGGCAACTCCCGGACTACCTTGTCACCTTCGAGCACCGGCGGCTTGATCGCTTGCTGCTTCGGCGCCGCTCCCTCACTACTGCCTTTCTCTGTTGCTGCGGGGGAGAAGGCTGGCAACTTGTTCTCGGCTCCGACTTGACGTTCACCGATCAGGCTAACCTTGAAAGTATGGAAACGCACTCGGCCACTGGCATCGTTTACGGCGACGGTGGCGCTTTCCTCATCGGCGGCATCGGACGGCACCGGCCACGTGAGCAGGCCGGCCGGCGAGATCGTCATCCCCTTGGGGCCGGTCTCAAGGTGATACTTGACACCACCTTTGCTGGACTTGGTGGATAGCCGATAGACGTAGTTGCCGCCCCGTTTGGCCTCGAGCGGCGGCTGAGACGTGACGAGCAGGTAGTCGATGTCCGATTTCTCCAGGGCCGCTTCCACGTCAAGACGGTTGAGGAGCAACCTATCATTCGTACTGGGAATCGTGACAATCAACTTTCCCTGGGGGATCAAGTGGATGCGCTTGTCGAAAGTAAAATCGCGCTGGAGCCACGTGTCTTCGTCAACGTTCAGCTCGATGTCGGTGAGAATCATGAACGTGCGCCTGTCGCCTGTCAGATGCATGCTGGCATTCAGGCTTTTGGCCACAAGTTGCCTGCTGTTGACCTTATCTGGAGGATGAAGTGTCAGGTAGTAGTCTCCCTGGTGAGCCGGCAAAGAGAAGGAATCAGTGTGCGGTCTCATTTTGTTCTCGGCGCGCACAGGCAATGGCCCGACAAATTCGCTGGGCAGTTCCTTGAGATCACTGCTGAAGACGCCGGTGCTGGTAAAGAGCACTTTCCCGTCGGGTCCGGGGACCACGTGGCTGGCCTCGCTGTGCCACTCCTGTTTCTTGGCCAACCCGCCCATCATGATGATGTCGCCGCGATCTCCGGTACTGCTCGAATTCCAGAAGCCGAAAGTCTGACCATCGGCCGAGGCGCGGTAATGCAGCGCATCACGGTAATGCCCCTGCCACACGCTGGTTTCCAGGAGCTTCAGAGTGTGAATGTCCAGGAAACTCGTAAAGGCACGAGCCAGCTCTTCGGTCCCCTCACTCCAGTGGACCAGCAACGGCCCATCGGAGGCCGAGCCTATGGCAATAGTTTTGACCACGCCATTGATCGGCAACAGCGCCTCTGCTTCACGCTTGAAGGTAGTAAGGTCCCAGCGCTGGATCATGTTGTTGCCGCGCAGCACGATCATCAGCTTGTTCAGGCCGGCTGCAAATCCAACATCGGCATCCGCCAGCGGAATGTGATGCGTTACCTTGGCCTCGTTGACGTCAAAGACCGCCAGTTTGTGTTCGCCGGATAAATGGAGGAACAGATAGCGGCCGCCGCCGCCCACGCAGAACGTCAGTGAACTTCGAGGGCAAGACTAATTCTTCCTTGTTGTTCTTCAAGGGTGCAGGTTTGATTTCGATCGGTCCGGCCGGCTCAGGCCCCCTCACCCTACCCTCTCCCCCCGCCGCAGGGGGAGAGGGTAGGGTGAGGGGGGCATCTCTGTGTGAGGGCGCGGCAGAGGCAGGTCCCTGTTTGGCACTCTCACGCTCAGACTCGGCGGGTGACTGGCTCCTGAGCAGCAACACGATCCACACTACGCCCGCTGCCACTAAAACCAGCAAAGCACCGATCACTCCACCAGCAACCAAGGGCATGACGGGAGAACGCCGTTTCTCCACCGGCGCTGGCACGGCAACTGTGAACGTCTGCCGGCATTGCTTGCAAACCACCTGCTTACCGCCAAGGTTGTCCGAAAGCGTGTAGACCGCTTGGCAGGCGGGGCATGTAACATGTATGGACATGGAACCAATACTCCCATGAGGCGAAAAGCAACCTTCGCCGGCGCTTCAGGCTTGCGACCGATACAAGGCAACCGATTCAGTCGCGGACCTTGATTATGAAGCTATGAAAGATCTCCTGGCCCGAGGCGTCGGCGATTTTCAGGATTACATCAATCTGGCCTTCTGCAAAGTCGGCGGGCACATCCCAGGTCAAGCGGCCGTCCTTCGCAACGAGCATGCCTTTGGGGCCTGACTCGATCTTGTAGGTTACGCCGCCCTTCTTCGACTTGATCGCCGGCTGGTAACTCAAGGTCTTGCCCAGCGCGATGGCCTGCGGCGGTTCTGATGTCACAACCAGGTAATCTCTACCGGACTTGGCCAGCAGGGCGTCCAGGTCGAAGCGGCGCAGAATCAGCCGATCATTGCTCGACGGGATCGTCACCAGCAGCTTGGCTTCGGGGATGAGATGGATGCGCTTGTCGTGGTGCATTCTGAACCCCGGGCCGCCGCCGTAACCCAGGTCCTCGTGAGCTACTCCCTCGATGTCATTCAGCGTGACGACTGGCTGGTCCTGTCCGGGCAAATACACCGCAATGCTACCTGACGTCGGCTTCTTGCTGCCTTGGGTGCCGAGGTGGTCCCCCTCGGGCGAAAGCCGCATGAACATCTCGCTGTGACGGGCCGGCATGAAATTCGGCTGCCGGTCATGCTCGCCTGTCGGATACACCTGCTTCAGTTGCGTGTTGAAGACGCCGTCGCAGGTGTAAAGAAACCGGTTGTTGGCGCTGGGCATGAACAGACTATTGTAGGTGTTGTGCATGACCAGTCCCTTGGCCTGGTTGCCATTCAGCAAAATCAAAGCTACGGAATGGGTTTCGCTGCCGCGGCTGGTGCGCATGCTGATCAACCTGCCGTCTTCGGACACTCGTGCCAACTCGGCAGTGCAGCCAGGCACGCCACCCTCCGTCCATTTCAGGTCGAGGGGCTTGAAGGTCATGGGATCGAGCAGCACTGCCATGCCGTTGCGCTCGCGCTCGCCATCCACCGTACACAGCAACAGGGGACCGCGCAACGCCGACCCCATTACTACGTTGCCGATCTTATCCTTGATAGGCGCAGGGGCCATCGCCTCTCTTTCGAAGGTCTTCAGGTTCCAGCGCTGGAGGATGTTGCTGGCGGGCAAGGCGACAATAAGCTTGTCCATACCGGCAGCGAGCACGGCATCATCCTCGGGCAGCGGCAGGTACTTGACAATCTTCGCCTCGTTGGCGTCGAAGATGGCCAGTTTGCGATCCTTGGGCAGGTACAAGATCAAGAACCGGCCGCCGCCGCCGACACAGAGGTCGCCGATTGCCGATGGCGTGACCAGCTCTTCCCTGTCGTTCTTCAGAGGCGCAGGCTTGATGTCCACCTGCTCCAGGTTCACGGGAGCTACAGTCCCCTCCGGGGGCTGACGCCGCCCGGCTGGCCGGGGACGTTCGCCTCCCTTGTCCGCGACCGCACGCTGGGAGGACATCGCCGTAAACGTGTGGAAGATCTCCTGGCCCGTCTCGTCGCTGACGGCGACAATGACGTCTGCTTCATCACCGGCAAAGTCCGCGGGCACCTTCCAGGTCAGCAGCCCATCCGTCGACAGGCTCATCTTGTCAGGGCCGTCCTGAAGCTTGTACTTGATCCCTCCCTTTCGAGAACGGACCACGAGCTGATAGCGGTACTCCGAACCCGCCTTGAAACGCGACGGCGGCACACTTTTCACGTAGAGGTAATTGGCGTCGGCCTGCTGGAGCATCTGATCAACATCGGCGCAAGAGCACGAGTTTGTCGTTGGTGACTGGGATGAAGACCAGCAGCTTGGCGTCGGGAATGAGGAAAAGGTGCTGATCGAGCGGCTGCACGATGTGCAGCCGCCAGTCAACGAGTTTGCTGAGGCCTTCGATCTCGGGGAGGCTGGCGAACTCCTTGAGCTCACCTGCCAGGTGAACGCCCAGCCAGGCGTCCTTGTCCTGACCGGCATAGGACTGGATACGGCGGCCCGCTGGTTCCTTTTCGTTGAAGGAGAGCGCAAACGGACCGTGAAGAGCAGGGAGGAACCTGTGTATTTGGGCATCCTTGGCGAAACTGGGACCAAGGGGCTTGCCGTCGGCGGCATAAAGCTGGCTGCTATCGTAAAGGACACGACCATCCGGGCCGGGCAACACACTGTCCGGCATTGCCACCGGCTGGTAGGTCCTGCCCACGCGAACGAGTACGGGGCCGCCTGTGATAACCTGGCCATTCGCACTGACGCGGAGGCCGGTACGGTGTTCGCGCCTTTCCCGGCGGTCTGCGCCGTCGTCCGCTGTGAAGTAATCGCTCTTCTTGAGCGTCAGCGGATCGATGAAGACGAGAGTCCCTTCGTCGCCAGTTTGTGCAATCAAAGGCTCTTGCGTTGCTGAACCCATTGCCAACCTTTTGATCGGCACAGTAGCTGGCATGACTGCTTCCCGCTCCAGGGTCTTGAGGTCCCAGCGCTGGATGATATTGCTGGCAGGCAGGGCCACGAAAAGCTTGTCGAGGCCTGCCGCAAATTGAACGATGTTCTGATCAACAGGCAGACGTTTAACGATCCTGGCTTCATTGGCATCGAAGACGGCCAGCTGGCGAAGGTCAGGCAGATGCAGGATCAAGTACCGGCCGCCGCCGCCGACACACACATTACACACATTGGCGATGCCAGGGCCCGAGGAGAGCAACAGCTCTTCCTTTCCGGGGGCTGACGCCGCCCGGCTGGCCGGTGCCGGCTTGATGTCAACATGTGCCGCTGCGGCTGGATCGCCCCGGGGGCTGACGCCGCCCGGCTGGCTGGCAACCTCTTCGTGGAGGGTTCCGGGGGCTGACGCCGCCCGGCTGGCAGGCGTTGCGGCTGGATCGCTCTTGGGCTGTTCCCTGGCAACCTCTTCGTGGAGGGTTCCGGGGGCTGACGCCGCCCGGCTGGCATGCTGCCGAAGCAGCGATCGGATTCCTACAAAGGCAATCACGGCCAAGACGAGCATAACCGCTAACGCAATGCAGACAACCCACGGCATGGCACGTCGCCGATTATCGTCTGAAAGCGGCGCGGCAGCGTCAATGGTGAACTCTTGCCGGCATTGCGAGCAAGCCATTTGCTTGCTGCCAATGTCGTCCGGCAGTGTATGAACTGTCTGGCAATGAGGACAGGTAACGCGCACTGGCATGGCAACGTACTCCTGCAAGTTGGTCTAATACTCATCACTTCCGATCAATTTCCGTTTTCCCTCGCACCTCAAGCTGGAATCTCTGAACGGTCTCTTGTCCCGTTGCGTCGCTGACGCTCACGATCACATCGACCTCCTTCTCTGTCAGATCCTTTGGCACTGCCCAGGTCAGCAAGCCTTCGGGCGATAAGCTCATCTCTTTGGGGCCCGATTCGAGCTTCGCCTTGGCGCCGCCCTTCTTCGACTTGATCGCCAGCTGGTAACGAAACGATTCGCCACGCACAACGGTCTGGGGCGGCTGGGACACGACGAGAAGGTAATCAATGTCCGACTTGGCCAGCAGATCGTCCAGGTCGAAGCGGCGCAGGAACAAGCGGTCGTTGGTCGGCGGAATCGTTATCAGCAATTTGGCGTCAGGTATGAGATGGATGGCCTTGTCGAAACTCACACCAACGCCGTAACCCCTGATCCAGTCATCGGTGAGGCCGTCGACATCCGTCAGTTTGCCCAGCGGGCGATTGTCGCCAGTCAAATGAACGGAAAGAACACCCTTGGTGTCGCCAGGCCGCCCGCGCACCAGGCACAAATAGCAGGGACCATGGTAAGCAGGCACGCAAGGGGTAAGCTCGCTGCCGATTTGCTTCAGCTCTGTGGTGTGCCGCCCTCTATCAAACGTATAAATCACTCTCCCGTCCGGACCGGGGACAGGCCAGAGTCCACGCGCCCCATGGCACTTCCGGACCTCGCCGTCTACTAATTCGCAGCTTTGCAGTCCGAATTGATTGAAGCTGGCGAACACTTTGCCGTTGCCGGAAGCCCGGACGAACCCTTCAGGCTCAATGTCCAAGTATGACTGCCGATCCGCTTTCAGATCGATCTTCCTCATCTGGTGAATGTCGATGAAGACACATTCGCTGGGCTTGTGCTGTTCACTCCCTGCTATGAAAAGCGGACCTTCCGAAGCGCTGCCCATTGCCACACTCACAATGCGAGCCTTGATTTCCAGCGCCACTGTCGCTTCACGCTCGAACGTGGTCAAGCTCCAGCGCTGGAGAATCTTCGTGTTACACAGCACTACCATCAGCTTGTCCGTGCCCGCGGCCAAACAAATCTTATCCTCTTCTACAGAAAGATATTTTACGATCCGGGCTTCGTTGACATCGAAGACAGCCAGCTTGTGCAGCCGGGGCAGGTGCAGGATCAAGAACCGGCCGCCGCCGCCGACACAAAGGTCGGCGATAGTTGACGGCAGCGCTCTGTTCTTCTCTGTCTTTCTGCAACGGTGCGGGCTTGATGGGCAGCACGCGGGTTGGAGTGGGTACCAGCGGAGCTGCCTTGGCCGCATCATTCTGAGGTGCCGGCACAACGGCCTCCCTCACCCTACCCTCTCCCCCAGCGGCTGGGGGAGAGGGTAGGGTGAGGGGGGGCTGCTCAGGTTTGTTTTCTGCCGCCCGGTTCGCCGCTCGCAGGGTGAAGGTGTGAAACGTTTGCTCGCCTGACTTATCGCTGACCGTGATGATGACGGACACCTCTTTATCGGCGAAGTCCGCTGGCACGTGCCAGGTCAACAGCCCCTCAGGGGAGAGAGTCATCTTGTCTGGCCCGGCATCGAGCCTGTACTTGACACCCCCTTTGCGCGAGCAGACCGCTATCTGATATTGGTAGTCTGTCCTTGCTTGAAAGTTCGGCGGCGGCACACTTTTCACGTAGAGGTAATTTGTGTCAGCCTTGTCGAGCAGCTGCTCGACGTCGATGCGGCAGAGCACCAGGTTTTCCTTGCTGATAGGAATGAAGACCAGCAGCTTGGCTTCGGGCATGAAAAAGAAATGCCGGTCGATCCCTTCGATCGGCTGGGCCACGCCGAATCTCCGATCCACGAGGTCCGCTGTTCCATCTATCTCCGGCAGCGTCACGAGTTGCCGCGTTCGGCCGACCCAATGGATTGCCAGCTCAACCGACTTTTCCCAAAAACAGTCTGAACTCCACAAAAGCTTGGTTGGGATAGGACCGTTAGACGCCACGAATTGTGCGGCAACATAGCTCCTGGACAAAGCCTGCCTGCCTCTCTTTTCTGCTATTGCCCTGTAGGAGAGAACGTATGGGCCCTGCACCGCCGGCATGAACCAGAACGCCGACTGCATGCCGGTAGCCTGACTAATTGCTTTCCCTTCGGGAGTGGAGATCTGGTTATTCTTGTAGAGCGCGCAACCGTCCGGACTGGGCAAGGTATCTCCCTGGGCCGCCGTAGGCTTGTACGTCGTGCCCATGCGCAACAGCACGCCCCGGCCCGTGATAACGTCGCCATTGGCACTGACGCGCAGCTCGGCATCGAGCCGACCGTTCCTCCAGTTGCTTTGTCCTTCACTGATGCTGTAATCACTCTGCTTGAGCGTTACCGGATCGAGGAAGACGAGATCATCCTGTTTCTCGTTCTGTAGCACCAACGGCTCCCGGGTGGCCGAACCCATCGCCAGCCCTTTGATAGACATGTTCACCGGCACTTCTGCTTCTCGGGCAAACGTCTTCAGGTCCCAGCGCTGGATTACCCTCTTACCGGGCAAGGCAACAAAGAGTTTGTCGAGCCCGGCGGTGAAAAAGATCGTATCTTCCGCGATGGGGAGGTACTTAACAATCTTCGCCCCATTGCAGTCGAACACGGCCAGTTTGTGTTGTTGCGGCAAATGGAGAATGAGGTAACGTCCGCCGCCGCCGATGCACACGTTTTGGACCGGCGCAGGCAAATTCACCGTGACCCGTTGCTCTTTCAAAGGCGCCGGCCTGATGTCGGTAGCAGAAAGCGGCCGAGCGATTTCAGGCATGAGCTCCGCATCATCGGCCAAAACGCTGCCCGCGAGCAGCAGGCCGCCGAGGACTGCGAATAGCCAGGGTACGGATGCCGAGCAGGCTGGTCTGTGCTCGGCCAAAATGGCATGACGACCAGGACCACGAGATGGCAGCAACATGATTGATTCCCCCTTATCGTGAAGCACAGGGTCAGGAGCGGACAACGATCGTGAATGTATGGAGAACCTCTTGCCTCGATTTGTCGCCAATCGTCAGGATTACTTTGACCTCGGTGTCGCCAAAATCCGCCGGCACCGTCCAGGTCAAGTGGCCGTCCTTGGAGACTTCCATGCCCTTGGGCCCCAAATCGAGCTTGTAGGTCACACCACCTTTCCTCGACTTCACTTCGATCGGATAGACGTAGGGCTTACCCTTTGCCGCTTCAATCACCGGCGCGCTGGACAGGTACAGATAGTCGATGCCCGACTTGGCCAGTGCTTCGTCGAAGTCGAAGCGGTATAGATGAAGCTTGTCGGCGCTGCGGGGAATAGTCACGATCAGCTTCGCGGCCGGAATCAGGTGAACGCGCTTGTCCGCCGGCAGGATGTCGCGGTCGAGCCGGCGTTCCCATTCAGCTTCTACCTCAAGTATTCCCCCTTCAAGGTCGGAGAGCTTCGCGATTGGCCGCGTGTCACGGCCCAAGTGAATCGTGTATTCCGGCTCAGTGATTGCGGGCATCTTCTCGAACGGATTGCCGGGCACGGACTTCATCACTACTGCCGTGCCGGACAGATAGAAATGGCCATGTGCAGAAGGAATTGCATCGGCGAATGCCAACGGTTTTTGGCCGACAAGCGTGAGATCGTTGGCGTATAGACCAGCCCCGGTGTACAGCGTTTCGCCGTCGGGACCGGGAATGATCCGCCCCACCGAGGTGTGCTCATAGTGTATCCGCACCGAGTTGCCGTTGAGCAAGGCACTTTGGAAGCCGGATGGACTGAAGCTGCCCCACATACCAATCGTCCGGCCATTGGCGGATACGCGCATCATGTGGGGGGCATCGGGGTGTCCGACCATGTTGCCTCCCTTCGGATTGGTGCATTCGGCTTCCTTGAGCGTCTGGATGTCAAGGAAACGCAGCGGCAGCCCGCGCTCGCCGTTCAGGAACGGGCCACCAAGAATCAAGGGGCCGTCGGAGGCCGAACCCATCACCGCCGAGCTAATCTCGGCGCCTTGGCGGCCCCGCCAGTTCGGCGGCCTCTCCTCGTGGATTACCAGGGGAGCGGCCGCCTCACGCTCGAAGGTTGTCAAGCTCCAGCGCTCCACGAGCTTCTTGTCGGGTAACAGGACCATGAGCTTGTCCATGCCGGCAGCAAAAAGGACCTTGTCCTCGGCGACCGGCAGGTACTTCACGATCTTGGCCTCGTTCACGTCAAAAACCGCGAACTTGCGCTGTTGGGGAAGGTGGAGGATCAAGAAGCGACCGCCGCCGCCCACACAGAGATCCCGGATCAATGCCGGCAGATTGATCGTCGTCTTCGCTTTCTCGATCGGGGCAGGTTTGATGGGCAGCACCTGGGCCGGTGCCCGCACCAGCTGCGCTCCCTTGGCGATGTCTCGTGGATCATGCTTGACCTCCGGTGGTGGCCCACGTTTAGGTATATCTGCAACACGAATGGGTTCCGGCGCCTTCCCCAAGATCAATTGCTCCGGTGCTTTGGCGGTGAACGTTTGCGCTATCTCCTTGCCGCTCTTGTCACTGACGGCAATACTGACCTGCACTTCCTTGGCGGCGAAGTCCGCCGGTACTTTCCAGCTTAGCATTCCTTCCGGCGACAGCATCATCCCGTCTGGCCCGGACCGGAGCTGGTACTTGACGGTCCCTTTGCGCGAGCGAACTTCCAGCCGATACGTGTAGTCCGATCCCGGTTTGAATTCTTGCGGCGGACTGTTTGCCATGTACAGGTAATCGACATGCGCCTTGTCGAGCATCTGTTCGATGTCAACGCGTTGAAGCACCAGTCTATCCCTGTCCCCGGGGATGAAGACCAACAGCTTGGCGTCGGGAGCAAAGAAGAGATGCTGGTCAAAGTGTACAGGAATTCCTCGTTCCCCGTCGATCACGGGGTGACCTCTCGCGTCGGACACCAGCTCCGAGAGACCTTCCATGCCTGGCAACGTGACCAGCGGCTGCAGTTCACCCGCCAGGTGAACTGCCAGGTTGACGGTTCTGGCATCGGCTTCGTTCTTCTCGTTGTAGGATAGGGCGTAAGGACCGTGCAGTGCGGGAACAAACCAGGTCATCTCCCGGGCAGTGCCGAATTTCGTACCAAGCGGTTGACCCTCGGAAGTGTAGAGTTGGTGATTGCCGTAGAGCACGCGACCGTCCGGGCCGGGCAGCAAGTTACTGCCCCCTTCCAGAAGCGGCCGATAGATCTTGCCTACTCGCACCAGGACCTCGCCGTCGCTGATGACTTGGCCGTTTGCACTGACGTGCAGGCCGGTACTTTGCTGCCCGCGGCCTCCGTCCTCCTCGATGACGTAATAACACTTCTTCTGGAACGTTTTGGAATCAAGAGGTTTGGCCAAGTTGTAGTCAGCCCACCAAAAGAGTTTGCTCAGGACTAGACCATCAAACACTACTAACTGCGTGGCCATGTATGTTTGAGGCAAAGCAGTATTCATGAAGGCCCTGGCCAGGCGGTGCCCAGTCTTCTGGAAAGTCACGGGGTCAAGGAAGACCAGGTTAAGCAGGTCGCCGCCGCTTTGCACGATCAACGGCTCGTGCGTAGCGGAACCCATTGCCAGAGCATTGCTTGTATCTTCCTGGTTCCCAAGACGAGAACGAGCAATGACGTCAAGTCCCCTGAGGCTGATCGGCACCGGAGAAGGCACCGTGGCTTCTTTCGTGAAGGACTTCAAATCCCAACGCTGCAAAACGTCGATCCCCGGAAAGCCGACGAAAAGCTTGTCGAGGCCGGCCGCAAAGTGAATGGTGTCCGCAGGAACTGGCATATACTTGACGATGTTGGCCTCGTTGCAGTCGAAGACCGCCAGTTTGCGCTGTTTTGACAGGTGAAGGATGAGATACGCGCCGCCGGCACCGGCGGCACACTCTGGGCACTGGCGAAGGCAGCTTGAGTGTTACCTGTTTACCTTGCAGGAGGGCCGGTTGGATATCTTGCACCTTGATCTCTACCGGCGCCCAGCCAGGTTTGGCGGCGGTTACACGCAACGGCAGTGGAACTTCTTCCACTTCACCGGTTATGTCGGCGAGCGCGGCAGACTTGGCGCCGGTTACTGGTAACGACGGTGCAACCTCTTTCGCTGGTCCGGACTTCCCGGCTGGCTTGGCAAGAGCGACAGGCGCGGACGAGCTTTCGCGCTCCCCATTGGATGCAGCCTGTCTGTTCTGGAGACCGTTGGAACTGCTCCGCACCATCCAGATAACCGCGGCAGTCACGCCTGCCAGGACAACCAAGCCGGCCAGTATGCCACCGGGGATCAGCAGGCGCGGTGCCGTTCCGCGTGTCCGGCCGGCGGCGCTCTTGACCACGAAATCGTGCTGGCAGTTCGCGCAATGGATTTGCTTCCCGCTCAATGTCTCGTGCAGAGTGTAGATCGTGGAACAATGGGGACAGGTGGCCTGCATAGGCATGTCAGTACTCCTGCTTGGCTGAGGATAGAGTTACTGTGATCGCGCAGTCGATGTTGCAGCCCCGAGCACCGATCAGGACGCACAGGAAGTTGTCGGCAAGCAACATCGTCGCGCCGTTCATATTGTACGAATCGGCTCGTGGTTGTCTTCAGAGTGGCATGGGTTTTCTCTTGTTGGTTGATGAAGGAATCCGTAGAAGAAACAATCAAAGGACAGCGAAGACTGCGACCGGCCCCGAGACCGCCATCTTTTGTTGTGCCACAATCAGGTGTGGTTACCGAAACTCCTGGGCCGAGGATCACAATAATGAGGACCAGCATGAAGTGGAGATCACCAAGCCGTTCTACCTGGGCGTGTACACGGTCGCCGATTACGGCACAAGGAGATTCACAATGAGCCGCAAGATAATTGAATTGCTGTCGCTAGGTATCACGCTGGCCCTCGCAGGGGACGCCAGCACGGCTTCGGCCATGGACCTAGGCACCAACTTCTGGAACCCCGGCTGGCACAAGCCGAACGACTGTTTTCAGGACATCAACAAGGTCACGGGCGATAATCCCTGGAATCCGCAGTTCCTCAAGGAAATCGCCGTCTTCAAGTCGTTACGCTTCATGGACTGGGACAACACCAATGGCTCGAATCGCGAGAAATGGACCGAGCGGCCTCAGAAGTCGGCGGCCAAACAGAATCCGGTGGCCTACGAATGGATGATCGACCTGTGCAACCGCATGAACGCCGACATGTGGGTCACCCTGCCGCACCGCACCGTCAACCGCGCAACCGGCGACCAGCCGTGCGACTACGCGCTGCGGCTAGGTATCCTCGTGAAGACCGGCGTGGACATGAAGGACCTCGATTTGAAGCCGCTGCTCGACAAGCTCAGCCGCATGACGGCCTCCGAGTTTCTGGCGGCTGGCGGAGTCAAGACTTGCGAGCCGCTCAAGCCTGATTTGAAGCTCTACATCGAGTATTCCAACGAGACCTGGAACGGCATGTTCAAGCAGGCCCATTACTGCTGTGATGAAGGCGAGGCGATCAAACTTGATAGGGACAAGTGGACGGCGGGATTCCGCTTTCATGCTTGGGCCGCGCTACGATTGTTCCGGGCGGCCGACCTGGTCTTTGGGGCGGAGAGCCCGCGCGTGGTCAAGGTGCTCGCTACCCAATCGGCGAACTCCTGGATTGCCGGCCAACACCTTGCCGTGCTGAAGGACCCCAAGCTCAATCCCTGGCCGGTCAAGGCCACTGCCATCGCCACGGCGCCCTATTTCGGCCATGACGTTGACGGGACGGCGCCGGACGCAGTGGCCAAACTGCGGGTCGCGATTGGGAAAGCAGCCGAGGAATCGGCCAAGCATCGCAAGATCGCCGACGAGGCCGGGCTGAAACTCATTGCCTATGAGGGTGGCCAACATGTTTACAAAAAGGCCCAGAAGATCAACCGCGACTCGGTGATGTACGACCTGTACAAGCAATATCTCGACGAGATGAGCAAATTCTTCAACCACTTTTCGCACTATTGTCACGTTGGCTAGGCTGGCGACGGCGGCGCCTGGGGTGCGATGGAATACACGGGCCAGCCAATAGATCAAGCGCACAAGCACCGGGCGCTGGTCGATTGGGCCAATGCCCAGAAGGCGAATCCAGAAAAGGAAAAGTAAGGCGAGTGGAGGGTGGGGCGGTGAAGTGGTGGAGTGGGTGCCGATCAGGACATCCGTTGACCGTTCTCGTCACATGGAACCTCGGTGTCTACGGGTCTGTCCTTCAACACCGATTCGGTCGCCGCGGGTCGGCTGTCGGCCCGGAGTTCGCGGTCGGATGAAATCCTGTCCAGGATCATCAGCTTCTGCCAAATCTTGCTCGACAATCCGGTGGCCAGACCCTCGAACTGGTCCACCGCCGTCTGGGCGTCGGCGTCGCGGAAATCCTGCACGTACAACTGGCCGATCTTGCTGACCACCGCCAGGAGTTCGGTGCAGAAGTGCAAGTAGTGGCCCATATCCTTGGCATCGATCGGTCTTCCTGAGACCTCGACCGGTTGCGACTGGTGGCCGCAGCGGTCGGGGGCCTTGGTGAGTTGATACATGTCGATGAGGTGAGCCATAGCCCGCAGTTCGTGGACCGCCCGGAGGGCACGGTGGCGTTTGAGACGAGTCTCCAGGGTGATGAGGAAGAGAGCCAGCGCTGCCAGGATTGCGGCGCTGCCCTTGGCCGCGTCCCAGAACTGAAGTACGGCCTGCATGAGCGTCATCTGCTCGCTACGTGTTAGCGCGTAGGCGGCAACGCCAGCAATGGCGATCATAAGCAGTAGAACCAAGCCAGCCCGCAGCCAGAGGTTCGGCCGGCGAATCGCCTCTGCTCGGACAAGCGCTTCCCGCTGCATCTGCACGATCTCGGCCGCTAAGCCAGACAGTCCAGAATCGGGAAATCGCGCATTGATCCGCTGGTGTATCTGTTCGGCCGTCTGGAGGAGTTTGTCTTTCTGCAGAAGGCGCATCATGGAGACACCTTGTGGTTGCATCGGGCCGTCCGCGCCGGTAGCCAGCAAGGTGCCACAGGCTACCGGGCGGACGCTTGACCGGTAGCTACCCGGCCCACCCGATGAGGGGATTCTACGGATTGTTGCGTACCGCTTCCAGACAGTGAAACGCTGTTAGCGCACGTGGCGTCGGTGACCCGGATGATCTGACGATCAAGGGAGCCAATGCGCTCATCGACGAGCCAGCCGCAGGTGGCACGCCGGCAAGTGCGTTCTGTCAAGCAGCGGTAATGGCTGAGGAACCGGGAGTTGGCTGGCGAGCGAGGATTGTGCATCTTTTCTGGAGGTCGTGCGTGGTGCTTTGGGCGTGCTGAGGCAGGGTTGGGCAAAATTTCATGCGTGGGTTGAATTGTGGAGTGATTTGACGTTATAATTTGGTGACTTGGCCGGGGATGGTCTCCGGTGGATGCAGTAAATTAGATTTGCCTTACCAAAGTACGAGGTGTGTAGATGCGATTGATTTTCTCGAAGATGTTCGGCGTGGTGCTGGCTGCAGGCGCGTTGGCCCTGATGGTTACGCTGGCGACGCCAGCGCTGAAGGCGGATGATGATCCGGCGAAGGAAGCAGCTGTCACGAGCGTGAAGGGGACGTACAACTTCAGCGGCAACAAGAGCACATGGTCGGCGAAGTTGAAGGCGACGGACACGCCGGGCGTGTATGACGCGGATTACGTGGCCGACAAGACGATGACCTACAAGGGCAAGATCACCACCGACTGGAAGACCGAGATCAAGGGCGACGGCAAGGCCACCGGCGGCGGCGGGAACGGGACGTTCAAGTTCTCGGGCAAGTTTGACGACAAGGGCGTGGCGAAGTGCCCGTACAAGGAAAAGGGCGGTCGCGGCCGGAACGGATCGCTGACGGTGGATTCGTTCAACTAACAAGCGGCCGGCAGACAGCAGATTAGGCATGCAGCCGCCGATGGATCGTGGGACCATCGGCGGATGTTTTTTGCCGGGTGGGGCGCGGGCTACCGGAACTGCTCCTGTTGTGACGCGATCCGTCTTGTAATCGACAATTACCCAACCCTGGTCTTGCAGGAACACGAGATCAATGACACCGCGGGGGCTGCCAGTGCCGGCCTCCCATTTTGATCGGAAGGAGAGTCGAATGAATAGCAGGACTCGGTCGCGTTGCAACCCGACCAAGAGTGGCCGTAAACGCAAGAAGCTGCTTCAATACGCAGAACGGGTTTGGGGTCCTCGGGCGGCAACGAAGAGTCGCGGATCGACCAGGCAATTACCAAGGCTGAAGAATTCTTCCGCTCGCTCGGTGTAGGCACGCGCCTAGCCGACTACCGGATTCCCGCGGAAATCAGCGTCGCTGGTAGCGGATCGCCTGGCCGGGCGAAGATGCTCTTGGGCGAACACCAGGACATCGGCCGCCAAGAGGTGGAGCAAATTCTCTCGCTGCGAACGTGATGTGAACACACCGTGTCATCGGCCGGAGTGCGGGAGTTGGGAGCAGTACAAGCGGCATGATGTAGAAGGGTGAGAGAATTCGAGACAGGTCTCAGAGTTTGTGAAATAATCCAGCTGTGTAGCAGACTGCAAGGTTTTTTTGCCTATGATGAGGGTATGAAACCCCAGCTATCTGAATCTCAGGTGTCCCCCGCCGACACCCAACCGACTGTCCAGATCCCGGCGGAGGGTGGCCAACCAGTGAACACTCCCGAAAAGGCCAAACCGCGCTTGCGCTGCGCTGATCGGGAAACTCTGGTCCCTGCCATGCGTTTGGAGGACTTGTTGACTCCCGAACACCATGCCCGCACGGTTTGGCAGTTTGTGCAAGGCCTTGACCTGACTCCCCTCCTGAACACCATTCGTGCCGTGGAAGGTGGACCTAGGGCGCCTGCCATCGATCCTCAGATTCCAGTCGCCTTGTGGCTGTTGGCCACCATTGAGGGAATCGGCAGTGCCCGGGCTCTGGACTATCTGTGCGGCCATCACCACGCCTTTCGCTGGCTCTGTGGCGGTGTCTCGGTCAACTATCACACCCTGGCCGACTTCCGCGTCGATCATCTGGAGTTTCTCGACGGTCTGTTGACCCACAGTGTTGCCACCTTGATGGCGGAAGACCTGGTCGACCTCAACCGCGTTGCTCACGACGGCATGCGCGTGCGGGCCAGTGCCGGAGCCGCCTCGTTTCGCCGCCGGCCAACGCTGGACGAGTGCTTGCAGCAAGCCCAAGCACAGGTCCAACGTCTGCGGGCGGAATTGGAGACAGATCCAGGGGAAGCCAATCGACAGCAAACCAAGGCTCGGGAACGCGCGGCCCGCGAGCGGGAAGAACGTATCCGTAAAGCCCTAGACCGGATGCCGGAACTGGAAGCGAAGAAGAAGGCCGACGACAAGGCCAAGGCACGTGCTTCGACGACCGATCCAGACGCTACCGTGATGAAGATGGCCGATGGCGGCTTCCGGCCGGCCTACAACTTCCAGTACAGTACCGACACGGCCAGCCAGATCATCGTGGGGGTGGAAGTCATCACCAACGGTAGTGACTTGGGGCAGATGGCACCCATGGTCGAACAAATCCACGAACGTTTGGACAAGTATCCCGACGAAGTGCTGGCCGATGGCGGCTTT
Organism: uncultured Gemmataceae bacterium; assembly: GCA_963804745.1. Lineage (GTDB taxonomy): Bacteria > Planctomycetota > Planctomycetia > Gemmatales > Gemmataceae > CAWDRY01. Next base: position 46,468 of record CAWDRY010000047.1, read on the forward strand.
ACCAAGCACGAAGACATCGAGGCCGTCAGCGTGCCAGAGAAGGAATGTACGGTATACGTGCCTGTGCCCAAGCCCAAGGACGCTGCCAATGATCGGTATGCGGCGCACGCCAAGGACAGTCCAGTGATCGCCGCGTGGCGGCAGCGGATGGCCACGGCAGCGGCGCAGGAGATCTACAAAGATCGGGCGGCGACGGCAGAGTGTGTGAACGCTTTGGCACGGCAGCGAGGCTTGCGTCAGGTGTTGGTACGAGGCTTGGCCAAAGTCAAAGCCATCGCGTTGTGGTATGCAATCGCCCACAACCTGCTACGGGCGGTGACACTGCGCGCGGCGTTGGCGGCACAAGGTTAACCAAGGCTAACTGATGAGGTTGGATAAACTCCTGCAAAGCAAAAGTCAGACACATTCCGCTTGGCGCACCCGAGCAATCCCGGTTTATTGGTCGGTGTGCTCCGTCCGGGGTCAAAATGCGTGGGACAAAGCAATCCCATGATCAAGGGTCGCCTTTTCCACAGAGACAAGGGAAACGATTTTTTCACAGGCTCTCAGTGTCGAAAAGCCTCCCTGGTCCATTTTTGTGAAAGACTTGTGAAAACTCGGCCCCTGATTCTGATGAACGACCGGTTAATGCCGTGATTTTGGATTAACGTCAGTGAAATCTCAGCAATTCCCGGTCTCTGATGGTTGCCCCGGCCCAGTTCCTCCATTTTGCAAAGGACACCGGGATTTGTCCCGCCAGGGTAGCATCGGTGGAGAGTGGGTTGAGGCTTTGCAGCAGCGGCGCACGCTGATTGACAGCTGGCCGGGAGGGTGTGTACGCACCGCGAACGTCACGCCGGGCCAGCATTCTGCGGCAGACAGCTTTTCACAGCCGTGCTCGATCACGACGAGTCCTGCAAGACCGGAACCTGACGCACAATGCCACGAATCAGGGTCGTCAACAGTTCCGCCATGGAGGTGAACACGAACGTGTGAAAATGAATACGGATTTGCTCCCAGAGATGACGCTTGCTCCCCATCTTATCCCAGGCGGCCTGGAACAAGGGACAGCATAATTGCTGGGTCTGGTCCACCAGAAAGGCGAGCATCATCAAGAGGACCAGGACCACGGATAGATTCTGATCGCCGTGGCCATAGTTGTGATCCAGGTGATAGCCCTGATTTTTGAGCGTGTTGAAGGTTTCGTTCTCGATCTTCCAACGAGCCCGGCCGCCGCGCATAACGGCATAAACGGTGTCCGGCAGCAGCGGCCAATCGGTGATCCAACTGAAATACTGCATGGTGCCGTCTGCCTTGATCTCCCAGTATTCGAGGACGTTCACCAACTCGTCGGGGTTGGACTCGTTGAGCGGCACCGCGTGGTGCCAGCGAAAGTGGTGCAACACGCCCGTGCCGGGATCGACCTGGGTGAGGTGTTGGGTTTGCCCGGCGGCGTCGGCGTTCCGGAGATGCTGGAACAGAAAGGCATGGTCGCCGGGCTTGACGCCGAGGATGTAGTGTACGTGGGCATCGCGCAGGTCGCGCAGATGCGGAGCATTGGCGCTGAGGCCGTCCTCGACGATGATGACGGGCAGGTGCGGATGCTCCTGGCGAAAATGTTTCAGCCAACGGCGGGTGGCGTTACGCTCGCAGTCGTTCTTGGTGTAGCCGTCTTGGTTGACAATCGGCTCGGGCGCCAGCGGGATGACCTCCTTGAGGTCGGGATGGACCAACGTAGCCCCCAGGAGTTGGTGGTAATAAGTGATGCCACCGCCGCGATGGTGCTTTTCCAGGCACGCAGGGCAATGGACCTTGGTTGAGGAGAAGTACGTGGTCCCATCCAGCGATAGCAGGTAATGGCCGTCCAGATAGACAAAACGTTCCAGTGCCTTGCCACGCTGCAGACGGCGGCAAACGTCGCCGAACAGGGGCCGCAACTCGTCGGGTTCAACGGGATCGAGGATGGCCCGCATCTGCGTGTCGCAGGGAACGCGCTCGATGCCATAGATGGAGCGGAAGTTGTCGCTGGGATCGCGGCGGCGTGCGTCGAAAGCCAGCAAGGACGGATCCTTGAGCGAAAACATGGCAAAGCTCGACATTAGAGCATTGCCGAGGGAAATATCTGACGCATCCTCGCGTGGATCGTGGATACGGTCAAAGGCGGATCGGAGCATGTGAAAGAGAGAATCTGCGGAAAGATTCTTGCGTGCCTTCCTGGCAGAAACGACCATGGTCAACAATTCCTTTTGCGTGAATGTAAAAATGGACAAGCTGGGAGAGTATTCTGTAGGTTGGCATTACGAAAGGGAAGGCCAGAATCGGCGATTTTCTTCAAAGGAAAACTCGGTCCGGGAATTGCTGGTGAAATCTCAAGTTTTGGGTGCAAAAGATGTTGCGTCGCAACATCCGGCACATCAATGGCTTGCGACGACGACTGGCTCGTTTCCCTCCCTCTCCGCTTTTTCTCAGCCGTAACGTGAAGTCATAACCACCTGGCACATAAGGGAATACGGAAACATGGCGATCCCTCTCCGGGGACTCTTTCTCAAATCACCTGTACGCGGCAGTGTACAGTACTTGACACTCTTGGGTATCGCGAATGGCCATGATGGCGATTGAAAGCCAATGCTATCAACATGTTGCGTCAGCGCCGAAAGTTCGGCGCTGAGCCGAACTGTCCACTGCCGCACCCGGTCGTGAGAAAGTGTCCTCTCCGGGTACCGGGTAATGCATCTGTGGAGGGGGTCAACAACGGATTGCAAGGTCAGTAGTGGTTCGACTCACCTGCAAGAACTTCTTAGAATAGCGGAGCGAGGATTGTCTTCTCCAAGAAAGGGCGAGGTCCGACTATGGAGTCTGCCGTGCGGATCGGAGCAGTCGCCTACCTGAATGCCAAGCCTCTCATTGAGGATTTGGAATTGCTTGCTCCGTCCGCGCAATTGGTCCTGGACGTGCCCAGCCGTCTCGCGGACCTCCTGGCGGATGGCCGCCTGGATGTGGCACTCATCCCTGCCATCGAATACTTCAGGGGCGAAGCCTACACTATCGTGCCGAACATTGCCATCGCATCGCGCGGCCCGGTGCTGAGTGTCACGCTGTTCAGCCGCGTGCCGTGGGACGGCATTCGCCGGGTTGCACTGGACGTTGGTTCACGGACCAGTGCGGCTCTGGCCCAAATCCTGCTGCGGAAAAAACACGGGCTGCGGCCGGAAGTGTTGCCGCTGGCCCTCGAAAGCAATGCTGAGGATGCCGACGCCGACGCCGTCCTGCTCATCGGTGACCGGGCCATGAGGGCCTGCTTGCCGGGCTTTGCTCATGCTTATGATCTGGGCCGGGAGTGGCACGAATGGACCGGGTTGCCCTTCGTTTATGCGTTCTGGGCGGTGCGTGAAGGCGTGGAGTTGGGACCAGTTGAATCGGCCCTGAACGAAGCCAGGCGGCGTGGCTGTGCCAGTATCGGCAGGATCGCGCAGGAGCAGGCCGCCCAGTTAGGGCTGGACGCCGGTTTCTGCCGTCGCTACCTTGCCAACATCATCCACTATGATCTGGGTCCGCGAGCAGGCCGGCTTGCGTCACTTGTACGCGCTGGCGTGCGAATTGGGGCTGGCCCGCCGAGGGGTGAAACTTGACTTCTACCATCAAGCAGACCTTGCAGAAAGCCGTTGACGGCGGCCGGCTGACGCCCGAGGAAGGGGTGGCGCTCTTCGCGTGCCGCGACCTGCCGGCCCTGGGCCGCGCTGCCGATACCGTCTGCCGCCGGCTGCACCCCGAGCCGTATCGGACCTACAATATCGACCGCAACATCAATTACAGCAACATTTGCGCGGCCGTCTGCGATTTTTGCGCTTCTACCGAAAGAGCAACGACGCGGATGCCTATGTGTTGCCGCGCAAGGTGATCTATCAGAAGATTGAGGAAACCATCGCCCTTGGCGGCAACCAGATTCTCATGCAGGGCGGTCTGCACCCAAGCCTGAAACTGGAATGGTACGAAGAATTGCTGCGCGATCTCAAGGTGCGCTATCCGCGCATCAACTTGCACGTCTTCAGCCCGCCAGAAATCTGGCACTTCCACAAGCTCAACAAGATGCCTCTGCGTGAGGTGCTCGGTCGTCTGAAGAAGGCCGGGATGGACAGTTTGCCGGGCGGCGGCGGCGAAATCCTCGTGGATCGCGTGCGCAAGGCCATGACCGTCAACAAGTGCTTGACCGATGAGTGGCTGGAAGTGCAGCGGGTCTGGCATGAACTGGGCGGCCGGTCGTCCTGTACGATGATGTTCGGCCACATCGAAACCGTGGCCGAGCGCATCGAAAGCCTGGAACGTCTCCGGCAACTCCAGGACGAGACGGGCGGCTTCACGGCTTTCATCTGCTGGACCTTTCAGCCCGAGCACACGGACATGGCCGAGGTGCCCACAGCAGGAGGTTATGAGTACCTCAAGACCCTGGCCATCGCCCGGCTCTACCTGGACAACATGCGCAACATCCAGTCCTCGTGGGTCACACAGGGGCTGAAAATCGGCCAGTTGGGTCTGTTTTTCGGGGCCAACGACATGGGCAGCCTGATGATCGAGGAGAACGTGGTCGCCTCCGCCGGCACCGTGCATCACTCGACGCTCGACCAGATCAGAAACGCCATCCGCGGAGCCGGTTACATCCCCCGGCAACGCAACGTGTTTTACGAGTACATCGACTCATTAGCCGACGACGAGCCGGCTGCCACTCTTCGCCAGCTGGCGATGGTGTAAACCAGAATTCTAACACAAACCGCCATGATCCAAGTCGAAAACTTGACGAAGTTTTTTCGTGATCTCCGCCGCGGCCAGGTGTTGGCCGTCGATCATATCAACTTCGAGGCCCGGCCCGGCGAAATTTACGGACTGCTGGGTCCCAACGGCGCCGGCAAGACGACGGCCATGCGCATTCTTTGCACGGTATTGAAGCCCACCAGCGGCGTCGCCACCGTGGCCGGTTACGACGTTGCCAGGGAACCCGGCCAGGTGCGCCGACACATCGGCTTCATGTCGGCCAGTACGGCCATCTACGACCGCATGTCGGCGTGGGAGCTGGTGGAGTATTTCGGCCGCCTGTACGATCTGGAAAGCGAGCATCTCCGGCAGCGCATGGAAGAGGTGTTCACGACCTTGCAGATGAACGATTTCCGCGACGTGCTGGGGGCCAAGATGAGCACGGGCATGAAACAGAAAGTATCCATTGCCAGGGCCGTCATCCACGATCCGCCGGTGCTCATCTTCGATGAACCGACCGCCGGTCTGGACGTGCTCGTCGCGCGGGCGGTGCTGCAAAACATCGAACAGTTGTGCGCTGGGCAAGTGCATTCTCTTCTCAACGCACATCATGCGCGAAGTCGAAAGACTGTGCGACCGAGTCGCAATCATCAGCCGGGGACGCATCCTGGCCTGCGGCACCCTGCCCGAGCTGCGCGAGCTGCACGGCGAGGACGATCTGGAAGAACTGTTCTTCAAGCTGGTGTCTTAATACGGTACTTGTAGTCTCACCGAGCTTTGGGTAATGTTAGCCTATCATCTATTCTGGCACCTTCCCCGGAGTCTTGGCTATGGCCGATTCATTTGATGCTTTCCTGCCGGATGGGTCGGGGCCTCCCGTCGGGGATTGCCCTTACCGCGGCCTGGAGCGTTTCGACGTGGAGCATGCCGGCCTCTTCTTTGGCCGGGACGATTTGACGCGTACTCTGCTGGACCGGATCAGGGCGGCCATGTCGCGGCCGGGCCGGCGGTTCCTGGCCATCGAGGGCGCGTTGGGGAGCGGCAAATCGTCGTTGGCCCGTGCCGGGCTGGTCGCCCAGCTGAAGCAGGGGCGCTGGAGCAAAGCCAAACCTGGCGCTATGCGCTTGTGCAGCCGGGCGACGATCCGTTGCACCGGCTGGCTGTGGAAGTGGGCCGGGCTTTGGGCCAGGACACCGCGGCCGTCTTGCAGCTCAAGGAAAACCTGGCGAGCAGCGCGCAGGCACTGAAGACCCATTGGGATTTGCAACTGGCCGGCCAGCCGGCGCACGTCCGCTTCCTGCTGCTGGTGGATCAGTTCGAGGAGCTGTACACCGCTTGCAAGAACGAGGAAGCCCGGCAAGCGTTCCTTGACAACCTGCTCCAGGCGAGCGCGTCGGAGCGCGGCCTGGTTGTGGTGGCAGTGCGGGCCGACTTCATCGGCAAGTGCGCGGCCCACGCGGAGCTGGCGAAGGCCATGTCGGACAACTGCGTCCTGGTCGGCCCCATGAACGACCAGGAGCTGCGCGACGTGATCGAGCGGCCGGCGCTCATGCGGCACTGCCGGTTCGAGCCGGGGCTGGTGGACCTGCTGCTGGACGACGTGCGCAAGCAGCCGGGCAACCTGCCGCAGTTGCAGTTCTGCCTGAAGGAGATGTGGCAGAGGAAGGAAGGCAATGAGTTCAAGCTCAAAGTGTATCGCGACATCGGCGGCATGGAAGGATCCCTGGAGCAAGATGAGTCGCAGCGCCGCCGGCGCCGCAAGCGCTGGCTCGTCGGTTCCATGATCGTGGCTCTGCTCTCGCTGTCGCTGAGCGTGGCGATTGTCGGGGTGCTTTGGGACGCGGCGCAGCAAAGTGCCAACGAGAAGATAGAGGCGGCGGCCCGCGCCGAGACCGAACGGGGCGTATACCTGGCCCTGGGCAAGGCGAGAGAGCTGCGCGAGCGGGCCGAAAAGATGCCGCTGGATGATCCGCGGCAAGCCAAGCTGGCCTTCAAAGTGTGGTCGCAGTGCCGGGCAGCTATCGCGGAAGCAGAGCGTGCTGTCGCCGCCGGCGGCGTGGACGAGAGGTTGCGCTGCCAGGTGGATCAGGAACGGCAGGCCGTCGAGCCGGCCATCGACGCAGCGAAACAGGACGCCCGGCTGCTGGCGGAGTTGGACACCGCTCGGACGCTGGGCACCAACGTTAAGGACAGCCGCCTCGATTATGGCGATTCGATCCGGCATTATCAAAAGGCATTTGCAGATTACGGCATCGAGGTGGCGGGCGCAAAGCCGGAAGTGGTGGCTGCTGCGGTTCGCTGCACCAGGCCGATGAGTGAGAATTCCTCTGATTCTCGCGCTGGACGATTGGTCGGTCACGGCTTCCTCCAAGGAAGAAGCAATGCGTCTGCTAGAGTGCGCGGACCGGGCGGATGACGACAAATGGCGCACCAACACTGCGAAAAGCGGTCAAAGGCAACGACCTCGACACCTTTAAGCGGTTGAGCGCGGAGGCCATAGAAACGAAAGTGCCGGCAATCAATGTGGTTATGCTGGCAGATGTTCTCAATACGCGTAACGCGAGGGACGAAGCGATTGCGTTGTTGCGGCAGTCGCGCAGCTTATATCCGTCGGATTTCTGGATTCACCTTAATTTGGCCATCCTCTTGTCTTTGAACAAAGCAGGGCAAGCCGATGATCCGGTTCGTTTGGAAGAACGGATCGATTGCCTTCGAACTGCCGTGGCCGTGCGACCTCAGTACAGTGGCGCCTATTACAACCTGGGCGTTGCTTTGTCTGGCAAGAAGGATTGGGACGGTGCCATCCGCGAGTTCAAGCTCGCCCTCAACATCGACCCCAAGTCCGCTTTCGCCCACGGCGGCCTGGGCGATGCTTTGCAGGCCAAGAATGATTGGGACGGCGCCATCCGCGAGTTCAATCTCGCCATCGACATCGACCCCAAGTTCGCTAACGCCCATAACAGTCTGGGCGTTGCTTTGTCTGGCAATATGGATTGGGACGGTGCCGTCCGCGAGTACAAGCTCGCCCTCGACATCGACCCCAAGTTCGCTAACGCCCATAACAATCTGGGCGTTGCTTTGTATGGCAAGATGGATTGGGACGGTGCCATCCGCGAGTACAAGCTCGCCCTCGACATCGACCCCAAGTTCGCTAACGCCCACAACAACCTGGGCGCTGCTTTGTATGCCAAGAAAGATTTGGAGGGTGCCATCCGCGAGTACAAGCTCGCCCTCGACATCGACCCCAAGTTCGCTAACGCCCACAACAACCTGGCGCTGCTTTGTATGCCAAGAAGGATTTGGAGGGCGCCATCCGCGAGTACAAGCTCGCCCTCGACATCGACCCCAAGTTCGCTAACGCCCATCACAACCTGGGCGATGCTTTGCAGGCCAACAAGGATTGGGACGGTGCTATCCGCGAGTACAAGCTGGCACTCGAAATCTTCCCCAAGTTCGCTGCCTTCCACAACAACCTGGGCGATACTTTGCAGGCCAAGAAGGATTTGGAGGGCGCCATCCGCGAGTACAAGCTCGCCCTCGACATCGACCCCAAGTACGCTAACGCCCACTCGAACCTGCTGGCGGCTCTCGCCGAAGCAAAGAGAATACAAGAATCCCTCGCTGCGCTGGACACGGCCAAACAATCGGTTGATGCCAAGGATTGGCCGCCAATCCGCTATAACGCGGCTTGTACCTCGGCGCTGGCCGGCTGTGGCCACGGCGATGCGGCCACTCTGCCCAACGAACGCCGAGCGCAGTTGCGCAAACAGGCCCTTGGCTGGCTGCGCGCGGAACTGACAGACCTGGCGAAACTCGGGCAGAACGGGGATGTGGAAGCGCGAAAGGAAGTGGCCCGCAAGCTGCGTCACATTGTCAAGGCCGATGGTTTCAATGGCGTGCGCGAGGCCAAAGCCCTGGAAGCGCTCGATCCAGCCGAGCGCCAGGAATGGGAGGCTTACTGGAAAGACCTCGCGGAGTTGCTTGAACGAATGGAAAACGAAAAGAGCAAGCCATCAGCAAAGGAACCAGAAGTGCTGTCGACTTAGGCGCTTGACTGCATGCGCGAAGTCGAAAGACTGTGCTACCGGGTCGCAATCATCAGCCGGGGACGCATCCTGGCCTGCGGCACCCTGCCCGAGCTCCGCGAACTGCACGGCGAGGACGATCTGGAAGAACTGTTCTTCAAGCTGGTGTCTTGAGAACGTCGGCGCAGTCCTCTTCATAACCGTTCATCGAAATGCGGTGATCTTACCTCTTAGTCTGTCCGGAAAGCCTCGGAGAGGCGGCGGAATAAAGCCCAGGGCGAGTCCGCGAGCCCTGGGCAGGGATTGGTCCAATCCGCATTGGAGCCCCCGAAGGAGGCGGCGGAGCCAACGCGCATGCAATTTCCGTCGCCCCCCTTCGGGGGCTTACTCATTGGCACCGGTTGATGTCCACGGGCTCGCAGACTCGCCCGTGGCTAAATTCCATCGCCCCCTATCGGGGGCTTTCCGGACAGACTCTTACTTGTCCGCCGGCGGTCGAGGGCTGCCACGGTCATCACCGGCTGGGGGCACTTTCACCGGGGGCGGGTCGCTGCCGATGCGCTGCTTGTCCTTGTCCTCAACGGTCACCGTGGGTAGGCGGCCAGGATCGGTGCTCGATCCACCTGACGCCGGCGTGACCAGCACCTTGGGGTTCCCAGCGGGAACACTGGATGCGCGAGGCGACACAAAAACGGCATTCCCCATGCTGATCTTTACATAAACGAACACGAAGTCGGCCAGGCTGTTCATCGTTAGGTAGATTGGCTGAGAATGCACCAGGAAGGCCGGAGCTGGAGCGTTGACTCTGACCGGCAGATGGATAGGGACGGCCCTGGAGCTATCAGTAACCAGTACCGGGGCCGAGATCGCTATCGGCAGCGCCGACGGCACGATCGCCCACAGGGGGTTACCCACCGCCGGCGCGGACGATGCGATGACCATGATCATCCGCTCAACGGTTGGAGGCGGAACGGTAGGCGTTACGCGCACCGGCTCCGTGAGTATTGCCGGCGGGCCTGCCGTGGGAACCACCTGCACCGGAGCAGCCGGGGTCGTGGGCGGTGGGGTTGGAATGTCATAGCCGCGGACCAGTGAGTTGAAAAGAGCGGCCATTGCCACTGCCAGACCGAACGTGCCGACACATTGCCATGACATGAGCATACTCCCAAGAAGAGGTATTGGAGATGATAAGAACGCTAACGAGTATTTTCGGCAGGTGAACTGCGGCTGTCAAGAGAAGGGAACAAAACGGCATGGTTCAATCCTGCTGTTTTCTGGGTAACACGATTGTGGCGGCAAGTTTTCAACTTGCCTGGTCCACAGCCGGCAAGTTGGGAAACTTGCCGCCACAGTTGTTACCCGGTTTTGAACCATGCCAAAAAATCAGGGGCCTCACGGTCACTTGCGTGTCCGGGAGGCCCCTGGATTTTGACATCGAAGGCTAGTGGCGATTAGCCACGCCGCGTGGAACGACGACGAGCGGGACGCCGCCGCCTCTTTTCGCCGCCCGATGACGACCGCAAAGCCCAGAAGGCCCCGCCGCCAACCGCCAGGAGAAGAGCGCCGCCGCCAATGCCCAGAACCATGCCAATCGGGAAGGTCCTGACCTTCGGAGCGGCAGTATCGTTCACCGGCTTCAGTTCTGGAACCGGCGGAGCCTCATCCACCTCGTCCTCGTCGGACTTCTCGGCTGCGCTCAGGCCGCTGATGCTGTCGATGGAAGAAACCACCTTGACCATTTTGGTGCTGGCCAGACCCATGTCCTTGTTCTCCACCACCATGGTCGGCCGGCTAGCGGCAGCGTCAAAGGCGCTGGTAGACGGCACAACCGCCACGTTGGGTTGAGCAAGATCTCTTGACCCGCTCAGCGACACGAAGAAGTACGTGTTGTTGTTGACAACCGAGTAGGCCGGCGACACAACAGGCACCGGTTGAGCATCGGGCCGCGTTATGCTGGAGCTGCTGCTAACAACGTTCACCTCGGGCTGATTGAACTGCGTGCTGTATCCGTATACAGGCGTAACCGGAGCCATCGACCTGACCGAGTTGCTGGAGGTAACGGAGGTCTGGCCGGCCGGCATCAAGCCTGAGGAACCACCGTAGACCATCGTGGGCTGGGCTTGCCGGGCCAACGGATTGCCAACAACTGTCGTCGGCATGAGGCCGCCAGACCTACCCGCACCCGCAGCGGTCACCGTAGTAGGAATGCCCGTCGGAGTGCCCGGGCGGCCTGCCGTTACCGTAGTAGGAATGCCCGCCGGAGCACCCGGGCGGCCTGCCGTCACCGGAGTAGGAGTGCCCCCCGGGGTACCTGCCATAGCGACTGTCACCGTAGTAGGAGTGCCCGCCGGAGTGCCCTTGCCGCCTCCCGTCACCGTAGTAGGAGTGCCCGCCGGAGCGCCCATGCCGCCTCCCGTCACCGTAGTAGGAGTGCCCGCCGGAGTGCCCTTGCCGCCTCCCGTCACCGTAGTAGGAGTGCCCAACGGAGCGCCCTTGCCGCCTCCCGTCACCGTAGTAGGAGTGCCCGCCGGAGTGCCAATGCCGCCTCCCGTCACCGTAGTAGGAGTGCCCAACGGAGCGCCCTTGCCGCCTCCCGTCACCGTAGTAGGAGTGCCCGCCGGAGTGCCAATGCCGCCTCCCGTCACCGTAGTAGGAGTGCCCGCCGGAGTGGGCGGCTTAGCGGCTACCGTCACCGTTGGAGGAGTGGCCGCCGGAGTGGGCGGCTTAGCGGCTACCGTCACCGTTGGAGGAGTGGCCGCCGGAGTGGGCGGCTTAGCGGCTGCCGTCACCGTTGGAGGAGTGGCCACCGGAGTGGGCGGCTTAGCGGCTGCCGTCACCGTTGGAGGAGTGGCCACCGGAGTGGGCGGCTTAGCGGCTGCCGTCACCGTTGGAGGAGTGGCCACCGGAGTGGGCGGCTTAGCGGCTGCCGTCACCGTTGGAGGAGTGGCCGCCGGAGTGGGCGGCTTAGCGGCTGCCGTCACCGTTGGAGGAGTGGCCGCCGGAGTGGGCGGCTTAGCGGCTGCCGTCACCGTTGGAGGAGTGGCCGCCGGAGTGGGCGGCTTAGCGGCTGCCGTCACCGTTGGAGGAGTGGCCGCCGGAGTGGGCGGCGTACCGCCTGACGTCACCGTTGGAGGAGTGGCCACCGGAGTGGGCGGCGTACCGCCTGACGTCACCGTTGGAGGAGTGGCCGCCGGAGCGGGCGGCGTACCACCTGATGTCACCGTTGGAGGAGTGGCCGCCGGAGTGGGCGGCTTAGCGGCTGCCGTCACCGTTGGAGGAGTGGCCGCCGGAGGTGACGTGATCGCGCCCTGAGGGGTCTGGGTCGTGGTGCGAACCGGTGTTGGCGAGTTTGCTTGGCTGGGCTTCGAAGCCACGTCATTGATGTTTCCTATAATGCCCGGATTTAACCCATCCATCACAGTGCCAAAGTTAAAATCGATCTGGAAGGGGCCTTCCGGAAGCTGAGCCGAAAGTTCGTGCTCACCGGGGCCGAAAGTCTGCGTCTCGCCACCGAATTTCGTCTCCGCATGCCAGCTACCAACCCAATTACCCCAGCTGGTATTGGGACAAATAAAGGATCCAAGGCTGAGTTGTATCTGCGGATTCGGATTTTCTTTAGTGCCTTGAACTGTGAATTTAACCGACACCGTGTCACCAGGCTTGTAGGTGATACTGCTAGCTTTGCCGTATGGGCCTGTTGAGACCCCGTTCAAATAAAGTTGCCAATTGCCAAGGTACTGCCGGCCAGCGGCGAGAGTGGTAATCACTTTGCCGGATGATGGCGTCGTTCCAGTTGAAGCGCCGGATGTTGCCAGGGGCGTTGTGTTGTGAGTAGCTGGCGGCTGAGCCTGACCGTATGCTGCTACTGGAAGCAGCATCACGGCGGCCAACGCCGGACCCCACCTACTCCACCAATTCGTAAACATGTGAAACTCCTTAAACAAGGGACAAAGAAATGGAAATAAAAATGCCTGAACGCATTGTCCAGACAGTATATCTTGCCAGATCGGCAAGAATTAGCGCTATGGGCGCAAAATTACACTGTCCCTACTACTGGTGCATTGTCGGCACCCAGACCACTAAGGTCAAGCGGAATTTTCACAAATTCTTAAAATTAACTCTTGCTCTCGTCAAAAGCGACCGGGCGGCTTTTGGCTACTTCGCCTGGCCGGGCCGTCGAATACGGCCTGGCAGCTTGTTTCCCTGGAAATTGAGCGGAAAGCGAACACTACACCACAAACTACTAATCGCCAGAACAAGTGGCAACAGGAGCGCCAGGAGAGGCCTGCCCGATAACCATCTCAAGCCCAGTTTGCTCGTGCCGGCCGGGTGGCTGACCGCCAGCGGGGCTGGTGTTGCAGCTGCCCTGGACTTCTCACTGACATTCTTCTCCTCCGACGCCATTGGCGGAAGCGTGCTCGGGGAACTCGTCAAGCTGCCGATCGCATCATCGACCTTGCGTGCTGCCATCTTGTCGTCCTGGGCCGGCAACATGGCGGTGGACTGTGCTTCTGTGGGCGGCGGCCCCGCATCGAACGTGGGCAGACGAGGCACCCCGCCACCCGCGTCCATTGCAGGCTTGGCACTGGCAAGGACCGTGCTGCTCTGAGGAGTGGCAGCGGGCGTTCCACTCGCTTGAGAATTGAGCGTCACGAAAACGTAGACCGGCATCTCCACGTTTTTGTAACTGGGCGAGTCAGTCATCGGGTTCGTTGGCCTATCCTGCCGAGCAATCGTTTGCGGCGGTGTCGAGTTCCCTGAAGCGGGAGCGCCGCCAGCAATAATAATGGTCGGCGCTGCCGGAGGGGGTGGCGGGGGAAGTGGGTAGCCAGACACCGGCACGGCAACGGGCACCGGAACGATCTGCTGATCCTGCCGAGCAACCGTCTGTGGCGGTGTCGAGTTTGCTAAAGGACCGGTGGTTTTGCCCGGAATGATAACGGTCGGTGCCGCCGGCGTGGGTGGCGGGGGCGGCGGGAAGGCAGGCACCGGCACGGCAACGGGTACTGGAACGATCTGCTGATCTTGCCGAGCAACCGTCTGTAGCGGTGTCGAGTTTGCTAAAGAACCGGTGGCTCTGCCCGGAGTGATAACGGTCGGCGCTGCCGGCGGGGGCGGCGGCTGGAAGCCAGGCACCGGCACGGCAACGGGCACTGGAACGACCTGCTGATCGACCACGGGACTCGTTGCATGAGTCGGTTGCGGGGCTGGACTGGTACTCGTGGCTCCATGAGGAGTTACCTGCGCCAAGTTCGTGCTGGGGCTAGTGATCGCGGTGTGGGTCGTGGGAAGCGTATCAGCAGGATGAGGCACCAAGCTGATGCTATGAGTGGGACCAGCGGTCGTAGGCGGGTTGTGAGCAACGGTGGTGTTGTGGCTAGGCGCAGGAATGCTGGGCTGGGAATGCGCTTGACTGTTCTGAGTCGGTTGCACGGGGTTGCGCGTGATCTCCTGATTGTGGCTCGGCTGGGGCGTGATCGGTCGGGGAAGCTCCCTGGTGTTATGACTCGCGGGTGGCGTGTTGCTCGCTACCCCAGTGTTATGACTCGCGGGTGGCGTGTTGCTCGCTACCCCGGTGTTATGATTCGGTGGCGGCGCTACTACGTGGGGCGGTGGGCTGGCCGGCTGAATGTTGTGGCTCGGCGGCAACGGGTTGTGGGCAACTACAGGGTAATTATGAGTGGATTGAGGCACCGGCTGATTGTTCTGCACCAAGCCGGTGTTGTGAATCGGAGCTGCAACCGGATTGACCGGATGATATGCCGTGTTTTGGCTGGGCGGCAGCCCAGGCGGCGTGGAATGGGACACAGGCGCGGGCTGGTTGGAGTGTACCACGGGCGCGGGTGGTGTGTAACGTGCCACGGGAGCGGGTGCCTGCGGTGTGTAACGGGCCACGGGCGCAGGTGCCTGCGGTGTGTAACGGGCCACGGGCGGCAGGCTGCGTGGAACGGGCCACCTGGGCATGCTGGGGCACTGGACGCGCAGGCATGGGAGTCATGATCCGGGGTGTGGGCGTGCTGGCACGCGCAGCGGGAGTGGGTGTCAAACGGCCCCCGCTCGTGGGTGAATTTCCACAGTTGCACAAAGCCAGCTGGGCCAGGGCCTGCTGCCGCGCCGCTGCGTTCTGGCATTCCTGAAGATAAGCCATCACGGCAGCGATTTCCGCCTGACTGGGCTGGGCTTGCGCCAGGCTACGCTGTGGAACAAGCACCAGCAAACCAACTGCCAGTCCCAACGCGCAACCCCAGCGGATACCATACGCAGAAGTGAACATGATAAACTCCCACGGGCAAGAAAGACATGATCAACTGACGTGCCCGCAGTGGCGAGCCGCCGGGTTTAACCCGGCGGCTCGCCACTGACGGGTAGGCGCACCTAATTATTGCCTAATAGATATTTTGGAGAGATTGTGACAATCTGTCAAGTTGTTTCTGAGAAAATAAATCTCTACATTGCTTGCGGCAGAACCTCGCCTGGTTGGGCCGTTTTCTCTCGCAAGACCGGATAGCGCCTCTCCGCCAGGGCGAATCCTCCGAACAGGACAGTGGCGAAGCAGGCATCGCCCAGCAGCGTCCAGTGAAAGAACGGGATGGCAGCGGTATAGCAGGCGACCAGTCCTTCGAGGGTCATTGGGTAGAGCGCATCCATCGGGTAGATCGCACCCATGAGCCACACTGCGAAATTCGTAACCAGGAAGAACACGATCGAAGCAGCCAGCACAGTACCGGCCACCATCGGGACGGTCTTCTTCCGCCTCAGCACCAGGCCTAACGCAGCGATGAGAACCATCGTGCCGTAAATGACCCACATGCCCTGATGGAACCCCTGTGTATGTACGATCCAACCGCCGAACACGTCCCAGCGCCATGCAACTTCGAGGGCCGCATCGCTGGCAAACATCGCCAACACGGGCACGAGGAACGCCACCCACTTGTTCTTGAAATGGGCAGCGCCAAACAGGGCCAAGGCGCCGATGGGCGCGAAGTTGTCTGGGTGCGGGATGAGTCGGGACAATGCCCCCAGCAGTACAAGACCTACCAAAAGAGCAACGCGAGGTTTCATTGCCATCTCCTTTTGTTACCAGTTCTACTGTAACCGATTTGAGAGCCTTCAGCCCCGTTCAACGGGGCTTTCCGCGTTAGCGGTAATAGGCCCGGCATTCATGCCGGGTTGCTGGGGCCGTCAGAACCCTCAGCCCCGTTCACGGGGCTTCTCGTTGATAGGGCTTCAGCCCCACTGCCAGAATGCAACGGGGCTCAAGCCAGCATCTTGGGAAGCCCCGTGAACGGGGCTGGACGTTTGCCCGCTTCCCATTACCCGCCGTCAACGGCGGGCCTATTACCGCTGTCGCGGAAAGCCCCGTGAACGGGGCTGCTGCAAGTCCAAAGCGGTCACAGTAGAACTACCCGTAACGTCAATTCTCAGCAATTGTATGAACGGCGACCGGCATGAGCAAGCCGTTTTCGCAGGGGTGCCATGCTTTCGCGGCCCCTGTCGGTCTTGGACTAAAGCGGACATCTGCATGGGGCCGCGATAGCCACTGACCGAGCACCCGTCCAGCATGTTGTCTTCGCAAAGTCAGCACCACCATCATAGCCGGCACACCATTTACTTTCCTTCGTGGGCGTACACGTTCAGGCGGCTGGCGGGGCGTGTCGATTCTATGGGTGAGTGATTGTAAATCGTAGGACGGTTCTCAGAACCGTCTTACGGAACGTGTTTCGGATTTCAGGGAAGGGAGTGCGAAGCTCCCGCCGCCCCGCGACTGTAAGGGGGACCACCGGCGCGAATGAGCCACTGGTCTAGCAAGGGACCGGGAAGGCGCGCTTGCCGTGGGACGAACCCGAGCCAGGATATCTGCGTCCAGACGTGGGACAAGATTTCAGATCTTGTCGCAACCAAGCGCAACTGCCTTCTTCGAGGGAAGAGCAGGAGTAAATCATGATTCGTCAGATACTCCGTAGATCGTTTCTTTGCATCGCCGTTCTCGGCATCCTGTCCTCCCCGGTGGGTGCTCAGCCCGAAACACAGCCAGCGCCGGCGGCCGAATTGCCGTCGATAGCACCCACGCGCGTGTTCGGCGCCCCCACACCCGGCGCCGAACCTTTCCCGGCCAGCCCGCTTTCTCCCGGCGTCGGCCTGACCCCGACACGGACCGAAAGTCCGCTCCGCGAGTTCGGCGGCTCCGTGACGGTCATCGACGAGCCGCAAATCGTCAACTCCCAGCAGACATATTTCCGCAACCTGTTGCAAACCACTCCGGGCCTGGACCTGGCGCAGAACGGCGGCCCTGGGACAGTCACCAGCGTCTTCATGCGCGGCCAGAGCAGCCGGGCGACCAAGGTCCTGGTGGACGGCATCCCGATCAACGACCCCAGTTCCCCCACGCGCACCTTCGACTTCGGCAGCCTCAACACGATGGAAATCGAGCGCGTCGAGGTGCTGCGCGGTCCGCAGAGCACGCTGTACGGATCGGACGCCGTCGGTGGCGTCATCAATATCATCACCAAGAGGGGCGAGGGGCCGATGCAAGGCTGGATCTCAACTATGGGCGGCAGCTACGGCACCTACGAGGACATCGCCCACATCAGCGGCGGGACATCACAAGGCTATTACTCCTTCGGCGCTTCCTGTTTCGGCACGACAGGCTTCTCCCAGGCCGACCGGCGTTACGGGCGGTTCTTCGACACCGAAAACGACCCCTCCCGCCAAACGACACTGTCGACGCGCTTTGGCTGGACGCCGGCCGAGAACTTCGACGTCGACGTCGTGCTGCGTTACCTCCGCAGTCAGGTGGCCCTGGACAGCTTCAACCGGCCCCCTTTCGACCTGGTGACCGATGACCCGCTAACGGGCAGCCACAACGAGCAGTTTTACGGGCGCGTCGCTGCCCGGTATGCTCTGCTCGACGGTGATCTGGAACAGCGTATCGCCTTCAACCGGTTCCAAGTCAACCGCGATTTCAGCGACCCCAACAGCGCCTTCCCGCCCACGTTTACGTTGTACCACGGCAGCACCGACAAGCTCGAATACCAGGCCAACTTGCGCTTGACCGAGCACAACCGCTTCACGCTTGGCTGCGATTATCTGATTGAGGACTTCGACAATCCGCCGACTCAGCCGCAGGTAAGCCAGTCCGACACGGCCTTTTACCTTCAGGATCAAATGGGCCTGTGGGACCGTTGGTTCACCACGGCAGGCATCCGCTGGGACGATTACGAGTTGGCAGGCCCGGCCACCACCTGGCGCCTGGCCTCGGTCTTCCGCGTCGACGAGACCGGCTCGGCCTTGCACGGCAGCTACGGCACCGGATTCATAGCCCCCTCACTGTACGAGTTGTTCGCCGATGCACCCCCATTTGTCCTTGGCAATCCCCACCTGCGGCCCGAGCACGACCGCGGTTTCGAGTTCGGCTTCGAACAGAGCTTCTGCGAGAAGCACCTGACCTGCGACGTTACCTACTTCCGCATCGACTCGGAAGACTTGATTCAGTATGTCTTCCCGACGTTCGATAACGTCAACAAGGCCCGTGCCTCCGGCGTCGAGTTCACTACCACGCTGAAGCTCAGCGACAACACGTCCCTGGTGGCAAACTACACGCACCAAAATACTCGCGACCTCGAGTTGGATCGCCCCTTGCAGCTTCGGCCGGAGCACAAGGGCAGCCTGACCCTCAATCAGCGCTTGCTGAACGGCCGTGGCAACTGGTACGTACAGATGGTTGCCGTCGGCGACCGCTTTGACTACTCGGCGCCTGTGAACCTCCAGCACATGCCGGCTCATGCCGTGGTCAATACCGCCTTGTCGTACAACCTGCGACCCCACGTTCAGCTTTTCACCCGGATCGACAATCTGTTCGACGCCAACTACGAGGAGATGGTGGGTTACGGCACCCCCCGCTTCTCTGCCTATGGGGGGGTGAAGATTACGTGGTGAGTGGTGAGTGGTGAGTGGTGAATTGACAAGGTGACAGGGTGACAAGGTGACAAGGTGAGGAGATGAGAGCAAAAATGGCCTAGGAGGTTCAGATTTGGTCACCCTGTCACCCTGTCACCTTGTCACCCTGTCACCTTGTCACCCTGTCACCCTGTCACCTTGTCACCCTGTCACCTTGTCACTCGGTCACCTTGTCACCACCGCACCACTCACCACTCAATTCAAGGGGCGATCTGTTCGAAAGTAATCGGTATGGCTATCTCGCAGGGGACAGCCTTGCCTCCGCGGATCGCGGGTTGGAATCGCCAGTTACGAACTGCGCTTAGTGCGGACTCGTCCATGCCCGGCACATTGCTAGACTCATGCACGCTGAGCTTCAGGATCCTGCCCTGATCCGAAATTAGTGCCCGCAGAACCACTCGTCCTTCGATACGGTTTTCCTGCGCTTCGGTCGGATAGATCGGCGCGCGGTTATCCGGAAATTGAGTGGGTAGAGCATCAACCTTGGCCGCTCCGGCGCTGGCCGTGGAATCGACCGATGGACGCGAGTTGGCTTCGGTCAACGGGACAGACTTAGGAACGTCGGGCGGGGACGGCTCTTTTGGCCTTAGTTTCCGATGACACAGGCTTGGTTTCAGTCGGTCCAGGTTCGGTCTCTTTCTGCACCGGTTTTTCCAGGTTCCGAAGCTGGGGGGTGGCGGCTTCCGGTGTTTTGTCCTGTTTGCTGTCCGCAGTTCTTGGAGGAAAGACTTTCGTTTCGACAAGAGGTTTGTCGGACATAAAGACCACTTCCGGGGCCGCTCGCGAAGCAACCGAGGAAAGCCCGACAGTCACGTGTATGCGCGGCGGCACAGGTCTCTGCACAGTGAACAACGACAACGCCCACGCCAGTAGGAATAGGGCAAGATGAAAGCAAAGGCTAGCCGCCAAGCAGATTAGAAAAACAAACGAAGAAAGGGAGTTGTCCCGAGATGAATTGTGCAGCATACAGCCATCTCCTCAACTCGATTCAATGTCCACTTTCAAACTCGTAAGCCAGGAGGATGTTAGCAGCCCCCGCCTGCTGGACCTCCACGAGCGTTTCCAGGACCTTCTTGTACGGTAAGCTCTGGTCGGCCCGAAGCAGGACCTCGCGTTTTGGCGCGTGCTTGAGCAGCCCCTCCAGGCGTCCGCGCAGTTCGTTCCTGTCCACCGTGTCGTTGTTGACGAAGATGGCGCCTGTCGCGTCGAGTGAGACGACGACCGGAGTGTCTGGGGCCACTTGC
Source organism: uncultured Gemmataceae bacterium (assembly GCA_963804745.1). GTDB lineage: Bacteria > Planctomycetota > Planctomycetia > Gemmatales > Gemmataceae > CAWDRY01. Next base: position 66,419 of record CAWDRY010000047.1, read on the forward strand.
TGCACCCCGGTTCGCGGCAGTTCCAGACGCACGGCCGAGGCAATGAATGACATGCTCAGCAGGAACACGACGAACAGCTGCAGGAGCGTGTCGATCATCGGCGTCATGTCAATGGTGCCGTCAATTCGCCGTCGGCGCTGGAACATGTTCATTCACACTTGTTTCGGATTTTCGGATTTCGGATTTCGAGTGAACCCTCGTTCCCACGGTCCTCCGTGGGAACGTCCACTGCTGTTTGCGTTCCCACGGAGGACCGTGGGAACGAGATCACTGGGGTATCGGCCTCATTTTCTTCGGCCTGGCAACGCCAGTCCTCAAAATGGAGAACGAGCACGTCGAGGTTGCGCACGATGCTATCGAGGCGTCCCTCGAATAGCTGGTAGGCCACGGTACATGGAATGGCAATAATCAGGCCGAACATGGTGGAGAGGAAGGACTCCCAGATAGCAGCGTAGAAGTCGGCCTGGGGGAGCTGCCCCGAAGCCGTTGCCTCCGGCCGGAACCGGTAAATCATGAAATAGAAAGTGCCGAGTAGACCGAGGAGCGTACCGACCTGTGCAAGGGTAGCCAGCCAGCGTAGGCGACGCTCCAGGAAGCTGAGCGAAACCATCCCCTCGCGTTTGAGAACGTAATCGCGGACTTCCTTCGGACGGTCCCGGTTCTCGATATAGACCTGGGCGAGTCGGGAGAACGGCCCACGGCCGCGACAACAGCGCTCTGCCTTCAGCCATTCACCGCGCAGGAACAGAGGCCGCAGTATCTCGACCAGGTGATCGAAACGCTGTTGCCAGTAAACAAAGGCGAAAGCCCGGTCCAGGATCAGAGCCAGGGCAAACACCCACGCTGCCAATAACGGCCACATGACGGGGCCGCCGCGGACGAACATGTCCCAAAGCATGTCACTCCTCCCGGATGCTTGCGACCGAAGCATCGGAACAGAAACTCGGCAGGCAGGTCTTCTGGCTTACGGCTCGTAACGGTCCCCGAACAGCCTTCCCGTACATGGCTCCCGGTGGAGCTAGTCACAGTGGCCTTCAATGATTCGGTGGCCTGGCCGATTACAGCGGCGGCCCCGCACCGGAATTGCACCGGTTTCCCTATTGCCCTCGCGCTTCCTTCTGGGAAGCGAGGAACCTGTCGATACTCAGAGAATCTAGCGACCTAGTAGCAGAACGTCCAGGGCAGGCGAAATTCGACGTGGAAAGTGGCACCGAGTGACAGTCACGGCCAAGGGAGCCGGCGCGTGGACGCGAACCTGGAGCTTCACGACGGGGCAGGGGCCGTAGGCAGCTATTTCGATTGTACAACATCAATCGCGAACTGAGCGCTACGGCGAACATCACGGTCGCTGTCCGACAAAGCGGCTTTCTTCAACGCCGGTATCGCTTTCGGCGAACCGATCAGGGCCAGCGCCTCGGGCTGCTGCTTCGCGCACCAAGGGGCTGCTATCGCAAGCCAAGGTAGCCGTCAGTGGAGCGACAGCACGTTGCGCCTTGAGGCGCCCCAGCCTGGGTCACAGCATCCAGGCGAACTTGCTCGCTTGGGTCCGACAAGGCTCCCAGATACTGGTTCACCGGTCCCTTTTGAATCACCGGAACTTGCTGCACTACAACGGGCGTGGGATCGACGATGACCGCTGGGTAGGGGGCGTAATAATAGGGGTAGGGGGCGTAATAATAGGGCCGGTTGTAACCTGGCCCACCGATGCGAATGCTAACACCCCATCTGGCCTGCGCTGGCGTCGAAACCAGCGCCAGCAGAGTTAGCAACCCAACGGCGAAGGTCATTGTTGATCTCGTCTTCATAGGTGAACCTCCTTTAGGGCCACAATCTTGGCACAGTATTTCACAAGCGGTAGCAAGATCAGCCATTATATTCCTCAGCCTTAATGTATCAACCCTGTATTCCGGCGGAAGTTTCGCTTCGGTGCAGGCCGCCGAATCAGTGCTGCCGGCGCAGCTCCTGTGGCGGCAAGTTTGAAACTTGCCCCACAGCCGGCCTCCAGGGTCTGATGTGCTGCTGGGAAAGAAACTGGAGTAAGGCGCTGGAGTTCTATCCGGCGGCGCATAAGATACATTCCATGCCCGAATCCCAGCAAAGGAGTCGCCATATGCAACGTAGATGCTTGAACTGGAAAGGGGCGGCACCGGGTGCCATGCCCATGTCCGCATGGGCATGGTTGAACAGCATGCCCACGAAGACATGGGCATGGCACCCAGCGCTGGCTGCCCTTCTCATGCTGGCGACAGGCGCCGGCACGGGTCGCGCCGGAACGCCGCTTGCCAAAACGGACCCGCCCCAACTCCTGCCAGAGAACATCGTCACAGCCTGGAAGGAGGCCGGAGCCGAAGTCGGCTGGCTGCGGCTATCCCCGGCTGGCTTTCCTGAGTTTGTTCGGGAGAAAGAAGGCAAGTCCGGCGACCTGCCGGCGTTTCGCTTCACCCTTTGGCAAGAGGGGCGCCTGGCGAAACTGCCCGTCCCGGCGACGGCGTTCGGACTGTCCCTTATCGGCACTCCGGTGACGGACGCGGGGCTGAAGGAACTGGCCGGGTTGAAGAGCTTGCAAGCGCTGGGCCTTCACGGCACCCAGGTGACGGACGCGGGGCTGAAGGAACTGGCCGGGCTGAAAAGCTTGCAAATGCTGAACCTTAACCGCACCCGGGTGACGGACGCGGGGCTGAAGGAACTGGCCGGGCTGAAAAGCTTGCAAACGCTGAACCTTTGGGGCACCCAGGTTACGGACGCGGGGCTGAAGGAACTGGCCGGGCTGAAAAGCTTGCAAACGCTGGACCTTTGGGGCACCCAGGTGACGGACGCGGGGCTGAAGGAGCTGGCCGGCATGATGAGCTTGCGAACGCTGAACCTTTCCAGCACCCAGGTGACGGATGCGGGGCTGAAGGAGCTGACCGGCATGATGAGCTTGCAAGCGCTGTACCTTACCGAGACTCAGGTTACGGACGCGGGGCTGAAGGAACTGGCCGGGCTGAAGAGCTTGCAAACGCTGTCACTTTTCGGCACCAAGGTTACGGACGCGGGGCTGAAGGAACTGGCCGGACTGAAGGGCTTGCAAGCGCTGTACCTTACCGAGACCAAGGTGACGGACGCAGGGCTGAAGGAACTGACGGGGCTGAAGAGCTTGCAAACGCTGGACCTTAACCGCACCAAGGTGACTGACACGGGACTGAAGGAGCTAGCCGGGCTGAACAGCTTGCAATCGCTGGACCTTGGCGGCACCCAGGTGAAGGATGCTGGGCTTAAGGAACTGGCCGGTTTTAAGAGCTTGCAATCGCTGGACCTTTGGGGCACCAAGGTGACGGACGCGGGGCTGAAGGAACTGGGCGGGCTGAACAGCTTGCAAACGCTGAATCTTTGGGGCGCCCAGGTGACGGACGCAGGACTAAAGGAACTGGCCGGGCTGAGGAGCTTGCAAGCGCTGTACCTTTCCCGCACCCAGGTTACGGACGCGGGGCTAAAGGAACTGGCCGGGCTGAGGAGCTTGCAAGCGCTGTACCTTTTCGACACCAAAGTAACGGACGCGGGGCTGAAGGAACTGGCCGGCTTGAAGAGCTTGCAAACGCTGTCCCTTGGCGGCACCCAGGTGACGGACGTAGGTCTGAAGGAGCTGGCCGGCCTGAAGAACTTGCAATCACTGGACCTTTCCGACACCCAGGTGACGGACGTGGGTCTGAAGGAGCTGGCCGGCCTGAAGAGCTTGCAAACGCTGGATCTTCGCTCCACCCGGGTGACGGACGCGGGGCTGAAGGAACTGGCCGGGCTGAAGAGTTTGCAAGCGCTGTCCCTTGGCTTCACTCAGGTGACGGACGCGGGGCTGAAGGAGCTGCGAAAGGCGCTGCCGGGGTGCAGTATCATCCCCTAGCCGGGAGTCGATTCGAGAAACGCGCGGGGACCTGCCCGGCTGTCCAGGCAAAGAGCAGAATAAGAAAACACGGTATAGAAGATGCGCTTAACTGAAGGCGGAGGGACTCGAACCCTCGACCTACGGATTAAAAGTCCGTTGCTCTACCAGCTGAGCTACGCCTCCAAACTCTCAACTACTATTGTACTTGTGTCTATACTTCCAAGCCGCACATTTGTTAACTTCACCAGCTTCTACACCTTGCCGCCCGCCCTGCCAATCCGTGCATAAGCAAAAGTGGCCAACCGTGCAACCGGCTGGCCGTGAACACAGCGACTTCCAGTTTCAAGGAGCAAGTCACCATATCCGAAACCAATTCTATGAATTTCCCCGTCACCGGCAAACCCAGCAAGCACGATCCTGATTTCCCGCAACTCTTGACTCGTCAATCTTCCTCCACTTCCAGCGATGCGCAAATGGCACGAAGGATCGGCTCGTTTTGCTCAATCTCCAGGTCGGTTGCTTGCCACATCACGATGACGGTGCCGTGGGAACAGTAGAAGCTCCGCAACCAGCAAGTGTTGGTCAGGTCGAGGCTGAAAAAACGAACGTCGTTGCCGACGGCGGGCTGCCCGGCGAGCGAATCGACACAGTCGTCTGTTTCCAGATCGGGGTATTCGTTGCGCAAAGCGGTCATGGCGGCTTCCACCATCTCATCGGTCGTTGGCGCATCCTCACGCAGGCAGACCATCAAGAAGGCGGTGTCCGGACTCTGCAACGTAACGGTCCAACCTTCCTCGGTGTCGTCACGTTCCAGTCGCCAGTTCTCCGGATAGCGGAAGCGGATGCCATCCTCGTCGAATTGTGCGGCCATGATCGGCTGCCTCACTATCGAGGTTGAAATTAACTCTTGCATTTTACTGCCTTCTGGCGACGAGGTACAGGTTTAGCCGCGAGCCGATAGGCGAGCGTTTGACAAAAGCGTTACCCTTCGGGTCGCAGCTAAACAGTTGGCGCAGCCTAAACTCAGCATGGGGTTCTTGCGTTTTGTGCTTCCAGCGGCTAAGGTAACAACCAGGAACTCATTAACAGCGTTCCCACGGAGGACCGTGGGAACGAGAGTGAACTTTTCAGGAGCGCCGCTGATGAAAAAATATCTTTCTGGCTGCCTGATCCTCCTGTGGACTGTAATTTCGGCCGCCGCTGCCGAGCCTTCTCTCAAGGAAGCGCGGCAACGATTGCTGCGCGGCAACTACGATGAAGCGCGGGTCGCCTACGAAACCCTGGCCAAGGATGCGAAGGTCAAGGTTGCCGCCACGATCGGCTTGAGCAAGGCCTGGCAAAGCGAGGGTGAATACGACAAGGCCCTGAAACTGGTGGAAGATGCCCTCAAGGATAACCCGAACAACGCGGACCTGCTGGCCCGGCGTGCCGAGCTGCTTTACCTGCGCGGCCTCTGGGAGGAAGCCGAGAAGTCCGCCGAGGCTGCTCTGGCCGTCAGCAAGGACCATTTCCTGGCCCGCTGGATCCGCGCCAGGGTCTACTGGGACCGCGGCGAAGTGACCAAGGCCGACGCCGAGTTTCGCTGGTTCGTCCGCACTTACACCGAACGCAGCGATAACGACAAGGACATCAAGGACTCGGACGAGTTGCTCCTGGTCGGCCAGGCCGGAAGTGAGAATGCCCGCTGGCATAGCCTAAGCGATCAATTCGAGTTCATCCTCAAAGATGTCTACGGCGATGCGCTCAAGTACGACGCGGACCAGTGGCAGGCCGAGTACCTGGCCGGGATTTTGCTGCTGGAGAAGTACAACCGGGGCGAGGCGCTCGACGCCTTCGACAAGGCCCTCAAGATCAACGCCAACGCCGCCGAGGCCCACGTCGGCAAAGGCATGGCTGCCCTGCAAAAGCTGGAGATCAAGGACGCCGAGCAAGCCGCCGAAAGCGCCTTGAAGATCAACCCCCATCTCCCCGAAGCCTTGCGGCTGCGGGCCGACATTTTTATGGTCACCGGCGACGTGACCAGTGCCGTCCGGGAGCTGGAGCAGGCGCGCAAGATCAATGCGCGCGATGAGAGCACCCTGGGCCGGCTGGCCGCTTGCTACCATTTGCAACGCAAGCAGGCCGAGCTGGACGCTCTCGTCAAGGAAGTGGAAGCACGCGATCCGAAGCCGGGCGTGTTCTACTACCAGCTAGCCGAACGGCTGGAGGAACGGCGTTATTTCGACGTTGCCGAGAAGTTCTACAAGAAGTCCGCCGAGCTAAGGCCGATGCTGCCCTGGGCGCAGAACAGTCTGGGGCTTCTCTACATGCGTCTGGGACGCGAGAAAGAGGCTCAGGAGATTCTCAGCAAGGCTTTCGACGCCGACCGGTTCAATGTCCGCGTATCCAACAGCCTCAAGGTCCTCAAGCATCTGGAGAAGTACGAAACTCTCAAGACCAAGCACTTCGAGCTGCGCTTCGACCCCAAGAACGACGGACCGCTGGTGCGTTACATGGCCGATTATTTGGAGGACATCTACGCGGACCTGGCGGAGAAGTTCAAGTACGAACCCAAGGACCTGATCCTTGTCGAGATCTTCAACAGTCACGAGATGTTCAGCGGCCGGACCATCGCCTTGCCCGACCTCTACACCATTGGCGCCTGCACGGGACGCATGGTGGCCGTCGCGTCGCCTCACGCCAAGGGCATAGCGAAGCCTTTCAACTGGGCACGGGTCATGCGCCACGAGCTGGTCCACATCTTCAATCTCGAACAAACCCAGTTCCTCGTACCCCACTGGTTCACCGAAGGGCTGGCGGTTTCCAACGAAGGTTTCCCCAGGCCGCAAATCTGGAACGAGTTGCTGCTGGAACGTGTGCCGGCTGGAGGCGACAAGCTGTTGAATCTGGACACCATCGACCTTGGCTTCATCCGGCCGCGTTCGCCGCTGGAATGGAACCTGGCCTACTGCCAAAGCCAGCTCTACATCGATTACATGAAGGAGAAGTACGGCAAGCAAACAGTCGGTGAAATGCTGAGCGCTTTCCGCGACGGCAGCGATACCACCAGCGCCATCACCAAGGTATGCAAGGTGGACAAGGCAACCTTCGAGAAGGGCTACCGCGATTATCTGGAGAACGTTGTCAAATCGCTCAAGGGCAAGCCTGCCGAGAAACAGCAGACCGTCAAGGAACTCGAAAAAGCCCACGAGACCAACCCCGATGACCCCGACGTGGCGGCTCGTCTCGCGGAACACTATCTCGTCAAGAAGGACAAGATAAAGGCACGTGAGCTGGCTGACGGCGTGCTGGAGAAGCACAAGACGCACGCGCGGGCGTCTTTCGTCAAGGCGAAGCTGCTTCTGGACGCCGGCGACGTGAAAGGAGCGATTGCACTGCTGGAGGCTGCCGTGGACAAGGATGCACCCGATCCCAAGGTGCTGCTGGAACTCGGCAAGCTTTACTATGAGGCGAAGAATTATCCGAAGGCGGCCGAGATATTGGAGCAAGGCCAGAAAGCGGAACCGTACGACAGCCGCTGGCTCGTGCAACTGGCTCGTGTTTACGCCCAGACCGGCGACAAGGAAAAACAGGCCAAGGTGCTGAAAGAACTGGTGCCGACCGACGCGGACGACCTGGAACACCGCAAGCTTCTCGCCCGGCTGCTGCTGGAAACAGGCCAGCATGCCGAGGCGGAGAAGTACGCCCGGCAAGCCCTGGAAATCGACATTCGCGATGCCGAGGTCCAGGAGACGCTGCAAAAGGCCCTGGTGGCGCAGAAGAAGGATGTCGAGGCGGCACGGCTGAAGAAGTTGTTGGGCGTGAAAAGTGAGTGCTGAGTGGTGAGTGGTGAGTGGTCGGTTAGGCGAGTGGCAAGTGATACGATCCCTCGCCAACGCTTCGGGCCAGTGTCACACTGGCCCGAAGCGTGAGCGAGGGATAGTCCGATTATTTCTGCCGCTCGCCTAATTCGCGCTCACGCACTCACCAGTTCACCAGGATTATGTACAATGTCTTTAACGCTAAAACAGTTCCAGCAGATCATTCATGACATCTACGGCGCCAAGGATAGGCGGCGTGGCGTTGAAGGCACCTACATGTGGTTCATGGAAGAGGTCGGGGAACTGGCGGCGGCGCTGCGGAATGGATCAGCGAAGGAGCGTGCCGCAGAGTTCGCCGACGTGCTGGCCTGGCTGGTTACCATGGCCAATGTCGTGGGTGTTGATCTGGAAGCTGCTGTCCAATCCAAATACGGCGACGGCTGTCCGGGTTGCCACCAGCAACCCTGTGTTTGTGATCAGGCGGAGAAGCCGTAGGAAAGGATGAAGGATGAAGGATGAAGGATGAAGGATAAAACAGAAAAGACGATCCATTGGAGCAGGTTTTCGGATGGCGGTTGCGAGCGGCGGGGTTTATCCCCGCCGGCCGGTTCGGAGGCAGCCTTTCATACCCCGTCTTTGATAGAGTAGGATTTTTCATGCGAAATCGCGCTCAACTACTGGCGTTGGCCCTGTTTCTGTGCTTGCCGTTGGCTGTGATGGCCCAACCTTTTCGCGGATTGCAAATCGAAAGTGTGCGAATCGGCTTGCCGGCGGGATCGCAGAATAATGTGTACAAGATCGGCGAGTGGCTCCCTGTCTATATTAGACTCTTTTACCAGCACAAGGAGGGCCAGCCGGAGCGCATCACTCCTGGTCAGGGAGACATCATTGTCGAAACGATGGACAACGACAACTTGCCCTGCCGCTATACCGTGCCCTGGCCCGCATTGACATCCGGAGATCCCCCTGTGGAAGTCATGGCCTATGCCAGACCCGGTGGCGACAACGTGGAATCCAAGATCATTGTTATCTTGCGCGACGCCGCAGGCAATTCGTTCGCTCCCAGGGAGGGGAGGGTGGAAAGCCGGGCTGGTGCGCTGCCAGCTGGCGCCTTCCTCTATTTGCAAGCAGGGTCAAGGCTCTCCGCCTTGAAAGACATATCACAGATCAGGAATGACCCCAAAGAGCAAGAGCTGCTGATGCAGGACGAGCAGCCACTGGCCGTCCTGGATGAAATGCAGCACCATGCTTACGTGAACGATGTTCGCGACCTGCCGACTCAATGGTATGGCTACGCGGCGGTCGATGTCATGTTCCTTACCACCGGCCAGACGAAGTTCGTCGAAGCACTGCTCACGGACACGCAAAACCGCAAGGAGGCCCTGGCCGAATGGGTCAGCCGCGGCGGCAAGCTCGTGATCTCCGTCGGGCACAATCATCAACTGGCCAAGAGCCTGTTCGAGAAAATGCCTCTGTTACCCCAGGCATGTTCCATCACGGGCAGCATCAGGATGGAGAGGCTGGAAGACATAGAAAAATGGTGTGGGACGCAGGAGAGATTCCCACCGGCTGCCAGCCCCATCGAAACTGCCGTCGTGACAGCGGGCCAGGGGATCGAGGCGTTGACAGACGGGCCGCACCCGAACAAACCGGGAACCACCCAGGCGCCAGTGCTCTTGCAGTTCCCGCACGGCCTGGGCCGTGTGATTCTGATCGCATTCGATCTGGATCAAGCACCCTTTACCTCCTGGCGCGGCAAGGAGCAGTTTTACAAACAGCTTGTGAGAGAGATCGGCCCAACCCCACCGGCCAAGGAGGACTTTGTCTCTTACCGCTACAACCAACAAATCGGCGCCCAGATGACGAGGCACCTCGAAGAGTTCGAAGAGGTTTCCGTCGTCTCGTTCGGCTGGGTGGCGCTCTTCATCTTTCTGTATGTTCTGGTCGTCGGACCGCTCGAGTTCTTCTTCCTCAAGTACGTTGTCAAACGCATGGAACTGGCCTGGATCACGTTCCCCGCGATCGTGGTGGCAATCAGCAGCGTGGCCTATGTGACGGCCTATGCGCTGAAAGGCAGGGAACTCAAGATCAGAGAAGTGGATTTGATTGACGTGGTTTGCACTCCGGCCGCTGACGCTCCCGGCTCGGCAGTAACGCGAAGCACCCAGGCCTACGGCACCGTCTGGTTCAGTCTTTTCAGTCCGCGCATCCAGAAGTATGCCATCGGCGTCGAACCCTCGCCTGACTGGGTGTCCTCGCCTGGCGAAGCTGATGTGACCAGGTATGCCCCGGTCGTCACGTGGATGGGGAGACAGGACAGTTACATGGGCGGAGTGAACGCGGGCGGCCTGTTCAGCGGTGTGTATGACTACACCCCGAACGCTACGGGGCTGAAAGACGTACCGATCAAAGTGTGGACGACAAAATCCTTCACTGCTTCATGGCATGCTACCCTTGAAGGCACGGGGCAGAAGCCCCTGTTTACCGCCCGTCTTCAGCAAAACGGAGATAGTATCACGGGGACGATCACCTATGACTCAAAACTTGAGTTGAAGGAGCCGGCCTTGCTGTATCAAAAAAGGACATTCGATCTCAGGCCCCAGGAAGCCAGGGACGGCCAGGCAAAAGCAGGGCAACAGGATCGGCAGGAAGTAAGAGAACTCAAGGTGACAGGAAAAACCTCCCGCGACTGGCTCCAGGACCCCGACCGGACATATCGCATGAAGTCGGTGCAGTTCCACAACATTGTTTCCACGGGGGACAGGGAGCAAAATGACGGCTTTCGTCACCTCGACCAGAGTTGGCGTTTGCAACGTGCCGGACAAGCAATTCTGGTAGCCCGTCTTGCAGACGACAAGCTCAAACAAGAATCTGACAACCCGGCTCCGCCGACCCGCCTGTGGATTGGGCAACTACCCGACGGCAAGACGAAATGGCAGCCGCCGCCAGGTGCCATTTCCCGGGAGACCTGGATTCGGGTTTTCATTCCTGTAAAAACACAGTGAGTGGTGAGTGGTGAGGCGACCGGCAGCCGCAACGCTACCCGTAGCCGCATTCGCAAGAATGCGGGGCATCGTGCCAACCCGCATTCTTGCGAATGCGGCTACGGGTAACTGAGTGCTGAGAGAAAACATGATTGAAACACGCGACCTGACAAAGATGTACGGCGACCTGCACGCTCTGGACAGGTTAACTATCAAACTGGAGAAGGGTGACGTCTACGGCTTCATCGGCCCCAATGGCGCCGGCAAGACGACTACCATGCGCATCCTGGCCACGCTCCTCAACCCGACCTGGGGCGAGGCGAGCGTGTGCGGGTACTCGATCTACAACGGCGCCAAGGAAATTAGGCGACTCATGGGCTACATGCCCGACTTCTTCGGCGTCTACGACGATATGAAGGTCATCGAGTACCTGGAATTCTTCGCGGCTGCCTATCGCATCCACGGGCCACAGCGCCGCAAGAAGGCCGATCAGGTGCTGGACCTGGTGGACCTGGGGTACAAACGCGATGCGCTGGTCACGAGCCTGTCCCGCGGCATGACCCAGCGGCTTGGCCTGGCCCGCGTCCTGCTGCATGAGCCGCAGGTGCTCCTTCTGGACGAGCCGGCCAGCGGCCTCGATCCGCGGGCGCGCATCGAAATGCGCGGCCTGCTCAAGGAACTGCGCAACATGGGCAAGACCATTCTCGTCTCCAGCCACATCCTCCCCGAGCTTGCCGACATCTGCAACAAAATCGGCATCATCGAAAAAGGCAGGCTGCTGTTCGACGGCGACGTTGAGTCTGCCATCCGGCAAGTGCAACAGCACACGGTGCTGACTGTCGGCGTGGCCAACGGACTGGGCAATATGGCCAGGGAACATCTGGAGGGACACATCGACGTGCTGCGCGTGGAGATGAAAGACGACGATACGATGAAGGTGACACTCAACGACGGCGTTCACGACGGCAGCTTCATCGCCGACATTCTTGTGAAGAACGGCTTCCGCCTCAAGATGCTCAAGGAAGAAGAGATCGACCTGGAAGATGTGTTCATGGGCATTACCAAAGGAATCACCAATTAAAAAGTGATTGAAGTATGAAGGGATGAAGGATGAATCAAGATTCCTGACCAATCCTTCAGTCCTTCATGCCTTTTACATGAGAATACTCGTTACCGGCGGCGCCGGTTACATTGGCAGTCATGCGGTTCGGCTGTTTCTGGCGCGAGGGCATGACGTTTGGGTCTACGACAACCTTTCCGCGGGGCACCGGGGAGCGGCGCCTCAAGAGCGGCTGATTGTTGCCGACCTCGCGGAGACGCATCGGTTGGATCACGTGCTCGTGGAGAGAGCGCATCGAGGCCGTGGTTCACTTTGCCGCCTTTGCATACGTCGGCGAATCAGTGCGCGATCCGGGAAAATACTACCGGAACAATCTCGTCAATACGCTGAACTTGATGGAGTGCCTCCGTCGCCATCATATTTGGCGTTTTGTCTTTTCCAGCACTTGCGCCACGTATGGCGTGCCGACGCGCGTCCCCATTGTGGAGGATGAAAAGCAGCTCCCTATCAACCCCTACGGAGCCGGCAAGCTGGCTGTCGAGCGTGCCCTGGCTGATTACGCTGCGGCCTACGGCTGGGGCTATGCCGCGCTCCGCTACTTCAACGCGGCGGGAGCCAGCCCCGACGGGGCCATTGGCGAGGATCACGACCCGGAGACGCATCTGATCCCTCTGGTCTTGCAGGCCGCCCTCGGCCAGAAGCCCTACATCGAAGTATTCGGCACCGACTATCCAACGCCGGACGGCACTTGCATCCGCGACTACATCCACGTGGACGACCTGGCCGAGGCTCACTTGCTGGCACTGGAAAAGCTGGAGCATGGCAAGGAACTACGTTACAACGTCGGCACCGGCAAGGGATACAGTGTTCGCGAAGTGGTCCGCACCGCCGAGGCGGTGACCGGCAAGCAAATACCAGTCAAAGAAGGACCGCGCCGGCCGGGCGATCCGCCGATGCTAGTGGCATGTGCCGACAAGATTCAAGGCGAGCTTGGCTGGCGGCCGCGCTACACCGAATTGCAGCCGATTGTGGAGACGGCGTGGAACTGGCATCGGAGCCATCCTAGAGGTTACCGGGATCGGGCGGGGTAGGAGAAAAAGAGAACCAGAAGCACGCCTTCAACGCGGCACTAGCCCAAGCGTGCAGGTGAGAACTATAACGTCCAATCCTCTGCCCGCAAGCCGGGAACTTGCCGAAAGTGGCGCAAGTTGCAGCTAAGGAGTTTCGACCCTGTAGCCAATGCGATGGAGGCGATGCGTAAGTCCATTGTATCGATGCGTACCCGTTGCTTGCGCAAATCGTCGAAGCATCTTTGGGCTGCGTCGTCGAACGCCAGCAGCTTTGTCTTGCAGAAAGAGCGCAAAACCATTTCTAACTTGGCATAGGCAAGAACGATGCGGGTCGCCGAACGCGCTTGATTCAACACTGCCATCCAGCCCTGCACACGCTCTTGGAAGCTGACCACAGTTGTGCAAATACTGTCCGCAGGCTGCGTACGCAATCGCTCAAGCAAGCGACCACAGGCCGGCTGTTTTTCTTCCTGCAGGATCGTCAGGACATCTGTATCCAGGATCAGATACACCTAGCGAGTCTCCTTGCGCTTGCCGCGCCGAATTTGACGCCCTTTTCGGGCGATCTCCGCGAACATCCGATCACCCTTGAATTCTCCAACGATCTGTTCCCACCATGGAACACCCGGCCCATTTGTCATCGCACATTTGAGTGCCTCGATCTCCTTTTCCAGCCGTTCAAGACGCTGCTCAAACTGTTGGATACCGTTGTTCATGTTCTGGCCCTCCTCCACAATTGCTGTCAAGTAATCATAGTGTCTTTAGACACTCATTGACAGACCTGCGCTCCTTTTCCGTGAGAAGCAAGGGAGCTTTCCAATCTTCGAGCGGACGTTATAGAATTGAATTCGAGAATATGGATACCACACGCTGACAGCTTGTGCTACACGCTGAATCGCCCCTTGCTTCGAGGAACCCCGATGCCTTTCGCTTCAGCACTTTTGGCCGCGTCCGACACTGGCTTCTTTCGCCCAGGGTGAGCTTGGACCGATCCGCGGCCGGAAATTCATCCACGGCTTCACGGCGAGTTTGGCGTTGTTTGAGGATTGATACATCGACATAGGCAGGCATCCAGGCTGGTCTGCATTGGCGAGCCGAGCAGCGCAACCTGCCGGGAATCCTGTCGAATCCCTGGAGAGACTGAACATGACTCGAATGATCCATGGCAAAGTACATGGCCGAACAATTGTTGCGCGGCAGTATTTGGCAGTATTTGGCACCTCAAAACTAGGGTGCAACGGGGAGCTATTTGCTGTATTTCCTTAACAGACCATGAGTTGCGGAATCCGAGTTTGGCCGAGAATATCTAAAGACTGACACGAGTGCTTTTATCGCAATTGTAACCATATGGGCAATCAGGAGTTGTGGCTTGGCCGGACGGCCAAAATGGGAGGGGATAGCGCGGAGCCTGTGGGGGTTGGATGGCGGGGGCGGTTTTTGGGAGGGTTTGGATTCGGGGATATCGCCTGCATGCGGAGGCAAGTTGCGGGCGGTAAGGCCCGTTCGGTTAGGTGGTGGAAACCGGTTTGTACGCTAGGAAGGTTCCAGACCCGAATGGCACTGTTGACAGGCTGCGTTTGTTTCTAACACCAAAGCCTATCTCTATTTGAGCTAGAACCTGGCCGTTGGGCCTGTGCCGGTCCTGGCCGCGCACCGTCCGTGTGCTCACTCGAAGGTGATCTTTGGCATCTTCCCGCCGCGCAGCTGATTTTTGCCAAAATTCAGCTGCTGGATACCTGGCCGGAGAACCTTCCCTGCCTAAGTTATCCCCAGTGGAGACCTTCCTGGGTTGCACTCTCCTTTGTCAGCAAAGGAAGGCCTCCATGTCTTTTTCTACAACCCACAACCATAGTTCGCAATTCGACAATGTCCTCGCCCCCTTTTGTCATGCCGAGGGCTTGCCCTTCGCCGACGTGTTGACTGCCGACACGATCGCGCAGGCGTTCGCCGACGAGCAGGTCTCGTTTGGCCAAAGGGCGCATAGCTTCTGGACGCCTGCCCTGACGCTGTGGACCTTCTTGTCCCAGGTGTTGGATGACGGCAGCAAGTCCTGCCGGGCGGCCGTGGCCCGCGCCGTGGTGGCCATGGCTTTGACGCTGCCACGGCCAGAATATGATACCGGCAACTACTGCCGTGCCCGCGCCAAACTGCCGACGAACGTGCTGTGCCGCCTGACCTTGCAAGTGGCGGTGGCCTTGGAGAAGCAAGCACCGGCCGCGTGGCTGTGGCATGGGCGGCACGTCTCTCTCGTGGACGGCTTCACGGCCAGCATGCCAGACACCGAGGAGAACCAAAAGGCCTATCCGCAGCCGCAGACACAAAAACCAGGGCTGGGTTTTCCGCTTATCCGTTTAGTGGTGTTGTTGTCTCTGGCCACGGCCGCGTGTCACGGGCTGGATTGGGGACCGTACCAGGGCAAGGAAACGGGAGAACCGGCGTTGTTCCGCAGGTTGCTGGACCACTTGGAGCCCGGCGCGATCGTGCTAGGAGACCGCTTTTACTGCTCGTACTTTCTGCTGGCGTTGCTGCAGGCACAGGGTGTGGACGTGGTGACGCGGCTACATCAAGCCCGGATCAACACGTTCCGCCGTAGCCGGAATGTGGACCAGGACGACCGGTTGGTGATCTGGTCGAAGCCGGAGCAACCGGACTGGATGGACGACGCGACGTATGCGGCCATGCCCGAGACAATCCAGGTACGCTACCTCTACCAGCGGATTAGCATCCCGGGCTTTCGCGTGAAGCACCTGCACGTGGTCACCACTCTGCTGGATACGGAGGCGTATGCTCATGAGGATGTCGTCGATCTTTATCATCAGAGATGGCATGTGGAACTGGACATTCGGTCCATCAAATCGACCCTGAAGATGGACGTGCTGCGTTGCTTGACCCCGTTCATGATCGAG
The DNA here is from genome assembly GCA_963804745.1 of uncultured Gemmataceae bacterium. GTDB lineage: Bacteria > Planctomycetota > Planctomycetia > Gemmatales > Gemmataceae > CAWDRY01. The sequence goes on from CAWDRY010000047.1 coordinate 82,098, forward strand.
AAGGAAATCTGGGCTCATTTCTTGGGCTACAATCTTATTCGCAAGGTGGCAGCCCAGGCAGCGCTGCTCCAGTGGAGTATCTCCACGCACGATTAGTTTTGCAGCCGGTCAGCAGACGGTGCTGGGTGCCTGGAGCAAGTTGACCGAGGCGACAGTCGCGGAGCGGATCCAGATGGCCCAAGTATTGTTGGTGGCGTTGGGCAAGGAGAAGGTGGGCCAGCGGCCGAACCGTTGTGAACCGCGGGCCATCAAACGACGGCCCAAGAAGCAAAAGCTGATGATGAAACCACGTAAGCAGTTGCAGGCGGAATTATTGGCCGGGTATGGCGTGGACGGCAAGGAATGACGGCAAGAGCGTCCACAAGAAGGGGGGTGATGGCACGGAGCTGGTTGGCAAGAACAAACCGAAACACATCCGGGGAGACGGTGCGCGCCCGCGTGGCCAGCCAAGGCCGTGTACCTCTCGATCTGTGCTTACGTTAGTAAAGATACTCAGGGCATCCTTATAGTAGATATAGCCTCGACGCAACCTGCTGCTGGAACGAGGGATCTGCCAACAG
>CAWDRY010000048.1:0-48650 GCA_963804745.1 uncultured Gemmataceae bacterium
GTATACCATGTGAACGCCCGAAAGTCAAAATTAAGCGACAAAAGCTATCGTGTCAGGGTTTAATACTCCCGGACCTGACCTCTATTCCGTAAGTGCCCGGACCACAACGACATACGGCAAACAGCCTCGCCCTGGAATGGCCGTTTTGGTGGACAAATGTGGCCGCGCCATTCCCCGCTTTTTCGTCAAAATATTTTGCCGCCGCAACTGCCATCCAGCCTGGCCAGCCCCTACACGGGCTTCCGGGTAGTTACTACCAGTACCGCAGCCGCCACCAATCCTGCCCCGTCGAGCCGGGGCTGAAAAACCAGTGGTTGTTGTACGGGGCATAGGGACGGCCAGGCGTAGGGCGGCCGCGAGGCTGCAACGTGTACTACTGTCAGAATTGCGGCTTCACGTGAGCGTTCCAGATGCTTTTGATGCGCCGTGCGTCCGCCGATGAAATCGCCCCCAGCCGGTGCAGTAGGAGAGATTGTTCCAAACAATCCATTTCGAAACAATCGTACTGTCGAAGGAAGTTTCAATCCGGCGGCATGCCAATCTGCAAGTGGCACATCGACGGGCGTACGTGGTGCAGCCGAAGTCACCGCTGGCCACGACAGCATCCGAACCATCCAGCCACAGCACCAGAACAGGGTGCTTCTTCGATGTCTTGCCGTGGGTGAACACAATGTCCGTCCCAACCTAAGAGTCACCGGGGCGAATAGTCATCGTATAATCCTTCATCCTCAGGTGCGTAGCTGTGCAGGAAGGCGTCATGGCTACGGACCGATAGGGGCGATGTTGCGTTGACCGGCTCGATGGTGATTCGCCAGTGCCCTGCACCAACGCGGTCCACCAGGCCTTGTGGCAGGCTCAGCTTTTCACCCGGTTGGAGTTCGACTTCGTAGGCCAGTTTGTTTTCCATGTGCGATGACTCCGAGCAGTGGTATGCGGGGGCTTACTCTTACCTGCACTATAGTTCCCGTTGCAGGTGATTACAAGCCTCTCCGATCTGCTCTCGCCGCGAAGCCAGGGTACCGAACCTTTTCCAGGGGGCCGTGGACCGAAGTCAGAAACTTTACAGCCGACGTACTGGACCAAAATGGCTTAGCCTCCGGCTCTTACACGTCCGGCGGTATCAACAGTGGAATGGTCTGGCGTTTGTGTCGCCGGTAGATGCGGAAATCGCTATCCAGGGTGAAGACCGTGCAGTTCGGAACCAGTTCCGACATGCGGACCAGGCAGGCATCGGGCAGGGACATGGGAACATTCGAATAACGCTGCACCAGCGCGAGGACTTCCCCGGCTTGCTCACTCAACTGGAACGGCGTCGTGAGCACTCCTTCGGTGACCATCTCCAAAATGGCCGTGCGGGCGTCTGGAACACGGCGAAGCAGATGAAAGGTTTCGGCAATAACCGTTTCGCAAGTGCGGAACGGCGGACGAAGCCGCGACAATTGCTCGACGGCCCAGGCATGATAGTGATCGCGCCGATCCAGCAGTGCCACCAGAGGGCCGGCATCGATGAGTACGGCTTGGTTCATTTGCCGAAATCTTCCATGTATATGGGGTTTGTGGAGAGATCCCCAGGCCCCGCGACACAGCCGATCCAGGGCTTGGCCGCTTCAAGCAACGATCCTGGCGGGATGGGGCGTTCGCCGTTCAGGAATTGTTCCAGGGCAGCGCGCACCACGTCGGACTTGCTTTGTTTTCTCTGCTTGGCCGCACGGTCCAGTTTGCCGTGCAGCCCGGCCGGTAGTTTTAATGAGATCATTTTCATGGCAGGTCTCCGCAGTAATACCAATTCTCCCTAATTGTAATAAACGAGTTCGATCACGCCAAGACCGTGGATGGCCGGAGTGGTGAGTGGCGAGAGAGGCGAAAGGCCTGAGTGCCGAGGGCTTGTGGGACGCCGAGGACAATGAACTGTTGGCTGCTGCCCGGAAACAGTTGTGCACTTTGAGGACCGGCACTCGGCAGTAGCCTGATCCGCTCATGGCCGCCATTTGTCCATTGACATCATGAGCGCGGGCAGTTTCTCACTCCGGCTCCCTCTTCCCCCGCTCCGGCTTCTCCCGCGGCAGCAGCTCCGGCAGATTCGCCACCCGCAGTGCCGTCACCGCCATCACCTGCGCTCCCTGGATCAGGTCCGCTTCGCGAGCCTTGTCCAGCGTGTCGGATTGCGAATGGTGCGTGAAGCGATACTCGCCCATGTCCTGCTGCACGGCGAAGCCGGGCACGCCTGCTTGCTCGAAGGAGCAGTGATCGGTGCCGCCCATGCGCCGCAGGTTGACTTCCTTGAAACCAAGATCCTTCAACGAAGCCAATTCCGCGTCCAGGATGGGCTTCACCACCTCCCGGCCTTGTACGCCGATACCAGTCACTTTGCCGGTGCCGGTGTCGTGAACCAGGCACATCGAGATGCGCGGCAGCTCGTCCTTGTGCTTCTGAACATAAGCACGCGACCCGTGCATTCCCTGTTCCTCGCCGGTGAACAGCACGAAGCGGATGGTGCGCCGGGGCGTTACACCGCTCTTGGCCAGGATGCGAGCTGCTTCCAGGACTACGGTGCTGCCCGTGCCGTTGTCGGTGGTGCCCTGGGCCAGGTCCCAGGAATCGATATGGGCGCCGAGGATCACGAACTCGTCGGGCTTCTCGCTCCCCTTGATTTCGCCCACCGTGTTGTAGACGGCAATGGGGCCGGGGATGATCTTGTTGTTGATCTCGATCTCGACGCGGGTTCGCGCCGGCTCGGGGCGAGTCGCCAGACGGTAAAGGAGAGCATAATGCTCGTGGGCCATGAAAGCCGACGGCAGCGGTTCAGGAGCATCAACCCGTTCGGTGCTGCGCCAGCCGCCGGTTGTGGTCAGCAGACCGTGCGGCTTGGCGGCGTCATGAAGCAGAACGGCCGTGCCTTCGCTGTGCAGAAAATCCGCCAACTCACGGCGGAAGGCTGCTTGGTCGGCCTTGCTCGGCTCCGTTATCGGCTTCTTCTCCGGCGGCTTTTCGCTCCCCTGTTCGGGCTTCTTGTCGGGTTCCGGCTTCTTCTCCGCCGGCTTGCCATCCTCCGGCGTTTGGCCGCCGCGTCCGGGGGGAGACAATCCCAGGTCGGTGATGGGCCGCACATTGGCCGGCGGTCCGCGCAGCACAACAGCGCCCTTGAGCTTGCCCTTGTAGGCAGCCAACTCCTTGGAGTTCTTGGCAGTCATCACGACCACGTCGGCCTCGATCTTCCCCTTGGTTCCCGGCGTCCAGCCCAGCGCAGCGAGGGAGAGCGTGCAGCCGTTGTCCGGCTCAATGATCCGAGCGGTTACTGTGCCGCGTTCCCAACCAACGGGGATCGACCAGCCTTCCTGGTTGACATTGACGAGGCCGTAGCTCTTCATCTTGTCGGCGGCCCACTCATTGGCCCGCTTCACCGCCGCCGAGCCGGTGACACGCGGCCCGATCATGTCGCTGAGGTAGGTTAGGTTGGCCATGAGTTCGGAGTCTTTCTTGGCGGCGGTCAGTAGCTTCTGATCGAGAACGATGGCTTCGGACGCAGTAGCATCGGCGGCTTGTAATTCCGTTCGGGAACTGCGTCCATGTAAGTGCCGCAGCCGCGAAGAGGGCCAGCAGAAGAGCCGAGACGGGCAGCCATCTAAGCAGCCAACTTTGGGTCGCAGGAAGAGAAGACCGGGATGCGGAAGCAAGCATAAGATGCACTCCAAAATATCGAAGAGGTGGCGAGTCAAAATTGGGCTAGGTGAGCGGCAGAAGAATCTTACCATCCCTCGCTCACGCTTCGGGCCAGTGTCACACTGGCCCGAAGCGTGAGCGAGGGATGGTATCACTCGCCGCTCGCCTTACAGGGCTTATACCCATTTCACGATTATTCCCCATCAAGAACCCATTGTACAGCCTGTAAGGTCTTGATTCAGAGATTCGGAGAAGACTACTTCGCGGCCCGCTATAATGACTGCCACGCTCGACCCACTGTCAGATCGGCTCACGACTATGACGAACCCGCTCAAGACTGCCGTTCCTCCCAAGCCGAGCCGTCGTCGTCGCTGGCTCAAGCGCATCCTGACACCCGAAATAGGGCAATAGAGCATTGCATCATGACACCTCCAGATACACCATCTTTCCCCGGCAACCGCGAAGCGTGCTACCTATTACTCCTCGTGGTGCTCGGCTGGGGGCTCTCGATCTTTCTCGTGCTTTCCAAGGTTTCTCCGGTTGCTGTGGCGCTCGCCTACATCCTGCTCGTTTTGCTCGCCATAGCTTTGGTCCTGTCTGTCAACCTTGCCCGAAAAGGAACCGCGCCGGCTCCGCGCATTGCGATCATCCTGGGCTGTGCTTTCATCCTCGGCGGGGCTGCTTTCGATATAACTGCCACGTTGATCCACACTCCCGATTTGCGGACCGAAACCAACCCGATCGCTCGCTTACTGCTTGACACAGAGCACTCGCTGCCTTTTGTCTTCGGCTACGCAGTGCCTCGGACAAGGGATGTTCCTGTCGCTGCTCTGTGCGTTGTGGATAGGGCTGCTGCGGCATCGGTGGTTCCTGGCGGCTTCCATCCAGGGAGTCCGCTCGCCGCTACGGTTTCTCAAAGCCGCGACGGGCGGAGGGGCACTAACATGGCGGCAGTGGCTGTTACCGCTGGGACTGTCGGATTTGCCCACCGGCTACCATGTCCTGTGGGCCTTGGCTGTGGTCATGCTCGCCGGCACGGTGGACCGCTGGTATCTGGGCCTGCGCTGGTTCGAGTTGGTGCCGTATGCGCCCGGCCTCCTGGCCCTGGTTGCCATCGCGATTGGACTATTGACATATCTCATCTGGCTGTGGTTCCTCACAGGGAGATGCGTGAGGAGGATGGATAGTAGATGCAGTGTCGAATCTCTCTGGCAAGGTTGAGGGCGAATAAGAACATTTGCGAATGAGCGGGGAGAGATACTTGACTCATCAAGATCACGGACTATCGAAGATGGGTCTGGCAGTCTCATTGAAATGCGGTTATCATCGCGGATATAGAAAAGGACCGGAACTGAGTGCCTTCGCCGGAGTGGGAGTGATGAAGATGAGCACCGAACGCATGATGATCCCCGGAATCGTGAAAGGCGGTATCGTGGTGCCGGAAGGCAAAGCTACACTGCCGGAAGGAGCGCGAGTCGGAATCGTCATCTCGCCTTCCGAGCTTACTCCCGACCTCCGTGCCGAGTTCGCAGCCTGGGAACGAGTGAGTGACGAAGCCTGCGTGACATGAGGAACGTTCTGACGGTTGGCGATATTACTGGGTCGAGTTGCCGCCCGTGAATGGATGAACAGGCGGGGCTCATGGCCCGCCTAGATGGCACTGAGAACTTCACGCCACGGCTTCCCCAAGCCTGGTTGTGCTTCGGCTTCGGCTCGCCTCCTGGCAAGTTCGGCCAGATGCCACTCGGGTACGTCTTGCGGCGACACTTGTTCCGGCAAACTATCCCAGATCTGCTCGATTAGCTCCAGCCGATCGCTGACACTGAGTTGGTGGATCCCAAACGTTTCGATGCTCACGGACATGGCAACTCCTTCCTCTGGAATGATCGAACAATAAAGTGCAAACCGCGCGGGCGGCCACGCGCCGCCGCAATCTGCGAGGAATGCGATCAGAGGACATTGCGGTTCTCGTGGAGTCCCAGTTTGCGCATAAGCGTCTTCACTTCGCAGCTGCGCCGCCGAGCCAACTCGGCCAGGGCACGCAGCCGTGCGACGTTCATCTGCTCCACCCGCTGCCACAATTCTTGCAGCTCTCTCTCTTCGGATCGGGTGATTCTTTCGACCTGGCGCTTGCGCCGAAGGCGGTCAAAGCGTCGTTGCTGCGCCGCAGGAAGCGTGGAGTTATGCCGAATGGATGCCAGAAGCGTTTCTTCGCTAGCAGAACCATCGTCCCCTTTGCCGTTCTGCGCCCGCAGCACAGCAAAGCCCTGTTCGAATTCCTGGAATTGCGCCGAGGAAAGTTGCCGGACGTCCGCCAGCAGCTTCATCACGTTGCGTTTCGCACCGGCCTGCACAGTGGCCATTTCCGAGTCTCCTTTCTCTAGCCATTCTAAGACAGAAAACGTATTCGGGAAAGAGCCGAGAGTTCAAGCCGAATATTCCTCCCCGCCCACTCCTCACCCCCTCCTCACATGACACCGCAAATCAAACTCCCCCACCAGCTCATCCAACCGCCGCGCCAGCCGCTCATACGTCTCCGCATCCATGACCAGCGTAATCTCCACTTCAGCCGCTTCCTCCTCAAGTTCATCCAACTCCGGCACCGGCTCCAACTCCAGCGCAGCCAAATCATCCTCGTCGAACCCCGTCAGCTCCAGCTCCGGCAGCTCTTCCAGCTCGTGCAGCAAGTCGGCCAGCAGCGTGGGATCGAACCGAGCCTGCGCCTCGCGGTTGTTGAGCACGACATTCAACGCCTTCTCGCGCTCCGGCGTCAAATGAACCACCGACACCGGCACTTCCTTCACACCCATCCGTCGTAGAATCTCCAGCCGGGCATGGCCGCCGACCACGTAGCCGGTATCTTCATTCCAGATGAGCGGCTCGACCAGACCGAACTCGCGCAGACTCATCTCCAGCTTGCGATAGGCCGGATCGGTGGGTTTGAGACGCGACCGGGGATTGTACGGAGCGGGCCGCAGCTTCTTCAGCGGCAGGATGCGGATTTCCAGACCAGCGATAGGTAACGGGTTGGCTGACATGATCATGGCCTCCAGGTGTGAATGGGTGCAGACTGTGAACTCACCCGACCAGCAGGATTGCCGGCGCAAGACGAAAAAGAGCCTAATCCATCCAGATGTGCCATTCAAGCTGCGTAGCAGATACCTGCTGATCCCCGATAAGTTGAGAAAGAGGCATGGGAAAACTCAGGCCGGTTGGGTATCCTTTTGGAGGACTTTATATATTGAAGGAAGGCAGCCGGGAGATTGGCAGGCGCAACGCAAGGAGATCATCATTCCATGACGGTCCGAGCGGTTCACTGGCACGAAGGCATGTTCCTGCGGCCGCATCAATTACAGGCGGAGCAGCGTTATACTGCCTATCTGATTCAGCGCGGCGAAAAGTGGGACCTGCACTACAACTGGGGCCTGCGTTCCATCGAGCTGGACCTCGACGCCCTGGCCAACTATCGCCTCGAGGTGCGCTCCCTGCGGGCCAGGCTGCGCGACGGGACACTCGTAGCCGTCCCCGAAGACGGCGTCCTCACCGCCGTGGAGCTGAAGCCGGCTTTTGAACGCGACGTTAGCATCACCGCCTATTTGGCTGTGCCGGTTCTCATGCTGGGCAAGGCCAACGTCGCCGGCGGCGACTCGGCGGAGGGAGGCCGCTATCTACTCGACACCCTGGAGTTCGAAGATGAGAACACCGGCGTGAATCCGCAACCGGTCGCGGTGAGGCGGCTCAATCTGAAATTGCTGCTGTCAACGGAGGACCATGCTGGCTATGAAGTCCTCCCCATCGCACGGATCAAGAAGTCGGGCCTGCGCCGAGGCCACTCCGGAACTCGACACGACCTACATCCCGCCGGTGCTCGCCTGCGATGCCTGGAAGCCCCTCGCCGCCGACATTGTACAGACCATTTACAATCGCATCGGTGCCCTGCTCGAGACACAGGCCGGCCAGATCGTGTTGCGCGGCATCAACTTCGAGAGCCAGGCGACCGGTGATCGGCTCATTATCGAGCAGGTCAGAGCACTCAACGAGGCTTACGCCCTGCTCGGCGTTCTGGCGTTCGCCCAGGGCGTTCACCCGCTGCCCGTTTACGTGGAACTGTGCCGGCTGGTCGGGCAACTGGCTATCTTCGGCAAGCGCGTTGGCCCGCGCACGCCCGACCTGCCGAAATACGATCACGACGATCTTGCCGGCTGTTTTTATGCGGTGAAGCAATATATTGACGGTCTGCTCGACGATTTCGGCAGGCCGGAGTACCAGGAACGGCCCTTCATCGGCGCCGGCCTGCGCATGCAGGTGACCATGGAACCGGCCTGGCTGGAGCCGGCCTGGCAAATGTTTGTCGGCGTCCAGAGCACCCTGACTACGGACGAGTGCGTCAAGCTCTTGACCAAGGAAGGCGGCCTCGACATGAAGATCGGCAGCTCCGGACGTGCCGATGAGATTTTCAAACGCGGCTTGCGTGGTCTGGCCTTCACCCACTCGCCGCACCCGCCCCGGACCTTGCCGGCCCGGCCCGGCCTGGTCTATTTCCAGGTTGATCGCCGCTCCCAGCAAGAAGAGTGGCAGCACGTGCAGAAGGAATTGACGCTGGCCATCCGCCTGAATGAAAATCGCATCGCCGGCAACATCCAGAATGAGAAAATCTTGACCATCAAGACCAGCAACAAGACCGTCACGGTGCAGTTCACGCTCTATCTCGTCCCACAGGAGAAATAGTTACTGGTCATTAGTCATTAGTCATTAGTTAAGAAGGAGGAAGATATGGCGGGAAGTTCTTTTGAGAGGTTGCGGGTCTACCGGCTTGCGGAAGAGTTGGCGGATACGGTGTGGGGAGTGGTGAAGAGGTGGGACAGCCTGGCTCGCGATACTATTGGCAAGCAGATCATCCGATCCGCCGATAGCATCGGTGCCAACATCGCCGAGGGCTATGGACGGGGCACTTATCCAGATAACCGTCGTTTTGTTCGCATGGCGAGAGGATCGTTGTACGAAACTCGCCATTGGCTCCGTCGTTGCTTTACTCGCGAACTTCTCACAAACAAACAGATCGAAACACTGAAGCCCCTTGTGGAAAACCTCGGCCCTCAACTTAACGCCTACTTGAACTCCATCGGTCGCCCTGGCAAGTCGAAAGACTAATGACCAATGACTAATGACTAATGACTAATCATGCGCGACGACATCGCTAAATTGGTTCATCGTGTCATCACGGACGGACTGCGCCTCAAGGAACGCCTGGATCGGAACGAGCGCGCCGACTTCGACGTCGAACAGTCCCGGCTCAAGGCCCACTTCGGCGACGTGAATTTCGATCCCGGTGCGAGCCTTGCGCCGCGCCCCGGCTATCGGCCCGGCGAAGGCGACCGGAAAATGCAGGATGTTCAGTACGCTCTGGCGAGCTGGCTCGATGAAATCTTCATCCTCGACTCGCCCTGGAGTTCGAGCTGGAACGAACACAAGCTCGAACAGGCTTTCTTCCGCACCAGCCTGCGGGCGGAGAGCTTCTGGGAGCGAGCCGACCAGGCGAGCGGCGACGCCCTCGAAGTCTTCTATCTGTGCGTCATGCTCGGCTTCCGCGGCAAATGGCAGGATCATCCGGAGGAGCTGAAAGCCTGGCGCAAGAAGATCGAACCCAGGCTGGAGACAGGCCGGTCGTCGGCAGCTCCGGTGCCGTCCGGCGAAAAACCGCCCACCGATGTACCCCCGCTGCGCGGCCGCGACCGTCTTCAGGGAGTGATCATCGCCGTCGCCGTGGCGCTGGGCCTGTTGATACCGGCCGCCTCTTTCTTTCTCGTTTACCAACTCAAGTAACAAGAGCACGAGAATGCTTGGACTGTTGACAGGGCTGTGGAACGGAGTGAAGAGCCTCGTGGGGCTGGTCTTCCCTATCTTCGCCAAGGCAGGCAGCATCAAGGGCATCGGCACCGGCATTCGCTGGACGATCCACATCATCCTCGTCGTTGCCATCCTCGTTGGGTTGTATTTTCTCAATGATTATCTGGAGGTGTGGAGGGATGTGCCGAGCAAATCCCTGGGCAGAATCTTCTTGCCGATCCTTTTCCTGCTGGTCTACATACTCTGCTGGCTGGGCTGGTGGCTATGGAAGTTGCTGATGGAGGAGGAGGCCTCCCAGTTCCCCGACATCGACGCGGCCTGGGAAGAAGCAATGGCCGCACTGGACAAGGCCGGCTTCAATCTGAAAGATCTGCCGCTGTTCCTGGTGCTCGGCCGGCCCGCGTCCAGCGAACACGCTCTATTCAAGGCGGTCCAGTCGGAATGGCTGGTCGATCAAGCGCCGCAAAACCCGAAGGCGCCCCTTCATATATATGCTGACCAGAACGCCGTCTATGTAACCTGCGCCAAGGGGTCGCTGCTCGGCAAACGGGCGGTCGATCTGGCTGCCGGGATCGATGCCGGCGACGGCCGCAAGATGGATGAATCGGTTCGCGAGTCCGTCCCCGAGGGTGACGATCCCCTGATGCAATCTCTTAAAGGCGGCGAGATATTCGGCACGTTGCGCGGTTCCATGCGCCATGTCCAGGCCGTCCTTGCAAATGCCCGCAAGGAAGGCCGGGACGTCAACAGCCTGTCCGGAGAGGAACGCCAGGCGGTCTACTCCATGCTGCCGGGCAAGGGCGGGCGGGGCTACTCCCGCGACGAGTTCGAAACCGAACGGCTGACGGCCCGGTTGGAGCATCTCTGCCGGCTCATCGTCCGCGACCGCAGGCCGTTCTGTCATGTCAACGGCATGCTGGTTCTCATTCCCTTCGCCGCCGCCGGCAGCGACGGCGCCGCCGACCGCACCGCCGACGATTGCCGGCGCAACTTGAGCACGGCCCGCCGCGTCCTCAAGGTATATTGTCCCGTCTACACGCTGGTATGCGATCTGGAAAAGTCACCCGGCTTCCGTGAGTTCGTCGATAACTTCGTGGCGGCACACTCGAAGGACCACCTGAAGGGCCGCATGGGCAAGCATTTCCCCCTGTTACCCGACGTGGCCGAAGCCGCCGTGGGAGAGAAGGTCGCAGCCTTCGTGCAATGGATCTGCGGCGCCCACTTCCCCAGCCTGGTTTACAGGCTGTTTCGCTTGGAAGCAAAGGAGGGTCCAGACCTGAAGACCGTGGTTCAGAGCAATGCCCGGCTCTACCGGTTTGTCGGCGAGCTGCACGAACGCGCCGCGCGCCTGGGCCGCATTGTCGGCAAGTGCCTGCCCCCGGAGCAAAGCGGCCCGCCCATGTTCGGCGGCTGCTATTTCGCCGGCACCGGCCGCGACAAGGACCGCGAACAAGCCTTCGTGCCCGGCATCTTCCACCGCCTGCTCGAAGATCAGAACTACGTAGCCTGGAGCGACGCCGCATTGGCCGAAGAGGCGACCTATCAGCGCTGGGCCAGGATCGGATACATCATCCTTGGTACGCTCGGCGTCGGCACGTTGGCAGTCCTGGGATGGTGGTTGATCGGCAAGCGCTGACGTTTAGCCGCGACCCGCAGGGGAGCGCTCGACGTTACCTCCTGGGTTGCGGCTAACTCTCCGCCCTCTGACACCGCTCACTTCGATCCACGCCGCGCATCAGGGAGAACTGCTCGCCGGCGCTCCAATAATTTGATTGACACTGTCGTGGTCAAACCAGACCGGTATCCCCCCAGGAGCGAGGAAGACCGCCACCCCGTCGCGGACGACCAGTGCTCTGGGGTGATCTACCTTAGCCGAAACATCCCCCTGATCTCCTTCCGAACCGTGCCAATGGCCTTGTTCATGTCGTCTCTGTTCGGCAGTTCCATCGCGTCCGTGGGATTATCGCGCACGCGTTGGATAATCTCGCGCTGCTCCTTCTCCATGCCCAACCGTTGATAGCTGGCATGGAGAACCAGATCGACTTGCAGGCGGCCGAAATCGCTGGTTGCCTTCTCTCTCAAAGCGTGCCAGCTCGGCAAGAGCTTTTGCACCTGTTCGGCAGGCAACCCGGCCAGGAAGTCCGGAGTGGCCAGGGGCATGAGCGTGAACATGCCAACCATGTCAAGAAGCCCTTGCGGGTCGATCAAGTTCCTCCGCCTGTCGGCCGATTGCGGTTTAGAGAACTGGAACAGCAACGGCGTGATCTTGTCGGTTGCCAATTCCGCATAAGCGGCATGCTTCTTCTGCAGGAGAAGCATCTCCCCAAGGACCAGGGCATGACTGAGTCGTGCCTGATCAGTATCGGCAGCCGCCAGCGACTGGCGAAAGAAAGCTTCCCCATCCGCGGCAGCATCGACGCTCAGAAACACCTCAGCCATGTACAAGTCCCGCAAGAGCTGGCTGAATACCCCGCTGGGATCGAGCAGCTCACGCATCAAGCGCTCGGTCGCAATCTCTTCCTGAGCTGGGGCACTGGATTGCTTGGTGGTTCCGGCCTGCGGCGGCGCTTCGGGCAGTTTCGGCAGAAAATTCTGCTGGAACTGTTCGAGCTTTCTGCGAGCATCGTCGGGCCGTTCGAGCTTGGTCAGGCAGTGGTATTGAAAGAAGCTGAAATCCCGCGGCCCGCTCAAGCTCTGCAAGGCTTCAAGGAACTCCCTGGGAGTAGCGGCTTTGGGCGGAGGCAGTTCGCGCTCGGCTTCCTCATACCAGCGCCACGCTTGAGCATAGTCATGCTTCAATAGATGATAGTGCCCGATCTGGATTTTCTCCTGCGCATTCACTGCCATCCAGCTCATTTCACGGGTCTTCAGGTCGAAGATGGCAGCCGGGTCTCCGCGTCGAAGTCCCCAACCCAGCAGGTGCGATACCAACGAGCGATAAGCCGGGCTGAAGGTGACCCACAGCGACAGCTTGTCGTCCTTCGGCGACCACTGCGGAAAAGTGACGCGCAGGCCGGAGAATACCTGCTGTCCCGGTGTGGCGCCGGTCCTGTCCGTGATGTAAACGGCGTCCCGGGCCTCTATGTCCGGAACAAGAAGGAATGCCCACATGTCGTCTTCATCCACCACAGAGCCGTCGGGAACCACATAGGCCAGGTGACTGCCGTCCTTGTTCCAGCCGGCGAAGCGGCGCACGGGTTTGTTGTTGATCGGTTGCGACAATGGTTTGCCCAGCGGCAGTAGGTGAAGAGCCGCATCCTGCTCGCCGCGCAGCATGCCAAGCTGCTTGTTGTCCGGGGACCAGTGCAGCTCTCGATAGGGTTGATCGCCCTGAACCAGTTCCTCCATCTGCTGATTGGCCAGCGTGCCGAACCACAGCGTATGCCGGCCCGGCTCTTCTTTGGTCATTCCCGGCACATATGAAGCGAAGGCGAACCGCGTCCCGTCGGCGGTCCAGGCCGGGCGCGTTGCCCGGAGCTGCTCAAGGACGGATGACAGCTCCGCCTTCGCGAACTGACCGGAGTTCGGCACCTGCCACCAGTCATCGTCCCCCGGCCGGCCGATCCAGATGCCATCTGTCTCCTGTGGTTCCTTGGCGGAACCGAGCACGCAGACGAGGTGAGTCCCATCCGGCGTCCAATCGAAGATGAGGTCCTGACTGCTGTGCGGCAACACCTGGCGTGATTGCTTCGACTCCAGATCGTACTCGAACAGACCATGCTGTTGCTCGCCGGTCTGTTTGATGTAGAGAATACGTTGGCCCTGCGGATGCCAGCGCACAACCAGGTTGGCCGCCACGTAGCCGACATGATCGCAAGCCGCCTCAAAGAGTGCTATAGGCTTCGTGGCTTTTTCGGCGCTCGCTTCCTCGCATAGCCAGCAGGTGTAGATGATGTCACGCTGATGGTAAATGTTCCCGGCCGGGTTTTCCCCCTGGAGGATGCCAACGTCCACGGCCGGCTGCCCTTTCGGATCGCGGGCTGTTGTAAACAGCAGTTGGCGGCCGACCGGACTCCACAACGGCGAACTGGTGGCGAGCACATCCGGGTCCGGCTGAAAGACCTTGATGAGCTTGCCGGTGTCCTTGTCGGCGATGAAGACACCTTCCTGACCATGTTGAAAACCGACCGATTCACCTCCGCTCGACCAGTTGATCGACCGGTCCTCGCGCACCGGTCCACAGCCCGCCACGATGAGGAAAAGCAGCCCGGTCACAGCCACAATCGATACCAGCCAGCGCCAGGGATAAACGTGCATCAGATCTCTCCTTTGAAAAAGTCTCGAAAGATTTCGGGATACTGCTGCCATTAGATGTGATCCCAAAGCAGGCCCGTTTATTCCCTGGCGAAGCCGATGCGCCGTTTCTTTTCCGGCTCGGCGGGCGGAGCCGTCAGTTGCCGAATGACCTCGAAGACGATGCGGAATTTCTCGTCATGTTCGCCATGTTTGCGTTCCAGGTCTTCCAGCTTGCGAGCCAGATCTTTGTGAGTGGCGAGAATCTCGCGCAGCCGAACGAAGGCGCGCATGATGGCAATGTTGACCTCGATAGCTCGCTCGCTGTTCAAAACACTGGAAAGCATGGCCACGCCTTGCTCGGTGAAGGCGTGAGGTAAGTATTTCCGGTGCTGTCCTCGTCCGGTCTTTAAGGTCGCAATTTGCGACCTTAAAGACTCGGCCTCTTCAGCCGTCAGCCGAAACATGAAGTCTTCGGGGAACCGCGAACGGTTTCGCCGCACCTGCTCATTGAGTCGCTTCGTGGAGACTCCGTAAAGCCCCGCAAGGTCGGAATCCAACAGGACTTTCTGACCCCGGATCAAAATGATCGCTCTTTCGATGCGTTCCACAGGAATGAGACTCGCATTTGCCACGCTCTTACCTCGATTCCAGCAACGTTGGGATGGCAATGGAGGTCGCAAATTGAGGCTTCCAATCGACCTGCGTTTGAGGTCACAAATTGTGATCTCAAAGCCCAGGCCGAGAAAGTGGCCCCGCGCGCCGACTGCACGGTCACAAGCTGGGAATCGCGTTCGACGACCAGATGATACCTGGCTGCACCTTGCCCGGCAAGTGCCTCATGCGGGTTCAAGAGAACTCTTTCTCAGTCATCAGCCAGTCACCGCCAACTCCGCACCAGCCGGTCATAAGGCGAGCGGCAGCAGTAAAATTACCCTCGCTTGCGCGTCGGGCTAACAGCAGAACGTTAGCCCGACACGCAAGCGAGGGTAAACTTTCACTTGCCCTTCGCCTAATCGTCCGGCTTATCCAGATCGTGTAGCACCTCGTTCGACGACACCGCCACTTCCAGCGTCTCCGTCTCACACCGCCGTCCGTGTGATCCGTGGTATTTTCCCTTTTCCTCCCCTGGCGTAAAATCCCTCCATTTGCTACAATCGCCCCTTCCCCTGCGTTCTGGGATTGCCGGCTGTGTGCCGGCAAGGACTTGGGGGCAAACTTCAACATCGGTATTGGAATCATCTCTTATGGCCAATCGTAATCTCCTCCGTCAGTACGACCTTTCGGACAACGAACTGCAACAAGAGCTGGAAGCAGTGTTTCACGGCGAATGGCTGCCCGAGGAGGAGCAAGAATTTGAAATCAACAAGCTCGTCAACGGCCGCGTGATCAGCGTCATGGGCGACGATGTCATCGTGGACGTCGGTTACAAGAGCGAGGGCATCATCCCGCTGGGGGAATGGTATGACGAGGGCCTCGACAAAATCGTCCCGCCGCAGCCCGGCGACAACATCCAGGTGCTGCTCAACGCCGTCGAGGATGACAGTGGCGCCATCGTCCTCAGCTATCGCAAGGCCAAGCGCCAGAAGGAATGGGAAGAGGTCATCGAGAAGCACAAGGAAGGCGACGTAGTCGCCGGCGCCGTCACCCGCAAGATCAAGGGCGGCTTGCTCGTCAACATCGGCGTCAATGTCTTCCTGCCCGCCAGCCAGGTCGATATCCGCCGGCCGCCGGACATCGGCGAGTACATCGGCAAGACCATCGAATGTAAAATCCTCAAGATCGACGAGCCGCGCCGTAACATCGTCGTCAGCCGGCGCAAACTCCTCGAAGATCAGCGCATCGAGATGAAAGAGAAACTTCTGGCCGACATCGAGCCGGGCCAGACCCGCCAGGGCGTCGTCAAGAACATCGCCGAGTTCGGCGCCTTCGTCGATCTGGGCGGCATCGACGGCCTGCTGCACATCACCGACATGAGCTGGGGCCGCGTCAGCAACCCGCACGAGGTCGTCCAAATCGACCAGCCGC
This sequence comes from uncultured Gemmataceae bacterium, assembly GCA_963804745.1. GTDB lineage: Bacteria > Planctomycetota > Planctomycetia > Gemmatales > Gemmataceae > CAWDRY01. Next base: position 15,769 of record CAWDRY010000048.1, read on the forward strand.
TCGAGGTCTACGTCATCTCCGTGGACAAGGACAAGGAAAAAATCGCCCTCGGCCTCAAGCAGAAGTCGCCCAGCCCCTGGGCAGATGTCGATCAGAAGTACCCCATCAACAGTAGGCATACGGGCGAAGTCGTCAACGTCATGACCTACGGCGCCTTCATCAAACTCGAACCCGGCATCGAAGGGCTGGTTCATATCAGCGAGATGAGTTGGACCAAGCGCATCAACCATCCCAGCGAACTGGTCTCCATCGGCGACCAGATCGAGGTCCAGGTCCTCAACATCAACAAGGACAAGCAGGAAATCTCCCTCGGCATGAAGCAGGTCCAGCCCAACCCCTGGGACAAGGTGGCCGAACGCTATCCGCCGGCCACCGTCATTACCGGCATCGTCCGCAACCTCACCAATTACGGCGCCTTCATCGAGATCGAGGAAGGCATCGACGGCCTGCTGCACGTCAGCGACATGAGCTGGGTCCGCAAGGTCGCTCATCCCAGCGAGGTCGTCAGCAAGGGCAACAAGGTCACCTGCGTCATCCTCAACGTGGACCAGGAACGCAAGCGCGTCGCCCTCGGCCTCAAGCAGATGAACAACGACCCCTGGGAAGGCGACATCCCCGGCCGCTACCACCCCGGTGAGGTCAAGAAGGGCAAGGTTACCAAACTCACCAACTTCGGCGTCTTCGTCCAACTGGAACCCGGTCTGGAGGGCCTGCTGCACATCTCCGAGCTGGCCGACCACAAAATCGAAAGCCCCGAAGACGTGGTCAAGGTCGGCGACGAGATCGAGGTCAAGGTTCTGCGCGTCGATCCCGCCGACCGCAAGATCGGCCTCAGCCGCAAACGCATCGGTCAGGAAGGCGTCGATGAAGAACCGGTTGCCGAAGAGACCGCTCAACCCGGCAAGCCGCAGCGCGAGCTCCGCGGCGGCACCGGCTCCGCCACCGGCCAACTGATCCAGATGCCCGAAGCAGCCAGCGAGGAGAAGTGATGACAAGGTGACAGGGTGACAAGGTGAAGAAACTCACCCTGTCACCTTGTCACCTTGTCACCTTGTCACCTTGTCACCTTGTCACCTTGTCACCTTGTCACCTTGTCATCCGCAAGGGTTCGTTTATGCCGAACTAGCTCAATCCTCATTCAGTGCTGTCCATTTTCCTTCCGAACGACTCAACTTCCTGCCCCGAGACTCCAGCTTCTCCAATCCACCAGACGATACCCATTTGGGGCCAGCATCCGCCCACGCTGGTAGCCGGCCGTCCGCACTGGTTAGTCTGGATTCCTCACCACGGATCACCCAGATAACACGGATGTGTATTTATCCGTGCTATCCGTGTAATCCGTGGTTAGAAATCCTGAATCCGGTTGTACCGCCGCTACCGACTTTGCCAAATGCCCCCGATGTAGCTTATGCTCTGCTGACTGGAATACTTACACGCGCTGGAACCACACCCATGACACAACCACGCCGATTGCGCAGTGATGCGGTCCAGTCGCCACTGGAAACATACCTGCGGGAAATCAACGAGACAGCCTTGCTCAACGCCGACGAAGAGAAAGAGCTAGCCTATCGCATCGAAAAGGGCGACACCACCGCCCGCGACCGCATGGTCCGGGCCAATCTCCGTCTGGTGGTGAACATCGCCCGCAGCTACACCGGCAAAGGCCTGGGTCTGCAAGACCTGATCGAAGAAGGCAACCTCGGCCTGCTCCGAGCCGTCGAGGGCTTCGATCCCACCATGAACACCCGTTTCAGCACCTACGCCAGCTACTGGATCAAGCAGTCGATCAAGCGCGCCCTGGTGAACACCGCCAAGACGATCCGCATCCCCGCCTACATGGTCGAACTGCTCGCCAAGTGGCGCCGCGCCACCGCCAAGCTGCAAGAAGAGCTTGGCCGCCCGCCCAGTTACGAAGAAGTGGCCCGCGTCCTCGACCTTCCCAAGAAGAAGCTCAACATCATCAAGAAAGCCATTCGCGTCTACAACTCCGTTCCGCAGACCGAGCAGGTCGACAGCGGCTGGTCGCTCGACGAGATGGTGATGGACGGCCACACCAAGACCCCCGACAACGAAATGGTCGAAGCCGACGCCCTGCACCACGCTATGGATCTGCTCGGCAAGATGGACCAGCGCGAAGCCAGCGTCCTGCGCATGCGTTTCGGCCTGGACGACGCCGAACCCAAAACACTGAAAGAAATCGGCGAATGCCTGGGTCTCACCCGCGAACGCGTCCGCCAGATCGAGAGCGAAGCGCTCAACAAGCTGAGCGTGAGCATGCAGGTGAATTGATCATATTGGCGAGCGAACGGCGTAAGCCCGCCGTGAAAATGCTGTAGGGTGCGTCAAGTCCGCGTCGACGCGCCATCGGCCTCAGCCAGAGAGCAACAATGAAGTACGTTCCCAAGTCCACCCAATCCCCAGGTCCAATCCCCAGCAGCCGTTAAGTCACAGCCAACCTTGGTCCTGCAACCGTTGCCATGCGCTGCGAATATGATCGGCGTGCATCGTCTTGTTTTTTCGTTCATTCCAACCATGAACCCCAGCGATAGCCGCATTCACGTCCCTTTTCGCTTCGGGGTTCTCCTGCGAGGCGATCCAATGCACGCTCGTCAGCAACTCCATGCCAAAGGGGGTCTCGAATCCTTCGATCAGCTTGGCGACGCGCTCGCAGCGTTCACGCGTCGCCGCGTACTCCCGCAAGACTTGCGCCGCTTCATCGGCGGCGCCTTGCAGCAGCTTGATTGTCGTATCAGGCTTGTTCTGTCCATCCGCGAAGCCTTGAATGAAATGTCCTTCGATATGGTTCAAAACATGCCGCAATTCATCGGCATACGGGCCGAACGGCCCCTTCTCGAACGTCAACTTGAGCGGTTCGCCCGCACATTGCTGGAAGTAGGCCAGCTTCTGAATTTCGAGCACAGTAACCGGATAATCGTAACCGGGTTCGACATAGCTTTGCATCAAGCCCAGGATCGTCGCCCGGCCAATAGTCATGTTGGGGCGCTTCGTTCGGTTTGGCATCGTCTCGGCGTCAGGCGTTGCTCCGGGCGCGTAAACGACAACGCGCACGTCAGGGATGTCCTCAAACGCTGCCACGATCATCGGGTAAACGTCTTCCCACACTAGCCCGCCATGACCGCAACCCAACGGCGGAAGGGCCAGCGATTCGATGCGCAGGCGTTTCACGTCCCTGACAAGTGCGTCCAGGCCGGCTTCAATGTCTTCCAGTTTCGATCGGCCCCGCCAATGGCGTTTCGTCGGGAAATTGATAATGAACCGTGGGTATTGCAGCTGCGCCAGGTCATGAATGAACATGCGGCCAATCTTCACTTCCTCGCGTTCACAGGCTTTCGCATAGGCGGCGAAGTTTTCCGGGAATGCCTTCTTGAATTGCAGGGCAATCCCCTTGCCCATGATGCCCACGGTGTTCACCGTGTTCACAAGTGCCTGTACGTCGGCGTCCAGCAGATTTCCTTTTCCAAATTCGATCATGGCTTCACTGTCCTCTTAATAATACCAACCACTTTCGACGACGATGGGCGGCTGATGCGTCGCCTTGGCAATCGCTTGCTGCACCAGCTGCGCAATGGCGTCGTTATACACGCCAAATTTGGCCACGCAAGTCCAGGGGAACCAATCGTGAACCAGGAATTCGGCTTGCCTGACTTCCTTCACTTCGGACCAGTAGGTCTTCGTCATTGCGTCCCAGTCCACTTCACCCAGGGAGTTCAAGTCTTCAAAATATCGGGCGTAGGCCACTTCTGCATGACGATCCGTAAAGGCCCACGGCCGACCGGAAGCGACAACAGCTTCAATGCTTGACACGAGATGCACAATAGGTTCTTGCCCGCCCGAATAGCCAGCTACGCCCCCATAGTAATGCGCAAAGCATGACGGAACGATTGCAAAAATTAAAGGGCACGTATTCGCCGAGAAATCCTTTTACAGCCACGGGAACCGGCCGGGTTAAACGCCTTTGCTTGATGTGTGAATGGCCGATGTTCGTGTTAACGATCCTTTTCTTGATTCGTTGCGCGTCCGACCAGAGGCATCCGTGTTGCAGGATGCTCACCAGGTTGTCCACGTGGGTGATGTGATAAATCGGGGTCATGGTTCACTCACAATGTTGCGATTATCCCCTCGCCGCGTCGAAAATCAAGGTTCGTGCCAGAAAGGGCGCGTTTATCCTTCGATCCTGGTCCCCAAGATCATCGCCTCCACGTTCGGCCATGGCCGCGTCTGCACAGGTTTTGGCCTCGGTCCACAGCTTGCAAATTCTCTCGCACACAGCAGCTGAAAACGAGCCTAGGCCGGCACCTGGATCGAGCAATCGGATTTGCCTGGGGAACTGGGAAAAGAGACTTGCCATGAAGCGGCCGACGGCTGGAGGCGTGAATACCTGGCCTTTTTCCTGGCGATGCGCCATCGATGTGGCAGCTTCGTGCCGGCGTTGGAGCGCGGAGGAAAATGGGAGGTGGTCCAGGCCATTGTGGTCGTGTTGGCGCATGATTTCGGTCACAAGCAGGGGGCACGTCGATACCGTTCTTTCGTACACTAAGGTAAGAAACTACTTCGAAGTTGGCCAGAGCAAAATGCAAGTACACCCCTTGACCCATCTGGCCAGCCACGACGCCGTCTTCGACCGTGTGCCAGGGCTAACAACGCTACGCTCCCGTTTGACGGCCTGCCACGTTGGGAAAGAGCGAGGGCAACTCCGCGATAAACTCCAGACACCTCCAGCCCACCTCCGCTCCTGGAACACAACCCGGCGGGCCGCTACAATGATCCCGCTTGCTCGCGCGGGGCTGATTGGTTACCCTTCGGCTCTTTCAGCATCGTGTCAGGCTTTGAGGTAGTGTGATGCCTTCGCATAGTCCGACAATCAACGAGGTAGACTTCTGTGCTCAGGTTGCCTCAACTATCAATGCCCTTGTCAGCCAGAATCCCGCCATTTTTCCGTTCCATGAGACGCGGGTAGAAGGTTACGGCACTGGCGCCAACCGTCGAAAACGCAAAGACCTTCGCTTCTTTGACCACAACGGTAAGCTGGTATTGTGCGGCGTAGTCAAGCTGCCGGGAACGCCCGAAGGCCGGTCGGCAATGGGCCAGGAGCTTATGGCGGATGCCGCGGCCAAAGCCGATGACGCTGGCGTTCAGTTCTTCTTCACCTGGAACGTCAACGAATTCGCCCTCTGGGATCGAAGCCTCTGGGATCGGCCCTGGTATGAGCGGCGCGTGCGCGTGTGGCAATTGGCCCGCTATCTTGGAACTGCTGAAGATGTCGCCCGCGATGAAAACCTTGCCTTCATCAAGACGCACTTTCTGCCCGATCTGCTGCGCAACCTTGCCGACATTATCTCCGGTCGGCGGCGCGACTGGTCGATGCCCCCGGATGACATCTTCCTCCGCTCCCTGGAGAGCCACCTTGATTGGCCGGTACGACTGACAAGCGCCTACATCCTGGACCATGCCGAAAGAAGCAAGGTATTTGACCGGCGCGTCCAGCAGTGGATGACCGAGCAGGATCGGGCCTTCATTCGCACGCCGTTTGAAGAGTGGACCAAGACCGTGGACAACATGGCCAAGACGCTGGCCTATGTTTGGGCTAACCGGCTGATCTTTTACAAGGCGCTGCGTACACGATTTCCCGACCTGCCGCACCTGGAGTTGCGGCCTGCGGTTAAGAAGCCAGAGGATGCACTGGCAGCATTCAACAACTTCTTTCAGAAGGCGGTTGACCGGAGTGGCGACTATGAGCCGCTGATGATGCCCGACGCCCAGGATTGGGCGACGGCGCTGGTGTTTCACCCGGCTGGTTCTCTCGATGCCTGGCGCGGATTACTCCGCGGCATTGAGTCGGTGGACTTCCGGGAAGTGCCGTCCGACGTGGTGGGGCGAATCTTCCAGAAGCTTATCGCCCCAGACGAACGCCACCGCTACGGTCAGCATTTCACCGGTGATGACCCCGTGGACGTCATCAACGCCTTTTGCATCCGCGCGGGAGCTGATACGGTCCTTGACCCGGCCTGCGGCTCAGCCAGCTTCCTGGTGAGGGCCTACTACCGCAAGAAATATCTTGTCCCTGGGCGTTCTCACCTTGAACTGATCAGCGAGCTGTTCGGCTGCGACATCGCTCCATATCCCGCACACCTCGCCACGCTGAACCTGGCTGCCCGCGAGATCGAGGATGAAGCAAACTACCCGCGCATCATCCGGCGGAATTTCTTTGACTATGCCCCGCCGCAACCTTTCTGCCGCATCCCGGACAATGCCGGCGGTCAGCAAGACATAGCGTTGCCACCCCTCGATGCCCTTGTCGGCAATCCGCCTTATGTCCGTCAGGAGAAGATCGAGAGAGCCGACAAGAAACGGTACGGCCAGCTTGCGGCTGCGCCTGGCCTGGCCTGCGCCTTTCGGGCCGAAGCGATCTGCATTGTTACTTCTGGCCCGCGGCCACGCGACTGCTGAAGGATGACGGCTACTTCGGTTTCCTCACAAGCTCTTCGTGGTTGGATGTGGAGTATGGTTTTGCTCTCCAGGGTTGGATTCTCGAACACTTCCGCATCCTGGCCGTCATGGAGAGCGCTGCCGAGCCGTGGTTTGAAGATGCCCGCGTCAAGACGTGCATCACGATCCTTCAGCGCTGCGAGAGTGAATCAGAACGGATGGCGAAGCGCGTTCCATTTGTCCGCTTCAAGCGACCGTTGGCGGAAATCATCGGCATTCCGGCCGGCAAGAATGAATCTACTCGCCATGCCGCGGTTGAGGCGCTCCGCGACCGCATCCTGGCCACCGAAACCGATTATCGGGATCAGGATTTACGCATCATCATCAAGTCACAAGAGGAGCTGTGGCGGGACGGCGTTCGCGCTGGCAGAGTCCTGAGCGGGGTCGAGAATGGTGAATCAGCGGATGGCCCCGACTCGGACGAGTCCGAAGAAAACGATTCATGGGTGGTGTTGGAGTCGAATGGACAAACGGCCGCTTTCAGCGGGGCAATGCAGGCCTACCGTGCCGGCAAATGGGGGCGCTACCTGCGTGCCCCGGACGTGTATTTCGACATCATGCGCCGGTTTGGGCATCGCTTCGTTCCTCTGGGTGAAATCGCGAACATCCGCTTCGGCGTGAAGAGCGGCTGTGATGCCTTCTTTATGCCCAAAGACGTTACGGCAGACATGCTGCGAATGCACCAGAGTGATCGTGCCTTTCGTGAACACGTGGGCGGGGCACCCCGGAAGGATGTTGCATCGGGCAAGCTCAAGATCATCGAAGCCGGCGACGGCAGTGTCCATCCGATTGAGTCCCGATACCTGGCGCCGGAAGTCCACAGCTTGATGAAGGTTGATCGGCCAACCATCCGGGCGGTGGACCTCGACCGCGTTGTCCTGCTGGTTAGCGAGCCGATGGACAAGCTGAAAACGAAAGCACCCTGGGTCTACCGCTACCTTCAATATGGGAAGACAGCGACGTTCGCCTCGGAGAAATCCAGAGGCAAACCGATACCAGAGCGGCCTACATGCAAAGCGCGTGAACGCTGGTACGATCTGACTTCGCTTGTGAAGCCCGGCTTAGCGTTTTGGTCAAAATCACAGCAGTACCGCCACATCATTCCTGCGAACCCCGAACAAATTATCGGGAACTGTAACCTCTATGACGTGGCGTGTGACAAACTCATGAAGCGCGAACAAGGATCGCTGGTAGCCGTTCTAAACTCGACATTCGTCGGACTGTTCAAGACGTTTTACGGCCGGTTCGCCGGGACGGAAGGCAACCTCAAGACCGAAGTAGTTGATGTGAACCTCCTGGAAGTCCCTGACCCGCGCGGCGTATCTCCCGAAGTGGCACAACGATTGGCCGGCGCCCTGGCTCGCATGAGCAAGCGCGAAGTCGGCCGTCTGGTGGAAGAGCAACTCATGGACTGCCACAGTCCCGACCGTGCCCGCCGAATCGCGGCCGGCCCGCTGGTCCTGTCCCATGAGTTGCAAAAACCCGACCGCCGCGACCTGGACGATGCCGTCCTTGAACTGCTTGGCGTACACGATCAGGCGGAACGCGACGCCATCATCGACCGCCTCTACTCCGCGACGGCCCGGCACTTCCGCGACATCCGCGTGGTCGAGATCGAGAAGATGCAACAGCGCGCGAAGGCCGACAACCACCGTTTCAGCGTCCACGACCTGGCGGCCGACATCTGGGACGCAGCCGAGCTGGAAGATGCAACGCCTCTGGCCGAGTGGATTGGTCACCGGCCGGAATCTGATTCGCTGGTGAACATTCCCGAGGACAGGCCGGCGAATTTGTCCACGGATGTGATGTTCTCACCGAACACTGTCAACTTCGGCAGAGTCGGGGGGAGCTATGTCAATTGCCAATCGCGTGGGCAAGCGGAGCTTGTCGCCTGCCTGGCGAACCTTGGCGTCAGCGGTGAAGTGAAGATGCCCGCGGAGTTGGGACTGTGCATCAAGCTGTTGCAGCGAGTGAATGAGCGCATGGAAAAGGCTCGTGCCCGTTTCAAGGAGCTGGCCGAGAGCCGGACAGGAGATGAGCAAGTTCGGGGACAGCTTATGGAAGTGCTGGAACGATGGTTTGCGGTGGGGCGGGAAGTGACTGGGCCGAGAGCTCCGACCTAGCTCGCCAACTGGGACAGCTTGTCGATCTTCAGAGATCGCCCAGGCCACACACTCCCCTATTTCTCCTTCCAAACCACCGCAAAATCGGTCCGTATCCCTCAAAAAAAGGCAAAAAAGACCCCAAAGTGGCAACGAAACGGCAACGATGTGGCAACGACACCACCTGCTATCGGTAACACACTTTCTTCTCAAGACCCCGGCCTATTCCTTTCATGCTTCTCACAACCCTAACCCGCCTTCAGGCCGGCACTTCAAGCTGAACAGCATTCGTTGCATTGGTTCTCAACTTCGATGAGAACCTCTCAAGGGGTATCACAGGAGAGTGAGAACCATTCGCGACGCCAGCTCAGGAAGCATACTGGCAGCACCCGGTTCAGCAAAAGGCCGTTGCTTAGGCGAGCGGCAAGTGATGCCATCCCTCGCTGACGCTTCGGGCCAATGTCACACTGGCCCGAAGCGTCAGCGAGGGATGGTAAATTATTATCTGCCGGTCGCCTTAACCCAGTTCACGAACAACTTCTCCCGCAAGACTGGATAAACTGGCTGCCCCAGGCAAGATCGCTATTCCAGGCAAGCACCGTTTGCCGGTCCTTCATCAATTGCGCTTGCCTGCACGCCTCATTTTTGGTCTTATCTCCCCGACCAACCGTGATGATGCACCTGTTGAAGGTATATCGCTGGTCCGGATTTCTTTTTCCCTAACTTCGCGAGATGCGCGGTCATGACGAACCTGCCTATGCAGAAGCTGGCACAGGTGCTGCGCCAGAATGGGTTGATCCGTTTCATTGAACACTTTGCCGAGCGGTTTCCGACGAGCCACCTCAAGGACCTCATCGTGGATGAGATCGGTCCGGGCCGCTGGATCGCGATCAACGGGCATCGAGTGATAAACTTCGGCTCGGACAGCTTCCTCGGGCTGGACCAGGATCCGCGCGTCAAGGAAGCCGTCGTCCGCGGTATCGCGAAATGGGGCACTCATAACGGAGCGTCGCGGGCGTTCTCCAGCGTCCGGGCTAACGCGGAAGCCGAGGACAAACTGGCACGCTGGCTCGGCACGGAGGCGACGCTCATCTATCCGTCGGTGACGCTGGCCAACGTGGGAGCGATTCCGGGACTGGTCGGCCGGCAGGATCTGCTCGTCGTGGACGAGCATGCGCACAACTCCATTCAGGAAGGGGCCAAGATCGCCAAGGCCAACGGCGTGCGGCTCATGTCGTTTTCGCATTGCGATCCCATCGATCTGGATCGCGTTTTCAAGGAAGCGGGCGAGTATCGTGTCGGCGTGGTGGCCATCGACGGCGTCTACAGCATGAGCGGCGCGCTGCCGCCGCTGGCCGAGCTAAACGACATGGCCAAACGCCACAACGCCATTCTTTATGTCGATGACGCCCACGGCACGGCAGTGATGGGCACGAACGGCCGCGGTACGGTCCTCGACGCTCTGGGCAACTACGACAATACCTTCGTCGTCGGCTCGCTGTCGAAGGGCTTCTCCTGTTTCGGTGGGTTCATCGGCTGTACCGCGGAGTTCAAGCGGCTGCTCAAGATGCGCTCGAACACCTACATCTTCGGCGGCCCGGTGCCGCCCGCCTATCTCGACGCCATCTGCACGGTCTGCGACATTCTCATGTCGGGAGAGTACGAGCTTTTGCGTTCCCGGCTGGATCGGAACATCGCACACCTGGTGGGGGGAGCGACGAGGATGGGTATGACAGTGCTGGGCGGGCAGACGCCAATCGTTTCCATCCTGGTCGGCGACGAGGCAGATACGCTCAACGCCGGCAACTTCCTCTTCGAGCACGGCTACTATGTCCAATCGGTGACGTTCCCGGCGGTGCCTTACCACGCGGGCGTGTTGCGCATCCAGGTCAACGCCAACCATACGCAGGAAGCCGTCGACGGCTTGCTCGGAGCGCTAGCGGCGCTCCAGAAGGTCATCCCGTTGCCAGGGCCGGAACAGTTGGTGCGGCCGGCGGCGTAAACAGAAGGGCGAACCGGGAGCGCGAGCCACTACAGACTCCGGTCGCCCGCGCTCCCGGTTCGGCAGGAAACGTCATATCAGATCGTTTTCTCAGGTCGGTCCTTGACAAGATGCCAGTGCGAATTGGATAATGCGCGCGGTTGACGATTCAATGGCTGCCAAAGACATTTATCCAGAATGACAACACGGAGACTGAAGCGCGTGTACGTGCCGGAATCGCTGGCAGACCAGCAGCAAGACTGAGGAGCGCACTTGCTGGCAATCCAGATCTCGGCCCTTGGGGCGAATTGACATCACGGGTAAAGATTGCTTAACCAACACTGAAAACGGGAGGACCAATCATGCCGACTTTTCAAGACGTACTTTCTGCTGCCCAAACCCTAAGTCCGATGGACCGGCTGCGCTTGGCTGATTCGCTTTGGGAAGAAATCCCGCCCGAGGAATGGCCGCTGCCAAGCGAGGAGTGGATGGCCGAGGCGCAACGGCGATCAGCCGACTACAATGCAGGACGGATGTCGGCTGCTCCGTGGGCTGAAGTCCGGGAGCGCGCTCGACGGAAAGCAGGTCTTGATGGCTGAGCTACCTGCTCAAGCGCTACCCGTTTCACATCATTTACCGCAAGGATTTGGGCAACCGCTGGCTGGTCATCGCGCTGGCTCACACCAGTCGCCGGCCAGGTTACTGGTCGACACGCTGAGCAACTCTGCGGACTGCCTTTCCCGCAGATACTTGTCTCACGCCGCTTTCATCTCCGGCACCGCCGTCAGCTTGCTCTCCAGCAGATTCAGCACGTCGGCCACTGTGACCAGTGTTTCCAGCTCCTGGTGCGTCAGCCGGATGCGGAATTGTCGCTCGATCTGCGACACAATACTCACCACATCCACGGAATCGAGGCCCAATCCTTCACGGAGGTTGGCACTTTCGTCGAGGTTGGGGTATTTCTCACCCGTGTCGGCTTCGAGCAAGTCGATGAGAGTCTGACGAATGAAATTGCGATCCGCCATGATTCACCTTCCCTGGCTAGAACTTGGGTACTCCTGGCGAGCGGGGGTTCTTGCGTGAACCGGGTGCTGCCCCCCAATCGCTCGCCCATCTGTGGCCATAAGAGAACCAATTTTCGGCTGATTTGGCAAGAGGGATTCCAGAAGAAGTCAGGGGCAGGAGTCAGGGGCCAGGGGTCAGCCTGATTCCTGACTTCTGACTTCTGATTTCTGACCTCTGACTTCTGACCTCTGGCTAATGGCGGATTCGCGTCAATTCGTGGACGACGTTGTGTTTGTCTTCCACGTATTCCTGCCGAACGAGACGTTCTTGGGCGTCGTACCAGAGGTCGGCTTGCTTGTCGCCGATCAGGCGGTAGTGAGCGCAAGTCTGTGGTTGGCCGCAGACGGTGATCTGGTCGTTGCCGACGTAACTGAGGGTGGCGGTCAGTTGCTGGCCGGTGTCAGCGTCGAGGAGAACGAGTCGTTGATTGCGCAATTTCGCGTCCGGTAGCCGCCAGTAAGTCGTCAGCCAAACATCCGGTTGAACCGCACGCTCCTCGCCATTGACGGAGATGCGGAGGGCAGTGCTGTCCGTCACGGTGTGGATCTTGAACCGCTTGCCGTCGTCGTTGGTGGAGCTTTCCAGACGCTTCAGCTTGCCGTCCTTCCATTTTTCCATGCCGACATAGAGATATGAGTAGACCGGGACGCCCCAGTAAGTGACGCGGATGTTGGCCTGCGTCGCGACGGCAACGGAGCCGTCCTCGTGCAAATTGATCTCCATCTGATAGTCACCCGCCTTGCTTCTGTCGATCATAACGCTGAAGTCGCGGGTCTCCGTTTCGGCCGCGGCGACTCTGGACAGGTTGGCAAGCAACATGAGGATTGCCATGCACGACACCGTTCCCCCGATCCGGCGAACTTGGTTGGCAAGATGCGTAAAACGAACCATTACTCTTCTCCTCCTCATTGGTGTACTGGAATTCGCAGTCTTCACACCCCCGTGGCAACTGCGGGGGCGAACTATAGCGAAAGGGGTGATGCGAGCCAAGAGCAGAACGCTATGCCTTTTCGTTTAGCCGCGAGCCGATAGGCGAGCACAGGGAGATGCTGACCGTGCTCCCCTTCAGGTCGCGGTTAAACGATCTAAGGGTTCGGCACCATTTGGGTAAAGGGCGCAACGTAGGCGTGTGCGAGTGTCATTAGACCGAGCGGGGAGATGCAAACAGGATATTGGCGAGAAAAACCGATATACTGAAACAATCATGACCGACAAGCCGCCGGTCGGCGATGAACCCTGGCTCGAAGTTTACAGCGTGGGGAGGAGGGCGTGTTGTGAAAATCCTCGTCAGCGCAGGCAATACCCAGACGCCGATCGATCGTGTTCGCTGCATCACCAATATCTTCACGGGCCGAACGGGGACGGGCATCGCCCTGCACGCTCAGAGCGCGGCCATCAGGTCACATTGCTCACATCGCATCCGGAGGTGGTCAGCAGCCTGTCGCAAACTCCGCCGACGAGAGCGCTGGCTGATACGCAAGTATCATACATTCGACGATCTGCAAGAACTCATGCGGAACGAGCTGAATGGCGACGCGCCCGACGCACTTATTCACTGCGCGGCGGTGAGCGATTACGAGTTGGCAGGCATATACAGGCCGGACATGGAGACAAGGAGACAGGGAGACAGGGAGACAGGGAGACAGGGAGACAGGGAGACAGGGAGACAAGGAGATGGAGAGACCGGTCCTCTCTCCTTGTCTCCCTGTCTCCTTGTCTCCCTGTCTGCCGCCTTGGACGCCGGCAAGATTAAGAGCACGAGCCGGAACTCTGGCTGCGGCTGGTGCGCACTCCCAAGCTGGTGGACCTGGTGCGCACCGATTGGCAGTTTCGCGGCATTCTCGTGAAGTTCAAGCTCGAAGTCGGCATCACGGACGAACAACTGCTGGAGATAGCCGAGCGCTCGCGCTTCAGTCCGCCGCGGATTTGATGGTGGCGAACACTCTGGAAGGCGCACGGCCTGGGCCTTTATCGGTCCGCTGAAAGGGCGGTATCAGCGGATCACCCGACAGGAGTTGCCTGCACGCTTGCTCAATGAAGTGGAACGTTTGCACAAGGAGAGAAGTCATGGCTAATGTCTTGCTGGGCGTGACCGGGTCGGTTGCGGCGATCCGCACGCCGCTGCTGTACGAGAAACTGAGGAGTGCCGGGCATCAGGTCAAGGTGGTGGCCACGCAGGCTGCTCTCTATTTCTTCGACCCTGCCGGGCTTGATCCAACGAAACCCGGGCGGAACCCAGAGGTGGTCATCGTCGATGAGGATGAATGGCCCGAATCAGCGGAGGGCCGGCGTTATCAACGAGATGATCCTGTCTTGCACATCGAGCTGCGCCGTTGGGCCGAGGTGTTCGTGATCGCGCCGCTCGCCGCCAATACGCTGGCGAAACTGGCGAACGGGCTGGCGGATAACTGTCTGACGTGTGTATGGCGAGCATGGGACCCGGCTCGGCCGGTGGTGCTGGCGCCGGCCATGAACACTTTCATGTGGGAGCATCCGCTGACGGTGCGGCACCTGCGCCAGCTCGCCGGAGATGGAGTGCCAGCCGGTCTCGGCCTTGAGGGAGTTATCGAGTGGATCAATGCGCATTGCCCGAAGCTGCGCATTGTGTCGCCACAAAGCAAGCGGCTGGCGTGCGGCGACGTGGGGCATGGGAGCGCTGGCAGAGTTGGAAGAGATTGTCGAAGCGGTCCGTTTAGCCGCAAGCCGATAGGCGAGCGTGTGACAGCCTGCTTCCATAGTTGACAACATCTTCATGCACTACTGGGGCGCTGCCGGATCAGGTACCGGTACAGGCGCGACACGCGACACCGGAGGGGCTGCAACGCCGGCAGGAGGTGGAGGAGCAACAATCGGTCTCGGAGGAGGCACTGGTGCGAGGGGCGCCGGAGCGGTTCCCTGGTTAAAGGGCGACTGTGGAGGCACGGGCCTTGGCGCGGGCGGCGGTGCCACGTAGATGGGCGTGGTTGACTGGTCCACGTCAGCCGGCGCCGGCTTGAAGTAATCCAACAAGTCGGCGATCGGCGCCGTGCTGCAACCAGCAATCAACAACAATAATAATGCCGCTGAACGTTTCATGGTCGTGCCAACCAAAAAAAGTGCTGAGTGCTGAGCTTAGAACCAAAGGGCATATAGCAGCACGTAGCCAGGGAGCCAAGATCAATAAAAGTGGTGAGTGGTGAGTGGTGAGTGGTGAGAAAAGAGAGGTAAGTCCGGCTAGAGAGGCGAGCCGAGCAGCGTAAGCTGCCGGGTGATGAGCCTCATCACCCGGCAGCTTACGCTGCTCGGCTCGCCCAACCCCCTCGATTCAGGTGAGCAGGACCACCAGAGCATCGACGAGAGCTTCCAACACCAGAACAAGTTGGACGCGCCGGTCGATCTGCCGGTCGGCTTCCAGGCAGCGTTCCAGGAGTGCCAGCATCGGTTCCGGTTCGAGGCGATTCGCCAGATACTGCATAATGCGCAAATCGTCCTGGTCTGCCAGCTTCGGCTTTCCTCCCAGACGGAGAGAGATCGTGTCGTTGAGGAACTCGATGAGCAGGCGCAAAACCGAAACGGCACGGTGACGCTGGACGGGTCCTTGCTTGCCGGCTTCTTCAACAAAGTTCATCCAGTCCTGGGCCAGTTTTACGCTGTCGAACCGTGGCTGGGCGAAGCTGTCGAGCAGCGTTCGCCGGAACTTCCACAAGGCAGGGTCCGCCAGCTCCCGAGCCTGTCCGGGACTGCCGTCGCTCAGCCGGACGATGCGCTCGAGCAGAGCCGGATCATCCAGACCGTTCGCCCGCAGCAGCTCGGCGACCACGGCGTCGGGCAACGGCGAAAGCGCACGATTTGACAGCGTGAAATGATGGTGGGCAACTGGAGATCGGAGTCGGTACCGATGAGGATGAGGACGGAGCGCGGCGGCGGTTCTTCCAGGGTCTTGAGAAAGGCGTTGGCGGCCGCTGGGGTAGTGGGGTCCGTGAGATAGTCCGCATCATCGACGATGGCGATCTTGCCGTGTCCGCGGGCCGGTTTATGGGAGAGATCTCGGGACAGGTCCCTCATCGACTCGATGGGGATCGTCACCGTGTCCGGCGGCTTGCTCACAACGAAGAAGTCGGGATGGGAACCAGCATCCACCTGCAAACAGGCGCTGCAATGATCACACGCTTCCAGTCGGGATTTTGCGGTGCTTTCACAAAGCAAGGCCTTGGCCAGCTCATTGGCGAAGAGCCGTTTGCCGACGCCGGACGGTCCGGCAAAGAAATAGGCATGTGCCAACCTGCCGCGCTGGACGACCCGATCAAACGCCTCGACCAGACCATCATGCCCGCGCACACGCTGCCACGACATGGGCAACCTCCTGGCAAATACGCTCGTGAATCACGGCGACGGGCTGGCCGGCATCCACGACCTTGATACGGGGAGCCTCCGGGTTTAACCCGGAGGCACGCCGCGCCTCGGCAAGGAAACCGGCTCGGACTCGGGCATGATATTGGAAGTTCCGGCTCTCGACACGATCTGCCGGACCTGTCCGCCTGGATAGAGCCAGCTCGACGGGGAGATCGAGCACGATGGTGAGATCGGGTTCCAGCCCGGCCGTGGCTTGCCTGCCGATGGACCAAAGCTGTTCCGGATCGAGACCGCCCGCGTGCCCCTGATAGACGACGTTGGCAAGGAGGAAGCGATCCGCCACGACGGCCTGGCCGGCGTCGAGGGCCGGCTTGATTATCTCCGCCGTCAGTTGTGCCCGGCTGGCCATGAAGAGAAAAGCCTCGCAGGGGAGGCTCATCTCGTGGCGGCGGCCTAGAAGCAGATCGCGGATGACGTCACCGACGGCGGTGCCGCCGGGGTCAGCGCATTCAGTAACGGCGTAGCTTTGTTTACGCAACCAATCGGCCAGCAGCCGGCATTGCGTCGATTTGCCGCTGCCGTCGAGGCCGTCCAGGGAGAGGAAGGGGGGATGTGTCATGCGTGCCCTGGAATCAATCATCGAGACCCAGTTCTTGAAGCGACTGAACTCGCAGGATCGCACGCCTTAATTCCTTCAGTCGCTCCATTGAAAGAGATTGCAATCGCTCGATCGCCTGCGCGCTCAGCTGACCGAATCGATCTTCGAGAAGCTCACGTACCATTTCTCGCCGTTCCTTTTCACGGCCCTTTGCCACTCCCTCTTCAAACCATGTCGTTGCCATTGTTCGAACTCCTTGATAAGACTCGCTCGCCAGGATCCGATCAAATTCGCGCTGTTGCTCTTCGTCGAGCGGCATGTATGCCTGGACGAACCACGCAGATGTCCCCTCCTCTACATGCTATTGGCTTGCTCTTCCACTTCCACCACCCCCAGCACCTGTCCCGGAACCAACCCGTCGTTGGGGAATGCGTAGCGCTCGCCCAATCGTCCCGTGGCCGGCGCCGGCACGTCGAAAGTGGCCCCACCCACCAGCACCTCGACAAGACGGTCTCCTTCATATATAGTATCGCCCCGATCGGCGAACCAGACGCTGAGCACCACCGGAGCGGCGCCCAATTCAGGAAGCGTGATCGGCGCTTGCATCGGCATTCTCCATCTCGCCGGCGTGATAACTGGAACGCACGAACGGCCCGCTTGCCACCCTGGCAAACCCCAGGGATCGCGCCAGTACAGCCAGGGCGGCAAATTCCGCGGGGGGCAGGTAGCGGACCACCGGAATGTGCTTCAACGTCGGCGCCAGATACTGCCCCAGGGTGAGCGCATCGCAACGCACCGCCCGCAGATCGGCCAGCACTTCGAGCAGCTCCTCGGTAGTTTCACCCAGTCCGAGCATCAGCCCGCTCTTGGTGATGGTCCGCGGCGACCGCTGTTTCACGTAGTCAAGCAAGTCAAGGCTGCGCTGATACTCCGCTTTGCCGCGCGCTTTCTTGTACAACCGAGGAACGGTTTCCATGTTGTGATTGAACACCTCGGGACGTGCCTCCAGGACCCGGTCGATGGCGTGCCTGTTTCCCAGGAAATCAGGCGTCAGCACCTCCACGGCGGCGCCGGTACGGGCGCGCACGGCCAGGACGCAACGATGGAAATGATCGGCGCCGCCGTCGGGCAGATCGTCCCGTGTGACGGAAGTAATGACCACGTAGCGAAGTCCCAGGCGCTGGGCTGCCTCCGCGATACGCTCAGGCTCGTCATTCTCGACGGCTTCCGGGTGACCGCGAGCCACCGAGCAAAATCCACATGGCCGCGTGCAGGTGTTGCCCAGGATCATGAACGTGGCCGTCCGGTGGGCGTAACACTCCGGCCGATTGAGACAGCGGGCATTCTCGCAGACCGTCTCCAGGCGCAGCTCACGGAGCAGGCCGTGGGTAAAGAAGTTGCCGTTGCCGCGCGGCAGGTTGTGCTTCAGCCAGGAAGGCAGTCGCCTAACAGGAGATGGAGCATCCACGATTTCGAATGAGAGCATGCCAGAAGGCCTTTCGGCTAGCGGGGCGGACTTCTCCAATCACCACGGGTAGTGTAGCAAGGCATGCACGAAACGGACAATCGCCAGGAATGGAACACATGCCTCATGAGCTCCCACCTTACTGTCCGTATGGCCCTCATCTTTGAATTTCTCCCTGAAACCGGCAAATTTTTGCTTGAGCTGGTACGCCAACAGCGTAAAATGGACCCAATGGCGTACATCGGCAGCTTGTTGCAGACAGGGAGAAAGCATGACAACTGTTGATGCCGACAGTCTGGCTCAAACAGCTCAGCTGGTCGGCCTATTGAATGAGCAACAGGTTCAGGAAGCGTGGGAGGAGCTCGGCAACCGGGGCGGTGATGCCGAGCCGTTCTTGCGCCTTCTGGAGCGCAAGGGCCTTCTCACACCCTGGCAGAGCCAGAAGCTACTGAAAGGCGACAAAACGGGCTATTTTCTGGGCGGCCACAAGCTACTGTACAAAATTTCCTCCGGCAGCTTTGGCCGAGTGTTTCGCGCGGAAGACAAAGACAGTGGCCGGGTCGTGGCCATCAAAGTGCTCCGCAAACGCTGGAGCGACAACAAGCACAGTGTCGAATTGTTCGAGCGTGAAGGGCAGGTCGGCCTGACACTGAAAGACCCCGGTATCGTCGAAATCCTGGGTGTCCACCAGGATCCGCCGAGCAAAAAGTATTACATCGTGATGGAATTCGTGGAGGGCGGCAGCCTGCGCGACTTCCTGGTGAGCCGGAAGAAGCTCGAGCCGTCCGAGGCCCTGCGCATTCTCGAAGATGTCACGTCGGGCCTCTGTTATGCCGCTTCGCGCGGCGTCACTCATCGTGACATCAAGCCGACCAACATCCTCATCTCGGCTCAGAGGGCAGCCAAGCTGGTGGACTTCGGTCTGGCCAAGATCTATTCGCACTATTCGAGTCAGGACCAGCACGATGAGAAAGTTGATCGTACCGTCGATTACGCCGGGTTGGAGGAAGCGACGGGGACCCAGGCGGGGGACGTGCGGAGCGACATCTTCTTCCTCGGCTGCGTGTTGTACGAAATGTTGACCGGCCGGCCCCCGTTGGCGCCGACGCGTGATCGCCATGCCCGCATGCGCCGGCAGCGCTTCGAGAACCTTCCACTCATGAGCCGCGACGAAGTCGCCGGTCCGCCGTCCCTGTTCCGGCTCGTCGAGACAATGACTGCCTTCGACCCGCAGCAGCGCCATCAAACACCATCGCAGCTTCTTGAGGCAATTCGGGCCGTCCGCCGCGACATTGAGGACAAGACCGACGGCGGCAAGTCCTCTACCCGAACCGTGTTCGTCGTGGAAAAGGAGGAACGGCTGCAGAATCAACTGCGTGAGGGGCTCAATAAACAAGGCTACCGGGTCCTTCTCGCTGCCGACCCGGCACGAGCCCTCGACCGCTTTCAGCAACAACCTTTCGATGCCCTCATTGTGGACGCCGGCAGCACTGGCAAGGAAGGACAAACGGCGTTTGAACGGATTCTCTACGACGCAGAGAGACAGGGGCTTAACTGCGGCGGGGTCCTGATACTCTCGGAAGAACAAGCGGCCTGGGCCAGTGAAGTCAAGGAGCGACCCAATACCGCCGTACTGGTGCTGCCGGTCACCTTCAAGCAACTGTCGCGCAAGCTCAAGGAGACGATGGCCTCGGCCGACACGGCAACTGTCAACGCCGCCGGGCAACCAGGATAGGCAATGAAGAATAAAGAGAGAATAGAGGATGGAGGATGGAGGATAGAAGATAGAGGGTGGAAAATTGCGAGCCGACCAATTCTCGATCCTCCATCTTCCATCCTCTATTTTCCCGTTCTTCGTCTTCATTTCTGCGTTTGGGGTATCGGTCGTCCCATCCTGGTTAGCAGCATCTTCATGTCTTCCCACACGTCCTTCTTCGCATTGGGATTGCGGTGCGGCAACAGGTACGCCGGATGATAAGTGCAAATGACTGGAATGCCACGGTAGTCGTGGAACTTCTTGCGCATCATGCCGATCGACTTGGTGGTCTGTAGTAGGTGCTGGATCGCGGTCGAGCCAAGGCAACAGATGAATCTGGGCCGGACCAGGTCGAGCTGTTTTTCGAGGTATTCCCGGCAATTGGCGGCTTCATTGGGCAAGGGAGTGCGGTTGCCCGGCGGCCTGCACTTGATGATGTTGCAGATATAGACTTCCTCACGCTTCATGCCACAGGCGGCGATGATGCGGTTGAGAAGCTGGCCCGCCGCGCCGACGAACGGTTCGCCCTGCGCATCTTCGTCCGCTCCCGGCGCTTCGCCGATGAAGCAGAGATCGGGATTGAATGGGCCGACGCCAAAGACGGTCTGCGTTCGTGTCGAGGCCAGTTCGGCACAACGCGTGCATTTGCTGACGGTCTCGCTGAGGACGTTGAGGGCTTCACGGCGTTTTTCAGGAGATAGGGTATCATCCAGTTGTCGTTTCATGGTTTCAGCAAATGCAGCAACGTCCGAGCCTGAAGCGTGAGCGAAGCATGTATCATCCAGTTCTTGTTTCATGGTATCAGCAAATGCCTCCGCGGGATCGGCGAAGAGAGCAGGAGTAGGCGCGGAACCCTTCGGTTCTTCAGACGGTTGGACATCCGGAACAGGGGAGGACAGGGGGGCGCCGGCAGCCATTCCACGCCCGCGGCCCGCAAGCTGGCCAGGTGCTGTTTTGCCTGGCGAGCCATTTCTTCCATGCTCGGACGCTGCGTGTCGGACATGCCATTCTCCACTGTAAAATGATTCAATCGGTGCTTTACTGCTAGAATAGTAGTCCGAACCCCAAGCGTCCTGTGGAATCAAACATGGTTCGGGACTGCTCAGCAACAGGCCTGGGAATTGATGCAGCGTTCGCTCCAGGAGATTCTGCCGTGGCTGTACCTGCGGTTGCCATTGTCGGCCGGCCCAATGTGGGCAAGTCGTCGCTGTTCAACTGGCTGGCGGGGAAGCGCATTGCCATCGTTGATCCGACGGCCGGCGTGACACGCGATCGCATCTCCACTCTGGTTCAGGTTGATGATCGCTACATCGAGCTGGTGGACACCGGCGGCATGGGTATCCAGGATGTGGATAACCTCACGGCTCACATTGAGCAGCAGATCGAGACGGCCATCGTTCAGGCGCACGTCATTCTCTTCGTCGTCGATGCTCGTGACGGGCTGATGCCGCTGGATGAGGAGGTCGCCAGCAGGCTGCGCTCGGTGACAAAGCCGATACTGTGCGTCGTCAACAAGTGCGACACTCCTGAGCTGGAAGCACACTCCTCGGAGTTCTACGAACTCGGTTGCGGTAAACTAATTGCCGTCAGTGCTCAACAGAATCGGGGCAGGGAAGAGCTGCGCGGCCTTCTCCGCAAGAGCCTGCCCGATCACGAAATAGAGGATGTGCAGCAGGAGGTGGCGATGAAGCTCGCCATCGTCGGCCGGCGCAACACCGGCAAGAGTACCTTCATCAACAGCCTGGCTGAATCCGAGCGCACGATCGTCAGCGAGGTGCCCGGCACGACCCGTGACAGCGTCGATGTTCGCTTCGAGCGCGACGGCCTGGCGTTCATTGCCATCGACACCGCCGGCGTGCGGAAGAAGAAGAGCGTTCGCGACGACATCGGGTTCTACAGCCTGGCCCGAGCCGAGCGATCCATCCGTCGCGCCGACGTGGTGCTCCTGTTCCTCGACGCCAAACTGTCCGTGAGCAAGGTGGACAAGCAGCTTGCCGAGTACATCCTGGAAAACCACAAACCGGCCATCTTCGTGGTCAACAAGTGGGACCTGCTGACGCCGAGCTTGCCGACAGGCAAGTTCGGTGACTACATCCGGGCCACTTTTCCCAGCCTGGATTATGTGCCGATCGCCTTCATCACGGCCAAGGAGGGCAAGAACGTGCATAAAGTTTTGAATCTGGCCCAGAACCTGCACAAGCAGGCCGCCGCCCGCGTGAGCACCGGCGAGCTGAATCGCGTGTTGCGTCAGGCTTTGGACGAGCAAACCCCACCACTGCGACAGAACCGCCGGCCCAAGATTTTCTATGGCACCCAGGTCGCCACCCATCCTCCGACCATCGTGCTGTTCACGAATGGACCGGAACTGTTCGACAACACATACCAGCGTTATCTTCTCAAGGCATTCCGCGATCACTTGCCGTTCGGCGACGTACCGATCAAGCTCTACTTACGGCACAAACGGCGGGAAGAACAGGCACCGGCAGAGGCAGCGGCACCAGCGACTACACGAGGAAAGGCAAAGCGGAGCGGAGCACGACGAGCTTCAGGGCTGTGGGATGATGTGTAATCACGGGTGCCAGGTTTCTTCTTTCAGGATGTCGCGTTCGTAGGTTTTCATGGCTTCGGTGATTTGGGTCTTGAGGGGTTCCTTGGCGGCTTTCTCAAGAGCCAGGATAACGTTCCTGGCACGTTGGACACGAGTGGCAGCACCACCCTGGTCCAACGGTTGGTCGAAGTCGTAATCCGCATTGTTGCGCTCACCCCGCAGGAAGTTCAACACGTTTCCCGCATCCCTGACTTCCACATCCCCGCAATTGGCGAGGCGCCGCCAAAGATAGGCGTGTACCCGGTCCAAGCGGGGAACCTTTAAGCCACAACTCAGCAGCAGTCGTCTCGCCACGTGAAAAGCAGCATAGTAGGCCCGGCTGACAGCAGAGCGCCATTCGGCCTCTGTCGAGCCAGTGACCAGTTTTTCTGCCAGACGCAAATAGTCTCGGGCGTCCATTACTTTGCCAATCTCAGGCGGATTCGAAAGACGCAAACCAGCGGTGCTGGACAGCACTGAAAGAGCTGATGGGACCACTCCTCATCAGCAGCAACGGCGTCAGGAACGCTTAGAGGCGCTACTACTTTCATGACGATATGCCGGTCATCGGCGATCTCTGGGTCTTCATCCATCAAGACCTCGAGTCTGGCGGTTGGAAACACACGCCGCGTCATGTCAATTACTTTGGGCAAGTATTCCTCCACACCTTCTTCGGCGGCAAGTTCGACTACCTCGGGTGGCAACTCCACCCCCAATTCGGCCGATGTATCAATGCTCATGTTTTAATGGCTCCTTATGACGGGCAACGCAACGGCACACACCCTCTTAGTCTACTCCAGCCTACGTTTCCAGGTCCGCCAGGTCAAGCCGGCCCTCAACGTGCAGGCGGCGGAAGAGTTCCAGCGTTTGGCGGATGCCTTCCACCAACGGCGTGTGTGGCATCGGCCCCTGGTCACGCTGCAAAGCCGAATCGTCGAAATCGTAAGCAATGCGAAGCTGCCGGTCGCCATGAGTGATGAGCGATGCGGTTGCAGTGAGTTGTTGACAAAATAGCACAAAGCCGCAGAGTGAACGCGAGTTCATTCTGGAGGTTCAAGGTTCTCTGACGTTGGTTCTGGCCGCGTCTCTTCACTCTGAGTTCTCTGTTCCTCCGCTGCCGGTTCTTCTTCCGCCGCCGCCCGTTCCGCTTCGACTTCCTCCCGTGCAATCTTGGCAATCGACGCCATCTTGTCGCCCTCGCTCAGGTTCATGATGCGCACGCCCTGCGTATTGCGGCCCACGACGCGAATTTCATCGACGTGTGTGCGGTTGACCATGCCCTGGGCGGTGATGAGCATGATGTCGTCGCCGTTGCAGACAGGGATCACGCCGATCACCGAGCCGTTGCGGTCGCTGGTGCGGATGTCGCGGATGCCTTTGCCGCCGCGGCGCTGTTTGCGGTAGCGCATGCCGCCACGCTCCTGGGCGGGTTCACCTTCCGCCGGCAGCGTACCCTCGTCTTCACGGACGTCGGCTCCCTCGTCGGGTTCCTCGACTGGTTCCTCTTCCTCGGTCTCGGCTGGTTCCTCTCCGGCAATGTTGGCGCCAAACGGCGTGCGCTTGCCGTAGCCGTTCTCGCACACTGTCAGCAGGTAGCCCTCCGGATCGGTCACGACGATGCCGACCACCTCGTCGCCTTCCTTCAGGTTGATGCCCTTGACGCCGCGGGTGTTGCGGCCCATGGCGCGGGCGTCGGCTTCGTCGAAGCGGATCGACATGCCGTTGCGGGTGCTCAGGACAACCTCATCGCCGGCATGCGTCATCACCACGCCGATGAGCGTGTCGCCTTCGTCCAGGTTGATGCCGATGATGCCACGGCTCTGCGGCCGGCTGTAGTCTTCCAGAGCGGTCTTTTTCACGATGCCGCGGCAGGTGGCCATAAGCAAGTAATGGCTGGCGTCAAACTGGCGCACCGGGACGACGCTCGTGATCTTCTCATCTTCCTTGAGCGACAGCACGTTGGCGATGGACCGGCCGGCGCTGGTTCGGCTCATCTGCGGGATGTCGTAGACCTTCAGCCAGTAGACCTGGCCGTGGTTGGTGAAGCACAGGAGATAGGCATGCGTCGAGGTCGACGTAGAAATGCTCGATGAAGTCGTCCTCGCGGGTGTCACCGCCGGAGACGCCCTTGCCGCCGCGATGCTGGCTGCGATAAGTGTTGAGTGGCAGCCGTTTGACGTAGCCGTTGTGGCTGATGCGTGACCGCGTTCGTTTCCTCGGCGATCAGGTCCTCCAGCTTGAGGTTGCGCGGACCCACATCGCTGATGAACGTCTTGCGGTCGTCGCCGTACTTGTCGCGCATCTCCACCAGATCGGCCCGGATGACGGCGAGGATGTTCCTCTCGTTGCTAAGGAGTTCCTCGTAACCAGTGATCTTTTGCCGGAGGTCGTTGTACTCCTTGAAGATTTCGTCGCGTTCCAGGGCGGCGAGTTGGCCGAGTTGCAGGCGAACGACCGCCTCGGCCTGGGCCTCGCTCATGCGGTAAGACGCCTGGATGCCGATCTCACGCTGTAACGCGGTGAAGTGGTCGTCGCCGAGCGCCCGCTTGAGCACGGCGGAAGCGACTTCCAGGTTCTGCAAACGTTCCTTCGCCTCGGCCCGGCTTGGCGACGACCGGCAGATGGCGATCACCTCATCCAATGACGAAATGGCGATGAGCTGGCCTTCGAGGATGTGCGCCCGCCGTTTGGCTTCGCGGAGCAGGAACTCCGTGCGCCGGCGAATCACCTTGACGCGATGGCGCAGGAACTCTTCCAGCATCTGCTTGAGGTTCAGGATGCGCGGCCTGCCGTCCACGAGCACCAGCAGAATGAGGCTCACCGTCTTTTGCAGCGGCGAGAACTGGTAGAGCTGATTGAGGACGAGTTCCGGGTCGCAGTCGCGTTTCAGATAGACCACCAGACGGACCGGCTCGCCGCCACGAGCGCTCGATTCGTCGCGAACGTCGGCAACGCCCTTGATGCGTTCGTCCTTAACCAGTTCGCCGATCTGCTCGTGCAGCCGGTTGCGCGTTTGCTGGTAGGGAACTTCACTGATGATGATCTGCGTTCGCCCGCTCTCTTCGCGGATGTCAGCGCAGGCGCGGAGAGTGATCTTGCCCCGGCCTGTCCGATAACCGTCGATGAGACCCTGCCGGCCGCAGATGATGCCGCCGGTGGGGAAGTCAGGCCCTGGAATCTTCTCCATCAGTTGATCCACGGTCGCCTCGGCATCGTCGATGAGGAGGATAAGCCCATCGCAGACCTCGCGGAGGTTGTGCGGCGGGATTTCGGTGGCCATGCCGACCGCGATGCCGTCGCGCCGTTGACGAGCAG
This sequence comes from uncultured Gemmataceae bacterium, assembly GCA_963804745.1. Lineage (GTDB taxonomy): Bacteria > Planctomycetota > Planctomycetia > Gemmatales > Gemmataceae > CAWDRY01. The sequence goes on from CAWDRY010000048.1 coordinate 41,477, forward strand.
ATTGGGAAACTTGCTCGGCAGGACGAGCGGCTCCTGGCACTTGCCGTCGTAGTTGTCGATGAAATCGACGGTGTCGCTTTGCAGATCGGCGAGCATCTCGGCGGCAATGGGGGAGAGGCGGGCCTCGGTGTTGTGGCTGATGAAGCCGTTGGTGATGAAGGAATGACAGTCGGATTCGACTCGGATCGAGTAGACTGGCTGTACGCCGGCATCTTCGACCGACTCTACCACGGCGTAGTAGTAGCGGCAGGCCACCAGAGGCATGACAACGGTCCGCACCTCGTCCGAAGCAATGTTGCCAAGAATCTGCTGGCCATCGCGTTCCCAGCGTTCAACGCGATCGATATTGTGGCGTTGCAGCCAATCGCGCTGCGTCCAGGTGGATCCGGACTGTTTGCGAACGTATTCAGCCAGGTACGGAATGTGGTCGCCGGAGAGGGCCCGGCTCGTAACCGGTATCTGCTCCAACTCCGTGCTGAGCTTCGCTTGCTTCGCCCCCAAGAAGCCCACTCGCTCTGCAAATAACCGAGCATCCCGTCGATTGCTGATGAAGAGCTTGATTTCGCCGTCGGCGTAATGGGCTTGCCTGGCGACTATGCCGAATTCCAGGAGCAGCACCTGAATCTCGCGGGCGAGTTGCCGACTGCGCGTGGAGTAGGTGATACTGATCGTGTTGCGGGCCAGAAGCGAGGAGGAGCCGTCACCTTCGTACAGGGATTGCAGGAAGGCGCGTTTGAACTCTGGGCCACTCTTCCAGACGAAGGAAGGAATGCGCTTGGCAGCACTTTTGTCGCCGACTAGCTCGGCCAAGTGACTGGCCTTGAACGCCGCCATGTTCTGTACGTCCAACTCAAAAAGTCGGTTGCCCGACTTGATGGTCCGCTCGTAAACGTAGCGCTGCCCACCAACGAGATTATCGTAGGCATGGACAACTTCATCAAAGTAACCCCTATCGAGATTGTTGAAGCCAGCGCGTCTTTCGGAGGCAAAGCCTTCAGCGATGAATGCCCCCGCGAGAACGGCCAAGGCCCGATCATAGTCACTGAGGGCATCCTCGGTCCCGCCCGCGCACCCGCGGGCCAGCACCACTCGCGACCCAGGCGTGATCGCAGCCAGCAACCGCCAGCGAAGTGTTGGCACTCTTTCGACATTCTCCAGGCAAAGAACCGGATGATTCGTCGTGCCGACCAATTCGAAGCCCTCAGTCGTCCGCAGTCGTAATGCCGGGTGAGAACCGCTGTGGAACAGCTTGGAAGCAACTACAGACTCACCGTTGCGGTTAAGCACTTCAAAGAAAATATCTGCGTCCGAATTGGCCTCGATCTCAGCCAGTTCACCGATCCGCGGGGTACCTTGCACCGTTCGGACCAGAGTGTCGCCGGTAACACAATACCGCATCGCAGCTGGCGGCAGCCCGGCGATCGAGCCGAAGTTGCCCTGTCCGTGGATCAGGCGGTGGCGCATGTTCCAATCCTGGGCCATGCGGACCAGGGTAGCGTAGATAGCAGCGTCGCCGTGCGGATGGTAGCTCTTCATCGTTTCGCCGACGATGCCGGCGCATTTGCTCGTGGAGGAAGCCGGGCCAAGCCCAAGGTCGTTCATGGCCACGAGGATGCGCCGCTGCGACGGTTTCAGCCCGTCGCGCACGTCGGGGAGCGCCCGGCTGATGATGACGCTCATGGCGTAGGTCAGATAGCTGTCCTTGAGCTCGTCGGCAATGTTGAGCGGATCATAATGTGGCCCGTCACCGCCGCTGGCAGGGCCATCGGGCGGCGGAACCGCTGGGGGTAGTTCATCCGGCAAGGGAGGAGTCCTCGTCAATCCTTTGAAAATAAGCCGGTCACGGACCGGCGGAAACCAATGTTTTACGTGAAGTTATTCTAGCAAAAACGGGGACGATTCCGACCCCCTGGTAGTCGTTGAGTCTACTTTCTGATGCAGATTTCCTCTTTGCTGTTCTTGAGATCCCAGACGCTGTTCAAATGCAACTCCGCGCCGGGGCCAAGCCGTTCGAGAATCTGTTCGAATTCTTCCTCATCATCCCACAGATACCAATCCGGAGAGGTCCCCGAGCGAGGGAAGCGAACCTCTACCAGGACAGGCGGGAAGTTGCTGAAGAGAGCGCTGACGGCGGCCTTCGCCTCGGTGCTGGCTGGTAGGGAGAAAACACTCATGATAAAGCCTCTCAAACTACGAGCCAGTTCTCGGTTCGGATATCCGGCAGCGCCTCGAAGTCTCGATCCGACGTGAGCAAGGTCAGGTTCATGAGCCTGGCCAATGCGGCAAGCATCATGTCTACTTGGGAGAGAGCACGTCCTCGCCGTTCAAGTTCCAGATACACTTGCCCATACACTCGAGTGACTTGGTGGTCGATCGGCCAAAGACGCACGTCGCCAAGTAAGTGGTCGAGACGACGCCTATACCCAGCCGGGTCTCTGGTTTGCTGGATGCCAGCTTCAAGTTCACAGAGCACTGGAAAACACGTGCCAAGTCGGTGCCCCGCGCGATGTGACTGGGCAATTCTCTCGCGAATTTTGGAGACCCGCCTAATAGCGGCACTCATGTGATTGTTGTCAATGAGGAATCCCTGCATCAGTCAAGCCCCATTTGGCGTCGAACCATGCTCTTGGCTTGCTCGTGAGCCTTCGCCAACGCGGCTTGAAGGCGTTCATCGTCCTCAGGGTCGGCTAGACGCGCACAGCCGCTCTAACTCCTGATACCAACGCTCGAACTCATCGGCATCTTCTATTGGTTCCGACCCGACCGGCTCAACGCGGAGTTCTTGTCCCTCGGCCCAGTCCTCCGGCAAGGAATCAACAGGCTGGATTGCTCCATTGACCAGGATTGCTCGGATCATTACGGCACCTCCTCATTGGATAATATCACAGCTTCCCCATCTTTCCTACACATCATTTTTGGACCATTCCTCAAGAACCTACCTCTTCTAACCGATGGAAATACTGGCACACCTTGCCAGGCGACGGCTGCGCCTGGCGGAGGCAACATGCGACCCACACGGTCGGCCCGCACCGACCATCATAAGGAAAGCGAGGATGGGATGAAGCGGAACTTGGCCAAACATTGTATCGGGGCCTGCTTGCTCACCTCCGTACTGACGGCAGGATGTAGACACGGGGAAAAGCACCCGAGTTCCGACGCTTCCCCGAGTATGCCGGCCAGCTCCTCCCGGACTGCCTCGACGGACGGGATGCCGGGCCAGAAGACACAGGGTGACAGCTACGCCCAATCGCTCGGCCCGCCTGGTTCGCAGGGCATGACAAGGACGAACGGCGACGCGGGCACGGCCACTGGCCCCGGCCGGCTGGACTACAAGTACGCACAGCCCTGGCAAACAGCCGACAACAGCACGAATCCGCCGATCGGCTACCCTGGCGCCACGCCGGTGTACGGGAGCAATGGCTCGGCCGGCCGGTTGTCCTACACGACGAACTGGACGAACCCGGAGCGCAACGGTTCGATCAGGAAGAGCGGCTATAACCTCGACGACAATCAGAGTACAGGCGTGCAGACAGCGGATTATGCCGTGCCTCCGTATCGCAAGCCGCGCCAGGCAGCCGAGAGTTGGGACCGCCCGAAACCCGAATGGCCGGATGCGCCGACGTCCTCACCCGAGGGCAAGGTCGAGCATGCACTCTACACGGTCGGTGGGAACGGGACCGGTCCGTCGCGGTCAGAAGCGCTGGTTGCCCCGGCTTCGGCAGGGGTACTGGACAGTAAATTGCTCAAGCCAGCCGGCGTGAGCGTGGAAGCAAGCAAGCCCAGCCCGGCGCCGAGCGCGGCAGAGTTGCCCACGGCCCCTGTTGAAACGACGGTCAAGGCAACCTACGGGCATGCTGAGGACTATCACTGGCTCAACGGTCAGGTTCAATATTCCGGGATCAGCAAGGCCTGGCGGCTGCGTTACGCTCCGCCGGACGAGGTCGATCCTTACGGCGGCAGCGTGACGTTGATCGACAACGGCTCACTGAGCAGCCTGAAGGACGGCCAGTATGTCCGCGTGCAGGGGCACGTGGTCGGTTCGCCGGAAAAGGCAGTGGCCCCGCCTTACAAGGCGGAGTCGATTCAGGTTGTGCCGGAGAAAAACTGAGCCGGAGAGACAAGGACCGCCGCATTCATCCGCACGAACCGCCGGGGCATGGCCTCGGCGGTTTTTGTTTGCACGCTTCCAGAGAAGCATCCTCCGGCATCAGGGCAGGGGTTGCCGAACGTCAAGCCCGCCCTCTAAGCTAGAGTCTTAAGGCGAGCGGCAGATGATTTTACCATCCCTCGCTCACTTCGGGCCATGCCACTGGCCCGAAGCGTAAGCGGGGATGCATCACTTGCCCTCGCCTACATAGAATTTCTGCGGCCTGGCGCCCCGGCGGAACGGAGGAATCACTGCGGGAACGGTGTTCTTCCGGGTCAATGGCATGCCCAGAGTGAGGATACCGAATCGATGAGCAAGGTTTACAATTTCAATCCTGGCCCAGCCATGTTGCCTCCGCCGGTCCTGGAACAGGCGCAGGCCGAGTTGCGCGACTATCGGGGAAGCGGCATGTCCATCATGGAGGTGAGCCATCGCTCCAAGGAATACGAGGAAGTCAACAGCCAGGCCGAGGCGCGGTTCAAGCAATTGCTGGGCGTGGGCGCCGGCTACCGGGTGCTCTTCCTGCAAGGCGGCGCCTCGACTCAGTTCGCCATGGTGCCGATGAATTTCCTGTCGCCGGACAAATGCGCGGATTATCTGATGACCGGCTCCTGGGCGGAAAAAGCCTATGAAGAAGCTCCGGGGCTAGGCCAGGCCCGTGTCGCGGCATCCACCAAGAGCGACGGCTATCGCCGCGTGCCCCGGCCCGACGAGATCCATCTCAGCCCCAACTCCGCCTATGTCCACCTTACCTCGAACGAGACGATCCAGGGCGTGCAATGGCACTCTTTCCCCGACGTTGGCGATCGGCCGCTGGTCGCCGACATGAGCAGTGACATCGTGTCGCGCCCCCTGGACGCTTCCAGGTTCTCCTTGATCTACGCCGGAGCACAGAAGAACCTTGGGCCGGCTGGCGTGACCGTCGTGCTGATCCGGGAATCCTTGCTGGAAAAGGCCAACAAGACCCTGCCGACGATGCTGCGCTACGGGACGCACGTGAAGAACAATTCTCTCTACAATACTCCGCCGGCTTACGGAGTATACATGGTGAATCTCGTGTTGCAGTGGATCGAGAAACTGGGCGGGCTGACCGCACTCGGTGAACGCAACGCCCGCAAGGCGCAGCTTCTTTATGAAGTGATCGACGGCACCGGCAGCTTCTACCGCGGCCATGCCGCGCCCGAGCACCGTTCACTGATGAACGTGACTTTTCGCCTGCCCGACGAAACCCTGGAGAAGCGCTTCGTGGCGGAGTCCAAGGCGGCCGGGATGGTCGGCCTGGGCGGCCACCGCTCGGTGGGCGGCGCCCGCGCTTCCATCTACAACGCCGTCGGCCTCGACGCCTGCCAGGCCTTGGCATCACTCATGAAAGACTTCGCCAAGCGGAACGGCTAGCGCGACGACGGCGGCTCTGTGCCAAGGACAATCTTCGTACCCTCGTTGGGCGGCCGGCAAAGCTGATAGTCATGACCCGGCAGCTCACCCCAACCCCCTCCCCCGTAAATTCGGGGTTGAGAGGGGCGAGAGGCGGCTCAGTGCGTAGGTTATTTCCCGCCGCTCGCCTTGGGGTTCCTTAAAAATATTCGCGCCCTGACTATCCTTGTCATACCGCAGCGGTTTCCATCATGTCCGTGACAATCCCAACGGGTGTCGCGAGAAGCGTTGACGTTTAGCCGCGAGCCGAAGGCGAGCGCGGACGCGCTCGCTTCGGTTTGCTCCTGGAAGAGAACCTGCTTGTGCCGGTGACACACGGCGTACTCTATTACGTCGGCAGCAAGACCCGCATGGAAGAGTTTCGCGCCGTGATTGCCGACTCGGTGGTATTGACCCTCATCAACAACGGCATGAGCGGTTGCGGAAGGTGGCCAGGACGTGCGAGGACTTCGGGCTGCGGCGGCAGTATTCGGTGTTCTTGTGCCGGTTGTCGGCTACCGACGTGGTGAAGCTGAAGAGCCGGTTGTATGACGTGATCGATCTGAAGAGCGGCAGATGGAACCTTCCCACACGTTTACGCCTTGGTTATTGTGGTGTCGCGAAACCGTGAATTGGTTCCTGGCCAACAAGCCCCCGAATGGGGGCGGTGGAATTTAGCCCAGGGTGAGTCCGCGAACCCTGGGGACGCCCGGCGACGCCGACGGTAGCCCCCGAATGGGGGCGGTGGAACGGGTGACCACCGGAGTCGGTGCATGGGGGCCATCCGTGATTTGGGTGGTGGTCATGATCCACAGTCCGAAAGACGGGAGACCGGCAACGTGGTCAGATACCGTACAGCCTGGAGTTGGTCTCGGCGCCCGGAATTTGCAACGGCCTCAGTCGCCGAAGGAGATGTTGCCCGGGTTCACGTCGAGCATGAAGACGCCGTACATCTCCAAGGCCGCGAGGACGGCCTGGACTTCGGGCCAGCATGCTCGAATTGTTCCTGTTTCTCGGCCTGCCACTCTGCCATGACTTCTTCGGAGAATTCGGGGGATTCATCGAGATAGCGCCTCCGAAGTCGAGGACGAAGGGGCATTTGACCACGGTCATGTTGATTACGCGAAGTTCATCATCGTAGCCGAGCAGCTGAGGGACATGGCATCCGCGGACAAGTTTTACACCGTGTTCTTGCAGCCGGAGATACACGTCCCGTTCGCGACTATAGGCCGGTTCGCGTTCATGACTTTGACGGCAGACCGGCCGCGTTTGATCTGGCTTTGCACGACGAAAACGATACCATCAACTCCACGCCCGAGTTGTTCTTTAAGCTCCAATTGGTTGCGAGCGGAATACACCTGCGCCCTGGCCACGATTTCATCTTCAGGAGCCATGAATACCACCCACCTGAACGGTCACGTTCATTCCGCCATCGTGCCATGGAGTTGCACGTCAACGGTCACGTCTTGTCGATCGGCCAACTCGGTCCCGACTTCCTCATGCTGGACGATCCTACCGATCATCCGCCCTGCGAAGCCGAGATTGCCATGTGGATCGACGGCCACGCCAGCCGCTCGCCGGTCCGTTTGATCAATGGCATCGAAGCAGAGCAGG